>NZ_JBYSYF010000010.1:0-58136 GCF_058782965.1 Stagnimonas sp. FW305-C-60
GCTACGCAGGGGTGTGCTTTCTTTTGCTTACTTTTCTTTGCACAAGCAAAGAAAAGTGAGTCGCCAAGAGGCGAAAAAAGACCTCAAACCCTACACACCTAAAAGAGCGCGAACGCGCGAACCACACAGCAGTAAGCCAACGCGAAAGCACTGCACTCCGCCACGGCATTCCCCCTCCCCTAGCCTGGCCGGCCATTCCGCCCAGGCATGTGCAACGGTGTTCATCGGTACAGGGGAGAGGAGCCGCCGACTCAAACCGCAGGCAGAGGAATGAACTCGGTCTCTCCCGGCACTTCCGCAAACCGCCGCTCCGCCCAATCCCGCTTGGCCTCTTCGATGCGCTCGGCACGGCTGGAAACGAAGTTCCACCAGATCTGCCTAGGGCCATCGACCGGCGCGCCGCCCAGCAGCATCACCCGCGCCCGGGCATCGGCTTGCAGTTGCACCGCCGCACCGGAAACCAGCATCGCCATCTGACCTTCCTCGATCCAGCGCGCGCCAAGGCGCACCCGGCCGTTGACCGGGTAGACCGCGCGCTCCTGGTAGTCGTCCGGCACCGCCAGCGTCGAACCGGCCGGCATCTCGGCGTGGACGTAGAACGTCGGCGCGCGTAGCGCCACCGGCGAAGTCAGGCCGTAGGCGCTGCCGGCGATCACCCGCAGCGCCACGCCGCCAATCTCCGCCTGCGGCAGGCTGGCGGCCGGATGGTGCACGAAGCTCGGTTCGCATTCCTCGTCGGCGGCGGGTAGCGCCACCCAGGACTGGATGCCGTGTATCGGGCGGTCCAGCAGCCTGTCTGCCGGCGTCGAGCGCTCGGAATGCACGATGCCCTGTCCGGCGGTCATCCAGTTCACCGCCAGGGGTTCGATGTCCTGCTCGTTGCCGAGGCTGTCGCGGTGGTGGATGCGGCCCTCGAACAGATAGGTGACGGTCGCCAGGCCAATATGCGGATGCGGGCGCACGTCCATGCCGCTGCCGGCCTTCAGTGTCGCCGGGCCCAGGTGATCGAAGAAGATGAAGGGGCCGACGGTCTTGCGATGCCCGATCGGCAGCACCCGGCGCACGGCAAAGCCGCCGAGGTCACGCGGGCGGCCAGGGATGAGATCGAGAATGGGTTCCATGGTCACTCCTGGGCGGACTTGTAGACCACGCCGTCCTTCATCACGAAGGCGACGCGCTGCAGGGTGCTGATGTCGGCCAGTGGATCGCCGGGCACCGCGATGAGGGCGGGTGGGGTGGCCAGCAGCAGCGGGCCGGCGAGCAGGGCAATTCGCATTGCGGTTCCTTCCATGGACATACGCCGATGGTAGCCGCAGGCCGCCGCCAAAACGAAAACGGGGCCCGCTTGAGGCCCCGTTTCCATTTGCCGCCGTTTACTCGAAGGCGAAGTGCTCGACCGGCAGCTTGGTCAGCGTCTTGCTCGGCTTGACCATCGCGCTGGCGTGGCCCTTGGCGCGCGGCAGCAGATGGTCGAAGTAGAAGCGCGCCATCGCCAGCTTGGCCTTGTAGAACTCCGGCTTCTCGGCGCCGCCGTGGGCCAGCTTGTCGTTGGCGACCGAGGCCTGCAGCGCCCAGAAGTAGGCCATCATCACGTAGCCGGAGTACATCAGGAAGTGATGGCTGGCGGCGCTCACCACGTCGCGGTCCTTGCGGGCGCTGAGCATGATGCGCATGGTCAACAGGTTCCACTCGGCGGCGTAGCGGCCGAGGTCGGTGGCGTAGCGGCGCAGCTTGGGGTTGCGCAGGTGGTCCATCGCGAACTTGGCGATGGTGCCGGTGAACTCGCGCACGCACTTGCCGCGGGTGGTGAGCAGTACCTTGCGGCCCAAGAGGTCCAGCGCCTGGATGCCGGTGGTGCCTTCATAGAGCGTGGAGATGCGCGCGTCGCGGGCGATCTGCTCCATGCCGTGTTCCTTGATGTAGCCGTGGCCGCCGAACACCTGCATGCCGAGGTTGGCCGACTCCAGGCCCATCTCGGTCAGAAAGCCCTTGAGGATGGGGGTGAAGAAGCCTAGCTTGTCGTCCCACTCCTTGTACTTCTTGGCGTCGCTTTCGAGGATGCCGTTGACCATGTGATCCGCGTACTGGGCGGCGAAGTAGATCATCGCCCGGCCACCTTCGGCGAAGGCCTTCTGGGTCATCAGCATGCGGCGCACGTCGGCGTGATGGATGATGGCGTCGGCGACCTTGTCCGGCTCCTTCTTGCCGGACAGCGCGCGCATCGAGCGGCGCTCCTTGGCGTAGGCCAGCGCACCCTGGAAGCTCAGCTCGGCATGCGCCACGCCCTGCACGGCGGTGCCGATGCGGGCGGTGTTCATGAAGGTAAACATGGCTTCCAGGCCCTTGTTCGGCTCGGCGATCAGATAGCCGGTGGACTGCTCGAAGTTGAGCACCGCGGTGGCCGAGGCCTTGATGCCCATCTTGTGTTCCAGCGCCGAGCAGACGACGTTGTTGCTGCCGTCCAGCGAGCCATCGGCCTTGACCTTCATCTTCGGCACGATGAACAGCGAGATGCCACGGGTGCCGGCCGGCGCGTCGGGCAGGCGGGCGAGCACGATGTGGACGATGTTCTCGGTCAGGTCGTGGTCACCGGAGCTGATGAAGATCTTGGTGCCGGTGATGCGGTAGCTGCCGTCGGCATTGGCCTCGGCCTTGGTCTTCACCTGGCCCAGGTCGGTGCCGCACTGGGGCTCGGTGAGGCACATGGTGCCGCCCCAGCGGCCCTCGGTGAGCGCCGGCATGTAGAGATCCTTCAGCTCCTGCGAGGCGTGCTGGAGGATGGTGTTCATCGCGCCCAGTGACAGGCCGGGGTACATGGTGAACGACCAGTTGGCGGTGCCCATCATTTCCGACTTCACCAGGCCCAGCGACATCGGCAGGCCCTGGCCGCCGTACTCGGTGGGGTGGGAGAGACCCTGCCAGCCGCCGG
This sequence comes from Stagnimonas sp. FW305-C-60, assembly GCF_058782965.1. NCBI lineage: Bacteria > Pseudomonadati > Pseudomonadota > Gammaproteobacteria > Nevskiales > Nevskiaceae > Stagnimonas > Stagnimonas sp. FW305-C-60. Next base: position 2,930 of record NZ_JBYSYF010000010.1, read on the forward strand.
CCACGAACTCGTCATAGGCCGCCTTGAAGCCCTTGGGCGTAGTCACCTTGCCGTCCTTGAGGGTGCAGCCCTCTTCGTCGCCGGAGAGGTTCAGCGGCGACAGCGTCTGCTCGCAGAACTGGGCGCAGGCGTCGAGGATGGCGTTGACGGTTTCCGGGTCGGCGTCCTTGCCGTTGGCAAGGCTGGCGTAGTGGGCCGGGTAGTCGAACACCTCGTTCATCAGGAAGCGGGTGTCGCGCAGCGGGGCTTTGTAGGCGGGCATGGAAATCACTCCGAAAATTGGCGGGGCGAAGGATGGGCGAGGTAAGCCGCCTTGCCATTGGCCGCAATGACGCGAGTCTGAGGCGCCGCAGTGCAGCAAAACGAGTCCCGACGGCCGTTTGGGCCCCTCTCAGCCGCGTGCCAGGGGCGGCAGGCGTGGCTTGAAAGCCTCCAGTTCCACCAGGGCGTGCTGATAGGCGCTGTCCAGCAGCCGGTCCAGGGCCTTCCATTGGAACAGGCCGACGCCGGCGGTGGGCATGCGGATCAGGCAGTCGGCATGCGCCGCCTGGCCCCGGCTGCCGCCGGCGCTGGACAGCGTCGCCGAGCGCAGCAGGATGTCGAACAGGCCCGGCCGCGGGCTAGGTCCCGTCCAGTGGAACAGCGCGTCGAAGTCGGGGCCGGAGACCCCTTCGGCGCGCAGGGCGGTGTCGCTGCTGACATCGCAGGCGATCACCGCACCCCGGCCGAATTGGCGCATCACGTCGGCCGGCAGATTGTTGATCACCGCGCCGTCGGCCAGCAGCTCCTCGTTCCAGACCATCGGCGGAGCGATGCCGGGCACCGCCATGCTGGTGCCCACCCAGTCGCGCAGCCGGCCGCTCTCGTGCACCACCGCGACGCCGCGGGTGAGGCTGGTGCTGACGCAGAAGTAGGGCGTGGCCAGCTGCTCCAGCCGGCGCTCGCCGAAGATCGTGCCCAGCCGCTGGCGGAACTTGCGGGTGCGCAGCAGCGCCACCCGCGGCAGCATGTAGTCGTTGAGGAAATTGCGTTGCACGAAGGTCTCGCGCATCAGCTCGGTGATCTCCTCCACCGGCCGGCCCTCGGCATGCAGGGCGCCGATGAAGGCGCCCATGCTGGTGCCACCGATCAGGTCGATGGGGATGCCCAGTTCGCGCGCCGCCCGCAGCAGGCCCAGGTGGGCGAAACCGCGCGCGCCGCCACCGCCGAGTACGAAGCCCACCGCCTGGCCGACCAGGCTGCGCGCCAGCGCCGGCACGTCCTGCGCATCGCGTAGGAAGTAGTGCAACTCGGCGCCGGCCGCCTGGCACCAGCCCAGCGGCTCGCTGGCGCTCAGCGCGCCGCGCGGCCATTGCAGCGCCACCGAGACCACCGCCTCGACATCGGTTTCCGCCAGCAGACGCAGCATCGGCGTCTGCCGCGCGCTGCCGCTGTTTTGGTCGGCCACCACCAGGATGCGGTCGGCCTGGCGCATGCAGCGCCGCGACCAGGGGCCGGGCTGCTCGTCGGCGAGGTAGATCAGGTAGGCGTATTCGCTTTCCTGCGCGCTCAGCCAGCGGACTAGGCGGGCATTGTTGGCGGCGTCATCGAAGCGGCTCCGGGCCATGCCGGCGCCCAGGGCCGCGTCCACCGTGGCGGCGTCGAGCAGGCAGACCCGGCCGAGCTGGCCGTAGCAGGCCCGCAACTGCTCGCCGAGCGCGTGGACGTCGACGCCCGGCGTGGCCGGCAGCAGGCAGAGCGTGCGCGGCCCGGGCGGGCCGGGGTCGGGGTTGCGCAGACGGTCGAGCAGGCGCGCCACCACCACCTGGGAGATTTTCAGCAACGCTTCCGGATGCTGGCGCAGCAGCGCCATCAGTGTCTCACGGTCGAGGCTGAGGATGGCGCTGTCGCGCACCGCCCGCACCGTCGCGGTATGGCGTTCGCCGGCCAGCATCACGATCTCGCCGATGGTTTCCAGCGCGCCAATCTCACCCAGCGCCTGTTCGACGCCGGAAGTCTTGCCATAGGCGCGCAGGCGGCCGACGCCGACCACGTACAGCGCGGCGACCGTATCGCCCTGCTGGAACAGGGTTTCGCCGGTGTGCAGCAGCCGCAGCTGGCAGCGCTCGGCAAAGGCTTCGATGACTTCGGTCGGCAGGCCGTGGAAGGCCTTGGTCTGGGCCAGCAGGCTGGCGGCGGAGCGACGGTCGGTAGGCATGACGGCAGGTTCTGGTGATGCCTGGCAGTCTATCGGCGGACTGAAACCTTACAATCTGCGCCCCCACCGGCCGCCAGAGCAGCTTAGAGCCATGTCCGAGCCCCTCAACAGGAAGTCCAAGACCATCACCGCGGGCGTTGCCCGCAGCCCCAATCGCGCCATGCTGCGCGCCGTCGGCTTCGGCGATGGTGACTTCGTCAAGCCCATCGTCGGTCTGGCCAATGGCCACTCGACCATGAACCCCTGCAATGCCGGCATCCAGCCGCTGGCCGAGCGCGCCGCCGCGGCGCTGAAGGCGGCCGGCGCCATGCCGCAGTCCTTCGGCATCCCCACCGTCACCGACGGTATCTCGATGGGCACCGAGGGCATGAAGTACTCGCTGGTGTCGCGCGAGGTGATCGCCGACGCCATAGAGACCGCCGTCTCCAGCCAGTGCATGGACGGCGTGCTGGTGATCGGCGGCTGCGACAAGAACATGCCGGGCGCGATGATCGGCATGCTGCGCATGAACATCCCTGGCGTGTTCGTCTACGCCGGCACCATCAAGCCCGGCAGCTGGAAGGGCGTGCCGCTGACCGTGGTGTCGTCCTTCGAGGCGGTGGGCAGCTTCCAGGCCGGCAAGATGAGCGAGGAAGACTTCCTCGGCATCGAGAAGCACGCCTGCCCCAGCGTCGGCGCCTGCGGCGGCATGTACACCGCCAACACCATGTCGAGCGCCTTCGAGGCCCTGGGCATGTCGCTCCTGGGCTCCAGCCAGATGGCCTCGCCGGACCCGGAGAAGGCCGATTCCGCCGCCGACTCGGCGCGCGTGCTGGTGCAGGCCATCGCCAAGGACCTCAAGCCGCGCGACATCGTCACCCGCAAGGCCATCGAAAACGCCATGAGCCTGATCATGGCCACCGGCGGCTCCACCAATGGCGTGCTGCACTTCCTCGCCATCGCCCATGCCGCGCAGGTGCCGTTCACGCTCGATGATGTCGAGGCGATCCGACTGCGCACGCCGGTGCTCTGCGACCTGAAGCCCAGCGGCAAGTACGTGGCGGTGGACTTCCACCGCGCCGGCGGCGTGCCGCAGGTGCTGAAGATGCTGTTGGTGCACGGCCTGCTGCACGGCGACGCGCTGACCATCACCGGCGAGACCCTGGCCGAGGCCCTGGCCAGCGTGCCGGACGCGCCGCGCGCCGACCAAGACGTCATCCGTCCCTACGACAAGCCGATGTACAAGCAGGGCCATCTGGCCGTGCTCAAGGGCAATCTCGCACCCGAAGGCGCGGTGGCGAAGATCACCGGCCTGAAGAACCCGGCCATCACCGGCCCGGCGCGCGTCTTCAACAGCGAGGACGAGTGCATGGCGGCGATCATGGCCAATGGCATCAAGCCGGGCGATGTGGTGGTGATCCGCTACATCGGCCCGCGCGGCGGCCCCGGCATGCCGGAAATGCTGGCGCCGACCAGCGCTCTGGTCGGCCAGGGTCTGGGCGAGAGTGTCGGCCTGATCACCGACGGCCGCTTCTCCGGCGGCACCTGGGGCATGGTGGTGGGCCATGTCGCGCCGGAAGCCTACGTCGGCGGCCCGATCGCCCTGGTCGAGGAAGGCGACAGCATCACCATCGACGCCAAGCAGCAGCTGATCCAGCTGAATGTCGACGACGCCACGCTCGCCGCCCGCAAGGCCAAGTGGGTGCAGCCGCCGCCGCGCTACACCCGTGGCGTGCTCGGCAAGTTCGCCAAGCTGGTGAGCACGGCTTCCAAGGGCGCGGTCACCGACGGCGAGTAGTTCGCGCCAGGGCCTGTTAACGCCGCAGCGAGCCCCGTAGCGTTAACAGGCCCTAAAGCCGGTAGAAACGCCGGGCGTTGGCGGTCGTGCGCGCCGCCAGCGCCTCCAGGCTCTCGCCGCGCAGTTCCGCCACCGCCTGCGCGACATAGGGCAGATAGCTCGGCTCGTTGCGGCGGCCGTCGATGCCGGGTTTGTCGCTGTGCAGGCTGGACGGCCGCTGGCCGCGCGGGATGTTCTGCGGCAATAGATACGGCGCATCGGTCTCGATCAGCAGACGCTCGGCCGGGATGTGCGGCACCACCTCGCGCAGCGGCGCGCCGCGCTTCTTGTCGCAGGCCCAGCCGGTGATGCCGATGTAGCAGTCCAGCTCGGCGTAGCTCTCCATCGCTTCGCGGCTGTCGGTGAAGCAGTGCACGCAGGCATCGACGAGTTGCGGCCGGTATTCGCGCAGCATCGGCAGAAAATCGACATGCGCGCCGCGCTGGTGCAGGAACACCGGCTTGTTCAGCGCGATGGCCAGTTCAAGCTGCGCCGCAAACACCCGCCGCTGCACCTCGCGCGGTGAGAGGTCGCGGTAATAGTCCAGCCCGCATTCGCCCAGGCTCACCAGCTGCGGCAGCGTCGCCAGCTCGCGGATCAGCTCGGCGTCTTCGGCACTCCAGTCGCTGGCGTGGTGCGGATGCAGGCCGGCGGTGCAGGACAGCCGCGCCGGATCGGCCGCCGCCAGCACCGCCACCTGTTGGTTGGACTCACGGCAGGAGCCGGTCAGCACGATGTGCTCCACGCCCGCCGCCCAGGCGCGTTCGAGCACGGCGGGGTAGTCCGGCGCGAAGCTTTCGTGCGCCAGGTTTGCGCCTATATCGATCATGGGGTCTTGGCTTCGCTGTCGCTGTCGGCCACCGAGGGGAAGCACTCGTGGCTCCACAGGGTCTGCTGCTCGGTGTGCAGCGGCTGGCCCGGCGGCGGGGTCACCTCGAACACGTAGTTGATCTTGAAGCGCAGCAGGCGGTGCTCGCGGTCGGCGCTCAGTTTGTCGGCGTTCCACTGCCGGCACAGGTACTTGCCGAACCAGAGGCGGTGGCGGGCGTAGTCCTTCTCGGCCAGGCGGCCCAGGTAGGTGTGCCAGCGGATGTTGCGGTGGCTCTGCGAGAGCTGCTCGGGCTTGTCGTAATCGGGCGCCTGTCCGGGATGCAGTACATCGACGTTGTCACCATTGGCGAGCAGACCGTCGACCACCATCCAGCCGTCGTCCTTGAGCGGGTAGGGCGCGAACATGTTCCAGAACTGTTCCAGCCGGCTGAGCTGGAACAGCGGCCGCAGGCCGTCCTGCACGCTGGCCGGCAGCACCTGGATGGTGCTCAGGTTCCAGGCCGCGACCAGCACCAGGGCCAGCGCCGCCAGTCTTTGCCCGCCTGCGCCGGTTTCAAAGCGGGTCTCGCGCTCGGCCAGCAGCGGCGCGCTGAGCTTGGCGAAGGCATCGCGGTGGCGGCCGACGAAGTCGTAGGCGCGCTCGCCAGCGCCGGCCAGCGCCGGCGCTGACAGCGGCCGGTACAGCCAGCCGAACAGCGGCGAAGCCTGCAGCAGGCGCAGGTAGGCCTGCCACTTCAGGTAGGCGCGGTCGTCCTGGTCGATCACCACCCAGGACCAGTTGGCCTCCAGCAGCGCGCGGGCACGCGGATGCGGCTGTGCCGGCTGGATGCTGGCCTGCTGCAGGCCGAGGAACACCCGGAACAGCTGGCTGGTCTTGCGGCAGAAGCCGCAGTCCTGGTCGTAGTAGATCGCCAGCCGCTGCTGCGCGCGTGGTCGACGCGCGCGCCAGTCCCAGAACCAGGCGCCCAGAAAGACGGTGAGCGAGCTCAGGCTCACGAAGGGGAAATGCCCCAGCTCCAGACACAGCAGGAAGCCGACATGCAGACTCATGAAGGCCAGCATCAGCAAGGCGCGCAGGACGGTGCCGAGGCGGCCGGGCAGCAGCGGTGCGAGCAGGATCGCCGGCGGGCCGAGCAGCTCCAGCCACCAGACGTAGGCGGTGAGTCCCTGCAGCAGGTCGGGGAAGTTGAGCAGCCACTGGCCCAGCGGCGTGGCGTAGCGATCCAGGCTCAGCGCGTAGTAGACCGCCGTGTAGTCGGGCAGCCACTCCGGCCCGCTCTTCAGGATGGCGCTGTAGAAGTACACCGACATCACTTGCAACAGCAGGCCGGCGCTGGCCCAGGACAGATGGCGCGGGTCTTCCGGTGGCGGCTTGGCCGAGAGCGCGGCATCGGCGCTCCAGCGCGCGCCCAGCGGCAGCAGGCAGGCCCAAAACAGCAGGCAGGCCATCAGCAGATCGCCGCCGATCAGCACCAGGGGATTGCGGTTGCTCAGCCAGCCCCACATCAAAAAGCTCAGCACCGCCGCCAGCCGCGTGCGCCAGCCCAGCAGCAGGGCCAGCGCCGCCAGCGCCTGCACTGCCAGCAGCAGGCCGGTGATCAGTGGCGTGCCATTGATGAGGTAGATCGACAGGTGCCAGGGCGTGTCGGACTGCACCAGCCAGCTGCGCGGCATCACCCCGGCGTCGCTGTAGAGGCTGCTGAGGTCGCAGTAATGCCGGAGTACGTCGAACAGCAGCACCGAGGCCAGGGTGGCGCGGAACAGGGCCAGCGTGCGCAGGTCGATGCCGAAGATGGCATGCAGCCGCGGATGGCGGACGGCGAGGCTGTCGGAACTCATGGGCGGAACGTGAGCGGCAATAAAAAGGGGAGCCGGCTGGCTCCCCTGCATTCAAGCAAAAAACGGCTCAGCGCGGGGCGAGGTCGCCCATCTGGCCGCTGCCGCCGTCGAGCCAGTCGGCGTATTCGGCGCTGCGGCGGTCCTCGCCATTGGCGCTCTGATCGGTGTAGCCACCGAGCAGACCCCCAAGCAGGCCACCGCCGGTGGTGGTGCCGCCGGTGGTGGTACCACCCGCCGAGCTGCCGCCGGAAGAGCTGCCGGCGGCCGGGTCGGGCGTGTCCTTGGAATCGGCGACCTGCGAGATCGCAAAGCCGACGCCGACCGCGCCGACCGCCAGCAGGGTCCAGTCCAGCGCCGAGTAATTGCTGAACATCCCGCCCTCGCTACCACCGCTGCCCTCGTCCTGGTTGGCGCTCAGGCGGCGGGTGAACGGCAGGCCGTTGAGACGCGCGCTCTCGAAGCCATTGCGGTCGAAGGCGAGCTGGGCGATGGGAGCGGCGCCACGCAGTTCCGAGCGGCTGTCATGATCCAGGCGCAGGCCGTAGAAGAACTGGCTGGGCACCTGCTTCGCCTGTCCGTAGCCGATCGACAGATAGGCCCGCGCCTCCGGCGCCTCGTCACGCGGCGCGGCGGCAAACACCAGGCCGACACTGCTGACCAGCAAAGCAAGGGTTTGGACAGTCTTCCGCATGAGATCTCCTTAAAGGCCGCCAATGGTTTGTTATCACTACGATTGTGCCGTACGGCAGCGGCACTTCCGACTATAGATTCGGGCCAGGGCACTGGCAAGCCACAATCGCGGGCTTTTGTAGTGCGCGTGCAAGCTCTTCAGACTAGCGCTCCTTAACCGAAATGCCGGCCTGCCATGTCCGATTCCAGCGAACTCGATCAACCCCTGCCTGCTCCTGGTCAGAGCCGCGCCGGACTGGTGCGCGGTGCCGCCGGGCGCGTCGAGATTCTGTTCGCAGCACCCGCGCAGCCAGTGCGCGGCGGCGTGCTGATCTGCCATCCGCATCCGCTCTACGGCGGCGCGCTCAGCAACAAGGTCACCTACAGCCTCGCCGCTACCGCGCTCAAGGCCGGCTTTGCGGCGCTGCGCTTCAATTTTCGCGGCGTCGGCAAGAGCGAGGGCTTGCACGATGATGGCGCCGGCGAGACCGAGGACGCGGTGCTGCTCGCCGAATGGCTGCGGCAGCGGCTGCCGGCCGGCGCGCCGCTGGTGCTGGCGGGTTTTTCCTTCGGTTCCTACATCGCCCTGAAGGCCGCCAGCCGCGTGCAGCCGGCAGCGCTGATGAGCGTGGCGCCGCCCTTGGGCAAGTACCTGGGCTACCAGGCGCCGCCGCACCCGCACTGCCCCTGGCGGGTGCTGCATTCACGCGACGACGAGGTGGTGTCCTACCAGACCACGCTCACCGAGTTGCAGCAGTACCAGCCGATGCCGGAGCTGATCACGGTGGATGGCTGCGGCCACTTCTTCCACGGCCGCCTGAACGAGGTGCAGGACGCCTTCGGCGGCCTGCTCGACGCGGTGTTCGGCCCGCCCGCCTGAGTGCGCACCGCTGCTATCCTCAGCGTGCGTCAACACAGCCTAGAACTACACAACAAACCTGGAGATTATCGATGCGCGCATTTGCCGCCCTGTCCTTGAGTCTGTTCGCCGGTGTCGCCGCTGCGTCCGACTTTGACCTGCTGCCCGGTGGCAGCCAGGCCGATTTCCGCAGCATCGCCAAAGACATCGTTTCGACCCTGGACTACAAGGCGCTGAACCCCGCCGAGGCCGGTGGCCTCACCGGCTTCAGCCTCGGCGCTTTCGCCACCTACGCGCCGACGCAGGACAAGGGCGCCTGGCAGCGCCTCACCGGCGAAGAGGTCGATGCCATCGGCATGGTCGGCGTCGGCGCCACCAAGGGCCTGCCCTTCGACATCGACGTCGGCGCCTACTACTCGCAGGTGCCGAGCACCGACGCCAAGCTCTTTGGCGGCGAGATCCGCTGGGCGGTGCTGCCGGGCGGCGTCGCCACGCCGGCCGTCGCGCTACGCGCCAGCTACAGCAAGCTGAGCGGCGAGGACGATCTGAGCTTCGACTCCAAGGCGGTGGATGTGTCCATCTCCAAGGGCTTTGCCTTTCTCACGCCCTATGCCGGCGCCGGCTATGTCTGGGGCACGGTCACCCCGGGCAGCGGCCTGGGCCTGAGCGAGGAGGAGGTCAACCAGGCCAAGTTCTTCGCCGGCCTGCGGGTGGCGCTGGGCTTCCTGCAGCTCACCCCCGAGTACAGCCGCAGCGGCGACAGCAACGCTTACAGCCTGCGGCTGGCGCTGGGCTTCTAAGCGGCCTTGCGCTGACTGCGCGCTGGTTGAGCGGACTCAGCCCGCGCGCAGTTCGTAGAGCGCCTGCTCGCAGAACAGATTCGGCAGCAGGCGGATGGCGAGACCGCCGTGATGGCGGCGGTCGAGCAGGGCGCGCCGCGACACCGCCCAGCCGCGCTCTTTGCACAGGGCTTCGAAGTCGGCCACCGTGCAGAGGTGGATGTTGGGGGTATCGAACCAGCGCTCCGGCAGCGAGGGCGTCACCGGCATGTGCCCGGCCAGTAGCGCTGCGCGCACCCGCCAGTGCCCGAAGTTGGGAAAGGTGACGATGGCGGTGCGGCCCACCCGCAGCATTTCCGCCAGCACCGCGTCCGGCCGCTGCAGGGCCTGCAGCGCCTGGCTCATCACCACCACGTCGAAGGCGCCATCGGCGAAGTCCGAAAGGCCCTCGTCCAAGTCCGCCTGGATCACGTTGATGCCGCGCGCCACCGCGGCGCGGACGTTGTCCGGGTCGATCTCCAGGCCATAGCCGCGCACCTTGTGGCTGGCGGCCAGATGCGCGAGCAGGGTGCCGTCGCCGCAGCCGAGGTCGAGGATGCGGCTGCCTTCGGGGATCCAGGGGCTCAGTGCGGCGAGATCGGCGCGCAGCGGCGAAAGGGCGTTCATGCTACCTCCTCCGCCACCCGCTGCAGATACGCCCGCAACACCCCGTGGTACTGCGGTATCGGCATCAGAAAGTCGTCATGCCCCAGCTGCGAGTCGATCAGCGCATAGCTGACCTCGCGGCCAGCGGCCACCAGGGCGCGGACGATCTCGCGCGAGCGCGCCGGCGAGAAGCGCCAGTCGCTGGAGAAGGCGATCACCAGGAACCGGGCGCTGGCCTTGCGGTAGGCGGCCAGCAGCGAGCCACCGGCATCGCGCGCGGGGTCGAAGTAGTCCAGCGCCTTGGTCATCAGCAGATAGGTGTTGGCGTCGAAACGATCAACGAAGCTCTGGCCCTGGTGGCGCAGATAGCTTTCCACCTCGAACTCGACATCGAAGTTGAAGGCCGGCATCGCCGACTTCAGCTCGACGCCGAACTTGGCGCGCATCGCCTCGTCGGACAGATAGGTGATGTGGCCGAGCATGCGCGCCAGCTTCAGGCCGCGCGAGGGCACCACGCCCTGGGCGGCGTAATGGCCGCCGTGAAAGTCCGGGTCGCTGAGGATCGCCTGGCGGGCGATCTCGTTGAAGGCGATGTTCTGCGCCGACAGCTCCGGCGCCGAGGCGATCACCACCGCGTGCCGCACCCGCTGCGGAAACTCGATGCTCCACTGCTGCACCTGCATGCCGCCCAGCGAGCCGCCGACCACCGCCGCCCATTGGCGGATGCCCAGGCGGTCGGCCAGCCGCGCCTGCGAGCGCACCCAGTCGCCGACGGTCAGCAGCGGAAAGTCGGGGCCGTAAGGCGCGCCGGTTTCCGGGTTGAGGCTGGTGGGGCCGGTGGAGCCCGCACAGCCACCGAGGTTGTTGAGCGCGACCACGAAGAAGCGGTCGGTGTCGATCGGCTTGCCGGGGCCGATGCAGTTGTCCCACCAGCCGGGCTTCTTGTCGTCGGGCGCGTGCAGGCCGGCGGCATGGTGATCGCCAGACAGCGCATGGCAGATCAGCACCGCATTGCTGGCCTGGAGGTTGAGCCGGCCATAGGTCTCGACCATCAGCTCGTAGTGCGGCAGGCTGCGGCCGCAGTCGAGTTGCAGCGGCTGCTCGAAGACGAAGCGTTGCGGCGTGACGACGCCGATATTTCCGGGGCTGGGATTCACCGCAGGATCAGGGGCAGCGGGATCAGCCGGTTCAGCACCTGCAAAGCCAGCATCACCACCAGCGGCGAGAGATCCAGGCCGGAGATCGAGGGAATGAAGCGGCGCACCGGGCGCAGCAGCGGCTCGTTCATGCTCCACAGGATGTTGGCGGCCGGGTTGTTCACCCCGGGGCCGAGCCAGGACAGGATCGCCTGCACGAACAGGCTCAGGGTGTAGAGATTGATGGTCAGCACCAGGCACTTGAGCAGCGCGTACCAGACCAGGCTGGCGCTGCCGATGCCCAGGCCGAACATCCAGCCGATCAGCAGCATGTAGAGCACCGCCACCACCAGCAGCACCGCCAGCGCGGCGGTATCGAGCTTCTGCCAGCGCGGGATCAGCTTGCGCAGCGGCAGCACCGGCGGGTTGGTGAGCTTCCAGATGATCTGCGACAGCGGGTTGTAGAAGTCCGCCCGCACCCATTGCAGGATCACCCGCAGCAGCAGGGCGCCCAGGTACAGGTCGAACAGGGTGGTGACCAGGAAGAACAGTGCGTTGGAAGAGTTCGGGCCCATGGGTCGGGTTCAGGCTCTAGGGAGCGAGGTCTAGGGCATCGCCCAGCTGCTTGGCGCGCGCATCGGCACGCGCCAGCGCTTCGGCGAAGATGGCGCGCAGGCCGGCGGATTCAAGATGCTGCACCGCCGCCTCGGTGGTGCCGCCCTTGCTGGTGACATTGGCGCGCAGGGTGCTCACATCCTGCCCCGCCTCGGCGACCATGCGGGCGGCGCCGATGCAGGTCTGGGCGGCGAGCTGGGCGGCGACCTCGGGCTTCAGGCCCAGGGCGCTGCCGGCCTCGCGCAGGGCCTCGACCAGCAGGAAGAAATAGGCCGGCCCGGAGCCGGACAGGGCGGTGACCGCGTCCAGCTCCTCCTCGCGCTCCACCCAGACGCAGGCGCCGGCGGCGGCGAGCAGGGTCTGCGCCAGCTCGCGCGTGGCGGCCGGGGTGGTCGGCGGCGCGTACAGGCCGGTGATGCCGGCGCCGAACAGGGCCGGGGTGTTGGGCATGGTGCGCACATAGCTGAGGCCTGGCCCGAGCAGGCGTTGCAGGGTTGCCAGGCGCACGCCGGCGGCGATCGACAGCGCCAGCGCGCCGGGCTTGGTGGCGACGCTGGCCAGGGCCTCGCGCATCTGCTGCGGCTTCACCGCCAGCACCAGGGCGTCGGCGTCGGCGCTGACTTCGGCGGCGCTGGAGGCCACCCGCACCCCGAACTGCTGACGCAGCCAGTCGGCGCGCGCCGCCAGGGGCTCGGCGACCGCGATCTGCGCCGCCGGCCAGCCGGTCTTGAGCAGGCCGCCGATCAGGGCGGCCGCCATGTTGCCGCCGCCGATGAAGGCGACGCGGGCGGTGGGGGCTGGCAGGGTCACGGTGGTGGCGTAGGGCAGGCGAAAGGGCGGTCCGGAAAGCGCCGCGTATCATACGCGACCCCCGAAGCCAGACCGACCTCGGTATTGCCTCCAAACCCTCGCCGCTACAGGACTCCCGCGCGTGAAGCTGAAAGCCCCCCTAAGCCGTTTCGACGCCGCCACCACCAAGCTGCTGGCCGACTACCGCGCCCGCATCGAGGCGGCCCGGGTCTATGACGTCGCCAAGGTGACGCCGCTGGAAGAGGCCCGCAAGCTCTCGGCCCGGCTGGGCAACCGCGTGCTGCTCAAGCGGGAAGACCTGCAGCCGGTGTATTCCTTCAAGCTGCGTGGCGCCTACAACAAGATCGTCCGGCTCACCGACGAGCAGCGCGCCCGCGGCGTGGTCACCGCCAGCGCCGGCAATCACGCGCAGGGCGTGGCCCTGGCCGGCAAGCGTCTGGGCATCCCGGCGCTGATCTGCATGCCGCGCACCACGCCGACGATCAAGGTCGATTCGGTCCGCGCCCTGGGCGGCAAGGTGGTGCTGCACGGCGATGCCTACGACGACGCGCTCGAGCACGCCCAGCAGCTGATCGCCGAACGCGGCCTGACCATGGTCCATCCCTACGACGATCCGGACGTGATCGCTGGCCAGGGCACCATCGCCAAGGAGGTGCTGGAGCAGCTCGGCGAGACGCCGCTGGACGCGATCTTTGTCCCGGTGGGTGGTGGTGGCCTGCTGGCCGGCGTCGCCGCCTGGATCAAGTCGGAAAGCCCGAAGACCCGGGTGATCGCGGTGGAGCCGGAGGATTCCGACTGCTTCGCCCGCGCCCACGAGGCCGGCCGGCGGGTGGAGTTGAAGCAGGTCGGCCTGTTCGCCGACGGCGTGGCGGTAAAGCAGGTCGGTGCCGAGACCTGGCGGGTGGCCCGGCATCTGGTCGACGAGGTGCTGCGGGTGGATGTCGATGAAATCTGCGCCGCGATCCGCGACGGCTTCAACGAGAACCGCACGATCTGCGAGCCGGCCGGCGCCCTGGGTGTGGCCGGGCTCAAGAAGTGGGTGGCGCAGCACGGGCTCGGCGGCTTGAACCTGGCGGCGGTGGTGTCCGGCGCCAACATGAACTTCGACCGCCTGCGCCACGTCGCCGAGCGCGCCGAGCTGGGCGACCACAGCGAGGCGATCCTGGCGGTGACCATCCCCGAGCAGGCCGGCAGCTTCCGGCGCTTCCTGAAGCAGCTCGGCCGCCGCGTGGTCACCGAGTTCAACTACCGCTACGCCGGCCCCAAGGAGGCGCATGTCTTCGTCGGCTTCAAGGTGGCCAGCGACGCCGAGACCGCCGAGCTGGTCGCGCAGTTGCGCGCGCTCGACTACCCGGTGGTGGATCTGAGCCAGGACGAGATGGCCAAGACCCATGTCCGCTACATGGTCGGCGGCCGCGCGCCGGGCTTGCTGGACGAGCAACTGTTCCGCTTCGAGTTCCCTGAACGCCCGGGCGCCTGCCTGGATTTCCTCAACGCCATCGGCACCCGTTTCAACATCTCTCTGTTCCACTACCGCAACCACGGCGCTGCCTACGGCCGGGTGCTGGTCGGCTTGCAGGTGCCGCGCGGGCAGTCGCGGGAATGCCGGGAGGCGCTCTCCAGCCTCGGCTATCCCTATTGGGACGAGAGCGCCAATCCCGCCTACGCGCTGTTTCTGGGTAGCCTGGAGAAGTAGTCCGGGCGGTGACTAGAACAGGTCTACCGCCGAGTTGAGCTGGGCGGTGGGCGCCTCGTGCTGCTTGACCAGCTGCGCGTAGTCGCAGACCTGGTTCCGGCCATGGGCCTTGGCGTGGTAGAGCGCCTGGTCGGCATGCCCCACCGCATCGCTCATCAGCACCTCCGGCTTGAGCTCGACGAATCCAATACTGACGGTGATCTGTTCCAACTGCGGGAAGCGGTAGGACGACACCTGGCGCCGGTAGCGCTCCAGCGCGGCCTGCGCCTCGATCAGGGTCTCGGCTTCGAGGATGACGATGAACTCCTCACCGCCATAGCGGAACAGCAGGTCGTCGGTGCGGAAGCACTGCTGCATCACCCGCGCCACCAGCAGCAGCACCTCGTCGCCGAACAGGTGCCCGAAGCTGTCGTTGACCCGCTTGAAATGGTCGATGTCGATCACCGCCAGCCAGTAGCGGCCGCCGTGCTGCGGTGGCCGCTGGCCCTCCGGCCCGCGGCGGCTGGAATGGCGGGCGGCGCTGTACATCAGGCGGCTGACGCTGGTTTCCAGCGAGCGGCGGTTGAGCAGGCCGGTGAGGGTGTCGCGCTCGGTGGCGCGCACCAGGTCCAGATAGTTCTGGTAGAGCTGGACGATGGCTTTGGTCAGGCGGAAATCGTTGTCATTGTGGCGCGCCACCTCGACCACGATCAGTTCGTGCACCACGCCGCCATCCATGACCGGATGGATGTACAGCGGACTACCCTCTTCGTTGGCCGACTGCAGCGGCTGACTGGTTTCCACGCAGTGGCGCATCGGCTCGCTGAGTTCCACGGTGGCGCTGGAGAACAGCTTCAGCTCGTAGCCGTTGAGGCTGCTGGGCGAGCGCAGGGCCTGAAAGTCTTCCAGCCAGGTCTGGCCGCCGCGGGCGCGGACATGGCGCAGGAAACGCGTGGCGTTGGCGTCCAGCGCCTCCATCACGGTCTTTAGCAGGCTCAGACGCAGATCGTCGCCATTTTTCTGACGGCTGATCTGGACGATGGATTCGACCAACTCGGAGGTGCGGGTATCGCGCATGGGAGTCTCGGCGGTAACAGGCCCTTAGCGGCGGCATTCCGGCCGACTTGAGGCGTTTTTCGCCAGCGCTTTCGGTGGGGGCGGCGCGATAGACTGCGTGCCATGAGCAACAGCAAGAACCTGTACCGAGTCACCTTCCGCCATCAGGACCAGATCTGGGAGATTTACGCGCGCGGCATCAGCCACGGCGGCCTGCTGGGCTTCATCGAGGTCGAGAAGCTGGTGTTCGGCGAGCGCAGCAGCATCATCGCCGACCCCGGCGAGGAAAAGCTCAAGTCCGAGTTCGAGAACGTCGAGCGCACCTACATCCCGGTGCATGCCATCGTCCGCATCGACGAGGTGAGCAAGATGAACACGCCGCGCATCTCCGCCGGTGGCGAGTCCGGCAAGGTGATGCCCTTCCCCATGTTCACCCCGGCCGGCAAGAACTGATGCGCTGTCCGCAGCCCTGGCTGGTTTGGGGGGTAATCCTGCACTGCGGTTGCGCCAGGGACGGCAAGGCATGATCCGCTTTGCCATGCTGGGCTCCGGCAGCAAGGGCAATGCGACGCTGGTGGAAGCCGGCGGTGTCCGCGTGCTGGTCGATTGCGGCTTTGCGGTGCGCGAAGTCGAAAGCCGCTGCGCGCGCCTGGGCTTCGATGTCGCCAGCCTCGACGCCATCCTGGTCACCCACGAGCACGGCGACCACCTGGGCGGCGTCGCCCGCCTGGCCCGCGCTTACGACCTGCCCGTCTACCTGAGCCGTGGCACCTATGCCGCCTGGACCGACAAGGACGTGCCCGAGGCCAGCTACATCAGCCCGCACGAGGCCTTCCACATCGGCGCGCTGACCATACGGCCGTTCCCGGTGCCGCATGACGCCCGCGAGCCCTGCCACTTCGCCTTCGAGCACGGCGGCCGCAAGCTCGGCGTGGTCTCCGATCTGGGCTCGATCACCTCGCATGTGCGCTACGTGCTGCGCGACTGCGACGCCCTGCTGCTGGAAACCAATCACGATCCTGAGATGCTCGCCAACGGCCCCTATCCGCCGCGCCTCAAGCAGCGGGTGGGTGGCAACCTCGGCCATCTCTCCAACGCCCAGGCGGCCTCGCTGGTGCGCGGTATCGAGCGTGAGCGCCTGCAGCATCTGGTGCTCACCCATTTGTCCGAGAAGAACAATCTGCCGGAGCTGGCACGCTCCACCATCTGCGAGGCCCTGGAAGACGATCCCGCCTGGTGTCTGTGCGCCGATCAGCAACTGGGCCTGTCCTGGCGCGAGATCGTCTGAAGGCCTAGAGCCCGTTCCAGATCAGCGTCGCTCCTAGAACCAGGCTGGCCACCACATCTGCCCAGGCCACCCGGAGCAGGGCCGCGTTGCCGCCGCCCTCCAGCCCGGCGATAAGCACATAGCCCAGCATGCTCAACAGCCCCGCGCCGGCCAGCGGCGCACGCCAGGCCGGCACAAAGGCGGCGGCGATCATCGCGCCGCCGAGCAGACCGAACAGCAGGGCGCGATGGCGCAGCAGGATGCGCAGGCTGGGGTCGGTCACCTCCAGCCCGTACAGCGCCCGCAGTTGCGTCTGACCGAGCAGGCCCAGCGCCGGCAGGGCGTTGAGCAGCCCAGCCAGCAGCAGGGCGGTGGCCAGCGCCAACTCGGCCCGGCTCATCCGTGCACCGGCGCGCGGCTGGCCGGGCGGCTGCTGGTAGTCGGGGCCAGCAGCAGGTAGAGCAGGGCGCCGATCGAGCCCAGCGTCAGGGTCATGAGCAGATAGGGCCAGACGGTGCGACCGCTGGCCTGGGCATCGCGCCACATCCAGACCATCACCAGCACGCCCATCAGCACCAGATCGGTGAACACCTGGATGCCGGCGGGGTGCATATGGGCTTTCAGCAGACCGAAGTAGCCGACGGTCTGAAGCACCCACAGCGAGTAGGCGGTGAAGGGCAGCAGGAGCAAGAGAACCAGCGGGCGGGGCAGCGACATGGCACATCTCCTTCGGGGTTTGGGGTTTGCCCGGCCAGACTCCGCCCGCACCGCGCCCGGCTCAACGACCCGACAGGTAATGAGGTTTGATGACCCACGAGGTAATACCGGCGGCGACAGTGCGGGCGCAGAATCGCCGCCATGAACAAGTCCGCCGCCACTGCTGTCGACGCCGCCGCCCATGCTCACCCCGCCGCCGACTTCGCCGGCCTGCTGCGCGAGCGGCGGCGCGGGCAGGGCTATAGCCAGATGGCCCTGGCTGGCGATGCCGGCCTGTCGCAGCGGCATCTCAGCTTTCTCGAATCCGCCAAGGCCAGGCCGAGCCGGGCGATGGTGCTGCAACTGGCGGAGGCCTTGGCGCTGCCGCTGCGCGAGCGCAATCGCTGGCTGATCGCCGCCGGCTTCGCGCCGCTGTTCGCCGAGCGCCCGCTGCACAGTCCGGACATGGCGCCGGTGCGGCAGGCGCTCACCCTGCTGCTCAAGCAACAGGAGCCCTATCCCGCGGCGGTGGTGGATGCCGGCTGGAACGTGCTGCAGGCCAATGCCGCCACCCAGCGCTTGCTGACGTTGATCGCCCCCGGCGGCGACGTGGCGGCGCTGTGGCGGCGGGTCTGCGGCGAGGCACCGCCCAATCTCATGAAGCTGACCTTTCACCCCGAAGGCCTGCGCCCCTTCATCAAGAACCTCGACGAGCTCGGCCCGGGCCTGATCACCCGCGCCATCCGCGAGGCCCGCGAGAGCCCGGCGGCGGCCGAGGTGCTGGAGACGGTGCTGGCCTATCCCGGCATCCCGCCCCGCTGGCGCCTGGCCGAGCTGTGGACCCCGCTGGCGCCGGTGCTGCCCACCCGCCTGGGTCTGGGCGAGGTCAGCCTGAGCTTCATCACCATGCTGTGCAGCTTCGGCACCCCGCTGGACCTCACGGCGGACAATCTGCGGGTGGAGTGCTTGTTTCCGGCGGATGAGTTCACTGACCGGTTTTTGCGCCAGGCCTGAGCTAGGCCCGCTGGTAGCCCGGATGCAATCCGGGGTTGTGCCAGTGCCGATGAAGATCCCGGATTGCATCCGGGCTACGCTGGCTTGGACTGTCGTTCACCCCAAACTGCTGCTGAATGAACTTGGAAATAGTTCTCCAGACCCCCCGCCCTTCTTCTTAAGGATTTCGTTCTGGGCCGCAGTGAGATTCTCGATGGCTCGCTTGAACGCTCGGTCCCCATCGGGAAAACCGACAATGTCGACCTGTAAGGCTGCCTCAAGGTTCTCTCGCGTCAATACCAAGATCCCTTGCTCCGTTGCGGCTTCCAGCTCTGCGGCCACCTCCGCTCTGGGCAGCGACGTCACAAGCAGCGGCAGTACCGGAGTCGCGACAAATCCTGCTGCAACGAGACGGTCTTTGACGACGATAGCGCGCCTCGCGAGCTTTGCGAGCTTGCTGTCTTCCTTCAGAAGGCCAATGGTGCACTCCACAATCGCCATTGATCCGTTGGGCGCGACGACAATTGCGTCGGGGCCGTCCTTTGCCTGGTCTGCGAGGCCCATATGGACCTGCGAAAAGCCCATCAGCCATAACATCCAGCACACAGCGGTCTCGAACTGCGACTGCACATGGCCCTTGTAGGGCGGCGCGGGCAGCAGGTACGACCGTAGGAGCGTCATCGAGGTGTCGACGGACTCGTAGGCGCTGAGGCGCGGATTCTGGAAGTGGCGGGGATCGACGAGCCAGTAGGAGTGATGAGCTTGGCCTGCATAGATCGCCACACACTGCAATAGCGCGCCGACCGGGATTTCGACTTCCTTCATGCCGACGCGATCTACTCCGCTCGGTTGCCAGAAAAGGTCCCTTCCCGAGATGGATTTCCTCGCAACGACCCGCCCTTTGTCGCGCACAAGGTAGTTGATCTTCGCCCGATCAATTCGCATTCCCTTCGGTAGCCAAAGGCCCAGCTTGGCGGTGCCGCCATCGACCGTTGAGCTCATAGAGACTTCGATCGGGCTTGTCGCGATTACCTCCAGACGGCACCGGCCGCCCAGGTTTCCGGGCAGTTCCAGCGATCCCAGAAGTTCGGAGAGTGAGTCGTACGGCGTGGTGGCAGCGCGCAGCTCCCAGGTGATTTCGGGCCGCACCAGCTCTGCCGGGATGTCGGCACCAAGTACAGACAGGATCGCGACCCTTCTGCCAGTCTGCATGGCCTCCGGAACCTGCAGCTGCGGGGGCGGTACGTGAAGGCCAGACTGCGCGCTGACTGGAAATACGAACCGATCACCAGTCGATTTCTGTGATACGGCTTCGCCGGCAGCGAGGGCCTCGACCAACTCTCGTCCCGAGCGTTGGAAGGCGGACAGCGGGATCGTACCGGCGACGAGATTTCCCAGCCGAAACTGAAAAGCACGCAACTGCTGGCTGTGGCGAAGCCACAGATTGGCGGAGACCAGCTCGACGACTTCGCCGCGCTGGATGCCCAGGAAACAGAAGCTTTTGTCACGGTAGGACCCGATCCATGGATCCAGGTGAAGAAAGTAGGTCTCAAAGTGCTGGGGGATGAAGGGGTCAGTCACTGTGGGCGCGCCGGAAGCTACGGAATTGACTCAGCTTAGCGGCCGTGCACGGCTTCCAGGTGCGGTCTATAGCGCGTATTGCGCAACGTCAGACGGACGCTACCGACGTCGCGCCAGCATGAGAGGACGCTCTGTGCCGCTTGAATGCGCTTCAGCCACCCTTCGATCATTTCGTGTCCGCGAAAGATGACTTTCGAGCAGAAGAGGAACCGGTAGCAACCAATGCGAAGGACGGTAGGCGTGGCGCCGAACCCTGTTTGGCTCAGCCCGCCATCGGCGAAACACCGATCAGCGCCCGGTGCAGCCAGACCACAAAGCCGACGTAGAGCGCGAGGCCGGCGACGACGGCAATCGCATCGTTCCAAGCGGTCGCCGGCGCGCCCGGCGGCGGCACGACGTTGGCGCGGCGCTTCACCGAAATGCGGTCGGCGACCGCCCAGGCGAGAAAGCCACCGAACAGCAGCACATCGTGCAGGCCGCCGTTGACGAGCAGGTGCGCCAGCGCCCAGAGCTTGGTGGCGACCAGCATCGGGTGCTTGGCGGCGCGCTGGATGCGGCCGGGCAGGTAGGCGGCGAGCAGCAGAGGGAACACCGGCAGCATCAGCAGCATGGACAGATGCCGCAGGCCGGCCGGCGGCTGATAGAGCCAGACCGGTTGCATCCGCGCCTGGCCGTAGCCGATGACGATCAGCGCGAAGCCGGCGATGGCGACGAGGCTGTAGACGCCCTTCCAGGGCCAGAGACCCAGGCGCTCGACAGCGCCGGCGCGCAGGCCGGGCGTGAAGATCGCCACCGAGTGGATGCCCAGAAATAGCAGTAGACCGGCGATCAGCAGACTCATGTGTGGGATTCCTAGTTGGCTCTTTGGCTGGCTGGTTGCGGCCGGCACCTTTTGCGGGCGCGGGCCTTGCGGTTTGCAGTGTAGCCCCCGGCTTGTCTGGAGTGGCTCGGCGACCGAGTCGCCCCCACCCTGACCTTCCCCTGCAGGCGGGGGAGGGGACGCAGAGAGTGGTGTCGGTGCCGGGGGATGGGCGCCCCAACTTGGTAAAATCGCGGTCTGCCCGCCGTAGGCCGCCTCGCGACCATGTCCCTGCACATCCTCCCCAGCGCCACCGTCCTCTCCGATTTCCGCGTGGCCCGCCTGCTGGAGCGGCTCCAGGCCCATGCTCCCGGCCTCAAGGGCCTGGTGGTGCAGGACTTCTTCCTGGTTGACGGCGAGGCCAGCGAGGCCGAGCTACGGCGCCTGCTCGGCGAAGGCCCGGAGCGGCTGCCGACGGCCGACGGCACCCTCTACGTGGTGCCGCGCGTCGGCACCCTCTCGCCCTGGTCCTCGAAGGCCACCGACATCGCCAAGGTCTGTGGCCTGTCCGGCGTCAAGCGCGTAGAGCTGGGCCGGGCGGTGTTGCTGTCCGGCGTCGCCAGCCTGCCGGTGGCGGCCCTGGCCGAGCTGCACGATCCGATGATGGAGTCGGTGCTGAGCGAGGCCGGGCAGCTGGCCAGCGTGTTTGCGGTCGGTACGCCGCGTCCGCTGCGCACGGTGGATGTGCTCGGTGGCGGCGTGGCGGCGCTGGAAGCCGCCAACAAGGACTGGGGCCTGGCGCTCTCCGCCGAGGAGATCGCCTATCTCGTCGACTATGCCAGCAAGGCCGGCAAGAACCTCACCGACGCCGAGCTGATGATGTTCGCGCAGGTCAACAGCGAGCACTGCCGGCACAAGATCTTCAACGCCGAGTTCACGGTGGACGGCGAGACCGCCCCGCTGTCGCTGTTCCAGATGATCAAGGAGAGCTACAAGGCCAGCCCGCAGGGCGTGCTCTCGGCCTACTCCGACAACTGCGCGGTGGTCGAAGGCCATCAGGCCATGCGCTTTTTCCCCGAGGCCGACCACCACTACCGCGAGCACGCGGAGCCGGTGCACATCCTGATGAAGGTGGAGACCCACAATCACCCCACCGGCATCAGCCCGCATCCGGGCGCCGCCACCGGCGCCGGCGGCGAGATCCGCGACGAGGCCGCCACCGGCCTCGGCGGTCGTCCCAAGGCGGGCCTGTGCGGCTTTTCGGTGTCCAACCTGCGCATCCCCGGTTTCACCCAGCCCTGGGAGGCCGACTTAGGCCACCCGAGCCGCATGGCCAGCGCGCTGCAGATCATGCTGGAGGCGCCGATTGGTGCCGCCGCCTACAACAACGAGTTCGGCCGCCCGAATCTGGCCGGCTACTTCCGCACTTACGAAGCCCTCACGCCGGACGGCCGCGCCAGTGGTTCTGAAGGCTCGCGCCTACGCGGCTTCCACAAGCCGATCATGATTGCCGGCGGCTACGGCAACATCCGCGCCGAGCATGTGCAGAAGAAGGTGGTGGTCGAGGGCGCGGCGCTGATCGTGCTCGGCGGCCCGGCGATGCTGATCGGCCTTGGCGGCGCCGCCGGCTCCTCGATGGCGACCGGCGCGCAGACCGCCGATCTCGACTTCGCCTCGGTGCAGCGCGCCAATCCGGAGCTGGAGCGCCGCTGCCAGGAAGTGGTCGACGCCTGCTGGGCGCTGGGCGAGGGCAACCCCATTCTCTCGATCCACGACGTCGGCGCCGGCGGCATCTCCAACGCCCTGCCGGAGCTGGTGCACGCCGACGACCGCGGCGGCCATTTCCAGCTGCGCGAGGTGCTGGCCGCCGACCCGGCGCTGTCGCCGATGGAAATCTGGTGCAACGAATCGCAGGAGCGCTACGTGCTGGCGGTGGCGCCGGAGTCTGTGGCGCTGCTGAAAACCCTGTGCGCCCGCGAACGCTGCCCGATGGCGGTGGTCGGCACCGCCACCGCCGAGCGCCTGCTGCGGGTGGAAGACCCGCTGCTGGGCAGCGACACCGTGCACATGCCGATGCCGGTGCTGCTCGGCAAGCCGCCGCGCATGCGCCGCAGCAGCACGCGCGCGCCGCAGCGGTTTCCGGCGCTGGCGACCGCAGGCATCGACGTCAAGGAGGCGGCGCAGCGGGTGCTGCGTCACCCCAGCGTCGCCTCCAAGTCCTTCCTCATCACCATCGGCGACCGCACCGTCGGCGGGCTCACCGTGCGCGACCAGATGGTCGGCCCCTGGCAGGTGCCGGTCGCCGACTGCGCGGTGACTGCCACCGGCTTCGAGGCCACCACCGGCGAGGCCATGAGCATGGGCGAGCGCCCCGTTCTGGCCCTGCTCGATGCCCCCGCCTCCGGGCGCATGGCGGTGGGCGAGGCGATCACCAATCTCGCCGCCGCGCGCATCGAGAAGCTCGCCGACGTGCGGCTCTCCGCCAACTGGATGGCGGCCTGTGGCCAGGGCGATGAGGACGCGCGCCTGTTCGACACCGTCAAGGCGGTCGGCGCCGAGCTGGCGCCGCAGCTGGGCATCGCCATTCCGGTCGGCAAGGACTCGCTGTCGATGAAGGCGCAGTGGCAGCAGGACGGCGAGGCCAAAACCCAGACCGCGCCGCTGTCGCTGATCGTCTCCGCCTTCGCGCCGGTGATCGACGTGCGCCAGTCGCTGACCCCGCAGCTGGCCGCAGAGCCGGCCACCGCGCTGCTGCTGATCGACCTTGGCAACGGCAAGAACCGCCTGGGCGGCAGCATCCTGGCGCAGGTCTACCAGCAGCTGGGCGATGTCGCTCCCGATCTCGACCAGCCCGAGCAGCTCAAGGCCGCGTTCGCGCTGGTGCAGAAGCTCAACCAGCAGGGCCGGGTGCTGGCCTACCACGACCGCAGCGATGGCGGCCTGTTCGTAGCCGTGGTCGAGCTGGCGCTGGCCGGCCGCAGCGGCGTCAGCGTGCAGCTGGAGGGCCTGGGCACCGATCCGCTGGCGGCCCTGTTCAACGAAGAGCTGGGCATGGTGCTGCAGTTGCGCGCCGCCGATGTCGCCGCGGTGATTTCCGAGGCCGAGGCTGCGGGCCTGACGGTGGCGCAGATCGGCGAGCCGACCGCCGAGGACTATGTGCGCTTCAAGCACGGAGCCCGCGAGCTGTTCGCCGACACCCTGGAGCCGCTGCACAAGACCTGGGCCGAGACCAGCTACCGCATGGCTGCGCTGCGCGATCACCCGGACTGCGCACGCGAGGAATTCGCCGCCACCGGTGCGCCGCACGATCCGGGTCTGTCGGTCAGGCTGGGTTTCGATCCGTCGCCGCGCGTGCTGGCGCCGGTGCTGGGCAAGCGGCCGAAGGTGGCGATCCTGCGCGAGCAGGGGGTCAACGGCCATATCGAGATGGCCTATGCCTTCCACGCCGCCGGCTTTGAGGCCGTGGACGTGCACATGTCCGACGTGCTCGAAGGCCGCGTGCGGCTCGCCGACTTCGCTGGCTTCGCCGCCTGCGGCGGCTTCAGCTACGGCGATGTGCTGGGCGCCGGTCAGGGTTGGGCGCGCAGCATTTTGTTCAATGAGCGCGCGCGCGAGGAGTTCCAGGCCTTTCTCGCCAATCCCGAGCGCTTTGCGCTGGGCGTCTGCAACGGCTGCCAGATGATGGCGGCCCTGCAGTCCATCGTGCCGGGTGCCGAGCACTGGCCCTTGTTCCGTCGCAATCGCAGCCAGCAGTTCGAAGCGCGCTGGAGCATGGTCGAACTGCTGCCCTCGAAGAGCCTGTTCTTCGCCGGCATGGAAGGCTCACGCCTGCCGGTGGCGGTGGCGCACGGTGAGGGCCGGCCGGAGTTCCGCGCCGCCGCCGATCTCGCCGCGCTCAAGGCCAACGGCCAGCTGGCGATGCGCTTCGTCACCAATGCCGGCGCGGTCGCCAGCCACTACCCGGCCAACCCCAATGGCGCGCCGGAGGGCATCACCTCGATCTGCAACGCCGATGGCCGGGTGACCATCCTGATGCCGCATCCCGAGCGCACGATCGCCGGCACCGTCGGCAGTTGGTGGCCAAAGACGAACGGTGCGAAGACGCCTTGGTTCCGAATGTTCGAGAACGCCCGCGCCTGGGTGAAGTAGCTCGGGCTGGGCGCCATCGTCGCGGGGCTGCTACGCGGCCCTGCGCTCCTCAGGCGCCACCCCTCGCGCACTAATCGCTGGCACCGTTGGCAGTTGGTGGCCGAAGGCGAACGGTGCAAAGACGCCCTGGTTCCGGATGTTCGAGAACGCCCGCGCCTGGGTGAAGTAGCTCGGGCTGGGCAGACATGAAAAGGCCGCCCTCGGGCGGCCTTTTCATGTCGGGGGAGAGAAGCCTAGTCGCCCTCGTCGCCGTACATCAGCTCGCGTGGCGGATTGCCGTCGTAGACCTTGCCCAGCCGCTGCTGCAGATAGGCGGTGCGCACGAAAATGTAGGGGTCGATGGCGTTGTCGATCAGCGAGTCCGCGCTTAGGTAGCGCGAGCGGGTGTCGACCAGATCCAGCGCGTTCATCGGCAGATTCACCTCGGACTCGATGTAGGGGCTGGTGCCGGTGTAGTAGTCGCCGCCACGGCCGAGCAGGTCGCGATTGGTGGTGGGCCCAAGGATGGGCAGCATCAGATACCAGCCGGGACCGACGCCGTAGCGGCCCAGGGTCTGACCGAAGTCTTCGTCGTGGCGCGGCATGCCGGCGTCGGTGGCGACGTCCATCAGGCCGACGAAACCAGCGGTGGAGTTGAGCAGGAAACGGCCGGTGTCAGACGCCGCCTGCAAGGGCTTGCCCTGCAGCAGGCCGTTGACGATGTTGCGCGGCTCCTTGAGGTTGTTGAAGAAGTTGCTGACGCCGCGCTGGGCGACGTTTGGCATTACTTCGCCATAGCTCTTGGCCACCGGCCGCAGCACATAGCGGTCGGCGGTGCGGTTGAAGCGGAACATGGCGCGGTTGAACGGCTCCAGCGGGTCGGCCGGATCGTCGGGCGGCGTGTGGGCGCAGGCAGACAGGGCCAGCACCAGCGCCAGGCTGAGAAAGCGGAAATTCATGCGGACTCCGTGACAGTGAGTACCGACTGCAGTTCAAAGAAGCGTACCAGCGCCAACAGCTGCGGCGGCAGGCCGGTGAAGCGCAGCGGCAGGCCGGCGGCCCGGGCGCGGCGGGTCAGTTCCAGCAGCAGGCCCAGGGCAGCGCTGTCGGTCTGGGTCACGCCGGACAGGTCCAGGCTGCCGGCGCGCGCCCATGCGCTGGCCTCGGCCAGGCGCTGCGGCACGGTGCGCATGCTCAGCTCGCCAGTGATGCGGACACTGCTCATGGCGGTGCTCATCAGGCGCCCTTGGCGCCTTCCTTGAGGTAGTCGCTGCCGCTTTCGACGCGCTGGATCAGGCCGTCGAGGCCAGATTTCTTGATCTCGGCATTGAACTGGCTGCGGAAGTTGGTGACCAGCGAGAGATTTTCGATGATCACGTCGTAGATCTTCCATTCGCCATTGCTGCCAGGACGCATGGCGAAGGCCAGGTTCACCGGAGGTGCGTTCTTGCGGATCAGCTTGGCGCGCACGGTGGCGTCGTTGGCATCGGCGGCCAGGCGCAGCGGCTGAAACTCCGCTTCCACCGAGTCGTAGTTTTCCAGGAGCGCGTCGGCGTAGCTGCGGATCAGCGAGTTCTTGAAGGCATTGGCGAAGCGCGTGCGCTGGTCCTCGTTGGCGGTGCGCCAGTTCTTGCCGAGCACCAGCTGGGCGATGTAGCGCACGTCGAAGTGCGGCACCAGCTTTTCATCGACCACAGAGTAGAAACTCGCCTTGTCGGACGAGTAGGCCTGATGATTGGCGCGGATCAGATCGCGCATCTCTTCGGTGGCCTGCTTGACGGTGTCATCCGGGGCCAAGGGGGTGGCCTGGGCGCTGCCCAGACCCAGGAGTAACAGCAGAGGTAGCAGTAAGCGTTTCATTGAACCCTCCTAGGGCTTCTTTGTTGTTGGTGCCACGGCATCGGCGAGCTTGCCCAGCGCCTCGGCGAGCTTGTCGTCTTTTTTCTCGGTCATCGAGGCCACCAGCTGGCCGATCAGGTTTTCCAGTACCAGGGCCGACTGGGTGAGCTTGATGTCGTCGCCTTCCTTCAGCGAGTTCTCGTCACCACCCGGCTCCAGGCCGATGTACTGCTCGCCCAGGAGGCCGGCGGTGAGGATCTTGGCGCCGGAGTCCTTGGGAATATTGGTCTGCGTCTTGCTGATTTCCAGGCTCACCACCGCCTCGAAGCTGGTCGGGTCGATGCTGATCTTGCTGACCCGGCCGATGGTGACGCCGGCGATCTTCACCGCGTTGCCGGGCGAGAGTTTGCCGATGTTGTCGAAATGGGCGGTGACGGTATAGCTGCCCTCACTGCCGCCGACGTCCTTGAGGCTGGCGACCCGCAGGGTCAGCACCAGCACGGCGGCGACGCCGAGACAGACGAAAAAGCCGACGAGGATTTCCAGAGCGCGGGAATGCATGGCATCAATCCTGTAAACGGAGGTACTGAATCCGAAGTGAATGTCGAAAACGTCTAAAGCATCAACGCGGTGAGCACGAAGTCGAGCGCAAGCACCGCCAACGAGGAGATCACCACGGTATTGGTGGTCGCGCGGGCCACGCCGCCGGAGGTCGGCTCGGCGTGATAGCCCTGGTAGACCGCGATCCAGGAACAGGCGAGGCCAAACACCAGGCTCTTGATCATGGCCTGGCGGATGTCCTCGAATTCCAGCGACTCGCGGATGCCGGCCCAGTAGCTACCGGCGTCAACGCCCAGCAGGCTGACGCCGATGGCGTGGCCGCCGGCGACGCCGATCGCCATCATGCTGAAGATGAAGGCCAGCAGCGGCATCGAGATCAGGCCGGCCAGAAAGCGCGGCGCGACCACGCGGCGCATCGGGTCCACCGCCATCATCTCCATGCCGGAGAGCTGGTCGGTGGCCTTCATCAGGCCGATCTCCGCCGCCAGCGCCGAGCCGGCGCGGCCGGCGAACAGCAGCGCGGTAACCACCGGACCAAACTCGCGCACCACCGCCAGGGCCACCGCCACGCCCAGCGATTCCGGCGAGCCGAACAGCTGCAGCGTGTGATAGAACTGCAAGGCCAGCACCATGCCGACGAAGCTGCCGGACAGCACCACGATCACCAGCGAGAGCACGCCCACCGAGTAGATCTGCTGGGCCAGCAGGCGCGGCCGCAGCAAGGTTTGCGGCACCGCCAGGAGCAGGCTGAACAGGAAGAACTGCGCCCGCCCCAGACTTTGCAGGAAGCTGCTGATGGCGCTCACTTGCGCGCTCCCAGCAGATCGTCGGCGTAGGGCGCCGCCTTGTAGTGAAAGGGCACCGGGCCGTCCGGCTCGCCACGCAGGAACTGCTGCACCCAGGGCGATTCGGAGTGGCGCACGGTGTCGGGCTCGCCGACGCCCAGCACCTTGCCGCCGGCGATCACGTAGACCTGGTCGGCGATCGACATCACTTCCTGCACGTCGTGGCTGACCACGATGCTGGTCAGGCCCAGCGCGTCGTTGAGCGAGCGGATCAGGCGCATCAGTACGCCCATGCTGATCGGATCCTGGCCGGTGAAGGGTTCGTCGTACATGACCAATTGCGGGTCGAGCACCACCGCGCGGGCCAGCGCCACGCGCCGCGACATGCCGCCGGAGAGCTGCTCGGGGTAGAGGTCGCGGGCGCCGCGCAGACCCACGGCATTGAGCTTGAGCAGCACCAGATCGCGGATCAGCGCCTCCGGCAGCGCGGTGTGCTCGCGTAGCGGGAAGGCGACGTTCTCGAACACGCTGAGATCGGTGAGCAGGGCGCCGTTCTGGAACAGCATGCCCATGCGCTTGCGCAGCTCGAACAGCTGCGGCCGCGAGATGGCGTGGACGTCGGTGCCGTCGAAGTGGATCTGGCCGGCGCTCGGCCGCCACTGGCCGCCGATCAGGCGCAGCAGGGTGGTCTTGCCGGAGCCCGAAGGGCCGAGGATGGCCGTGACCTTGCCGCGCGGGATGTCGAGATCGATTCCGTCGTAGATAACGCGCGGGCCGTGCGAGAACTTGAGGCCCCGCACGCGCACCAGGGCGCTGTTGGAGTCATTGGTCATGCGGAGAGCGTCAACTGATGGGCCTGAGCAGCGTTAAGTAGCGAAGTTGCAGGGGCATAAATGTTACCGGGCGGTATTGTATGCGATTCGGCCGGCGGCCCCTGATTCATTTGGTGATTGTGCCTACGTCTCGCACGCCTTATTGGATGCCGCCATGCGCCATCGGTTCCTTCCGTTGTTGCCGCCGCTGACCGCCGGGCTACTGCTGACCGCCTGCACCGATCATGCGCCGCGGCGGCAGGGCGCCAGTACGATGCCGAGCCAACAATGGGCGGATTTCCTCGCCGACTGCCGGCACCGCGAACAGTGGCAACAGCCACGTTCGCCAGATTGCCCGCAAACCGAGCAACCTGCGCTGGAACCCTTGATGCCGCCGATGCCCAGCCTGCCGACACTGCCAGGTGGTTTGATTCGCTAGCGGCCCACCGGGTTTGAAGGGGCTGCCTGCAACTGCCGGAGCAGTTGCGGCACCAGGTCTTCCGCCACCGCCGACACCGTCGCCGGTCCGCCAAGGTCGGCGACCTGGGTCATCGCCAAGCCGCTGTAGCCGCAGGGATTGATGCGCGAGAACGGCTCCAGGTCCATCGCCACGTTCAGCGACAGGCCGTGCATGCTGCGACCCTGGCGCACCCTCAGGCCCAGAGAGCCGATCTTGTGCCGCCGCCCGGCGACATCGACATAGACCCCCGGCGCTTCGCGGTCGGCGTAGGCGGCGATGCCATAGCCAAGCAGGGTATCGACCATCGCCTGCTCGATGCGGCTGACCAGGCTGCGCACGCCGTAGCCGCGACGGACGATGTCGATCAGCGGATAGGCCACCAGCTGGCCTGGGCCGTGATAGGTCACCTGGCCGCCGCGATCGCTCTGCACCACCGGGATGTCGCCCGGCATCAGCAGATGCTCGGGCTTGCCGGCCTGACCCTGGGTGTAGACCGGCGGATGTTCCAGCAGCCAGATCTCGTCTGGCGTTTCCGGCCCACGCGCCTGGTTGAAGCGGCGCATCGCCTCGAAGCTGTCTTCGTAGGCGACGCTGCCGAGATGCCGGACGCGGATTTCGTCCACGCTATTTGAGACTTAGAGCTTGTGAAGAAATCGTAGCGAGCATGCCCAGTCGCAATGAGCCGAA
Source organism: Stagnimonas sp. FW305-C-60 (assembly GCF_058782965.1). Lineage (NCBI taxonomy): Bacteria > Pseudomonadati > Pseudomonadota > Gammaproteobacteria > Nevskiales > Nevskiaceae > Stagnimonas > Stagnimonas sp. FW305-C-60. The sequence goes on from NZ_JBYSYF010000010.1 coordinate 32,465, forward strand.
CCGACTAAAGGTTCGGCGAGCGCAGCAACCGCAGCGCACTTGTGTGCGTGAGGATTGCGAGCACCGCATGAGGCGGCGAATGGGCAGCGCAGTAGATTTATTCACAAGCTCAAGCGAACCAGAGGCGGATGGTGTCAATCAGCCGCTTCCACCAGCTGCCGGCCTCCACCGCCTGCAGCACCACCAGGGGCTCGCTCTTCACCAGCTTGCCGTCCACCGAGATGTTGACGGTACCGACGCGCTGACCCTGGCTCAGCGGCGCGATCAGGGTGCCATCGACCTGCGGCTTGGCCTCGACCTTCTCGGCGGCGCCACGTGGCAGCGAAAGGTAGATCGGCTCCAGCGTGCCGACCTGCACGTCGTCGGCCAGGCCCTTCCAGACCCGCACGCTGCCGGAAGGCTGATCGGCGCCCAGGAGCTTCACGCTCTCGAAGAAGCGGAAGCCCCAGTTGAGCAGCTCCAGACTGGCTTCGGCGCGGTACTTCTGGCTCTCGGTGCCCATCACCGCCGCCACCAGGCGACGGCCGTCGCGGCTGGCCGAGGACAGCAGGCAGTAGCCGGCGGCGGCGGTATGGCCGGTCTTGATGCCATCGACGCTGCGGTCCATGGTCAACAGGATGTTGCGGTTGCCCTGCTTGATGCCGTTGTAGGTGAAGTCGGGCAGCGAGAACCACTTGTAGTAGTCGGGGAAGTCATGGATCAGCGCGCGGCCGAGCAGGGTCACGTCGTGCGCGGTGGTGTAGTGCTCGGGGTCGGGCATGCCCGGCGCGTTCATGAAGTGGCTGTTCTTCATGCCGATCTTGGCGGCGTATTGATTCATCAGGTCGGCGAAGGCGCCTTCGCCGCCGGCGACATGCTCGGCGAGGGCCACCGAGGCATCGTTGCCGGACTGGGTGATGACGCCGTGCAGCAGGTCTTCCACCCGTACCCGCGAGCCGACATCCAGAAACATGCGTGATTCGCTGGAGTCGATGCCCTGCTTCCAGGCCTTTTCGCTGATGAAGGCCATGTCGTCGAGCTTGATCCGGCCCTTCTTGATCTCGTCGAAGACGATGTAGGTGGTCAGCACCTTGGTGATCGAGGCCGGCTCGACGCGCGAGTCGGAATTGCTCTGGGCGAGCAGCTCCCCGGACTGGAAGTCCAGCAGCGCCCAGCTGGCGGCCTGGAGCGCCGGCGGATCGGGGATGGCGGCCTGGGCGGTGGTCAGAACCGTAGCGGCGGCGAGGGCAAGCAGGAAGCGTTTCATCGAGAACCGGAAAGGTGAGGTGAGAGAGGTCGCGGCGGCGCGAATTTTTAAGGCTGGGGCGAAAAACCAGGCGCGGACGTTTGGCTCTGGCATTGCCGGCCCAGGAGATCTGCTGCAAGACGAATGGCGAGGCGATGACATAGTTTACTGCGATGCCGTCGGCGACTGGTTCAGAGATCGTTCAGCGGCGGCTATTCGACCACCGGGTTGGCCATGATCTTCTGGGTCTGCAGCTTGCGCCGTGCCGCTTCCAGGCTGGCGAAATCGCGGAAGGGGCCGGCGCGCAGTACCTGCTCTTCGCCATCGCCGGCGGCGCTGGGGGTGGCGATCAGCTCGGTCTGGCCTATGCCCATGCGTCCGAGCCGCTCCTGCAGGGCGATGGCCTCGATGGGGTCGTCGAAGCGGCCAACCTCCAGGTAGCGTGGACGGCCAGTGCTGTTTTCGATCGACTGGCTACCCTGGTCGGTGGTGAGCACTTCCAGCAGTACGTCCGAGGAGCCGTGATGCAGCAGGTCGATCTTGGCCGCCGCGGCATAGGAGAGATCGACGATGCGGCCGGGGTGGAAAGGCCCGCGGTCGTTGATCTTCACCACCACGCTGAGGTTGTTGGCGAGGTTGGTGACACGCGCATAGGTCGGCAGCGGCAGGGTCTTGTGCGCGGCGGTCATCGCGAACATGTCGTACTTCTCGCCGCTGGCGGTGCGCCGGCCGTGGAATTTCTTGCCGTACCAGGAGGCGCGGCCGCGCTCCTGAAAATTGCGGGGTATCTCCGGCAACACCTCGTAGCGCTCGCCCAGCGCCTCGTAGCTGGGTGGATTGCCGTACTTGCTGCGTGGTTCCTCTCGCGGCACCGCGTCCGGGGTATTGGCGACGTCGACGGGAATCTCGTCGCGGTCGGGCGCGTAGTCCTTGTCCGGCGTCGGGCAGTTGGCGCAGCGCTTGCCGGCCACCACTGGCGCCATCCGGGTGCCGCCGGTCTTGCCGCCGGTGACTGGCGGCAGACTGCTGGCGCAGCCCACGAGCAGCAGGGCCGCCAGAGCGGCTAGGCAGGCGGTCCTGGTCACGAGCCGGTCTGGGCCTGTTGCAGCTCGGCGGCGAGCTGGGTCACCGCCATCGCGTAGAAGATGCGCGGGTTGTAGGACATCACCGCGTAGAAGTTGGGCAGCGCCAGCCAGTATTCGGGACCATTCGGGCGCGGCAGCTCGACCAGGCCCGCGGGCAGATCGGCGCTCAGCTCGGCGGCCGATTCCACCCCGAACTGCCTCCAGCCGGCGATGGTGGCGTTGGGCTTGCGCAGATTGCGCTCGGGCGCGTCGCCGGTGAGGCTCACCGTGCGTACCGGCGCCAGCAGCGGCTCGCCGCGGCGCCAGTGCATGGCCGGCCGGTCCGGTGGCACATAGGCGTTGAAGTAGCGGGCGATCGAGCCGATGGCATCCGGGATGCTCCAGAGATCGACACGGCCGTCGCCGTCATAGTCCACCGCCAGGTTCAGATAATTGCTGGGCATGAACTGCGCCGCGCCCACCGCGCCGGCATAGGAGCCCTTCACCGCCGTCGGCTCGAAGCCGAAGTTGCGGCAGAAGGCGAAATAGGCCGCCAGTTCGCCGAAGAAGAACGGTTGCCGGGTCGGGTGCTCGTAGCCCTGGGTGACCAGGGCATCCAGCACCCGGTGCTTGCCGGTATAGCTGCCGTACTTGGTTTCCACGCCCATCACCGCCGCGATCACCGGCGGTGGCACGCCGTACTCGGCCTCGGCGCGCTCGAAGTAGGGCGCGTAGTCCTGCAGCAGTTGCAGTCCGCGCTCGGCCTGCTTGGGGAAGACGTGCAGGGCGCGGTAGTCGTCCCAGTAGACGCTGGTGGTTTCCTTGTTCTGGCGCTCGGCCTGGATGAGCTGCGGCAGCTGCTCGGCCTGGGCCAGGGCCTCGTCGACCTTGACCAGATCGGCCGCACTGAAGCCGTAGTCACGCACCAGCCGCTGATGCAGCTCGGCGGTCTTGGGGTGTTCGCGATAGTCGGCCTCTGCGCCCTGGGCGAGGGCGAGCAGCAGCAGGGCGGAAAGGGCGGCGGGCCTCACGAGCTCAGGAGCTTCCGGTGGGTATGGATGGACATCAGCATACCGAAGCCGGCGAGCAGGGTGACGGCGGAGGTGCCGCCGTAGGAGAGCAGGGGCAGGGGCACGCCGACCACCGGCATCAGGCCCATGACCATGCCCATGTTGATGAACACGTAGATGAAGAAGGTCAGCGCCAGCGAGCCGGCGAGCAGGCGCTGGAAGCTGTCGTGCCCGCGCAGGGCGATGAACAGGCCGCGGCCGACCACCAGGGTGTAGAGGGTCAGCAGCAGGATCACGCCCATCATGCCCATCTCCTCGGAGTACACCGCGAAGATGAAGTCGGTGTGCGACTCCGGCAGGAAGTCGAGCTTGGCCTGGGTGCCGTTCATCCAGCCCTTGCCGAACACGCCGCCGGAGCCGATGGCGATCTTGCTCTGGGTGATGTGATAGCCGGTGCCGAGCGGATCGCGCTCGGGGTCGAGGAAGGTCAGCACCCGCTGCCGCTGGTAGTCGTGCATCCGGTACCAGAACACCGGCGCGGCGGCGGCGGCGGCGGCCAGGGCGCCCAAGATCCAGCGCCAGCCCAGCCCGCCCAGATACAGGGCGAAGCCGCCGGAGACGATGATCAGCAGGGCGGTGCCGAGGTCGGGCTGCAACATCACCATCACCGCCGGAAAAGCGATGATCAGCAGGGTGATCAGCACCACCCGCCAGCTCGGTGGCAGCGGCCGGCCGTGCAGCCAGGCGGCGACCATCATCGGCATGCCCAGCTTCATCATTTCCGAAGGCTGAAAGCGGATCACCCCGAGATCCAGCCAGCGCTGCGCGCCCTTGGCGTGATCGCCCAGCACCAGCACCAGCGCCAGCAGCACGCAGGCGACGCCGTAGAACCAGGGCGCGGCGGCGCGGTAATAGTCGGGCGGCACCTGCGCCAGCGCCGCCATCACCATGAAGCCCAGCAGCAGTCGCTGCAACTGCGCCAGCAGCGCGTCCAGCGAGTGACCGGAGGCCGAGTAGAGCGTCACCAGGCCGACGATGCCGATGCTCACCAGCAGGCTCAGCAGCCAGAGGTCGATGTGCAGGCGCTGCAGGCGCTCGCTCCAGGTGGCGGGCGTGCGGGGCGTGGGGGTGAAGGCGGTGCCGGTATTCATCGATAGCCTCAGTGCGGCGGCTTCAGTGCGGAGCGGCCGGCTTGGCCGGGTCGTCCTCGGACGGCGGATTGACCGCGTCGCCCTGCACCGGCGGCGGCGTCGGCGGCGCCTGGAAGCCGGCTTCGGCATCATCGACCGCAATGGCGTCGGCCGGGTTCTCGCCAGCCGCCGCCGGCGGGCGCTGGGCCGGGATGGTCAGCAGCGGCGCGGCGGGAGTGGCTGCGGCCGGCGTTTGAGAGCCGCGCTCGCTGGGCGTGACAAAGCCGTCGAACTCGGTCTCCGCGCCTTCTTCGGTGGCGCTCACCGGTTCGTCCGGTGTCGCCGGCAGGGACGCCGTGGCATAGAGGACCTTGCCCAGCAGGTATTGATCCATGATCTGCCGCGCCACCGGCGCCGCGACGCTGCCGCCATGCCCGGCGTGCTCGGCGAGCACGGCGATGGCGATGCGCGGCTTGTCGGTGGGCGCGAAGGCGATGAACCAGGCGTGATCGCGCAGGTGCTTGGGCGTGGCGTTGAGTTCCGGCGCATCCTCGTCGGCCTGCGAGAGGCCGGCGACCTGGGCGGTGCCGGTCTTGCTGGCGATACGGTAGGGCGAGTCCTTGCCGATGCGGTAGGCGGTGCCGCCGGGCGAGTGGGTGACCAACTCCATGGCGGCGATCACGTCGTCGTACTCGTGCGGCTCGCGCTCCGGCATGGCCGGCAGCGGCTTGGCGGGTACGCCGGTGATGTTGCCGGTGAGCGGGTCTTCGATGGCATGCACCAGATGCGGCTCGAAACCGCCGCCGCGCATCGCCAGCCGGGCGGTGGCCTGCGCCATCTGCAAGGGGGTGATCTGCCAATAGCCCTGGCCGATGCCGATGTTGAGGGTCTCGCCGGGGAACCAGGGCTCCTTGCGCACGCGGCGTTTCCAGGCGCGCGAGGGCAACAGGCCGCTGCGCTCGTTGGGCACGTCGATGCCGGTGGCCTTGCCGAAGCCGAACTGCTCCATCACCTCGTCGATGCGATCGATGCCGAGGTTGATCGCCAGCTGGTAGTAGAAGATGTCGCAGCTCTTGGCCAGCGCCCAGGGCATGTCCAGGCTGCCGTGGCCAGTGCGCTTGTGGCAGCGGAACTTGCGACTGGAATTGGGCAGGTAATAGGTGCCGTTGCAGGTGACGCGCTGGTTGTTGTCGGTCTCGCCGTAAAGCAGGCCGGCGAAGGTCATGAACGGCTTGATGGTGGAGCCGGGCGGGAAGGTGCCCTGCAGGGCGCGGTTGTAGAGCGGCCGGCTGGGATCGTTCTGCAGCGCGCGGTAGTTCTTGGTGCTGATGCCTTCGACGAAGGGGTGCGGGTCGAAACCGGGCTTGCTGACCAGAGTCAGCACCTCGCCGGTCTGCGGATCGATGGCGGCGATGGCGCCGTCCAGCTCGCCCAGCGCGCGCTCGGCGATGTTCTGCAGGCGGGCGTCGAGGCTCAGGTAGAGGTTGCGGCCGGGTGCGCCGGGGCGCTGCTCCAGTTCGCGCAGCGGCCGGCCGGCGGCATTGGCCTCGACGATGCGCGCGCCGGGTACGCCGCGCAGTTCGTCCTCGTGGCTCTTCTCGACGCCCAGCTTGCCGATCTGGTTGATGCCCTGGTAGTCGCGCTCGTTGAGCTTGGCGTAATCGGCCTCGGAGATGCCACCGACATAACCGATCACATGGCTGGCGGTGGGGCCCATGGTGTAGGTGCGCGACAGGCCGGCGGTGATGTCCACGCCCTTGAAGTTGTAGCGGTTGATCTCGAAGCGGGCGACTTCTTCCGGGTTGAGGTTGGTGCGCAGCGGCACGCCGCGGTAGCGCGGGGTCTTGCGCACCCGGTCCTTGAAGCGGGCGATGTCGCCGGGGGTGAGGCCCATCACCGGGGTCAGCTGCTCCAGCAGGGCGTCGAGGTCCTCGACCTGCTCGCGGGTGACTTCGAGATTGAACGAGGGCCGGTTCTGCGCCAGCAGGGCGCCATTGCGGTCGTAGATCAGGCCGCGCACCGGCGGCATCGGCACCACCCGCATGCGATTGTCGTCGGCGCGGGTGCTGTAGTAGTCGTGCTGCAACACCTGCAAGTCGGCGAGGCGGGCGATCAGCAACAGGATCAGCAACAGCAGGACGATGGCCGCGACCAGCACCCGGCTGGAGAAATTGCGCTTCTCTTCGTAGAGATCCTTGAGCGCGTCGTAGCTGTTCATGGCCGGCCGCGGGGGCCGCGCAGCGCATCCATCACGCTGCACACCAGCGGCCAGAACAGCACCGTGGTGATGATCGGCAGAAAGCGCAGGCTGGGCTCGGCGGAATGCCGGGCCATGCCGTCAAACCAGAACTGCAAGAGCGCGTAGACCGCCCAGACCGGCGTCAGGGTCAGGGTCTGCTGCCAGAGTGGGAACAGCCCCAGCGAGCTGCGCAGGCGGGTGAGGGTGTAGGCCAGCAGGATCAGGCCCATGGCGTGCTGGCCCAGCGGCGTGTTGTAGAGCGCGTCGCAGGCCAGGCCGGTGAGGAAGGCGATGAGAGTCATCGGCAGGTTGGGGCCGTAGAAGGCCCAGTAGCCGATCAGCAGGGCCACCCACATCGGCCGCAGCGCGGCGAGGGCGTCGGGCAGGGCCACGATCTGCAGCATCAGGGCGATCAGCAGGCTGAGGGCGAACAGGCTGCGGGTGAGGGCGGCGGTCATGGCTTGTTCGCCTTCGGCGGCGACGCCGGCGGGACGGCGGCAGGCTCGGCTTCGGCGGGAGCCTCCACCGGCTCTGGCCGCTGGCTCCACACCAGCAGGGCTTGGCGGCCCTGATCGAGCCGCGCTGCCGGGTAGGCGCTGGCCTGCATGAAGTGCTCGCCGGTGGTGCGCCGCACGTCGAAGATCTCGCCGACCGGATAGCCTCCGGGAAAGCGCCCGCCCAGCGAGGACGACACCAGCAGATCGCCGACCTTGACGTCGGCATTGCCGGGCAGGAAGGGCAGGGTCAGCACCCGGCCATCGCCACCGCCGCGGGCGATGGTCTGCAGGCCGGTGCGGTTGATCTCCACCGGGATGCCGTGGCCGGGGTCGGTGATCAGCATCGCCGTGGAGCCGGAGGGGTAGACCCGGATCACCTGGCCCATCACGCCGTAGGCGTCGACCAGCGCCTGGCCGAGGTAGACGCCGTCCTTCTCGCCCTTGTTGAGACTGATCTGGTGGCGGTAGGGGTCCTGGCTGGTGGCGACGATCTCGGCGATCAGCACTTTTTCTTCCAGCGCCGAGGACGAGGCCAGCAGCTGGCGGATGCGGCGGTTCTCCGCCTCCAGCGCGGCGAAGCGCAGCAGGCGCGCCTGCTGCTTGAGCTGCTCTTCCTTGAGCTGGCGGTTTTCGCTCAGCAGCGACTGGTAGGAGCGCACCCCGGCGGTGGCATTGCTCACCCCCTGCGGGACGGCGGCCAGCCACTGCACCGGTTGCAGCAGCCACTGGATGCCGCCGCGGACCTGCAACAGCAGATCCGGGCTGCGCTGGTCGGCAAACCAGAGCCCGAAGGACAGCACCAGCAGCAAAAGGGTGCGAAAGCCCAGCCCCGGTCCGCGCGGGAACAGGGGTTGGGCGGCGCGGCGGGAACGGGCCATTTAGGACGCTGTCCGAGGCGAAGCAAACATGATTCGAGCGGCCGTTGTGAGCAGGTTCAAGGGCAAGGCGCACGGGGCGCAACAGCCGCAGCGTGGCAGCGCCACGTGAGGACTGTGAGCACCGCGCAACGCAGCCATTGAACCGCGCAGCAGGCCGATCAATCGATGTTGAACTTGTCGCCCTGCTGGTCGAGCATGTCCAGCATCATGCCGCCGCCGCGCGCCACGCAGGTGAGCGGATCGTCGGCGATGATCACCGGCAGGCCGGTTTCCTCGCTGATCAGCTTGTCGAGATCGCGCAGCAGGGCGCCACCGCCGGTCAGCACGATGCCGCGCTCGGCGACGTCGCTGCCGAGTTCCGGCGGAGTACGCTCCAGCGCCTGCTTGACTGCCTTGACGATGCCGGCCAGCGGCTCCTGCAGGGCGTCCAGCACTTCGTTCGAGTTCATCGTGAAGTTGCGCGGCACGCCGGCGGCGAGGTGGCGGCCGACGATGTCGATCTCGTGCACTTCGTGGCTGGGGAAGGCGGTGCCGATTTCCTGCTTGATGCGCTCGGCGGTGGCCTCGCCGATCAGCATGTTGTACTGGCGACGCACGTAGCTGACGATGGCCTCGTCGAACTTGTCGCCGCCGATGCGCACGCTCTCGGCATAGACGATGCCGTCCAGCGAGATCACCGCGACTTCCGAGGTGCCGCCGCCGATGTCGACCACCATCGAGCCGCGTGCCTCGCTGATCGGGATGCCGGCGCCCAGCGCCGCGGCGATCGGCTCTTCAATGACATAGACCTTGCGGGCGCCGGCGTTTTCCACCGACTCGCGGATCGCGCGGCGCTCGACCTGGGTCGAGCCATAGGGCACGCAGACCACCACGCGGGTCATCGGCCGCATCATGTGGCGGCCCTTCTGCACCTTGCGGATGAAATGCTGCAGCATCTTCTCCGTCACCGTGTAGTCGGCGATCACGCCATCGCGCAGCGGGCGGATGGTGGAGATGTTGGTGGGCGTGCGGCCGAGCATGCGCTTGGCGTCGATGCCCACCGCTTCGATCTTCTTGGCGCCGCGGGCGTCCAAGCGGATGGCCACGACCGAGGGCTCGTTGAGCACGATGCCTTCGTCGCGGACGTAAACCAGGGTGTTCGCAGTGCCGAGGTCAATCGAGAGATCGTTGACGAACAGGCGGCTGATGGCGTCTAACATCTGAGGGTGATTCCGGAAGCAGGGGGGATTGGCCGCTGGCGGCCGGGTGAACATGCTACGCGTCCAGTGTCGTGCAGCCCTCCGCTGCAAACACTAAAATTGTGCATCTGCACATCATATCAATGATTTTTGCCCCCGATGAGCCTGACCCCCGAACAAGTGCAGCAAGTTGCCCATCTGGCCCGGCTGGAGCTGAAGGCCGAGATGGTCCCGACCTACGCCCAGCAGCTCTCCAACATCCTGGCGATGGTGGATCAGCTCACGGCCGCCAACACCCAGGGCGTGAGCCCCATGGCCCATCCCCTGGGCCTGACCCAGCGTCTGCGCCCGGACGTGGTCACCGAGACCAATCGGCGTGAGGTCTACCAGGCCCACGCGCCGGCGGTCGAAGACGGCCTGTTCCTGGTGCCGAAAGTCATCGAATAGTTCCGGGAGGCGCAAGGGACGAGGAGCGAGGCGCAACGGCGCCCGCTGTTCACGCCTTGCCCCTCACGCCTCACGCCTCACGAGAAAAAATGCATACCCTGTCACTCAAAGAACTCAGCGCGGGCCTGGCGGCGAAGAAGTTTTCTTCGCGCGAGCTGACCCAGCACTATCTGGCCCGCATCGCCGAGCGCGATGGCGCGCTCAATAGCTATGTCACCGTCACCCCCGAGATCGCGCTGGCCCAGGCCGATGCCGCCGACGCCCGGCTGGCCCGTGGCGAGGCGGGGCTGTTGACCGGTATCCCGCTGGCGCAAAAGGACATTTTCTGCACCGAGGGCGTGCGCACCGCCTGCGGCTCGAAGATGCTCGACAAGTTCATCGCGCCCTACGACGCCACCATCGTCAAGAAGCTGCATGCCGAGGCCGGCATGGTCCTGCTCGGCAAGCTGAACATGGACGAATTCGCCATGGGCTCGTCGAACGAGACCAGCTGGTACGGCCCGGTGAAGAATCCCTGGGATCTGAGCCGTGTGCCCGGCGGTTCCTCCGGCGGCTCGGTGGCCTGCGTCGCTGCCGGCCTGGCGCCGGTCGCCACCGCCACCGACACCGGCGGTTCGATCCGCCAGCCCGCCGCCTTCACCAATCTCACCGGCATCAAGCCGACTTACGGCCGGGTGTCGCGCTACGGGATGATCGCCTTCGCCTCCAGCCTGGATCAGGCCGGTGTGGTGGCGCGCTCCACCGAGGACGCGGCCCTGGTGCTGCAGGCCATGTCCGGCTTCGATGCGCTGGATTCGACCAGCATCGAGCGCCCGGTCGATGACCTCGTCGGTGGTCTGGGTGCCTCGATCAAGGGCCTGAAGATCGGCCTGCCCAAGGAGTACTTCGCCGCCGGCATGGCGCCCGGCGTGCGCGCCCGGGTGGACGAGGCCATTGCCCAGTTGCAGGCGCTCGGCGCCGAGGTCCGCGAGATCAGCCTGCCCAATGCACCGCTGTCGGTGCCGACCTATTACGTGGTGGCACCCGCCGAGGCCAGCAGCAACCTCGCCCGCTTCGACGGTGTGCGTTATGGCCATCGCAGCGCCGAGGCCAGGACGCTGGAAGAGCTCTACAAGAAGAGCCGTGGCGAGGGCTTTGGCGCCGAAGTGCAGCGCCGCATCATGATCGGCACCTATGTGCTCAGTCATGGCTATTACGACGCCTACTATCTGCAAGCGCAGAAGGTGAGGAAGCTGATCTACGAGGACTTCAAGCGCGCCTACGAAACGGTGGATGTCATCCTGGCACCGACCACGACGGGCACTGCCTTCAAGTTCGGCGAGAACAGTGACGATCCGGTGGCGATGTACTTGAACGACATCTACACCATCGCCGCCAATCTGGCGGGCATCCCGGCCATGAGCCTGCCCTGCGGGTTCAGCGAGGGCCTGCCGGTCGGCTTCCAGCTGATGGGCAATTATTTCGACGAAGGGCGTCTGCTCAACGTCGCGCATCAATACCAGCTGGCGACCGATTTCCATCGCGCCACGCCGAAAGGGTTTTAAGCCATGACGATTCCAGCCGGCTGGGAAGCGGTGATCGGACTCGAAGTCCACTGCCAGCTTCTCACCAAGACCAAGATTTTCTCCGGCGCCTCGACCACCTATGGTGCCGCGCCCAACACCCAGGCCGACGCGGTGACGCTGGGCCTGCCTGGCGTGCTGCCGGTGCTCAATCGCGAGGCGGTGACTTACGCCGTCAAGTTCGGACTCTCGGTCGATGCCAAGATCGCCGAGACCTGTGTGTTCGCGCGCAAGCACTACTTCTATCCGGACCTGCCCAAGGGTTACCAGATCAGCCAGTACGAGCTGCCGATCGTCGAGCACGGTCATCTCGACATCGAGGTCGATGGCGTGAGCAAGCGCATCGGCATCACCCGCGCGCATCTGGAAGAAGACGCCGGCAAGTCGCTGCACGACGCCTTTCCTGGCTTCACCGGCATTGACCTCAACCGTGCCGGCACGCCGCTGATCGAGATCGTCTCCGAGCCCGACATCCGCAACAGCGCCGAGGCGGTGGCTTATCTCAAGAAGCTGCACCAGCTGGTGGTGGCGCTGGGCGTGTGCGACGGCAACATGCAGGAAGGCAGCTTCCGCTGCGATGCCAACGTCAGCGTGCGGCGCGGGCCGGATGCGCCCTTCGGCACCCGCACCGAAACCAAGAACATCAACTCCTTCCGCTACGTGCAGCAGGCCATCGACTACGAGATCGAGCGCCAGATCGAGGTAATCGAGTCCGGCGGCAAGATTTACCAGGAAACCCGGCTGTTCAACCCGGATACCGGCGAGACCCGGGCGATGCGCTCGAAGGAAAACGCCAACGACTACCGCTATTTCCCCGATCCCGATCTGCTGCCGGTGGTGGTCACCGCCGCCGACCTTGAGCGCATCCGCGCTTCGATGCCGGAGCTGCCGACCGCCAAGAAGGCGCGCTTCGAGAGCCAGTACGGCCTGTCCGCCTATGACGCCAACCTGCTGACCAGCGAAACCGCGCTGGCCGACTACTACGAGACCGTGGTCAAGGCCAGCGGCGCCGAGGCCAAGACCTGCGCCAACTGGGTCACCGGCGATCTGCTGGCCTCGCTCAACAAGTCCGGCAAATCCATCGAGGAATCGCCGATTTCCGCCAGCCAACTGGCCGGCCTGATCGCGCGCATCGCCGACAAGACCATCAGCGGCAAGATCGCCAAGGACGTGTTCGAGGCGATGCTGGCCGGCGAGGGCGAGGCCGACTCGATCATCAAGGCCAAGGGCCTGGTGCAGATCACCGACGAGGGCGCGATTGCCGCCGCCATCGATGCGATCATCGCCGCCAACCCACAGCAGCTGGCCGATTACCGCGCGGGCAAGGACAAGCTGTTCGGCTTCTTCGTCGGTCAGGCGATGAAGGCGACGCAGGGCAAGGCCAATCCCGACGCGCTCAATCGTCTGCTCAAGGAAAAGCTGGCGGGCTGATGGCGAATCGTCTGCTGCCGTTTTTGATCGAGAACCGCGGCGTCCGCGGCTTTGCCGTCGAGATCACCGAGGGTATTCCCGACCTGCTGGGCTGGCGCGACTACCCGCCGGATGTGCTCCGCCAGCTTGGCCATGCCCTGGCGGCGACACCGCTGCTGGCGGCCGATCTGCCCCCGGACGCGCGCTTCAATCTGCAGTTCCAAGGCCAGGTCGGCGCCGATGCCGAGGCGCCGGTGAAGCTGCTGGTGACCCAGATCGACGCGCAATTGCAGATGCGCGGCATGGCCAAGTTCGCGCCGGAGGCGGCCGGCGATTTCCAGGCTCTGCTGGGCGGCGGCACTCTCGCCTGCCTGATCGAGCCGCGCCACGGCGGCGAGCGCTACCAGGCGCTGGTCGGCGTGTTCGGCGATTCGCTCTCCGAGGCCTTGCAGATCTACTACGGACAGTCCGAGCAGTTGCTCACCCGCGTGCGCCTGGGTGCCGCGCCGGACAAGTTCGTCGGGCTGATGCTGCAGCGCCTGCCGGAGAACAGCAGCGACGACGACTGGGTGCATGTCCATCATCTGGTGCAGACCCTGGAAGAGCCGGAGCTGCTCGCCACCGACGCCGAGACGCTGTTGCGGCGCCTGTTCGCCGAAGACACGGTGCGGGTGTTCGAGTCGCGTCCCATCACTCTGCAATGCCAGTGCAGCCATGCGCAGATCTCGGCGATGCTGCTGGGCCTGGGCGAGGAGGAGCTCAAGCCCTTGCTGGTCGAGCGTGGCCGCGTCGATGTCACCTGCGAGTTCTGCGGCAAGGAGTACGGCTATCGCGAGGTCGAGGTGCGCGAGCTGTTCGCCGCCTCGCAGGCGGAGTCCAGCGAGCACCGGCTGCAATGATCCTGCCCCGGTACCGCGTCGAGGCCTCGGGCATTCCCGGTGCCGGCAAGGGCTTGTTCCTCGACGAGGCGGTGACCCGTGGCCGGGTGCTGATCGCTCCCGACAACATCCACACGGTGTGGCCAGAGGCGCGACTGCGCCAGTACCCGGCCGACTCGCTCGAAGTCGAGTCCAGCGTGCGTTGGTTCGAGGATCAGTTCTCGCTGACGCCGGAATGGAGCGACGAGTGCTACGTCAATCATTCCTTCACGCCGACGGCGCTCTGGCATCTGGGCTTCGTGTTCGCCGGCGACGACCTTGCCGCCGGAACCGAGATCACTGTCGACTACCGGCTGGTGATCGGTAGCGGCGAGGTGCTGCCCTTTCGCGATGCGCTGACCGGCCAGGACATCGTCGGCCTGCCCTGGCAGGACAATCTGCGCAGCAGCGCCAGCCGGTTGCTGGAATTGCTCGGCTGAGCCGGCGGTCTGGCGGCTCGGTGCGAACAGGGCCAGCTGGTGCATCCACCGCGCCCGAACCCGCGTATCAGGGCTTGCCGTAGCAGGGGGTATAAGCTGCCCCGGCACTGATCCTTGCCTCGTTCGGGAGCCCGCGCCTTGTCGCCGCTAAACGCCTTTCTGCTGTCGGTGCTGATCGTCTTCCTGGCCAAGACCGGGGCCTGGCTGCTACAGCGGCGCACCGGCAATGCCGGCATCGTCGATGCCATCTGGGCGTTCAGCCTGGGTGGGCTCGCGGTCTTCTATGCTCTGGTGGGCAGCGCGCCTGCGGAAACCCGGTTGACCCTGGCGGTGCTTGGCGGCCTCTGGGGCCTGCGCCTGGGCAGCCATCTGTGGAGCCGCACCTGGGGGCATGCCGAGGACTGGCGCTACGCCCAGCTGCGTGCCGAGTGGGGGAGCGCGGCCAACCGCAAGATGTTCGGCTTTTTCCAGTTCCAGAACCTGTTCACCCTGCTGCTGTCCGCCAGCGCCTTTCTGACCGTGGCCTACCGCCCGGACGAGGCACCGAACTGGGCTCAGGCCCTGGCACTCGGTATCTGGGTCTCGGCGGTGCTGGGCGAAACCCTGGCCGACAACCAGATGGAAGAGTTCCGTCGCCTGCCGGAGAACCGGGGCCGGGTTTGCGACCGGGGGCTCTGGTACTACTCCCGCCACCCCAACTACTTCTTCGAATGCCTGCACTGGCTGGCCTATGTGCCGCTGGCGCTGGGCAGCCCCTGGGGCTGGCTGAGCTGCGCCGCGCCGCTGGTGATGGCCGGTCTGCTGCTGAAGCTATCCGGCATACCCATGCTGGAAAAAGGCCTGATGCAGCGCAAGCCGGACTACGCGGACTACGTGGCGCGCACCAGCGCCCTGATTCCCTGGCCGCCCAAGTCGCGCACCTAGCCGCGGTTGCGGCAGCTCGTCCCACTTTTCTCACTGCACCCGACAAGGCGCTCTTAAGCTCCATGGACATCATCGATCTCTGCGAAAAGGGCCTGATCCCCGACGCGCTGACCCGCTATGGCATGCGTCAGCTGATCAAGACCCGGCTGACCGACGCGGCCAACCTCGATGGCGAGGAACGTTCGCGGCGGTTCAACCGCTTTCTCGACGAACTGCGGGCGGCGCCGATCGCCATCGAGACCAAGGCCGCCAATCAGCAGCACTATGAAGTGCCTGCGGAGTTTTTCCATGCCCACCTCGGGCCGCAGCTGAAGTACTCCTGCTGCCTGTATCCGACCGGGCGGGAGACCTTGGCCGAGGCCGAGCAGAAGATGCTGGAGCTCTACGCCGAGCGCGCGCAGTTGGAGGACGGCATGCGGATTCTCGACCTCGGTTGCGGCTGGGGTTCGCTCTGTACCTGGCTGGCGCAGCGCTACCCCAACAGTCGGATCGTCGGCCTGTCCAATTCCCACGGCCAGCGCGAGTTCATCGAGAACCGCGCCCGCGAACGGGGCCTGGACAATTTGTCCATACACACCGGAAATGTCGCCGAATTCGACTTCAGCGCCGAGCAGCTGGCGGGCGGCTTCGATCGGGTGCTCAGCATCGAGATGTTCGAGCACATGAAGAACTACGGCCTGCTGCTGGAGAAGATTTCCCGCTGGATGAAGGCCGACGCCAAGCTGTTCGTGCACATCTTCGTGCACAAGCTTCTGGCCTATCACTTCGAGGACAAGGAGCAGAGCGACTGGATGACGCGCTATTTCTTCCTGGGCGGCACCATGCCCAGCGAGAACCTGCTGCTGAACTTCCAGGACCAGGTCCGGCTGGAGCGCCAGTGGTGGGTCGACGGCCGCCATTACGAGAAGACCAGCAACCACTGGCTGGCCGGCATGGATGCCCGCAAGGACGAGATCATGGCGATCTTCCGCCAGGGCTACGGCGAGGCCGAGGCGGCGATCTGGTTCCAGCGCTGGCGCATGTTCTACATGGCGGTGGCCGAGTTCTTCGGCTACGCCCAGGGCAATGAATGGGGCGTCGGGCACTACCTATTCAGTAAGCGCTAGTGGCGGGAAAAGTGCGATTGTCGGCAGGAGCGGGCCTGGTCTAGTCCATGCGCAGGATGCTGCGCTGCGGCAGGCTTCCTATCGTTACGCACCCCCAAGCGGCGCGAACGGTGGTAAGGTTCGCGCCGATTTTTTGTCCGATCAAGCCGGTAAAACACGATGGCCGCCGCCTTCCGCAACGAACGTATCCTCAAGGTCCACCACTGGAACGATTCGCTGTTCACCATCACCACCACCCGCGACCCGGGGCTGCGCTTCGAAAACGGCCAGTTCGTGATGATCGGTCTGGAAGTCAACGGCAAGCCGCTGCTGCGCGCCTACTCCATCGCCAGCCCCAATTACGAGGACAAGCTGGAGTTCTTCAGCATCAAGGTGCAGAACGGCCCGCTGACCTCGCGCCTGCAGCACGTCCAGGTGGGCGACGAGCTCTTGGTGGGCGTCAAGCCCACCGGCACCCTGGTGCTGCACGATCTCAAGCCGGCCAAGCATCTCTACCTGCTGTCCACCGGCACTGGCCTGGCGCCCTTCCTCGCCACCATCCGTGATCCCGAAACCTACGAGCGTTTCGAGAAGGTGGTGCTGATCCACGGCGTGCGCATGGTCAACGACCTCGCCTACCATGACTTCATCGAGAAGGAGCTCCCCAACGACGAGGCGCTGGGCGAGATGGTGCGCAACCAGCTGATCTACTACCCGACGGTGACCCGCGAGCCGTTCCGCAACCACGGCCGTCTCACCGATCTGCTGGACAGCGACAAGCTCACCTCCGACATCGGCCTGCCGCCGCTGAATCCGGAAACCGACCGCGCGATGATCTGCGGCAGCCCGGGCATGCTCGAAGACAGCCGCAAGCTGCTCGACCGGCGCGGCTTCGTGGTGTCTCCGCACATCGGCACGCCCGGCGACTACGTGATCGAGCGCGCCTTCGTCGAGAAGTGATGCGGCGGGGCGCCGCCGCGCTGGCAACCGCCCTGTTGCTGGCCGTCTGCGCCCTGGCTGGGGCCTATCAGGGCCCGATCAGCGACCACTTCGACGGTCGGCTTTTCCACAATGCCCAGCCCTTTGACAAGGGCGCCCTGGACCTGTTGCGCTTCGCCCTCACCCGTGAGCCAGGCGCGTGGCGGCGTGACCTCAGTTTGCCGCCGGGCCCCAAGCCCTTGCCCTGGGCCGGGCAGGGCGCCTTGCGGGTCACCGTGGTCAACCACGCCAGCGCGCTGATCCAGTTCGACGGCCAGAACTTGCTGACCGACCCGATCTGGAGCGAGCGCGCCAGCCCGCTGTCCTGGGCCGGGCCGCGTCGCCATGTGCCGCCGGGGCTGCGCTTCGAGGATCTGCCGCGCATCGACGCGGTGCTGATCAGCCACAACCACTACGACCATCTGGACCTGCCGACCCTCCAGCGCCTGGCGGCCGAGCACGACCCGCTGTTCCTCGTCGGCCTCGGCGAGGCCGAGACCCTGCGTGCCGCCGGCCTGGATCGCGTCGTCGAGCTGGACTGGTGGCAGGCGCACACCCTGGCCAATGGCCGCAAGGTCTGGGGCGCGCCCTCGGTGCACTGGACCGGGCGCGGCTGGGGTGACCGCAACCGTAGCCTGTGGTTGTCCTATGTGATCGAAACCGCGGGCGGTCCGGTGTACTTCGCCGGTGATACCGGCTACGGCCCACAGTTCCGGCAGGTGGCCGAGCGCTTCGGGCCGATGCGTCTGGCGCTGCTGCCGATCGGCGCCTACAAGCCGCGCTGGCTCACGGCCTACCAGCATCTCGACCCGGCCGAGGCCTTGCGCGCGGCGTCCGACCTGCGGGCCTCGGCGGCGCTCGCGGTCCACTTCGGCACTTTCGAGCTGGCTGACGACGGGCAGGCTGAGGCCCCGGAGGAACTGCGGCGCCTGCGCCAGGTGGCCGGCTTGCCGGATCGGGCTTTCGATATACCCCGGTTCGGCAGCGGCTATGATTTCGCTCCCCTGTCATCGGCGAGCAATCCATGAGCCGTCTGCTGTTTGCTGTCCTGGCGCTCGTGACGGCCGCTGGCCTGCACGCCTCGGAGCAGAACAAGCCGTTCTACGGCTACGCCTACGATCTCGGTTCCGGCAAGTACCTCTACACCGAGGTGCACGACCCGATGTTCGAGGGCGGCAAGCAGGTCGGCAGCCGCGTCCGCTACGTGGCGCCGGACGGCTCCCTGCTGGGCACCAAGTCCATCGACTACAGGCCGGACTGCTTCGTGCCGGTGTTCCGCACCGAACTGGTGAAGGAAGGCTATGTCGAGGCGATTCTGGGCAGCGGTGCGAACATCGACATGCTCCGCGTCGAAGGCCGTGACAAGCCGGAGAAGCGCAAGAGCGTCAAGAAAGAAGGGCTGATGGCCGCCGACGCCGGTTTCCACTGCCTGCTGCAAGCCAAGCTGCCGGCACTGATCGCCGGCGAGAAGGTCAGCTTCCGTTTCGCGGTGGCCGGGCAGCTCGATACCTTCCGCTTCGAGGCGCGCAAGGTCGGCGAGGCGAGCTTCGAGGGCCGCAAGGCGGTGAAGCTGCTGATCGAACCCGATTCCCTGCTGCGCTACATCGCGCCGGAACTGGAAATGCTCTACGACCCGGTGAGCCGCGATCTCTACGAGTTCCGCGGCATCTCCAACCTCCACGATCCCAAGACCGGCTCCGCCTACATGGCGCGCATCGCCTATTACAGCGTGCCGCCGCCGGACGCCCCCAAGAACCTGCCGCCGCTGCCGCGCTGAGGTCCCATGCTCCACCGTCTAGCTGCCCTGGTCGTGCTCGCCCTGCTCTCGGGGTTTGCCTACGCCGACAACCAGGACTTTGAAACCGCCCTGAAGGCCGCCGCCGAGCGCAATCAGCCGCTGCTGCTCGATTTCCATGCACCCTGGTGCTACTCCTGCTACTACATGAAGAAGAACGTGCTCAATGGTCCCGAATGGACCAAGGTCGAGCGCGACGCCGTGGTGCTGGAAGTGGATGCCGACGCGCCCGAGGGCGCCGCGCTCAAGGAGCGCTTCCAGGTCAAGGCCCTGCCCAGCTATGTGGTGCTCGACAGCCAAGGCGACGAGATCGGCCGCATCAGCGCCGAGCGCACCCGCTGGCAGTTCTATACCGAGCTGAGCGCGATTACCGCCCGCAACACCTCCCTGATGGTGCTGCGCGGCCGCGCGGAGCGCGGTGGCAAGGATGGTGTCGAGGCAACCCGCGAGGTGCTGTCCTCCTACCTGGCCCGTCGCGATCATGAGGCTGGTCTGGCCTGGTTCGCGGCGCTGCCGGAGTCGGGTCGCCAGGAGGCCGGCAAGGACGCGCGGGTGCGTCGTCGCCTGGCGCGGCTGGAGCTACTGAAAGCGGCGGCCGACAAGCAGCCCCAGGCCTGTCTGGCGGCGCTGGGCAAGGCCACCGAGGGCGGCCTGGATTGCGACAGTCCCTACGATTTCGATGCCGCGCTGCAATGCGCCGACGGTCAGCCCAAGGCCGAACTGCAGGCCGCCCTGATGCCCTTGCGCAAGCCCTATGAGCGGCTGCTCGCCGAGCGCGTGCTGAGCCGCAAGGCGAATTGCGCCGACGTGCGCACCGCGGTGTTCGTCGCTGCCGACTACTACCACGCCCTGGGCGACTACAAGGCCGAGGGCGCGGTGATGGTGAGCGCCATCCGTCAGCTGGAGTCGCGGGTGTTCAGCAATCCCAAGGCCGACCGCAATGCCGCCGACAATCTGCGGGTGTTCTACGAGGCCAATGGCAATGACGACAAGCTCGACGCCCTGCTGGCGAAGCTGATCGCCGCTTACCCCGAGGACTATGTCTACCCCAATCGCTACGCCCGCCTGCTGGCCAAGCGCGGCCTGCACCAGAAGGCCTTGCCCTACTACGAGCAGGCCGCGACCCTGGCCTATGGTCTCAACCGCCTGAAGAATGCCGAGGGACAGGCGAAGTCGCTGATCGCCTTGCACCGCGAGGACGAGGCCCGGCGGGTGGTGGCCGAGGCCCTGAAGGCCAACGGCCCCTGGTTCCCGGAAGACGCCGCCCGTCTCAAGAAACTCGTCACCGCTTCCTGATCCGTTTCCTAATCTGCTCCGGAGGCCGCCGCTCCGATGCGGGCGGCCCAATCATGACCACCTCGCCTGAAACTACCGCCCGCCTGCGCGTCAGCTGCCCCGACAAGCCCGGCATCGTCGCCGCCGTCACCAACTTCCTCTACCACCACGGCGTCAACATCACCGAGCTGGACCAGCATTCCAGCGATGCCTACGGCGGCAAGTTCTTCCTGCGTCTGGAGTTCCAGACCCCGACCCTGGACGTCACCGGCGACGCCCTGGTGCGCGCCTTCGGCGAAGTAGTGGCCAAGCCCTACCAGATGGACTGGCGGATCAACTTCGCGGCGGTCAAACCGCGCATGGCGATCCTGGTCAGCAGGCACGACCATGCGCTGATGGAGCTGCTCTGGCGCTATTCGCGTGGCGAGCTCAGGGTGGACATCCCGGTGGTGATCTCCAACCACCCCGACCTGCGCGAGGCGGTGGAGGGCTTCGGCGTGCGCTTCGAGCAGGTCGCCATCGACGCCAGCAGTCACGCTGCCGCCGAGGCGCGGATGCAGGAGCTGCTGCAAGGGCAGGCCGACTTTCTGGTGCTGGCGCGCTACATGCGCATCCTCTCGGCCGAGTTCGTGGCGCGCTGGCCGATGAAGATCATCAACATCCACCACTCCTTCCTGCCCGCCTTCGCCGGTGCCGACCCCTACCAGCAGGCGGATGATCGCGGCGTGAAGCTGATCGGCGCGACTGCCCACTACGTCACCGCCGAGCTGGACCAGGGTCCGATCATCGAGCAGGACGTCGGTCGCGTCAGCCACCGCCACAGCGTGCCCGACCTGCGCCGCCTGGGCCGTGATCTCGAACGCCAGGTACTGGCGCGCGCGGTGCGCTGGCACGTCGAGGAGCGGGTGATCGTGCACGGCAACAAGACGGTGGTGTTCGCCTGAACGGACTGGGCAGGGGGACCCCGTAATTCCTGCGATCCCTCATTCAAGGCATACCTAATAGTCCGCAACTGAACTAGCCTTCAGGTTCTCAATGGACTGAGCAGTGCTGAATGAGCTCCGCGGCATCTCCAGCGGCTGGCCCCGCTGTCTGCGACTTTCAGGTCGCGCGCAAGAACCTGCATGACTGCCGCTTTGTCGCACCCGAGCGATCACCCAGCGCACCCTTGCAGGCCGACGAGGTGCAGCTGCGGGTCGACAAGTTCGCCTTCACCGCCAACAACATCAGCTATGCGGTGTTTGGCGAGGCGATGTCCTACTGGCAGTTCTTTCCGGCGCCCGAGGGCTGGGGACGGATCCCGGTCTGGGGCTTCGCCGAGGTACTGGCCTCGCGGCATAGCGAGGTCCGTGTCGGCGAGCGGCTGTTCGGTTACCTGCCGATGTCCACCCACCTGCGGCTGCTGGCCGGCAAGGTCAACGAGCGCAGCATCCAGGATGCTTCGCCGGCGCGCGCGCGGCTGTCGCCGGTCTACAGCAGCTTCAGCCGGGTGCTGCGCGACCCCGGCTATTTCCCGGCTCGCGAGAACGAGCAGGCGCTGCTGCGGCCGCTGTTCATGACCGCCTTTCTGATCGACGATTTTCTCGACGAGCAGGCGGCCTTTGGCGCCGAGCAGATTCTGCTGTCCAGCGCTTCCAGCAAGACCGCGCTGGGCTTGGCCTTTCTGCTCCGCCGCCGCCGTCGCGGCGAGGTGATCGGCCTGACTTCGGAGGCCAATGTCGGCTTCTGCCAGCGCAGCGGCTACTACGACCGGGTGCTGGCCTACGAGCAGCTGCCAGCACTGGCCGCCTCGCGCCCCACAGTGTTCATCGACCTCGCCGGCGACGGTCGCCTGCTGCGCGGCGTGCATGAGCAGTTCCGCGAATGTCTGCGCTACAGCTGCATGGTCGGTGGCACGCACTGGAAGCAGCGCGAGACGCAGCACCAGCTGCCCGGCCCACGGCCGGAGTTCTTCTTCGCGCCTACCCAGCTGCGCAAGCGCCAGCAGGACTGGGGCGCGGTTGGCCTGGAGGAGCGCTACGCCCAGGCCTGGCGGCCCTTCCTGCTGTCGGTGGGCAGCTGGATGCGGGTGGTGCACCAGCGCGGCCCGGCGGCGGTGGAAAAGGTCTATCGCGATGCGCTAGAAGGCCGGGCGCCGCCGGAAGTGGGCTACATCCTGTCGCTCAGCTGAGCCGCTCGCGAACTCCCTGGCGTTGTCGCTCGAAGCTGCGCTGGGGCTTTTGTGAACTCGGCCTGCACCACGCCAGCGCCGGCGCGTCGTCCGGGCCGGCGGGGCGCAGTTGCATCAAGCTTCCCAGGCGACCTTGCTGCGGGTCTCGCCTTCCTTGCGGATCAGCTCGCAATAACGCTGCTCGACCTGCGGGCGCTTGACCTTCATGGTCGGGGTCATCAGGCCGTTGTCGATGGTCCAGGGCTCCTTGACCACCACGATCTTGGCGATCGCCTCGTGCGGCTCCAGGTTGGCGTTGACCGCTTCCATGTCGGCGATCAGCGCCGCCTCGATCTCGGCGCGCGGCTTCAGGCGGCCGGCCTCGTTGAGGCTGACCAGCATGATCGGCTGCTTCAGCTCGCTGCCGACGAAGCAGAGCTGGTCGATGTCGGTATTGCGTGCCAGCGCACCTTCAATCGGCGCCGGGGCCACGTACTTGCCCTTCATGGTCTTGAAGATGTCCTTCACCCGACCGGTGATGTAGAGGTAGCCCTCGGCGTCCAGGCGGCCGCGGTCGCCGGTGCGCAGATAGCCGTCCTCGGTGAAGGTCTCCTTGGTCTTCTCGGGCTCCTTGTAGTAGCCCAGCATCACGCCCGGATGCTTGTAGAGGATCTCGCCGTCCGCGCTGATCTTGGTGTTGGCGCCCGGCATCTCGCGGCCCACCGAGCCGATGCGGTTGGCTTGCGGGAGATTGGCGCTGGCGTAGATGCTGTTCTCGGTCATGCCATAGCCCTGCAAGACCTGGATGCCGAGCTTGTCGAACCACTGCAGCAGCGGCGTCGGCATCGGCGCGGCGCCGGAGAAGATCAGCCAGGCGCGGTCGAGGCCGACGGCCTTCTTGATCTTCTTCTTGACCAGCGCGCCGATGATCGGCAGGCCCAGCAGCTTGTCGAGCTTCTCCTGCGGCATCTTGCGCAGGATGCCGGCCTGGATGCGGGTGTAGACCAGGGGCACGCCGAAGAAGCGGGTCGGGCGCACGTAGGTGAGCTGCTCGGGCAGCTTGTCCAGGTGCTCCAGGAAGTAGATCTTGGCGCCCAGGTAGAGGCTGGACAGCTCCACCGCGCCGCGCTCGAACATGTGCGCCAGCGGCAGGTAGGAGAAGAAGATTTCCTCCTTCTTCGGCGGCATCGCCTTGAGCAGGCCGTTGATGGTGAACTCGGCATTGCGCCAGCTCAGCATCACGCCCTTGGGATAGCCGGTGGTGCCGGAGGTGTAGACCAGGGTCATCAGCTCGTCCGGTCCGGGCGGCGTCGGCTGGTCGATGCGGCCGTGCTGCTCGACCAGGCTGTTCCAGTCCAGCTTGCACTTGGGCGCATCGGGGTAGGGGAAGCCGATGGTGAGCAGCTCCGCCGGCAGCGCATCCATGAACTCGTGGGCGTCGATCATCGGCCCGACGAACACCGCCTTCGCTTCGCAGTGCTTGAGGATGTACTGCAAATGCTCGGTGGACTGCTTGGGATAGAGCCCGACGCTGACGCAGCCGACGGCGCTGATGGCGAGATCGGCCATCACCCAGTGCGCGGTATTGCGGCCGCCGATGCCGATCGCCGTCCCCCTGGGGATGCCCAGTGCCTTGATCGCCGAGGCCATGCGCAGCACCTGATCGGCCACCTGGGCATAGCTGTAGGCCCCCCATTCGCTATTGATGCTCTGATAGAGCCAGGGCGCGTCCGGAGTTTCGGTGGCGCGGACCAGCAGGCGTTCGATCGGGGTTTGTGCAGCCAGCATTGAGTTCTCCAGGGAACCTATTGATTGAATGCGTGTTACCGCATGTTATCGCAAGAGCCGACGCTTGCCGCACCGCTATGATTCCGGTCCTTGCGCGGCTGGCTGGCCACGCAGGCTCGAAGCGAACAAGAAGGGGGAGAAAATGCTCAAACGTATCGCCCAAGTACTCGGCCTGGTGGTGCTTCTGCCACTGCTGGCCTATCTGCTGTTCTGGCCCACGCCGATTGAGCCCGAGGCCTGGACGCCGCCGAAAGCCCCCGTTGCCGAGGGCGTCTATGCGCCCAACGAGCGGCTCAAGGCCGTGCAGCGCTTGGGGCTGGGTGCCGGTCTGGGCCCGGAAGGCATCGCCATCGACGCCGAGGGCCGCGTCTACGCCGGCTTTCTTGACGGTCGCATCGTCACCTTCTCGGCCAATGGCGCCAGCTATCAGGAACTGGCCACCGTCGAGGGCGGCCGGCCGCTGGGCTTAAGCCTGGCGCCGGGGGGCGGCCTGGTGATCGCCGACGCCCATCGCGGCCTGCTCGGTCTGGCGCCGGCCCAGCCGCTGAAGACCCTGCTCAGCGAAGCCGGCGGCGCGCCGCTGGTGTTCGCCGACGATGTCGATCTGGCGGCACAGAGCGGCAAGCTGTACTTGAGCGATGTCGCCATCTACCCCTATGCGCAGATGATGTACGAGGTGCTGGAGCACCGCGGCACCGGCCGACTGATCGAGTACGACCCGGCCAGCGGCGCTTCGCGCGTGTTGCTGGGCGGCCTGCAGTTCGCCAACGGCGTGGCGGTGGGGCCGGACGAAGCCTATGTGCTGGTCAATGAGACCAGCGCCTACCGCATCACCCGCTATTGGTTGAAGGGCGAGAAGGCCGGCACCAGCGAGGTGTTCATCGACAATCTGCCGGGCCTGCCCGACAACCTGAGCTTCAACGGCCGCGACCGCTTCTGGGTGGCCCTGTATGCGCCGCGCGATCCGCTGCTGGATGCCGTCTTGCCCGGCCCCGCCTGGATCAAGAAGCTCTTGTCGCGTCTGCCCCGCAAGCTGCTCGCGCCGCCGCCGACCAAGGCCTGGGTGCTGGGCCTGGATCTGGACGGCAAGGTGATCGCCAATCTGCAATACGAGGGCAAGGACGCCTACGCGCCGATCACCAGTGTCGAGGAGTCTGGGCCCTGGCTGTACTTCGGCTCCTTGAGCGCCGAGGGGCTGGCGCGCTTGCCCTTGCAGTCGGTGTTTGCGGATGCGCCACCGCCGCCGCCGGGCTGGGAACGTACCCCGGCCAGGCCGCATCACTTTGTACCGCCCAAGCTTGGGTACACACCGCCTGAGGAAGAGGGGCAGGGCGCAGGGCGCTAGCTTGCTGGGATTGATATTCCTTGCCTCCTAGCTTGTTCCCCTCCCCCTTGCGGGGGTGAGGCGGAAATGGGCGAAGCATGGCTTCGCCCCGCCGAAGGCCATTGCCCATGCACCGTCCCAAATTTCCCTCCCCTTTGTGGGGAGGGGTTAGGGGAGGGGGAAAGCCGTGGCGGAGTGCGGTGCTTTCGCTTGGGCTTTCTGGTGTGCGGCGGTTTGCGTTCGCGCGTTCGCGCTCTGCTGGCTGTGCAGGGTTTGATGTCTTTTTTTCGCCCCCTGGCGACTCACTTTTCTTTGCTTGTGCAAAGAAAAGTAAGCAAAAGAAAGCACACCCCTGCG
>NZ_JBYSYF010000011.1:0-686 GCF_058782965.1 Stagnimonas sp. FW305-C-60
AGGATCTTGGTCACCACGCCGGCGCCGACGGTACGACCGCCTTCACGGATGGCGAAGCGGACCTGCTCTTCCATCGCGATCGGGGCGATCAGTTCCACCGTCATCGCCACGTTGTCGCCCGGCATCACCATCTCGGTGCCGGCCTTCAGCTGGCAGCTGCCAGTCACGTCGGTGGTGCGGAAGTAGAACTGCGGACGGTAGTTGTTGAAGAACGGGGTGTGACGGCCGCCTTCTTCCTTGGTCAGCACGTACACCTCACCTTCAAACTTGGTGTGGGGCTTGATGCTGCCCGGCTTGCACAACACCTGGCCGCGCTCGATGTCTTCCTTCTTGGTGCCGCGCAGCAGCAGACCGACGTTGTCACCGGCCTGGCCCTGGTCCAGCAGCTTGCGGAACATTTCCACGCCAGTGACGATGGTCTTGGCGGTGTCGCGGAAACCGACGATCTCGACTTCTTCACCCACCTTGATGATGCCGCGCTCGATACGACCGGTGGCGACAGTGCCGCGGCCGGAGATCGAGAACACGTCTTCCACCGGCAGCAGGAAGGGCTTGTCGGTTTCGCGCTGCGGCTCGGGAATCCAGCTGTCCAGGGCGTCGTAGAGCTTCTGGAGGTTGGCAATGCCTTCGGGATCGCCCTTGATGGCCTGGGTGGCGGAGCCACGGATCACCGGGGTGTTGTCGCC
>NZ_JBYSYF010000001.1:0-1040000 GCF_058782965.1 Stagnimonas sp. FW305-C-60
TGGAGGTTGGCAATGCCTTCGGGATCGCCCTTGATGGCCTGGGTGGCGGAGCCACGGATCACCGGGGTGTTGTCGCCATCAAAGCCGTACTTGGCGAGCAGATCGCGCACTTCCATCTCGACCAGGTCGAGCAGTTCGACGTCGTCCACCAGGTCGCACTTGTTCAGCCAGACGACGATCTTGGGAACGTTCACCTGCTTGGCCAGCAGCACGTGCTCGCGGGTCTGCGGCATCGGGCCGTCGGTCGCGGACACCACCAGAATCGCGCCGTCCATCTGCGCAGCACCGGTGATCATGTTCTTGACGTAGTCGGCGTGCCCAGGGCAGTCCACATGCGCGTAGTGACGGTTCTCGGTTTCGTATTCCACGTGCGAGGTCGCAATCGTCAGAATCTTGGTCGAGTCACGACGGCCCTGGCTCTCAGAAGCCTTCGCCACTTCGTCATACGCCACGTACTTGGTGTTGCCGTACTTGTCCGACGACACCTTGGTCAGCGCCGCCGTCGTCGTGGTCTTGCCATGGTCAACGTGACCAATCGTGCCCACGTTTACGTGCGGCTTGTTACGGGAAAACTTTTCCTTGGCCATGTTGGCGTCCTCAGGTCGTTTGTCAGGTCAGTAAATAGGAGTACAGAAATTAAGACTTGGCCGCCTTCGCAAGCTGCTCGATGACGTTACGCGGCGCTTCCTGGTACTTCTTGAATTCCATCGAATAGGTGGCGCGGCCCTGGCTCATCGAGCGCAGCGTCGTGGAGTAGCCGAACATCTCGGACAGCGGCACCTCGGCGCGGATCATCTTGGCGCCGTAGTTGTCTTCCATGCCCAGGATCATGCCGCGACGACGGTTGAGGTCACCCATCACGTCGCCGGTGTAGTCCTCGGGGGTTTCGACGTCCACCGCCATGATCGGCTCCAGGATCACCGGACTGGCCTTCTGGCAGCCCTCCTTGAACGCCATGGAGGCGGCGACCTTGAAGGCGATTTCCGAAGAGTCGACCTCGTGGTAGCTGCCGTCGAACAGGCTGATCTTGACGTCGACCACCGGGTAGCCGGCGAGCACGCCGTTCTTGATCGCGTCCTTCAGGCCCTTGTCGACCGCCGGGATGAATTCCTTCGGCACCACGCCGCCAACGATCTCGTTGACGAACTCGTAGCCCTTGCCCACCTCGTTCGGCTCGATGCGGAGCCAGACGTGGCCGAACTGGCCCTTACCGCCGGACTGCTTGGCGTACTTGCCTTCCTGCTCGACGCTCTTGCGGATGGTCTCGCGGTAGGCCACCTGCGGCGCGCCGACGTTGGCTTCCACGCTGTACTCACGCTTCATGCGGTCGACGAGGATTTCGAGGTGCAACTCACCCATGCCGGACATGATGGTCTGGCCAGTTTCTTCGTCGGTACGGACGCGGAACGAGGGATCTTCCTGGGCCAGCTTGGACAGCGCAAGGCCCATCTTTTCCTGGTCGGCCTTGGTCTTGGGCTCCACGGCCTGGCTGATCACCGGCTCCGGGAAGGTCATGCGCTCCAGCACCACCGGCTTGTTCTGATCGGCCAGGGTGGTACCGGTGTAGACGTCCTTCAGGCCGACGCAGGCGGCGATGTCGCCGGCGCGCACTTCGTCGATGCCTTTCTGCTCGTTGGCATGCATCTGCACCAGACGGCCGATACGCTCGGTCTTGCCGTTACGCGAGTTGTAAACCGAATCGCCCTGCTTGAGCACGCCCGAGTAGACGCGGATGAAGGTCAGCGCGCCGACGTACTTGTCGGTCATGATCTTGAAGGCGACCGCCGAGAACGGCTCGGAGTCGTCGGCCTTGCGCAGAATGATCTTCTCGTAGTCGTCGACGTCGTGGGCCTCGGTGGCCGGCACGTCGGTCGGCGCCGGCAGGTACTCGACAACCGCGTCGAGCATGGCCTGCACACCCTTGTTCTTGAACGCCGAGCCACAGAGCATCGGGAAGATCTCGAGCGCGAGCGTACGCTGACGCAGCGCGGCCTTGATCTCCTGCTCGGAGAGGTCGCCCTCGTTCAGGTACTTGTTCATCAGCTCTTCGCTGGCCTCGGCGGCCGACTCGACCATCTTCTCGCGCCACTCCTTGGCGGTCTCGAGCAGGTCGGCGGGGATCTCGCCATAGGTGAAGGTGATGCCCTTGTCGGCCTCGTTCCAGATGATCGCCTTCATCTTCACGAGGTCGACCACGCCCTGGAACTTCTCTTCGGCGCCGATCGGGATCTGGATCGGCACCGGATTGGTCCGCAGCTTCTCCTTCATCTGCTTGACGACTTTGAAGAAGTCGGCGCCGGTGCGGTCCATCTTGTTGACGAACGCGAGGCGCGGAACCTTGTACTTGGTGGCCTGGCGCCACACGGTCTCGGACTGCGGCTGCACGCCACCGACCGCGCAGTACAGCATGCAGGCGCCGTCGAGCACGCGCATGGAACGCTCGACTTCAATGGTGAAGTCCACGTGCCCGGGGGTGTCGATGATGTTGATGCGGTGCTGGTCGAACTGCTTGCCCATGCCCGCCCAGAAGGTGGTCACGGCCGCGGAGGTGATGGTGATGCCACGCTCCTGCTCCTGCTCCATCCAGTCGGTGGTCGCAGCGCCGTCGTGCACTTCGCCCAGCTTGTGGTTGATGCCCGTGTAGAACAGCACGCGCTCGGTCGTGGTGGTCTTGCCGGCATCAATGTGGGCGGAGATGCCGATGTTGCGGTAGCGCTCAATCGGGGTAGTGCGGGCCACGGCGGTAACCTCTTTGTAAAGTGATCAGGGAGTGATCGGGAAAAACGACAATCCGCAGCTTTTTGGGCTGCGGATCGTCGGGACAGCGGGCAATCTGGGGGCGAGCCCCGGATTTACCAGCGGAAGTGGGCAAAGGCCTTGTTGGCTTCGGCCATCTTGTGCGTGTCTTCGCGCTTCTTGACGGCCGCGCCACGGTTCTCGGAGGCATCCAGCAGCTCGCCAGCGAGGCGATCCATCATGCCCTTCTCGCCACGCTTGCGGGCGGCATCGATCAGCCAACGCATGGCCAGCGTGGTGCGGCGCACGGCGCGCACTTCCACCGGCACCTGGTAGGTGGCACCACCGACGCGGCGAGACTTGACCTCGACGCTCGGAGCGACGTTGTCGAAGGCGGTCTGCAGCACGGCGACCGGATCGTCGGTCTTCTTCTTGGTGGCGATCTGGTCGAGGGCGCCATAGATGATCTTCTCGGCGACGGCCTTCTTGCCATCCTCCATGATCATCGCCATGAACTTCGAGAGCGTGACGCTCTTGAACTTCGGGTCGGGCAGGACTTCGCGCTTTTCGGGGGTGCGACGACGGGACATGACGGTTTCCTAATTACTTCTTCTTGCCGGGGGCAGCCGCGGCACCCTTGCCACCGTCTTTCGGACGCTTGGCGCCGTACTTCGAACGGCTCTGGCGGCGCTTATCAACGCCAGAGGCGTCGAGCGCACCGCGCACGGTGTGGTAACGGACACCCGGCAAGTCTTTCACGCGACCGCCGCGAATCATCACCACCGAGTGTTCCTGCAGGTTATGGCCTTCACCACCGATGTAGCTGGTGACTTCAAAGCCATTAGTCAGGCGCACACGGCAGACCTTGCGAAGTGCCGAGTTCGGCTTCTTCGGGGTCGTCGTGTAGACGCGCGTGCAGACACCACGCTTCTGAGGGCTACCAGCAAGGGCGGGAGCCTTGCTCTTGTAGACTTTGCTGGTGCGCCCAGTGCGCACAAGTTGGTTGATCGTCGGCACGTTCGTTTATCTCCCGCGATTCCGCGAGGTCGGCTTGGCAAAGACAGCAACGGGCCGACAGGCCGGCCCGTTTTTTGGAGGTCGCGAATCTTACGGGCGCTCCTTGACAGTGTCAACAAGCAGAGGGCCAACAAAATTTGTCGCCGGGGGCGGCCCTGAGCGGCCGGCAAGCGCTGTTAAAGTAGAGGGCATTCAAAGGCATCCGCATCATTGCTGGAGCAGTCCATGCGCCTCACACCGCACCTCTTACCGGCAACTTTCTTGCTGTTGACCGGCCTGATGCCCCACTTGGCCCGCGCCGATGTACTCAATATACCGTCGCCCGCCGAAGCCGCCGCCACCATCGACAAGCCTGCCAAGGGCAGCACCATGACCGCGGTCGAGCGGCATTATGGCGCACCGCTGAAGAAATACCCTGCGGTGGGCGGTGGCCATCCGCAGCAGCCGCCGATCACACGCTGGGACTACGCTGGTTTTACCGTGTTCTTCGAGCACGACCATGTGGTGGATGCGGTGATCCCCGGCCAGCCGCCGGCAATCCAGCACAGCGACGAATTGCAAACACCCGCACCTTAAATAGGTAGGCCACCTCGCCTGCCTATCAGGCCGGAGCCCGCGCGCGCCGGCCGGTCAACCCGCCTGCCCCGTTCATCCCATGACCAACCGTCTGCTGCCGCCCGAGTGGGCGCCCCAAACCGCCATCCAGCTCACCTGGCCAAGGCCCGACGGCGATTTCGCCGACTGGTTCGAGGCGGTGGAGGACAATTTCGTTCGCCTGGCAGTCGCTATCAGCCGCTACCAGGCGGTGCTGATCGGCACCGAGCAAGATCCCAAGGCCTTGCGCGAGCGGCTGATCGCCGCCGGCGCCCTGCCGGAACGGCTCAAGATCTATCCGGTGCGCAGCAATGATGTCTGGGCTCGCGACCACGGCCCGATCACCGTGCTGCGTGACGGCCAGCCGCTGCACCTGGACTTCCAGTTCAATGGCTGGGGCGGCAAGTTCGACGCCCGCCTGGACAACACTCTCACCCGCCAGCTGGCCGAGCAGGGCGCGCTGAACGCGCCGGTGGAGACCATCGACTTCGTGCTGGAAGGCGGCGGCATCGACGTCGATTCCCAGGGCAGCCTGCTCACCACCCGTCGCTGCCTGCTCGCGCCCACCCGCAACCCGCAACTGTCCCAGACGCAGATCGAGGATTTGCTGAAGGAAAAGCTGGGCGTCAAGCGCATCCTCTGGCTAACGCACGGCGACCTGATCGGCGACGACACCGACGGCCACGTCGACACCATCGCCCGTTTCTGCGACGACCGCACCATCGCCTACCAGGCCTGCGAGGACCGCAAGGACGCTCACTACGAAGACCTCAAGGCGCTGGAGCAGGAGCTGCAGGCCCTGCGCGCACCCGAGGGGGCGCCCTACACCCTGGTGCCGCTACCCCTGCCCCAGGCGATTTACGACGAGGACGGCCGCCGCCTGCCGGCCGGCTATCCCAACTTCCTGATCCTGAACGGCGCGGTGCTGGTGCCCACCTACGGCGATCCGGTCAACGACGCCGAGGCGCTGCGCCGGCTGCGCCCGCACTTCCCCGACCGCGAGGTGATCGGCCTCGACTGCCGCGCCCTGATCAACCAGTACGGCAGCCTGCATTGCGTCACCATGCAGATTCCCGCCGCCACCGCGCCCCGATAGGAGCCCGAACATGTCCAGCAAGACCCTGCGTGTCGGCCTGATCCAGCAGCCCTGCACCGCCGACCGCGAGTTGAATCTGAAGATGTCGGAGGAAGGCATCCGCGCCGCCGCGGCCGGAGGCGCCAAGCTGGTGCTGCTGCAAGAGCTGCACACCTCCCTGTACTTCTGCCAGCACGAGGCCACCGCGCTGTGCGACCTGGCCGAGCCGATTCCCGGCCCATCCACCCAGTTCCTGGGCGCGCTGGCGAAGGAGCTGGGCATCGTCCTGGTCGGCAGCCTGTTCGAGCGCCGCGCGCCCGGCCTCTACCACAACACCGCCGTGGTGCTGGAAACCGACGGCTCGCTGGCCGGCATCTACCGCAAGATGCACATCCCCGACGATCCCGGCTATTACGAAAAGTTCTATTTCACCCCCGGCGACTTGGGCTTCACGCCGATTGCGACCAGCGTCGGCAAGCTGGGCCTGTTGGTCTGCTGGGACCAGTGGTATCCGGAAGCGGCGCGGCTGATGGCGCTGGCCGGCGCCGACTTGCTGCTCTACCCCACCGCCATCGGCTGGAACCCCGAAGACCCGCACGAGGAGCAGCAGCGCCAGCGCGAGGCCTGGGTGACCATCCAGCGCGCCCATGCGGTCGCCAACGGCCTGCCGGTGCTGGTCGCCAACCGCGTCGGCTTCGAGCCCGACCCCAGCGGCCAGCTGTCCGGCTCGCAGTTCTGGGGCCACAGCTTCGTCGCCGGCCCGCAGGGCGAGTTCCTGGCCAAGGCCGATGAATCGGCCGACGTGCTGGTGGTGGATGTCGATCTCGCCCGCAGCGAGAACGTACGGCGCTGGTGGCCGTTCCTGCGCGACCGCCGGATCGACGCCTACGGCGATCTGGTGCGTCGCTATCGCGACTAGGGCAGCGTCCGCAGGAAATCGAGCACCGCGGTGTTGAAACGCTGCGGCTGCTCCAGATGCATGAAATGACCAGCTCCGGCGACGGCAACCTCGTGTAGACCAGCGGCAAACAGGTGCGACAGCCCGGTGAACATCTCCGCGCCGATGCAGCCGTCCTCACTGCCGTGGATCACGCAGGCCGGCACCGGGGTTGGCGCTAACAGCAGGCGCCAAGTCTCGGATGTCAGCAGCGCGCCGGGCAGGGCGCGGTAGTAGGAGAGCGCCGCAGTCAGTCGTTCGCGCTCGGCGAATCCGGCCCAGACTGGCGCCAGCGCGCTGACCACCTCCAGCTTCGGCGACCACTCGCGGGCCAGCGCCTGCAGCGGGCGCAAGTGCTCGGCCAGCAGCCGGGATTCAGTGCCGCGCCACTGGAACTGCAGCATGTAGCGCGAGCGCCAGAGCTGCGCAGCGGTCGGCCGCAGCAGGAAGCGGCGCAGATGCGGGATCGCGGCCGTGACCACTCCGCGCAAGCGGTCCGGCCGCAGCGCCGCCGCGACATAGGTGGCGACCGCGCCCCAGTCATGCCCAACCAGCACCGCGCGCTCGGCGCCCAGATGGTCGATGAGGGCGATGGCGTCGCGCGCCAGCGCCAGCGGCGAATAGTCGCCATCGGCCGGCCGCGAGGACGGCAGATAGCCGCGCATGCTCACCGCCACCGCCCGATAACCCTCGGCGGCCAGCGCCGTCAGCAAAGGCCGGAAGCTGTGCGCACTATCGGGAAAGCCGTGCAGGCACAGCACCAGCGGACCGTCGGCGGGACCGGCCTCCAGCAATCCGAATTCCAGGCCGTTGGCGGCCTGGAAACGAAACAGCCCGGCAGCGGGCTGGCCGCTCATCGACAGCCGCCTGCGGACTTAGCTGCGCCGGTCGCGCTTGGCGCCGGTGCGCAGACGCAGGGCGTTGAGGCGGATGAAGCCTTCGGCATCCTTCTGGTTGTAAGCACCCTTGTCGTCCTCGAAGGTGGCGACGCGGGCGTCGAACAGCGAGTCCTTGGAGCGGCGGCCGGCGTTGTAGACATTGCCCTTGTAGAGCTTCAGCCGCACTTCGCCGTTGACCTTCTGCTGGGTGTCGTCGATCAGCGCCTGCAGCGCGCGGCGCTCGGGGCTGAACCAGTAGCCGTTGTAGACCAGGCTGGCGTACTTGGGCATCAGCTCGTCCTTCAGATGGGCCTGCTCGCGATCGAGGGTGATGCTCTCGATGGCACGGTGGGCCTTGAGCAGGATGCTGCCGCCGGGCGTCTCGTAGCAGCCGCGCGACTTCATGCCGACGTAGCGGTTCTCGACGATGTCCAGGCGGCCGATGCCGTGCTTGCCGCCCAGCTCGTTGAGCGTCGCCAGGATCTTGTAGGCCTTCATGCGCTTGCCGTTGATGGCCACCGCATCGCCCTTTTCGAACTTGATGGTGATGTACTCCGGCGTGTTGGGCGCATCCTCCGGGTTCTTGGTCCAGCGCCAGATGCTGTCGTCCGGCACCCACCAGGGGTCTTCCAGACCGCCACCCTCGTAGGAGATGTGCAGGGCGTTGGCGTCCATCGAATAGGGCGAGCCGCCGCCCTTCTTCTTGGTGATCGGAATCTTGTGCTTGGCGGCGTAAGCCAAGAGCGTCTCGCGGCTGGTCAGGTCCCACTCGCGCCAGGGCGCGATG
Organism: Stagnimonas sp. FW305-C-60; assembly: GCF_058782965.1. NCBI lineage: Bacteria > Pseudomonadati > Pseudomonadota > Gammaproteobacteria > Nevskiales > Nevskiaceae > Stagnimonas > Stagnimonas sp. FW305-C-60. The sequence goes on from NZ_JBYSYF010000001.1 coordinate 8,025, forward strand.
ACCTTGATATTGGGGTTGAAGTGGTAGGCGCCCAGCTCGAAGCGCACCTGGTCGTTGCCCTTGCCGGTGGCACCGTGGGCGATGGCGTCGCAGCCGGTGGCGGCGGCGATCTCCATCAGCCGCTTGGCGATCAGCGGCCGCGCGATCGAGGTGCCGAGCAGGTATTCGCCCTCGTAGATGGCGTTGGCGCGGAACATCGGGAACACGAAGTCGCGGACGAACTCCTCGCGCAGGTCGTCGATGAAGATTTCCTTCACGCCCAGCGCCTTCGCCTTCGGGCGCACATGGTCCAGCTCCTCGCCCTGGCCGATGTCGGCGGTGAAGGTCACCACCTCGCAGTTGTAGGTGTCCTGCAACCACTTGAGGATGACGGAGGTGTCCAGGCCGCCCGAGTAGGCGAGCGCGACCTTGCGGACGGTGTTCTTGTTGGAGGCCATGTCTGTAAGAGCGTTGGAGGGGACGGCGCGCGGATTATAGGGGCGCCGCCCCGCCCCCGCGCCCTATTTCCAGCTGGCCTGGAACGACAGCAGCAGGCTGCGGCCGGTAATCTGCTGGCCGACGAAGCTGTTGTTGAACACGCTGTGGTCGAACACCAGGTCGAGCTTGCGCTCGTCGGTGAGGTTGCCGCCGCTGGCGACAATCGCCCAGCGCCGGCTCTTGGGCGCCAGCACCAACCGCGAGCCGAGCAGGGTGTAGCCGGACTGATGGCTGTGCGGATCGAGATCGGTCGCCGAGTACTGGTCGCCGCGGTAGCTGACATCCACCGACCAGGCCAGGCCCAGCGACTTGCTGTAGGGCACCGGGAACAGCAGGGTCGGCGAAGCACTCAGCGTCATCGTCGGCGCGTTCGCCAGGGTACGGCCGCTCAGGTCCTGGGAACGGCAGCTCGCCGGCTGGTTCTGCGAGGAGCCCCGGCATTCGCTGCGCTGGCTGCGCTCGGCGGCCTCGGTCTGCGACAGAGGCGCCTCCGGATAGCTCAGGTACTCGGCCTCGGAGAACGCCGCCGAGGCATTGAACTCGAACCAGCGCGCCCGCTTCGGCCGCCAGCGCGCTTCCAGTTCCAGGCCTTGCAGACGCGCCTCGGCGGCGTTGTCGATCACATAGGAGAAGTCGGTGAGATCGACCACCTGCAGGTTCTTGATGTCGGTGCGGTACAGCGCCAGGTTGAGCGTCAGGCTGCGGCCCAGCCAGCGGCTCTTGAGGCCGGCCTCCCAGCTGGTGGCGTGCTCGGGCTCGAACTCCAGTTTCTCGTCGGTGTCGGCCGCGCCGTTGAAGCCGCCGCCCTTGAAGCCCCGCGTCCAGCTCAGGTAGCTCATCAGGTCCGGCGTCCACTGCGCCTCCAGGCCCAGCTTGGGCGAGAAGTCCTTTTCCTTGCGCTCGCGCCGCGCGGTGAAGGGGTCGGCGCCGACCACCAGGACCACCAGGCCCGGCCCCACTTGCTCGGTGTTGAAGTCGGCCTTCTTGGTTTCCTGGCCCAGGCGGCCGCCGATGATGGCGGCGTAGCGCTCGGTGAAGTGCCAGCTCATCTGGCCGAACAAGGCCTCGCTGTTGGCGTCCTGGCGGAAGCCGCGCAGCACGCCGTCGTTGAGCGGCAGGCTGAAATCGGGAATGGCGGCAAGGATGGGGTCGAGGACGTCCGGCGCTGGCAGGCCCAGCACCTCGAAGCCGGCCGGGCTAAGCGCGAAGTTGATCAGGTCGTCGCCGGCGTAGTTGTCGAGGCTGCTGTGCAGGCGCGCCCGGAGGCCGTAGACGCCGAACACCGCGTCCACCGCGCCGCCCAGCCCGAACAGCGACTTGCTACCGAGGGCGGTGCGCAGCTCCACCGAATCCTGCTGGTAGTCAAGGCTGAAATAGGTGCTGATGATGTCGGCGGCGGTGACGTCGGAGTCGATCAGGGCCTGGAACTTGGTGCCGGCATGGCCGCCGATCAGGGTCAGGCTGAAATCGTCGAGCCCACCCGGAACCTGCTGTGGCTCGTAGGCAACCAGCAGGCGCGAAACATTGGAATCGCGGTTCACATAGCCCGGCAGATTGAAGGCGGTGTGGCGATCCAGCGGGTTGTCCTCGGTGCTGGCGTCGAAACCACGGGCGTAGTCGAGGGCGTCCTGGTCGATGTCATAGAGCTGCCAGGTCGCGTAGTCCACGTCGGTCTTGGACAACTGGGTGGACAGGCTCAGGCGCCAATCCTCACTGGGGCGCGCCAGGAACTTCAGACGGCCGGCGGTCTGCTGCGAGCTGCCCTCGTCGCGGTTCAGCGTCGAGTTGTAGATCTCGCCGTTCTGCAGCCAGTTCACCGCGGCCAGGCGGCTGGCGTAGTCCTCGTCGAACGGCAGGTTGAACATCGTCTCCACCCGGCGCTGAAGCGGCCGGGCGCCGGTCAGCGTGACGCTGGCCTGCGGCTGGCCGACCGGTTCGGCGGTCTGGAAGTTGATGACGCCGGCGATGGTGTTCTTGCCGAACAGGGTGCCCTGGGCGCCGCGCAGCACCTCGACCCGGTCGAGATCGAACAGGCCATCGGGGATGAACTCCGGCCGGCCCAGCGAGAGATCGTCGAACACCAGGCCCACCGAGGGCTCGAAGCCGACATTGTCGGTTTCGGTGAAGAAGCCGCGGATGCCGATCACCGGCGCCTGCGGGTCGCTGTCGATCTCGACGTTGGCGACGAAGTTCTCCAGCCCGCTGGCGTCGAAGCTGCCGGCCTGCGCCAGGGTATCGCCGCTGACCACGCCGACCGAGACCGGCACCTTCTGCAGACTCTGCTTTTTCTTCTGGGCGGTGACCACCACGTCCTGCAGCCGGGTGTTCTCGGCCACGGCTTCACGGGCGGGCGGCGCCGGAGTCTCGGGCAGGGCCTGCACCGGGATGTCAGTCAGCGGCGGCTCGGGAGCCGCCGCCTGCGCGAACAACTCGGTCGCCAGCAGGGATAGGGTCAGAGCAAACCACCAAGGGCGGCGACCGCGAGCACGGCGCGTGGACAGCGGAAACATGACAGGACCATCCGTGGAAAAGGGGTGCCGACACCATACAAAGAGCGCGCCACCGCCAGCCAGCGGCCGCCGGTAAATCCGCCCCTCCCGTATCATGTCGCGCCCCGACTCCCACCCGCCTCTCCCATGCAGCAGCTCAAGCACACCTTCCGCGGCTTTCTGCCGGTGGTGGTGGATGTCGAAACCGGCGGCTTCAATGCCCGCACCGATGCGCTGCTGGAGGTGGCGGCGGTGATCCTCGGCGCCGAAGACGACGGCCGGCTGGTGCGGCGGCAGACGGTGTTCGCCCAGGTCGAACCCTTCCCCGGCGCCAACATCGAGAAGGCGGCGCTGGAGGTCAACGGCATCAAGATCGACAACCCGCTGCGCATGGCGGTGCCGGAGCGGGAGGCGCTGGACAAGCTGTTCCGGCCGATCCGCAACGCGGTGTCGGAAAATGGCTGCAGCCGGGCGGTGCTGGTCGGCCACAACGCCCATTTCGACTTGGGCTTCGTCAATGCCGCGGTGGAGCGCAGCGGCATCAAGCGCAACCCCTTCCACCCGTTCTCGGTGTTCGACACTGCCACCCTGGGCGGCGTGCTGCTCGGCCAGACCGTGCTGGCCAAGGCCCTGGAAGCCACCGGCCTGGGCCACGACAGCCGCGAGGCGCACTCGGCGATCTACGACGCCGAGAAGACCGCCGACCTGTTCTGCCTGCTCTACAACAGCGCCCGCGAAGTCCGCCTGCAACTGCTGGGTCAGGCGGCCCAGGGCGCCGAATCCGACCCGGCCAGCCCGGCGATCTGAGCGCCGCGCCTCCTCCGGTGGCCACGGCCCCAAGACTTTGTGTGGCAGGCTCCATAAAATAGTGCGTTGCATCATCGCCCTCGCCGCGCCCATCCCCATGCCGTCAGCCTCGCTGTTTGCCGCGCCGCGCCGCGCTCTTGCGCTGCTACCCCTGTTGGCGGCGCTGTGCGCGCCGATGGCGCAGGCGGCCGGTTTTGGTTTTGAGGATGTCGCCAAGCGCGCGCAGCGGTTGTCGCAGGCCAGCTACTCGCCGCCCAACACCGAGCTGCCCAAGGAACTGCGCGAGCTGAGTTACGACCAGTACCGCGACATCCGCTTCAAGCCGGAGCGCTCGATCTGGCGCGGCAACAAGCTGCCGTTCGAGCTGCAGCTGTTCCATCCCGGCCTCTACTACACCACGCCGGTCAAGATCTCGATGATCTCCGGCGGCGTCGCCCGGCCCTTGCAGTTCGACCCCAGCTACTTCGACTACGGCAAGAACAACCTCGACAAAACCCGGCTCAAGGGCGTCAGTTACGCCGGCTTTCGCGTGCACTACCCGCTCAACTCGACGCAGTACAAGGACGAGTTGCTGGTATTCCAGGGCGCCAGCTACTTCCGGGCTCTGGGCGAGAAGCAGCGCTACGGCCTGTCGGCGCGTGGGCTGGCGGTGGATACCGGGCTCAATACCGGCGAGGAATTCCCCAGCTTCACCGACTTCTGGATCGAAGTGCCGAGCGCCAAGGCGCAGAGCCTGACCATCTACGCCCTGCTGAACTCCCGGCGGGTCACCGGCGCCTACAAGTTCGTCGTCAGGCCCGGCACCGACACGGTGATGGACGTGCAGGCACGGCTGTTCCTGCGCGACGGCGTCGGCAAGTTGGGCCTGGCGCCGCTCACCAGCATGTTCTACCACGGCTCCAACCAGACCCGGGTGGCCGAGGATTACCGCCCCGAGGTGCACGATTCCGACGGGCTGCTGGTCGCCAATTCCAACGGCGAGTGGATCTGGCGGCCGCTGGTCAATCCGCGCCGGCTGATCGTCACCAGCTTCGGCCTGACCAACCCCAAGGGCTTTGGCCTGCTGCAGCGCCGCCGCGACTTCGACCACTACGAGGATCTCGAGTCCCGCTACGACCTCCGGCCCAGCGCCTGGGTCGAGCCCAAGGGCGCCTGGGGCGCCGGCCGGGTGGAGCTGGTGCTGATCCCCAGCCCGGACGAGACCAATGACAACATCGTCGCCTACTGGGTGCCCAACGCACCGCCGGTGCCGGGTCAGGCGCTGGACCTGCAATACCAGCTGCGCTGGCAGCTGCACGACCCGGTCAATCCCGGCATCGCGCGGGTGCTGCAGACCCGTCGCGGCCATGGCTATATCAAGACCGCCGACGACAGCCAGCGGCTGATCGTCGACTTCGATGCGCCACCGGCACCGGTGGCGGTCAAGGACAGCAAGGCCAAGGCCGCCAAGGGCAAGAAAGCCAAGCCGGAACCGGCGCCGGCACCTGAACCGGTCGCTGGCGTGCTCTGGCTGGACGACAACGCCGAGCTGCTGGAACGGCAGACCTATCGCAACGAGGTGACCGGGGGCTGGCGGATGAGCTTCCGCTTCCGCCGCCGGGACAACGACAAGCCGGTGGAGATGCGCGCCTACTTGAAGCGCGGCAATGCCCAGGTCTCCGAGACCTGGAGCTATGTCTACCCGCCGAGCTGAGCTCAGCGACCCTGCAATGGCCGCCCCAGACCCCCGTTCCGTCGCGCGCGACTACCTGAACGAGCTGCCGCTGCTGGCCGCCGAGACCCGGCAGCTGGCCGAGCGTATCCGCAGCGCCGACGAGGCCCAGGCCCTGCCCGCCCTGCAACAGGGCCTGGTGGAGCAGACCGGCGCCCACGATGCCCTGGAAGCGCGGCTGCAGCTGGCTCTGGGCAGCCGGGAGCCGATCCAGCACGACCGCCGCGGCACCACCCGGCTGATCACCACCCCACCGCTGGCGCGCGCCAGCATGTCGCCCACGCCCTGGTCGGCCAATCCGCTGCGACGGCTGATCGAGGCGGCGCGCGCCTGGCTCTTGGGCCGGCGCGGCCTGCAACCCACCGGCGACCCCACGCCCGACCATGCTCCGAGCGAGCCCCAGGGGCGCCGCTCGCGCTGGCGCAGCGCCGGCCGCAACCGGCGCTTCGTGCTCGCAATGCTCACCGTCGGGCAGGCGCTGGCGGCGACCTACTACATGCGCTCGATCCTGCCCTACAAGGGCACGCTGCTGATCGAGAACTGGCTGGTCGGCGCCATCCTCGCCCTGTACCTGATCCTGTTCATGTGGGTCGGCCTGGGTTTCTGGACCGCATTGATGGGCTTCATGGTGCTGCTCCGGGGCGGCGACAAGCACGCCATCGACAGCGGCACCGCCGCCGACCAGGCGATCAATCCCGAACACCGCTGCGCGATCCTGCTGCCGATCTGCAACGAGGACGTGGCGCGGGTGTTCGCCGGCCTGCGCGCCACCGTCGAGTCCACCGACCGTACCGACGCGGCGCGGCAGTTCGACTACTTCATCCTCTCCGACACCGGCGATCCGGACATCCGGGTCGCCGAACTCGAGGCCTGGCGCGATCTCTGCCAGGCGGTGCGGGGCTACGGCCGGATCTTCTACCGGCGCCGCACCCACCGCATCAAGCGCAAGAGCGGCAACGTCGCCGACTGGTGCCGGCGCTGGGGCAGCCGCTACCAGTACATGGTGGTGATGGACGCCGACAGCGTGATGTCCGGCGCCTGCCTGAAGCGCCTGGTGCAACTGATGGAAGCCCGCCCCGACGCCGGCATCATCCAGACCGCGCCGCGCGCCTCCGGCCGCGAGACCCTGTATTCGCGCATCCAGCAGTTCGCCACCCGCGTCTACGGCCCGCTGTTCACCGCCGGCCTGCATTACTGGCAGCTGGGCGAAAGCCACTACTGGGGCCACAACGCCATCATCCGGGTCGCGCCGTTCATGAAGCACTGCGCGCTCGGCCGCCTGCCCGGACGCGGCGCGCTGTCGGGCGAGATCCTGAGTCACGACTTCGTCGAGGCAGCGCTGATGCGGCGCGCCGGCTGGAGCGTGTGGATCGCCTACGACCTCCAGGGCAGCTACGAGGAAATGCCGCCCAACCTGCTCGACGAGTTGAAGCGCGACCGTCGCTGGTGCCAGGGCAATCTGCAGAACTTCCGGCTGTTCTTCACCCGCGGCCTGCACCCGGCGCACCGGGCAGTGTTCATGACCGGCGTCATGGCCTACCTGTCGGCGCCGCTGTGGTTCCTGTTCCTGGCCCTGTCCACCGCCCTGCTCTACGTCAACGTCACCGCCGAGCCGGTGTACTTCAGCCAGCCCTACCAACTGTTCCCGACCTGGCCGGAATGGCATCCGGAATGGGCGATGCGGCTGTTCGGCATCACCGCCGGCCTCTTGTTCCTGCCCAAGGTGCTGGCCGCCCTATTACTGCTGCTCAAGCCCGCCGAGCGGCGCTGGTTCGGCGGCGGCCTGGCGCTGTCCGCCAGTCTGCTGCTGGAGATGCTGTTCTCCGCGCTGCTGGCGCCGGTGCGCATGCTTTTCCATACCCGCTTCGTCGTCAGCGCCCTGCTCGGCATCGCCATCCAGTGGAAATCGCCGCCGCGCGAGGACTCCCAGACCCCCTGGAGCGAGGCCCTGCTGCGCCACGGCTGGGGCACGCTGCTGGGCGGCGTCTGGCTGTATGCGGTGTACCGTCTGAATCCGGAATTCATCACCTGGCTGCTGCCGGTGGCCGGTGCACTGCTGATCTCGATCCCGGCTTCGGTGTTCAGCAGCCGGGTGAGCTGGGGCCGCGCGGCCCGTAGCGCGCGGCTGTTCCTGATTCCCGAGGAAGCCTCACCGCCGCGCGAGCTGCGCCGCCTGAAGGTGCTGCTGCACAGCTCCGAGGACTACTCGCAGGGCTTCCGCCGTGCGATCCGTTCGCCGCTCACCAATGCCCTGGTGCTGGCGCTGGCCTCGACGCGCCTGAGCGGCCAGCGGCCCGCCAAGGAGCCCGCCCAGGCCGCTTCGCTGGACCGGCTCGACACCCTCGATGCCTACGCCCGCAACCGCCTGCTCAGCGACCGCGCGGCGCTGGCGGCGATGCACGAGAAGGTCTGGGCTCGCTGAATCCAGGACCACCGGTAATCCCGGGGGACTGTCATGGAGATTTCATCGGGCAGTAAGAAGCGAGCAAGAAACTGGTCATAGATTGCGCAGCATCCTGAAACCGGATGCTGACCATGACCGAGATGATCCAGTTGCTCCCGCAGGCCCGCACGCCGCGCTTTGAAGTGCGCTTCGCGGAAACCGAGGCCGAGATCCTGGCCACCCAGCAGTTGCGCTACCGCATCTTCGCCGGCGAACTCGGCGCGCAGATCGATGGCGGCGAAGCCGGCATCGACGCCGACCAGTACGACGCCCACTGCCGCCACCTGATGGTGCGCGACGCCGACAGCGGCGAAATCGTCGCCTGCACCCGCATCCTCACCGACGCCGCCGCCGAGCGCGCTGGCGGTTTCTATTCCGAGAGCGAGTTCGATCTGGAAATGATCCGCGCCCTGCCTGGCCGGGTGATGGAGATCGGCCGCACCTGCGTCGCCGCCGAACACCGCAGCGGCGCGGTGATCGCCACGCTCTGGCAGGGCATCGCCGAAACCATCACCCGCGAGGGCTATGACTACCTGTTCGGCTGCGCCTCGATCGGCCTGGAAGATGGCGGCGCCGCCGCGCACAGCATCCTCGAAACCCTGCGCGGCAAGTACATGACCGCCGTCTCGCAGCGGGTGCGGCCCTACTACCCGCTGCCGGTCGCCGACCGCCGACAGGAAGTCTCGGTGCGCATGCCGCCGCTGCTCAAGGCCTATGTCAGCCTGGGCGCGAAGGCCTGCGGCGAGGCTTACTGGGACCGCGACTTCAACTGCGCCGACGTGTTCATGCTGCTCAACGTCAGCGACCTCAATCCGCGCTATGCCCGCCACTTCCTGGGCAAGGGCCGCAGCGAGGCCAGCGAGGCTGTCGCGCTTGCGTAACCTCCTGACGGCATTCTTCGACGGCGGCCCCACAGGCCGCCGTTTTGCCATGCGCCAGCCGACGCCAGCGGGCGCGCGGGCCTCGGTCGACTCAGCCATCCACAAAAACATGCTCTTCCTGCTTCGCAGCCTGCGTCTGCTGGTGCATATCTCGGTGGGCCTGACACTAGCGACTTTGATCAATCTCGATTTCAGCCGCCGCATCGACGCCGACGACTGGGCGCGGCGCTGGCTCAAGCGGCTGATGCGCATCCTCGGCATCCGCTTCAGCATCCACGGCACGCCGGTCGAAGGCGGCCAGATGATCGTCTGCAACCACGTCTCCTGGCTGGACATCCCGCTGGTCGGCGCGGCGCTGTGCAACCGCTTCGTCGCCAAGAGCGAGATCCAGCACTGGCCGGTGGCCGGCTGGCTGGCGAAGTGCATCGGCACCTTCTACATCCGCCGCGGCCCCGGCGGCAGCCGGCCACTGCTGGAAAAGCTGCGTCCGCACCTGCACGCCGGTGGCTCGGTGGTGATCTTCCCGGAAGGCACCACCACCGACGGCCGCGAGGTGCTGCCCTTCCATCCCCGCCTGTTCCAAGCGGCTATGGACGCCCGCTGTCCGGTGCAACCGGTGGCGCTGCGCTATGGCCCGGCGCCGGACGGTCGCGAGCTGGCGCCCTTCATCGGCGACGACACCCTGGTCGATCACATCGTCCGGCTGCTGCGCGCACCCGGCCTGAGCGCAGAGCTGCATTACTGCCCGCCGATACCGCTTGGGGAACACGAAGACCGTCACGCCCTGGCGCGCCGTGCCGAGGAAGCGATCCGTCGCTGCCTGGCGCCGGAACCGCCGTCGCGCAAGCCGGCCTTGCTGGAGCAGCACGAGCAGGCGCGCGCCGCATAAACGCGCCAGGCTTCAGCTTTGCGGGGCTCGTGCGAGGATGGCCCGCCGCCATCCTTAGGCTGCCCCCGGAGTCCAGGCATGAGCCATCCGCTGCTGATCGAAAGTGACACCGCCCTGCGCAGCCTGCTGCGTGGCCTCAGCCGGGTGGCGGTGCTGGGCATCAAGACCGAGCAGCAGCGCGAGCAGCCGGCCTACTACGTGCCCGCCGATCTGGCCGCGCGCGGCCTGGAGATCGTGCCGGTGCCGGTCTACTACCCGGAGGCACAGGAAATACTCGGCCGGCCGGTGTACCGGCGGCTGGTGGACATCCCCGGCCCGGTCGATCTGGTCGACGTGTTCCGCCGCCCGGCGGATATCCCCGCGCATCTCGACGATCTGCTGACCAAGGCGCCGAAAGCGGTGTGGTTTCAGCTGGGCATCCGCCACGACGCGGTTGCGATGCGGCTGGCGGCAGCGGGCATCGCGGTGGTGCAAGACCGCTGTCTGATGGTGGAGTACCAGAGACTGGTCTGAGGCCGCGCCAGTAATTCCCCACCGAATGTCATTGCCCATGCAGGTGGCTATGGCCGCCAGGTGAGAGGGGGAGCCGTGGCGGAGTGCTTCACCTTCGCGTTGGTTTGAACGCGCGAACCACAGCGAGACCTACACAAACGCGCTGATCCGCTCCTCGCGCATCTGCTGCGACCGCAACATCTGCGCAAATGCCGAGGCCACCACCGGCTTGCACAGGTAATAGCCCTGGAACTCATCGCAGCGGGTGCTGCGCAGAAACTCGAAGTGCGCAGCGGTCTCGATCCCCTCTGCCAGCACCCGTAACCCCAGACTGTGCGCCAGGGAAATCACCGCGCGGACGATGGTGGCGGAATCGGGATCGCGCGGCGCGGCCAGCAAAAAGCTGCGGTCGATCTTCAGGCAGTGCACGCGGAAGCGCTGCAGATAGCTCAGGCTGGAATAGCCGGTGCCGAAATCGTCCATCGAGATCAGCACCCCAAGATCACGTAATTGCGCCAGCATCGAGGCCGCCTTCTCGCCGTCCTGCATCACCGCGCTTTCGGTGATCTCCAGCTCCAGGCACTCCGGCGCCAGACCGGTTTCGGCGAGCACCTCGGATACCAGCTCGGCGATGTCGCCGCGCGCCAGTTGCCGGGGCGAGAGATTCACCGACACCGGCAGCGACGGCAGGCCCTGCTGCTGCCAGGCGCGCGCCTGCGCACAGGCGGTGCGCAGCACCCACTCGCCGATCGGCACGATCAGGCCGGTCTCCTCGGCGAGCGGGATGAAGCGACCGGGCGGAATCAGACCTTCGGGACTCTGCCAGCGCACCAGCGCCTCGACCCCGACGATGCGGCCGCTGGCCAGCTCGTACTTGGGCTCGTAGTGCAGCACGAACTCCCGGCGCTCCACCGCCTGGTGCAGGCGCATCAGCAGATCCAGACCGCCGGTGCCCTGTGGCGCCATTTCCGAGGAAAAGAACTGCACGTTGTTGCGGCCGAATTCCTTGGCCCGGTACATGGCCGCGTCGGCATTGCGCAACAAGCCCTTGAGGTCGGCGCCATCCTGCGGGAACAGGCTGACGCCGATGCTGCAGGTGAGGCTCAGCTCGCGCCCCGCGACTCGGCAGGGCTGGGCCACCGCCAGGCGCAGACGGCCGGCGATGTGCTCGGCCTGCGCCCGGCACATGGGTGCGGCCAGCAGCACCACGAACTCGTCGCCGCCCAGGCGCGACACCAGGTCGCGCTCGCGTACCGCCTGTTGCAGCCGGCGGGCGACGATCTGCAGCAGGTGATCGCCGGCCTCGTGGCCCAGGCTGTCGTTGACCAGCTTGAACTGGTCGAGGTCGATGAACACCAGCGCCGGCCCCTCGCCCGCCGAGGGCTGCGCCAGCACATGGCTGACCCGCTCGTGCAGCAGCAGGCGATTGGGCAGGCCGGTCACCGCGTCGTGGGTGGCCTGGTGGCGCATCTGCAGGTCGTGGCGCTTGCGCTCGGTGATGTCCTCCACCGTGCCTTCGTAGAACAGCAGCTGGCCGTCGGCGCCGCGCACCTCGCGGGCGTTCTCGGAGATCCAGATCACGCTGCCGTCGCGGCGGTAGATCTCGGACTCGAAGTTGGTGACATGGCCCTGGCCTTCCAGCGCCGCGATGAAATCGGCGCGCCGGCGCGGCTCGACATAGAGCTGGTGGTCAATGTCGCGCAGGCTGGCGATCAGCTCCGCCGGCGAGTCGTAGCCATACATGCGCGCCAGAGCCGGATTGACGGTGACATAGCCGTCGCGCGCGGTGGACTGGAAGATACCCTCGATGGCGTTCTCGAAGATGCTGCGGTAGCGGCGCTCGGCCTCGGCCAGCGACTGCTCCACCTGCCGGCGCCGGGAGTTGTCCTGGACGATGGCCTCGACGGCGATCACCGAGCCGTCCTCGGAGTAAGCGCCGGCGCCGCGCTCCAGCACCCAGCTCTGCTCGCCGTCGGCGCGGACGATGCGGTACTCCACCTCGTAGCGGCTGCGGCGCTCCAGCGCATCGGTGATGGCGAGGCTGACCGCCGCGCGGTCGTCCGGGTGCCGCAGGTCATGAAAGGACAGGCCGCCCGGTTCGCTCAGCGCCTGCGGCGGATGGCCGGTGAGCGCCAGGCAGCCCTCGCTGACGAAGTCCAGCGTCCAGCGGCCGTCGTAGCGGGCGCGGTAGACCATGCCGTCGAGATTCGACAGCAGCGTCGCCAGTGGGTGGCCCCGCTGTCGCGAGCCACGGACCAGACTGGAGGGGAGTTCTTGCTGAACCCGGAGGGCGCGCATGGGGCGGATACGGAACAGACTGTCAGCCAGCGCAGCAATGGTCGTGCCACGGCCGGCGGGCCTTAGTCCCACTGCCACCACAAGGTCGGATTTGCCATGTCCGGCGGCACTCGCCGCCACCTGGGCCAGAGCCAGAAGTGGCTAGCGACCGCGGTTCCAGCGCAGCTGCCGCTCGCGCACCGCCAGATACAGGGCAAGACCGAAGGCATAGCTGGTCAGCAGGCTCATCGGGAAATACCACCAGCTCAGCTTCATGCCGTGGCGGCGGCCGTCGCTGATGGTCCAGAGCGGGAACAGCAGGAGGTTGGCGATGATCAAGTCCTGCCCGCCGGACGCGGAGGCCGGATTCACGAACAGCAGGGTGGTCCAGTGCCACCAGCCGGCCTGGGCGCCGTAGTCGCGGAAGTACTGAAAATTGAAGTACCAGCCCACCAGCAGCGCCACCAGGGCGGTGAGGTAGTACAGCCATTCCAGAGCGCTGGTGCCGGCGGCGGCGCTGCCCGCGCGGTACAGCGGCCGGTTGGGCCAGTACAGCAGGCCGATGGAAGCGAGGCCGATCAGCACATAAAACACTTCAGTTGCCGACAGCATCGCGCTCCCCCTGCCCTGTGGTCGGGGCGCCACCGCGACGGTGGCGCCAGCCAGGCTTCTTTAGTGCCGCAGACCCTTGACCCGTACCTTGAAGTCCATCGCCGGGCCGGGCGTCGGCGCGGTCTTGGTCTTGAGCTCGTAGTTGGGCGATTCCAGCTCCAGATCGAGCTTGTAGAACACCCGTGCCATCGACAGCGCGATCTGCACCTCGGCCAGGCTCTTGCCCAGGCAGGTGTGCGGGCCGCGGCCGTAGGGCGAGTAGGCGCCCGGGCGCAGATGCTCGGCGCGCGGCTTCTGGTAGCGGTCGATGTCGAACTTCATCGCGTCGGGGTAGTACTCGTCCATGAAGTGCGTGACGCTGGTGCCGATGTAGATCATCTCGCCTTCCTTGATGAGATGGCCCTCGAACACGAAGTCCTTGGTCGCGGTGCGCATCTGCGCCACCGCGATCGGGTACAGGCGCATGGTTTCCATGATCGCGCCCTGCAGGGCCGGCAGCTTCTTGAGCAGACCTTCTTCATCCACCTCGCCGGCGTCGAACAGGGCGTCGACCTCGGCCAGCACCCGCTTCTTCACCTCCGGGTACTTGAGCACGGTGTAGACGATGGCGGCGGTGGTGTTGGCGACGGTATCGAGCCCGGCGACGTAGGGGCCGGTGAGCGAGACGATGAGATCGCTGGCCGGCATGATCTCCGGCGTTTCCATGTGCGCGGCGAAGATGTCGTCGATGAGATTGCGGTCTTCCACCTTGATCTTGCCGTAGCGCGCCCGGGCGTCGGCGATCATCTTGTTGCCCAGCTCAAAGACCTTGGCCTTGGCCTTCTTGTACTGCGGACGCTTGAGCAGAATCGTCGGGCGCTGGCGGGTGACCAGCACGTTGAGGATGTAGAGGATCGCGGTGCGGATCGGCTTGACGTATTCCAGCGGCGCAGCGCCGGTCAGGATGGTGCCGAGCTGGTCGACCACCATGTACTGCATGGCCTCCACCACCGGCACTTCCTTGCCCACCGGCCAGTCGCGCCGGAGCGAGCCATCGGTGATCTGCACCAGCTCGTTGTAGCGGCCCTTGATCGACTCCTTGGAGTAGCCGTTGCGCATGATGTCGCGCAGCTGCTTGTGGCTCTCGCCGTCTTCGCCGGTGAGCATGCGGCTGGCGCCGTACTCGTTGGCCAGGCCAGCCCAGAACTCCTTGGAGCGCAGCGATTCCTTGCCCTCGCGGGTGCCCATGAAATTCGCGGCCTCGATGCCCGACATCAGCACGTACTGATGGCCCAGCACCGAGAGCCGGCAGACCGGCCCGTACTTGCGGTAGCAGTGGAGGAAGAACTGGGCCGGATCCTTGGCCATGCTGAGCACGCTGCCCAGCAGAGGCAGGCCAGGAACCACCGGGGTTTCGCGCAGGGTGACGGGGGCGGCGACGGACGACATACAGACTCTCCTCTGGGCCCTGGCGGGCATGGTTCCGGAATTTCGAGAACTCTCTCCCAAAAGTCCCGGCCCCGAATACCCGGATTACGGCTTGACGGCGCCTGGAACTTGTGCCTTCGCCGCCAGCCCCGCCGCACCCGCGATCAGGCCTCGCGGCGCACGTCCGCCTCCACGATCGACTGCTCCACCACCCCCGAGCGCCACAGCCAGGCGTAGAGCAGCACGCCCGGCAGCGCCACCAGGGTGGTCAGCAGGTAGAAGTCGACATAGCCGAAGCTCTCGATCAAGGCCCCGGCGCTAGTGCCGGTGAGGAAGCGGCCGACGATGGACGCCGCCGCCGACAGCAGCGCGAACTGGGTGGCGGTGAAGGCCAGGTTGCAGAGCGCGGAGAGATAGGCGACCACCACCACGCCGCCGATGCCGCTGGCGATGTTTTCGAAGCCGATGGTGAAGGCCAGAAACTCGTTGCTATGGCCGATGGCCGCCAACGCCGCAAAGGAAAGATTGGACACCGCCATCAGCACCAGGCTCAGCAGCACCGCGCGCTTCATGCCCAGCCGCGCGTAAAGCACGCCGCCGATGAAGATGCCGACCAGATAGGCGATGAAGCCGAAACCGACGTCGTAGGTGGCAATCTCCTCGTTGCTGAAGCCGAGATCGTCCAGCAACAGTCGCACGGTGAGATTGGCCAGGGTGTCGCCGATCTTGTGCAGCAGCACGAACAGCAGCACCAGCCAGGCACCGCGCCGGCGGAAGAACTCGGTCAGCGGGGTGATGACCGCATCCAGCGCCTCGCCCAGGCCGCGCCGCCGCCCCGGCGGCTGGTGATGGCGCGCTGGCTCGCCCATGAACAGGCCGGCCAGCACCGCCGGCAAGGCAAAGGCGGCGCAGAGCGCATAGGCCAGGGCCCAGCCGCCACGATCCGCCACCAGCAGCGCCAGCGCGCCGGCCGACACTGAGCCGATGCGCCAGCCGTATTGCGACATGCCCGAGCCTATGCCCAGCTGGTGCGGCTCCAGCAGCTCGATGCGGTAGGCGTCGATGACGATGTCGAAGGTCGCGCCGGCGACCCCGACCAGGATCGCCGCCAGCGCCACCGTGCCCAGGCTGGCGCCGGGGTCGGCAAAGCCCAGGAAACTCACTGCCGCCGCCACGCCGGCCGCCGACAGCCACAGCCAGGAGCGGCGCTGGCCGTAGCGGCCAAGCAGCGGCAGGCGCGCGCGGTCCACCAGCGGCGCCCACAGGAACTTGAAGTTGTAGACCAGGAAGGCCAGCGAGAAGGCGGTGACGCTCTTCTTGCTGATGCCGTCCTGCGCCAGGCGGGTGGTCAGCGTGGCGCCGATCATCGCGTAGGGAAAGCCCGAGGAAATACCCAGCAGCAGGGCGGCCAGCGGAGCGGATTCGAAATAGGGGCGCAGCGAGGCCGGCAGGCGGTCGCGCAGGCGGGAAAGCGCAGTGGTCATGCGCCCCATGCTAGCCGGAAACCGCGCCGCAGCCGCGGCCCAAAAACTTCAGGCCAGCGGCAGCGCCGGCTCGGCGGCGGTCACCGCGGCCAGCAGCACCCTGAAGCGCGCGGCGGCCGGCGTGGCGGTGCTGACCGACCGCGCGTTGCCGTAGACCGGCATCATCAGCCGCACCACATCGCGGTCGCGCGACACCTGGCGCGCGCCCAGCGCCAGCAGATGGCGGATGAAGCGCTCGTTGTCGGCCGAGACGTCGTAGAGAAACTGCTTGAGTCCGGCCACGTAGCCGGCCCGGTGCAGACAGGCGTGCAGCAACTGGCCGACACCGCGCCCCTGGTACTGGTCGAGGATGGTGATGCCGATCTCCGCGATGCGGGAGTCGCCATCCAGTCGGATGCAGCGCGCCACGCCCACGCCCGGCTCCTCCGGCTGCGCGAGGTTCAGCGCGCCATAGGCGATGTGCAGACGGCCGTCGGGGCGGGTGAGGAATTCCAGCTGCTTGGACGACAGGCCGCTGAGCTGGCCAAAGAAGCGCATCCGCCGGGAGGCTTCGGAGAGCTGCTGGTAGCCGGCCTCGAAGCGCGGCGCGTGCTCGGGCCGGATCGGCGAGACCTGAACGCGCAGACCGTCGTCGAAGTAGTAGTTGAAGGTGCCCGGGGGCTTGGCCAGCCAGCGTTTGAACATGGACGCCACCCTAGCAAGGCCGGGGCCAGGTTCCCGCGAACCGAGGACGAACAGCCCTATGTGGCGGGATCAAAGGCGCTTGCATTAATTAAACACTTAAACCACAATTTAAATATGGAAATAAAGACCGCCGTCGCCGCCCTCGCCGCCCTGGCCCAGGAAACCCGTCTGGCCGCCTACCGCCTGCTGGTGCAGGCCGGCCCGGCCGGCCTGGCTGCCGGGCGCATCGCCGAGGCGCTGTCGGTCTCGCCGGCCAGCCTGTCGTTTCACCTCAAGGAAATGGCCTATGCCGGCCTGATCCAGGCCCGGCAGGACGGCCGCTACATCATCTACAGCGCCCACTTCGAGCAGATGACCGCCCTGCTCGCCTACCTCAGCGAGAACTGCTGCGCCGGCGCCGGCCCGGACGCCGCCAACACCGCCTGCTGCCCGCCGAAATCCACCGGAGCCCCGTCATGACCACCACCCCGCCCAGCGCTGGCAAGCGCTTTCACGTCCACGTCTCGGTCGCCGATCTCGCCGGCAACATCCGCTACTACAGCGCCCTGTTCGGCGCTGCGCCGACGGTGGTCAAGCCCGACTACGCCAAGTGGATGCTCGACGACCCCCGCCTGAACTTCGCGATCTCCGCCCGCGGCGCCAAACCCGGCCTCGATCATCTGGGCCTGCAGGTGACGAGCCCCGAGGAACTCGCCGCCCAGCGCGAACGCCTGCAGGGCGCCGAACTGGCGCTGGAGGTGGAAGGCGAAACCACCTGCTGCTACGCGCGCTCCGACAAGCACTGGAGCACCGATCCGCAGGGCATCGCCTGGGAGACCTTCCAGACCCTGGGCGAAGCGCCGACCTTCAATGGCGGCACCACCGAGCCCGCCGCCAGCGCCTGCTGCCCGGCGCCGACCGAAACCCTGGTCGCCATGCCCGGCGGCGGCAAACCGAAACTCGACAAGGGCGGCTGCGCCCCGCGCAGCGGCTGCTGCTGAACACTCCGATCCAGCCCTCGACCGGCCCTTCCTATGGAACCCCGCAAGCTCAACGTCCTGTTTCTCTGCACCGGCAACTCCGCCCGCTCGCTGCTCGCCGAGGCGCTAATCAACGATCCCGCCATCGGCGCCGGCAAGTTCGTCGGCTACTCCGCCGGCAGCCGGCCCAAGGGCCAGCCGCATCCGCTGGCGCTGGAAACCCTGGCCGCCCACGGCGTCAGCACCGCCGGCCTGCGCAGCAAGAGCTGGGACGAGTTCGCGGCGCCCGGCGCGCCGGTGATGGATTTCGTGTTCACCGTCTGCGACAGCGCCGCCGGCGAGCAATGCCCCTACTGGCCGGGCCAACCGGTGACCGCGCACTGGGGCCTGCCCGACCCGCCGGCCGCCGGTGACGAGGCGGCCCAGCGCCGCGCCTTCCGCGATGCCTTCTTCACGCTGAAGCGCCGCATCGAGCTGTTCGCCGCCCTGCCCTTCGACAAGCTTGATCAGCTCAAGCTCGGCGAACAGGCGCGGCAGATCGGCCAGCAGCCGGCCTGAAGGCCCGCGCCATGAACCTGTTCGAGCGCGGACTCACGCTCTGGGTGGCGCTGTGCATGCTCGCCGGCACCCTGCTCGGCCAGTGGCTGCCGGACGCCTTCGCCGCCATCGGCCGGCTGGAGCTGGCCCAGGTCAACCTGCCGGTCGGCGCGCTGATCTGGCTGATGATCGTGCCCATGCTGGTGCGGGTGGATTTTTCCACCTTGGGCCGGCTGCGCCGGCACTGGCGCGGCTTCGGGGTGACGCTGGCGGTCAACTGGCTGCTCAAGCCGCTGCTGATGGCGGCCCTGGCCGGCCTGTTCATCCGCCACTGGTTCGCCGACTGGCTGCCGGCCGACCAGCAGGACAGCTATGTCGCCGGCCTGATCCTGCTCGCCGCCGCGCCCTGTACGGCGATGGTCTTCGTCTGGAGCCGGCTGGTCGGCGGCGACGCCAACTACACGCTCAGCCAGGTCGCGCTCAACGACGCCCTGATGCTGCTGCTGTTCGCGCCGCTGGTGGCGCTGCTGCTGGGCGTGGCGGCGGTGCCGGTGCCCTGGGCCACCCTGCTGCTCAGCGTCGCGCTCTACATCCTGCTGCCGCTGGCGCTGGCCCAGGCCCTGCGCCGGCACTGGCTGCGGCGCGGCCCGGCGGAGCTGGAACGCCGGCTGGCGCGGCTGGGGCCGGTCTCGATGCTGGCCCTGCTGGCGACGCTGGTGCTGCTGTTCGGCTTCCAGGGCCGAGCTCTGCTGGCGCAGCCGCTGATCGTGCTGCTGCTGGCGCTGCCGATCGCCCTGCAGGTCGCGATCTCCTCGGCCGTCGCCTATTTCGCCAACCGCGCGGTCGGCGAGCCGCATGCCATTGCCGGCCCCAGCTGCCTGATCGGCGCCAGCAATTTCTTCGAGCTGGCGGTGGCCACCGCCATCGCCCTCTACGGCCTGAATTCCGGCGCGGCGCTGGCCACCGTGGTCGGCGTGCTGGTGGAGGTGCCGGCGATGCTGGCGGTGGTGGCGGTGGTCAACCGCAGCCGGAACTGGTATCAGCATTCCGCGGTCCCTGGGAATTAAACGAACCGTCCGCGCCCCTTTTTGGGGCAGCGTAAAATCCGCGCCCTTGATCGTGCTTTCCGGCCCACCGCCGACCGATGAATCATCACCAGACTCCCAATCCGCGCCACGCTACGCCGACCGGTTCGCCGGCCCGCGGCGCGCGCCGCCGCAACTCCAGCCTGACCATCCGTGCCGCCACTCGCGAGGACTATCCGGCGGTGCTGGCGCTGCTGAGCGCGGCCCACCTGCCGCACAGCGATCTCACCGCCGAACATCTCGATCACTTCCTGCTCGCCGAACGCGACGAGGAACTGGAGGGCGTGGTCGGGCTAGAGGGCGAAGGCGAGGCGCGGCTGCTGCGCTCGCTGGCGGTCGCCGAGCGCGCCCAAGGACATGGCCTGGGCCATCGCCTGCTGGCGGCGGCGGAAGCCAGCGCCCGCGAGCAGGGCGCCAACCGCCTGTGGCTGTTGACCACCACCGCCGAGCCCTTCTTCGCCCGCGCCGGCTACGCCCGCGCCGAGCGCGAAACCGCACCCAAGGCGCTGCGCCTGCTCACCGAGTTCACCAGCGTCTGTCCGTCCACGGCGGCCTGCATGACCAAGCTGCTGGCCTGACGCGCTATTAGCCGGCAACGCAGGGACGTTCTAGGGGGGCAGAGGCCCTCTTCTAGGGGTGGCCGTTGAACCAGTTGAGGATTTCCACCGGCGCCATCTGGATCCACTGGTGGCCGACCTTGCAGTTGGCCTGGCTGTCGGCATCGCAGCGGGTGTCGCCCAGCAGCTTCGTGCCGCGGCTGTAGTCCACCACCGTATAGGCCTTGCTCCCCAGCAAGGCGGCGTAGGGCAGCATGGTGGAAAGCGGCACGATGTCATCCCCCGCGCCGTGCAGGAAGAGCGTCGGCGGATGGTCTGAAGGTAGCGCCGGCACCACGCAGCCGGGGCCGGAGCAATTGGCGTAGGACGCCGACTGCACCGCCAGCGCCCGGAACCGGCTGGCGTAGTTGATCGCCATGCGACTGCTGTTGTAACCGCCGCTGGAAATGCCCGCCGCGTAGAGCCGGCTGCCGTCCAGTTTGGCGCCGAAGCCGCTACCCGCCTGACTGGCGTCGATCGCCGAGAACAAGGCCTGGAAGAACTGATCGTCCGCCGTGCCCAGGTACTGCTCGGCGGTCGGACCCTTGTTCTGGGTACAGCCGCTCGCCGGGCAGGCCGACATGTTGTTGGTCTGCCAGGCCGTGCTGACGCTGGTCGCCGGCGGCGCCAGAACCGCGTAGCCCGACGCGAGCAGATCGCGCAGAGCCTGCACCTGATAGTAGTTGCCGAAAGTCAGCGCCCCGGTGGAGCTGGCCGGCGCCGCCCAGGAAATCAGGCCGCCAGTGCCGTGGAACAGAAGAACCACCGGCCAACCGCCGACGGGCGCGCTCCCGGCCGGCAACTGGTAGCGCACTTCCCGCGAGGGGCTGCCGACCGCCAGCGTCTGGTAGTCGCAGGTAATGCGACCGAACAGGTTTTCGCTGCAGGCAGAGCCGGTCTGGGCGTTAGCGCCCGCGGCGGCGAGCAGGAGCAGCAGTGCGAACAGGGAACGCATCGGAGGCCTCGCCGGTGGAGCACTCCGAAACCCTAACCCGGCACGGCGGCCGGGCGCCAGTCAACGCACCTCGGCGTTGCGCGAGCAGTCGGTGGCGTGACTGCCACAGTGGCCGGCGTAGAGCCGTTCGATCTCCGCCCCATGCGCCTTGGCGATCACCGCCCGGCGCGGCTTGTGAGTGCTGGTGAGCTGGCCGTTGGCAAGCGTGAACGGCGGCACCCAGGCCAAGCGCAGTATCTGGTGACTGGCCGGCAGATCGGCGAGTTTTTCCCGGCACAGGCTGAATAGGGCTTTTTCCAACGCCGCGCGGGTTTCGGCATCCTCGAAGCCGGCCGGCAGGCCCAGGCTCTGGCGCAGCGCCGCGAAGCGGTTGGCGTCGGGCACCACCAGGGCGATCAGATAGGGCCGGGACTCGCCCAGCACCACCGCCTGCTCGAACATCGGCTCGGCGGTGAGCCTGGCCTCGATCTCGCAAGGGGCGGCCTTGACCCCGGTGCTCATCACCAGAATGTCCTTGATGCGGCCGGTGAGGTAGAGCTTGTCGCAGCACAGGCGGCTGACCTTGTCGCCGGTGTGCAGCCAGCCGGCCTCGTCGAGCACCGCGCGGGTCGCCGCCTCGTCTTTCCAATAGCCGCGCATCAGTGCGGGACCGCGCACCCAGAGCTCGCCGTCGGGCCCGATACGGGTTTCGACATTGTCCAGCGGCGGGCCGGCGGACTCCGGATCGGCATCGCCTGGGCGATTGACGCTGACCACTGGCCCAGCCTCGGTGAGGCCATAGCCCTGCAGCACCGGCAGGCCCAGCGCCGCGAAGCTGCGGGCGATGTGCGCAGACAGCGGCGCGCCGCCGGAAATGGCCATGCGCAGCCGACCGCCGAGGCCGACGCGGACCGCCTCGACCACGCCGCCGGTGAGCCGCCGCGAGAAGCGCTGGCGGGCACTGCCCTTGGGGCTCTCGGCCGACTGCACCGCCAGATGGAACAGCGCGCGCCGGTGCAGCGGGCCGTCATCGACATTGCGCAGCAAGCGCGCGTACAGGCGCTCGTAGACACGCGGCACCGCCAGCAGGCCGGTGGGCTGCACCAGGCGCAGATCCTCAGCCAGGTGCTCAGGCCCGCGGGAATACGCCGTCTCGGCACCCGCGAGCACCGCGCCGTGCCAACCGGCGGTGCGCTCGAAGGAATGCGACAGCGGCAGCAACGACAGCAGGCGGTCGTCGGCGCGCATGCGCAACGCGCGGCCGCAGGCGAAGACGTTGGCCAGCAGCGCGCCGTGCGTCAGCATCGCGCCGCGCGCACGGCCGGTGGTGCCCGAGGTATAGACCAGGCTGGCCAGCGCCTCGCGATCGGCAGCCGGGCGCGTGTAGTCGCGGCCAGCGGCAAGAAAATCGGCCAGCGTCGTGCTGCGCTCGGCGCCGGCGGCACCGCGCTGGATCACCACCTGACGCAGCGCCGGCAGGGGTGCCAGGCCACGCACCGCCTCCCAGGCCGCAGCCTCGCGCAGGAACACCAGGCTGGCGCCGGAATCTTCCAGGATGTGAGCAACGCTGCCGGCGGTGTCCTGCACGTAGATACCGACTGCGACCAGGCCCAGGCGGTGGATGGCCTGCTCGGCGGCCACCCAGTCGGGGCCGTTGTCGAGCTGGATCGCGACCCGCGCGCCCGGCTCCAGCGCCAGGGTCGCGAGACCACGGGCAAAAGCCTCGACGCGGGCATCGAGGCCGGCCCAGTCGAGACTGCGCCAGTCCCGCGCGGCGGCGTCGAACCAGCGGCAGGCCGCGCCTTGCGGCGTCAGCCGCACGCGGGCGTCGAACAGCTCGGCAAGGCTGGCAACCTCGGCTTCGGCAATGCCCGGAAACGGCGGTGCGTTCAAGGGCAAACTTTCGCGGGCAATCGCCATAGGCAAAACTCCTTCTAGACTCCGAGCCAGCTTTTACGTCGGGCAGCGACGGCCGGGTCCATGACCTCGATCAAACTCAGCGTCCAGGTGTCGGCGGGAGCCGGCTCCGGACAGATCGCGGCGCGCATCAATTCGTCGCCACGAAACCAGCACAGTTCGGCCGGCACATTGCTCTTCAGCGCGTCGATGCGACGCGAAAACTGACCGGCGGTGAGCTTCAGGCCGTCGAGTGCCAGCAGCTGGTCGCCAACGGCGAGCCCCGCCCGCTGAGCGGCAGAGCCGGCCAGCACCTGCGCGACGCTGCCGTCGCTTTTCAGCTTCAGGCCGAGAGTCTGCTGCTGTGGACTGCCGCCGCTGCTGCGGCCACCTTGGTCCTGCTCACCGCAGGCGGCGCGGCGCTCGGCGCGCACGCCGAAATCGGCCAAGCTCTCCGCCAGCGGCAGCTCCTCGGTACTGCGCAGGGCGGCATCGAAGAACGCTTGCAGCGGCAGGCCGGAAAGCTCGGCAGCCACCGCCTCCAGCGCGCCTTCCGGCGCCGGCTTCTCGAGACGGCCGTAGCGGCTCCAGAGGGTTTGCAGAACCGTATCAAGGCTGATCGCGGAGTCGCGGCGCAGGCGCAGGTCCAGACACAGCGCCGCCAGCGCGCCCTTCACGTAGTAGCTGGTGCTGGCGTTGGGGCTGTTGTCGTCGGGCTGGTAGTACTTGATCCAGGCCTCGAAGCTGGCATCGGCGAGCGTATGCACCCGGCGCGACGGAGTGCGCTCCAGACGGGTGGCGGCCTCGGCGAGCAGATCGAGATACACCGGCGCCTCGATCAGCCCGGCGCGCAGCAGGAACAGATCGTCGTAATAGCTGGTGACGCCCTCGTAGTGCCAGAGGTCGCGCGAGTACGCGGGGCCGGAGAGATCGCTCTCGGCGAACGGCGCCGGGGTGATGCGCTTGACGTTCCAGAGGTGGAAATACTCGTGGCTCACCAGCCCGAGGAAGGCCCGGTACTCCTTGCTTAGGGCGCTGTCGCCGGAACGCGGCAGGTCGTTGCGGGCGCAGACCAGGGCGGTGGACTCGCGGTGTTCCAGGCCGCCATAGCCGCCGGCGGTGACATTGGTCAGAAACCAGTAGCGTGGCATCGCCGGCTCGCGGCCGAACATCTCGCGCTGCGCGGCGCAGATTTTGCCGAGATCCGCCGCCAGCCGCGCCTCGTCGGGCTCGCAGCGGCCAGAGAGCGTGAGCGTGTGCGGCAGGCCGGCGGCGACGAAGTCGATGCGCCGGAACGCTGCCATCTCCACCGGGCTGTCGATCAGGGTCTCGTAGTCGGGCGCGGCATAGCGGCCGAAGCCGGCGGCATCGACGGCCAGGGGCGTCAGCGCGGTGGCGAGCCGCCAGTCGGCGCAGTCGGCATCGTCCGGGCGGGCGATCTCTAGCTCGAAGCCGGCGCGCTCGTAGCCCTGCGGGCAGTAGACCAGGGAGGAGGCGTTGAAGAAGCCGCGGCGCACGTCCAGCCAGGCCTTGCGCACCGAGTCGTCCAGCGCGTGCACCCGGTAGTCCAGCTCGATCTCGCCCTCGCCAGCAGCCACCCGGAACCGCGACTTGTCGAGTCGCTCAAACACCACCGGCAGGCCGCCACGGAAAGCCTTGAGGTCGAACACATGCTTGGCGAAGTCGCGCACCAGATAGCTGCCGCGGATCCAGGCCGGCAGCCGGAATTCGAGCGCGCCCGCAGCCGCCGAGACGCGCAGGCGAACCTGGTACTGATGGGCACGTGGATCGGCTCTGACGGCGACCTGCACGACCGGAAGGGAGACGGCCAAAAGTGTGATCGGGTTGGCGAAAAGGTGCGCAGTTTACTCCCGCGCCGTGGCGCCGGGCAGCCCCTTCCATCAGTCCGATGACGGGGCTGTAACCAAACCGTAGCCGGGCCTTCACACGGGCTTTCTAGAGTCCGTCCGCTGCGCCTAGACGCCGCCCAGATCCCAGCACCACACCAGCAAGGAACCCCCATGTCTCTCGACCGGCACGAACACGATACCGAGAACGTCGACCACGGCGACGTACTGAATTCCCCCAACTATTTCGGCAATGTGCTCGCCGCGACCATGAACCGCCGCGAAGTGATGCGCGGCGGCCTCTCCGCTGCGGTTGCCGCCGGCTTTGCCGGCAGCGCGCTCAGCGCCTGCGGCGGCGACGGCCCCGACGGCGGCCCGGTGGTCGCCACCAAGAACGTCGCCCGCAGCCTCGAAGACCGCGTGGTGATTCCCTCCGATTACAGCGCCTCGGTGCTGTTTGCCACCGGCGACCTCATCAACGCCGCCGGAGGCGACAAGAAGCTGCAGGACATCACCGGCGACGAGATGGCCAGCCGCGCCGGCGACCACCACGACGGCATGTACTTCTTCGGCCTAAGCGCCGCCGGAGCCCTGGACCCCAACAGCAGCGACCGCGGCGTCATCGCCATCAACTTCGAGAACATCAACCAGCAGTTCCTGCATGCGGCCGGCCCCACGGTTGACGCCAGCGGCAACCGCACCGTCGCCGACGAAGTAGTGAAAGAGATCAACGCCCACGGTGTTGGCCTGATCGAGGTGAAGAAGAACGCCGGCAAGTTCGAAGTAGTTGCTGGCTCGGCGCTGTCGCGCCGCATCACTCCGGAAACCGAGGCCAAGTTCGCTGGTCCGGTGGCCGGCTCCAAGTGGGTGAAGACCAAGTTCTCCACCGACGGTCTGAAGAGCCGCGGCACGCTCAACAACTGCGCCTACGGCTACACCCCTTGGGGCACCTACCTGACCTGCGAGGAGAACTGGGCTGGCTACTTCGACAACGCCAGCGAAGCCGCCACGGGCGTCGAGTACAGCCGCTACGGCATCAACAAGGGCCAGAAGGGCAGCTACCGCTGGGCCACCGCCGGCAGCGCCGACCGCTTCGCGCGCTGGCAGCTCAACACCGTTGGCGCCGACGCCAGCGCCGACTACCGCAATGAGGCCAACACCTTCGGCTGGGTGGTGGAGATCGACCCGATCAATGCTGCGGTCACCCCGGTCAAGCGCAGCACCTTCGGCCGCATGGCCCACGAGTGCGCCTATCCCTCGGTGATTGCCGCCGGCAAGAAGTTCGCTTTCTACATGGGCGACGACGCGCGCTTCGAATACGTCTACAAGTTCGTGCCCAACCAGGCCTGGAACGCGGCCGACGCCAACGGCGGCATCGCCTCTGGTGACAAGTACCTGAACGACGGCGTGCTCTATGTCGCCAAGTACAACGCCGACGGCAGCGGCAGCTGGATTCCGCTGGTCGCCGGCACCGGCGCGCTGACCGCCGCCAATGGCTTCGCCGACCAGGCCGAGGTGCTGGTGAAGACCCGCGCCGCTGCCGATGCGGTGGGTGCGACCAAGATGGACCGCCCGGAGTGGTGCACCGTCGATCACGGCACCGGCGACGTGTTCATCACCCTCACCAACAACACCAACCGTGGCGTCGGCACCAACCCCGGCGTGGACGCGGTCAATCCGCGCGTGAAGAACGAGTTCGGCGAGGTGCTGCGCATGCGTGAAGCCGGCAACGACCCCGCCGCCACCAGCTTCACCTGGACCATCTTCGTGTTCGGTTCGCCGGCCAGCAGCACCGCCAACAATCTCTCCGAGCTGAGCGCCGACAACGACTTCGGCTCGCCGGACGGTCTCTGGGCCGACCCGCGCGGCCTGCTCTGGATCCAGACCGACAATCCGCACGGCAACGACATGGGCAAGCTCTGCAACAACCAGATGCTGGTCACCATCCCGCCGAGCGCCTTCGATGTGAAGCCGGTGATCAAGCGCTTCCTGGTCGGCCCCAGCCAGTGCGAGCTGACCGGCATCGACATCACCCCGGACGGCAAGACCATGTTCGTCAACATCCAGCATCCGGGCGAGGAGACGCTGGCCGGCGATGTCAACGCCGCCGACAGCAATACCGCCACCAAGTACACCAGCGCCTGGCCCTACGACCGCAGCGATGCGACCAAGGCCGGCACCAAGGCCGGTCGGCCGCGCTCGGCCACCCTGGTCATCACCAAGAAGGACGGCGGCGTGATCGGCTTCTGATTCCCCGGTTAACCCCGTGGTCACTGGGGCCCGCGCGAGCGGGCCCTATTTTTTTGTCCGCGATCCGGCGCTCAGCCGCGACGGCGCAGCCAGACCTGGTACATGCCGCCGAAGCTGCGTGGCGCTTCGGCCTCGTAGGCGTCCCACTGCCTGGCATTGAGACGCTCGGCCGGCAGACCCAGGCGCCGCGCGGCCTGCTCGGCCGCCGCCGGCGGCGCTTCCAGTTGCAGCCACTCGAAGCCGGCCGCCTCGGCCTCGGCGAGGAATTCCGGCAAGCGGTAGTGCCGCTCACGGCGGTTGAACAGCAGGTCGCGGCAGCCGGCGCGCGAGTAGAAATCGATGGCGCCGACGATGGCCGGATCGGGCAGCCCATAGTCGCCGCGCAGATAGGCGGCGCGGCCCTGTCGCAGCGCTTCGCCATCGCCTTCGAACGCCGCCGCCGGCCAGAGTGCGCGCAGGCGGCGAATCTCGGCGCGCGCGCGGGCGCTATACACCACCGCGCAGAGCAGGCCGCCGGGCGCCAGCACCGCGGCCAGCGCCGCGAGACCTGCGGCCGGGTCCGGCAGGTGGTGCAGCACGCCGATGCATTCGGCCAACTCGTAGCGCTCGCCGCTGCCGACCAGGCTGAGCAGATCGGCGCAGCGCCAGTCCAGCTCACGCAATCCGGCGGCGGCGCAGGCGCGCTGCGCGTAGGCCAGGCTGCTGCGGGAAAAATCCAGCGCGTGCAGGCGCGCACCCGGATAGCGGTCGGCGGCGCGCAGCAATTGCTGGCCACTGCCGCAGCCGGCGATCAGCACTCTTGGCCGCGCCGGCAGAAGGCGGGCGACGGCGGCGGGCGGCGGCCAGGGCCGGCGTGGCTCGGCCTGCCAGCGCGGATAGGGATCGCTCTCGTACTGGGCGGCCAGTCCGGCATCGGCGGTGACGGCGGGCGGCCATTGCCGCGCCAGGCGCGCCTCCTCCAGCGGCTCGGCCAGCAGCCGGCGCAGCAGTACGCCAGCCGGCAGCAAAGACAGCACCGCAGCCCACTCGCCGGGCTCGGGCGCGGCGGCCAGAAAGGCCCAGGCGAGCACAGATTCGGAAGGCGGCTGACCGAGCGCGGCGGCGGCGATCAGCGGCGCATGGGCGGCAGCGCGCAGGGCGGCGTCGGAGGATGGCAACGCGATACGCCCAGTCTGCTGCGCCCAAACAGCCAGCGCCCGCAGCAGGCGCGGATAGCGCTGGCAGGCCAGCGCCGCAGCGGCCAGCAACTGTCCGGTCACGGCCACCAGCAGCGCCTCCCAGCGCGGCTGCGGCAGCGGGCTGAGCGCCAGCAGGCGGTGTAGCAACGCATCGGCTTCGAGCACTTCCAGCAAGGCCGCCGGGGGTGGATCAGGATCGTCGAGAGCCGCAGCGACCACCGGGCTCAGCGCCAGGTAGTCGGCCAGCGGCGAGGCCAGTTCGGTGGGGCGCGCCCAGACCTCGTCCAGCGCCAGGCACCAGACGCGGTCGATATCGGCGTGGCGCGCGCGCGGTCGGTGCGCGAGCAGGAAGTCGAGCAGACGGTCGCAGCCGGCATGCGGCCGCACGGTGCAGTCCAGGCTGGACAGCAGCGCCTCGAACTGCGCACCGGGCTGCCCGGCGCGCGCCGCCTGATCGGCCCGGTGCAGCAGGTCGTTCAGAGCTTCGGGCGGCGCGGCGCGGGAGTTCACCGCTCCATGCTAGCCAGCCGGCATGACAGGTGGCGGACAAAAAAGGGGCCGCGATGCACTCGCGGCCCCAAAAAAACCACCCAGGGAATTTTTTATAACGCAGCCTCCAGGGTCAGGCCGACGCCCCGGCCGCGGCCGTCGATACCGGAGGCGTGCTCGCGATAGCTCTTGTCGAGCAGGTTCTCGCCCACCAGTTGCAGGCGCAGCCGTTCGCTGGGGCTCCAGCGCAGAGCGAGGTCGACCACCGCGAAACCCGGCGTGCCGCCGTCGGCGATGCGGGCATCGGTCTGGTCCAGGCCATCGAGACGGTGCTGGCTGTCGTTGAACCAGACGCTGGGTGCGACCACCAGCTTGGGTAGCGCCTGCCAGTCGAGACCGAGCACGCCGTTGAGCGGCGGTATGCGGTTGCCCGGCTCCTGGCTGCCGTCGGCCAGTTCCTTCTCCGCCCAGGTGTAGTTGAGCGTGGCACGCACAGTGAGTCGGGCCGGCAGCGGCTGGCGCAGCGAGCCTTCGAAACCGTAGTAGGTCGCGCTGGGCAGGTTCTCGGCCTGGTAGCAGCCGGCCGCCTCGGTGCAGCCCTGCTCGCCCTGCGGCACCACGCGGCTGGGGTTGTCGGTGGAGATCTGGTCGCGGTAGCCGAAGTAGAAGACGCTGAACTCGCCGACCGTGCCGCCCGACCGGTACTTGAGGCCGGTGTCGAGCGACAGCAGGCTCTCCGGCTTCAGGCTGGTGTTGGCGACAAAGGGCCGCGCCGGGCTGCCGCCACGGTCGCCGACCAGCGCTAAGTCGAAGATGTTCGGCGCGCGGTAGCCGCGACCGAGGTTGCTGGTCCAGGCCAGCGTCGGCGAGATCGCGTAGCGCAGACCGAGCTGGGCGCTGTAGTCGGTGTTGTCCACCTCGCCGGCGATGGTCCGGTCGGACTCCGGTGCCGCCGGCAAGGTGGTAGCGGTGTAGTTGAGGCGACCGCCGAGGTTGGCCCGCCAGGCCGGCGAGTAGGCCCAGAGGTCTTCCAGATAGACGCCGTAGTTGTCGGTGCTGGCGCCGTTCGGGAAGCGGCTCTTGAAGCTGGTGCTGCCCGAGCTCTCGGTGTAGGTCGCGCCGCTGTTGCCGCTGCGCTGCTTGGTGCTGTCCACCGCGTCGCGGTACAGCTCGGTGCCGTAGCGCAGCGTGTGCTGCGGATTCAGCGCGGTCTGCGCCGCGACGGTGAGGCCGTCCAGCGTCGAACGGTTCTGTTCGCGGTCGTAGCGGCTCGGGTTGGCGGAAGGGTTGTCGAAACGGTCGTCGTTGATGATCTGCCGGCCCAGGTGCACATCGAGGCTATCGACGAAACCCAGCGGCGCGCTGTGCCGCCAGCGCAAGTGATAGAAGGCGCGGTTGTTGTCGTAGAGCGCCTGGATGCGCGAGGCCGGCGGCGGATTGGAGCCCGGCACCATCTCGTTGTAGCGGAACATCTGCGGCACCTCGAAGTACTGCACCGCGAAGCTGAGTTCGTCCGCCGGCGTCGCCGCCCAGATCGCCTTGAAGTCGTAGGCGCGGGAGGTGTACTCGCCCGGCCCGACGGTGTCGCCCAGGCTGATATTGCCGGCGCCGTCGGCGCTCTGGCCGATGCCGCCGATCTGGCGATCGCCGTAGTTGGCGATGGTGTAGCCGGCGGTGAGCGAGAGCTTCTCGTTGCCGGCGGCGAGCTTCACCCGGCCCACCTTCGCGGAGTCGGCGCTGCCGTAGTGCAGACGGGTCTCGGCGGCGGTAGCGATCTGGCTGCCGCTGAAGCGGGTTTCCGGCGTGCGCACCTGGATCACGCCGCCCATCGCGTCGGAACCGTAGAGCGTGGAGCTGGGGCCGCGCACCACTTCGATCTGGTCGATGTTCCAGGGATCGAGCAGGGCGATGTACTGGCTGGGCGCCGAGCGGAAGAAGGCGTTGTTGAGTCGGAAGCCATCGACCAGATGCAGCACGCCCGAGCCCTTGAGGCCACGGACGATGGCCATGCCCTGGCCGGGCCCGGTCTGCTGGAAGTACACGCCGGACTCGCCGCGCAGCAGCTCGCCCATCACCTGCGGACTCCGATTGCCGATGTCTTCGGCGCTGAGCACGGTCACCGGCTGCGTCACCTCGAAGCTGCCAGCGCTGCCGCGGGTGGCAGTGACCTGCACGGGATCGAGCTGCACCGGCGCCGACTTGTGCTGGCGGCTGTCCTCGCCATCCTCGGCGAAGGCATCCATCGGACTCGCCACCACGAAGGCGGCGGCGAGCAGGTGTCTGGGCAGACGGCTGGAAATGGCCATGGGCTATGTTCGTCTTACAGGGTTTTGGAAACGCTCAGCAGCACCCGACGGCCCTGCATGCGGGTGTAGGCGGCGCCGTTGATCTCCTCCGAATACTCGCTTTCGGAGACCGCGTCGCGGGCGTCGGTGAGGTTGCTGCCATCCAGCGACAGGCTGATGCCCTTGGCGCCGTTCCAGCCCAGGTGCGCGTCCAGCGTCTGGTAGCTGTGCAGCGGACCGGTGTTCTTCTTGTTGAGGAAGCGGCCACCGGTGAAGCTGTCGATCAGCGCGGCGTTGAAGCCGGTGGCCGGCAGATACAGCAGGCCCAGGCCGGCGGTGACATGCGGCGACATTTCCGGGCGATTGCCGGAGACATCGCTGCCATCGTCGGTACGCGCGAACACGAAGCGCTGCTCGTGGTAGGCGTAGTTCACCGCCAGATCGAGGTCCTTGACCAGGGTGTAGCGGGTCTCGGCTTCACCGCCGGCAAAGCGCAGGCGGCCACCGCAGGTTTCCTCGCCGGTGGCGGTGTAGTGCTTGGCGTTGTCGAAATTGACGTAGAAGCCAGAGAGGTCGTATTTCAGGCGGCCGTCGAACCAGGCGCCCTTTAAACCGGCCTCGTAGGTGCGCGCGGTTTCCGCCGGCAGAATCTCTTCATCGGGCTCCATCGCCGGCGCGAACTCGAAGGCCAGCGGTTTGAAGCTGTTGCGGTAGTCGGCATAAAGCACCACCGTGTTGGCGCCGACGGTATAGGCCTGCCAACTAGCGCCGACGGTGCCGCTGAATCGGGTCTGGTGGTGGGTATCGCTGCCACTGTCCGGCACGCCGTTGGGGTCTTCGGTGACTTCCAGCTTCTCGTGGGTGTTGTTCAGGCGCAGGCCGGCGACCAGCTCCACGGTCGGCAGCGGCTTCCAGTTGCCCTGCAGGTAGGCGCCGAGAAAGTCCCGGCGGTCCTGCACCGCGAAGACCTCGTCCACCGGATTGTCGGTGGAGGCTTCGGCGACCGTGCCGTCCTGGCTGACCCGGTAGGCGTAGTTGCCGGTGCGGACATCGGCATTGCCGTGCAGTACGTCGACACCATAGGTCAGGCCCACCGGCCCCAGCGCCTTGCTGAAGTGCGCGTCGTAGTAGACGTCGAGCACGTTGCGGCTCTGGTTGAAGCCGTCGGCGTCGGTAGTGGCCGGCAATGAGGATTCTGGCGCGCTCAGGCCACTGCTGGCCAGAAAGCCGCGAATGTAGGAGGTGTCGGTGTGGGTGACGGCCAGCGTCGTGCCCAGTGCGCCGAGCAGGGTCTCGTGGCGGTCGTAACCCAGCGTCAACTGCCGGCGCCCTTCGTTGATGTGGGCGTCGGAGGGATTCTGATTGTCGTCCGGCGAGGTCTCCGGCCACAGGCGCTGCACGCCGCCGATACTGCGGCGGCGGGTGAGGCCGGCGGGAATCTGGTGCTGCTGCAAGAGCTCGACGTCGGCGCGCACCTGACCACCGGCGGCGGCGGTCGCGAAGCGGTACATCAGGTGGCCACGGTTCACCGCGGTGCGGTCGTCGCTGTAGCGGTCGCGGCTGCCGTTGGCCTCAATCGACTGCTTGTAGACGCCGCTGGACAGCACCGTGGCTCCGGAGGCGCCGACGCTCAGCGGGTCACCCAGCGTGGCAGTGACGCGGTTTTCCGATTCACCGGCCGGATAGTGGATGACCTGGATGACGCCGACGAAACTGGTGGCGCCGTACATGACCGGCGCCGCGCCGCGCATCACCTCGATCTGCTTGATGTTGTGCAGATCGAGCATCGACAGCGTCGGGTTGAAGGCCCCGCCCGCCGGCACGCCATCGACCACCAGCAGGAAGGCGTCGAACTCCCGAAAGCCATAGAAGGCCGGCACGCTGCCGGCCGGGCCGGCGTCGCCGCCGGGGGCGATCTCGACGCCGGAAACCAACGACAGCGCCGTGCGCAGGTCGCTGGCACCGCGAGCACGCAGCTCTTCGCCAGACACCACCGACACCGTGGCCGGTACCAGATTCACCGACTCCGGTAGTCGGGTCGCGGTGGCTTGTACCGGCGTCAACAGCACCGGATCGGCATCGGCAAGGACGGGAGCGGACAACAGAGCCGCAGCGGCGGCAAGAAAACTTGGCCTGAACATGGGGAGCCTGAAGAGAGTTGATTAACGGTTCAGGTCAAAATTAGCCCGCGCCACGTCAATCCATCGTTAATTCCCGCCAGTCCGATTCAGGGCCCGCGCAAAAAAATGGGATTGCCGATCACGGTGCGGGTCTGCAGGTCGCGCAGCTCGATGCGCCAGAACGTGCCTAAGCGACCTTCGTTGACCGGCAAGCGCGTCGCCGGCAACTGATGGACGAAGGGATCGGTGATTACCGGCAGGGTCAGCACTGGAACGCCGTTGGCGTAGTAGCTGAGCCACTGCCCGGCGCCGCCGGTGACGGTGGTGGTGAGCGTCGCGCTCTCGCCCTCGGCGAGCACCAGCCTGTCGCCGTAGATGCCCTGCTGCTGCGCAGGCCCGCTGGCCTCGAACAGCACTTCCGGCGAGCCGGCCGCACCCCGGGTGCGGATGTAGGCATGGCCGGCCCGGATCGCCGCCTGCAAGGCCGGCCGCGACAGTTCGCTGGCATAGACCGCGGTGAGGCTGGAGCCATAACCCTTGCGGGCACGCTGGTCTTCGGCGTCGACGCCCTTGCTGTCGGAGCCGCTGACGGCGGTGATCTTGTAGCCCTGCTGGAGCAGGCCCTCCCATTTCTGGATGGCGGTGCCGACGAAGGGATTTTCGATGGAGCCCACCGGCAGCGGAATACCGAGATCGTCCGGCGTCGCCAGCATCGGCCCGTTGACCACTTCAATGGTGTCGACTTGCGTCCAGTCGATCGCGTCGTCGAGCTCGAAGTAGCAGCCACGGCAGAAATTGCTGAACAGCGGCGGCGGAAAGGTGGTGGGATGGTTGACGCCGAACAGCGCGCCATCGGCCTTGCTCAGACGCTGGATCTCGCCGGCGCCGACGTCCTCGAACCCATGCCGGTATTCGAGCACCGAGGGCGTCTCGCCGAAGGCCATCATGTGGCCGTGGTAGGTGATGATCTCGCGGCCCGGCCAGATCAGGAGGTCGGGATTGGCGCGCTGTACCGCGCCCAGCGTGCGCCAGTGCTGACCGGTGACGTACTCGGTGACCATCAGGAAGTCGAGCTGCGCCGCGCGCGCCTGGGCGATGAAGTCGGGCCAGTCCGGCGCGTTCGGGTTGGAGTGGTAGGCGTGCATGTGGAAGTCGCCGCGATACC
This sequence comes from Stagnimonas sp. FW305-C-60, assembly GCF_058782965.1. Classification (NCBI taxonomy): domain Bacteria; kingdom Pseudomonadati; phylum Pseudomonadota; class Gammaproteobacteria; order Nevskiales; family Nevskiaceae; genus Stagnimonas; species Stagnimonas sp. FW305-C-60. Next base: position 42,019 of record NZ_JBYSYF010000001.1, read on the forward strand.
AGCCGGGCAGACGTCGGGCGACATGCTGGCTGTCCACCGGGTCCGGCGCCGAGCTGGCACCGGCGGAGACGCTCTTGCACTCCACTTTCACCCGGTAGTCGGCGCCGGCCGGCGCCACCGCGGCGATGCCGAGATCGGCATACCAGGTGCCGGGTTCGACGGCGCCGGGCACAAAGCCGCGATCGGCGCTGTCGCGCTGGACGTAGATCGGCGCCTGCTGCTGGTCGATACGACCCTGACGCGAGCCGCCCCAGCCACGGAAACCCTGGGCGCTGCGGTAGCCGTGCTGATCCCAAAGGCCAAGATCGAAGGTGGTGGCGGTGAGTGGCGTCGACGGCGGATTGCCGGGCTTGTCGCTCCACTCGTAGCTCAGCTCCACGCGCCCGGTACCGGCGGCGACCGTGAACGGCAGCAGGCGGTAGCTCTTGGCCTCGGCGGCGCTGGCGCTGCCGGTGAATTCCAGGGCCGGCGCGCCCGGCGCGCAGACCGCCTGCCCCGGCGGCGACGGCGGGGCCACCTCGGATACCGGAGCCTGCGAACGACCACAGCCGGCCAGCAGGAACAGGCAGCAGGGGAATGCGATCAGAGCTTTCATCGGCGCAGTCTAGTCAACGCCCACGGCCGGCAAATGACACCGAAGCCCGGTGAAAACGGCTAGGCTTGCGAGTCATGACCAAAGGCATCGACCCCAACGCTCCCCTGTCCCTGCGCGGCCACCTCACCAAGCTGTTTGCGGGCCTCGTCGTGAAGTCGGCTCTGCACGACCCCGACATGGCGCGCAAGCGCCTGCGGGTGGACAAGCTCGCCAAGCTCACCTGGCCCGCCAGCGGCGCCACCTACACCGCCGGCCAGCTCGGCGAGGTGCCGGTTGAGTGGGTGGCGCATCCGGCCAGCGGCGCGCGCGGCTTTGTGCTCTACCTGCACGGCGGCGCCTATGTCACCGGCTCGCCGCGCAGCCACCGCGCGCTCACCTCGCGGCTGGCCAAGAGCGCGCGCGTCTGCGTGGCCGCGCCGGACTACCGGCTGGCGCCGGAGCACCCCTACCCCGCCGCCGTCGATGACGCGCTGGCCGCCTACCGCGGCCTGCTCGACCAGGACATCTCGGCCAACAAGATCATCATCGCCGGCGACTCCGCCGGCGGCGGCCTGGCGCTGGCGCTGGCGCTGCGCCTGAAGACCGAGCCGCTGCCGCAACCGGCCGGCATCGTCTGCCTGTCGCCCTGGACCGACCTGACCATGTCCGGCGAGTCGGTGACTTCGCGCGCCCGGCAGGAGGTGATGCTGTCGCGCCAGCTGGGCGTGGATAGCGCCGCCCAGTATCTGGCCGGGCAGGATCTCAAGCAGCCGCTAGCCTCGCCGCTGTACGCCGATCTCAGCGGCCTGGCGCCGCTGCTGATCCAGGTCGGCGGCCGGGAGATTCTGCACGACGACTCCACCCGCCTGGCGCAACGCGCCAGTGCCCAGGGCGTACCGGTGACCCTGCAGATCTGGCCGCAGCTCTGGCATGTGTGGCAGCTGCACGGCGGCCTGATGCCGGAATCCGATGCGGCGATCGCCGCCATCGCCGATTTCATCCACGCCCGGCTGACGGGCCGCTAGTGGAGCTGGCGCCGTCGTGAGCAGCGAGCCTACCGTAGCGCCGCGCCGCAACGACGAGCGCGGCCAACTGCCGGCTGACGCGCCCAGCCGGATCGGCAAGTACGAGATACGCGGCGTGCTCGGCAAGGGCGCCAGCGGCCTGGTCTACAAGGGCTTCGATCCCTTCGTGCAGCGCGAGGTGGCGGTGAAGATCGCCCTGCATCTCAGCGAAGACCGGCAGGGCGGCAACTTCGAGATGCAGGCGCGCAACTTCTTCGTGGAAGCGCGCGCCGCCGGCATGCTCAATCACCCCAACATCATCGCGCTCTACGACGCCGGCATGGAGGCCGACCTCTGCTACATCGTCATGGAGTACGTCGACGGCGACACCCTGCTGCCCTGGTGCCGGCGCAACGGCCCGCGCATGGCGCTGGACAAGGTGCTCGACGTCGGCATCAAGTGCGCGCGCGGCCTCGACTACTCGCATTCCAAGGGCGTGCTGCACCGGGACATCAAGCCCAGCAACATCATGATCACCAAGGACGGCGTCCCGAAGATCATGGACTTCTCGATCGCCGAACTGAACGAACCGCGCGAAGGCACCAGCAGCACCGCGGTGGGCTCGCCGCTGTACATGTCGCCCGAGCAGGTGATGCGTCAGCCGGTGGGCGCCACCTCCGACCTCTATGCCCTGGGCGCGGTGCTCTACCAGTTGCTCACCGGCGAGCCCCCGTTCTACTCGCCGCATCTGCCCGGCCTGTTCGCGGCGATCCGCAACCAGCCGGTGCCGGCGCTCGACAAGAAGCGCCCCGAACTCTCGCGCGACCTCTGCCAGATCATCGCCAAGCTGCTCGCCAAGAAGCCGGGCGAGCGCTACCAGAAGGGGCTCGACCTCGCCTCCGACCTGCTGCGCGAGCAGGAACGCCTGCGCGAGAGCGATGCCCACTCCAGCCGCCGCGAGAACCGCGACTCGCTGCGCGGCCTGGCCTTCTTCAATGCCTTCACCGAAGATGAAATCGACGGCATCCTCAGCGCTAGCCAGCTCAAGACCTTCGCCGCCAACAGCATGATGGTGGAAGAGGGCGACATCGAGAGCGCCTTCTACATCATCGCCATGGGCCAGGCGCTGGTCCGCAAGGGCGGCAAGCCGATCCACGTGCTCGGCAAGGGCGATTGCTTCGGCGAGATCGCGCTGCTCTCCGGCATGCGCCGGACGGCATCGGTGCAGGCGGTTTCCACCGTGCTGGCGCTGCGCATCAATGCCACCCTGCTCGACAACGTCGCGCCGGAAAGCCAGTTGCGCTTCTACAAGACCTTCACCCAGACGCTGATCTACCGGCTGACGATGTCCAACGCGCGGCTGTCCGCCGCCACGCCTACACCGCCGATCACCTGAGCGCGCCGCCGCTATCGCGCGGCAGTCTCCGGCCACAGCCAGGCAGCGCCGCGCACGCCGCTGGAGTCGCCGTGCAGCGCCGGCTTCAGCTGGGTGTCGACGCGATCACTGAATACCCAGGCGCCCCAGCGCCGCGGAATGCTCTGGTAGAGCGCCGCCACTTTCGACAGGCCGCCACCGAGCACGATCACCTCCGGATCGAGCAGATTGATGACGCTGGCCAGCGCCCGCGCCAGCCGGTCCTGGTAGCGCTCCCAGCTCTCGACGCAGGCGCCGTCGCCGGCCGCCGCGCCTTGCAGGATTTCCTCGCTGCGCAACGCGCCACCGAAGCGCTGCGCATGGTCGCGGGCGAAGCCGGTGCCGGACAGCCAGGCCTCGATGCTGCCGCGCTGGCCGTCCCAGTGTTCCGGCCCCGGCACCTCGCCCCAGTCGGCGCGCGGCCAGGGCAGCGGGTTGTGGCCCCACTCGCCGGCGATGGCATTGGGGCCCGCGAGCAAACGGCCGTGGATGACGATGCCGCCACCGGCGCCGGTGCCGAGGATCGCCGCGAACATCGTCTTGGCACCCGCCGCCGCGCCGTCGGCGGCTTCCGACACCGCCAGGCAGTCGGCATCGTTGGCCATGCGCACCACCCGCCCTAGTGCTGCCTCAATGTCCTGCTTGAGCGGGCGGCCGTTGAGGCAGATGGAATTGGCGTTCTTCATCAGGCCGGTGGCCGGCGAGATCGCGCCCGGATGGCCGATGCCCACCGGCAGACCGACCTGACCTGCGGCGGCTTCCATGCGCCGCACCAGCTCGGCGATGGTGACGATCTGGCCCTGGTAGTCCTCGTGCGGCGTCGCCAGCCGCTCGCGCGCCAGGATCGCCGAGCCTGGCCCCATCAATACCGCTTCCGTCTTGGTGCCGCCGAGATCGATGCCGATGCGCATGGCGCTATTTTGCCTCCACACCGGAAAACACCAGGGCACCATCGTCCAGCTTGCCGAAGCGCAGGCCCAGCAGATCGAAGAGGTAGTTCTGGTGGAGCTTCCAGGGCGCTTTCGAGCCCTGCTTGGGAAAGGCGTCGATGGCGCGCTGCACATAGCCGGAAGAGAAATCCAGCAGCGGCAGCTCCCGCACCGAAGGGTCGTTGCGGCGCGGCGTGCACTGGCGATAGCCGTGGCGCTCCATGTGGTTCAGCAGCCGGCAGAGATAGGCCGAGCTGAGATCGACCTTCAGCGTCCAGGAGGCATTGGTGTAGCCGATCGCCAGCGCCATGTTGGGGACGTCGCTGATCATCATGCCCTTGTAGCTGAGCTTCTTGGACAACTCGATGGGCTCGCCATCGACCACGAAGCGCACACCGCCGAGCGCCAGCATCTTCAGCCCGGTGGCGCTCACCACCACGTCGGCCGCCAGCTCCTGGCCGGACTTCAGGCGGATGCCCTGCTCGGTGAAAGTCTCGATATGGTCGGTGACGATCTCCGCCTTGCCCGAGCGCAGCGCCTGGAACAGATCACCGTCCGGCACCAGGCAGACGCGCTGGTCCCAGGGGTTGTAGCTGGGCGCAAAGTGCTTGTCGACGTCGAAACCCTTGGGCAGCTGCTGGCGCACGCCGGCGCGGATCAGCTTCTTCGCCAGCTCCGGCGCCCGGCGGCAGAGATTGAAGAAGAACATCTGCATCAGCACGTTCTTCCAGCGGGTGATCGCGTAGGCGAGCTTGGTCGGCAGGACGCGGCGCAGGCCGTTGGCGATGGCGTCCTGCCCTGGCAAGGCCAGGATGTAGGTCGGCGAGCGCTGCAGCATGGTGACCTTGGCGGCGTCCTGCGCCATCGACGGCACCAGGGTCACCGCGGTGGCACCGCTGCCGATCACCACCACCCGCTTGCCGCGGTAGTCGAGATCGGCGGGCCACTGCTGCGGATGCACGAAGCGGCCACGGTACTGCTCCAGGCCCGGATAGCCGGGCGTGTAGCCCGAGGCGTAGTCGTAGTAGCCGGCGCAGAGGTAAAGGAACCGGCAGCTCAGTTGCGCCGGCTCGCGCTGCGGCCCGCGCTCCACCTTCACCGTCCAGCGCGCCTCCGGAGTCGACCACTCGGCGCCCACCACGCGATGCTGGTAGCGGATGTGGCTATCGACGCCGTGCTCGCGGGCGGCATCGCGCATGTAGGCGAGGATCGAGGGCCCGTCGGCAATCGCCTTGGCCGCCTTCCAGGGGCGGAAGGAATAGCCCAGCGTGTACATGTCGGAGTCGGAGCGGATGCCGGGATAGCGGAACAGATCCCAGGTGCCGCCCAGCGTGTCGCGGCTTTCGAGAATGGCGTAGGTCCGGCCGGGACAGTGCTGCTGCAAATGCACGGCGGCGCCGATGCCGGACAGGCCGGCACCGACGATCAGCACATCAACGTGTTCCAGGGGCATGCGGCACCGCTCCGAGTCGGGGAGCGGCCACTGTACGGGCGACGGGCTCGCCATGGCAGTCGCCGGCGCGCCAACCATGAGCGTGGCGGCGGCCAAGGCCGAGGCCGGGCGCGACGCTGACTGGACGGCGGGTCCGTTCTGCCCAAGTATTGCTCGCCACCCAAGCTGGCTGTGCAGGCTCGACGCCCCTTCGAGGCAATCGCTGCGCAGCTGCGGCCCAACGGCGACCAGGAATAGGAGACAGCCATGTTCGATCACCTCGGTTTTGGCGTCAGCAATCTCGGCGAGAGCAAGGCGTTTTTCCTCAAGGCGCTGCAACCGCTGGGTGTCGCGGTGGCCATGGAGGGGCCCCACGGGATTGGCCTGGGACAAAACGGCAAACCCTCGCTCTGGCTCTACGAGAGCACCGAGCGCCCGGCGCATCTGCATCTCGCCTTTGCGGCGGCGACACGGCCGCAAGTCGATGCCTTCTACCAGGCCGCCATCGCCGCGGGCGGCAAGGACAACGGCCCGCCGGGCCTGCGCCCGCACTACCACGCCAATTACTACGGCGCCTTTGTGATCGGCCCCGATGGACACAACATCGAGGCGGTCTGCCACAAACCGGCGGCATAGGGCTCACTGGTCGCGGCAGGCGTTAGCATTCGCGGCCTCCGCTCAAGCTCCACGCCGTCACCACGCCACCATGCCCTCACCCTCCTCCGCCCGCGCTGCCGGTCTACGCAAGTTGCCGGCGCGCTACGCCGGCCTAGTCATGCCGCTGTTCCTCTCGCTATTCATGACCTGCATCGTCTCGCTGGTCAGCACGCTGCGCGGCATCGGCCTGGCCGAGCACTTCCTGTCGATCTGGCTCAGCTCCTGGGGGTTGTCCTGGTTGATCGCCTTCCCCACCCTGCTGATGGTGCTGCCGCTGGTACGGCGGTTGACCGCCCTGGTGGTGGAAACGCCGACGGCATCCGGCTAACCCGCGCCCCTGGCCGCTGACAAGTACTAGGGCGCGAACAAACAGGCCGGCGCCAAGCGGAGGCTCGCGGCTTGTTTGCCCCCCGCCCGACTACTTGCCGTCGCGGTCCTTCACGATCTCCGCCGCCTGCTGGAAGGTCGGGCGGTTGATCCAGTGGATCGCCGGCACCGGCTGGTAGGCGAAGGAGGTGTGTTCGACCGCGTCGCAGTCCTCGACCTTCCCGCAATCGGCAGCCTTGGGGTAGAGCAGTTGGGAGCCATCCCAAGCCGCCTGGTTCGACAAACCGCCGAGATCGGTCAGCGCCTGATCGAGTGCGCTCAGCACCGCCGCGCGGCAGGCCGTGGGATCGTCGGAGTTGGCGCACTTCAGCGCCCGGTAGCTGGCATGGCCGGGCGTGTTCAGCACTGTCTGCAGCATGCGCCGCATGTGCTGGTACCAGCCTTCCTGGAAAGCCGAACCCTGCGCGCGCGGCGCGTCGAGCCGGGCGCTGAGCAGCGAGGCGCCCTTGGCCTCGATCGCGGCCATCTGCGGCGTGACGGTCTCCATCAGCCGCAGATACCAGGCGTCCATGAACACCACGGCGGCGCGATGATCGTAAGTGCCGCTGGCGTCGCGATCGCGGCGGAAGCTGCCCAGGCCCTTGCTGTTGTCGATCCACTGGCGCGAGCCGTCGTCGATCCAGTCCTGCATCAGGCTCGCTACCGCCTGCTGGTCGGCGCTCAGCTCGCCCTGATGCATCAACTGCAGCAGCAGCGGCAGCAGATCCTGGCCACGATGATCCGTGTACGCAGCGTCGGCCATCACCTCGACCATGGTCGCCAGCGTGTGCTTGCGGCCGCTGGCCTTGAAGGCGGCCAGGCGGTCGGCCAGCATCTCGACGCGATGGGTCGGCCCATAGGTGCCGTTGGCATCCGCCGCCCACCAGCCAGCAGCGCCGGAGTTGTTCCAGTTGGCCATGTAGCCCTTGGGCGGATTCACATCCTGGATGTGCGCCGACAGCGGCAGGAAGCCCGGCCACTCGTAGTAGCCCTGGTCGTCCATCAGCGTCGCCCGGGCGCGACTCGGATAAGGAACTTCGCCGCCGTAGGTGCTGAAGAAGTCCGCCGGCAGGCTCTGATCGGCGACCCACTCGTAGTTGCCATCGCCCCACACCGGCAGCTCGGCAGGCGCGCCGCTGGCCCGCTGCGGATACAGGCCGGACTGGATGTAGGCGATGTCGTTCTTGTCGGCGTAGAGCCAGTTGAAGGTCGCGGTCATGCTGTTGAACAGCTTCTTGAACCGCGTGTGATCCATCTTGATGCCGGTGGTGGTCAGCAGCGCGAACGGCGCGGCGGTATCGACGTCGGCGAGAAAGGTGCTGCGCTGCGTGGAGATCACCACCGGCTCGCCCTGCACCGTCGCGGTGCCGATCACTGGGCCGTAGTGGGTGCGCAACACGTAGCGGTTCACCGTTTCCGGATTCTGCGGGCCGCCGAGCGCCAGGCTGGCTGCGGTGAGGTTGGCGGTCCAGGTGTCGAGGCGTTTGTACAGCCGCACGCACTGGCCCTTGTAGAGGTAGCCGTCGCTGTCCGGGTAGCCATCCGCATCGGCGTCCTCGCGCGAGGCCGGCGTGCCGTTGGTGTTGCAGAGCTTCGACACCCGCACATCGGTGAAGTCGGAGCCGGCCGAGGTCGGGCTCCAGGCAAAGTCGAGACCGCGGCCGATGACGATGTAGGGCAGGTTCACCGTCGAGATGCCGCGCGCCGCCAGCTCGTAGGGGGTGCCGCCCTTCGACACCACCGCCGCCTCCCACAGCAACTGCGGCGCGAAGTAGCTGGTCTGCGGGCCGGCGACGATGATCGGGTGGCCGCTCTCGGTTTCGCTGCCGGCGGCGGCGATCCAGTTCGAGGTGGTCATCGGGAAGCCGTACCGATTCAGCAGCGCGTGCAGGCTCGCGCCTGGGTCCTCGCTGGTCCGCTGCACGGCGCGGGCGGTCGGCGCCGGCGTGCCCAGACCGTGCCGCAACGGCGGTCGCGTGGCCATCGCCGCGACATCGGCCGGCGCCCCGGAGAGCTTCAGCTTGCCCAGCGCGCCGAGGCTCCCTAGCCCACCCGTGGCAGCCGGCACCGCGAGCGGCAACGGCAGGGTCGGCAGCCCGGCGCCGTGACTCTGCAGCGTGTGGCCGACGAAGCTGCCCACATCCCAGATCGCCGTCCCTGCCGGCAGGGTCTGCGGGCAGTTCTCGTTGACGCTCGGCGGCGACTGGGTGGCGAAGCTGCCGCTGGCGGTGTGGTAGCTGTCCGGCGCGTTGGCGTGGCGCAGGTCGCGCCAGAGCTTGCAGGCGGCTTCCGGCAACACCGTAGTGCCACCGGTGATGCTGGCGTCGAGCTTTTGCAGCAGGTTGAGGTTGCGCGCTTCGCCACCGCCACCGAGCCCGAGCGCCGACTGGATCAGCACGGCGTTGGCGACGATGTCCTCGACCGTGAACGGCCGCGGCGGAAACAGCGGCTCGCCGCCCAGGCGCAGGCCGAGGGTCGCGTACTCCAACGGCAGCTTCGGCAGGCCGGCCGGCGTCTGCAGGAAGTCGACGTAGGCGTTCATGCCGGCCACGAACATCTGGGTGTCGTTGAGAAACATCGGCCCCAGCGCGCCGAGCTTGGCGACCGCGTTGTCGATGATGCCGCTGATCTCGTCTTCGCTATAGGCCGAGGCGGAGCCGAATTCCAGGTCCAGCTCGTAGGTGGTCGGCGAAGGTCCGAGCTTCTCCGAGGCGCGGCCACGGCCGACATCGCGCAGCAGGTCGAACAGCCACAGCCGGTCTTCGGCCGCAGCGTAACCCAGGCCATATTCGGCGCTGGCGCGGTCCTGGCCGTCGACATAGGGCACGCCCCAACCGTCGCGGCGGATCACCACGGTCTTGCCATTGGGGGCGGTCAGCGTGGTGGTGGACACCGCCTCGGCCTCGGACAGCTCCAGACCGGCCTTCTTGAAGTAGTTGCAGGCCTGGTCCGAGGACTTCACATGGGCGTCGATGTTGGCCGGCGGCGCGCAGGTGTCGGACTTCAGCGGCGACTTCGCGTAGGCCAGGTTGCCGTACATATCGAGCTGGTCGCGATAGTTGTCGGGGTAGACCACTTGCGGCTGGCCCGGTAGTGGACCACCGACCGCGCCGGCCGAGTTGCCGTTGGAGCCGGGCGGGACAATGGCAAGGAAGACGTTCGCGCCATCCCCCGAACCGGGCGGATTGCCCCCAGGGGGCGCACCCGCCGCCGGCGCGCTGCTGCGCCCGCAGGCACTCAGCAGCAGCCCGCAACCGAGAATCAGGGACAGCGCCGGCAGCCGCCGACGGGCGTTGTGGTTCATCATTTCCAGCTCCTCCAGCAGGGCGCGGTACGTTGCCGCGCCTCGAAACTCATAACGGGATGGTAATGGAACCGGTTGTCATGTCGGCAGAGAAAAATATTCCCGCAGCGCCGGTCCTCCCGGTCTCGGCACTGCCGGCCGGCGCGCTGGAAGCCCTGCTGACGCCGCTGGGTCTGCGCTGGCAGCCGGTAGCGGACGGCGCCGAGATTCCCGGCAGCTACTGGGGCGACTCCGAGGCCGGACTGATCGGCAACTGCCTGTACCTGCGCGCCGATACGCCGGTGCACTCGGCCCTGCACGAGGCCTGCCACTGGCTGTTGGCCGACGAGCAGCGGCGCGCCGGCCTGCACACCGACGCCGGTGGCACCGACACCGAGGAGAACGCGGTCTGTTACCTGCAATGCCTGCTGGCCGAACGCCTGGACGGCTATTCGCGGGCGCGCTGCTTCGCCGACATGGACGCCTGGGGCTACCACTTCATCCTCGGCAGCGCCGCCGCCTGGTTCGCCGGCGATAGCGCCGACGCCCAGGCGCTGCTGCGCGAGCGCGGCTGGCTGCCGGCGGTGGACGCGGCGAGCTAGAGCTTGCCGATCTGCAAACCCAGGCCGATGAGCAGCCCGTTGCTGACGCTGTTGAGATTGGCCTCGGCACGCAGCTCCAGGCCGAGATGGCGCCCGTGCGGCGCCCAGACCAGCTCCAGCGGCACGCCGATCGCCTGCTCTTGGACCGGCGCGCTGCCGGAGCTGTCCTGACGCCGCTCCAGCTCGTAGCGGGAAACCCCGAGCGCCGCCCAGACCCGTCCGCCGGAGGTGAGCGGCCGGCCGAGCAGCAAGCCCAGCTCGCGGCCATGCCGCAACCCGCTCAGCCCGCTGGCGTAGCGCGCACGCAGACCGACCAGCCCAGGCTCGCCGCGCAGATAGGCGCCCCAGCCCTGCACCGTCAGATTGGCCTCTTCGACCACCTGATAGCCAGCCATGCCGGACAGCCAGAACGCAGGCTCGGCAGCCAGCGTCCTCGACGTGGTCGGCGCCGTACCCGAAGGCAATCGCTTGACCGGCAGGCTGCCCACTTCGGCGGCACCCACCTGCGCCATCAGCAGCCAGGCCGCCAGCAGCGCGCTCCATTTCTTCTTCATGATTTCCCCAACTCGCTTGTTGTCGTAGCGGCGCATCCCGGCGCCGCCATGAATCGACCCCACGGCCGCAGGATCGCAACCCGGGCCTGGCCGAGCAAGATCAACGTGACTCGCCATCCTCGGTGGACAGCCACTAAAGCTCGGTGACCGTCACCTCGACGCTCATGCCCAGACTATCGTCCGGCCGGCCGACGAAGCTGCCGGCCAGTGGCACCGCCTGCTCGGGGTCGCGGGTCACCGCCACTTCGATGAGGTTGTTGCCGGCGACCCGGCCATTGGTGGGGTCGTAGGCCACCCAGCCGGCGCCGGGCAGGTAGATCTGCAACCAGGCATGGGTTTCGCCGCCCCCAAGCAGCGCGCCAGCGACGCCGGCCTCGGCGGCGTCGTAGAGGTAGCCGGAGACAAAGCGCGCGGCCAGCCCCAGGCTGCGCGCCGCTTCCATCATCAGCAAGGCGAAGTCGCGGCAGCTGCCGCAGCCCGCGCGCAGGGTCGTCGCCGGCGCCCAGGTGCCGGTCTCGACGCGGCGCTGGTAGCGAAAGCGCGTGTGGATGGCGCTGTTGATGGCCGCCAGGCTCGCCAGGGTGTCGTTGCCATTGGCGCTCAGATAGCCGTTGGTCCAGCTCGCCAACACCTTCTCGGGATCCGGGGAGTGCCGCCGCAGATAGGGCGCCAGATCAATCTGATCGGATTCGCTGTAGGCAAACGGCAGCCGTGTGGCGGGCGCGTCGAGCAGCAGTTGCGCGGGGTCACCGGGGTAGTGCTCGAGATCGAGATCGGACTCCACCACCAGCTCGGAGGTCGGCGCGCTGAAATGCAGCCAGAGCACCGAGTTACCGAACACATCGCTGGTCCAGCGGGTTTCCGCGCTGGGCGAGATGTGCAGTCGCGCGTCGAGGATGCGCAGCTCATGGGTATCCCGCGGACGGCAAACAAACCGATGCGGGTTGAGCCGGACCGGATTGGCGTAACGGTAGGTGGTCCGATGCCGGACTTGCAGGCGAATCATGGCGTGTCGGTTCCTTTGAGGGCGGCGTAGAGTGTGCCGCATGACTGAACCGCCACTGGCTGATACGCACCTCAATCTGCTGGGCGGCCGCCTGCTGCCCTGCTCCTACGCGCCGCTCACCGGCTTCTACCGCGACGGCTGCTGCAAGACCGATGGCAACGACCAGGGCCGGCATCTGGTCTGCGCGCGGATGACCATCGAGTTTCTGCGCTTCAGCCTGGAGCGCGGCAACGATCTGGTGACGCCGCGCGCCGAGCACCTGTTCCCGGGCCTGAAGCCCGGCGACTGGTGGTGCCTGTGCGCCCTGCGCTGGAGCGAGGCCCTGGAAGCCGGCGTGGCGCCGCCGGTGAAGCTCTCCGCCACCCACGCGGCGGTGACCCGCTATGTCTCCAGGGCGGCGCTGCTGCGCCACGCGGTCGACCCACCGGAGACGGTGTGATGGGCCTGAGCGAAGCCATCCGCCGCGCCGCCGAGTGCGGCTGCGAGCTGGAACCCATCCCCGGCCAGCGGCGCTATCTGATCCGCGCCATCGGCTACGACGCCGACCCCTACGAGATCGACGAAGACCGGCTGCTGGGCTTGTCCAGCGAGGACTTTCTGAACGAGTGGATACCGCCGCACGCCGGCTGACTTAGCAGCAGCCGCGCGCAGGCCCTGCGAGGAGCCTGCGGGCGGCATAGCGCCTCTTCAGCGCGCCTTGGCCTGGTTGGCCACGGCCTCGGCGGCGCGCTTGGCGGCCTCCGGATCACCCAGGTAGCGGTAACTCTTCACCTTCAGCTCGCCGTCCAGCTCGAACAGCAGCGGGATGGCGGTGGGGATGTTGAGTTCGAGGATCTCGGACTCGCTGACGTTGTTCAGGTACTTGTAGAGCGCACGCAGCGAATTGCCGTGCGCGGTCACCAAGAGCGTCTGGCCGGCCTTGAGCTGCGGCGCGATCTGGTCGTGCCAGTAGGGCAGCACGCGCACTAGGGTGGTGGCCAGCGACTCGGTACCCGGCAGCACCGCCGCGTCGAGCTTGGCGTAGCGGGGATCGTTGGCCGGGTGGCCGGGATCATCAGACGCCATCGCCGGCGGCGGCACGTCATAGCTGCGGCGCCAGATCTTCACCTGCGCCTCGCCGTGCTTGGCGGTGGTCTCGGCCTTGTCCAGGCCCTGCAGGGCGCCGTAGTGGCGCTCGTTGAGGCGCCAGGTCTTGTGTACCGGAATCCACAACTGATCCATCACGTCGAGCGCGGTGAAGTTGGTGCGGATGGCGCGCTTCAAAACACTGGTGTGCGCGCAATCGAACTTCAGGCCCTCGGCCTTCATCAGCTCGCCGGCCTTGATCGCCTCCTGGCGACCGGCCTCGGTGATGTCCACGTCCACCCAGCCGGTGAAGCGGTTATCGAGATTCCATTGTGACTGGCCGTGACGAAGGAGAACGAGCTTGCGAGTGGTCATAGCGATTGCGGATTGCGGATTGCGGATTGCGGAAGGGGATTATCCCAGAACCGGGCAGGCGGTCTTTGCGCGCACTTCCTCGGCGCTCACGCCGGGGGCCAACTCGACCAGCTTCAGGCCCTCCGGGGTTACGTCGAGCACGCCCAGCTCGGTGATGATGCGGTCCACCACCTTCACCCCGGTGAGCGGCAGGGTGCAGCTGGGCAGAATCTTGGCCTCGCCCTTGGCGGTGTGCTCCATCAGCACCACCACCCGCTGCACGCCGGCGACCAGGTCCATCGCGCCGCCCATGCCCTTCACCATCTTGCCGGGGATCATCCAGTTGGCGAGATCGCCCTGCGCACTCACCTGCATGGCGCCGAGGATGGAGAGATTGATGTGGCCGCCACGGATCATCGCAAAACTGTCAGCGCCGCTGAAAAAGGCGCTGCCCGGCAGCGCGGTGATGGTCTGCTTGCCGGCGTTGATGAGGTCGGCGTCGACTTCGGCCTCGGTGGGATAGGGGCCGATGCCCAGGAGGCCGTTCTCGCTCTGCAGCCAGACATCCATGCCGGCGGGAATGTAGTTGGCGACCAGGGTCGGCAGGCCGATGCCCAGGTTCACGTAAAAGCCGTCCTGCAGTTCCTGGGCGGCACGTTGCGCCATCTGTTCCTTGGTCCAGGCCATTACTTGCTCACAGTGCGCTGTTCAATGCGCTTCTCGGGCGTGGCATTGACCACGATGCGGTCGACGTAGATGCCGGGGGTGTGGATCTGATCCGGATCCAGCGCGCCAATCTCGACCAACTCCTCGACTTCGGCGACACAGACCTTGCCGGCGGTCGCCATCATCGGATTGAAGTTGCGCGCGGTCTTGCGGAACACCAGGTTGCCGGCACGGTCGGCCTTCCAGGCCTTGACCAGTGAGATATCGGCCTTGAGCGCCCGCTCCATCACATAGGTCTCGCCGTCGAATTCACGCAGCTCCTTGCCCTCGGCGACGACGGTGCCGACGCCGGTCTTGGTGAAGAAGGCGGGGATGCCGGCGCCGCCGGCGCGCAGCTTCTCGGCGAGGGTCCCCTGCGGCGTGAATTCCACTTCCAGCTCGCCGGACAGGAATTGCCGCTCGAACTCCTTGTTCTCGCCGACATAGCTGGAAATCATCTTCCTGATCTGCCGGGTCGCCAACAGCAGGCCCAGGCCGAAGTTATCGACACCGGCATTGTTGCTGATCGCGGTCAGGTTCTTCACGCCACTGTCGCGCAAGGCGGCGATCAGCGCCTCGGGAATGCCGCAAAGGCCGAAGCCGCCGACCGCCAGCGTCTGCCCATCCGCCACCAGGCCGGCCAGCGCCGCCTGGGCGCTGGGGTAGAGCTTGTCCATGTTTTCCCTTTCGATTCCTTCGCTGGATTTTAGCGGTGTCCGCGCCTGGGGCCGGAATACCGGCGACTCAAGCCGCCTCGCGTGGCGGGATGCGCGCCAGCCGGCTGGCAGGCTCCCGGCCCAGTTCGGCGCTGATCCAGCGCGCGGTTGCGCAGAGCGCGGCGAGATCGACGCCAGTCGCGAAACCCAGACCGTGCAGCAGATAGACCAGATCCTCGGTGGCAACATTGCCGGTCGCCCCCTTCGCATAGGGGCAGCCGCCCAGGCCACCGACGCTGGCATCGACCACGCGTACACCGGCTTCCAGGCAGGCGTAGACGTTGGCGAGCGCGGTGCCGCGGGTATCGTGGAAGTGCACGGCGAGCTGTGCCATTGGCACTTCGGCGGCGACTGCTTTCAGCATCGCCGCCGCCTGGCGCGGCGTGCCGACGCCGATGGTGTCGCCCAGCGAGACCTCGTAGCAGCCCATCGCCGCCACCGCCTTGGCCACCCGCACCACCTCCGCCACCGCGACCTCGCCCTGGTAGGGGCAGCCGAGCACGGTAGAGACGTAAGCACGCACCTTCAGCCCCTGCGCCAGGGCCTGCTCGGCCACCGGCGCCAGGCGCGCCAGGGATTCGTCGATGCCGGCGTTGATGTTCTTGCGGTTGAAGGCCTCGGAGGCGGCGGTGAACAGCGCGATCTCCTGCACGCCCGCCGCCAGCGCCCGTTCCAGGCCCTGCAGATTGGGCACCAGCACCGGATAGCTCACGCCGGGCTGCCGCCGCAGGCCGGCCAGCACTTCGCCGGCATCGGCCATCTGCGGCACCCACTTGGGGCTGACGAAGCTGGTCGCCTCCACCACCGGCAGGCCACAGGCGGCGAGCTTCTCGATCAGCGCGATCTTGGTGGCGGCGGGGACCAGCTGCTTCTCGTTCTGCAGGCCGTCGCGGGGACCGACCTCGACGATCTTGATGAATTCGGGCGTGCTCATTTCGCCAGTCTAAAGCTCAGCGCGGGGCGTAGACGCCGCGCTTGACCGGCAACCACCAGGTGAAGCCAAACAGCAGCGTGCCGATCACCAGCCGCAGCGGCGAGGGATTCAGATGCTTGAGCACCTTGAACGCCACCGGGATTTCCAGCGCATGGGCACCGAGCAGCACCGCCGACAGCAGCACCAGGAAATGTTTCGGATGGCCCATCAGGATGAGTGCGAAGCCGGCGGCGTAGACCGCCAGGAGGGTGAGGTTCTGGGCGATCCAGAAAGGTTTGCTGTTCATGCGGGCGTAGGGTCGTGTGGGAAGGGAAGGATCAGGACGCGGACTCGGCTTCCAGCGGCACGAACAGCCGCATGAAGGCAATGAAGGCGAGCTTGTTGCCGCTGCTCATCTCGAACTCGCGGGCGATGGTGAGGCCGGGGTTGCGCAGCTTGGCGAGCATCTCCTTGAACACCTGCGCTGGCACCCGCACCACCAGATCGGCGTCCGGCGCCGCCGCGCCGGGCGGCAGAATCTCGCTGGCGCCGCGGCGGACGATGTAGGTCCAGCTCTCGGCGACATCGGTGAACTCGAAGCGCACGGTGGTGACGCGTTCGCCGGCCGCCTCGGCGTCGAGGTTGACCGCCATGCCGTCGAAGAAGGTCGACAGCGGCATGTTGGCCAGCATCTCCGGCGTCGGCGTCAGCGCGCGATCCGGCAAGGGGTAGTCGCCGCGCAGCTCGTGCCAGGCCACCAGATACCAGTGCCGGGCATTGGGATTGCTCTCGGCCTCGCCCAGCGCCTTGAGCGCCGCCAGTCGCGCCTCCTTCACCTGGGCCGCCTCGGGCCTCAGGCGCAGGGCCGCGCCGCTCAGCTCCAGCACCCATTGCCAGTCTCGGTTGGCGGCGGCGGCGGCAATCGCCGCGTCCATCGCGGCGGCGCCACCCGCCAGCGCCTGCAGGCGCTCGGCCTGCTGGGTCGGCGGCAGCGGATGCAATTGCTCCGGGCGGCCGTCGAACCAGCCGAGATTGCCGCCATAGAGGCTCTTCGCGCTCCAGCCCGGCTTGCCGTAGAACTCCTGCAGGAACGGCGAGGCGGCGAGATGCGCCGGCAGCTTGATGCGCTCGGCGATCTCGTCCGGCAACAGACCGATGTTCATCAGCCGGATGGTCTGGTCGTGGACGTAGCGGATGGCGTCCCGGTAATCGGTGAGCGTGTCGTAGATCGCCTGCTCGCCAGACAGTGGCCGGGTATGGCTGGGCACCAGCACCGCCGGCCGCAGCGCGCGCATGCGGTCCAGGCTCGCCGCCCACTTCTTGGGATCGCGGAAGCCGGTGCCACGAATGGTGTAGAGGTTGGGGAAGGCGTGGTAGAGGTTGTCGCCGGGCAGCAGGATTTTGCGCTCCGGCAGCCAGAGGTAGATCTGGTCGTCGGTCTCGCCCGGCGCGTGCACCAACTGGAAGTGGATGCCGGCAACGCTGTCGTCCAGCATGTCGCGGAAGGTCTTGGTCGGCCGCAGGATGTTGACCGTGCTGCCCTCGTGGATGTCCAGCGCGCCACCGATGCCGACGTTGAGCAGCTCGTCCGGGCTCAGGCCCCAGCCGTACATCCGCAGCGAGCGCTGGGTGATGATCGGCTGCAACTCGGAGCTGATCTTGTCCATGTTGCGCGCGACGTCTTCCTGGGCATAGATCGGCACCGTCGCGCCCGCCGGAATGAAGGCCGAGGCGCCGCCGATGTGGTCCGGGTGCGAGTGGGTGTAGACGATGGCCTTGACCGGCTTGTCCGAGACTTTCGCGAATTCCGTCGCCACTGCCTTGGCCGATTCCACCGACTCCATGGTGTCGACCACGATGGCGCCGTCCTCGCCTTCGATGAGGATGGAGTTGGCGATGCCGAAGCCCACCGCCACCCAGACGCCGGGCGCCGCCTCGATCACCGAGCGGCGGAATTCCTGGCTGTGCTCGGCCAGGGCCTTGGGCGTGGCCACCGGCGGCGCGGCGGCCGGCTTGGGCTTGCCACAGGCGGTCAGACTCAACAGGGCCACGGCGGCGGCCACTCCTAGCTTCATGCTGTCTCCTCAGCGGCTGGATTCTTGGTTTGCGGCTCGCAGTGTGCCGCAAGACGGCGGTGCTCGCCGCGCCTCAGGGCGCGCTGGTGGCAGCAAGTACGGCGTCCGGATTCACCGGGCAGCCCAGCCGCTCGAACTCCGCCCTGCCGTAGTGCCGGCCTTCGGGGTAGTAGACGCCCAGCACCTCGCGCTCGTGCGCGCCAGAAGGGCCGGGAATGTTCTGGATCGCCTCGGCGAAATCGCCGCGCGGCAGCATGTGCCGATAGATCAACAGGCTGTTGCTGAACGGCCCCCAGTTGAGCCAGTTCACCCCGCACTCGGCGATGGCATTCGCGGGGCGGTCCTGCGCGCGGCTGACCAGGATGATCGCGCGCTCGCCCTGCACGCGCTGCACCTGCTCGTCGTAGAGGCAGTCGATGTAGCGCTGGCTGTTGACCTCGTTGCTGCACAGGCTCCAGTAGCGCAGCTGGCCGTCGCCCATCACCGACTCGCCGGCGCGGGTCTGCGGCGTGGTCGGCATGCGCGCCACCAGCACCCCGACCTCACCCAGGCTCTGGCTGAGGCTGGCGGTCATGTAGCTGTTGTGGACATTGCTGGCGAAACCGCCGCTGTTGCTGGTGCTCTGTCCCAGCGCGCCGGAGAGCAGCGGGCCTAAGCCCGGCACGGCGTCGAGACGGTGCGACTGCGAGCTGAGCAGATCAAAGAACTTCAGCCAGCGCAGCTCCGAAAACGCCGCGAGATTGGGCTGGGTCTCGATAGCGGGATCGAGGCCATTGAGCAGTTCCGCCGCCGGCACCGTCGGCAGCCGCTCCAGCGCCGAGCAGGCTTCGCTGCCGCGCAGCACCGCGCCGCCGGCCAGCGGCAGCGCCACCTGCGGCAGGCCGACGCCGCCGCTCAGGTCATACCCGGTGTCCTCGACGTAGACGCGGTAGATCACCACCGCCAGCGGCGAGGGCAGACGCTGCTCGCCCGCCGCGAGAAAGCTGTAGAGCGTGTTGGGCTCGCGCTGTGCGGGGTCTTCCGGCGGCACGGCGGCGATTACCCGCACGCGGTAGTCGCGCGCCTCGGCATCGCGGCGGGCGCCGACCGCGAACGGCTGCACCGAGCCCGGCTGCGGCGCGATCTCGACGTCGGCGAGCGCGTCGATCGGCTCCAGGCGCGGGTTGTAGAGATTGAAGGAGGCGTAGCGGGCGTGCGGGTAGCGGCCTTCCAGCCACAGTTCGCCGCCCGGCGGGATCGGCAGCGCAGCGACCCAATAGGTCGCGGCGTGATCGGGGTAGAGAATGTTGAGCAGGTTGGCATCGCTGCGCAGCAGCCAGACGCAGTCGCGCGGCAGCTCGGCAGCGCTGGCCTGCGGCGGGTTCGAGTTGGAGCCAGCAGCCGTAGCGGGATCGGCGGATTGCGCACAGGCCGCCAGTAGTCCAGACAGCACGGCCACGCCCAGCAACCAGGCTCCACGCATTTCTCTCTCCTCCCGCTAGTTATCTTGTCAGTCTAGGGCCTGCTGACCCTGCGGGGGGCGTGGCGCCGGGACTCAGCCGCCGCTGGCGGCGTGTCGGTTCTTGACCCGCACGTAATGCTCGGCGGAGTACTTCAGCGAGGCGCGTTCGTCCTCGCTCAAGGGCCGCACCTTGGCCAGCGGACTGCCACGGTAGAGATGACCCGACTCCAGGCGCTTGCCCGGTGGCACCAGCGAGCCGGCGGCGAGCAGCACCTCGTCCTCGATCACCGCCTGGTCCATGACGATGCTGCCCATGCCGATCAGCACGCGGTTGCCGATGGTGCAGGCGTGCAGGATCACGCCGTGACCGACGGTCACGTCTTCGCCGATCTCCAGCCCGATGCCGCCGGGCGTGTAGGGACCGTCGTGGGTGACGTGCAGGCAGGCGTTGTCCTGGACATTACTGCGGGCGCCGATGCGGATGCGGTTGACGTCGCCGCGCACGGTGGCCAGCGGCCAGATGCTGCTGTCCTCGCCCAACTGCACGTCGCCGATCAGCTGCGCGGACTCATCCACCCAGGCGCCCTCGGCCAGTTGCGGGCGGATGCCCTCGAAGGCGCGGATCAAGGCCGCGGCTCCGCGGCGGGCAAGGTCGGCGGCAGCGGGTCCGGCTTCAGGCCGCTCTTGCGCAGCACGAAGTCCTTCACATAGCTCATCACGTCCGACTGCCCTTGCAGCGGCTGGCTGAGGGTGGCGACGATCCAGCCGTGGGTCATCTTCGGGTAGATCACCGTCTCCACCGGCCCGCCGGCAGCGCGGACCTTGGCGGCGAAGTTGCGGGTGTTCTTCGGCCACACCGACTCGTCGTTCTCGCCGTGCAGCAGCAGCAGCGGCGGATTGCGGCCGTCGACATGGTTGATCGGCTGGGTGCTGGCGTAGCGCTCCGGCGGGCCGAACATGTCCTTGATGTCGGCATCGGTGAAGGGCATGAAGTCGTAGGGGCCGGCCAGGCCGATCATGCCCGACAGCCAGAGCCGGGAACCGCCCACCGCCGACAGATAGGACTCGTCGCTAGCCAGCATCGCGGCGTTGTACGCGCCGGCAGAATGCCCCATCACGAACACCCGCCCGATATCGCCGCCGTAGCGCGCGACGTTTTCATGCACCCAGCGCACCGCCTGTGCGGAGTCCTCGACAAAGGCCGGGAACTTCACCTGCGGATATAGCCGGTAGTCGGGCAGCACGGCAACGAAGCCCTGCTTGGCCAACGCGGCGCCAACGAACTCGTACAGCTCCTTGCTGCCCTCGCTCCAGCGGCCGCCGTAGAAGAACACCACCACCGGCGCGTTCTGGCTGCCATAGGGGGTGTAGACATCCAGCTTCAGGTTCTGGGCCGGGGCATAGACGATGTTGGTGGAGCGGCTATAGCCACGCTCCACCGTCAGGCCATTGAGCAGGCGCTGCCCGGAGCAGCCGCCGAGCAGACCGGCAAGAGCCGACAATAGGCCGATTCGCATCCAAAATCTCCGAAACACAGGCGATCACTCCAGCAACGGTTCACAAAAGCGGCAACGCGCACTATGCCTGCTTACGCGCGGCAATGGCGGATGGAGGCAAAAAAGAAGGCCCTCCTTGTGGGAGGGCCTAAGCGGAACGGTCAAACCGTCTGGGAAGGACGGTAGGGATGAATTGCCTTGGGGAGGGCGTCAAGACCGTTCCGAAGGGAACGTTGATGGTTGGGCGCGTCGCACACTATGTCGTGTTTTTACGATGCTGCTCAGAACCAAATGGTCGCAGAAAAGTTCATTCGCTGACAAATCCTTCTGTCTGCCGCCCAACGGCGGTGGCCGGGTCAGTGCAAGCTGAAGCCCGACAGGCAATTTTCAATGGCTTGTTTCTGTTTGTTTTTCATACGCTTATATGCAGACCTGAAACCTGTCGAGAAATTCACATCTGGCTCCGCAGCCAATAAAAATTTTTGCACACACCGTTCATAATTACTGAATTCAAGCTCCGGCAGGCCCGCCTGCCTTGCAAGCAGGCCGGCCGTCTCCATCGTTTTCTTCCTTACTTTCATCACCTGTGAGCGCCTGCCGTGCCCTTCGCACAAGAATTCCCCGCCTTTGACCGCCTGCGCCCGGAAGATGCCGCCCGGAATCTGGACGAAGGGCTGTCCCGAAATCGTCAGGAACTGAGCCAGCTGCTGAACCAGGACCAACCTCGCTGGGAAACCCTGGTGGAGCCACTGGAGGAGATGGGCGACCGGCTGTCGCGAATCTGGGGGCCGATTTCCCACCTGTTCGGCGTCTGGAGCACGCCGGAATGGCGCGCGGCTTATAACGCCGGCCTGCCCAAGATCACCGAATACGGCGTCGAGGTCTCGCAGAACGAGGCGCTCTATCAGGCCTACCGCGCCCTGGCCGAAAGCCCGGCATTTGCCGGCTATTCCCCCACCCGCCGCAAGCTGGTGGAAGACGCACTGCGCGACTTCAAGCTCTCCGGCATTGCCCTGCCGCCGGCACAAAAGGACCGCTACAAGGCCATCAGCCTGCGTCTCTCCGAGCTACAGGCCAAGTTCGAAGAAAACGTCATGGACTGTGTGCAGGCCTGGCAGCTATTGATTGGCGACGAGGCTGAGCTGGACGGCATGACCGAGGCCGCCAAGGCCGCCGCCCGCGCCAAGGCGCAGGACAAGGGGCTGGACGGCTGGTTGCTGACGCTCGACTTCCCCAGCTACGACGCGGTGACCACCAAGTGCCGCAACCGCGCCCTGCGCCAGAAGCTCTACGAGGCTTATGCCACCCGTGCCAGCGAGGTCGGCCCACACGAGCCCCGCTACGACAACAGCGCGCTGATGAGCGAGATCCTGGCACTGCGGCGGGAAGAGGCAGAGCTGCTCGGCTATCCGGACTACGCGGCGCTGTCGCTGGCCACCAAGATGGCGGACTCGCCGGAGGAGGTCGAGCAGTTTCTGCACGAACTGGCGCGCAAAGCGCGCCCCCGCGCCCTGCAGGAGCTGGATGAACTGCGCCAGCTCGCGGCGGCCGACGGCGTCAGCGAGCTGCAGGCCTGGGATACCGCCTATTACTCGGAGCAGCTCAGGGAAAAGACCCTGGGCCTGTCCGACGAGGCACTGCGTCCCTACTTCCCCTTCCCGCAGGTGCTGCGCGGCATGTTCGATCTGGTCGAGCGCCTGTTCGCGGTGCGCATCGCGCCGCTGGCTGGCGTCGCCACCTGGCACCCGGACGTCAGCGTCTACTCCCTGGCCCACGCCGACGGCGAGTGGATCGGCGCCTTCTACCTGGACCCCTATTCGCGCCCGGAGACCAAGCGCGGCGGCGCCTGGATGGACGAGTGCATCGGCCGGCGTCGGCTGGCAGTCGGCGGTCTGCAGCTGCCGGTGGCCTATCTGGTCTGCAACTTCACCCCGCCCCAGCCCGGCCAGCCAGCGCTGCTGACCCATGACGAAGTGCTGACCCTGTTCCACGAATTCGGCCACGGCCTGCACCACCTGCTGACCCGCGTCGAGGAAGGCGCCCTGGCCGGCATCCGCGGCGTCGAATGGGACGCGGTCGAGTTGCCCAGCCAGTTCATGGAGAACTGGTGCTACGAGCCGACCACGCTCAAGCTGTTTGCCCGCCACTGGCAAACTGGCGAGCCCATGCCGGACGCGATGATCGAGCAACTGCGTGCCGATCGTCGCTTCCAGTCGGGTCTGGCCACGCTGCGGCAGGTGGAGTTCGCGCTGTTTGACCTGAGCCTGCATCGTGACGCGCAGACGCCCAGTAGCCAGCGTCTGCTGGAACTGCTGAATACCATCCGCGACGAGGTTTCAGTGCTGAAACCTCCAGCACTCAATCGCATGCCCTGGAGTTTCGGCCATATCTTTGCCGGCGGTTATGCAGCGGGTTATTACAGCTATAAATGGGCCGAAGTTCTCTCCTCCGACGCATTCGCGGCATTCGAGGAGGCCGGATTTACTCAGGAAGTTGGGCATCGCTTCCGCGACGCCATCCTCGCCGCCGGCGGTTCGCGGCCGGCCATGGGCAATTTCATCGAATTCCGAGGCCGCAAGCCGGTGGTGGAACCGCTA
Source organism: Stagnimonas sp. FW305-C-60 (assembly GCF_058782965.1). NCBI lineage: Bacteria > Pseudomonadati > Pseudomonadota > Gammaproteobacteria > Nevskiales > Nevskiaceae > Stagnimonas > Stagnimonas sp. FW305-C-60. Next base: position 65,202 of record NZ_JBYSYF010000001.1, read on the forward strand.
TTGCGGCATTCCGGCCTTTTGGAACCCAGCGAATAGCCCGCTTGTAAACTCCCGTTTCAATTTCATTCAAATTGCCGCAAAATGAGCTGTCGCAAGCCGCGGCGCTCACCAAATTATTGAATTCGGCCATGAACGAACTCGAAAAACTCTCTCTTGAAGAATTACTGAGCCTGCAGCAGCGGGTTGCCACGGAAATCGACAGCCGCCGTTCGGCCGAGAAAGCCAAGGCCCAGCAGGAAATCCTGGCTCTGGCCAGTCGTTACGGCCTCGCCGTCCAGTTCGCGGGGGGCAGCGCTGCCACCAAAGCCGCCAAGCCCAAGAGCAGCGGCACCGTGGCGCCCAAGTACCGCCACCCGCAGGACGCGTCGCTGACCTGGACCGGCCGCGGCCGCTCGCCGGTCTGGGTCGCCGAGTGGAAGACCAAGCATGGCTCGCTGGACGGCATCACCATCAAATAGGCGAGTGAACCCTTCACGACCCTGGCTCGCGATCACAGCGATGCCACCGGTCGGACTTGGTTCTTCCGCGAGCAGGCAATAAAAAACCGCGCCTAGGCGCGGTTTTTTATTGGCTCAACTGCTAGCCCAGGATCAATTGCGCTTCATCGAATCAAAGAAGTCGGCATTGGTCTTGGTGTGGCGCAGACGATCAAACAGCAACTCCATCGCCGCCAGTTCGTCCATGGAATGCAGGAGCTTGCGGAGTATCCAGACCTTGTTGAGATCCTGTGGATTCATCATCAATTCTTCCTTGCGGGTGCCGGAACGATTGATATTGATGGCCGGGAACACCCGCTTTTCGGCGATACGGCGCTCCAGGTGGATTTCCATATTGCCGGTGCCCTTGAACTCCTCGTAAATCACCTCGTCCATCTTGCTGCCGGTATCAACCAAGGCGGTCGCGATGATGGTGAGGCTGCCGCCTTCTTCGATATTGCGGGCGGCACCGAAGAAACGCTTGGGCTTTTGCAGGGCGTTGGCATCGACACCGCCGGACAGCACCTTGCCGGAGCTGGGCGCCACGGTGTTGTAGGCGCGCGCCAGACGGGTGATGGAGTCGAGCAGGATCACCACGTCGCGCTTGTGCTCGACCAGACGCTTGGCCTTTTCGATCACCATCTCGGCGACCTGCACATGGCGGGATGCCGGCTCGTCGAAAGTACTAGCTACCACCTCGCCGCGCACCGTGCGCTGCATGTCGGTGACTTCTTCCGGACGCTCGTCGATCAGCAGCACGATCAGGTAGGCGTCGGGGTAGTTGGCCGCCAGCGACTGCGCGATGTTCTGCATCAGGATGGTCTTGCCGGCCTTGGGCGGCGAGACGATCAGGCCACGCTGGCCCTTGCCGAACGGCGCCACGATATCGACCACGCGAGCGGTGATGTCCTCGGTGGTGCCATTGCCACGCTCCATCTTGTACTGCTCGTTGGCGAACAGCGGCGTCAGGTTCTCGAAGCTGACCTTCTTGCGACTGGCTTCCGGCGGCTCGTAGTTGATCGAGTCCACCCGCAGCAGCGCGAAGTAGCGTTCGCCCTCCTTGGGCGAGCGCACCCGGCCGTGGATGGTATCGCCGGTGCGCAGGTTGAAGCGGCGCACCTGGCTGGGCGAGACAAACACGTCATCCGGACCGGCCTGGTAGCTGGAATCCGGGGTGCGTAGGAAGCCGTACTGGCCGTCCGGCATCACCTCCATCACGCCGTCGGCCATGATGTGGTCGCCGCGCTTCGCCGCCGCCTTGAGCAGGGCAAAGATGAGGTCCTGCTTCTTGGTGCGGGCGATGTTTTCCAGGCCCAGCTGCTCGGCCATCTCCAGCAGTTCCGCCGCCGACTTCTTCTTGAGGTCGGCGATATGCACGATCTTCGGCGGCTCCAGGCTGACCGGCTGACCGGGAGTGCCGGGCACAGGACCGTTGCCATTCGGGCGCGGCTGACGACGCTGCGGCTGGTCGTCGTAGTCGCCCGGCTCGTCGCTCATCTGCGGCGGCGGCGGGATCGGCGCGTCGTAGCCGGGCGGGATGGCTCCCGGCGGCAGCGGCTGGCCGTTCTCATCGAGAAAGACCGGCGCCTGTGCAGCGGCGGCGGCCTGCTGGGCCAGCAACTGCGCCTGAGCCTCTTCCTCGGCGAGGAAATCCTCGACGTCCATGGGCAGGCCTTGCTGCTGATGCGAACCTGAGCCTTGGCCAGGTCCGCGGCCCTTGTTGCGATGCCCGTGGAAGCGACGACGATTTTTCATCGAGGAAGACGGCGGTTTCGGAGGTTGTTTAGACAAGGTGTGGGGTCACGAAAGCGGCAAGCTGGGCCTTGGCGACCGCGCCTACCTGGGTGCCGGCGGGAGCGCCGTTCTTGAACAAAATCAGGGTGGGGATGCCGCGAATGCCAAACTTCGGCGGCGTTCCCGGGTTTTCGTCGACGTTGAGCTTGACGACCTTGAGCTTGCCGGCATTCTCGGCGGCGACCTGCTCCAGGATCGGCGCGATCATGCGGCAGGGACCGCACCATTCGGCCCAGAAATCGACCAGGACCGGCAGGTCGGACTTCAGGACGTCCTGCTCGAAGGAGGTGTCGGTAACAGCGCTGATGTGTTCGCTCATGGCAAAAACTCCGGTGGATGGGGCGCGCGGGGAGAGGGTTTTTAGGCGCGGACCCAGAGTGGGGATCGCGCGCTTCAAACGCAACGCTAGCCAGCGCGAATCGCGATTGAATCTTTCAGCGAGTGGGATTGATTGGCTTGATGGGCTCGGTGCCACAGCGGGCGTCGGTTTGGGACTTGCCACGCGAGAGCCGTATAGTTACGAAGTATTTGAATTGATCCCGAAGCCATTTGCAAGCCGCCAGCCGGCATTGCCTAAGCCTCATACCCGCCTCATGCGCCCCTGCTGTCGGCTGGCGCAGCACTCCAACTCGATGAAACCCGATCACTTAAGCGACGTCACCTTCACCTCACTCAACCTCCATCCGCGCCTGCTCTCCGGGCTGGAGAAGCTGGGCTACAACCATTGCACGCCGATCCAGGCCGCCTGCCTGCCGCGTGCGCTCGCCGGCCAGGATCTCGCTGGCCAGGCGCAGACCGGCACCGGCAAGACCGCGGCCTTTCTGCTTGCCACCATGCAGCACCTGCTGACCACCCCGCCGCGCTCGCCGGAAGGCGTGGTTGCCCCCGGCGCCTTCATGCTGGCGCCGACCCGCGAACTGGCGGTGCAGATCTACAACGACGCCAAGGCACTGGGCGCCGACACCGGCCTGTCGATGACGGTCTGCTATGGCGGCGCCGGTTATGAGCAGCAACGCGCCGAGATCGAGCGCGGTGTCGACATCCTGATCGGCACCCCTGGCCGCCTGATCGACTTCTACAAGCAGAAGCTCTACACCCTGGACTATGTCGAGATCATGGTGCTGGACGAAGCCGATCGCATGTTCGACCTGGGCTTCATCGACGACATCCGCTATCTGCTGCGCAAGATGCCGCCGCCAGCCGAGCGCAGGAGCTATCTGTTCTCGGCCACACTCAGCCACCGGGTACTGGAGCTGGCCTTCGAGCACATGAAGCCCGATGTGCAGAAGATCGAGATCGAGCCCGAGCAAGTCACCGCCGAGCGGGTCAAGCAGGCGTTGCTGCACATCTCCAATAGCGACAAGCTGCAGGCCCTGGTCGGCCTGCTGCGCCAGCACGATCCGGTGCGCACCCTGGTGTTCGTCAACACCAAGCGCGACTGCGAGCAGGTGGAGAACGCGCTCAACCTCAATGGCTTTGAGGCCGCCACGCTGTCCGGCGACGTCGCCCAGACCCGGCGCTTGAAGCTGCTGCAGGACTTCAAGGACGGCAAGCTGCCGATCCTGGTCGCCACCGACGTCGCCGCCCGTGGCCTGCACATCAGCGGCGTCACCCACGTCATCAACTTCGACCTGCCGCAGGACGCCGCCGACTACGTGCACCGCATCGGCCGCACCGCCCGCGCCGGCGCCCAGGGCGACGCGATCTCCTTCTGCTGCGAGAGCTATGTCTACTCGCTGCCGGACATCGAGACCTACATCGGCATGCGCATTCCGCCGCTGCCGGAAACCGTCGAGCAGCTCAAGGCCGGCGTACCCGACTACGTCGCGCCGCCGCGCCCCAGCCGCGACTTCCGTGGCGGCCCGCGCCGCAGCGGCAGTGGTGGCCGGCCCGGTGGCGGTCGCGGCGGCCCGCGCCGTCGCTAAAGCGGCAGCAACTCCGGCAGTCGGTTGACTGCCGGAAATTCGGTGATGTCGCGCGGCGGCTGGCTGCTGTCCGGATGGGCGATGGCCAGCACCTGGCCGATGCCGAATTCGCGCGCTGCACGCAGCACCGGCAGGCTGTCATCGACAAACAGCGCCCGCTCGCGCGGAAACGGATGGCGTGCCATCAGGCCGCTCCAGAACTCCGGCGTCTCCTTGGGCGCGCCGAAGTCGTGCGAGCAGACGATGTGGTCGAAATAGCCGGTCAGGCCGGTGTGCTCCAGTTTCAGCGACCAGCTGTCGCGGTGGGCGTTGGTGGCCAGCCAGACCTGCTTGCCAGCCGCGCGTAGCGCACGCAGAAAGTCCTCGGTGCCCTCCAGCGCGCCGATCCGCTCCCGGGTGGCGCGCTTGAGCGCGGCCATGTTGAGGCCGGTCAGGCGACTCCAGTGGTCGGTGCAGTACCAGGGCAGCGTGTGCTGCAAGCCGGTGAAATGCGGCTCCAGCGCGGCGCGTGCGGCCTCCACGCTCAAGCCCTGCGCGGCGGCATAGGCCTGCGGCACATGTTCGCGCCAGAAGTAGTTGTCGTAGGCGAGATCGAGCAGGGTGCCGTCCATATCCAGCAGCACCCAGTCAATCCTCATCCAGTCCACGAGTTTGGCTTTCATCCTGCCTATGATACGGACATGAACAGCCACGACCTGCTCGACGCCGTCACCCGCATCGCGCTGGACGCCGGCCGCGAGATTTCGCGCATCTACGAGTCCGACTTCGCGGTGCAGAGCAAGGACGACGACTCGCCGCTCACCGAGGCCGACCTCGCCGCCCAGCACTGCATCGCAGCCGGCTTGGCAACGCTGACTCCAGGAATGCCGCTGATCTCCGAGGAGAGCCCGCTGGCCCCACATGCAGAACGCCGGCTGTGGCCACGCTACTGGCTGATCGACCCGCTGGATGGCACCCGCGAGTTCGTCAAGCGCAATGGCGAGTTCACCGTCAACATCGCGCTGATCGAAGCCGGCCAGCCGGTGCTGGGCGTGGTGCACGCACCGGCGCTGGATGTCACCTACAGCGCGGCCCGCGGCCTCGGCAGCTACAAGGGCCTGGGCAGCGAACGCGTGGCCCTGCGCACGCGACCGCTACCGGCGCGACCGGTGTTTCTGGTCAGCCGCTCGCACCGTGACCCGCGTCTGGACGCCTTCCTGGCGCGCGCGCCGGCGCACGATGCCGACAGCGTCGGCTCTTCGCTAAAGTTCTGCCGCGTCGCCGAAGGCATCGCCGATCTGTATCCGCGCCTGGGGCCGACCAGCGAATGGGATACCGCCGCCGGCCAGTGCGTGCTGGAAGTGGCGGGCGGCGCGGTGCTGCGCCTGCCCGACCTGCAACCTCTGGACTACAACGGCAAGGACTCGATCCTCAACCCGGAGTTCATCGCCGTCGGCGACCGCAGCGCCGACTGGCGCGCCCTGTTCGGATGAACCGCCGGCAGGCCGGCACCGCCTACCGCGAGCGCATTAAGGTGCTGCTGGCGGAGCTGGGACTGCCGGCCAGCCTGCTCGCCGGACGCCCGCTGCGCCTGATTCCAGAGGCACGGCGACTAGCGCCGGTCGGCCTCGGCACCGATGGCCGCGACAAGCTGCTGACCCCCGGCGCCGCCCAAGCCTGGCTCGCGCTGCGCCAGGCGGCGGCGCGCGATGGCGTCGGCTTGCTGCTGATCTCCGGCTTCCGCAGCGTGGACTACCAGGCCGCCCTGATCCGCGCCAAGCTGGCGCGCGGCCTGAGCGCGGAGGAAGTGCTGCGCATCAACGCCCCGCCTGGCTATAGCGAGCACCACAGCGGCCGCGCGGTGGACATCGGCTGCGCCGGAGTAGCGGCGCTGGACGAGGCTTTCGAAACCACGCCCGCCTACGAATGGCTATGCCGGCACGCGGCGGAGCACGGCTTCCGGATGTCATATCCGCGCGGGAACCGCCAGGGCTATCTCTACGAGCCCTGGCACTGGTTCCACCAGGGCGGCTCCGGAACGGGCAAGCCCTAGACGCGGACTTCGGAAAAATCCCGCGCCGCCGGATGTTGCGGAAAGGCCTTGGCCTGGGCGTCGCGCAGCAACTGGGTGGTGGCCAGGCCGGCCTCGCGCGCGGCATCGAGTTCCTCACCGATGTCGGAAAGGAACAGAACCTGATCGGCCGGCAAGCCGATCTCCGCGAGGATGTGCCGGTAGGAGGCCGCCTCGCGCTTGCCGCCGACGCGGGTGTCGAAATAGCCGGAGAACAGCGGCGTGAGATCGCCGTATTCGGTGTGGCCAAAAATCAACTGCTGCGCTTCCACCGAGCCGGAGGAATAGACGTAAAGCCCCAGTCCCTGCGCATGCCAGCGACGCAGATATTCCGGGGTGTCGGGGTAGACGTGGCCCTGCAATTCGCCAGCGGCATAGCCCTCGGCCCAGATCATGCCCTGCAGCGCCTTGAGCGGCGTCGCCTTGCGGTCCTCGGCGATCCAGCGCTCCAGCACGTCGGCGGCGTCTTCCAGCGTGAGCTGCCGCCCTTCGGCCTCGGCGACGGCATGGACATGCACCGCGATCTCCGGCCGCCGCGCATGGGCGCGCAGAAAGCCGCGCAGATGCGCCTTGGCATAGGGAAACAGCGTCTGGTGGACGAAATCGATCGAGGAGGTGGTGCCTTCGATATCGGTCACGATCGCCCGAATGCTCACGCTCCGGCTCCCGCGTATTCCGGGAAGCTCTTGGCGATCGGGTCGCCGGTGAAATTGCCGACCCAGCCGTCCGGCTTGGTGAAGAAGCGGATCGCCTTGAACAGCGGCTTGGGCCCCATGTCGAACCAGTGGGTGGCGCCCGCCGGCACCTCGATCAGATCACCGGCGGTGCACAGGATCTGATAGACCTTGCCGCCGGTGCGGATGTAGAACACCCCGGCGCCATCGACGAAGAAGCGGATCTCGAAATCGGCATGGGTGTGCTCGGCGAGAAACTTGCCGCGCGCCGCCTGGGCCTGCTCGTGCGCCGGATGCATGGACACCACATCCACCGACTGGAAGCCGTACTTGGCGTTGAGCGCGTCCACCGAGGCCTGGTAGGCCTTGAGCACCGTCTCCGGGTCGGCGTCGGGGGCCAGTTGCGCATCGGCGCGCCAGCGCTCCATCGGCACGCCGACCGCCGCCAGCTCGCGCTGGATGGTGGCGAAATCGCCGCTGTGCAGCAGCACCTGATCGGGACGGTTGTCGGGGGTGATGGTCAGGGTAGTCACAGCATTGCCTCCCGCAGATGGCATTCAAGCATGAATTCGATCGCCTCGACCCGGTGCCGCGCCTGCGCCACCGTGGCGCCCCAGGCGTAGAGGCCGTGGCCGGCGATCAGATAGGCCGGCGTCGCCGGTGACTGCACCATGTGGGCATCCACCGCCGCGCTCAAGCGGGCGATGTCCTGGTCGTTGGCGAACACCGGGATCGCCACCTTGGACTGCGGATCGGGCGCGCCGGGCAGCACCTTCAGCAATTCGTAGTTGCTCAGGACGATTTGCGCATGGCGCCGCGACAGCACCGTGTTGGCGGTGGAGTGCGTGTGCAGCACCGCGCCGGCGTCCGGGTGGCGGCGGTAGATCTGCATGTGCAGCAGCGTCTCGTAACTCGCCTTGCGTCCGGCCTCCAGCGGCCGGCCGTCGAGGTCGGCGATCAGGAAATCGGCTTCCGCGAGTTCGCCCTTGTGATTGCCGCTGGCGGTGATCAGCACCCGCTCCGCATCCAGCCGCGCGGAGAAATTGCCGCCGGTAGCCGGCACCCAGCCGCGGGCATGGAACAGGTTTCCGGCCGCAATCATCTGGCGGGCTTGGTCAGCGATGCGGGCGGTGTCGGTCATGGGGCGCGCAGGATAGGGCTGGGCGGATGGCGCTTCAATGACGGGAACCGAGCGGCAGCCCTTCAGCGCGGGCGATCCGTGCCCGGCTGCAAGCCGATGAAGGGCAGTGCACCGCCGGCCATGGTCTGCGGCAGCACGCCGTTCCACTTGTCGATGGCCTTGCTCTGCACCTCGATCTCGCGCAGCTTGAGCAGGTCGGGCGTGATCTCCTGCTTCTGCGCCCGCAGGCCGGCCGCCTCGGCCTCGGCAGTGGCGATGCGCTGCTTGGCCTCGATCTGGATGCGCTCCAGATCGCGCTGCGCCTTCAGCGCCAGCTGCTCGGCCTCCTGCTTGGACTCGATGGCCTGGCGGAACTGGTCGGAGAAGCGGAAGTTGGTGATCGACACCTCGTCCAGCGCCAGGGAGTTCTCGGCGCGGGCGTTGATCTTCTCGGTGAGCAGCGCGCGGATATTGCTGCGAACCTCCTCGCGCTTGGTGATCAGCTCCTCGGCGGTGTACTTGGCGGTGATCGCCTTGAAGGTCTCCTGCACCGCCGGGTCGATCACCTTCTGCTCGAAACCGGGGCCGACGTCGCGGTAGAGCGTGGCGGTGAGCGCCGGATTGATGCGGTAGTTGAGGGTGATGGCGGTGTGCACCGTCTGCAGATCGCGGCTGGCGGCCTCACCCTCGGAGTCGGCACGCGCCACCCGCACGTCGATCTTCACCACCTGCGACAGCGGATTGACCAGGTGCAGGCCCTCATCCAGCGGCACCGGATCGACCTTGCCGAACAGGGTCACCACGCCACGATGGCCGGCCGGCACCACCGAGAACGGCGAGAAGCGCGCGAAGAACAGGACAGCGACGATGGCCAGGACGATCCACTTGATGAAGGACGTGCGCATGGGAATGGCTCCGGGGGAAACGGGGGGATCGACGCGGCGGAAACGGGTGTCGAACGTGGCCATCGACTAGACGAGGAACACCGCCGCCAAGGCGAGGAAGATGAAGAAGCCCATGCTGTCGGTGCAGGCGGTGAGCAGTACCGAGGAGCCCATCACCGGGTCGCGGCCGAAGCGTTGCAGGGTAAGTGGAATCAGCACGCCGGCAGCGGCGGCCACCCAGAGGTTGAGCATCACCGCCACGGCGATCACCAGCGCCAGCGGCCATTGGTGATACAGCGCCAGAGTCGCCAGACCCAGCACCGAACCCCAGAGCACGCCATTGACGCTGGCAACGGCAAATTCCTTGCTGAACATCTTGCGCAGCTGGGTCGGGCCCAGCTGATTGAGCGCCAGACCGCGGATCACCAGCGCCACGGTCTGGTTGCCGGTATTGCCGCCAATGGAGGCGACGATGGGCATCAAGGCCGCCAGCGCCACCAACTGGACGATGACGCCCTCGAAGGCCCCGATCACCCGCGAGGCGATGAAGGCGGTCAAGAGGTTGAGCGCCAACCAGGGCCAGCGGTTCTTGGCACTTTCTATCGCTGGCGCGAACAGGTCTTCCTCGCCGGACAGACCGACCTGGCGCAGGCTCTCGCTCTGCGCGCGCTCCTTGATGGCGTCGACCACCGCATCGACGGTGATGCGGCCTACCACCTGCTTGTGCAGGTTCACCACCGGCGCCGAGATCAGGTCGTATTTCTCGAAGGCGGTGACCGCGTCGGCGATGGCGTCGCCGGTATAGAAATAGGTGGGCTCGGCGGTCATCACGTCCCTGACCTCGCGCTCCGGCTCCGAGAGCAGCAACTGCTCCAGCGACAGCACCCCGCGCAGATGGCCGCCGCGGTCCATGACAATCAGCTGGTTGATTTCCGGCGGCAGCGATTTCTGCCGGCGCAGCAGGCGCAGTACCGCCTCCAGCGAGGCGTCTTCGCGCACCGACAGGAAGTCGAGATCCATCATCGAGCCGACGCTGCTCTCCGGGAAGGACAGCACCGAACGCACTTCGGCCTGGTCGTCGCGGTCCAGGCGCACCAGAACCTCCTGGCTCAGCTCCTCCGGCAGCTCTGCGAGCAGCTCGGCGATGTCGTCGGAATCCAGGTGCCGCACCACAGCGGCGATTTCCTCCGGCCGCATGTCGCCCAGCAGGGCGCGCAGCACCGCCTCGTTGATCTCCAGCAGCACGGCGCCGCGCCGTTCCGGCCGCACCAGCCCCCAGGCCGCCTCGCGGGCATCGGGCGGCAGGCTTTCAAGAATGAAGGCGACGTCGGCCGGGTGCAGCAGCGCCAGTTTCTGCTCCAGCTGCGCCTGCTGCTGGCGGGCGACCAGCTGCGCCACCACGTCCTGGCGGCTGGTGCCCTCGGAGCGGCTCACCAGCTCGCGCTCGACGGCCTGACGCGTCAGCAGATCGATGATCTGCTCGCGCGCCTGCTCGAGGTGGCGGTGGTGGAGGCGTTCCTGGGATTCACTCATGGCCGCGAATGGTAGCCCGGAAAAATGAAAAAGCCCGCATGAAGCGGGCTTTCATCGAAACCGCTTCCCGCCTGGGCGGGAACGATCTTGCGCCTTAGCGCGAGATCACTTGATCTTGGCTTCCTTGAACACGACGTGCTTGCGAACCACCGGGTCGTACTTCTTGAACTCGAACTTTTCCGGCGTGTTCTTGCGGTTCTTCTTGGTGGTGTAGTAGTAGCCCGTGTCAGCGGTGGAGACGAGCTTGATCTTCTCGTTATCCTTCTTCTTGCCAGCCATTGCTCTTCTCCTTAGGCCACTTCGCCGCGGGCGCGGAGGTCAGCGAGCACCGGCTCGATGCCCTGCTTGTCGATGATGCGCAGTCCGTGGTTGGACACGCGCAGCTTCACGAAGCGCTTTTCGCTTTCCACCCAGAACCGGTGCGTGTGCAGGTTGGGCAGGAAGCGGGTCTTCTTCTTGACGTTGGAGTGGGAAACGGTGTTTCCCACCATCGGCTTCTTGCCAGTGACTTGGCAGACTCGGGACATGGCTGAAAGACCTCTACGGGAGGGGTTATCCAGGCTCCCGCAAACGCGGAAACCTGACAAAAAGGGCGCGAAGTATGCCGGCCGGCCAAAGATTAAGCAAGCACCCTGCAGCGAGGCTCACAACAGCCCGCGTTCCGCGAACGACAGCGGCGCGCCCTCGCCGACCACGAAATGGTCCAGAACCCGCACCTCGATCGTCGCCAGCGCCTGGCGCAGACGCTCGGTGAGCCGGCGGTCGGCCTCGCTGGGATCGGGCGTGCCAGACGGGTGGTTGTGGGCAAAGATTACCGCGGCGGCGCCCAGGCGCAGCGCCACCTTGACCACCTCGCGCGGGTAGACGCTGGCCTCGCTGAGCGTGCCCTCGGCCAGCAGCTCGCAGGCCAGCAGGCGGTTCTGGGCATCGAGGAACAGCCCGCAGAACAGTTCGCGGTCGCGGTCGCGCAGACGGCTGGCCAGATAGCGGCGCACCAGCGCCGGCTCGCGCAGCAGGTCGCGCTCGGCCAGGGTCTCGCCGAGATGGCGCCGCGCCAGCTCCAGCACCGCCTGCAGCTGGGCGTACTTGGCCTCGCCCAGGCCCTTGGCGGCGCAGAAGGCGGCGCGCTCGGCGCCCAGCAGGCCACGCAGGCCGCCGAACCGGGCGAGCAGCTCGCGGGCGAGATCAACCGCGCTCAAGCCCGGCAGGCCGGTGCGCAGGAAGATCGCCAGCAGCTCGGCGTCCGACAGGCCGGCCGCGCCGCGCGCCAGCAGCTTCTCGCGCGGACGCTCGCCCTCCGGCCAGTCGCGGATGCTCATCCGCCGCTACCCAGGCCGGCCGGCAACGGGCAGTGCAGGCTGGCGCAGGCCACCCGCAGCAGCTCTGCCTCGCCGACCGTGACCCGGCCGTTGTGGGCCAGGGTGCGCACCAGCGCTTCGACCAGCAGCTGCTTGGCCGGCGCGGCCAGCTCGTCGAGCTGATCGAGGGCAGTGTCCAACTGCGGCCAGCTCGGCCCGCCCAGGTAGCGGCGCGCCAGACGCGGATACAGGTGGTTCCAGCCTTCCTGGAAGGCGCGGCGGGCCGCCTCGGGATCGGGATTGCCCGCATCGGCCATTGCTGCCAGCAGCAGGGCGACCGCGTCCTCACAGTGGGCCAGGCGGCGCCGGCCGCTGTCGTGCGCCAGTGCCGGTGCCAGCAGATCGGCCAACTGCACCCGCAGCATGCGGCCGAGCACAAACTCGAAGGCGCAGACCCGACCGTCGGCTCGGCTCACGGCGGCGACCAGCTCCATGTAGCGGCGCAGCTCGGCGGCCGGACGCGTCCGCAGGATCGGGAACACCAGCGCCGCCAGCGGCAGCCGCTGGGCGGCATGCAGATTGCCCTGCCGCCGCCGCCAGTACGCGACTTTCGCGGCCAGCGGCGCGCCCAGGCTGGCGCCGATCACCCGCAGCTGCTCGGCAGCGAGCGCCTCGTCGCGGGCATTGAGCAACAGGGCCAGCAGCAAGGCCGGCGCCTCCTGTGCGTCCTGCACACCGGCGATGAGGTCGGCCGGCAGGGTGGCGTGCAGCTGCTCGGCGTAGCGGTAGTCGTCGGCGCCCGGATGCGCCACCTGCGCCACCACCTGCTCCGGGCTCACCGCGCCGCCCGCCGCGCGCAGACGGCTGAGCGGCAGCTCCTCCTCGCCCTCCGGAACGTAGTAGCCGGGATCGTTGATCTGCTCGGCCAGACCGCGCAGGGACTCCGGCTTGAAGCCCGGCTCCAGGCGGCGGATGCGCTCCAGCACCGGCGGATGAGTGGCGAACAGGAAGTGCAGACCGAAGCCATCGCCAAACAGCATGTGGCTGACTTCCTCGCCACGACCACGGCTCAGATGCGAGCCCAGGTCGTAGCCGGCGATCTTCTTCAGTGCGGTGGCCAGCCCCAGGGTCTGGCGGGTGAACTGCACCGCCGAGGCATCGGCCAGAAACTCCCGCTGGCGCGAGATGCGCGCCTTGATGAGACGCCCGAACAGCAAGCCGACCGCGCCCGCCGCCACCAGGCCGAAACCCAGCACCGTCAACGTGCCGCCACGCCTGCCACGCCTGGGGGTGGCCTCCAGCAGCTCGCGGCCGATCACGTAGATCACCAGGAGGCCGAACACCAGGCCCATCAGGCGGATGTTGAGCCGCATGTCGCCGTTCAGCACATGGCTGAACTCGTGGGCGATCACGCCCTGCAACTCGTCGCGGTTGAGCTTCTCCAGACTGCCGCGGGTCACCGCGATGGCGGCATCGGCCGGCGCATAACCGGCGGCGAAGGCGTTGATGCCGGCCTCCTGTTCCAGCACATAGACCTCGGGCACCGGCAGGCCGGAGGCGATGGCGATTTCCTCCACGACATTGCGCAGCCGGCGCAGGCGTGGGTCGCGGGTCGCCGGGTCTACCCGCACGCCGCCCAGCGCCCGCGCCACCGCTCCGCCGCCGGCCTTCAGCTGGCTGATCTTGAACAGGCTGGCGAGCGTGATCACCAGCAGCACCAGCGCAGCACCCGCCGCCACCATGGACGGGTCTGGCAGGCGCAGGTCGGCGTAGGCCGGGTTCTGGCTGCTGGCCGTCGATACCGTCAGCGCTAGCACGCTGCCCACCAGCAGGGAGACGATCAGCACCGCCAGCACGAAGGCACAGAGCATCCAGCGCGACTGCGCACGCGCACGCGCCTGGTGCTCGAAGAAGTTCATCGTCGCTGCGGCGGTGCCGGACCGCGTTTATCGGCCTAGAAGCTGACTTTCGGCGCCTGCCGGGCTTCCGGGGTTTCCAGCTCCAGCGCCTGCGCGGCGACAAAGCCGAACAGGCCGGCGACGAAGTTGTTGGGGAACACCTCGCGCTTGTTGTTGTAGCTCAGCACGCCGTCGTTGTAGGCCTGGCGGGCGAAGGCGATGCGGTTTTCGGTGGAGGCCAGCTCCTCGCTGAGCTGCTGCATGTTGGCGCTGGCCTTGAGTTCCGGATAGGCCTCGACGCTGACGCTGAAGCGCCCCAGCGCGCTGCCCAGCGCGCTCTCGGCGCCGGAGAGCTTGGTCATCGCCACCGGATCGCCGGGGTTGGCGTGGGCCGCCTTGAGCGCGCTCAGCGCGCCGCCGCGGGCGGCGATCACCGCCTCCAGCGTGCCGCGCTCGTGGGCCAGATAGGCCTTGGCGGTTTCCACCAGGTTGGGGATCAGATCGTAGCGGCGCTGCAGCTGCACCTCGATCTGCGAAAAGGCGTTCTTGTAGCCGTTGCGCAGCGTCACCAGCCCGTTGTAGACGCCGACCAGGAAGAAGGCCAAGAGGCCGAGAATCACCAGAAAAATGACGGCGGACATCGTGCGCTCCCTTAGATATTGATGTCGATGCGACCCAGCCCAGAGCATAGCGGGCCTTACAATGCGCGTCATGACTACTGCCCCTCCTCGCAAGCTGCTGCTGGGCGTCACCGGTGGCATCGCCGCCTACAAGGCGGCGGAACTGACGCGCCTGTTCGTCAAGGCCGGCTGGCAGGTGCAGGTGGTGATGACCGCCCACGCCGGCGAATTCGTCACCCCGCTCACCTTCCAGGCCCTCACCGGCCGGGAAACCCGTGGCGCGCTGTTCGACCCCCAGCACGAGGCGGCCATGGGCCATATCGAGCTGGCACGCTGGCCGGACGCGATCCTGATCGCGCCCGCCTCCGCCAACAGCCTGGCGAAGCTGGCCCAGGGCCTGGCCGACGACCTGCTCTCCACCCTATGCCTGGCCAGTGACAAGCCGATCTTCGCGGCGCCGGCGATGAACCGCCTGATGTGGGCCAATGCCGCCACCCAGGCCAATATCGACCGGCTGCGGCAGCGCGGCCTGCGCCTGCTCGGCCCCGGCTCCGGCTCCCAGGCCTGCGGCGAGACCGGCGAGGGCCGCATGTGGGAACCCGAGCAGATCTTCGAAGCGGTGGTCGCGCAGGTCGGCGCCGCCGCGCCGGCCGATCTTGCCGGCCTGCACGCGGTGGTCACCGCCGGCCCTACCCGCGAACCGCTGGACCCGGTGCGCTTCATCACCAACCGCTCCTCCGGCAAGCAGGGCTACGCAGTGGCCGAGGCGCTGGCAGCGCGCGGCGCGCGGGTGACCCTGATCTCCGGCCCAACCCAGCTGCCGACGCCGCGCGGCGTCACCCGCATCGACGTCGAAAGCGCCGAGCAGATGCTGGGCATCAGCCTGGCCGCCGCCGCCGAGGCGCAGATCTTCGTCGGCGCCGCTGCGGTGGCCGACTACCGCGCCAGCGAAGTCGCCAGCGAGAAGATCAAGAAATCTGGCGAATCGCTGACCCTGGTGCTGAGCAAGAACCCCGACATCCTCGCCACCGTGCGCGCTGCCCAGCCCAAGCTGTTCGTGGTCGGCTTCGCGGCGGAAACCGAGAAGCTCGCCGAGCACGCGCGCGGCAAGCTGCAAAACAAAAAGCTCGACCTGATCGCCGCCAACTGGGTCGGCAACGGCAAGGCCTTCGATGCCGAGGACAACGCCCTGCAGCTTTACTGGCCGGGCGGCGAGCAGGAAATCCCTGCCGCCAGCAAGGCCGAGGTCGCCCGTCAGCTCGTGGACCGCATCGTCTCGCTCTACCAGGCCCGCTAATCCCCTAACCGCGCGTCCCACGCGCCGACCATGAAGAACATCCAGCTCAAGATTCTCGACCCGCGCGCCGCGCAACCCGCCTACGCCACGCCCGGTTCCGCCGGCCTGGACCTGCGCGCCATCCTCGACGCGCCGCTGGAACTGGCGCCGGGCCAGACCACGCTGATCAAGACCGGGCTGTCGATCTACATCGGCGATCCCGGCCTGGCGGCAGTGATCCTGCCGCGCTCCGGCCTGGGCCATAAGAGCGGCATCGTGCTCGGCAATCTGGTCGGTCTGATCGACTCCGACTACCAGGGCGAGCTGATGGTGAGCTGCTGGAACCGCAATCCGCCTGGAACCACGCCTTTCGTGATCCAGCCCGGCGAGCGCATCGCCCAGCTGGTGCTGGTGCCGGTGGTGCAGGCGGCCTTCGAGCTGGTGAGCGAATTCCACGCGATTTCCGACCGTGGCGCCGGCGGCTTCGGCTCCACCGGCAGCGCCTGAGCGTCACACTCCGTCATCATCCCGTCGCAGAACCTTCATCCCGAGTTGATCCCCGCGGCGTAGAACGCCGGCCATCGTCGTCACACCGCGAGGGAAACCCATGGCCCGGGACGGACTGCTCAACGTCAGCAACATCCGCAAGCAAATGCCCATCGACATCAGCAACGCCCAGAACATCGCCCGGGTCCTGACCGAGGCCCTGCCCTACATCCGGCGCTTTTCCGGCAAGACCTTCGTGGTCAAGTACGGCGGCAACGCCATGAAGGGCGACGACATGATCCAGTCCTTCGCGCGCGACATCGTACTGATGAAGCGGGTGGGCATGAACCCGGTGGTGGTGCACGGCGGTGGCCCGCAGATCGGCAAGCACCTGGAAAAGCTCGGCAAGAAGAGCGAGTTCATCGAGGGCATGCGCGTCACCGACGGCGAGACCATGGACGTGGTCGAGATGATGCTCGGCGGCCTGGTCAACAAGGCGATCGTCTCGGCGATCAACCAGCAGGGCGGCCAGGCGGTCGGTCTCACCGGCAAGGACGGCGGCCTGATCCGCGCCCGGAAGCTGACCATCAAGGGCCAGGACCTCGGCCAGGTTGGCGAGGTGGAGGCAATCGACCCGCGGGTGGTCACCCATCTGGAGGCCGGCGGCTTCATCCCGGTGATCGCGCCGGTCGGCGTCGGCAGCGAGGGCGAGGCCTACAACATCAATGCCGATCTGGTCGCCGGCAAGCTGGCCAGCGTGCTCAAGGCCGAGAAGCTGATCCTGCTCACCAATGTGATGGGCGTGAAGGACAAAGAAGGCAATGTGCTCACCGGCCTCACCGTGCCGCAGGTGCAGGGGCTGATCGCCGACGGCACCATCTACGGCGGCATGCTGCCGAAGATCCAGTGCGCGCTCGACGCGGTGAACTCCGGGGTGAAGACCGCCGTCATCATCAACGGCGAGCTGGACCATTCGGTGTTGCTGGAACTGTTTACCGACGAGGGCATCGGCACCCTCATCAAGGCGCACTGAGGCGCCACCTAGCCTTCAGGCCCGGTGGTAGGGGTGGTTGGCGTTCAGGCTCCAGGCCCGGTACAGCGCCTCGGCGACCAGCACCCGCACCAGGGCATGCGGCAGCACCAGCTTCGACAGGCCCCAGCTCTCCTCGGCGCGCGCCAGCACTTCCGGCGCATGACCGTCCGGGCCGCCGATGGCGAGCGCGACATCGCGGCCGTCCTGCTGCCAGCGCTGCAGGCGTAGCGCCAGCTGCTCGGTGGTCCACTGGCCGCCGCGTTCGTCCAGCGTCACCAGCCGCGCCTCGCGCGGCAGCGCCTTCAGTATCTTTTCGCCCTCGTCACGCTTGAGCCGCGCGAGGTCGGGGTTTTTGCCGCGTGGCGTCACCGCGATCTCGCTCAAGGCAAACCCGTATTCCGGCGGCAGGCGGCGGCTGTAGTCGGCAAAGGCCTCTTCCACCCAGCCCGGCATGCGAGTGCCGACGGCGATCAGGCGCAGCTTCATGCCTTTCGCCGCCGGCTGCTGTCAGCGCGCCTTCTTCGCGGCCGGCTTCTTGGCGACAGCCTTCTTCGCGGGGGCTTTCTTCGCGACCAGCTTGCTCAGCGGCTTCGCTACCGGCTTGGCCGTGACCTTGCGGGGCGCGGCCTTGGCGGCGGGCGCCAGCTTCTTGGTCGCGGGGGCCTTCTTCGCGGCCGGACCAGGCTTCTTGTCCGCCGCCACCTTCTTGGCGGGCACCGCCTTCTTTACCGGCGCGACCGCCTTGGTCTTGGCCTTGCTCTTGGCCTTTTTCTTCGCAGACTTGGGTTCGTCCAGCACCGGCTTGGGCTGGCCCAGATCCCAGAGCTTTTCCAGCTGATAGTGAGCGCGCGCCGAGGCCTGCAGGGTGTGGACCACCACGCCGTTGAGGTCCACCAGCGCCCACTCGCCCTGCTCCAGCCCCTGGGAGGAAAGCGGCCGTACGCCGGCTTCCAGGGCTTTCTCGATCACGCTCTGGGCCAGCGCCTTGACGTGACGGCTGGAGGTGCCGGTGGCGATCACCAGATGGTCGGTGACGCTGGTGAGCGAACTCACGTCGATGACCTGGATGTCGATGCCCTTGACGTCTTCGAGGGCGGCGACGGCGAGCTTGGTGAGCTGGTTGGTATTCATCAGTGTTTGGATTGGTCGTCCTGGTCGGTGAGGGCTTGCAGATCCTGCGGCGTCAGCGCGTCGAGAATGGCGTCGGGCACCAGTCCGCGCACCGAATGTCCGGTGCGCAGCAGGCGACGGATGCGCGAAGAAGAGATTTCCAGCAGCGGCAGCGGCAGTTCCAGCCAGAGGCCGGCCGGCACCGCGCGCAGCGCTTCGACGCTGTCGGCATGGCGCTCGGCGAGGATGTCGGCCTCCAGCGGCGGCAGCAGCGCCGAACCGGGCCGCGACACCACCGCCAGATGGGCGAGGTCGAGGATCTCGCGCCAGCGGTGCCAGGTGTGGAAGTGCGCGAAGGCATCGGCGCCGAGCAGCAGCACCAGCGGCGTGCGCGGCCGCCATTTCTTCAGCTCGGTGAGCGTGTCGATGGTGTAGCTGGGGCCTTCGCGCTTGATCTCGCGGTCGTCGGCAACCAGGCTCTTTTCCTTGGCCACCGCCAGCCGGACCCATTCCAGGCGCTTCTGCGGCGACACCCGCGAGTCCGGCCGGTGGGCCGGGTGCGCGGTGGGGATCAGTCGCACCTGCGAGAGCTGCAGACGATCCATCGCCTCCAGCGCCAGGCGCAGATGGCCGTTGTGGAAAGGCGCGAAGGCGCCGCCGAAGATGCCGATGGGAGCGCCGGCCACGGTTCAGACCAGGGCCGCGCGGGCGGCGGTCATCAGCGCACCTGCCCGTCGCCCAGCACCACCCACTTCTGCGAAGTGAGCCCTTCCAGCCCCACCGGCCCGCGGGCGTGGAACTTGTCGGTGCTGATGCCGATCTCGGCGCCGAGTCCGTACTCGTAGCCATCGGCGAAACGGGTGGAGGCATTGACCATCACCGAAGCCGAGTCCACCTCGCGCAGGAAACGGCGCGCGCGCGTGTAGTTCTCGGTGACGATGCTGTCAGTGTGCTGGCTGCTGTAGTCGTTGATGTGGCGGATCGCCTCGTCGAGGCCATCGACGACGCGGATCGCCAGGATCGGCGCCAGGTACTCGGTGCGCCAGTCTTCCTCGGTCGCCGGCTTGGCTTCCGGCAGATACTTGCGGGTGCGCTCGCAGCCACGCAGCTCCACCTTCAGCTCGCGGTAGATGCGGCCCAGCTCGGGCAGCGCGCGCGGCGCCATGCTGGCATCGACCAGCAGGGTCTCCATGGTGTTGCAGGTGCCGTAGCGCTGGGTCTTGGCGTTGACCGCGATGGCGATGGCCTTTTCCAGGTCGGCCTCGACGTCGATATAGACGTGGCAGATGCCGTCCAGATGCTTGATCACCGGCACCCGTGCGTGCTCGGCGACGAAGGCCACCAGGCCCTTGCCGCCGCGCGGAATCACCACGTCGACGAACTGCGGCATGGTCAGCAGCTCGCCGACCGCGGCGCGATCGGTGGTGGACAGCACCTGCACCGCGTCGCCCGGCAGGCCGGCGCGCTGCAGGGCGCGGCGGATGCACAGGGCGATCGCCTGATTGGACTGGTGCGCCTCGGAGCCACCACGCAGGATGGTGGCGTTGCCGCTCTTCAGGCACAGCGCGGCGGCATCGGCGGTGACGTTGGGCCGCGACTCGTAAATGATGCCGACCACGCCCAGCGGCACCCGCATCTTGCCGACCTGGATGCCGGAGGGGCGGAGGGCGAGATCGGTCATGGTGCCGACCGGATCGGGCAGCGCCGCGACCTGGCGCACGCCGTCGGCCATCGCCTCGATGCGCGCCGGGCTCAGCTCCAGGCGGTCGAGCAGGGCGGCATCGAGCTGGTTGTCGCGGGCGCGGCGCATGTCCTCGCGGTTGGCTTCGAGGATGGCCTCGGCCTCTTCGACCAGGCGCTCGGCGAGGGTGAACAGGGCGGCGTTCTTGGCGCCGGTGTCGGCCTTGGCCAGCTCACGGCCGGCGGCGCGGGCCTTGGCGCCCACGTCCTGCATGTAGGCCTTCAGGGCCGCTGCGGTTTCGGTTTTTGCTTTCGCCACGTTGCACTCAGGCGGCGACCTTGGTCGCCGGGGGCGCGGCCCCACTGGCCGCCAAGACCAATGTTAGCAAGTCCTCCCAGGCGGCCGACTCGCGGCCGGTCTTCACCGCCTGGTCGACCCTGGCCAGCAATACCAGGCCGGCGGCCGGCGAATAGCGCGCACCGCGGCGTAGCAGGGCCTCGTAAGGCTTGGCGCGGGCACCAAACAACTTGGCCTGGGCGAGCGCGCTGGCGACGTCGCGGCTGCGCGCGTAGGCGGCGTTGACGGCGCCCCAACTGCGCAGGGCATAGGCCAGGGCGCCGACCAGCTCCAGCGCCGAGACGCCCTCTTCGCGCAGCCGCTCCAGCGAGCGCAGGGCCGACAGGCCGTCGCCGGCCAGCATCTTGTCGACCAGATCGAAGGCCTCATAGCGCGCCGAGTCGGCCACCGCCTGTAGCAGGGCTTCGGCATCCACCGGCCTGTCGGGGAACAGCAGTGCCAGCTTGGCGAGATCCTGCGCACAGGCCAGCAGATTGCCTTCGGTGCGCTCGGCCAACAGGCGCGCGGCCTCCGGCTCCAGGCGCAGATTGAGGGCGCGGGCGCGCTGTTCGATCCAGGCCAGCAGTTCCTCGGGCTTCACCGGCCAGGCATAGACGGCGAAGCCGGCCGCCTCCAGCGCCGAGAACCAGCCGGACTCGCGGCCGCGCTTGTCGAGTGCGCCTGCCACCACCGCCAGCAGGATGTCCGGCGAGGGCTTCTCAGCGAGCTGCACCAGGGCCTTGGCGCCGTCTTCCGACTTGCCGCCGGCCTCGCTCTCGCCACCCTCCTCGCCCTTGCCGCGGCGGTGGCCATTCGGGCCCTTGGGCAGGTGCACCTCGATCATCCGCCGGCTGGCGAACAGCGACAGCGAGGCGCATTCGTCGAACAGCTGCTGCCAGCGAAAGCCGGGCTCGACCGTCAACGACACCCGCTCGCTATAGCCCTGGGCACGGGCGGCGGCACGCAGCTCGTCCAGCGCTTCCTGGATCAGCAGCGGCTCCTCGCCGGCGAGCACCACGACCGGCGGCAGGCCTTTCTTCACATGGGCGGCGACTTGGGCGGGGCGCAGTTGCATGCGGCCATTATCGCCTGCCGGCGCTAGAAGAACCGCAGCAGGGCGTCGGCGGTGGCTTCCGGCGCATCGAAATGCAGCATGTGGCCGGCGTCGGGAATACTGACTTCCCGGCTATCGCGGAAGCAGGCGCGCCGCGTGGCCTTCTCCTCTGCCTTCAGTGTCTGCCCGAAGGCCGAGCCACCGGCATCGACGAACAAGGTCGGCGCCTGGATCTGGCGCCAGATCGCCTCGCTCTCGGCATTGCGGTAGAGCGTCGGCATGTCCAGCCGATGCCGGGGGTCGGCGAGCAGGTGGATGCGGCCGGCGCCATCGGCCGCACCCCAGCCACGGGCGACAAACAGAGCGCGCTCGGCACTCAGCTGCGGATGCTGCTTCTGCACCCGTTCCGCCAGTTCCTCGAAGCTCGCATAGGTCTTGCCGCGCGCTGGCGCCTTCAACTGGTCGAGCCAGCGGCCGAAGCGGCGCGGCGCGCTCTCGGCCGGCATGTCGGGCAGGAACAGGCCGTCGAGAATCGCCAGGCGGCTGACCCGTTCCGGCCGCAGGCCGGCGTAGAGGCTGGCGACCTGGGCACCCATGCTGTGCCCGGCCAGACGCACCGGCGCCGCTGGCGAGAGGTAATCGACCAGGGCGTCGAGATCGGCGACATAGTCCTGAAACCAGTAGCCGTCGGCCGGCCATTCGCTGTAGCCGTAGCCACGCTGATCGAGCGCCACGACGCGGAAGCGCTGCCCTAGCCGCTCGCCGACATCGGCGAAGGTGGCCGTGGTGTCGAGCCAGCCGTGGCAGTAGATCAGCAGGGGTTTTTCACTGCCGTCCGTGGCGAGACTCTGCGCTCCGGTGCTGACCCCTGCCCGGCCATCCGTGGCCGGGCGTTCGGAGTCGCGGCGAGCCGTGCTCGCCAGGCGCGGCTCCTCACCCCAGCAGCGCAGATGGAAACGCAGGCCGCGCAGGCGCACATGCCGGGACTCGCCGCTCATGCGTTCAGACCTGGATCAGCAGCTTGCCGAAATTCTCGCCGGTGAACAGCTTGTTGAGCGTCTCCGGAAAGGTCTCCAGGCCCTGCACGATGTCCTCGCGCGACTTCAGCTTGCCCTCGGCCAGCCAGGTGCCCATGGCCTGGATCGCCTCGCCATAGCGCGGCGCCCAGTCGAACACCACCATGCCCTCCATGCGCGCGCGATTGACCAGCAGCGACATGTAGTTGGACGGCCCCTTCATAGGCGTGGTGTTGTTGTACTGCGAGATCGCGCCGCAGATGACGATGCGCGCCTTCATGCGGATCTGGGTGAGCACCGCGTCGAGGATGTCGCCGCCGACATTGTCGAAGTAGACATCCACGCCCTTGGGCGCCAGCTCGCGCAGCGCTTTCTTGACGTCCTGCGACTTGTAGTCGATGCAGGCATCGAAGCCGAGGTCGCGCACCACGTAGGCGCACTTGTCGGCACCGCCGGCGATGCCGATCACCGTGCAGCCCTTGAGCTTGGCGATCTGGCCCACGACCTGACCGACGGCGCCGGCAGCACCGGAGACCACCACCACCTCGCCTGGCTTCGGCTGACCAATCTCCAGCAGGCCGAAGTAGGCGGTGAGCCCGGGCATGCCGAGCACGCCCAGATACTTGGGCAGTGGCGCCAGGCGGGGATCGACCTTGCTCAGGCCCTCCGGCTGCAGGGCGGCGTAGTCCTGCACGCCCCAGTTGCCGACCACATGGTCACCGGCCTTGAACGCCGGGGTCTTGCTGACCAGCACCTCGCCCAGGGTGCCGGCGCGCATCACCTCGCCGATCGCCACCGGGCGGATATAGCTCTTGCCCTCGTTCATCCAGCCACGCATCGCCGGGTCCAGCGAGATATAGAGCGTCTTCACCAGCAGCTCGCCGTCCTTGGGCTCCGGCACCGGCGTTTCGGCATAGGCGAAGTCGCTGCGCTTGACCAGGCCCTGCGGGCGGGCAGCGAGAGTGAACTGGCGATTGATGAGGCTCATGACAACTCTCCCTTCAGATAGGCCTCGAGCAAGCCCAGGCGATCATTGCCCCAGAACATCTCCTCATCAACGTAGAAGGTCGGCGCCCCGAAGGCGCCACGCCGGATGGCCTCCTCGGTGTTGGCGCGCAGCGCGTCCTTCACCGCCGGCTCCTGGGTGGCGGCCAGCAGGGCGGCGCCGTCGAGGCCGACGCTCCCGGCGATGGCGCTGACCACCTCCGGCTGGCTGGGATCCTGACCGTCAGCCCAGTAGGCCTTGAGCAGGGCCAGGCTGAACTCCACGCCCTTGCCCTGGTTCGCCGCCGCCAGGCAGGCGCGGCTAGCGAGCACGCTGTTGAGCGGGAAGATTTTTGGAAACCGGAACGGGACGCCGTAGAGCTTGGCCCACATCCGGGCGTCACGGAACAGATATTTGCCCTTGCTGGGCAGCGCCGCCGGCATCTTGTTGCCGGTGGCCTCGAACACCTTGCCGAGCAGAAAGGGCTTCCAGTTGATCTGGGCGTCGCAGCGCCGCGCCAGGTCTTCGATCTGCGTGGCGGCCAGATAACTGTAGGTGCTGGCCGGGTCCCAGAAAAAATCAACGGTCTTGCTCATGATGGTTTTACCTGTGGTCTCCTCACATACCAGCCAGTATCATGACCCGGACGCCAGGCGGCAAGCGGCACGAATCCTGCAAACAGGATCGGGGGCAAACGCAAACAGCCTGCGGCTGACGTTACGGCATCAGGGCCCTACAATCGGCGGCCGCCGCGGGCGGCTTTCGGTAATCTTTCGGTGCAACGATGACGTACTGCGTAGCGGTGAAGGTCGATGACGGACTGGTGTTCGTGGGTGATACGCGAACCTCCGCCGGCGTTGATGACGTGCGCACCTATAACAAGATGCACGTCTTCGAGACTCCGGGAGAGCGGGTATTCGTGGTGCTGTCGTCCGGCAACCTAGCGACCACCCAGACGGTGCTGACCCATCTGCGCCGCGACATGGCCGAGGATAAGCCGGTCAACCTCAACAAGGTCCGCCACATGTTCGACGCCGCCGACTACCTCGGCGGCCTGTCGGTGCGCTCGCAGAAGGAAGCCGGCGCCCATACCCAGTACGCCAGCAACGTCGATTTCCGCGCCACGCTGATCCTTGGCGGGCAGATCCAGGGCGAAGACCCGGCCCTATATCTGATCTACCCGGAAGGCAACTGCATCTCCGCCTCGCCGGAAACCCCCTACATCCAGATCGGCGAAAGCAAGTACGGCAAGCCCATCCTCGACCGCGTGATCCGCCCGCCGCTCTCGCTGGAAGACGCCGCGCGCTGCGCCCTGGTGTCGATGGACTCGACGATGAAGTCCAACCTCACGGTCGGGCCGCCGCTGGATCTCGCGATCCTGCCGCGCGATGCCCTGCGCATCACCCACAAGGAACGCTTCGACCTCGACACTCCGTTCTACGCCAATCTGCGCAAGTCCTGGGGCGATCTGCTGATGCGCTCGTTCACCGAGCTGCCACGCTTCGACTGGGAAGCGCAGAGCCAGGCCCAGACGCAGCTCCTGTAGCCGCGGCATCCCTGCGCCATCGACTTTCAGCGCAGCCGGCTGCCAAGACCGGCGGATGCAGGTACGCTGCCTGGGTTGAAAGAAGGCCGACTTCAAGCGGCCCCGCCAGCTGTACCGGCAAACCCGTGCGCAATGGAGTGCGAAACCGGCCGTGTCCGTCCAACAACAGCCCCCCTACCCCGGCTCCCTGTCGACACCACTGCGCCGTCTGGTCGAAGCCCAGCTCGCCGAGCACCAGGCCATCGTCCAGCGCATGGTGCAGTGCATGGATGCGCAGATCGACGACTACCGTCAGCTCAGCGACCCGGCCATCAAGGTCGACATCCAGGACTCGCTGGATTACGTGCTGCAACTCTGGTTGCGCGGCCTGCTGGACGACCGCTGGCCCAGCGCGCTCGACCTCGAACCCCTAGTGGCCTACGGCCGCAGACGCGTGCACCAGGGCATTTCCATGGAAAGCCTGATGCAGGCCGCGCGCTCGGGCGCGCGCATGCTCTGGGAGGAAACCCTGAGCCGCGCCGAGTCCAGTCCGGGCTTGATGCAGGAGCTGCTATTCCGCATCTCGCCGCGGCTGCTGGCCTACTTCGACCTGGTCGGCCAGACCCTGGCCAGCGCCTATGCCGAGGAGCGCCGCGAACGGCTGTCTTGGCGCGACCGCTTGCGCTATGAGCTCTGCCGGCTGGTGTTCAGCAATCCCGAGGACGTCGACGGCTTCCGCACCCGGATGAGCGCCTTGGGCATGGACAGCAGCGCTCTGCATGTCGGCCTGGCGTTACGCCTGCAGTCTGGCGACGGCCTGGCGTTTCCGGACTCGCGCCTCAATCTCCTGTTCGCTGCCCTCCGGCGGCTGCTGGAGGCCGACAGCGAGGCGCTGCTGCGCACGGTGCGCCACGGCCATTTGCTGATCTGGGCGCCGCTACTGGCCGGCGAGTCGCTGATCGAGGGCGAGGCGCGGCTGGCGACACAGATGCAGGCCCTGCTGCGCGCCAACGCCGGCGTCGCCGCCATCGGCCTGGGGCTGCCCGACTCCGGCCCGCGCGGTTGGCAGTTGAGTGCGGAACAGGCCCTGAAGGCGCTCGATCTCGGCGCGCGGTTGGAGCCGCAGCAGGTGCTGCACCGCTATTTCGACTTCGCGCTGTATGACGCCCTGAGCCAGTCCGACAATGTCTGGCGTTTCCACGAATGCCTGATCGAGCGCCTGTCGCGCGAGGCACATCTGACGCGCACCCTGGAGGCCTACTTCGAGCATCGCCAGCACCGCAAGGCGGTGGCCGGCGCACTCGACATTCACCCCAACACCTTGAGCTATCGACTGGAGCGCATCGAGACCATCCTCGGCGCGCGGCTCGACGAGGTGAATTGGCATTCGCGCCTGCACGCCGCGTTGCGCCTGCGGCGACTGCACAACAAGACCGACCCGGGCTAGGGTCCGCGGGCGCGGCGCAAGCCGCAGCAAGACCGCTGCCGCAGTGCAGCAAAATCGGTGGCGTCAAAAAACCGTTGTGTGTATCCACAGTGCCGCCCGTCGTTTGACCAGTAGCGGTCACGAGTCCGTCTTCCCATACTCCGGTTAGCTGTCGGAATCCCATCCGGCGGTCGCAGGCAAAAAATTGCTGCGCTTTGCAAATCGGCCTCGCAGCCGGTTTCAAACAAAAACATCTACAGCTAGAGGAGATGGACGATGAGCAAGAAAAGCAGCGGCAGGCTGCGTCTCGGCGTCGGTTGTTCGCTACTGGCGATTCCGCTGGGCGCGATGGCCTTCCCATTCAGCTACGGCGAGATCAAAGGCAGCTTCGACACCACGGTTTCCGCCGGCGTCACCATGCGCACGGAATCTCCCGATCCCAGCCTGGTCGGTATCACCAACGGCGGCACTTCCCGTTCGGTGAATGACGACGACGGCAACATCGGCTTCGACCAGGGCGACCTAGTCTCCGGCGTGCTGAAGGCGACCCATGACCTGGAACTGAAATACCGGGACTATGGCGTCTTCACCCGCGTCAATTACTTCTACGACGCCGTCGCCTCGGACGCCAGCCATCGCGAAGACCGCTTCAATGCCGCCGGGCTGCCTGTGAAAAATCGCGCAGCCTATGACTACGAGCTGGGCAAGCGCGGCCGCGAGCGGCTGGGCTCGCGCATCGACATGCTCGACCTGTTCGCCTATGGCCGCTTCGACCTCGCCGGCCACAACCTCTCGGCCCGGGTCGGCCGCCAGGTGGTGAGCTGGGGCGAGAGCACCTTCATCGGCAACAGCATCAACTCCATCAATCCGATCGATGTCGCCAAGATCCGTACTCCCGGCGCCGAACTGAAAGAGGCCTTGATCCCCACCGCCATGCTGTGGAGCTCCTTGCAGCTCAGCGACTCGGTCAGCCTGGAAGGTGTCTGGCTCAACGCCTACGACAAGACCGAGATCGACCCGCGCGGCAGCTTCTTTTCCAGCAACGACTTCGTCTCCGACGACGGCAACAAGGCGATTGTCAGCTTTGGCCGCCGCGAGGACGACAACAAGGTCGTACGCTCCCCGGCGCCATCCGCGACCAATCCGGGCTCCGCCAGCGTCTGGGTACCACGCCAGGGTGGGCCAGAAGTCGACGACGCCACCAAGCAGTTCGGCGCCGCCATCCGCTATTTCTCAGAGGCGCTGGGCAGCACCGAATTCGGCCTCTATTACCTGACCTACCACAGCCGCACACCACTGGTTTCCGCCATACGCGGCGGCTCCACGGCGGCAGGCGGCAATGCGACCAATGCCGGCAACCTGGCCAATCCGCTGTGCTCGACCCAGGCGACCCCCACCGCAAACTGCCGCGCCAGCTACTTCGCGGAGTTCCCCGCCAACATCGACCTCTACGGCCTGAGCTTCAATACCGTCGGCCCCTGGGGCGTGGCTTTGCAGGGCGAGTACTCCTACCGCCCGAACCAGCCGCTGCAGCTGTCCGGCACCGAGGTACTGCTCGCCTCGCTGGGCGTGCCCAGCAGCATCAGCCCCACCCCTCTGGCCGCCGGCACCTACATCCAGGGCTGGCGTGAGGTGGCGATGCACCAGGCGCAGATGACCGCGACCAAGGCCTTCGGCCCTACGCTGGGCGCGCAGCAGTTCCTGGTGCTGGGCGAGGTGGGCGTGACCCAGACTGATCTCCCCGAGGAGTTGCGCTTCAACGGCCCTGGCGCCGGCCTTCCGGCCTGCGGCTTCGCCTCGGCGGCAACGCTGGCGGCGGTCTCCAATGGCTCCTGCCAGTCGGAAGGCTTCGCCACCAACACCTCCTGGGGCTATCGCATCGTCAGCCGCTTCGACTTCGAAAGCGTGATCGGCTCGATGCAGATGTCGCCGCGACTGGTCTGGGCGCACGACGTCAACGGCGTGGGCCCGACCTTCAACAAGGACAGCAAGGCCATCACCCTCGGCTTGGCGCTGAACTACCTGCAACGCTGGCAGGCGGACATCGGCTACACCACCTTCTTCGGCGGTCGCACCTACTCTGGCACCGATCCGGTGCCGCCGGGCGTCGACATCAACCCCGATCCGGCGGTGACCACCCTAAGCCCGGGCGATTCCACCCAGTCGCAATCCTTCGCGACCAGCGCAAATCCCAACAAGGACCGCGACTTCCTCGCCATCAGCGTCTCCTACGCGTTCTAACTGGAGAGTAATCCCATGCGCACCCACACAAAACTGACCGCGTTGTTCGCGGCAGCCCTGAGTTCGATGACGGCGATCGCCGCCGTCCCAGCCGCCGAAGCCGACAAGCTCGGCACCACCCTCACCCCGATCGGCGCCGAGAAAGCCGGCAACGCCGCCGGCACCATCCCGGCCTGGACCGGCGGCCAGACCACGGTAGTCGCCGGCTTCAAGACCGGTAGCCACTACCTCGATCCGTTCGCCGACGACAAGCCGCTGTTCACCATCGACGCCGCCAGCGCCGACAAATACAAGGACAACCTCTCGCCCGGACAGATGGCGATGTTCAAGCGTTATCCGACCTTCAAGATGAAGGTCTATCCGACCCGGCGCAGCGCCGCCTACCCGGCCGGCATCTACGCCGAGACCAAGGCCAATGCCACCAAGGTGAAGCTGGTGCAGGGCGGCAACGGCATCGAGGGCACCACCGGCGGCGTGCCATTCCCGATTCCGCAAAGCGGCCTGGAAGCGATCTGGAACCACCTGACCGTCTACAAGGGCGACACCTACGCCACTTCCTGGGCACAGGCGCCGGTGACCGCGGGCGGCGACTACAACCTGGTGAAGTTCGACTACGAGTACGACTTTTCCTACGGCAACCAGAAGAAGACGCCCGAGCAGCGCGACGCCAACCTGCTGTTCTACTTCCTGCAGATCATCAAAGAGCCGCCGCGTCTGGCCGGTTCGATCCTACTGGTGGATGACTTCATCGATCAGGTGAAGACGCCGCGCAAGGCCTGGACCTACAACCCCGGCCAGCGCCGCGTTCGTCTGGCGCCGACGGTGTCCTACGACAACCCCGGCACCGCGGCGGACGGCCTGCGCACCAACGATGACTTCTTCATGTACAACGGCGCCACCGACCGTTACGACTGGAAGCTGGTGGGCAAGAAGGAGATGTACATCCCCTACAACGCCTACAAGATCAATGGTCCGACGATCAAGGTGAAAGATGTGCTGATGCCCGGCCACATCAATCCCGAGCACGCCCGCTACGAGCTGCACCGGGTCTGGGTGGTGGAAGCCAATCTGAAATCCGGCACTTCGCATGTCTACAAGCGCCGCAGCTTCTATCTGGATGAAGACAGCTGGGTGATCCATGTCGCCGACAAGTACGACAACCGCGATCAGCTCTGGCGCGTGGATGAGCTGCACAGCCTCAACTACTACGACGTGCCGTTCGTGGCGCCGGGTCTGGAGCTGCACTACGACCTGCAGTCCGGCCGCTACATCGCCATGGGCCTGCGCAACGAAGAAACCAAAGTGTACGAGCCCATCGTCCGTAGCCCGGCCGACTTCACGCCAGACGCCCTGCGCACCAAGGGCACCCGCTAAGCGGAGCGCCGCCTTACCTGCCCGCCCCCGGCCACCTTTTGGCCGGGGGCTTCTTTTTGCCCGAACGATTAAACCCGGAGCGGGCGGACCGGCAATCAGCTGCGGAAATAAGACTCGGCGATGGCGTCGTCGAGCTGGCCTAGGCCGACCTGGATCTCGTCCATGAACAAGGCCAGGCCATCCGGCTGCGACGACAGCGAGCCGATGTTGGCATCGGCGATCAGCGCCTTGGTGCGCTCGATAGCGCGCTCGACCTTGCGGCTGGGTGGCAGGAAGGGCATGGTGGAACCGATGGTCGACAGCGCGAAGCTGACGCTGCGCGGGAACTGCCGGTCCTGCAGCAGGAAGCGCAGCACGCCGGGACCATTGACCCGCGCGCGCACATGCCGCCG
Organism: Stagnimonas sp. FW305-C-60; assembly: GCF_058782965.1. Lineage (NCBI taxonomy): Bacteria > Pseudomonadati > Pseudomonadota > Gammaproteobacteria > Nevskiales > Nevskiaceae > Stagnimonas > Stagnimonas sp. FW305-C-60. The sequence goes on from NZ_JBYSYF010000001.1 coordinate 95,409, forward strand.
ATACATCTGGTAGGCGGTGAGCGACTTCAGCACACTCATCCACTGGATGTTGTCGAACGGCGTGAGGCTGGCATCGGGCTGGAACAGCCGCGAGGAACGCACATCGAGGATGCGCGTGGTCATGTCCGCCTGCTCGAGATTGGTGCCCATGCGCAGAAACTGGAAGCCGACATCGCGACTCATGTTCGAGGTGAGCACGCCCACCGTAGTCATCGCTCCGTTGATCACCCCTTGCAGGAACTCCTGCCGGCGAGCGCGGGTGACGCTACGCTCGCCACGTTCCTGCACGAACAGATAGAGGTCGTTCAGGCGCTCCCAGGCCTCGCGCGGCAGGCAGTCGCGCGACACCCGGGCGATCTCGCGGGCGTAATTGAGGCTGGAGAAGATCGAGCCGGAATTGCGCTCGTCCATCAGGGTGAAGCGCACCACGTTGTCTTCCGTCGCCTGGCCGCCGGCGGCACGGAAGGCGGCATCGGCACCGGTGATTTCCAGCAGCGGCGCCCAGCCGACGGTGACGTTGCGCGGCAGGTCCAGCAGCAGATTGGCGTGGACGTTGATCAGGCGCGCGGTGTTTTCGGCGCGCTGCACATAGCGGCCGAACCAGTAGAGGTTGTCAGCAACACGCGACAGCATGTCAGTGCCCCCCCGCCTTGGCGGCATCCGCTTTCGGCGGCGCCGCGCTGCTCTGGGTCTGCGCCTGGACCTCGTCCTTGTCGGCCTCGACATCGACGATCCAGGTGTCCTTGGAGCCGCCGCCCTGGGAGCTGTTGACCACCAGCGAGCCCTTGACCATCGCCACCCGGGTCAGCCCGCCGGTGGTCACATATGCAGTGCCATCGGGACGCGAGAGGATGAACGGCCGCAGATCCAGATGCCGTGGCTGCACGCCCTCACTGGTGATGGTCGGCGCGGTGGAAAGGGACAGCGTCGGCTGCGCCATGTAGTTGCGGGGGTTTTTCAGGATCAGGTCGCGGAACTTGTCGAGCTCGGCCTTGCTGGCGCGCGGACCGATCAGCATGCCGTAGCCGCCGGACTCGTTGGCCGGCTTCACCACCAGCTTGTCCAGATTGGCGAGCACATAGCTACGCTGCTTCTCGTCCATGCACAGATAGCTGGGCACATTGGGCAGGATCGGATCCTCGCCCAGGTAGTACTTGATCATCTGCGGCACGTAGGCGTAGACCACCTTGTCGTCGGCCACGCCAGCGCCAGGCGCATTGGCCAGCGCCACCTTGCCGCGCATCCAGGCCCGCATCAGGCCCGGCGCGCCCAGCATGGAATCGGGGCGGAAGGCCTCGGGGTCGAGGAACAGGTCATCGACCCGGCGGTAGATCACGTCCACCCGCTTCAGGCCGTAGATGGTGCGCATGTGCACGCAGTCGTCGTCGCCGACCACCAGATCGCTGCCCTCGACCAGCTCCACGCCCATCTGCTGGGCGAGATAGGCGTGCTCGAAGTAGGCGCTGTTGTAGATGCCCGGCGTCAGCAGCACCACGGTCGGGCTATCGAGCGGACGCGGCGACAGCGCGGCCAGCATGTCGTAGAGCTGCGCCGGGTAATCATCGACCGGGCGGATGGTGGTGGTCTCGAACAGCTCCGGCCAGACCCGCTTGGTGACCAGGCGGTTCTCCAGCATGTAGCTGACGCCGCTGGGCACCCGCAGGTTGTCTTCCAGCACGTAGAGCGTGCCGTCGCCGTCGCGGACCAGATCGGTGCCGCAGATGTGCGCCCAGATGCCGCCGCGCGGCTTCACCCCCACGCACTGGGGACGGAAGTTGACGCTCTCGGTGAGCACGTCGCCTGGGAACACCCCGTCCTTGACGATCTTCTGCGCGCCATAGACATCCTGAATGAAATGATTGAGCGCGCGGGTGCGCTGCTTCAGGCCGGCCTCGGCACGCTCCCATTCCTTCGAGGTGATGACCCGCGGGATGATGTCGAACGGCCAGGCGCGGTCGACGTTCTTGCCCTCGGAGTACACCGTGAAGGTCACCCCCATCACCTTGATCGCCAGATCGGCGGCCAGCTGGCGCTCGGCCAGCTCCTTGGGTGAGAGGTTGACGAGATAATCGATCAGCTGACGGGCACCTTCCCGTGGCGCGCCCGAGGCGTCAATGAGCTCATCGTAGTGTTCATGGTTGCGGTAATCGCGCCACTCAACGGCCATATATGCGGTCCGGGGGCCTTTTGTTTGCGTGTGGGTTCAAAGCTAGCATGCTCACTCGCAAAACGCAGGCCAGTTCTCCGAAAGGAGCAAGGGCCGCTGGCCGCAAGGGTCTTGCCGCGACCGCTCTGCGGATATGCCTTCCTCGAACCGGCACCGCCGGCCGGCGGTGCTAAACTGCCCGAAACCGCACTTGCTCACGATGGCCCGCACCGCCCCCGCACTGGAACTCAAAGGCCGCCTGCTCTCCACTACCCGGCTGCGGGTGCTGAAGGCCGACCTTGCCGCCATCGAAACCCAGCTGTCTGAACTCGCCCGGCAGATGCCGCAGGCGGTCAAGGGCATGCCGGTCGTGCTGGAAAGCGAAGAGCCGCTGGACCTCGAAGCCCTGCTGGCGACATTGCGCCGCCACGGCATCCAACCGCTGGGCGTCAGTGATGGCGTGCTCAACAGCGCCGCCACGGCTCTGGGGCTGGCGGTGCTGCCGCGCGACAGTCGTGGCGCCCGCGCCGAACCGGTGCCCGCACCGACGACGGCCACTCCCGCGCCGGTAAAGCGCAGCACCCGCATCGTCACCGAACCGGTACGCTCCGGCCAGCAGATCTACGCCGAGGATGGCGACCTGATCGTGCTGGCGGCGGTGAGCCCCGGCGCTGAAGTGATTGCCGACGGCTGCGTGCACGTTTACGGACCGCTGCGTGGCCGCGCCATCGCCGGCGCTCGCGGCGACCAGAGCGCGCGGGTGTTCGCCCGCCGCTTCGAAGCCGAGCTGGTCGCGGTGGCGGGCATCTATACCGTCGCCGAGCAGATCAAGGGCAGTCCACGCGGCGAACCCGCCCAGGCGCTGCTGCGTGACGGCAAGCTTTGCATCGAAACCCTGGGCAGTTGATTCGCAACACCCATCAGCACTCATTAGGAAACTACCGTGGCCAAGATCATCGTCACCACCTCCGGCAAGGGCGGCGTCGGCAAGACCACCACCAGCGCCAGCTTCTCCACCGGCCTTGCCCAGCGCGGCAAGAAGGTCGCGGTCATCGACTTCGATGTCGGCCTGCGCAACCTCGACCTCATCATGGGCTGCGAGCGCCGCGTGGTGTTCGACTTCGTCAACGTGATCCAGGGCGAGGCCAACCTCAAGCAGGCCCTGATCCGCGACAAGGGCAATGAAAACCTCTACATCCTCGCGGCCAGCCAGACCCGGGACAAGGACGCCCTCTCGCTCGAAGGCGTCGAGAAGGTGCTCAACGATCTTGCCGACCAGGGCTTCGACTACATCGTCTGCGACTCCCCGGCCGGCATCGAGCGCGGCGCCCACCACGCGATGTACTTCGCCGACGAGGCACTGGTGGTGACCAACCCGGAAGTCAGCTCGGTGCGCGACTCCGACCGCGTGATCGGCCTGCTGTCCAGCAAGACCCGCCGCGCCGAGCGTGGCGAGAAGCTGCGCGAGCATCTGGTGCTGACCCGCTACAACCCGGCGCGGGTGGAAAAGGGCGAGATGCTGTCGGTGAAGGATGTGCAGGACATCCTCGCCATTCCGCTGCTCGGCGTGATTCCGGAAAGCCCCTCGGTGCTGACCAGCTCCAACGCCGGCGCCCCGGTGATCGCCGACCCCTTGAGCGACGCCGGCCAGGCCTATCAGGATCTGGTGGCACGTTTCCTCGGCGAAGACCGACCGATGCGTTTCATGACCGTCGAGAAGAAGGGACTGTTCAACAAGCTCTTCGGCGGTTGAGGACATGGCCATGGACTTGATGAGTTTCTTCCGCGCCAAGAAGCCGGCCACCGCGCAGCTGGCCCGTGACCGGCTGATGGTCGCGGTGGCCTGGCAGCGCGACAACGATGGCCGGCGCAACGCCGGCCCCAGCTATCTGCCGCAGCTGCGCGAGGAGCTGCTGGCGGTGGTGCGCAAGTACGTGCAGGTCGCCGACGGCGCGGTGCAGGTGAACGTGCAGCGCGAGGACGGCCTGGAAGTGCTGGAGATGAACATCGCGCTGCCGGACGCCAAGACCGGCGCCTGACACAGCCGCGACAACCCGCACAAAAAAAGCCCTCGCATGCGAGGGCTTTTTTCTTGCTGCTTAGAGCAAGGTCGCCGCTACTTGCCGCGCAACTCCTTGCGCAGGATCTTGCCGACATTGCTCTTCGGCAGCGCCTCGATGAACTCGAAGGCCTTGGGCACCTTGTAACCGGTGAGCAACTCCTTGCAGTGTTCGCGTAGCGCCTCGGCACTCACCGCGGGGTCTTTCTTGACCACGAACACCTTCACGGCCTCGCCGGTTTTGGCGTCGGACATGCCGATGCAGGCACATTCGAGCACGCCGGCATGGCGGGCGACGACATCCTCGATTTCGTTGGGATACACATTGAAACCGCTGACCAGGATCATGTCCTTCTTGCGATCAACGATCTTGAAGTAGCCGCGCTCGTCCATCACCGCGACGTCGCCGGTCTTCAGATAGCCATCCGGCGTGAACACCTTGGCGTTCTCGTCCGGCTTGTTCCAATAACCGCGCATCACCTGCGGCCCCTTCACGCACAGCTCGCCTGGCATGCCAACCGGCACCGGCTGATGATCGTCGTCACGCAGGCTGACATCGGTGGAAGGCAGCGGCAGGCCGATGGTGCCGTTCCAGTCCGGCTGGTGCAGCGGCCCGAAGCAGACGCCCGGCGAGGTCTCCGAAAGACCATAGCCCTCGGTCAGGCCACGGCCGGTCACTTCGCGCCAGCGAGTCGCGACCGCCTGCTGCACGGCGGCACCGCCACCCACGGTGAACTTGAGCGACGAGAAGTCGATCTCGGCGAAGCCCGGCGTATTGAGCAGGCCGTTGAACAAGGTGTTGACGCCGGTGAAGGCGGTGAAGCGGTGCTTGCCCAGTTCCTTGACGAAACCAGGCATGTCGCGCGGATTGGTGATCAGTACGTTCTTGCCGCCGACGCTCAGGAACAGCAGGCAGTTCACGGTCAGCGCAAACACGTGGTACAGCGGCAGCGCGGTAACCACCAGATCTTCGCCCTCGACCAGATGGCCGCCCATCCAGGCGCGCATCTGCATGAGGTTGGAAATGATGTTGCCATGGGTCAGCGTCGCGCCTTTGGAGAGGCCGGTGGTGCCGCCGGTGTACTGCAGGAAGGCGACATCCTCGTGGCCCAAGGCCACTCGATGCATGGGCTGCGCCTTGCCGCGCGCCAGCGCGGTGCGAAAGGGAACCGCGCCCGGGATGCTCCAGGCCGGCACCATCTTCTTCACGCGCTTGACCACGAAGTTGGTGATCAGGCTCTTGGGGAAGCCGGCCATGTCGCCGACCTGGGTGGTGATCACCCTCTCGATCGGCGTGCGGGCGATGACCTCCTGCAGCGTGGTGCAGAAGTTCTCGACGATGACGATGCCGCGGGCACCGGCATCCTTGAGCTGATGCTCCAGTTCGCGCGGGGTGTAGAGCGGGTTGACGTTCACCACCACCATGCCGGCACGCAGGATGCCGAAAATGGCCACCGGGTACTGCAGCAGGTTGGGCATCATCACCGCCACGCGGTCGCCCTTGTGGAAGCCCAGCACGTTCTGCAGATAGCTGGCGAAATCCTGCGACAGCCGGTCGACATCGTCGTAGCTGAGCTGGTCGCCCATGCACTCGTAGGCGGTGCGCGAGCGGAACTTCTCGCAGCTCCGCTCGATCAGATCCGCCACCGAGCCGAACGTCGATGGGTCAATCTCCACCGGCACATCGCTGCCGTACTCGTTCAGCCAGACCTTCTCCGCCTCGGCGGCTCCTCGCTTTGCCATGTTGCTCCCCGTGTACGGGCGTTAGTAAAGAAACTCGTCAGCCCGGCACTGCCAGGGCTTGCGCGGGGTAGTCGGGCCACCCGCCGTGATTGCGCGGCATTATTAGGAAAATCCGCTTACCGCGCCAGCGCTTCCGTGTTCTGGGCCTGCACCCAATCACGCAGGCTCAGCGCGCCGACCGCGGCGGCGGCGGCCTCGGCTTGCTGTAGCCATTGCGCCGCCGGCCGCAGACCTTCGCCGCCAGAGGGGGCTGCTCCGCGCAGCAGGCACCAGAGGCTGTGCAAGCTGATGCTGCCCGGATCGCGGGCCGGCACCCAGCGATTGCCGGTCTCGGCCAGCACACCGGCCAGCACCAGCGGTTCGGCCAGCAACGGCAGAGTCTGTTCGGAAACCCCCAGCAGCCGCGACAAGCGCTCCGGAGAAACCGGCGGCTCGCCTGCGACGAAGGCACGCGCCACGGCGGCGACCAGCGCCAGCGAGGCCTGTTCGCGAGCGCGCGAGCCCTGGGGAGCACAGTCGGCGAACGGGCCAAAGCGCTGCGGACACTGCGCGAAATAGGCGACCTGACAGCCACAGAGCAGGATCAGCCAGCCCATATAGAGCCAGATCAGCACGAAGATGACGATGGCAAAGCCTGAGTAGATGGCGTTGTAGTTGGTAGCGCCGGCGACGAAGGCGGCGAAGGCATAGCTGGCGCTTTGCCACATCAGCCCGGCGAACAGCCCGCCCGCGAAGGCCGGCCGTATCGCCACCCGGGTGTTGGGGATGAAGGCGTAGAGAAAGGTGAACATGCCTACCATCAGCGCATAGGGCAGCAGCACAGAAACCAGGTACAGCAGAAAACCAAAGCCGGGAATCTGCGCCAGCCAGGCCATGACCTGATTGTTGAGCAGGCTGGCGGTCACGCCCAGCGCCGCGAACACCATCACCGGCCCCACCATCAGCACCGCCAGGTATTCACCAAAGCGCTGCGACAGCCCGCGCACCCGCTCGACGTGCCAGATGTGGTTGAAGGCCTCTTCCACCTTCTGGATCAGCGACATCGCCGAGTAAAGCAGGAGCGCCACGCCCAGCGAGCCAAGCACGCCGACCTTGATGTTCTCGACGAAGCGGATGACGTTGCCCGCTACCTCGCGGGCCTGCTCCGGGCCCAGGCCCTTGAGCGACTCCAGCAGGAAGGGCTCCAGGCTGTTGTGCACACCCAGGGCCTTCAGCAGTGAAAAACCCAGCGCCAGCAGCGGCGTCAGCGACAGCAGGGTGGTGTAGACCAGGCTCATCGCCCGCAAGGACAGCTGCCCCTGCCAGAGCACTTCCAGCAGCGCATCGGCACCACGCAAGATCGCCAGCCCCTGACGCTCCAGACGCGTGCGGGGCTGGATGCGCCAGAGCTTCAGGCGCAGGGACTGCAATCGGTCGGCGATCATCAACGCATCCTAGCCGATGCCGGCAGCGCACTTAAGTGCCTGATCTTTTGCACGAACTGGCCACGACGAACGGCGCTTGACAGGGTCTGGGGGCGAAAATATGATGCGCTGCAACAAATGCTGCATTGCAACACGGCAGCGCGCGGTCCCAGTTTCATTCCTTCTATCTAAAACCATTTGCTTGGAGTTAACTCAATGGACGTCCAGTCACTGATCACCGAAGTCACCGGCCGCGCCGAGAAGATCGCCGCGCAGGGCCAGGAAGTTGCCACCATCGGCTTCGACACCCTGAAGACCGCCAACGGCATCGTCGTCGAGACCGTGCAGACCCTGGCCAAGACCAATGGCGATGCCGCCGTTGCCCTGTTCGGCGAAGCCAAGACCAGCTTCGAGAAGGCCAGCAAGGCCGGCGTGCAGGCGGTGATCGCCGACCCGGTGGCCTACCTGCCCGCCACCACCCCGGCGGTCGAAGCCTTCAACGCCTCGCTGAAGACCCTGGGCGCCACCCGCGTCGAGCTGGTCAAGACCTTTGAAGGCGGCTACAGCAACATCAAGGCCAGCATCAACGGCAAGCCGGCGGTGAAGAAGGTGGTCAAGGCTGCCGCCAAGAAGACCGAAGCCGCCGCCAAGACCACCGTGAAGACGGTCAAGGCTGCCGCCAAGAAGGCGAAGGCCTAAATCAGAAAGCCATCTCGTCGGAGGCTTCCCCTCCCTTGGTCGCCGATGAGAGACGCTCCGCAGGGCCGGCTTACCCCGGCCCTGTTTTGTTTTTGCAGCCCTTGCCTGCTCCACCGAATCCCACCCGGAACCCACCAGGGAGACCGGCATTTGCAGGAGTCGGATCAATGAACCCGAAACACACACTGATCACCGCTCGCCAGAGCTTGAGCCTGCTGGCGGAGCACGAAACCAATGCCCTGGGCGACCACTTGCAGGCGCTCAACCGCCGCCTGGCCGTCGCCCGCAAGGCGCGCTCGCTGGGCGAATTGCTGCGCGACCAGATCGACTTGCTGCCCGACACCCGGGCGCGCCTCAACCGCGACCACGACCGACGCCGCCAGCTGCTGTCCGGCCTGAGCCAGGAATTGCGCCGCTCGGTGAGCCGCTAGGGGCTCCCTAGCCAGCGGTCTTGGCGGCGCGCCGCCGACGCGGCTTCGTCTTGCTCACCGGCGCCGTGGGCTTGCCGCGCGTCTTGCGCGGTGGTGGTGACACCGGAGGCTCGGGCTCGGTCACCCGCACTTTCACACTCGACAGCAGACGCTGCACGGCCGCCGAGCCGGTGTCCTTCAGTGAGCCCAGATTGTCACGCACGAATTCGGCGGCGGGGCTCAGGTTCTCACTGGCCTGCCCCATCTTGTCGCGCAGGAAGGCGACGATGTCCTCCTGCAGTCCGGCCACGTCCGGCAGGCCAAGGAAGCGGCGCAGCTCTTCCGGCTTGACGTCAATCTCGACCTTGATCTGCATGAGCGACTCCTAGGCAGCGGAAACGAAAAGGGCGACGACACAGGCGCTGGCGACTATCCACAGCATCGAGCGCAGGGCCGCCAGATCCGCCAGATAGCAGGCCCCGTAGAGCAGGCGGCAGGCCACCCAGGCCAGCGCCAGGGCATCGGCCCGGGCATTGGCGCCGAGCACCAGATGATTGACGATCACCGCCGCCGCGAACGCCGGAAAGGCCTCGAAGCTGTTGAGCTGCACCCAGTGCGCGCGCTGCCGCCAACCCTGCAAGCCCTGCAGATATTCGCGCGGATTGGCGTTGTCGTAGCGCCGGCTCGCCTTCGCGGCCAGGGTGTAGGGAAACGGCAGGAAGGCCGCCAGCAGCACACACCAGAGCGCGGGCGTCATGGGTTAGGCCGTCAGCAGCCGCATGGCTTCGCGGTACTTGGCGGCGGTCTTTTCCACCACCTCGTCGGGCAGATCGGGGCCGGGCGCCTTCTTGTCCCAGTCCAGCTTTTCCAGATAGTCGCGCACGAACTGCTTGTCGAAACTGGGCGGGCTGGTGCCCGGCTGCCAGGTGCTCGCCGGCCAGAAGCGCGAGGAATCGGGGGTGAGTACCTCGTCGATCAGATGCACTCGTCCGTTCTCGTCGGTGCCGAATTCGAACTTGGTGTCGGCGATCAGGATGCCGCGCCGGGCAGCGAATTCCGCGGCCTGCCGGTAGATGGTCAGCGTGTAGTGCTTGAGCTGAGCGGCGAGATCGGCGCCCACCAGCTCGACTACGCGGGCGTAGTCGATGTTCTCGTCGTGCTGGCCGGCCGGCGCCTTCCAGGCCGGAGTGAAGATCGGCTCCGGCAGTTGATCGGCCTGGCGCAGGCCGCGCGGCAGGCTGATGCCGCAGACCGCGCCGGTGGCCTGGTAGTCCTTCCAGCCGGAACCGATCAAGTAACCGCGCGCCACGCATTCCACCGGCAAGGCCTTGAGCTTCTTGACGATCACCGCACGGCCTTCGCATTCGGCCAGCTCGCGCGGCGTGAGCCAGTCTTCCAGGCGCATCTCCGGCGCCATCTGGTTGGGCAACAGGCCAGCGAAGCGCTGCATCCAGAAGGTGGTCAGCGTGGTCAGCACCTCGCCCTTGCCGGGGATGGGCCGCGGCAGGATCACGTCGAAGGCGGACAACCGGTCGGTGGTCACCAGCAACATGTGCTTGTCGCCGACCGCATAGATGTCGCGCACCTTGCCGGCGTGGATCTTGGGCAGGCTGGTGATGGTGGAGGTGTGCAGGGGCGCGGTCATTCGGATACGGGTCTTAAGGAGTGCGGAATCGGGCGATTGTCGGTGCTAAGCGCCCTGCCGCCAAGCGCGGGGCGAACTTTGGGATAATGCGCCATGGCCAAGCTCTCTCCCGTCATCGCTCCCTCCATCCTCTCCGCCGACCTCGCCCGCCTGGGTGAGGACGTGCAGCGCGTCCTCGGCGACGGCGCCGACTGGGTGCATTTCGACGTGATGGACAACCACTACGTCCCCAACCTCACCTTCGGGCCGGCGATCGCCGAAGCCCTGCGCAAGTACGGCGTCAAGGCACCGCTGGACGTGCACCTGATGGTGGAGCCGGTCGATGCGCTGGCGCAGTCTTTCGCCAAGGCCGGCGCCAGTCTCATTAGCTTCCACCCGGAAGCCACCCGTCACATCGACCGCAGTCTGCAAGCGATCAAGGCCGCCGGCTGCCTGAGCGGCCTGGTGTTCAACCCGGCGACGCCGCTGGACTGCCTCAAGCACGTGCTCGACAAGGTCGATCTGGTGCTGATCATGTCGGTCAACCCCGGTTTCGGCGGCCAGAGCTTCATCCCCGAGGCGCTCAACAAGCTGCGCGCGGCGCGCGCGCTGATCGACGCCAGCGGCCGCGAGATCCGCCTGGAGATCGACGGCGGCGTGAAGATCGACAACATCCGCGAGATCGCCGCCGCCGGCGCCGACACCTTCGTCGCCGGTTCGGCGATTTTCGGCGCTGGCGACTACGCTGCTACCATCCGCGCCATGCGTGAAGAGATCGCCAAGGCCTGAACATGAACCCGCGCCCGCCCCCGCGTGCCGCGCGCCTTTGCTGGCGATGGTGAACCTGCGTCCGATCTCCGACTGATCCGATCCGCCCGTTCACCGCGCGCCAATCTGCGCGCCGCCCAGAGAAACATGCCTACCCAACACCTGATCGCCCTCACCCGGGAACTGCCCGGCGACCTCGACACGCCGGTCGGCGCCTACCTCAAGCTCGCCAACGAGCCCTACAGCTACCTGCTGGAATCCATGCAGGGCGGCGAGCAATGGGGCCGCTACTCCTTCATCGGGCTCGCCTGCCGCGAAGTGATCCGCGTCTACAACCGCCGGGTCAGCATCCAGCGCGACGGCGAGACGGTGTTCGAGGACGAGGTCGCTGATCCACTCACCTTCATCCGCGAGCAGGTCGCTTCTGTACGCGCACCGCTGCCCGGTGCGCTGCGCTTCACCGGCGGCTGGGTCGGCTACTTCGGCTTCGAGACCGTGCGCTATGTCGAGCCCAAGCTCGACCACGACCTGCCCGACCCGGTCGGCACGCCGGACATCCTGCTGATGCGCTCCGACGAGGTGGTGGTATTCGACACCCTGCGCGCCAGCATCACCCTGGTGGTCCATGTAGCCGACAGCGCCGAGGCGCGCGCCGCCGGCGAACGCCGGCTCGACCAGTTGCAGGCGCGTCTGGCCACGCCGCTGCTCGCCAGCCGGGCGCCGGTGAACGGACCGGCCGAAGAGTTGCCCTTTGTCTCGACCATGGGCGAGGCCGCGTTCAAGGCCGCCGTGCAACGGATCAAGGACTACACCGCCGCCGGCGATGTGATGCAGGTGGTGCCGGCGCACCGGCTGTCGGCGCCGTTTTCCACCGATCCGGTGCAGCTCTACCGCGCCATCCGCCGCCTCAACCCCTCGCCCTATCTCTACTGCCTCAATCTCGGCGACCACCAGGTGGTCGGATCGAGCCCGGAGATCCTGGTGCGGGTGCAGGACGGCCTCGCCACCGTGCGCCCCATCGCCGGCACCCGCAAGCGCGGCGCCACGCCGGAGCAGGACCGCGCGCTGGAAGCCGAGCTGCTCGCCGACCCCAAGGAGATCGCCGAGCACCTGATGCTGATCGACCTCGGTCGCAACGACGTCGGCCGCGTCGCCGAGACCGGCAGCGTCAAGCTCACCGACAAGATGGCGATCGAGCGCTACAGCCACGTCATGCACATCGTCAGCAATGTCACCGGCCAGCTGAAAGCCAGCGTCGACGCGCTCGACGCGCTGGCGGCGACCTTCCCGGCCGGCACGCTCAGCGGCGCCCCCAAGGTGCGGGCAATGGAGATCATCCAGGAGCTCGAACCGCACAAGCGCGGCATCTACGGCGGCGCGGTCGGCTATCTCGGCTGGTGCGGCAACATGGACATGGCCATCGCCATCCGCACCGCAGTGATCAAGGACGGCCAGATCCACATCCAGGCCGGCGCCGGCGTGGTCGCCGACTCCGATCCGCAATCGGAATGGGAAGAGACCATGAACAAGGCGCGGGCGATGATGCGCGCCGCGGCGCAGGCGGCCTCAACCTAGACACCGCTGCTTGCCTCCCCTAGGCAAGTAGGGGAGGTGGGCCGAAGCTGCCGGAGGGGCTCGCGAACTCGGCCCCGACCACTAGTCGTCGCGCATTTCCAGGTTGCGGTTGATGCCCAGCGCCAGCAGGGTGCCGACCGCGCCGGAGAGCAGGTAGAGCCCGACATAGCCGACGCCGTAGTGGGCGGCGATGAACAAGGCCACCAGCGGCGCGAAAGCCGCACCCACCAGCCAGGCGAGATCGGAGGTCACCACCGCGCCGCTGTAGCGGTAGCGGCTGGGGAAGGTGGAGTTGATCGCGCCCGCCGCCTGCGCGTGCGAGAAGCCCAGCAGTACGAAACCGCCGAGCACGAACAGCAGGGCGCCAAGCACGCTGCCGTGCAGGAAGGCCGGCAGCAGGCCGGCCAGGCTGAACAGCGCGATCAGCCCGGCGCCGACCGCCAGCGTCGCGCGCCGGCCGATGCGGTCGGCGATCTGGCCGGAGAGCAGCATGCTGACCATGCACAGCACCGCGCCGAACATCTGCACGATCAGGCAGTCGATCACCGACTGATCGCTGAACAGCGTCACCCAGGACAAGGGGAACACGGTGACCAAGTGGAACAGCGCGAAGCTGGCCAGCGGCGCGAAGGCGCCGAGCAGGATGCTGGCGCGCTGCGTGCGGAACAGATCCGCCAGCGGCGAGGGCTCCAGCTCGCGGGTCTGGAGCAGGGCGGTGAACTCCGGCGTCACCACCAGCCGCAGGCGGGCAAACAGCGCCACCACGTTGATGGCGAAGGCCACGCAGAAGGGATAGCGCCAGCCCCATTCCAGGAAGTCCTTGGGCGACAGCGCCGAGATCAAATAGGCGAACAGGCCGGCGGCGATGAAGAAGCCGATCGGGCCACCGAGCTGAGGGATCATCGCGTACCAGCCGCGGCGGTTCTCCGGCGCATTGAGCGCCAGCAGCGAAGGCAGGCCGTCCCAGCTACCGGCGATGCCGACGCCCTGCGCCATGCGGAACAGGCCGAGCAGCAGGATCGAGTACTCGCCCAGCGTCGCGTAGCCGGGCAGGAAGGCGATGCCGGCGGTGGCGGTGCCGAGGATGAACAGCGCCACGGTCAGCCGCGTGCCGCGCCCATAGCGGGTGTGCAGCACCCGGAACAGCAGCGAACCCAGCGGGCGGGCGACGAAGGCCAGGGAGAACACCGCGAAGGCGTAGAAGGTGCCGGTCTGGGCGTCCACGAAGGGAAAGAACACCGAGGGGAACACCAGCACGGCGGCGATGCCGAACACGAAGAAGTCGAACATCTCCGACAGCCGGCCGATGACCACGCCGATGGCGATCTCGCCGGGCGCGACACGGTGATCCGCTCCGTGAACGGCAGAGCCCGGAACATCCAGGTTGTGCGAGGCGGCGGTGGACATGGGAACGTACCGGTTACCGGAGGAGGCTGGCGGCATTTTAGGGCCAGCACCACGGCGGCAGGCGGGGTGGGACAAAACGTCCAATCGCGCCGCGCAGATCCGGCGCCTAAAGTCCCCGGCGGAGCCTCTCCGAGCGCCTGAATTCCGCCATGTCCGCCCGCATCCCCTACAGCCTCCTGCTGCTGCCGCTGACCTTCCTGCTCGCTGGCTGCGACGCGGTGGTGATGTCGCCCTCCGGCGATATCGCCATGCAGCAGCGCGACCTGATCGTCGTCTCCACCGTGCTGATGCTGCTGATCGTGGTGCCAGTGATGCTGCTCACCGGCTTCTTCGCCTGGCACTACCGCCAGTCCAACAAGAAGGCGGCCTACGAACCCGAATGGCATCACTCCACGCAGTTGGAACTGGTGATCTGGTCGGCGCCGCTGCTGATCATCATCGCGCTCGGCGCGGTGACGTGGATCACTACCCACACCCTCGACCCCTACCGCAAGCTCGACCGCCTGGACGCCAGCCGGCCGATCCCGGCGGATGTGCAGCCGCTGAAGGTGCAGGTGGTGGCGCTGGACTGGAAGTGGCTGTTCATCTACCCCGACTACGGCGTCGCCAGCGTCAACGAGATGGCGGCACCGGTGGACGTGCCGATCGAGTTCCAGATCACCGCCTCGACGGTGATGAACGCCTTCTACGTGCCGGCGCTGGCCGGAATGATCTACGCCATGCCGGGCATGCAGACCCAGCTCCACGCCGTCATCAACAAGGCCGGCGACTATGAGGGCTTTTCCGCCAACTACAGCGGCGCCGGCTTCTCGCACATGCGCTTCACCTTCAAGGGTCTGGACGGGGCCGGCTTCGACCAGTGGGTCGCCGGCGTGCGCTCCAGCCCGACCACGCTCGGCCGCGAGGAATACCAGAAGCTGGAGCGGCCCAGCGAGCGCGAGCCGGTGCGTCACTACGGCCAGACCATGGCCGGCCTCTACGACGCCATCCTCAACCTCTGCGTCGAGCCGACCAAGATGTGCATGCGCGACATGATGGCCATCGACGCCAAGGGTGGCCTCGGCCTTGCCGGCGTCTACAACCTGTCGCGCCTGAGCTACGACGCCGAGCGCCGGCGCGGCAGCCTGCCGCAACCGCCCGCCGAATACGTCACCGCGCTATGCGCGGTTGCCCCCGAGGTCATGCTGTCGCCGGCCGCGCCGCCGAGCTACGGCCTGAGCCGCCTCGCTCCCTGATTCCTGAAGCGCCGAGACGACCATGCAAACCCCGACGCCAGAACGCTCCGAGCTGATGCAGACCCTGTTTGGTCGCCTGAGCCTGGACGCCATCCCCTACCACGAGCCGATCCTGATCGGCACCTTCGCGGCCACTGCCCTGCTGGGCCTTGCAGTGATCGCCTGGATCACCCGGGCGCGCGCCTGGGGCTGGCTGTGGCGCGACTGGTTCTGCTCGATCGACCACAAGAAGATCGGCGTGATGTACATGATCCTGGCGCTGGTGATGCTGCTGCGCGGCTTCGCCGACGCGATCATGATGCGCCTGCAGCAGGCGATGGCCTTCGGCGACGCCATGGGCTACCTGCCACCTCACCACTACGACCAGATCTTCACCGCCCATGGCGTGATCATGATCTTCTTCGTGGCCATGCCCTTCGTCACCGGCCTGATGAACTACGTGGTGCCGCTGCAGATCGGCGCCCGCGACGTGGCCTTTCCCTTCCTCAACAACTTCAGCTTCTGGATGACCGTGGTCGGCGCGGTGCTGGTGATGACCTCGCTGTTCATCGGCGAGTTCTCCACCGCCGGCTGGCTGGCCTACCCACCGCTATCGGGAGCGGACTACAGCCCCGGCGTGGGCATGGACTACTACATCTGGGCATTACAGATCGCCGGTGTCGGCACCCTGCTGTCGGGCGTCAACCTGATCGTCACCATCGTCAAGATGCGCGCGCCGGGCATGACGCTGATGAAGATGCCGGTGTTCACCTGGACCTCGCTGTGCACCAACGTGCTGATCGTCGCCGCCTTCCCGGTGCTGACGGCGGTGCTGGTGCTGCTGTCGCTGGACCGCTACGCCGACACCAACTTCTTCACGAATGACTTCGGCGGCAACCCGATGATGTACGTGAACCTGATCTGGATCTGGGGCCACCCGGAGGTCTACATCCTGATCCTGCCGCTGTTCGGCGTGTTCTCCGAGGTGGTCTCCACCTTCAGCGGCAAACGCCTGTTCGGCTACACCTCAATGGTCTACGCGACGGTGGTCATCACCATCCTCTCCTACCTGGTGTGGCTGCACCACTTCTTCACCATGGGCTCCGGGGCGAGCGTCAACTCCTTCTTCGGCATCACCACCATGATCATCTCCATACCCACCGGGGCGAAGATGTTCAACTGGCTGTTCACCATGTACCGCGGCCGCATCCGCTTCGAGCTGCCGATGCTGTGGACCATGGGCTTCATGTTCACCTTCGTCATCGGCGGCATGACCGGTGTGCTGCTGGCGGTGCCACCGGCCGATTTCGTGCTGCACAACTCGCTGTTCCTGATCGCGCACTTCCACAACGTCATCATCGGCGGCGTGGTGTTCGGGGTGTTCGCCGGCATCAGCTACTGGTTCCCGAAGGTGTTCGGCTATCACCTCGACAAGTTCTGGGGCAAGGTCAGCTTCTGGTGCTGGCAGATCGGCTTCCTGTTCGCCTTCATGCCGCTCTACGTGCTGGGCCTGATGGGCGTCACCCGCCGCGTCAGCCACTTCGAGGACGCGAGCCTGCAACCCTGGTTCATCACCGCCGCCTTCGGCGCGGTGCTGATCGGTGCCGGCATCCTCGCCTCGCTGATCCAGTTCTACGTCAGCTACAAGCGCCGTGCGTCGCTGCGCGTGGTGGGTGGCGACCCCTGGAATGCCCGCACGCTGGAGTGGTCCACTTCCTCCCCGCCGCCGGAATACAACTTTGCCTTCACGCCGCGCGTGCACGAGGTCGACGCCTGGTGGGACATGAAGCGCAACGGCTACGTGCGCCCCACCAGCGGTTTCCTGGCGATCCACATGCCCAAGGGCACAGCGGCCGGGATCACCCTGGCGGGCATCAGCCTGGTGTTCGGCTTCGCGATGATCTGGCACATCTGGTGGCTCGCGGGGTTGTCCTTCGCCGGTCTGATCGGTGCGGCGATCAGCCACAGCTTCAACTACGACCGTGACTACCACATCCCCGCGGATGAGGTGACTCGCACCGAAGATGCCCATGCCCGCGAACTCGCGGCCCAGGAGGCCTGATCCATGAGCGCCACCGCACACGCGCCGGCGCTGGCCGGCGACGCCAGCCGTTTCTACCTCAAGGAAGAGCACCACCCGCAGAACGGGACCCTGCTCGGCTTCTGGCTGTACCTGATGAGCGACTGCCTCGTCTTCGCCGTGCTGTTCGCGATGTACGGCGTGGTCGGCCACAACTACGCCGCCGGCCCGGCACCAAAGGATCTGTTCGATCTCGAACTTGTCGCGCTCAACACCGCGATGCTGCTGTTCTCCTCGATCACCTACGGCTTCGCGATGCTGGAGATGGCGCGCAATCGCAAGCGCGCGACGCTGATCTGGCTGGCGATCACCGGCCTGTTCGGCCTCGCCTTCCTCGGCATCGAGCTGTACGAGTTCCACCACTTGATCCACGAAGGGGCGGGACCGCAGCGCAGCGCCTTTCTGTCGGCCTTCTTCACCCTGGTCGGCACCCACGGCCTGCACGTCAGCTTCGGCATTGTCTGGCTGGTGGTGCTGATGGCGCAGGTCAGGAAGCACGGCCTGACGGTGGTCAATCGCCGCCGCCTGTCCTGCCTGTCGCTGTTCTGGCATTTCCTCGACGTCATCTGGATCGGCGTCTTCACCTACGTCTACCTGATGGGAGTGCTCCGATGAGCTCCGTGAACGCCCAGCCCCACCACGAAGCCCTGGTCCACGGCCACGACGAGCACCACGACGACGGCGCCGCCCATGGCAGCTTCAAGAGCTACATGATCGGCTTCCTGCTGTCGGTGGTGCTGACCGCGATCCCGTTCTGGCTGGTGATGGGCGAGGTGCTGCCCAGCAAGCTGGCCACCACCGCGATCATCCTCGCCTTCGCGCTGGTGCAGATCATCGTGCACATGGTGTTCTTCCTGCACATGAACACCAGCTCCGAGGGCGGCTGGAACATGCTGGCGCTGATCTTCACCCTGGTGCTGGTGGTCATCACCCTCGCCGGCTCGCTGTGGGTCATGTTCCACATGAACGCCAACATGATGCCGGCCTCGGTGCACGAAATGCGCAACCTGCCCTGATGTCCGGCGACGGCCACGGCAGGCCGCTCCCGGCGGGGCCACTGGCGCTGCTGGTGCTGCTCGCCGTCGCCGCCTTCCTCGGCCTGCTGGCCCTGGGGCAATGGCAGCTCGAACGCCGGGTCTGGAAGCTGGACCTCATCGAGCGGGTCCAGCGGCAACTGGCGGCGGCACCGGTGCCGGCGCCCACGCCGGCCGACTGGCCCGGCCTGACTCGGCAGGACGAATACCGCCGCGTCGAGATCGAGGGCGAGTTCCTGCACGAGCGCGAAACCTGCACCCTGGCGGTGACCGTGCGTGGCCCCGGCTGCTGGGTGCTGACGCCACTGCGTACCCCGACGGGCTGTGTGGTTTTGATCAACCGCGGCTATGTCGACGCCGAGCACCGCGATCCCGCGACCCGGCCGGAAGGCCAGTCTCCGGGCCAGATGCGCTTGACCGGACTGCTGCGCCTGAGCGAACCCGGCGGCGGCTTCCTGCGCAAGAACGTCCCGGCCGAGAATCGCTGGTATTCGCGCGATGTCGCCGCCATTGCCGACGCCCGGGGATTGCGGGACACGCCCATCGCCCCCTATTTCATCGACGCGGAAGCCTCGGTCGCCGGCGGTCCTGTCGGTGGCCTGACGGTGCTGAATTTCCGCAACAGCCATCTGGTCTACGCGCTGACCTGGTACGGACTCGCAGCCCTCGTGCTGGGGGGCCTTGGACTGCTGCTGCGGCAGGAATGGCGCCTGCGCCGACGCCAGGCTTGAGTCCGCGAAGCCAGCCCAGGGGCGCTCGCGGCATCGCTGCTAGGATGCGCGCCATGTCCACGGCCCGGCCTTCCTCCCGCCGCTTCTCGCTGCTCGATTCGCTAGGCGAGACCGCCAGTCAGCAGAACGCGATACTGCTGATCCAGTTGCGCTGGCTGGCGGTGTTCGGCCAGGCCTGCACCATCGTCTTCAGCACCCTGCAATTCGGCCTGGAGTTGCCGATGCCGCCGATGTTCGCGGTGATCGGCGGCCTGGTGCTGCTCAACCTGTTCAGCATGCTGCGGCCTCGCCAGGCCGGCGAGGTGCGCAACGGCGACCTGATGCTGGGCCTGATGCTCGACATCAGCGCCCTCACCGCCCTGCTCTACTTCAGTGGCGGCGCCACCAACCCCTTCGTCTTTCTCTACCTGCTGCAATTGACGCTGGCGGCGATCCTGCTCGAAGCCCGGTCGACCTGGCTGCTGGTCGGCTATGCCTGCCTGTGCTTCGCACTGCTGACCCGGTTCTACGTTCCCCTGAATCTCGCCAGCAGCGATCCCGGCCGTCTGTTCCAACTACATGTCTACGGCATGCTGGTCTGCTTCGTGCTCGACGTGCTGCTGCTGGTGCTGTTCCTCGGCCGCATCAACGCCAATCTGCGCCGCCGCGACGCCGGCCTCGCCGACCTGCGCCAGCAGGCAGCGGAGGAAGACCACATCGTGCGCATGGGCCTGCTCGCCTCCGGCGCGGCCCACGAACTGGGCACGCCACTGGCCACCCTGGCGGTGATCCTCGGCGACTGGCGCCACCTGCCGGAGTTCCGCGACCACCCGGAGCGTCTGCAGGAGCTGGAGGAGATGAACACCGCGCTGCAGCGCTGCAAGAGCATCGTCAGCGGCATCCTGCTCTCCGCCGGCGAGGCGCGCGGCGAGGCGGTGAGTCTGACCACCGTCGCCGGCTTTCTCGACGAGCTGGTCGCCGAGTGGCGGCGTCTGCATCCGCAGGTCCCCTTCGATTACCGACTCGTGGAGCCCCTGGACGCGACGGCCTGCCGGCGCACGCCCATCGTCTCCGATTCGGCGCTGCGACAGGTCATCTTCAGCGTGCTGGAAAACGCCCGCGAAGCCTCGCCGTCGGGCATCGGGCTGACCGTGCGCTGCATCAACGACTGGCTGAGCCTGACGGTGGCGGACCAGGGCCCTGGCTTCCCGCCGGAGATGCTGGCCAACCTCGGCAAGCCCTACCAGTCCAGCAAGGGACGCGCCGGCGGCGGGCTGGGGCTGTTCCTGGTCGTCAATGTGCTGCGCAAGCTCGGCGGCCGGGTCCACGCCATCAACGTTCCAGGCGGCGGTGCGGAAGTGAGCCTGGAACTGCCGCTGGCCTCGCTGCAACTGGGAGACGGTGATGAACACCGCGGATGAGGCTCGCCGGCTGCTGATCGTCGAGGATGACGAGGCCTTCGCCCGCACCCTGCGGCGCTCCTTCGAGCGTCGTGGCTACCTGGTCAGCAGCGCCGCCAGCCTGGAGGCGGTGACCGCCCTGCTGCCTACCGCCAGACCGACCCACGCGGTCGTCGATCTCAAACTCGGCGGCGAGTCGGGCCTGACCGTGGTCCGTCACCTCCACGAGCAGGATCCCGACCTGCTGATCGTGGTGCTCACCGGCTTCGCCAGCATCGCCACCGCGGTGGAGGCGATCAAGCTGGGGGCCTGCAACTACCTGGTGAAGCCGGCCAACACCGACGACATCGAAGCGGCCTTCGGCGGAGAGTCACTGCCAGAGCCGGCGGAAACGCCGGTGACCGCCCGCGCCACTTCGATCAAGACCCTGGAGATGGAGCGCATCCACGAGGTACTGGCGGAGACCGGCTTCAACATCTCGGAAACCGCCCGCCGCCTGGGCATGCACCGCCGCACCCTGGCCCGCAAACTGGCCAAGCGCTGGGTGCCCTGAAGCCGGCATATCCCGCGCAGCATGCCGGGTGCGTATCCCCGACCGGCGCTGATCGGTAAAATCGCCGACTTCGCCCCTCCCGGCACCGAGCATTCCATCATGGATCGTTGGCGTCACTGAAACGGCCTCACCGGCGTCCCGCACTCGGGGACGCCCCCATCGGCGCGGCAGCGCGCCCACCGTTTCACTACTACCGATTGGGACCCACATGCTCCTGATGATCGACAACTACGACTCCTTCACCTACAACCTCGTGCAGTACTTCGGCGAGCTCGGGGCGGAGGTCCAGGTACACCGCAACGACCAGATCACGGTCGACGCGGTGGCCGCGCTCAAGCCCAGCCAGATCGTGCTCTCGCCCGGCCCCTGCACGCCCAATGAGGCGGGCATCTGCCTGGAGCTGATCGAGCGCCTGCAGGGGCAGTTCCCCATCCTCGGCGTCTGCCTGGGTCACCAGAGCATCGGCCAGGCCTTCGGCGGCACCGTGAGGCGCGCACGGCAGGTGATGCACGGCAAGACCTCGCCGGTGTACCACGCCGGCCAGGGGGTGTTCACCGGCCTGCCCTCACCGTTCACCGCAACGCGCTACCACTCGCTGATCGTCGATACCGTCGGCCTGCCCGACTGCTTCGAGATCACCGCCTGGACCCAGCACGAAGACGGCACCATCGACGAGATCATGGGCCTGCGCCACAAGACCCTGGCGATCGAGGGCGTGCAGTTTCACCCCGAGTCGATCCTGACCGAGCACGGCCACGCGATGCTCAAGAATTTCCTGGACCAGCACCCATGAGCCTGACTCCGCAGGAAGCGCTGCAACGCGCCATCGAGCACCGCGAGATCTTCCAGGACGAGATGGTGGAGCTGTTCCGCGCGATCATGCGCGGCGAGGTCTCGCCGGTGATGACCGCCGCCATCCTCACCGGCCTCAGGGTGAAGAAGGAAACCGTCGGCGAGATCACCGCCGCTGCCCTGGTGATGCGCGAGTTCGCGTTGAAGGTGCCCTACCAGGCCAGCCCCGGCGAGGCGCTGCTCGACATCGTCGGCACCGGCGGTGACGGCGCCCACAGCTTCAACATCTCCACTGCCTCGATGTTCGTGGCCGCCGCCGCCGGCGCCACCATCGCCAAGCACGGCAACCGCAGCGTGTCCTCGAAGTCCGGCAGCGCCGACGTGCTCGAAGCCCTGGGCGCGGCCATCGACCTGCAACCGGCGCAGGTGGCGGAAAGCCTGGCGGCGACCGGCATCGGCTTCATGTTCGCGCCCAATCATCATCCGGCGATGAAGGCGGTGGCGGCAGTGCGCAAGGAGATGGGCGTGCGCACCATGTTCAACATCCTCGGGCCGCTGACCAATCCCGCTGACGCGCCGAACATCCTGATGGGCGTGTTCCATGCCGACCTGGTCGGCATCCAGGTGCGTGTGCTGCAGCGCCTGGGCGCTAGGCGCGCCCTGGTGGTCTGGGGCAAGGATGGCCTGGACGAGATCACCCTCGGCGGCTCGACCCTGGTCGGCGAGCTGCGCGACGGCGTGGTGCGCGAATACGAGATTCATCCGGAGGACTACGGCATCGCCATGTCCGCCACCCGCAACCTGGCGGTGGCCGACGCCGCCGCCTCGAAGGCGCTGCTGCTGGCCGCGCTCGACAACAGCCCCGGCGTGGCGCGCGAGATCGTCGCGCTCAACGCCGGTGCCGCGCTCTACGCCGCCGGGGTCGCCAGCGACATCGCCGACGGCATCGCCCGCGCCCGGGCGGTGCTGGCCAGCGGCGCCGCGCGCGCCAAGCTGGACGCCTTCGTCGCCGGCACCCGCAAGATCAAGGGCCTGTAGCCGCCATGAGCGACATCCTCGACAAGATTCTCGCCACCAAGCACGAAGAAATCGCGCGCCTGCGCAAGCGCTATTCGCTGGCGGCGCTGGACGCATTGGGCGCGGAGCAGTCGGCCCCGCGCGGCTTCATTGCCGCTCTCGCCGCCAAGGTCGCCGCCGGCGAGGCCGGGGTGATCGCCGAGATCAAGAAGGCCAGCCCCAGCAAGGGTCTGATCCGCGCCGATTTCGACCCGGCCTGGATCGCGCGCGAATACGCCGCCGGTGGCGCCGCCTGCCTGTCGGTGCTCACCGACGAGCAGTACTTCCAGGGCCACAATGCCTTTCTGGTGCAGGCGCGCGCCGCCTGTGCGCTGCCGGCGATCCGCAAGGATTTTCTGATCGCCCCCCTGCAGATCGCCGAAGCGCGCGCCATCGGCGCCGACTGCGTGCTGCTGATCGTTGCCGCGCTGAGCATCCGCCAGCTGGAAGACCTGGCGGCCGAGGCCAGCGGCCGCGGGATGGACGTGCTGATCGAGATCCACGACGGCGCCGAGCTGGACGTGGTGCTGGGCGCCAGACTGCCCGCCAACTGCCTGCTGGGCATCAACAACCGCAATCTCCGCACCTTCGCGGTGGGCCTGGAAACTACCCTGGACCTGCTGCCCCGCCTGCCGGCGGGCATGGACGTGGTTACCGAGTCCGGCATCGCCAGCAATGCCGATGTGCGACGCATGCGCGCCGCGGGCGTGCAGCGCTTCCTGGTCGGTGAATCGCTGATGCGCCAGGACTCCCCCGGCGCGGCCCTGAAGGCCCTAACGGCCTAGCCGCGCGGGGCGCACCGGATTGGTGGTCTGCACGCCCAGAACCACGATGCTGCGGCCCTGGACGGTGACCGTGCCATCGTCCTGCAGCTTCTTCAGCACCCGGCCGGCCATCTCGCGCGAGCAGCCGACGATGCGCGCCAGTTCCTGGCGGCTGATCCGCACCAGAGTGCCCTTGGCATGCGGCTGGGCGTCGGGCTGACGACAG
Organism: Stagnimonas sp. FW305-C-60; assembly: GCF_058782965.1. Classification (NCBI taxonomy): domain Bacteria; kingdom Pseudomonadati; phylum Pseudomonadota; class Gammaproteobacteria; order Nevskiales; family Nevskiaceae; genus Stagnimonas; species Stagnimonas sp. FW305-C-60. Next base: position 119,072 of record NZ_JBYSYF010000001.1, read on the forward strand.
AGGTTGAGAATCTCGTGGGCGACCCGCCCCTGCACATCGAGAAAGGCCAGGTCGCTGAGCCTTTGCGTGGTAGCGCGCAGGCGCCTAGCCAGCTGCCCGGCCAGCTCCAGGAGAATCTCCGGCTGCTCGCGGATGAAGCGGCGGAAGGCCTCGAAGCCGATCTCGGCGATCAGCGCATGGCTGCGGGTGCGGACCTCGGCGCTGCGGGTCTTCTGCTCGGGGAACAGGCACATCTCGCCGAAGAACTCGCCAGGATTCAGGTAGGCCAGCACCATCTCCCGCTCCTCGTCGTCATGCACCGAGACGCTCACCGAACCCTCGAGGATCAGGTACACCGTCTGCGGCTCGTCACCCGCGTGGATGATGGCGTTCTTGGGCGGGTAGGAGCGTTTGGTGGCCTGAGCGATAAAGGCCTGGAAAGCCGGCTTGTCGAACATGAGCATCCCGGAAAACTAGTGCGGTCGGAGACCCGACTTCCTTGCATTTTCGCGACCATACCATAGCTTCTAGGGCCTACCGGAGGCCCCGGTTACCTGAGGAACCAACGTGCAGGCACGCATCAAGTGGGTGGAAAACATGGCCTTTGTCGCCGAGAGCGGCTCCGGTCACGCGGTGGTGATCGACGGCCCGCCGGAAATCGGCGGCCGCAACCTGGGCGCGCGGCCCATGGAGCTGCTGCTGATGGGCGTCGGCGCCTGCTCCAGCGTCGATGTGGTGATGATTCTGAAAAAGGCCCGGCAGCCGGTCAGCGACTGCTATTGCGAGCTCAACGCCGAGCGCGCCGAAACCGAGCCGAAAGTGTTCACCAGCATCCATTTGCGCTTCGTGGTCAGCGGCAGCGGCCTGAATCCCGCACAAGTCGAGCGGGCGGTGAAGCTTTCCGCCGAGAAATACTGCTCGGCCAGCATCATGCTCGCCAATGCTGGCGTGAAGATCAGCCACGATTTCGAGATTCGCGAGCCTTCCTGAGGCTTTCGTCGAGGTCCGCCCATTGGCGTCATGAAAGCTTCACGCGCAAAGGGCGGAAATTTGGGGGATAATAGTGTTCTCCGCCACCCAAAGGCGGAGCCTGTCCCCGCGCTTAGAACCGCGGGGATTTTCGTTTGCCGCCTTCACGGGGGATTACCGCCTTGGCCAAGATCAAACCCACCAGCAATCCCAAGCTGAAGCTGCTTGGTTTCAACAACCTGACCAAGACGCTGTCGTTCAACATCTACGACATCTGCTATGCCCGCACCCGCGAGCACCAGCAGGAATACGTCGAGTACATCGACGAGGCCTACAACGCCGAGCGCCTGACCGCGATCCTCACCGAAGTGGCGCACATCATCGGCGCCAACATCCTCAACGTCGCCCGCCAGGACTACGATCCGCAGGGCGCCTCGGTGACCATGCTGATCTCGGAAGGCCACCTCGACGGCCTGCCGACGCCGGTTCCGAACGCGGCGCCGACCAGCAAGAAGAAGAGCGTGGTCAGCCATCTGGACAAGAGCCACATCACCGTCCACACCTATCCGGAAAACCACCCGGACGCCGGCATTTCCACCTTTCGCGCCGACATCGACGTCTCCACCTGCGGCAAGATCAGCCCGCTGAAGGCGCTCAACTACCTGATCAAGTCCTTCGAGAGCGACATCGTGGTGATGGACTACCGGGTGCGCGGCTTCACCCGCAACGTGCGTGGCATGAAGCACTTCATCGACCACAACGTCGACTCGATCCAGAACTTCATCGCCCGCGACGTCAAGGACAAGTACGACATGGTCGACGTCAACGTCTACCAGGAGAACCTGTTCCACACCAAGATGAAGCTCAAGGAGCTGGACCTCGACACCTATCTGTTCGGCGAGGGTGTGAGCGAGTTGCCGCCGCGCGAGGCCAAGCGCATCCGCGATCGCGTCAACCACGAGATCATGGAAATCTTCTACGGCAAGAACATCCAGGCCTGAGGGCCTACCGGCCGCAAAGCAGAAGCCGCCTCCAGGGCGGCTTTTTTGCGCCTGGGGCGCGGCTAGAAGCGCGTTGCCCCGAACTTCATCACCCCGGCCACCGCCCGCATCAGGCCACGCACCGGCGCCGGTGGCAGCGCGCCGCCGGCGGCCAGGGCTTCGGCACCGTGGCGCTCCTCGTCGGTCTTCATCGCCTGCACCACCGCGCGCGAGGCGCGGTCCGCTTCCGGCAGCCGTTGCAGGTGGTCTTGCAGGTGTGCGCTCACCTGGCGCTCGGTCTCGGCGACAAAGCCCAGGCTCTTGCGGTCGCCGCTCAAGCCCGCCAGCGCGCCGATGGCCACCGAGCCGGCGTACCAGAACGGCGACAGCCGGCTGGGGTGGTCCTGCAACTGCTGGAGCCGCTCGGCGCACCATTGCAGATGGTCCTGCTCCTCGCGGGCGGCGTCGAGCAGGTGCCGGCGCAGCTCCGGATCGCGCGCCACCAGCGCCTGGCCGTGGTACAGGCCCTGGGCAGCGACTTCGCCGGCATGGTTGATCCGCATCAGGCTGGCGGCGGCCTGCCGCTCGCTGTCGGAGAGCGGCGCCGAGGGAGCCGAGGGCAGCGGCCGTGCCGCGGCCGGGCTCAAGGCGCGCAGGCCGTCGGCAAAGCGCTGGATCAGGCGGTCGGCGGGGGAATAATGGCGAGTGGATTCGGTCATACAGCAGCAGCCCGGCGTTGATCGGCGACAATACCTAACGACCGCAGTTTACGGCTTACGGCCCCGCCCACAGAGTCCAGCACCTCTAGAAATGTTCTGGCTGATCGTCTTCCTTAGCCTTGCTGGCGTGCTCGCCTACCGGGCCGTGCCACTGCCGACCGCCACCGGCCTGCTCGGGGTAACGGTGCTGCTCTACGGCTGGCTGGGCGAGTCTTCCGGCCGCTTCGTGCTGCTGCTGCTGTTCTATCTGCTGCTGTTCGTGCCGCTCAACCTGCCGGCCCTGCGGCAGGAATGGATCAGCCGGCCGCTGCTGGATCGCCTGCTGTCCCGGCTGCCGGCGGCGATGCCACACAACGGCCCCGGCCCGGCGGCTGGCCTGCTGGAGGGCCAGTGGGAGCTGCGCCTGCCAGCCTCGCCGGCGCTGCCGGCCGCCGATGCCGAACTACGCATCGAGGCGCTGGGCGCGGCCCTGGCGCAGCGTCTGCGCCAGCCCTGCCGGCCGCTGAGCACCCAGCCAGAGCAGGCCGAGATCGCGGCCCTGCTCTACAGCAGTGCGGCCCTGACCCACCACGAGCCGCGCCTGCTCAGCGATGGCCTGGACTGCAGCGCCGAGCGCCTGCGCGCCGCCCAGGCCTGGCCGCTGGCCCAGGCCGCCTGCGCGCTGCGCGGCCGCGCGCCCGAGGCCAGCCTGGACTGGACCGCCGCCGCCAGCGCCGATATTGCCGGCCTCGCCGAGCGCTGCGCCCAGGCGCACGGCCCCAGCGTCGCGCTCTGGTCGGCGGCGCGCGAGGCGGCACCGGCGCAGCGGCTGATCCGCTTTGACGAAGCCTTCTGGCAGTTTGTCGGCCACACGCTCAGCCAACTGACCCGCGCTCTGGTCGGTGGCTTAAGCCTGGGCCTGCTGATCCCGGCGCCGGGTGAGGAAGATCGGCGCCGTGACCGCCAGCGCGCCGGCCTGGCCAGCAGCCGGCTGGCGGTGCTCGCCGACCTGCGCCTGGCCCTGCAGCTCGCCGACCGACTGCCACCCGGCTTCGACGCCGCCTATGCACAGGCCGCCCTGCAGCTGGCTGGCCTGCATGCAGCGCTGGCCTGGCACGAGAGTGCGCGCTCGCCCCAGCTCGAGCGGCCGCTGCTGCGGGTGTTGAGCCGCCAGCAGCACTGCCGTCTGGAACAAAGCCTGACCGCGGCGGTGCGCAGCCTGCCGCAAGCCCTGCTGCGACCGCTGCTGCTGTGGCTGGTCCTGCCGCCCGGCAGTCGGAGTGTCGAGGCCAGCGCCGCCGAAACCCAGGCGGCGGCGCTGGCCCTGCTGCGTGAGCCGATGCTGCGCGCGCGCCTGCTCAGCGGGTTGCCGGCACACCCCGGCCTGCAAGCCCTGGAGGAGCGTATGGTCGCGCTCCAGCAACTGGAGCCCAGCCTGCGCCGCCTGCAACTGGCCCAGATGGAGCCGGCCCCGGCCGACGAGGCGGCGCGCATCGCCAGCGCCGAGCGCCTGGGGCTGCTTTCCGGAGCCGAGGCCGGCATCCTCCGGGAAGCCCTGGACTTTGCCCACACCCAACTGAACCCGGATCGCTCATGAACGAATCCTGCATCGTGGTCGGCGCCGGTCGCGGCATCGGTCAGGCCTGCGCCCTGGCCTTTGCCCGCGAGGGCTATAACATCGCCCTGGTGGCGCGCCGGCCAGAGCGGCTGGTGGCGCAGACCACCGAGATCGCCTGGACCACCGGCCGCGAGGCGCGCGCCTACGGTGCCGATGCCAGCGATGCCGAGGCCTTGCGCAGCACCCTGCGTGCGGCCCAGCTCGAACTCGGGCCGGCACGGGTACTGATCTACAACGTCGCCGACGTACAGCGCGCACGCCCCAGCGCGCTCGATGTCGAACAGCTGGTGCGCGAGTTCCGCGCCAACGTCGCCGGCGCCCTGGTCTGCGTGCAGGCGCTGGCCCCGGAGATGCGGGTGCGCGGCGGCGGCAGCCTGCTGTTCACCGGCGGCGGCATCGCCGACCAGCCATCCACCGACTTCGCCTCGCTGTCGCTGGGAAAGGCGGCGCTGCGCAACCTCACCCAGACGCTGGCGCAGGATCTCGGCGTCAGTGGCATCCACGTCGCCACCGTGACCGTGCACGGCTTCGTGCAGCCGGGCACCCATTTCGATCCGCACCTGATCGCCCAGAGCTTCATCAAGCTGCACCGGCAGCCGCGCGGGCGCTTCGACATCGAACTGGTGTACCGCTAAACCCTTTCCGCAGACCCGACACCATGCCCGCTGCCTTTCCGCTGGTCCGCAATCTCGCCGACCTGAAGTCCGGCCGTTTCGACCTCCTGGTGATCGGCGGCGGCATCTACGGCGCCTGGACCGCCTACGACGCGGCGCTGCGCGGGCTCAGAGTGGCACTGGTGGAGAAAAACGACTGGGGCTGCGGCACCTCGCAGTCGTCCTCGAAGCTGATCCACGGTGGTCTGCGCTACCTGGAGCACTACGAATTCAAGCTGGTGCGCCACGCGCTGGCCGAGCGGCGGGTGCTGTCGGAAATCGCACCGCATCTGGTGCGACCACTCAACTTCCGGGTGCCGGTCTGGGCGCATTCGCGGGTCGGCCGTCTGCAGCTGCTGGCCGGGCTGACGCTCTACGACTTTCTCGCCACCGGCAAACAGCCGGTGCCGCGCTACAAGTCCTTCGGCCGCGCGCAGATGCTCGCCGACCATCCCTACCTGGCCGCCGAGGATCTGAAGGGCGGCCTGCGCTATGGCGACTGCCAGGAAGACGATGCGCGCATGACCATGGTGGTGGTGGCCGCTGCACAGGCCGCTGGCGCGGTCTGCGCCAACGGCGTCGCCGCCGAGGCGCTGCTGGAGCAGGACGGGCGCATCCGCGGCGCCCGCCTGGTCGATGGCGACAACGGCGAGCGTTTCGATCTGGAAGCCGGGGTCACCGTGAACGCCGCCGGACCCTGGGCGGCCGCGCTCAGTACCGCCGCCCTGGGCGCCGACGCGCCGAAGGTGAAGCTGGTCAAGGGCATTCATCTGGTGCTGCCGGCGATCGCCGGCCTGGAGGACGCCTTCCTGCTCACCGCGCCGCAGGACGGCCGGGTGTTCTTCGTGATTCCCTGGCAGGGGCGCACCCTGGTCGGCACCACCGAATCGGCCATCGCCGATCCGGCACAGGCGCAGGTGACCGAAGCCGAGACCCGTTATCTGCTGGATGCGGTGAACGCCCTGCTGCCCGGCCTGGGCTGGAGCGAGGACGACGTGCTCGGCGCCTTCGCCGGCGCCCGCACCCTGCAGGCGGAAGAAGCCGAAAGCCTGTCGGCGCAGACCCGCGAGTTCCTGGTCAGCCAGCCGCGTCCGGGCTTGATCTGGCCGATCGGCGGCAAGTACACCACCGGCCGCTGCGACGCGGCGGAAATCGTCGACCACGTACTGACCATGCTCGGGCGCCCGCACCGGGAAAGCCTGACCCACCGCTACCCGCTGCCTGGCGCACCGGGCGGCCTGCACGAGGACTCGGCCAGGCATTCCGCCCTGCTCGGCGATTTCACCGGCTGGCAGGCCGAGGCGATGTCGGCGCTGCGCGAGCGTGGCCTGGCGGAAGACATTGCCCGCTCCCTAAGCCTGCGCCACGGCACCCGGGTGGCGCGCGTGCTGGCGCTGTTGGAAGAGCAGCCCGCCTGGTCGGCGCGGCTGCTACCGGATGCGCCGTTCATCGAGGCCGAGGTAGTTCTGGCGGTACGCGAAGAGGGCGCGCGGCAGCTGGAAGACGTGATCCGCCGGCGCCTGCCGCTGCGCCTGATTGCCCGGCCAGGGGCCTGGGTCGAGCGTGTGCAGGCGCTGATCGCCACCGCCGGCCACTAGCCTTCGTTCTACCGCCGATCTGCCTCAGGCCGCCGCCGGTCCTAAAGCTGACGCACAGGTCACCGACCAACTGACCAGCGGTACATTTTGGTGCGTGCCAGCGGTTCAAGGCCCGCTGGTTGTGCATCCGCACAATCCCGAGACTCCTAAAAGTGCAGTGCTCGCCGCCGTCTTCGCGGTGGGCGCGCCATAACAAGGCCGGCTGGACCGGTGCGAAAGGAGATTTCCATGCGAGTGACAAGGTTTGCGCGATGCGCGGGGTACGCGCTGGCCCTGGCGCTATTGAGCGCCTGCGGCGGCGGCAATGGCAACCAGAACCAGCTTTCCGGCGATTCCGGCGATACGCCGCAGACCTTCGACTCGATGGTGCTGTTCGACCCGATCCCGATCAAGTCCACCGATAGCGCCACCGTGCCGTTTCCCTTCGACGGCTTCTTCTCCGGCTTCAAGGACCCGACGCTGAACATCCCCAACGGCTCCAACGCGCCGTTCGTGACCGCGGCGAACCTGCAGGACGGTTTCTCGACCACCGCCTCGCTGTTTCTGGACATCCTCGGCTTCGTCGACTTTGCCTCGGTGAGCCAGAACCTGTTGATCGTCAACAGCGCCACCGGCCAGCTGCTGCAGGCCGGCGTGGATTTCACCATCCAGCCCTCGCCCGCGAAGGACGGTACCGGCCTGCCGATCAGCTCCCAGCGCTCGCGCGTACTGATCGAACCGCTGCGGCCGCTGGCGCCCTCGACCCGCTACCTGGTGGCGCTCAAGAACGGCGTCAAGACCACCCAGGGCAAGGGCGTGTTCGCCAGCCCGCAGTTCCGGGTCGCCCGCTCGGGCACGCCGGTCTCGCAGCAGACCGAACCCATCCTTGCCAGCTATAGCAGCGCACAGAAAGCCGGCCTGGAGCAGCTGCGCAGCCAGCTGATCCGCCCGGTGGTCGCCGCCTTCGGCCAGCTCGCCGGCGTCCCCGAAGATCAGATCGTGCTGGCCTGGAGCTTCACCACCCAGTCCACCGAAAAAACCCTGAAGGCGCTGGCCGCTGCGGCGACCGCCAGCACCATCGCCGTGCAGAATACCGGGCAGAACACCTCGGCGATCGGCGCCCCGCCGGTGGCCGACATCTACGCCGGCATCGTCGCGGTGCCTTACTACCTGCCCAACAGTGGCGGTAGCGCGCAGTCCACCGCACCGTTGACCGGCTACTGGGCCGCCGACCCGACCAAGCCTGATCTCGCGGCGAGCTTCCTCGGCCAGGTGCCCTGTGGCGCCTTCGCCAGCGGTGCCACCCTGCCCGACGGTCAGACCGCCACCCCCAGCGTCTCGACCACCGTCTGCTATCCGCTGCCGGTCAAGAAGAGCGACGAAACCCTGCCCCTGCTGGTGGCGGTACCCAATGCCAACAGCGGCCAGAGCAAGCCGGAAGGCGGCTGGCCGGTGGTGATTTTCCAGCACGGCATTACCGGCAATCGCACCCAGATGCTGGCCATCGCACCGGCGCTCGCCGCCGCCGGCTTCGTCACCGTCGCCATCGACCTGCCGCTGCACGGCCTGGCATCGAGCAGCCCCTTCTACCGCAACCAGCTGTTCGCCGGCTCGCCGGCGGCCGGGCTGATGACCGGGGAGCGCACGTTTGATCTCGACCTGGTCAGCAACACCAGCGGTGCGGCAGGCCCCGACGGCGTCACCGACAGCAGCGGCACGCACTTCATCAACCTCAGCAGCCTGATCACCAGCCGCGACAACCTGCGGCAGGCGAGCTCGGACCTGCTGACGCTGACGAAGTCAGTGGTCAATCTGGACCTCGATCACGACGGCACGCCGGACATCGACGGCAGCCAACTGCGCTTCGTCGGCCACTCGCTGGGCGGCATCGTCGGTGGCAGTTTCCTGGGCGTGGATACCTCGGTGGGCGCCGCCACCCTGGCGATGCCCGGTGGTGGCATCGCCAAGCTGCTTGATGCCTCCAAGGCCTTCGGCCCACGCATCTCCGCCGGACTGGCAGCGAGCGGCGTGGTGGAAGGGACCGATACCTACGAGACCTTCCTGCGTTTCGCGCAGATGCTGGTGGACTCGGCCGATCCGCTCAACTTCGCCGCCAGCGCCAAGGCCAATCATCCACTGCACTTGATCGAGGTGCTGGGCGACACCGTGGTGCCCAATGCCGCCAATGCCGGCGCCGCCAGCGCCAGCAACGACCTGGTGACCATCACCGGCTACCTGTCCGGCACCGATCCGCTGATCGCCACCCTGGGCCTGGATGTGGTCGGCCCGCTGACCCCGCCGCTGACCAGCACCACGCTCAAGACCGGCGCCAAGCTGGCGGTGGCGACGCTGTTCACCACCGGCAACCACGGTTCCATCCTTGATCCCAGCGGGTCTGACATCAACGCCGCCACCACCCAGGAAATGCAGCGGCAGACCGCCAACTTCCTGAAGAGCAACGGCACCTGCCTGCCCACCGGCGGCAACTGCAGCGCCGATTAATGAATCGAGGAGATCAGATCATGCACAAGCACAACCAGCTCACGGCGCGTCGGCGGCAAGCCCTGCGCCATGCCTTCACGCTCACTGCCGTGGCCTTGGCGCTGATGGCCAGCCGCAACAGCCAGGCGCTCGACTACGACTGGCAGGGCGTCCACGCCCAGCTCGACAGCAAGGTCACCGTCTACAGCCAGTGGCGCGCCGAGCAGCGCGACCCCAATCTGATCGGCATCGCCAACGGCGGCAAGGCCTATTCCACCAACGGCGACGACGGCAACCTCGCGGCCGACGATGGTGACGTGGTGTCGAGCGGCATCAAGCTCACCTCCGACCTCTCGCTCACCTATGGCGACTACGGCCTGTTCACCCGCGGCAACTTCGGCTGGAACCCGACCCTGGCCTATGGCGACCGCTTCGATCCGGCCGACTACGACGACAGCCGCACCACCCGCGGCTATACCCAGGCCGACCGTGAGCGGAAGGAAAGTGATGTCGCCGCCCACGTCGGCCGCTACGCCGAACTGCTGGATCTCTACGCCTACACCACCCAGCAGATCGCCAACCGTTCGCTGTCCCTGCGCGTCGGTCGCCAGGTGGTGAACTGGGGCGAGAGCACCCTGGTGCTGCACGGCCTGAACAGCCTGCTGGCGTTTGACGCCAACCGCCTGCGGGTACCGGGCTTCGAGCTGGACGAGGTGATCATCCCGACCAACCAGGTCTGGGCCTCGATGAGCGTCGCCGACAACGTCAATCTGGAGGCCTTCTACCAGCTGCGCTGGGAGCGGACCATCATCGACGCCTCCGGCACCTATCTGTCGACCAATGACTTCGCCGGCATCGGCGGCACCGCCGCCAATCTCGGCTTCGGCCGCGCCGACGAGAACACCGTGGCGGGCACGCCTTGCAGCGCCCCACCGTTCCCGGGCAATCAGTGCGTGCCGGTAGGCAGCTATGTGCCGCGCGCCGCCGACGTCACTCCGGAGAACCAGGGCCAGTACGGCGCAGCGCTGCGCTTCAACATCGCCGCGCTCAACGACATGGAACTGGCCTTCTACGGTGCCAACTACCACTCGCGGCTGCCGCTGTACTCCGGCACCTCGCGCGCCGGCGCCGGGCTCACGCCCGCCACCACGGCGAGCTATTTCAGCGAATACCCGAAGGACATCAAGCTCTACGGCCTGTCGTTCAACACCACCATTCCCTGGGATCTGTCGATCCAGGGTGAGTACAGCTACAAGCAGGGCCAGCCTCTGCAGATCGACGACGTCGAGCTGCTGCTGGCCGGCCTGGGCGCGCCCAGCCAGCTCAATCCGGTGGCCGGCGCGACCCTGGGCGGCCAATACCTGCGCGGCTGGCGCCGCAAGGACGTGAGCCAGGTGGACGTCGGCCTGACTCGCTTGTTCGGCCCCTCCAACCTGCTCAAGAGCGACCAGACCATCGCCGTGCTGGAAATGGCGGTCAGCCATGTGCATGACATGGAGGCTCAAAGCGTGCTGCGCTACGACGGGCCGGGCACTTACACGCCGGGCGACGCCGCCACTGCCGCCAGCCAGGGCGTGCCGCAGCAGGTGAGCGGCTATGCCACCGCGACCAGCTATGGCTACAAGCTACTGATGCGCTTCGACTACAACAACGCCATCGGCCCCATCGCGCTGAAGCCCACCCTGCGCTGGGACCACGACCTGCACGGCATCAGTCCGACTCCGGTCGGCAACTTTGTCGCTGGTCGGCGCCAGCTGACCGCCAGTCTGGGCTTTACGTATTTGTCCGGGCTTTCCGGCGAAATTGGCTACACGCTCTACATGGGTGCGGGGCAGCAGAACCTGCTCCGGGATCGCGACAACATCGAGGCCGCGATCAAGTACGCCTTCTGAGAGCAACAGCTCCAAGCGCTCACTCTTCTTCCCTCCCCTTGAGTGTGAGCGAATTCGGCCAGGCCCAAACAGCCTGGCCTTTTTTTTGGGAGAAATGCGGCGTAGTTGGAGGCGACCCGGATCGCCGGAAATCGGCCTTGCTCATCATCAGAACCCGATCGCCAGACCGCGCCTCGGCGGCGATCGCCGCGACCAGCGCGGCCAGATCGGCATGCGCCGCCAGGATGCGTGCCCTGGGCGCCGCGAACAATCGCCGGCAACGGCGTTGACGCCCTGCCCCATCAGGCCGGTGACCAGAAGCCCGGTGCCCATCCCCTTGAACAGCGCCTCGAAGCCCAGCGGGCCGGGGGGCGCCAGCACGGTGTAGGCGTCGCTGGCCTTGCCGATGCTGACTTGGCCGAGCTTGCGGGCGGCGGCAGGGCGGCCGGCTTCGGCGCCGATCACTTCCGGGCTCCAGAGGTCACCGGGCGCACGAGCGCTGCTGTAGTGATGGCCGGTCTGCATGTCCTCGCCGGCGCGGGCGATCACGCCGCAGGAGACCGAGTGATCGCTGGAGCGGCGGTGGCCGATGAACCCATGGGTATTGGCGTAGACGCCCACGCCCTCGCGGCTGTCGACGCCGGCGCCGGGGCCGGTGGAGATCGAGCTCCGGCAGGCTTGCGGGATCGGCCATCAGCGCGGCGTCGGCCAGACCCAGGCAGGGATCCTCGCCAGCGGCGCGGGCAATGTCGCAGGCTGCCTGCACGCTGTCGCGCAAGCCGGCGTCGGAAAGATCGGCGGTGCTGGCCGCGCCCATGCGGTGGCCGAAGTAGACGGTCAGATTGAGATCGCGGTCGCGCTGGAACTCCACCGACTCCAGTTCGCGCATGCGCACGTTGACGGTGAGCGCGCGGCTGGTGGAAACACTCACTTCCGCCTGCGTGGCGCCGGCCCGGCCGGCGGCTTCCAGGGCGCGGACGGCCCAGGCTTCAAGTTCGGTGGCGGCGGGTAGCGACATGGGGGGCTCGCAAAGGCAGGCCGCATGCATGCCGCAATCCGCCACAAAAAAGGGCCGGCAGAGCCGGCCCGAAGTACAACGCTCACCTCACTTCAATTGGATTGCGATGCCACGGATGGCTTCGTCGCCGGCGGTGGTGATGTCGCCAATGCGGGTCGCGGTGCCGGCGCTCAGGCTCAGCCGGTACAGGCCGGAGACGCCGCCGGCGGTCGGCTGCAGGGCCGCGAGGGCGAAACCGTTGTGGCCACCGGCGAGGTCGAGATCACCGATGGCACTCACGTCCACACCCAGGCCGGCGCCGACCGTGGTCAGCGCGCCGTCGTTGGGGGCGGTGGTGGTCTGCAAGGTATCGGTGCTGCCGCCCTCGGCCAGGTAGTACAGCTTGGTGGCGGCGGCGCTGCCGAAGCTGTTGCTGTAGCCGGCGCCGAACACGTTGGCGGTGCTCAGGTTGCCGTCGACCGTGGTCGCGCCGGTTTCCGGGTTGATCCGCAGGTTCTGCTGGCCGGCGTTCACCACCCGCAGGCGGTCCGGCAGCGGGTTGAAGTCCACGCCGTGTTCACCGGTGCCAGCGAACGTCAGGCCCGTCGCCGTCAGGCTGGAGACCGCGGTCGCCGCCGCCGTGCTGGTGTTCACCGTGTAGAGCTTGCCGGCGCTGGTCAGCGCCCACAGCTCGTTGTTGCGCGGGCCGACGCTGGGACGGAAGTCGATGCCCAGCACGGTCTCGCCGGCCGGTACGCCGATGGTGCCGATAGCGACCACCGTGCCCGGCGCCGAGGGTGCGAAGCTGACCAGCTTGTTGCCGGTGGTGACGCCATACACCGTCGCGGTCTGTGCGCCGCTGGCCGACAGCGCCAGCACCGGCGCGCCGAAGCTGCCCGCCGAACTCAGCACGCCGTCGGTCAGGCTCAGGCTGTAGAGCGTGCTGCCAGAGGTGACCAGGGCGCCGCCGGTGCTGCCGACGATCTCGAAGGCATTGCTGGCGGCGAGGTCGAAGGCCGCGCCGCCGCTGGTCAGCGCCGCCACCGGCACGACCACGCCGCTGTTGGGGTTGCCCGGATCGCCAGCGAGGCCGTTGGCGGGATCGTTGCCGACGCGCACCAGGGCGTCGCTGCTGCTGTCGAGCGCGTACAGCGTGGTGGCCAGCGAGGCGGCGTTACCGCCCGCCAGGCTGTTGGTGTAGGCCGCGGCGCTAACGCCAGTGCGGCCATCGACACCGCCAGCGGTGGTCAGGCCGGTGTCGGTAGTGGTGGCGCCGGTGTCGACATTGATGCGCAGGTTCTGGCCGCTGTCGGAGACCACGCGCAGGCGGTCCGGCACCGGATTGAAGTCGACGCCGAAGTTGCTGCCTTCGAGGCCGGCGTAGGCGGCGGTGGTATCGGCGGCGTCGGCGGTGAGGGTGGCGACCACGGTGGCAGTGCCGCTGCTGGCCAGGCTGTAGAGCTTGCCGGTGCTGCCGGTCTGGGTCAGCAGGTAGAGCTGGCCGTTGGCCGGGCGGGTGTCGCCGCCGACGATGATCTCGCCGGCGCCGATGCCGGTGATCGCCACCGAGCTGCAGGCCTTGGCCGGCGAGCCGCTGGGCGCGCGGTTGAAGCTGACCAGGCTGGGCGCGGCGCCGCCGAGCACCGCCAGGGTGTTGCCGGGCTGGAGCGCGGGGGTGGCACCGGTGGCCGGCAGCTTGGCGACCAGGCCGACCACGGTGCTACCGGTCGGCACCGCGAGGCTGCCACGGCTGGTGGCGGCGCCGGTCGCGGGATCGATCTCGTAGTAGCCGTAGGCACCGCCGACCTTTAGGGCGGCGACCAGGCTGTTGCCACTGGCGCTGGTGCGCACGTCAAAGCCGCTGTCGGCATCGGCGGCGACACCCAGGCTGCCGACCGCGCGCGGCGTCGCGGCATTGGTCGCCAGGCCGTTGGGGGCGGCGGACAGGAACAACTGGCTGCCGCTCAGATAGTAGAGATCGGTCTGGCAGGCGGTCGTAAAGCTGTTGGTGTAGGCCGCCTCGGCGAGGCCGCCGGAGATCGCGCCGTCGACGATGGTGTTGCTGGCGGCGGCAGTGACGTTGATGCGCAGGTTCTGGCCGGTGTCGGAGACCACGCGCAGGCGGTCGGCAACCGGGTTGAAATCGACGCCGAACTTGACGCCGCTCAGTTCGATGGTGGCGCCGCCGGAGGCATTGCTCAGGCTGGCGGCGGTGGCGGCGGTGAGCGCGCCGGTGCCGGTGTCGACGGTGTAGAGCTTGCCCGCCGTGCCGGCCTTGGTCAGCACGTAGAGCAGGCCGTCGGCGGGGCGGAAGTCACCGCCAAGCAGGGTTTCGCCGGCCGGAACCTGCAGCGTCACGCGGTTCTGGCGGCTGGGGTCGGCGGCGGCGAAGCCGAGCAGCTGGTTGCCGCTGGTCAGCACATAGGTGTCGGCAGCCACCGGCGCCAGCGCGGTGCTGTCGTCATTGCTGCAGGCGGCCAGGCCGGCGACCAGCGCCATGGCGGCCAGGGGGAACGGCAGGATCTTGAAGTTCATGAATTTTCCTCGTCAGTGGGGTGACCTGGCGAGTGCCGTCAACACAGGATGGACCCGGTTTGCAGCACCCTATCGACCGCTAGCGCGCAGCAACACACGCCCGAGGGATACGCCCGGTATTCGCCCTGCGGATGCAGGAAATTCACGAAAAATTTTCAGACCCGCCGTCGCCGGAGGGAGGCGGGCGGCGGCGGAACGACAGCCGCCGCCCGGAGCCGGGCCTAGCTGCCCTGGCCCAGTGCGCTCAGCAGGCGGCCGTGGACGCCACCGAAATCGCCATTGCTCATCACCAGCACCTGGTCGCCAGGCCGCGCCTCGGCGACAACGGCGGCGACCAGGGCGGCGAGATCGGCGTGCACCGCCAGCCGCGAGCCGACCGGCGCCAGCGCGGCGGCGGCGTCCCACTTCAGGCTAGGCGGCGCGTAGACGTGACAGCGGTCGGCGCCTTCCAGGCTGTGCGCCAGCTCGTCCTTGTGGGTGCCGAGCCGCATGGTGTTGGAGCGCGGCTCCAGCACCGCCAGGATGCGCGCGCCCGGCGCCCGCTCGCGCAGGGCGGCGAGGGTCACCGCGATAGCGGTGGGATGGTGCGCGAAGTCGTCGTAGACGGTGACGCCACGCGCCTCGCCGAACACTTCCAGCCGGCGCTTGATGCCCTTGAAACTGGCCAGTGCCGCCATCGCCAGCTTGGGATCGACGCCGACATGTTCGGCGGCGGCGATCGCCGCCAGGGCATTGGCGCGGTTGTGGGCACCGGGCATCGCCAGCGTCGCCACGCCCAGCGAGACGCCGGCGCGATAGACCTCGAAGGCGCCGGGCGCGATCGCTGGGCGCGGCTCGGCCTGCCAGCCGTCCGGCGTGCCGAAGCGCTGCACCGTGCTCCAGCAGCCCATCTCCAGCACCCGCGCTAGGTTCGCGTCGCCGCCGTTCACCACCAGGCGGCCTTCACCGGGCACGGTGCGGATCAGGTGGTGGAACTGCTTCTCGATGGCGGCGAGGTTCTCGAAGATGTCGGCGTGGTCGTACTCGAGGTTGTTGAGGATCGCGGTGCGCGGCCGGTAGTGGACGAACTTGCTGCGCTTGTCGAAGAACGCGGTGTCGTACTCGTCGGCCTCGATCACGAAGTACTTCGAATCGCCCAGCCGCGCCGAGATGCCGAAGTTGGCCGGCACACCGCCGATCAGGAAACCCGGCTTCAAACCCGCGTAGTCGAGAATCCAGGCCAGCATCGAGGTGGTGGTGGTCTTGCCATGGGTGCCGGCCACCGCCAGCACGTGGCGGCCACGCAGCACGTTCTCGGCCAGCCACTGCGGGCCGGAGACATAGGGCAGGCCCTGGTTGAGCGCGTATTCCATGGCCGGGAACTTCGCGCCGCGGGTCACCACATTGCCGACCACCACCACGTCCGGTGCCGGCTGCAGATGCTCGGCGGCGTAACCGGACTGCAGGGCGATGCCGAGCTGCTCCAGCTGGGTGGACATCGGCGGCCAGGCATTGGCATCGCTGCCGCTGACCTGATGGCCCGCCTCGCGGGCAATGGCAGCGATGCCGCCCATGAAGGTGCCGCAGATGCCGAGGATGTGCAGGTGCATGGGCTGTTAGACCGGAGGCGTGGCGGTGGGCACGGTCGCCGGCAGGGCGCCGAAGATCGCCAGCAGCGGCATCGCCAGCAGCTGGGCGAACACCACGAAACTGAGCATCACGAACAGGCCGACCAGGGTCAGCAGCACGCTGGCGGTCATCGACAGGTCGGCGGCCAGACGGTTGATGCGCACGCTCACCGCGATGCTCCAGAAGAACAGCAGGTCGGACAGCAGGGCGGCCCAGGCCGGGGCCTCCACCGCCGGCGGCGTGCCCTGGCTGAGCTTGGCCATCGCGTCCGGGTCCTGCATCAGCGCCAGGAACGAGGGCGCCATCGCCTGGAACGGCGGCCACATCGCCAGCGCGAACAGGCTGCCGGCCAGGTACTGGGCGCCCAGGGCCTGGGCCAGGCGGTTTTCCATGCCGCGCGCGCGCAGCAGGCTGCGGGTGAAGAAGGCGAGACCGCCGGCGCCACCGAGCGCGGCGGCCAGGGCCAGCGGCAGGGGCACCAGCGGCGCCATCAGCAGCAGACTGCTGGCCACCGCCATGGCCGCACAGGCCCGGCTCAAGGGGATGGAATAGGGAAAATCCTGCGGCCCGCCACGGAACAGCAGCAGGGCCAGCGTCACGCGGAGGGCGTGGGCAAACATCGATCAAAAGCCGGTAATTGGGTGGCGCGATGCTACCGTATCGGCCTACGCACGACAGCAAGACCATGAGCCATACCCACTGGATCGACACCCCCGCCGGCCTCGCCGCCGCCATCGCCCGCTGGCAGGGCCGCGCCTGGCTGACCGTCGATACCGAATTCCTGCGCATCGACACCTACCGCCCCAAGCTCTGCCTGGTGCAGATCGGCGACGGTGAGGACGCCTGGGTGATCGACGCCATCGCCATCGCCGACTTGGGCCCGCTGTTCGAGCGGCTCAACGATCCCGCGACGGTCAAGGTGTTCCATGCCGCCTCGCAGGATCTGGAGATCTTCAGCCAGCTCACCGGCCGCTGCCCGGCGCCGGTCTACGACACCCAGTTGGCGGCCTCGCTGCTGGGTCTGGGCGATCAGCTAGGCTACGCGGCACTGGTGGAAAAGCGACTGGGCATCGTCATCGACAAGAGCCTGACGCGCACCGACTGGTCGCGGCGGCCGCTGAGCCAGCCGGAGATCGACTACGCCGCCGCCGATGTCACCCATCTGGCGACGCTCTACCCGCCCTTGCACGAGGCGCTGGTCGCCGCCGGCCGCGAGCCCTGGCTGCTGGAAGACGCCCGCCGCATGGAAGACCCGGCCACCTACGAGACCCGCCCCGAGGACGCCTGGAAGCGTCTGCGCGGCCTCGCCCGCCTGGCCCCGATCGGTCAGCAGCTGGCGGCGCGCCTGGCCGGCTGGCGCGAGGCCGAGGCACAGCAGCGCAACCGGCCGCGCGGCTGGATACTCGACGACGAAGCCCTGTACCGCCTGGCCGAACGCCGGCCGAGCAGCCTGGAGGCGATGGCGGCGCTGAAAGTGCTGCCGCCCAAAACTCTGGAGCGCCACGGCAGCCGCCTGCTCGCGCTGCTGGCCGAGCCCCTGCCCGAGCCGGTGCCGGTACTGGCGCAGGACGAACGCCTGGCGCCCGAGCAGAAGCGCCGCCTGCAGCGTCTGCAGGACGCCTGCCGCAAGGCCGCCGAAACCCTGCAGCTGCCGCCAGGCCTGCTGGCACCGCGCGCCGAACTGGAGGCGCTGCTGTTCCAGGGCGCGTCGGCGCCGGTGCGGGTACTGAGCGGCTGGCGGCGCGCGGTGGTAGGCGAAAGCCTGCTGCAAGCCCTGGCCGAGCCTGCGGCAGCCGCACCGCTGGTCACATGACGAAAGGCGGTTGCCGCTCCTGATACCCCGGCGTACAAGGGTTTTGCGGTCGTCTCCTAAGCGCGATCGCAAGGAGCAACAGATGGCCGAATGGTTGCGCGAGGTGTCCGTTGGCGACTGGTATGAGTCGGCCGGGCAGCGCTTTGAGATCGTCGGGGTCGATACCAAGGCCGAGATCGTGCTGGTGCAGTACTACGACGGCGCGCTCGACGAATACGACTTTGACAGCTGGGCCGAGCTGGAAGCCCGCCCCTGCGCCCCGCCGGAAGACCTGAGCGGCGCGCTCGACGCCCAGCGCGAGGATTTTGGCCTGGAGGAACGGGTATCCGCCTCCGGCGAATCCAGCGACCCGGTCGGCTGGCTGGAGTCGCACGGCCTTTAGAGGCTGCTGCTGGTCCACGGCCCACAAAAAAAGCCCGCAACCAGCGGGCTTTTTTCCACCGACGCGGCAGGGAGAGGTCTAGAGCACGCCGAGAATGCGGCTGAAGATGTCTTCCAGCGAGCCCACGCCTTCCACCGTCACCAGCTTGCCCTGCTTGCCGTAGAAATCGAGCAGCGGCTTGGTCTCGGCGTTGTAGACGCCGATGCGGTGGCGGATCACGTCTTCCTTGTCGTCGGCGCGGCCTTCCTTCTCGGCGCGCAGCAGCAGGCGCTTGACGATCTCCTCGTCGTCGACGTGCAGGTGCACGGCCTTGCTGATGCCGTCCTTGCCCAGGCGCTTCAAGATGCCTTCCAGCACCTCGGCCTGCGCGGTATTGCGCGGAAAGCCGTCGAGGATGAAGCCCTTCTGGGCATCGGGCTGGGCCAGACGCTCCTCGACGATGCCGATCACGATCTCGTTGGCAACCAGCTGGCCGGCGTCCATGGTCGCCTTGGCCTTCTTGCCCAACTCAGTGCCGGCGGCCACCGCGGCGCGCAGGGCGTCACCGGTGGAAATCTTCGGGATGCCCAGGTGCGCAACCAGCTTTTCGCCTTGCGTGCCTTTACCGGAGCCGGGCGCGCCTAGCAGAACGATTCTCATGATCTCTCAAGCCTTCTCGAATGGGGGCCAGCGGCTGGCGGCGTGAATTGCCGATCCGTCTGGCCTGTAACAGTACCGTCCGGCGGCAGAGAGCGTCAACGAACGCGGACAGCTCCTTTCGTATAATCCCGGCCCCGAACCTGCTGCTCCACCCACTAAAGAGAGAACACTGCAATGGGATTTGAAGCCCTTGGCCCCGGCGAAAAAGCGCCGAACGAGTTTTACGTCGTCATCGAAATCCCCGCCTACGGCCCGCCGGTGAAGTACGAGGTGGACAAGGAAACCGGCCTGTTGATGGTCGACCGTTTCATGAACGTGGCGATGAGCTACCCGGCCAACTACGGCTACATCCCCAAGACCCTGGCCGGCGACGGCGATCCGGTCGACGTGCTGGTGATCACTCCGCATCCGGTGGTGGCGGGTTCGGTGATCAAGTGCCGCGCGGTCGCCGTGCTCGACACCGAGGACGAGAAGGGCACCGACGCCAAGCTGCTGGCGGTGCCGGTGGACAAGGTCAGCAACGGCGCCTACCCGCATCTGCAGGACCTCGCCGACGTGCCGGAGCGCGTCAAGAACGAGATCCACCACTTCTACAGCTCCTACAAGGCGCTGGAGAAGGGCAAGTGGGTGAAGATCACCGGCTGGCGCGATGCCGCCGGCGCCCGCGGCGAGATCGAGGCCGGCATCAAGGCCTACAAGGGCTAAGACCCGCGCTGTTGCCGCTCGCAAGAAGCCCGCCCGCAAGGCGGGCTTTTTTGTGGCCGGCGGCCGGCCCGGACGATGCCCGTAAAATAGCCGGCCTTCCTTCCTGTTGAAGCCCAACGATTCCCATGAAAGTCCTGGTCATCGGCTCCGGCGGCCGCGAACACGCGCTCGCCTACAAGCTCGCCGCCTCCCCGAAAGTGAGCGAGGTGCTGGTGGCGCCGGGCAATGCCGGCACCGCCCGCGAGGCCGGTTGCCGCAACGTGCCGGTGGCGGCCGACGACATCGCCGGTCTGCTCCGGCTGGCGGCCGACGAGGGCGTGGGCTTCACCGTGGTCGGTCCGGAACTGCCGCTGTCGCTGGGTGTGGTCGATGCCTTCGAGGCGGCCGGCCGGCGCATCTTCGGCCCTAGCAAGGCGGCGGCGCAGTTGGAGGCCAGCAAGGCCTTCACCAAGGGCTTTCTGGAGCGCCACCGCATCCCCACCGCCCAGTACCGGGTGTTTACCGAGGCCGACGCCGCCTGCGCCTATGTGCGCGAGCGCGGCGCCCCCATCGTCATCAAGGCCGACGGCCTCGCCGCCGGCAAGGGCGTGGTGGTAGCGATGACGCTGGCCGAGGCCGAGACCGCGATCCGCGACATGCTCAGCGGCGAGATGCTCGGCAAGGCCGGCGCGCGGGTGGTGATCGAGGACTTCCTCGAAGGCGAGGAGGCCAGCTTCATCGTCGTCGCCGGCAAGAACGGCGAGTACGCGGTGATGGCCTCGGCGCAGGACCACAAGCGGGTCGGCGATGGCGACACCGGCCCCAACACCGGCGGCATGGGCGCCTATTCGCCGGCGCCGGTGGTGACGCCCGAGGTGCATGCCCGCGCCTGCCGCGAGGTGATCGAGCCGACCCTGGCCGGCATGGCTGCCGAGCGCACGCCGTTCAGCGGCTTTCTCTACGCCGGCCTGATGATCGACCAGTCCGGCGCGCCCTACGTGATCGAATTCAATGTGCGCATGGGCGATCCGGAAACCCAGCCGATCCTGATGCGTCTGGACTCCGACCTGCTGGAACTGCTGGAAGCCTCCATCGACAACCGCCTGAGTGAGCATCCGCCGGTGTGGGCGGCCGACGCCACCCTGGGCGTGGTGATGGCCGCCGAGGGCTACCCCGGCCCCATCGCCAAGGGCGATGCGATCCTGGGCCTGGATGCCGACTTCGGCGCCCACGCCAAGGTCTTCCATGCCGGCACCAGCGAGAAGGATGGCGCGGTGGTGAGCACCGGCGGCCGCGTGCTCTGCGTGGTCGGCCGTGGTGCCGACATCCGCGCCGCGCAGGCGGCGGCCTATGCGGCGGTGGCGAAGATTTCCTGGCGCGGCGAGTTCCACCGCAGTGACATCGGCTGGCGCGCGCTGGCGCGCAAGGGCTGAGCCTCCGCCAATGAGCCGCGCCTTGCGGCTGTTTCCTGCTGGCTGCCGGCGTCCTTAAAGCGGACCCAGCCGCTGCAGGCGGAGGCCGGGGCGGGTCCGCAGCTTCTTCTCCATCTCGTGGCTGACCTGCACGCTGCCATCGGCCAGCACCGCCAGCACGCGGCTGATGCCCAGTTCCCGCGCCAGCGCCTGCCAGCCCGAGGGGCCGGCCACGAACAACGCGGCGCCGGCGGCGTCCGCGAGACAACCGTCGCGGTGCACCACCGTCAGGGATTGCAGGCCGTGCACCGGCCAGCCGCTATTTGCGTCGAGCAGATGCGCATAGCGGCGGCCGCCATGCTCGAAATAGCGCTGGTCGTCGGCATGGGTCACTACCGCCTCGTCGCGGGCATTGAGACTGACCAGGGGTAACGCGCCTTCATCCACGGCGCGCGGATCACGAATACCGATTCGCCAGGGGCGATCACCGTTCAGGCCACGGACGCCGACATGGCCGCCGGCATCCACGCTCACCTGCTTGAATCCCAGGCCGACGAGGCGATCCAGAATCAGGTCGACGATATAGCCCTTGCCGATGGCGCCAAAGTCCCAACCCAGGCCCGGCGCCGGGCCATAGTGCTCACCCCCGTCGTAGGCCGGCGCACGTTGGATCGCGGCCAGCAAGCGGGCGATCTCCCCGGCATCCGGCGGCGCTGTCCGAACGCGGGCGGGGTCGTCAAATCCCCATAGCCGCACCAGCGCCGCCAGCCGCGGCTCAAAGCGCCCCTGCGTGGCCTGGTGTATCGACCAGGCCCGGCGGAACAAGGGCAGCAGCGGCGGAGGAATCGTCGCCCGCTCGCCGGCGCTCAGCCGCCGGTTGAAGTCGGCCAGCGCCCCTGGCCCCCAAGCCCAGGCATCACGTCCGAAGGCTATGAGCTGCTGCCGCACTTCTCCGATGGCGATGTCGGCCAGGCTGCTTCGCCCGGCATTGAGCGTGACGGTGATGCTGGTCCCCATCGCCATGAAGCGACGGCGATACGCCCTGGGCGCCAGCAAGCGGCGGAAAAGCATGGCCTGTTGAGCGGGTCAACGTCCCTGTCGCTTGCGACTGGCGTTGATGCGCCACCAGGTCCAGAAGCCGCTGACCGCGAGCCATAGCGCCATGAAACCGATGATGGTGATCAGCCAGGAGCCCAATGCGCCAAACAGACGCCCGGTGTGCAGATCGATCAGCACCTGCTCAAGAAGAACGCTGGGCTTGGCGAAGCTGGCGATCTTTTCGCGCTCGGCCGCCGGCAGCGGCCTAGGCTCCGACCATTGCACTTTCGCCGCAACGATGGGCGTCCAGGTGGTGCCGCTGTCCAGGCTCTCGTAGGCGTCGTAGTCCTGCACGGCAATGCCGCCCGCCTCGGTCCTGCCGATACGGCGCAGCGACGAAACCGGCAGCACCGGCGATCGCAGCTCGTCCACCCGCGAGCCATCGGGCTTTACCAGGACCAGGCTGTCACTGGTTGCGATGAACAGCAGCGGTGACTTGTCGTCGCCGCCGGCCACCAGACCCAGCGGCGCCTGCACTCTCGGAGAAAGTTCTTGCGCATTGAGCAGCGTGGCTTCCTTGGTGGAGGCCACCCAGTTGTCCGCGGCGGTGAAGCCCATGCGCGGCGACTCCGCGTGCAGGCCGTACATCGAGGTGAGCCAGGGCCATTGCAGGCGCTGCGTGTCGAAGCCCAGCTCGTTGCTCCGGCTCAGGAGCGTGCCACTGATGGCGAGCCAGACCACGAACGCGGCGGAGCCCAGCCCCACCTTCTGATGCCAGTTGCGCAGCTGGGCGGTCAGTGTCTTCTTGGGGGCCTTGGGCTTGCTCGCCGGCGGCGTGGCAGGCGGTTTCACAGCGGCGGTCATGTCGGCGCCATCGCATCGAGCACGAGTGCGGCGGCGGCCATCCGCTCCATCATCTTCACCGACAGCGTGGCGCCGGAAATATTGTCGACCGAACGGTCGATCTTGGCGCCGGCCAGCTTCGCGCCCGCGAGCTTCTTGAGGAATGAGGGCTCGCCCACCTGCTCGCCGCGCGACTCGCGGTAGATCAGCACGCGGGCGAAATCGATGGCCTGGTCCTTGACCACGAAGCCGGACGTGGTGAGCTGGTAGCCCGCCTTGCCGAGGTCGTCCAGTATCCACGCGCTGCGGCCATTGGCCCGCCAGTAGCGGATCTGGGTCTGCGGGTAGGCGCGGCCGAATACGGCGGCGACGCGCGCCTGGGTGGCAGCATCGAGCACCATCAGCTTGGGTGGCGGTGCGGCGCCAAAGGCTTCAGCCAGAAAGGCATCGGGGGTCTGGAATACCGTC
Source organism: Stagnimonas sp. FW305-C-60 (assembly GCF_058782965.1). Classification (NCBI taxonomy): domain Bacteria; kingdom Pseudomonadati; phylum Pseudomonadota; class Gammaproteobacteria; order Nevskiales; family Nevskiaceae; genus Stagnimonas; species Stagnimonas sp. FW305-C-60. The sequence continues at coordinate 142,317 of NZ_JBYSYF010000001.1, forward strand.
CACAAACCATTGCCGTCGTCGACGCTGGCGCGGGCGAAGCGCGGCAGGGCAGCGCCCAGCATCAGCGACAGCGCGCCCCTCAAGACCGCACGGCGGCTGGAGATGACCTGAGCAGCCGCATCAGCAGGCAAGAGTGGCGGACTTAGTGTGGGGGGGATTTTCATTGCCATGGAATTGGTAAGTCGTAATGACTAGGTGTCGGGGGCTTGGGCGGCCCCCGACACCACCGTCAGACAAAATTTCGGACTACTTGGTGACGATGGATCGCTTGAACGGAGCCAGTGCGGCAATCAACTGATTGCAGATGTGGTACGGGGTACGAGCGTCGTCGCAAGCGAGATAGGCGTCTTCCACCACCGCGTTGAACTGGGTCAGCGTGATGCCCATTTCGCCGTGCGCCGCGCTCATGCTGGCACCGTGGTACTCCACGCCTGGCGCACCGAGCATCACCGCCACCAGTTCCTGGTTGAGCCGGATCTGGCGATCGACCTTGCCGTGCGCGGCGAAGATGTAGTTGATGCGGTTGTCGTTCATGATGTTCCTGAACAAGGCGACCACCCAGTTATCGACACCGACCTTGCCGCCAAACTTCTCGTAGGTGTCGGCCGAGATCGCCGGATAGGTGGCCTGCACCTTGCCCTCGGGGGTCTCGGAGCCCTTGGCGAAGGCCGGCAGAGTAGCCGCGCACAACATGGCCGCGGCGGCGATGAAGGTGTTACGAATAAATTTCATGAAACTACTCCTGGATTGGGGGCGTTGTTACCCGATGCGTCGGCGTGGTGCGGATGCACTAGAAGTTGGCCTGCACGGAGAAATAGGCGCCCGTCTGGTTGGGGGTCAGCGTGATGTTTCCGAGATTGGCGTAGGCGAAGACAAACGAGATGTTCTTGTTGGGGAAGTACGCGAAGAACACGTCGTACCAATCGCTCTCGTGCTGGGTGAGCGTGCCGTTGGAGGAGCTCAGTAAGCCGGCCACCGGATTGGGCAAGCCGACGCCGCCGAGGACGTCATCGAGCGCGTCGCTGATGGCGCCAACCTGGGTGGTGTCGATGCCGCCCAGCTTCACACCGCGACCCGACACGTTGTTGCCGTGCTTGGCCCACTCGGCACCGATGGCGGTGTTCTTGGCCAACAGGTAGGCCAGGGACACTTCCGGCCGGAACTCCTTCTTGTTCTCGGTCGGCCCGCCAAAGCCGGTGAGGCCGGTCTGGTTGGCAGAGGTGTAGCGCACGGTGACGTTCACCAACAGATCGAGCGGGAAGAAGATCTTGGTGGCAACCAGGTAGGCCTCGTAGTCCTTGGCCTTGTTGGCCAGCAAGGTGTTGAGCAGCGCCTTGTTGTGGTTGACCTTGTAGAAACCGCCCAGCGAAACCTGCGGAATCAGGCTGTCGGAGTCGTAGATCGACTCGCCGAACAAACGCAGCTTGGCACCGAAGATATCCATGCGGATTGCGGTATTGAAAGGATCAATGCCGGTATCGGGGACCACCCCTGCCGTAGACAGGGTATTGGTCAGCAGGCCGACCGTGTCGAAGGTGCTGCCGGTAGGCAGGATGTCGTAGGCGTAGGAGAGTTCGAAGCGATCATAGAAACCGATCGCCGCACCCAGCGAGCTCAAGGTGTAGTTGGGCAGGTAGGTGTAGGTGTAGTGCATCGAACCGTTGATGCCCTGATTGGTTTCATAGCCGGCAATCACCGCCCAGGGGGTGATGCCGCCACCGGCAGCGCCGTCGGTCATGCTCACGCCGCTGGTCGCCAGCACCTTGCCGTTGTCGTACAAGCCGGCCTGGGCTGTGGTGCTGGCCAGTGCGAGTACGCCGGCCAATACGACGAGCGAAGAGAGAGATGGTTTTTTCCATTCGTTACGTTTCATTGAAAATCCCTGGTTGTGAACAAATAGCCCGGATGCTCCACAGCATCGCGCCGAAAAAAGGCCAAAAAAAACGCCCACGTTGCCTGGCAGTTGGCTGCCAGCAACGTGGACGTCTGTGTCCGCAGAACCAGGCATCGTTGGCCGGTTCTCTATGTGCACTGCTAGAAAAAAATTACAAAACAATTAAAGCAAGCTGCATGCCAATACCAACAACCATCATGGCGACAAGCTGTTCGCCAATTCCAAAATTGCATCGTCCACTTTCGGCACGCCAAGCATCTGGCTTCTCAGCCAGCGTAGCGCCTGCGTGGCATCGAACGTGGTTCCACCCAGCATCAGATCGGGTGCCAGCTTCAGCATCGAACCGGTGGTGGTGGGCAAGGTCCACTGCGCATTGCGAGTGCCTTCGGTCTTGAAATCGGTCAGCGGACAAGGCTCGTTCACCATCGCCGCCGCTTCGCGATAGGTCTCGCACCAATAGGCGTCGTGGGCAACCTCCATCAGGTTGGGCGCCAACCAGCACTGCCGCCAGCGCAGCATCTGCACCGCAAACCAGACCGCGTGCGAACGCCAGGGGAAGGTTGCTGCACCAAGGTGGAACACGATCCCGCCGGTGGACATCTTCAGCGCCGATTGCACCGCCTTGGCCGGCGCCTCGACCCAGCCATTGCGCGACATCAGCCGTGCGGCTTCGATGCGGTTGTCTGGCTCATCCAGCCAGCGTGCGGTTTCGATCAGCGCCGCGATCATGGCGCGGTGGGTGTTTGGATTGGCCTCGGCCCAATCGCGGGTGACGCCCAGGACCTTCTCTGGGCTGTTGTTCCAGATTTCGAACTTGGTGGCCACCACCACACCACTACCCTTTTGTTCCGCCACCTCACCCCAGGGACCGCCGACGCAGATGCCGTCGACGCGACCGGCTTCAAGCTCCGCCACCATCTGCGCCGGCGGCACCACGCACAGCCGCACGTCTTCATCGGGGTTGATGCCCGCGCTCGAAAGCCAGGTGCGCAACTCGTAGTGATGCGTCGAGAACGGGAACACATGCGCAAACACCAGCGGCGGGCGGCCACTCTTGCGATCGGCCTCCAGCAATCTCGCCAGTGCGATGGCGCACTTCTCGGCATCGGTCGCATCCGGCATCAGCGCCCGCATGCGCTCGTACAGCGCGGTGGATACGGTGATGGCATTGCCGTTCAGGCTCAGGGTCATTGCCGTGACCATCGGCACCGCCAAGCCATCCAGACCCAGCGTTGCCGCGACTGGCATCGGCGCCAGCATCTGGCCACCGTCGAGCAGGCCGGCGGCTACCTTGTCGCGGATCGCCGACCAGGAGCGCTCGACCCGCAACTCCACCTGCAAGCCGTGACGGAGAAATGCGCCGCGCAACTTGGCAATCACCAGTGGCGCTGCGTCGGCGAGCGGCAGCAGCCCCAGCCGGATCACTGATTTTTCCAAACTGGTTCGCATGACCGACTCTGGCGCTACAGCACGTCGGCGGCGGAGATCAGCGAACGCGCGAGCTCGCCGATCCGCTGCTTGCGGTCCATCGCCATTTTTCGCATCAGGGCGTAGGCCGCCTCCTCATCGAGGCCGCGGCGCTTCATCACCAGGCCCTTGGCTTTTTCGATGTCGCGCATGTCGGCGAGGCGGACGTTGGCTTGCTCCAGCTTGCGGCTCATCGACTGATGAATCTCAAAGCGCGCGATCGCCACTTCGAGCAGCGCACTCAGGCGCGCCGGGTGCATGCCATCGACGACATAGGCACTCACCCCCGCACGCACGGCGCGCCGGGTGGTATCGCTGTCGCTGCGCGCCGCGAACAAGACGATCGGGCGAGGCTGCTCACGACTCAGCTGACCCAAGGACTCCAGCGTGTCGCGCCCTGGCGCATCGACGTCGATAAAGATCACATCGGGCTGGTGGATCGATACCGCCTGGATGAGATCAGCGCTGGTGTCCAGTCGCGCTGCCACCATGTGGCCCTCCGAGGTCAGCGCTCGGCTGAGCATTTCCAGCCGCTCGGGATTGTCGTCAACCAGCATGATGCGCAGGCCCTTGACCGCATGCCTGCCATGCGTTTGGCCACGGGTGCCACCGCGCCGGCTCATACCCACAGCGCCCGGTGACACTTCTTCTGCGATTGCATTCATGGCGACCTCTTGTTCACACCAACTGTGGTGCCTGGGTAGCCACCGGCGCGTGCGGTGCGCCGGTGGCTGGCCTGGGACTTGTGTGGATCAGGGGGCAATGACCTCGATGGACCCGCTCATGTCCGGGTGGATGCCGCAGCGGTAGGTCACGGTGCCGGGGCTGGAGAAGCTGCGTGTGTAGGTTTGCCCGGACTTGATCTTGATGTCGCCATCGTCGAACTTGACCGTATGAGTGATGGGATCGTTGTTGGTCCAGGTCACCGTGCCACCCACCGCCACCGTTTGCTTGCCGGGCACATACAGGTAGTTGCTGATCGACACCGCGCTGCTTGCCGATACCGCCACGGCGGGAGCGGCTGCCGGAGCGTGGGTTTCCGCCGGAGCTTCCGCAACGGCAACCGGAGCGACGGCAACCGCATCCGGCATGCCCGCCTGCTCGGTCACCACGCCACCCGCGGCCGGATCGGCGGCAGTCACCGTCAGCTCGACACGGCGGTTCAGCTCGCGGCCTTCGTCGGTGTCGTTGTCGGCAATGGCAACCACCTTGCCGTAACCCACGGCACTCATGCGATCCGCCTCGATACCCTGGGCGATCAGGTAGTTCTTGACTGAGGCCGCGCGGCGCTCGGAAAGCTCCCTGTTATAGGGGACCGTGCCTTTCGCGTCGGTGTGCCCGCCGATCTCGACCTTGATGTCCGGGCGCCGCTTCAGAGCATCGACCACCTGGTCGAGAATGACCTTGGCGTTGACTGTCAGCGCGTCCTTGTCGAAGTCGAAGTTCACGCCACGCAACACGATGTTGTCGCCCGTCTTGCAACCGGTGAGGTCGATGGTCTGGCCGCTTCCCGACCCCACGCAGGGGGCCGGCGGCGGCGGTGGCGGCGGGGCTGGCGGCTCGATCACCGCCACTTCTGCCGGCGGCGGCGGCGGTGGCGGTGGCGGCATCGCGGCGGCGACCGGCTGCTTGCCAAAGGGGATGCGCAGACCGAGGTTGAACTGCCCTTCGTGATACTGGAAGCCGTCGTTGTGCAGCAGCGCTTCCGCGCGCAGACCAAAGCCACCCTTGCCGAACATGAAGTCGTAGCCGAGACCGTAGTTGAAATAGCTGCGATCGACTCCCATCACGTCGCCGTGGATGAACGGGCCGCTGCCGTCATCGGCGCGGTAAAGATAGACGTTGACGCCGACGCCGCCGGCTTCGCGTGCGAACTTCTGCGTCGCGCCCTTGCCCTTGTAGCTGAGGTAGCTGCCGAGCAGTTCCACGTCCACCAGCGGAGTCAGGTGTGCGCCGAGAGCCAGCACGCCACCAAGGGCGTCGCCAGAGCCGCGGCCGTCATCGGCAAGGACGTAGGAGGCCATGGGAGCCAGGTAATAAGGCGGCACCGAGTCCGCCGCCAGCGCTGCCTGAGAGCAGAAGCTCACCGTAGCTACTAACGGAGTCAGGCTAAGGCAATAACGTTTCATAAAACTCCCCTTGGTTCGATGTCGATCAGCCAAAAAAAAGTCCACGCCTGCGGCGAGCCTCCCGCGCAGACGTGGACTTCGATGTCCGTAAGATCAGGCATCGTTGGCCGATCTTGGTATTTTCACTACCTATTTAATAGCAACCGGCGTGCCAAGCCGCACTCAACACTACGAGGGCAGAAAATCAATCGGATAGTTGGGATAGGTGTAAGGCGGTACATCCTTGGCACCAAAGTTGAGCAGGCGCACGCGCTGGAGGATTTTCTGCACCAGATCCGGGTTGTCGAATCCACCAGACACCAGTTCGCAGCGCGTCACCGAGCCATCTGGCGCGATAGTGAGGCTCACCACCACGCGGCCTGCACCCATACCGGGCGTCTCGCGCGCCGCGCGGCTGAAGATGGCGTTGAACGCGGATTTGCTGCGGTCAAATGCCAGCTGTATTTCCTCCAGCCCGCGTCCGGATGCGCGCGGACTTGTGCCGTCTCCGGACGGCCGCGCGCCCGAACCGAGGCTCGACTGCACAGATCCTGTGCGCCGCGCACCAAGTCCACCGCCAACACGGCTGCCGGACACTCCGCTGAGCCCAGCGCCACCGGCGCCGCCGCTGGTGGCCGCGGCTCCCGCCGTCAGGCTCTCGCCGGTCAGGCCACCACGCCCCGGGTGCGTCGACACCATCAGGGCCTGTGGACTGTTGACCGCCACCAGATTGCGGTCGCTCATCGAGGCCAGCTGGTCGCGCAGACGCATCAGGCCCGCTGCCTGCGCCAACTCGCGCGCGGTCGGGGCCGGCGCAGCGTGGGCGCTGAGCTTCGCCGCCGGTTGCGGGGTGGCAGCTGCTGGCGCTTTCTTCGGCACCGGCGGCGGTGGCTGCGGCGGTACTACCGCCGCGACTTTCACCGGCTCGCGCTTGGGCGGCTCCGGCAGCAACTCGATACGTATCGGCGGCGGCAGCACCGGCGCAGTGGACGGCAACCATGACTGCAGCCATGGCATCAGGATCGCCAAAACAATCGCCGGCACGCCGAGATGCAGGCACAGCCGGCGAAAGCGGCGGTCACTCGCCGCCGCGATGCCCCAGGCATCACTCATGTTCAGCGAGTTGGCGAGGGCCGGACTCATGCGCCACGCCCCAGCGGCTTCTCCACCACCGCCAGCGAGATGTGGCCATATTCGGCCTCGGCGCACGCGGCCATGACCCGCTTCAGCAGGCGATAGGGGATGCGCTTGTCCGCCATGATGCTGACCTCGCCGGGATTTTCCTGGTTGCCCGGTCGCGCTTGCAGCGCGGCCTTGAGCGCCGCCAGCGATTCCGGACCGTCGGCGAGCGCCTGCGCGGTATCCATGACCGCTCGATCGTCGACAAAGATCTTCTCGCCGGTGACCAGCACCGCGACGGTGACGCGCGGCGGCGTCTGCGCCACCGATGCCGGCAGCTTGATGTCGCGCGGCAGCGGTAGCACCTCTGGAGAGAGCGCGTTGAACAACAGGTAGAAGACCAGGATCGCAAACACATCGATCAGCGAAACGATGTTGAGTGCCGTCGCCGGACCGCGACGCAGCGCGCGTTGATTGCGGCGTTCCCGCAGACGTGTGTTCATGGCCGTTCCTCCATGGCGACGGCACCGATGGCGATGCGCGGGTACAGGTCGCGCTGCCCGGGCCCTTGCCGCACCGCATCCATCACCGCCACCAGCTCTTCATAGGCCACATCGGGAGCGACCAGGAGATTGGCTCTGTCCTGCTCCGGCGCGGCCTGCTTGGCGGCGAGCAGCAGGCTGGAAAGAGTCGCCAGGTCATAGCCCGCCTTGGTCCTTGCCAGGCGCTGCGATCTGCCGTCACCGACATTCACCCGCAGCGCATCCGGCAACAGCTCAATTTCCGGATGCGTCAGCGGCGGCGCGGCGCTGGCCGCTGCCGACTTGCCTGGCAGATCCAGCGCCAGGATGTTGAGGCGCGCGGCCGCGATCGACGAACTCACCAGCAGGAAGAACACCAGCACGGCGAACACGTCGATCATCGACACGATGTTGAGCTCGCCGTCCTTCATCTGCCGCAGCTGCCGCTGCACACGGCGCGCGCGACGGCTGCGACGCGGCGGCGCGTCATCGCCCTCGGCATCCTCCATGGTGAGGTCGTAGCGCATCAGGCCGTCGCCGCCGTCGCCGCCGCGCGGGCCTTGCCGCAGACACTGCTGACAAAGCGCGAGCACACCGCCTCGATGCTGTCGACCAGCTCGGTGGTGCGGCTCTGCATGTAGGAATGCACGAACAGCGAGGGAATGGCGACCATGAGCCCGAACGCCGTGCAGTTCATCGCCTCCGAGATGCCGGAGGACAGCAGGTCGGCCTTGGTCGCCGGGTCGGCGCTGCCGAGCGCGGCAAACGCGCCGATCAGACCCAGCACGGTGCCGAGCAGGCCCAGCAGCGTGGACATGTTGGAGAACGTGGCGAGATAGTGCGTGCGTCGTTCGATGGCGGGCATCACGTCCATCAAGCCTTGTTCGGTGGCAATTTCCAGCTCGCTGCGGCGGCTGTCGACGCGCGATTGCTTGATGGCCGACTCCAGCACCCGCGCCAAGGCCGCCGGCGAGTCGGCTAGAACCTTCTCCATGGCGGCATAGTCGCCGCTGACGATGAGCGGTGAGATCTCCGCCCAAAGCCGACGGCTATCGCGCTCCGAGCGCAGCAGAAATATCAGGCGCTCGATGGCCACCGCGACGGCCATCACCAGCACCAGTGCGATGGGATACATGAATGCGCCGCCGCTGTGAAAGAACTGGACAATGAGAGTGATGACGTTCATGGCGGGTTTCCTGGTTGGTGGCTGGTGGTGATGGGGATTAGCGCAGCGACTGCCTGCGCGCGCGTTGGTAACTTTCGACGGTTGCAAGTGCGGCGGTGCGCGCCTGGTCCTCCGCCACGTCGGCGGCTTGCAGCGGTACTTCATGCAGGCCCGGCGGATGCTCGCCTGCCGGCTTCGTCTCGTCTTTCCAGGGCGCGAGAAGCAGGCCGATGGCGACGTCGTTCTCCTGCACGATCACCGTCCCCATCACCGGCGCCTTCGGACCATCCGCACCGGCGCTCGTCAGGTGCGTGACCAGCGTGGCGGCGAGCAGAGCGGCCGCTTTCATGAACGGTCCCCCACCGGATTGGCCGCCACCACGGCGCCGCTGCTTTCGAGGTCTTTGATCCAGGCGGCGACGATGAGATCGTCCTTGCCGCTGAGCTGCCTATAGCGCCGGTATTGCGCCAGCGCATCCTGCGGCCGTCGCATCGAGACTTCATACAAAATGCCGAGATTCAAGGCCGCTGCCGCGTAGTCGGGTCGCACCGCGAGCGCCTTGAGATAGAACTCCTCGGCGCGCGGATAGTTGCCGGCCTCGCGATGCAGCGCGCCGCACCAGTTGAGGGCGACGGCGTTGTCCGGATTGGCGGCGATCGCCTTGGCGAAAGCAGCGAGTGCCAGCTCGCGCTGCTTGCTACGGGCATAGAGGATTCCCAGGTCGGTGAGCGGACCTGACAAGGTTGGGAACTCCTTCGACAAACCGATGAAGGCCTGCTGCGCTTCGCCGCTCTTGCGCTCCGCCATCAGCTTCAGCGCGGCACGGAAGCGGGCATCCGCCGCCTCTTGACTCACCGGCATCGCCGCCACCGTCGCCACCGCTGGCGCAGGAAGCTTTGCCACCGGTCGCGGCGCAGGCCCGCTGCTGCATGCCGTGACCATTGCCGCCAGCAGGGCTGGCCCGATCGCAGCTTCAATGGATCGCTTCATAGCGCTCGTCCAGTTGCTCGTTCTTGCCGTACTTGCCCGGCGCCAGCTCGCTGAGCGCCAGGCTGCTCTTGCGTATCCACTGGTCCCACAGACCCTGACGCAGGCGCGCCAGATTGGCCTCGTAGGCCTGCATGGCCTTTTCCTCAAAGGGGTTTGCCTGCTCTTCGAGCAGCAAGTTGTATTCGGCCAGCGCGTCGGCCGGCAGCGCCGTTGGCCGCTCGGACTCCAGCAGCGCGCGACCAAAATCGCGATAGACCGTGCCCAGTTCGTAGGTCGCCGCAGTGCTTACCTCGGCAAATCCATAGGCCGCCGCACGGTCGAGCATCAGCACCGCGGCTTCGATGGCGCGTCGGCGCTGCGCCAGGCTGATCTCCACCGGCTGGCTCAGGCGCACCAGGCGCGCATTGGCGGCGGCGATCTGGCCAATCTCCAGGCTCGCCTGCGCGGCCATCTGGCGGATGCTGGCGTCGCGCGCGACGCGGGCCGACTCGTCGGCCGCAACCAGTTCGCGCAGCCAGTACAGATACCGCGCCGAATCACGTAGCGCGCCACGCGAAATATCGGCCAGATGCCGGCGCGCAAGCTGCGCGGCTTCCAGTGGCTGCGGATAGCTACCCAGATAGGCCTCGTAGGCCCTGCCCGCCGCCGGCGCATTGCCGGCGAGCTCATACGCCTGGGCCGACAACAAGCTGGCGTCGCGCCGTTGCTCCGGCGACAGCTCGCCGCGCTGCGACAGGCGCGCGTAAACGGCAGCCGCAGCGCTCAGCTTTCTGTCTTTCTCGTAGGCCTGCGCCAGCTTTCGCTCGGCATCCACCGCCAGCGCGTGGTCCGGAGCGCGTTGGTGCAGTCCTTCCAGCAGCAGCTGCGCGCCAGGCCAGTCGCCGAGCGCCATCAGCGCCGAGGCCGCGTCGTAGTCCGCCGCCGTGCGGATGCTGGACTGCGGCACCGAGGCCCCGACCCGCGCAAAGGTCTTCGCCGCCAGGCGCAGATTGCCCTCGCTGCGGGCCGTCACCGCTTGTTCGTAGATGCACCTCGCCATGCGTTCGGCGGCGATGGCCCGCCGCGGATCACCGCCGTCGAGCAGCTTCAGCAGCTCCTCGTAGGCGCTTTCGGCGGCGGCATAGCTGCGCTGCCCGAAGCGCGCGTCGGCGACGACTCCCAACATGGCGCTGCGAAGCTCCGGCGCCCCTGGTCTGGGTGAGGCCAGCATGCGGGTGGCCAGCTCCAAGGCCTGCTGGATATCGTGCAGCGCGATGAGATCGTCGGCCGCACGGGTCATGACCAGCGCCCACTGCGGATGCTCCGGGAAGCCATCGGCCAGCCTGCGGCTGGCGCGGACAGACTGCCGCAGCAGTTCGTCGCGCGCCTCGGGCTTCGCTGCCGCGGCCAGGCTCTGCCAGGCCTGCACAGCGGCGTAGGCGGCCTCGGCCCGCCGGGGCTGGGCCAGAGACTCGTAGGCGGCGCTCTCGTACTGCAGCGCGGCGGCACGGGTCTGGCCACTGTCGTAGAGCGCGTCGGCATAGAGCAGGGAGAGCGCCGCCACTTCGGGATCGTTGGCGAACAGCTGCAGCGCACGGTGATACCAGTCCGCGGCCTTGGCGAAATCGTCCTTGCGCTGGGCGGTTTCGGTGGCGTCTCTGGCTTGCGCGCGCGCCTGGTAGTAGCGGCCCAGGTCGCCGATACTGCGCTTCAGCTCCGCCACCACCGCCGAGCTGGCGGGCGGCTGCCCGGCCTGGGGCGTGAAGAGCTTGACGTAACTCTCTTTGGCAGCCACCGCCTGCTCGCCGTAGCCGTTGGTCTCGTAGATGCCAATCGCGCGGGCCTGGAACTCAGCGGCGCGCGGGTGCTGCGGATGGCGCTCGACAAAGGCGAGGTTGACCTCCGCTGCGGCCACGAGCTGCCGTTCGTCCAGCAGCTGCTTGGCGAGAGCGGCGTAGAGCAGCGTGGCGAATCGCGGCTCGCCGCCGACCGTCTCGAAGTAGGCGTTGATCTGCTTGCCGGAGCCCAGCGCTGCCAGCGAGCTGCCGGTGACACGCAGCACTTCGCTGGTGATGTCGGCACGGCTCTTGGCGACGGCAGCCAGTGCCGCCGCAGGCTCTTCGAGCACGCCCGGCGGCAGCTCGCGATCGAGAATCGCGAAGAACACCGGCAGGGCCTGTTCGTGCTTTCCCTGCTTCACCAGCGACCAGCCCAGCTTGTACTGCGCGGACGAGAACAGCGGGTTGATCGGACCGGTCGCCACCACGCGACGGTATTGCACCTCCGCCTCGGCGTAGCGTTTGCGCTGGAACAGCAGCTCCGCGGCGCGGAACACCGCGTCGCCGGCGCGCTCGGAGGCCGGGTAGCGATCACCAAGCGCGCGCAGGCTGTTGATGGCGAGCTCGGCGTCGCCGACGGCCAGCTGTGCACGCGCCAGCTGATACAGCACGCGGTCGTTCAAGGCGTAACCGGGCTGTTCTGCCAGCAGTGTCTGATACTGGGCGATGGCAGTGCGCAACACCGGAATGTTGACCAGGCCGTCGACATCCGCCAGCTGCACGCGCAGATCGGCGCCACGACGCAGGGCATCGGCGCGGGTGGCGGCATCGGCCGGCAGCTTGAGGATGTGGTCGTACTGCGCAATCGCGGCGCGCGGGTTGGGCGGCACCGACTGCGCCGGCCCCACCCGCAGGATGCTCGGCGTTTTCACCGTGAAGGCGCCATTGCGGCTCAGGCCATTGTTCTCGGTGGTGGTGCCTACGGTAGTCACCGGCTGTGCGGCGGCGGCGCTGAAAGCCAGCAGCGCCGACGCCAACCATGGCAAGCGGAGTTTCATCGGCTGGCCAGCTCCGGCGCACGGTCATACAGCTGCGCAAGTGCGTAGCGGGCTTCGACCAGATAGGCCTGCGTTTGCCGCTTGAGGCCTTGCAGGGACTCGGCCGCGAGAACCTCGAGCTGGTGGCATTCGGCATCGCGCAACGTTGCCAGCCTGGCCCGCAGCCGCTGTGTGCGCGCGAGCAGGTCGGCGTTGCCCGACGCCGACAGGCCTTGCTCGTTGATGGCCAGTGTCGCATCGATCTCCTGCAGCTCCTGCAGATGCTCGGCAGCGTCCCGGAACGGCTTATCGCCGAGCAGAGGCTCGAGGTAGAAGGTCTCGCGCACGGCGTCCGGTGGATACAGCCACCAGCGCGAATCCGGCAACAGATCCGCCAGCCCCCAATGCCAGGCTTCGCTGGCTGGCAGGTTGAGGATGGTCGCGCGCAGCTTGCCGGCGCTCACCTCGGCCGCGGCCTTGTCGGCGCGCTGGATGATCGCGTCCAGCTGCGTCACCGCACGGTTGTAGTAGTCCTGCGCCTGCACCTGGGCATCGAGCTGGCTCAGCGCCCAGGGCAAGGCGATCTGGCCCTCCTGCACGGCGGGGTCGGTGGGGTCGCGCCCGGTCAGTTCTATCCAGGGAACCATCGCCGCGCGTAGCGCCTCAGCCCGTTCTTTGGGCTGCATCGACCGAACTTCGCGCCGCTGCGGGCCGGCTGTTACGGCATCGTCCTTGGCCGCCGCGCCCGCAGTTGGTGGCGCCAGCAAGGCCCAGCCCAGGCCCAGCAAGGCGCTGTTGGCATAGGGGCCGGGATCACGCACGCGGCGGAAGGCGGCGGCGGCGGCCAGACCGTCGCGGCTGGCGAGCCGTCGGTAGCCGAGTGCGGCATTGAGGCGATCGCAGAGCAGGCGGGGTTTATTTCGGCATTCCTCGCTGTTGGCGAGCGCCTCCAGCGCAGTCAGGCGGTCGTTGCCAGCACCCTCGCCAGCGAGGGCGTTATAGGCCTCGTAGAGCGCTGCGGAATTGTCGCCAGCCGCGCTGATCGGTACTCCGGCACCCGCCGGCGGCGCAAAAGCTGGCGCGTTGATCCCCAGCAACTGACGCTGCGCGGCGGCCATGAATCGGTGCCCGGTGGCGTCGAGAAAATCCGCCGCGCGCGCTCCAGGCCCATCGCCGCCGGCGAGCGCCGCCAGCCCGTCATCCTGGGAGGCCGACGGGCGACTGGACAAGCCGCGCCACTCACGCAGCTTGAGCGTGGGCTGCCCGGCGAATGAGGCCTCCGTCCAGCTGAGTTCAAACTGGATCGGCCCTACCGTTTTCTCAAACTCGAGATCAATCGCCGCGCGCTGCCGCGGGTCGCTTGGCCCTGCGTCGAGCGGCGCCGCCGCGGCCTGCGCCCGCAGGCGATGCCTGCCCGGAGCAAGATCGGCGACCAGCAGCTGGTGCAGTCCGTGCGCGGCCAGCGCCTCGGCTTCCCGTTGCGAATAGACGTAGCGGGTCAGTGGCTTGTTGTCGATGCCCAGCCAGATCTCGCGCAGCCAGACGCTCTTCGCATTGGAGCCGACATAGACGGTAAAACCATCCGGACCGGCATAGGCGGGCGCAAGCAGCGCCTTGCTGGCCTGATCGAGTACGAGCGCATCGCTGCGCAGGGCATCCAGCAGGCCGGAGTCCGAATAGGCACGCGAGGCCTGCAAGGCAAGCAGCAGGCCTAGGCCCAGTGTCTGAATGCGGCGTTTGCTCAGCGAGGTCATCGCGGCGTGCCCTTGGCGCGTCAGCTCAAGGTCTGCCACCACATCACCGCAACCGAAAGCTGCGCTCCGGCGGCAGTCATGATCGCCACCAGTTCCAACCAGCCGATTACGGCCTCACCCGACTTGCTCATCGTTGCCACTCCCTAGTGAAGAAGTCGAAGGGCATTGGCAACTTTGCCGATGCACAAGAACTTCAAAAAGGAGATCAGGCAACTTTGGCTGACCGCGCCCCTAATCAGGGGTCACACTTAAGACGCAGCAAACACCGTGCCAGTAGCGATCACCGATTCCGAGCTCGATGACCAGCAAGCGCTTGGCATATCGCTACGCTGAATTCAGAGCGCTTCGGCCACCGCCAAGAGGCTGCGGGCAAAGTCGCCGAGCCGCTGCCGGCGATCATTGGCCATGCTCTGCAGGGTATTGAGCGCCTGCTCTTCATCGACCTGCCGACGCTTCATCAGCACGCCTTTCGCACGTTCGACGTCCCGTGCATCGGCGAGTTGCTCTGACACCGCCTTGAGGTCGCTTCTGAGCGCTTCCTGCATCTGAAACCGCATCAGGCATTCCTCGATGATCGTGTCCAGGCGGTGCGGCTGCAGCTCGCCGAGCACATAGGTGCTCACCCCCACGCGCATCGCGCGGCGTATGCTCGCGCCATCGCCATGCGCGGCGACCAGCAGTACCGGGTGCGGCAAGTCCTGATAAATCCGCTCCAGCGCATCCAGCAGGCAGCGACTGACAGACTGCGCTTGGACGATCACCAGATCCACCTTGCTGGCGCGCAGTACCCGCAGCACCTCGTGGCCGGTGCCACAGCGGGCAACCACGGCATGCCCGGCCGCGGCAATGGCTGTCTCGATGAACGTGGTCTGCAACGCGTCCTCGCTCGCCAACAGCACCCGCAGCTGAACTTCCATGTCTGAAAAACTCCCTGTGCAGAAACCTGACGCTAAATCCAGCAAATGGAATGCCATGTTTTGGAATTGCCCCACCCCCAATTGGATAAACTTGGGCGTAAAGCACTACTGATCGGCCTCGAAAGGCAGCATGCGCATCTCTCTGTACACCGATTTTTCCCTGCGGCTTCTGACCTATCTGGCCGCACGCTCCGACCCCAAGCCGATCGGCGTCGGCCGCATCGCGGCCGATTTCAAGGTGTCGGGCCATCACATGCAGAAGGTCGCGCAAAAGCTGCGCAAGCTCGGCTACGTCCGCGCCAAGAGCGGCCGCGATGGTGGCCTCCTGCTCGCGCAGGCTCCTTCCGCGATCCGCATCGGCGATGTGGTGGAAGCCCTGGAAGGACTGGGCAAGATGGCCGACTGCCCGCGCGGCCCCTGCGTGTTCTTTGGCGCCTGCGCCCTGAAAGTCGCCCTCGACAAGGCCGAGCGCGGCTTCGTCAACGAGCTGCGCGGCTACACCCTGGCCGATCTGGTGCGCGGGCCGATGCGGCTGAAGCTTGCCGAGTTGCACAGCCTGGCTGCCGGCTGAAAACCTGCCGGGACCGGCAGCCACCAACGGATGCCTGTATATGCAGAATCATTGATGTCAGCACCTTCGCCTTCGCAATGAAAATCGCCACCTGGAACGTCAACTCCCTCAACGTCCGCTTGCCGCATCTCTTGGGCTGGCTGGCCGAGGCGCAGCCCGACGTGGTGGCACTGCAAGAATTGAAGCTGGTTGACGAGGTTTTTCCGCACGCGGCACTGGCGGAGGCTGGCTATCTGGCGGTTAGCAACGGCCAGAAAACCTATAACGGCGTCGCCCTGCTGGCGCGCGCGCCGCTGGCGCTGGAAGACGTCAGCCGCGACCTGCCGGGCTTCGACGACCCGCAGAAGCGGGTGATCGCCGCCACCATCGGCGGCGTGCGGGTGGTCTCGGTCTATGTGGTCAACGGCCAGGCGCTGGGTTCGGAGAAGTACGAGTACAAGCTGCGCTTCCTCGCCGCGCTGCGCGACTATCTGCAAGGCGAGCTGGCCGCGCATCCGCAGTTGGCGGTGCTCGGTGACTACAACATCGCGCCGACGCCGGAAGACAGCCACGATCCGGCGACCTGGGAGGGCAACATCCTCTGCTCGCCGCCGGAGCGCGCCGCCCTGCAAGCCCTGCTCGACCTCGGCCTCGCCGATGCCTACACCCAGACCTTCCTGCCGGAAGGCCGCTTTACCTGGTGGGACTACCGCGCCGCCGGCTTCCGCCGCAACCTCGGCCTGCGCATCGACCATCTGCTGCTGTCCGCGCCGCTGAGCGCCCGCAGCTGGAAGGTGGATACCGCGCCGCGCCGCCTGGATCGGCCCTCGGATCACGCGCCGGTCCTGGTCGAGTTGTGATGCCGGTCATGCCAGCGGCTATCGCTGCTGGCATCTGCGCCCTACCATCGGCCTAGGCAAACCAACCCGCGAGGAGGGGTGGTGCGACGCCGCAACCACTACGACGTAACCAATCGCGTCGAGATCGCCCGCCCCGATGCGGTGCACGACGCCGTTGCCAGCCTGTTGTCCGCGCTCTACCCCGGCGCCGATCTTGGCCCCGTGCAGCAGGCATTCCGGGTGTTCGGCCAGCTCTACTCCGGCAGCCTGCGCGGCTATGCCGGCTGCGACACCTGGTATCACGATGCCCAGCATTCGCTGGATTGCGCGCTGGCCTTCGCCCGCCTGCTGGAGGGCCATGAACGCAGTGCCGCCAGCGATGAGCGCCTAGGCGCGCGACGCGGCCTGCTGGGAGTGATTGCCGCACTGTTCCACGATGCCGGCTACATCCGCCACCAGGACGACAGCGCCAAGAACGGCGCCGAATTCACCTTCGTGCATGTGCAGCGCAGTGCCGATTTCCTCGGCGACTTCCTGCCCGAGAGCGGTTATGACCGCGAGGCGGCGATGGCGCGCCAGCTGGTGCACTTCACCGGTTACGAGCTGGCCCTGGACGCCATCGACGTCCACGACCCCAAGGACCGCCAGCTGGGTTTCATCCTCGGCACCGCCGACGTGCTGGCGCAGACCGCCGACCGCTGCTACCTGGAAAAATGCCGGGACTATCTCTACCGCGAGTTCACCTACTGCGGCCTGGCCGGTCCCGCGGGCAGCAGCTACCAGTCGCCGGAGCAGCTGCTGCGCGGCACCGCCGAGTTCAACCGCAAGATGTGGGCGGAGCGCCTGGACGGCTATTTCGGCGGCATGCACCGCTACATGGGCGCGCACTTCGACGGCCGCGATCTCTACAGCGAGCGCATCCGCGAACACCTGCAGCGGGTGCAGGCCCTGGCCGAGGCCGATGCCCTGGACGAGCTGCGGCTCAAGCCCAAGGCGATCCGCGCCGCCGAGATGCGCGAGATCGTCGCAGGCTAGCCAGCCCCGAGCGAGCGCACCGTCAGCAGGCGCACCTCGCCCACCCCGGCTCCGCGCAGCACAGCCAGCACCCGCAGCACCCGCTCGGCCGGCGCCTCGGCGCCACTGCGCAGGTCCACCGGCAGGCCCTGCCAGGCGGCGATGCGTGCCGCCAGCTCGGTCTCGGCAAAGCGCTCGGCACCGATCTGCAGGCGCCCGTCGGGCAGCAGTTCGAGGCGCTGCGGCGCGGCGCTGAGCACCGGCCCGCGCGCGCCCTGGCTGACCGGCGCCTGTTCCGGCGCCAGGCTGCCGCCCAGGCGGCCGACAAACAGGAAGAACACCATCAGCAGAAACACGATGTTGATCAGCGGCAGCAGCGCGTCGTCGAGGCTGCGCAAGCGCCGGCCACGCGGCAGGCGGATGCCCGGCTCGCCGCTCAACCTCATGGCGCGCTGGTCCCAAGCTTGGCGGCGATGCCCTCGGCGCGCAGCTGTTGCCAGGCCGCCAACAGGGCTTGCAGGGACAGGCCCGGTGCCGGAGTCAGACGCAGCTCGGCATCCGCCGGCAGGGCGCGCAGCTGCGGCAGCAACTCCGCCAGCGGGCGCACCTCACCGCCGTAGCGCAGCAGGCCCTGCTCCAGCACCACCGCCACCGCCGCCTCGTCGCCGCCGCCACTGCCGGGGCGGCCGCCGGAGGCGAGCTCCAGGCGAGTGCGCTCGACCTCGACATAGCTGGTGGCGAGCATGAAGAAGAACAGCAGCACCAACATCACGTCGATCAAGGGGATCAGCGACAGCCGCGAGCGCGGCCGTTGCGCCGACGTCAGGCGCATCAGTGCACCTTCTCGAACAGGGTCTCCAACGCCGTCGGCTCGGTGCTGCCCGGCAGCCGCACCGGCGGCGTGAACAGCCGGGTGAGCGCGGACTCGAGATCCGTGTGCAGGCGCTCCACCAGGCGCTCGAAGGTGTTCAGCGCGGCGATGCAGGGGATGGCCACCACCAGGCCGGCGGCGGTGGTCAGCAGCGCCTCCCAGATGCCGCCCGAAAGCTGCGTCGGCGATACCCGCTCGCCGGCGATCTGCAGGGCCTGGAAGGCCGAGATCATTCCGAGCACGGTGCCCAGCAGACCGGTCAGTGGTGCCAACTGGCCGATCACTTCCAGGGGGCGCAGCAGACCACGCGCTTCTTCCAGCCGCTCGGTGGCGTACACCCGCGCGTACTCCTGCGCCTGCTCACTGCTGAGCTCGGCCTTGCCGGCCGCCACCACCGCGACCGCGAGGGTCTGGGCCAGCGGGCCGCGCTGCGCCTGCAACAGACTCAGCGCCTCTTCCGGCTGGCCACGATGGAACAGCATCAGCACCCGGCCAACGTAGGAGCGGTCGGTGATGCGGAAATCCCAGAACTCCCAGGTCTTGACGATGATCAGCGTCAGCGCCAGCAAGGACAGCAGCAGCAGCAGGTAGGAGGCCGGCGCGCCCAGTTGCAGCAACGAGAGGGCCTGGCTGAACAGCGAGTCTTTGGCGTGGGTCATGCGGGCGGGTAGCGCGGGGCAGTGTCGCGATCATATCGCCCATGCATGGGGCTATGTCCTTGCAGCAACTGCTCCCCTCCCCCTTGTGGGGAGGGGTTGGGGAGGGGGAATGCCGTAGCGGAGTGCTTCGCCTTCGTCTTGGTCTGCTGGTTTGTGGTTCGCGCGTTCGCGCTCTGCTAGCTGTGCTGTAGCTGCAAGCTTTTTTTCGCCCCCTGGCGACTCACTTTTCTTTGCTTGTGCAAAGAAAAGTAAGCAAAAGAAAGCACACCCCTGCGTAGCGCCCCCTGCGGGGGTAAACCTGCGATGCTCGGTCTCCGGGGGACGCCGGCGAACTCGGCGCCCTATAGGCGCCTCAAACATGCGCCGGCTTCCATACCCCCGGAGACCTCCGCTTCTCGGCGCTACGAAGGGGACCGGACCATCTACAGCACGGCGGTCTTCGCCCGCCGCAACATCAACGGCAGGCGCTTGCTTTGCTCGCGCGATGTCGGCGTAGCCGACGAGCCTGAGTGCTGTTGACTTGCCCTCCCCTTCGTAAGCGCCGAGAAGCGCAGTGGTCGGGGGGTATGGAAGCGCCCGCATGTCCGAGGCGCCTATAGGGCGCCGAGTTCGGGCGCGTCCCCCCGACCACGAGCATCGCAGGGTACCCCGTAGGGGCGCGACGCAGGGGTGTGCTTTCTTTTGCTTACTTTTCTTTGCACAAGCAAAGAAAAGTGAGTCGCCAGGGGGCGAAAGAAAGCTATCAGGCCCTGCGAGCTCAGCAGAGCGCGAATGCGCGACCCACCAGCACCGCACACCAGCAGAGCTAGGCGAAAGCACAACACTCCGCCACGGCTTTCCCCCTCCCCTAGCCCCTCCCCACAAGGGGGAGGGGAAAGAGGTGCGCCCCCCTTCAGCGATACCGATAAATCAGATTCACGCCCAAGCTCCTAGGCTCCCCGAACACCACCGCGCGATCCGCCTGCGGCGTATTGTCGATGGCGATGGCGACGTATTCCTCGTCCAGCAGATTGCGGCCATAGAGCGCGACATCCAGCCGCCCCTTGCCGCCAAGCCGGAAGCCGCTGACGCCGATCTGCCCGGTCAGCAGGCCATAGGCCGGCACCTGGGCGCCGTCGCGATAGTCGCGCAGCGAGGCGCTGCCCTGACGCAGGCCGGTGTAGTTGTAGCCCAGATAGGCGCGCAGATTGCCCCAGCCACGCTTCAGGAAGGTCCAGTCCAGCGAGGCGCTGCCGGAGTGGCGCGGCGCGGAGCTGAAGGGATAGCGGTCGGCGACGTTGTTGCCGTCGATGTCCAGCACCTCGATGGTCTGGGCATCGAGCAGGGCGTAGTTAAGGCCCAGCACCATGCCCGGCGCCAGCAGGGCGGTGAGGTCCAGCTCCAGGCCGCTGATGCGCGAGCGGCCGGCGTTGAGGGTTTTGGAGTCGGACACCGTGCCGGGGATCAGGAAGTTGATCTGCTGGTCGCGGTAGTCGCTGCGGAAGACATCGCCATTGAGCCGCAGGCGCCGGCCCAGCCACTCGCTCTTGATGCCCAGCTCGGTGGACTGCACCGTCTCGGGCTTGAAGCCCTCGATAAAACCGAAGCCGTAGTCGGTGCCGTCCGAGGCCGCGCCGGACTCGCCGGACACCTGCGGATCACGCACGTTGTAGCCACCGCTCTTGTAGGCCCGCGCGGCGGAGAGATACACCGTGGCGCCCTCGCTCAGCTCGTACTGCACATTGAACGAGGGTGAGTTGTCGCTGTAGCGGCTGCTGGCCTGCACATTGTCGAACGTATCGGTGCCGGAACTCTCCGGCAGCTCCACCGCGAGCCCCTGCCCGTTCTGCTCGACCTGGATGTACTGGCGGCTGTGCGAGTCCTTGAGCGCGTAGCGGCGGTCGCGGGAATGCCGGAAGCCGGCAGTGAGATGCAGGCGGCGCTGGAACCAGTCCGGCGACCAGGTGGCCTGGGTGTAGAAGGCCTGCGCCTCGTTGCGGATGCCGAACAGGTAGTCGCGGAACACCACCAGTTGCGGATTGACCGCGCCGGTCAGGCCGCCCAGCACCTGGGCGATGGCCGGCGGCAACGGCACCTGGCCGGAAGGGTCGATCACCGAATGCAGGATGTGGTGCAGCGGCCGGCCGTCCTCGCCGCCGTTCTCCTCGAAGGCGTAGAAGCCGGCAACCACATCGAGCTGCTCGTCGAACCACTTGCCGCTCAGTTGCAGCTCGTGCGACCACTGGTCCTGGAACACGTGCGGAATCTGCAGAGGCGTGGGCCCACCATTGGCCATGGTCGCCGCCGGGCCGCTATAGGCCTGGGTATCGAGCCGGTAGGTCTGCGAACCGAGGCCGCCGCCCAGGTCCGAATAGGTGCTGTCGTCGAGCTGGCGGTAGGCGCCGAGATACTTCAGCTCGTAGCCGCCGAAGTCGTAGGCCAACGTCAGCGCGTGGCCGGACACCTCGGTGCCGGACTCGGCCAGCGGCGCGCTGGTGGTGAGCGCATCGAGCCGGCTTTGCGAATAGACCGTCTGGCTCTGCGCATGCGCCTTGAACAGGTCCGCCGAGCCGTGCGTGGTGATGGATGGAATCACCGCCTGGAACAGCTGGTTGTAGTTGCCGACATCGCTGTAGTCGTAGCTGTAGTCGGCGGTCAGCGCCGACCACGGCCGCCAGCGGGCATCGAAGCGCAGACCGAGATCGCGGTGGTCGCCGAACTCGCCGCCCGGCCCGAGGTTTTCGACATAGCCGTCGCGCGTGCTGCGGATCGCCGCCAGCTTCACCGCCAGGGTCTCGCTCAGCGGCAGATTCACCGCCGCCTTCGCAGTGAGCGTGTTGCGGCTGCCGTAGCTCAGGCTCTCGGTGCTGGCAAAGCCCTGGGTGGACGGCCGCCGGGTGATGAGGTTGACCGCGCCGCCGGTGGCATTGCGGCCATAGAGCGTGCCCTGCGGGCCGCGCAGCACTTCCACCCGCGCGAGGTCGGCGACATCCAGCGCCAGACCGGCGGAACGGGCGATGTAGATGCCGTCGATGTAGACGCCCACCGCCGCGTCCTGCGTCACCTGCGCGTCGATCAGGCCGACGCCGCGGATGAACAGGCGCAACTGCGCGTTGTTGGTGGGAAAGGGATCGACGGTCATCGCCGGCACCTGGCTGGCGAGATCGCCGACGCCACGGATGTCGAGGGTTTCCAGCTTGCGAGTGTCGAAGGCGAGCAGCGAGATCGGCGTCTTCTGCAGCGAGGCCTCGCGCTTCTGCGCGGTGACCACCACGGTTTCCAGCGCCGTGGCCGGCGGCAGGGCGCGCTCGGCTGGCGCTGGCGCCGCCGGTGCGGACTCCAGACCCTGCACCGGGATGCTGTCCGCGCTCGCGGCCGGCGGCTCCTGCGCCAGTGCCAGCGACGCCGACAGACAGCCCAGCAGCAGCCCGCTGGCGCGCAGTCCGCACCCCCTCTTCCGATACCGCATCGTCTCCTCCCGCCGCGCTTTATGGATGCGCTTTGAACTGGTTTATCGGAGGCCCGCAGCAGCAACCTCATCCAAACCGGGTATTCGGCCGCGCGCGCCGGCGATGGACGCTAGCGGCATGAGCAAGAACGCCTGGACGCCTACCCAACTCCCCGCCCTCGACGGCCGCCGCGCCCTGGTCACCGGCGCCGCCAGCGGCATTGGCTACGAGACCGCCGCCGCGCTGGCCGCCAGGGGCGCGGAGGTGCTGCTCGCCGACCGCAACGAGCTTGGCGGCGCCGCCGCGGTGCAGCGCATCCGCGCGCAGTGGCCGACCGCGCGGCTGCGCTTCCTGCCGCTGGATCTGGGCGAGCTGGCCGGCATCCGCCGCTTCGCCGATCAACTGCTCGAAGACGGCCGGCCGCTGGATGTGCTCGCCAATGTCGCCGGCATCCTGCCACCGGTGCAGCGCGCCACCACCCGCGATGGCTTCGAGCTGAAATTCGGCATCAATGTGCTGGGTCATTTCGCGCTCACCGGCCTGCTGATGCCGGCACTGCTGAAGGCGCCGGCGGCGCGGGTGGTGAATGTCTCCAGTCTGGTGCAGGCCTATGGCCGCATCGACTTCGACGATCTGCACGCCGAGCGCGGCTATGAACCGCAGCGCACCTACAGCCAGGCCAAGCTCGCCTGTCTGATGCTGGCGCTGGAGCTGCACCGGCGCGCGCAGGCAGCGGGTCTACCGCTGATGAGTCTGGCCGCGCACCCCGGGGTCGCCCGCACCGCGCTGGGCTCCGACCGCAAGCAGCAGACCACCCAGCGCCGCTGGCGTGACCGCGCCGAGGAGCATGTCCAGAAGCTGGTGTTCCGCTTCCTGGGGCAGGATCCGGACCAAGGCGCCTGGCCGGTGATCTACGCCGCCGCCGCGCCCGAGGCGCAGTCCGGCGCCTTCTATGGCCCGGACGGCTTCGGCCAGTTCGCCGGCCATCCCAAGCGGGTGCAGCCCTCGAAAGCGGCGCTGGATACCGAAGTGCAGCGGCGCCTGTGGGAGATGTGCGAGCAGCAGACCGGCGTGCGGCTGGCGCTGAGCTAGCCGCCGCCGCTAGCTCAAGGCGCTGCCAGCGCGAGAGGGGTCGATCAGAATCTTGGCGTGCCGCTCGGCATCGCCCAGCGCGGCGAACGCCGCAGCTACACCCTCCAGCCCCACCGTGCCGGTCACCAGCGCCTCGCCGCGCACCCGCCCCTCGGCGAGCATGTGCAGGGCATCGCGGTATTCCAGCGGCGAGTAGCCCAGCACGAAGCGCAGCTCGATCTCCTTGTTGATCGCCATCGCCGGTTCGATGGTGTCGGCCTGCATGCACAGGCCGACCACCACCACGCGCGAGAGCATCGGCGCGCCGTCGAGGACGCTCTGCAAGAGGCCGGGCACGCCCACGCATTCGAAGATCACCGGACGCTTCGGTTGCAGGCCCAGCTTCTCCGCCAGCCGCCAGCTCTGCCACCAGGGGAACGGCAGGCGACCCAGTTGCTCGCGGGTGCCCACGGCGAGTTCGAGCAGGCCGGGCAAGCCGTTGAGGAAGCCATGCTGCTGCCAACCGGCGTAGGGCGAGGTTTCCGCCGGGTTCACCACCAGATCGGCGCCGCAGCGACGCGCCAGTTCGCGACGCCCCGGCGAATAGTCGCTGGCGACGATGGCCTTCACGCCCAGCGCCTTGAGCATGCAGATCACCGCCAGGCCCACCGGGCCGCAGCCGATGACGATGGCGACGTCCTTGCGGCTGACTTCGCCGCGGCGCACCGCGTGCAGGGCGACGGCCATCGGCTCGGTCAGCGCGGCCTGATCGGGCGCCAGGCCGTTGGGGACCGGCATCATCAGCGACTCCTGCACCAGCACCTGCTCGGCATAGGCGCCGGGCGCGTGCGTGGAGAGGCCGATCATGTCGATGTCCTCGCCGCTGCGCAGCAGTGGCAGGGCGCAGACGGTACTGCCGGGCTTGAGCTTGCCGAGCGTGCCAGGACCGTAGTCGAGCACCTCACCACAGAACTCGTGGCCGAACACCAGCTCCTGCCCGGAATTGGCGAAGCGCTGGTAGTTGACCCGGCGCACCAGGCGATCCATATGGTCGCAGTGCAGGCGCATGTGCAGATCGGAGCCGCAGATCCCGCAACGCAGCACCTTGAGCAGGACCTGGCCGGCGGCGGGGCGCAGCGCCGGGCGGTCCAGCACGCGCAGTTCGTGGTTCTGGCAGACGACGGATTTCATCGAGGAGTCTCCCTGGCGGCGGCGTGGTTCAGGCTCGTTGCGCGCGGACGGCACGCCACCAGCCGAGGGCGAGATACAAGGGCAGTAGCAGAGCGGCGAGCAGCGCGTGCAGCGGCGGCAGCACCATCTCCGGCATGGTGGGGGTGAGCATCACCTTGAGCGCCATGAACTTGTAGGGCTCGATCGGCGCATAGGCCGGATCGGTGAGCAGCTTCAGGAAGGCCCGGCGATTGGGATAGCGCACCAGCAACAGCCGGCTCCAGTGGTCCAGCTCCTCCGCGTGCTCGAGCAGATTGGCGTCCTCAATCGTGCCGGCGTAGAGGGGCTGACCACCGACCTTCAGCAGCAGAGGCATCACCCGGTCTTCGTAATACGCATTGCTCTGCTGCGGCGTACCGGCAAACGCCGGGGCACCGGGAAGCGGCTGCAAGGCCGGGTGATAGCGCATCAGGTTGAGCATGTAGAACGGCCGGCCGTCGTCGCCCTGCATCCAGGCGCTCAGCACCGGCCGTAGCGCCTGCCGCTCCGCCTCGGGCAGCGGCAGCTTCTCCAGCTCGGCGAGGAAGTGTTCCTGTTCCGACCGGCTCAGCGGTTGGCGCAGGCCACCGGGGTTCTGCCAGCACCAGACCGCGAGGATCAGCAGCACGAAGACCAGACCGAGAATCAGCTCGAAGCGGTAAGAGCGCATGTTCAGACTCCGTTTCTGAGAAAGCCGAGCAGCAGGGCGTTGACCCGCTCCGGGGCCTCCAACTGCAGCCAGTGGCCGGCGCCAGTCACGCGCTCGTAGCGCCACGGGCCCTCGACCAGCGAGGCACTGGCGCGCATCTGCGCCTCGGTGAGAAAGCGGTCGCCATCGCTCCAGATGCCCAGCACCGGCATCCGTACCGGAGGGTAGCGGCGGAGCAGGAGCAAGCCGAGGTTGGCGCGGTAGTAGTTGATCGCCGCGGTCAGCCGGCCGGGCCGGCGCAGGCGCTCGATCCAGTGCGGGGCTTCCTCGGGCTGCGCGGTCAGGCGGCGGAACAGGGCCCAGTTGCGGGCGCGCAGCATCCATTCGATCAGGCCGCGCAACTGGAAGGCGAGCACGTACCAGCCCTTCAGCTTCTGTTCCAGTCCGCCCCGGGCATAGGCCAGCGGATGCCCCACCGACAAGGCCGCATAGCGGCTGACCCGCTGCGGATAGCGCATGGCGAAGTGCCAGCCGATCACCGCGCCCCAGTCGTGGCCGATCAGCGCCACCTGCGGCACTTGCAAGGCTTCGAGCAGGGCATCCAGGTCGGCGCACAGCCGGGACAGACGGTAGTCGGATACCCGTGGCGCCAGGTCGGACTCGCCACAGCCGCGCAGGTCCGGAGCGATCACCCGATAGCCCTCCGCCACCAGCGCCGCGATCTGCCGGCGCCAGACGCGGTGGTCGTCAGGGAAGCCGTGCAGCAGCAGCACGGCCGGGCCCTGCCCCTCGTCGACCAGCCGCAGGTTCAGGCCGTCGACCCGGAGGCTCCGCTGCGGGTAGGTCACACCAGCACCCTCGGCCATCAGGCGGTGAAGCTGGAGATGTCCACCGGCGTGAGGCCGTGACGCTGGCAGTGATCCAGATAGCGCTGCATCACCGTGCGCCAGTTTTCCACCGCCAGCACCCGGCCGGCCTCGTCGATCAGGTTCCAGTCGCCCTGCACGATATTGAGGGTGATCACCTCGCCCTCGCCCAACCCGATCGGGGTGTGCTCGGTGCCGGCGGTCTCGAACACGAAGCTGCCGGGTGTCGCCACCCAGTCGTGCTCCTTGTACTTCCACTTTCCGCTGATCGTGTAGACATGCACGGTGCCGGAGTGATGGTGGCGCGGCAGCTCGATGTCGGCGGGCGCCTTGAGCAGCGTGATCCATTCGCCGCGGATGGGGTCCACCTTGATCGCCTTCACGAAGGCGCGGTCGGTATAGGGCAGAAACGGCGCCCAGGGCAGCGCCTCGACATCGATCAGGGCGGTGTCGATCTTCTCGAAGAACAGGGTCATGGCATATCTCCTCGGTTGGTAGCGGCGCCGGTACATGGCCGGCGACTGGCGGTGAGTATTCCCGGCCACCGCGGCAGAAATTTGTGATTTCTGTGCAAGATAGTTGTGATTTTTCCGCAAACCGGCCGCCAGCCATGCCGCTCTACGAACCCTATGTGCCGACGCGCTACACCGCGCCGCTGCTCGACTATCTGCGCGAAGGCCAGCCGGCCTGGCTGGATGCGGCGCTGGGCGAGGCCGGTGTGGAAGCCAGCCTGCTGAGTGATCCCGAGGCGCAGCTCGGCTTCGCGCAGTTCGACCGTCTGCTGAGCGCACTGGGCCGACTCAGCGGGCGCCGCGATCTGGGCTTTGAGCTGGGCCTGCGCATCACCCGCGACACGCATGGCCCGCTGGGGCAGGCCCTGGGCCGCTGCGCCAACGTCGATGAGCTGCTGCAACTGGCCTCGCGCTATTCGCGGCTGATGTCGCCGAGCTTCAGCCTGCTGTACCGCCCTCGCGCGCAGGACGCGGAGCTGCTCTGGCGGCCGGCCGCCGGCATGTCCGCCGATACGCTACGGGCCTTCTACGAGGTCCATGTGGTCTCGCTGTACCGCCTGCTGCACGACTTGCTGGGCAGCCGCCTGCCGGCCTACGAGTGCTGGCTGCCGATGGCACGGCCGGCCCATGCCGACCGCTACCGTGAGCTGCGGCAGTTGCGTCTGCATTTCGTGGAAAGCCCGCTGCCCGAGGTGCGCACCCTGCTCAAGCGCGAGCTGCTGGCCTTGCCGCTGGCGCTCACCGGCGACGACGGCATCGGCGGTGCCGAACTGGCGCAGCTGCAAAGTGGGGTCAGCAAGGCACGCCGTTGGAGCGACTGGGTGCGGCTGATGCTGCGCGAGGCCGATGCGCATCAACCGACCCAGGCGGAGCTGGCCGCGCTGCTGAACATGAGCGCCCACAGCCTCGCCCGCCGCCTGAGCACCGAGCGCTGCAGTTACCGGCAACTGGCCGCCGAGGTCCGTCACCAGCGCGCCTGCGCATTGCTGCGCGAAGGCCGCCTCGGCATCGCCCAGATCGCGCACCGCCTGGGCTATGGCGAGCTGAGCAACTTCAGCCATGCCTTCCGCAAGCAGCAGGGCCTGGGTCCGAAGGCGTATCGGCAGTCGCTGCGGGCGAGTGCAGGCGGCGTCGCCGACGAGGTCCCGACCTAACCGGCGACGGCCAGCTCCCCTCCGCGGCCGCGCAGAGGCGGAGACGACGCAGACCGGGCCTAAGCCGCGCTGGCGGCAGCGACGGCGGCGCGCCGGCCGGAATAGATGCAGTCGGCGGCCGACAGGCCGCTGACGTAGAGGTGCGAACAGATGCCCACGGCATTGCGGCCGGCGGCAAAGAGACCAGGAACAGCGCTGCCGTCGGCGCGCTGCACCGCGCCGCTCTTCTCGTCCACCACCAGGCCGCCCAACGACAGCGTCGGCAGCGGGAACAGCCGGCTGTGGATGGAGATATCCAGTGCGTAGAACGGTCCCTGCTGAACTGCCCAGGCGTCCTTGGCGCTCTTGCCGTAGGCATCGGGCGCGGCGCCCTCGGCGGCGCGGTTGTAGGCCTCGACCTCGCCTTTCAGCGTGGCGGCATCCAGGCCGCATTTCGCCGCCAGCGCCTCCAGCGTCGGCGCCTTCTTGCGTGCGAACATCAGCGCCAGCTTGGCGGGGTCACGCTGGAAGGGATACAGCTCGCCGGACTTCAGCTGCTTCTGGATCTCGGCGTAGAGCCGGGCGTCGAACACGATCCAGGCGCGGCCCTGGCAGTGCTCGATGATCTCGTAGCCGATGGCGGCGCCGTAGGCGGTTTCGTCGCTGAAACGCTTGCCGCGGCCGTCCACCATCATTCCCCAGGACATGCCCGAGGGCGGGCTGACGAAGCGCCAGGCGCTCATGTGCTGCATGCGGTCGGTGGCGCCGCCGACGCTCTGACCGAGCCGGATGCCGCTGCCGTCGTCGCCGGGATTGCCCAGCGGCATGCCGGCGCTGTACTTGGGTGCGTGGTGATCGACCATCTGGCGGTTGAACACGAAGCCGCCAGCGGAAAGACAGACGCCCTTCTTGGCGCGGATGCGCCGCTCGACGCGGTGCTGTGCTTCCAGCTTCTGCGCCTTGGCGGCGTAGCGGCGCGACAGCGCCATGGTGATGCCGGCGCCGGGGAAGGCCGGCGGCAGCAGCAGCAGGTACTTGTTGGCGAGCCCCTGCAGCCGCGCGTACTCGGCATAGGCCGGCGAGCTGGCGGGGATCTGCCAGAGCGAGACGCCGACCACCCGGCCGCTGGCGTCGGTGATGAGCTTGCGCACCTCGCTGTGGCGATGCAGGCGCACGCCCAGTTTCTCGGCCGCTGCGCGCAGCGGATCGGTGAGCGCGACGCCAAAGCCGGTCGCGGCCTTCACCGTGCTCGGCGAATACACCTTGTGGCCGCGCGGCGCCGGCTTGGCGACGGCGGCGCGGGCGGCGCACAGCGAGCTGTCGGAGTGGTAGAGGTGATAGCCCGGCGGCGGGTAGGAGGTCTTCTTCGCGTAGACGGTGGCGTCGAAGCGCACGCCGCGCTCGATCAGCCAGTCCAGCGAGGCGGCGCTGCCCTCGCAGAAATCACGCAGCGTGGCGTCGCTGACCACGCCCTGGGTCTCGCCGCGCAGGTACTGGAACATCGCCTCGACGCTGTCCTCCACCCCGGCCTGCTTCTGGATGGCGGTGCCGCCACCGGCGTAGTAGATGCCGCCGTTGAGGGCGGTGCTGCCGCCGCCCTCGTAGCGGTCCAGCGCAATCACCGACAGGCCGCGCTCGGCGGCCTCGATGGCAGCGGCGACGCCGGCGCCGCCGTAGCCCACCACCACGAAGTCGGCGCTCTCATCCCAGCGCCCGGCGTCCACATCGCTCAGTACCTCCGGCGCTTCGACGGCGGAATACCAGTGTGCGGACCCAGGCTGCTCTTGCTTGCTCATGCTACGGCTCTCCATGCGGCGGCCCGTCTTCCGAGGGCCGCTCTCGACTCAAGAAAATTGGACCAGACTCAGGGCGTCGCCGATCACGGTCTCGCCATCCAGCGCGTGCAGAGGCTGCTGGCAGCGCTGCAACAGCGCGCGGCTCACCGCGATCTCGCCCTGGTGCGCGCCCGCCACCAGCAGGTAGGCGGCCTCGGCCATCAGCTCCAGCGGCTCCACCCAGTCCGGGTGGGTGGCGGCGGTCTGGCGGGCGATCTGCTCGGCGCTCTCGCTGCGCGCGATCTTGTAAGGCAGCAGCGCGTTGACGTGGACGCCGCTGCCATGCAGCTCGGCGGCGAGTCCGGTGGTGTAGCGGTCCAGCGCCGCCTTGCTGGCACCATAGAGCGCCAGCGCGTGCACGAACTTGGCGCCGCCGGCATACGGTATCGGCGGCTGCGTGCTGGTATCGCTGCTGAGGTTGACGATGCGCCCCCAGCCACGCGCGCGTATGCCCGGCAGCGCCTGCTGGATGAGGTCGATCGGCGCCTGCAGATTCAGCTCGAACATCGCGCGCCGTGCGGCGAGGTCGATCTTGCTGGGCGGCGCGTAGGCGCTGATGCCGGCAGCATTGTTGATGAGGATGTCCACCGCCCCCAGCGCCGCCTCGGCGCGGGCCACCAGTGCGCCACGCGCCTCGGCGTCGGCGAGTTCGCAGACCAGGCTTTCGGCACGGCCGCCGGCCGCGCGGATTTCATCGCGGGCCGCGTTCAGCGCCTCGACCGAACGCGGGCTGGCGCTGAGCGCGACCGCCGCGCCGTGGGCGCTCAGCCGACGCGCGATCGCGCGGCCGATGCCGCGGCTGGCACCAGTGACCAGCGCGACCCGGCCACGCAGCGTCGGCTCAGCCGCCACGCCTCACTTCCACTGCAGCGTCGCGTTGTTCTCGGTCGGCAGCTTCTGGCCGTGCTTGGCCAGGTAGTGGGCGGTGATGTTGGGGGTGTCGGTGAAGGCGGTGACGATCTCGTAGACGCGGCTGTAGGTGGCGCGCTTGATCTTCCAGCGGCCGTCCTGCTTCACGTAGATGTCGCGGTAGAAGGCGGTGCCGTCGGTGATCACCTTGCGGTTGAGATCGAGGAACCAGTCCTTGAGGTACCAGGTGCCCCTGGCCTCGGTGTCGGAGACGAAGTCGATCTCCGGATGATTGACGTGATGCTGGGCGATGGCCTCGGCGTGGAAGGCGTAGCGGATGCCGTCCAGGATCTTGTCGCGGCCTTCGGTCTCGAAGGTGTAGGAGCCGCCCTCGTAGCGGACGCTGGCGTCCTCGGTGAACAGGTCCTTCAGCTCCTCGATGTTGGCGGTGTCAACACAGCGGCAGTAGGCGTACTTCAGGCGCTTGATGGCTTCGAGATCGGCCAGTTGTTGCAGGGTCATGGACAACTCCTTGGATGGGTTCGCGGGGCTCAGACGCCGAAGCCGCCGGAGACATTGATCTGCTGACCGGTGACATAGCCATTGGTGGCGAGGAACACGGCGGCGCTGCCGATCTCCTCCGGCTTGCCCCAGCGTTTGATGCAAAGCAGCTTCTGGGTTTCGTCGGTCCAGGCCTGGTCGAACACGCCGCGCTTCAGGAGCTCCAGGAACATGCCGGCCTCGATCACGCCGACCAGCACGCTGTTGGCGCGGATGTTGTGCCGGCCTTCTTCCTTGGCGATGCCCTGCACCAGCGCCTCGTTGGCGGCTTTCGGCGCCACCGAGAGACCGTCCTTGGCCGGCCACCAGACATGGCCGGCGGAACCGAGATGCACATAGGAGCCACCGCCCTGCGCGCGCAGGTGCGGCAGCGTCGCCTTCACGGCATTGAAGAAGCCGTGCACCTCGATGTCGATGGACTTGCGCCAGAGTTCTTCGCTGGTGTCGGCGAGATGCACCTGCTCGACCACCGGGCCGGCGGCCCAGACCACGGTGTGGATGCGGCCGTGCGCGGCGATGGCGGCCTCGACGGCAGCCTTGACCTGCGCGGCCTCGCGCACATCGGCGTTGTGGATGGTCGCCTTGCGACCGCCGGCGGCGATCTCGCCGGCCACCTTCTCGGCGACCGCCTGCTTGGAGCGATAGACGATGGCGACATCGGAACCGGCCTTGCCGAAACTCTTCGCGACTTCCTGGCCGATACCGCCGCTGCCACCGAACACCAACACCGCCCCTTGCGGGAATGCTGCCTGCGTCATGCCTGTCTCCTCCGACCGGTCGTTGTGACCGCATTGTCGGAGTCAGCCGGCGCGCCTCACCTCATCCGTTGGAGGGAGAAAGCCGCCCTGCCGGTGCTCAGCCCGGCATGTAGAACAGCTTGGGATTGAAGTGACGGCTGGCCAGCTTGTCGTCGGGCTGCACACCGAGCACCCGCAGGGTGCTGCGGCTGCCACTATCAAGATCGTTCATCTCGACAATCGCCGGATACCAGTAGTTGTCGACGCGCTTGATCGCCTCCACCGTGACGCTCAGCTGCTTGCGCAGCTTGCCGGCCTCGTAGAAGTCGGTCTTCAGCGGTACGCAGGTCTTCTGGTCCACCCAGGTGCGCACTTCGGTGTAGGCCGATTTGGCATCCGGAACCGGCTTGAAGCTGAGCACCCAGGCCGGGCGCTGCGCCACGGTTTCCGGGTCCAGTTGCGCGGCGCTGAAGCCGCCGAAGGCGTTCTGCAATTGCTTGAAGTCGTTGTAGCTGAAGTCGGTGCCGAGCAGGGCGCCGTCGGCGAACTCGCCGCTCACCCGCCGCACCCGGCGCACCGAAGGCAGCCACACATAGAGGCCCTCGTCGGCGTACTGGCGCGCCTCGCGGATCAGGAAGGAGGCGCCGGCGAGGTTGTCCGGCGCGGTCACCCGCAGCATGGCGCGCACCTGGTTGCCACTGGCGGACTTCTCCTGCTGACCGTAGACCCGGCCCTTGAGCACCCGGCTGGCGCCAGCACGGTCGGTGGTGGTCAGCTCGATGTCCTGGATGCGCAGCGAGGGCGGCAGGTTGGCGCGCATGCAGTCGAGCACGGTGTCGGCCGAGGTCTGCGCCTGCGCGGTACCCATCAGCCCCAGGGCCAGAATCGTTGCCAGAATTTTCATCATCACCGACCTCCAGTAATCCAGATCACCATTTTATGTTGCATTGCAGCATAAATCCACGCCGGACTTCTTCAGCCTAGGGTGCAAGCCAGTTTCCGGCGCGTTCCAGGCACCAGTACGCCGCCAGACTGCCGATCAGATAGGCCGGCAGCGCCCGCTCCAGACCCGCACTCAAGATGGTGGGCATTTGCCGCCAGGCAAGTCCTGCCAACAGCAGACCGGCTACCACCAGCAGCTGGCCGGCCTCGATGCCGAGGTTGAAGGCCAGCAGCGCCAGCGGAACCTCGCCTGCTGGCAGGCCGATCTCGGCCAGGGCACCGGCGAAGCCCAGGCCGTGCAGCAGTCCGAAACCAGCCGCCAGCGCCCAGGGCCAGCGCCGCACCGGGCCAGGGCCGGCGCTGTCCGGGCGCAGCAGTTCCAGCGCCAGCAGGAGGATGCTCAGGGCAATGGCGAACTCGG
Source organism: Stagnimonas sp. FW305-C-60 (assembly GCF_058782965.1). Taxonomy (NCBI): domain Bacteria; kingdom Pseudomonadati; phylum Pseudomonadota; class Gammaproteobacteria; order Nevskiales; family Nevskiaceae; genus Stagnimonas; species Stagnimonas sp. FW305-C-60. Next base: position 175,192 of record NZ_JBYSYF010000001.1, read on the forward strand.
TGAAGCCGGGGTTGACCCGCACCAGCCCCAGTACCGCCAGGCTGAGCGTGAGGCTGTGGCCGACGGTGAAGGCGGTCACCGCCAGCAGCAAGGGGCGCGACCGGCGCAGCAACAGCACCAGGGCGATGACGAAGCAGAGGTGGTCATAGCCACCCAGCAGATGCTCGACGCCCAGCCGCAGATAGCTGGCGAACACCGAGGGCGGCGCGCTGGCGGCCGGCAAAGTCCAGGCCGGCTCGCGCTCGCTGAGCAGCTTCTGCAAGCCCGGCCCCTGCAAGGGCTGGTAGCGGACGATCACATTGATACCGCTCCCGGCCAGGCCCTCGATGCGCAGCGTCTGCCCGGCCAGGGGCGCGGCGCAGTGCAGCGCCCAGCGCTGGCTGCGGGCGACGGCGTCGTCCTCGATACGCAACTCGCCCAGACGCCGGCAGCCCTCCGGCAGCAAGGGCTGCGGCTCCCGGCCCGCCGCGCGCGTCAAGGGACTGCGCCAGAGCAGGGCGTAGTCGCTCACACCGGTCTGGCTCAGTTCCAGCAGCGCCGGCGCCAGCGGATGCGCCCCTGTCGCGCCGGCCAGGAGCAGGCCGATGAGCAGCCCCCAAAACGCCGCTCTCATTGCCCCGCCTCGGCCAGCAGCACGGCGGCGCTGGGCAGGCCCTGTTGCTGGCGCAGCGCAGCCAGGCGCGCGCGCCGCCAGCCCGGTTCCTGCTCGGCCAGCCAGGCGTAGGCGGCGCGCTGGCGCACCGCCGGGTAGTCCGCCGCCTGCGCGGGCTGATGCTCCTGTACGCGCAGCAGATGCCAGCCATAGGCGGTCTCCAGCGGCCCGATCCACTGCCCGGCCGGAGCCGCACGGAGAGCCGCCACCAGCCCAGCACCGTAGCGCTGACGTAGTTGCTCTTCGCTCAGCGGAGCCTCCTCGCCATCGAGCAGCCAGGGGTCGCCCAGGGCCGCGACATCGAGGTCCGGCTTGGCGGCAAGCCGCGCCAGCAGTTGTTCGGCCTGCGCGGCGCTGCGTCCAGGCCGGTCGCGATTCAGATACACCTGCCGCAGACGGTAGCGCTCCGGCTGCCCGTAGCGCTCCGGGTGCGCGGCCACGTAGGCGCGCAGCGCGGCCTCGTCCACCGTCTGGTCGGCGCTCAGCTCCTGCTCCAGGCGCTGCACCAGGCGCCGGCGCACCACCAGATCGCTGGCCGGCATGCCCAGCCGGCGTGCCTCGGTGAGCAGCGCCGCCTCGTCGCCGGCCAGCTCCGGCCGCGCGAAGCGCAGATTGGCGAGCAGACGCTCACGCGCCACCGAGTCGCGCAGATCCAGCTCGCGGTGCAGGGCCTCGCCGAGCAGCGCCTGCTCGTCGAGCCAGCGCTCGGTGCTCGCCAGCAGTTCCGCCCGGTTGGGCCAGCGGCCGGTCTCGGCGCGCCAGTCGCGACGCAGGCGTTCCACATCCGCGGCCCCGGCCGGCAAGGCCGCCGCCGCGCTCGGCAGCAGGCCCTGCCCCAGATGCAGCAGCCCGCCCAGCAGCAGGAAGTGCAGCCAGGGCGCCCGAAGGACAGTCCTCAGACGCATGCGCGTCGAGTCCTTGAAGAAATCGTAGCGAGCATGCCCAAGCGCAAGGAACTAGGAGCGCAGCAACCGCAGCGCACTCGTGTGCGTGAGGATTGCGAGCACCGCATGACGCAGCGATTGGGCAGCGCAGTAGATTTATTCATGGACTCGCAGGGCGATACCAAATCGGCGACGACCAGGCCCGCTCCTGGATGGTCTTGGGATAGTCGGCATTGCAGCAGTCGGCGAACGCCTCCGGCACGGCGTCGGGATTGCTGCAATCCACGCCGGCGGCCAGGCACTGGCGCGTCGCCCAGCGACAACTGGGGTTCTCCAGCACGCGGGCGTAGTAGAAGGCCGACTGGCCGGCGTCGAACTCCGGGTCTTCCCAGACCGCGCAGAGGCTGGCGTGGCCGCTGCCGGTGGGCTCGCAGTTGGAGAGATCGACGCTTGCGCCGTTGTCGGCTTCACCGGCCACCTCGTAGACCTTTTCCTGGCTGGTGCCATCGGCATTGAGCCAGCCCTTGACGATCTGGATGCGTTGCAAGGGGTTTGCCACTTCGATGCCCTGGCCGGGGTCGCGCAGTGCCGACACCGCGAAACGCGGCCGCGCGCCGGCCGCCACCGGCTTGAGATCGCCACCCATGGGCACGCCCAGCGCGTATCCCTGCTGCACGAAGTCGCGGCGGCCGCAGAGATCGCTGGGCAGTTCGGCGCCGCCGAAGAAGCGCAGCACCGGCCGGGTGCCGCTGGTGGCATAGGCCTCGCGGCGGCGCATGGCGGCGAACAGCGAGTCGCGGCTGTTCTCCTCAGCCCAGAGCACGGCAAGGCCACCGGGGCTGTTCTCGATGCGGTCGGTGAGACCGGCCGGCAGTTCACCCCGGGCACTGCCGCCAGCGCCGCCGTGGCCGGGGTAGTCGATCTCGGCGACATTGCCGGGCGTGCCCAGGTGAGTGTCGGAGCTGCCGATGAAGCCGTACTTGAAGGGATTGGCACCCAGTTCGCGCTCCAGACGCAGACCGTCCTTGAGCGCCGCGCGCAGGAAGTCCTGCTCCAGCGGCGCACCGCTGGCGGCCGGGCTAACCTGGCTGCCGGTGAAGTTGCGGTAAGGCAGCAGCTCGAAGCCGCACTGCTCGTCGGCCAGGCCGGCGCCGGTGGTGCCCAGGCATTCCGACTGGCCCTTGTGCTGGTAGATCTCGGCCAGCGGCTCGTTGAGCTGACGCTGCCGCGCCAGGTCGGCGTCGTAAGGCAGGCCGTAGACATCGCGGGTCTGGAACATCAGCCCGCCGGAGAGATTGGAGTTGTGCGGGATGGTCAGGTAGTCGCAGCCCTGGGCGTTCTGGCATTGCTCGGACAAGGCCTGCCAGAGCAGTTCCGGCGCCGGGTACTCCTGATAGGACGGCGGAATCTCCGGCACCACCTCACTGCGGAAGATGACGTTGCGGTGCAGATTGTTGGACAAGGGCGCGGCGGTGTACTCGTAGCCGACGAAGCTGGTGAAGCGGCATTCGTCGTTGTACGCGGCGGCGGCCTGCTGGATGTCGCGCCAGGGCGTCTTCGCCGCCTCCAGGCAGCGCTCGCCACCCAGGCCGCAGAACGGCAGGCGCGGGATCGGCGCGCCACCCACCGAGACTAAGCCGGGGCCGAGAAAGTTGAACAGGATGAAGGACTGCGCCGGCGCCGCGCGGTAGAGCAGGCACTCCGGCGAGTTGTAGCCGGCGAGATCGGGATTGGTGCAGATCTCGGTTTCGCCGAACAGCTCGCCGTGATCGGTGACCGCGGCGAAGTCCAGAGGCCGCGCCAGTTGCGAGTAACGCAGCGGCTCGCCCTGCTCGTTGTAGGGCTGTATGCCCAGCCGCTCGCCGAGGGCGAAGCGATAGGCCTCGTGCGGTCCGATCAGGGTGCCCTGGGTGTTGGCGTCCAGCGAGTACTTGGTGTGGACGTGCAGATCACCGAAGAACGGCTGACGCAGCGCCTGATAGTTTTCGCACTTGGCACCCGCCAGCGGCGGCACACTGGATTCCGGCGCGGCGCTATCGCCGCAAGCCGCCAAGCCCAGCGTCCACAGCGCCCACAAAACCGCCCCCGCCGTCGACCCCGGCCGTCGTTCGCCGCTCGCCATCGCCTCTCTCCAAAAAGCACGTTCTAACCGCTCCGGTACGTCGCCGGAACGGATATGCATAGACCGTTTCCTGGCCCGCGGTGGCGGGCCTCGAAGGTCTAATTCTTGTTGGCGCTGGCCGCCGCCAGAAACGCCGGCCGCTCGCCGCCGCCGTGCAGCACCAGATTGGTCCCGGAGGCATAGGCCGCCGCCGGCGAGGACAGCCAGACGCAGGCCTCGCCGATATCACGCGGCTCGGCCAGGCGGCCGAGCGGGATGGTGGCGGCGACCGCGGCAACGCCTTGCGCATCGCCGAAGTGCAGGTCGGCATGCTCGGTGAGCACCGGCCCGGGGCTGATCGCGGTGAGACGCACCTTGGGCGCCCATTCCACCGCCAGCGACTGCACCAGGCTCAGCACCGCCGCCTTGGCGGCGCCGTAGGCGGCGGTGCCCGGCGAGGGCCGCAGCGCCGAGATGCTGGCGATGAAGACGATGGCGCCGCCGCCGGCCTGCTGCTGCATAAGGGCATTGGCCTTCTGCGCGAGGTGCAGGGGCGCCAGCAGGTTCAGGGCAAAGATCTTCTCGTGAAAGCGCGGCGAGGCCTGGGCGGCCAGCGCGAAGGGTGCGCCGCCAGCATTGTTGACCAGCACATCGAGCCGGCCGTGGCGCTCGGCGATGGTGGCGAACAGCGCCTCGACGGCGCCCGCGTCGCGGACATCGCAGGCAATGAACTCGGCGACGTTGCCGGCCACCGTCGGCAACTCCGCTGGCGCCTCGCGACCGCAGACGATCACTTTCGCGCCGCGCGCGAGGAAGCACTCGGAGATGCCACGGCCAACGCCCTTGGCGCCGCCGGTGATCAGGACGACATTGGTTTCCGACACTGGACGCTGTTCCTTACTTCGGTTTCCGCCGCTTCGCGCCCGCGAGCGCGTCGAGCCTGGCGGTGGTTGTCTTGGGCCACATGCTAGGCCAAGGGCCCTGGGCTTCCGTAGTCCGATTGGGTGACGCTGCTGGGCACCCGTTTGGCAAACATGCGCGGCACTCACAAGCCGCTTGCCGGGAGTCCCCCGCCGCATGTCCAGCCCTACCCATAATCTGCCGGTGCCGGAAGGCCGCTACGTCACGCTGGCCAATGGCTACCGCGTCCATTACCTCGACGAAGGCAGCGGGCCGGTGGTGGTCTTCCTGCACGGCTCCGGCAACGGCGCCAGCGGCTACAGCAACTTCAAGGGCAACTATCCGGCGCTGGTCCAGGCCGGCTACCGCGTGATCCTGCCCGACCTGATCGGCTTCGGTTACTCCGACAAGCCGGCGGATGTCGAATACCCGCTGGCCTTCTTCGTCGAATGCGTGAAGCAGGCGCTGGACGCCATCGGTGTCGAGAAGGTCACGCTGGTCGGCAATTCGCTGGGCGGCGCGGTGGCGCTGGGCTTTGCGCTGAGCCATCCGCAGAACGTCGAGCGCCTGGTGCTGATGGCGCCGGGCGGCGTCAGCGACATGCCGGACTACCTGGCGATGCCGGGCATGGCGGCGATGTTCGCGCACATGGCCACCGGCCAGCCGTTCACCCACGAGACGATGAAGGCCTTCTTCATCAAGGCCTTCGTGGTGAACCCGGATTGCGTGGACGACGCGCTAGTCGCCGAGCGGCTGGCGCTGATGAAGCTGCAGAACCCGCAGGTGATGAAGACCATGAAGGTGCCCAACCTCACCGAGCGCCTGGGCGAGATCCAGTGCCCGGCGCTGACGTTCTGGGGCATCAATGAAAACATGATGCCGGAGAACGGCATCCTGCGACTGGCCAAGGGCCTGAAGAACGGCCGCCTGCTGACGGTGCCCAACTGCGGGCACTGGGTGATGATCGAACACCGCGAGCTGTTCAATCGCACCGTGCTCGACTTCCTGAACAACGGTTGAGCCCGATGGCACTCCCCGCTTCCCGCATCACCGCCCTCGGCGACGAGCTGTTCGCCGCCCTGCGCTCGCGCTCCGTGCTGGAGCCACTCACCAACCGCGAAACCGGCATCGACATCGACGACGCCTACCGCATCTCGCTGCGCTTCCTCGAGCGGCGCACCGCCGAAGGCGAGAAGATCGTCGGCAAGAAGATCGGTGTTACCAGCAAGCCGGTGCAGGACATGCTCGGCGTGCACCAGCCGGACTTCGGCTTTCTCACCGACCGCATGTGGATGGGCAACGGCAGCAGCGTCTCGCTCGCCAAGGCCGGCCTGATCCAGCCGCGCGCCGAAGGCGAGATCGCCTTCGTGCTGAAGAAGGACCTCAAAGGCCCGGGCGTCACCGAGGACCAGGTGCTGGACGCCACCGACTACGTCTCGCCCTGCTTCGAGATCGTCGATTCCCGCATCCGCGACTGGAAGATCAAGATCCAGGACACCGTCGCCGACAACGCCTCCTGCGGCGTGTTCGTGATCGGCCCGGACCGCGTCAAGCCGCTGGCACTCGATCTCGCGGCGGTGAAGATGGATATCACCAAGAACGGCGCCCACGTCGCCTCGGGCCTAGGCTCCGCCGTGCAGGGTCATCCGGCCACGGCCGTCGCCTGGCTGGCCAACACGCTGGGCCGCTTCGGCATCCCTTTTCTCGCCGGCGAGGTGATCCTCTCCGGTTCGCTGGCGCCGCTGCTGCCGGCACTGCCCGGCGACCGCTTCGAGATGACGCTGGCCGGAATCGGTGCGGCCTCCATTTCCTTCGAGGCCTGAGGCCTCCAACGCTGAAGACAAGAGTCATGACCAAGATCAAGTGCGCCATCATCGGTCCCGGCAACATCGGCACCGACCTGATCTACAAGCTCAAGCGCAGCCCGGTTCTCGATCCGGTGTGGATGGTCGGCATCGACCCGACCTCCGAGGGCCTCAAGCGCGCCCGCGAGATGGGCCTCAAGACCACCGACCAGGGTGTCGACGGCCTGCTGCCGCATGTGCTGGCTGACGGCGTGCAGATCGCCTTCGATGCCACCAGCGCCTACGTCCACAAGGCCAACTCCGACAAGCTCAACGCGCTCGGCGTGCTGATGGTGGACCTCACGCCCGCCGCCATCGGCGGCCTCTGCGTGCCGCCGGTGAATCTCGCCAGCCACGCCAAGGCGCAGGCGATGAACGTCAACATGATCTCCTGCGCCGGGCAGGCGACGATCCCGATGGTCAACGCAGTGGCACGCGTCCAGTCGGTGGGCTATGCCGAGATCATCGCCACGGTGTCGTCGAAGTCCATCGGCCCGGGCACCCGCGCCAACCTCGACGAATTCACCTACACCACCTCCAATGCGGTCTGCGCCGTCGGCGGCGCGCGTACCGGCAAGGCGCTGGTGATCATCAATCCCGCCGACCCGCCGATGATCATGCGCAACACCATCTACTGCCTGACCGACGATGAGCCGGATCAGGAGCGCATCCGTGCATCGGTGCTGGAGATGGTGAAGGAAGTGCAGAAGTACGTCCCCGGCTACCGGCTGGTGAACGGCCCGGTGTTCGACGGCAAGAAGGTCGCCTGCTTCATGGAGGTCGCCGGCCTGGGCGACTACCTGCCGACCTATGCCGGCAACCTCGACATCATGACCGCTGCCGCCGCCCGCACTGCCGAGATGTTCGCCACCGAGATTCTGGCGGGTCGCTACCAGCTGAAGGCATTGAAGGAGGCCGCATAACATGAGCGAGCTGAAAAATCTCAAGGGCCGCAGGGTTCTGGTGCATGACATGGCGCTGCGCGATGGCATGCATGCCAAGCGCGAGCAGATCTCCACCGAGCAGATGGTCAAGGTCGCCACTGCGCTCGACGATGCCGGCGTGCCGCTGATCCAGGTCTCGCACGGTGCGGGGCTTGGCGGCAACTCGCTGCAGCACGGCTTTGCCATGCACAGCAACGAGGAATACTGGGACGCGGTCGTCCCGAAGATGAAGCGGGCGAAGGTTTCCTGCCTGCTGATCCCGGGCCTCGGCACCATGAAGGAACTGCACAGCGCCTATGACCACGGCGTGCGCAGTGTGCATGTGGCCACCCACTGCACCGAAGCCGATACCAGCCCGCAGCACATCGCCTATGCGCGCAAGCTCGGCATGGACGCCACCGGCTTTCTGATGATGGCCCATCTCAACGACCCCAAGGGGCTCGCCGAGCAGGGCAAGCTGATGGAGAGCTACGGCGCCCAGACCGTCTACATCACCGACTCGGCCGGCTACATGCTGCCGAACGATGTGATCGAGCGCGTGCGCGCCCTGCGCGCCGTGCTCAAGCCGGAAACCGAGATCGGCTTTCACGGCCATCACAACCTCGGCATGGGCATCGCCAATTCCATCGCGGCGATTGAAGAAGGCGCCTCCCGCATCGACGCCTCGGTCGGCGGCCTCGGCGCCGGCGCCGGCAACACGCCGCTGGAAGTCTTCATCGCGGTCTGCGACCGCATGGGCATCGAGACCGGTTGCGACCTGTTCAAGCTGATGGATCTGACCCAGGACGTCATCTTCCCGATGATGGATCACATCGTGCGCGTCGATCGCTCCTCGCTGACGCTGGGCTTCGCTGGCGTCTACTCGACCTTTTTGCTGCACGCCGACCGTGCCGGCAAGAAGTACGGCCTGCCGGCGCGCGACATCCTGGTCGAGCTGGGCCGCAAGAAGATGATCGGCGGCCAGGAAGACATGATCGAAGACACCGCGCTGACCATGGCCAAGGAGCGGGGCTTGTTGAAGGACAAGGCGGCTTAGCCCGCGCGGCCCCATGAATCCCAAGGCCTGGGGCCCGATCAAACAGCTCGCCTACGTCGTCGAGGATCTCGACGCCGCCATCACGCGCTGGATCGCCACCACCGGTGTCGGTCCCTGGCTGGTCTACCGCAACGCGCGCATGCAGGGCGTCTGTCGCGGCGAGACCACCGAGGTGAAGCTGCATGTCGGCCTGTCGTACCAGGACGGGATGCAGATCGAACTGATCCAGCCCGTCAGCGACCGACCCTCGCCTTATCAGCACGCGGACGGCCGACCCATCGTCGGCATGCACCACCTCGCCTGGCACTCCGCCGATCTCGATCGCGATGTCGCCGCAGGCCGGGCGCGCGGCTGGCGGCCAGTGTTCGAGGCCAGCAATGGCCTGGTGCGGGTCGCCTATCTGGAGCACCCGGAGGAGCCCGGGCCGCTCTACGAATTCATCGAGGCGGTGCCGGTGGTGATCGAGGGCTTCAGCGCCGGCCAGCAGGCCTCCGCCAACTGGGACGGCCAGGGCGAGGCGGTCACCGTCATCGACTTCGAGGCCGGCGCATGAGCGGCGGTCTGGGCCGCTGGCTGCGGCGGGTGCCGTTGGCGCCGGCGGTGGACCTGCGTGGCCGGCAGATCATCGTCACCGGCACCGCGCCCGGCTCCATCGGCGAGGCGACCGCCCGCCAGCTGGCGGCCTGGGGCGCCGACCTGGTGGTCACCACCCGCGGCAACGCCGCCGCCGTGGCAGCCGGCCTGCAAGGGCAGCTGGCCGGCAACGCGGCGGCGGGGACCATCGAAGGCCATCCGCTGGATCTCGCCGACGCCGGCTCGGTGCGGCGCTTCCTCGCCTGGTATCTGGCGCGGCCGGCGGCGCGGCTGGACGTGCTGGTCAACAACGCCGGCATCCATCTCGATCTGCTGTCGCAATGGCGGCAGCCGCGGCTCAGCGCCGATGGCCAGGAGATCCACTGGCGCACCAACTACCTGGGCACCCTGCAGCTGACGTTGGGCCTGCTGCCGCTGCTGCGCGAGACCGCGCACCGCCAGGGCGGTGCGCGCATCGTCAATCTGGTTTCTGAGCTGCACGTCCGCGGCCGCAATAGCGACCTGTTCGGCCGGCAGCGGCCCTACGACTCCTGGCAGGCCTACGGCAATTCCAAGCTGGCGCTGGTGCATGCCAGCTTCGAGCTACAGCGCCGCTACGGCGCGACCGAGGGCCTGCGCAGCTACTGCCTGCATCCGGGCGCGGTCTATACCAACATCGCCGACCGCGGCCTTTCCGGCAACCCGCGCCTGGAGGCCTTGCGCCGCGCCTTGGCGCCCATCGAGCGGCTGTTCCTGCTCAGCCCGGAAGAAGGCGCGCAGACCTCGCTGTACTGCGCCACCAGCCCCGACGCGGCGGGCGGCCGCTACTACCGGCGCTGCCGGCCGGCGAACGCCAGCCCGGACAGCGCCGATCAGGCCGTCGCAGCGCGCCTCTACGAGCAGACCCAGACCTGGGTCGCCGGCCTGTCAGCACCGGAGTAGCCGTCATGCCCAATATCAACGTCGTTGACGATCTCGGCAGCTGGATGAGCCTGCGGCCGGAGATGGCACCGGGCCTGGTCGCCTTCAGCAACGCGGTCTACGGCCAGAGCCAGTTGCCGCGACGTGTGCAGGAGATCGCCCGCATGCGCATCGCGCTCGCCAACGAGTGCAGCGTCTGCCAGGGCGCGCGCTGGGCCGAGGGCAACAACGAAGGACTCGACGCGGCCTTCTATGCGCAGGTACTGGACTGGCGCGACGCGTCGATCTACAGCGCACGCGAGAAGCTCGCCGCCGAGTACGCCGAGCGCTTCGCCAGTGCCCATGTCGGGCTGCGCGCCGACAGCGACTTCTGGCAGCGCTACCGTGCGCAGTTCAGCGAGGCGGAAATCGTTGATCTCGCGCTGTGCTGCGCGCTCTGGCTCGGCGCCGGCAGAACCATGCGGGTGCTGGACGTCGGCCAGAGCTGCGCCCTGACCTTGGGCGGCTAGCGACGGCCGCTCAGTGCGGCTTCTGCAACAGCCGCCGGTACAGGGTGCTGCGGCTGACCCCCAGGCGCCGCGCGGCGGCGGAGACATTGCCTTCGGCGGCGGTCAGCGCACTGCGCATCGCTTCTTCGGCCAGCCCGCTCAGTGTGGCGTCCGTGGCCAGCGGCACGACTTGCGGCAGGGGATCGCGTAGCGCCGGCGGCAGGTCATCCAGAGTCAGCCGGTAGTCGGGGCCGGCCAGCGCCAGCAGCGCGCGCAGGCAGGAAACCAGTTCGCGGTAGTTGCCCGGCCAGTCGTGCGCGGCCAGCCGCTCCCTCAGTTCACTTGGCAATTCCGCCGCCGGACCCTGTTGCAGGCGGCGCCACAGGTCGCCGATCAGGCCCGGCAGGTCGGCGTGTTCGCGCAGCGCCGGCAGCGGCAGCGTGTACTGCGCGATACGGTAGTAGAGATCGGCGCGGAAAGTACCCTGCGCCACCGCCTGGCGCAGATCGCGGTGGGTGGCGCAGATCAGGCGGAAGTCCACCGCCACCGGCTTGCCGCCACCGAGCGGCGTCACCTCGCGCTGCTGCAAGACCCGAAGCAGGCGCGACTGCAAGGCCAGCGGCATGTCGCCAATTTCGTCGAGGAACAGCACGCCACCCTGGGCCTGGCGCAGCAGGCCGACGGCGCCGCGCCGGCGCGCGCCGGTGAAGGCGCCTTCCTCGTAGCCGAACAGCTCGGACTCGATCAGGTTTTCCGGTAGCGCCGCGCAGTTCACCGCCACCAGCGGCGCTTGGGCGCGGCTGCAGGCGGCGTGCAGCTGCTGCGCGAACACCTCCTTGCCGGCGCCGGTCTCGCCCTGCAGCAGCACCGGCAGGTCGGCGTCGAGGATGCGGCTGGCGCGCGCCAGCGCCTTGCGCGCGGCGGCGTCGAGCACGATGGCCTCGGCCGCCGGCGCCAACCGGGCCGGCGCCGCGGCGGTCGGGCTCATGGCCAGAGGCCGCGCCGCCTCCGGGTCCAGCCGGCCATGCAATTCGCGACCGCGCAGGCCACGCAGCGGCGCGCCGTCGCGCAACTGCGAGAGCGTGGTGGCGAACAGCTCGGAGTAGCGGCATTCCCCAAGGCTGTCCCAGTCCAGCCCGAGCAGCGCCAGGGCATGACGGTTGGCGGCGACCAGACGTGGGCCATCGAACACCAGCACGCCCTCGCGCGCGGTGCCCAGATGGCCGCGCTCACTGTGCAGGCGCAGCACCTGGCAGTGTGGGTAGCGGCCCTCGAACAGCCGGTGCTCGATCTGGTCCACCACCACCCGCAGCAGACCCAGGGCGTGGGCATGCGGCATCGCCGCATGGCCGGAGAGATCGAGCGCGCCGGCAAGCCGGCCATCGGGTTCCAGAATCGGTGCGGCGTGGCAGCTCAGGATGCGGTGCGGCGCGAAGTAGTGCTCGGCGCCGCGCACCGCCACCGGCCGGCGTTCGATCAACGCCATGCCGATAGCATTGGTGCCGGTAGCGGCCTCGTGCCATTGCACGCCGGGGCGCAGGGCGACGCGGGCCGCCTTGTCGGCGAAGTCGGTGCTGCCGACCGCGTCGAGCACCAGGCCCTGCGGGTCGGTGAGGATCACCACACTGTCGGTGTCGCGGGCATCGAGATACAGCGACTCGATCTCCGGCCGGCACAGGCGGCGCAATTGCTCGTGGCGCTCACAGGCCTCGCGCAGCCCACCACTGGACAGCGTCGCCACCTCGGGCGTCTTGGCAGCTTCCAGGCCCAGCGCCGCGCAACGCGTCCAGGAGCGCAGGATCGGTTCTGCGATCAGACCGCGCGGCGTGCGGCCATCCTCGAAGAAGCGGCGTCTGGCGGCCAGCACCGATTGATGATCGTTCGTGGCTTGCATGGGGTCTCCTCGGTCACTGTCGCAATCTGCGACACCTGCTCCGCACCCTGTTCCCCCAAGTTACATAGACGCGGCGCAAACGCAAACGCGAAGGCTCGCCAGCCGCGTCCGGCGCCGCCGAATTTCCGACCGCATTCAAGCGTCTAGCCCGGCCACCCCGACCTTGGCCGCAGGCTGGCACAGGCGCTGCCCCTTAAGGCCCGAGAGCTGGTGAAGAAATCGTAGCGAGCATGGCCTGCTGCAAGGAGCCGAACCGACTAAAGGTTCGGCCAGCACAGCAACCGCAGCGCACTTGTGTGCGTGAGGATTGCGAGCAGCGCATGACGCTGCAGCAGGACAGCACAGGAGATTTATTCGCCAGCTCCGACACCACAACAACGGAGGAGCCGTACCGATGAACATGCCCCTGCTGCAAACCAACAGCACCGCCTCGCCATTCCGCAGCCGCTACGCCAATTTCATCGGCGGCGACTGGCGCGAACCGGTGGACGGCCGCTATTTCCAGAACCTCTCGCCGGTCAACGGGCAGGTGATCTGCGAGGTGGCGCGCTCCAGCGCCGCCGACATCGAGCTGGCGCTCGACGCCGCCCACAAGGCGAAGGACGCCTGGGGCCGCGCCAGCAGCACCGAGCGCGCCAATGTGCTCAACCGCATCGCCCAGCGCATGGAGGACAACCTGCGCCTGCTGGCGCTGGCCGAGACCTGGGACAACGGCAAGCCGATCCGCGAAACCATGGCCGCCGACGTGCCGCTGGCCATCGACCACTTCCGCTACTTCGCAGGCTGCATCCGCGCGCAGGAAGGCTCGATCGGCGAGGTCGACCACGACACCGTCGCCTACCACTTCCACGAGCCGCTGGGCGTGGTCGGGCAGATCATCCCCTGGAACTTCCCGCTGCTGATGGCGGCCTGGAAGCTCGCCCCGGCGCTGGCCGCCGGCAACTGTGTGGTGCTCAAGCCGGCCGAGCAGACGCCGGCCAGCATCCTGCTCTGGGCCGAGTTGATCGGCGACCTGCTGCCGCCCGGCGTGCTCAACATCGTCAACGGCTTTGGCCTGGAAGCCGGCAAGCCGCTGGCATCCTCGAGCCGCATCGCCAAGATCGCCTTCACCGGCGAGACCACCACCGGCCGGCTGATCATGCAGTACGCCAGCCAGAACCTGATCCCGGTGACGCTGGAGCTGGGCGGCAAGTCGCCCAACATCTTCTTCGACGACGTGATGCGCGAAGACGACGACTACTTCGACAAGGCGCTCGAAGGCTTCGCGATGTTCGCGCTCAACCAGGGCGAGGTCTGCACCTGCCCGAGTCGCGCGCTGGTACACGAGAAGATCTACGACCGCTTCATGGAGCGCGCGGTCAAGCGCGTGCAGGCGATCAAGCAGGGCTCGCCGCTGGACGAGGCGACCATGATCGGCGCCCAGGCCTCCAGCGAACAGTTGGAGAAGATCCTCAGCTACATCGACATCGGCAAGCAGGAGGGCGCGAAGCTACTCACCGGCGGCGCGCGCGCCGCGCTCGGCGGGGACCTGTCTGGCGGCTACTACGTGCAGCCGACGGTGTTCGCCGGCCACAACAAGATGCGCATCTTCCAGGAAGAGATCTTCGGCCCGGTGGTGTCGGTCACCACCTTCAAGGACGAAGAGGAGGCCCTGCATCTCGCCAACGACACGCTCTACGGCCTCGGCGCCGGTGTCTGGAGCCGCGATGCCAACCGCTGCTACCGCTTCGGCCGCGGCATCCAGGCCGGCCGCGTGTGGACCAACTGCTATCACGCCTACCCGGCGCATGCCGCCTTCGGTGGCTACAAGCAGTCCGGCATCGGCCGCGAGACGCACCGGATGATGCTCGACCACTACCAGCAGACCAAGAACATGCTGGTGAGCTACAGCCCGAAGGCGCTGGGCTTCTTCTAAACCGCGCCACGCGTTCGGCGGGCGGCCCACAAGCCGCCCGCCCATTGCCACAGACCTACAAAAAATCCACGAGGAGATGACCATGACCAATTTCCGCCCCCAAGGGCAAGGCCTGCTGCTGGCCGCCATCCTGAGCTGCACGGCAGGGCCCGCCCTGGCCGAGGCTCCGCAGATTTCCTACACGCTGGGCGCCGCCAGCGACTACGTGTTCCGCGGCGTCAGCCAGACCAACGAAGACCCCTTTGTCTTCGGCAGTGTGAATCTCGCCGCCGGTGGCTTCTATGTGGGTGCCGGCGCCGAGAACGTCGACTTCGGCAACAGCATCGACTTCGAGTACGACCTCTGGGCCGGCTGGACCACCAAGCTGGGCGCCCTGGGCCTGGATCTCGGCCTGGTCCGCTACGGCTACCACGACCAGCCCGCCGGCGTGGACATCGACACCCTCGAGTACAAGCTGGCGCTGAGCCATCCGCTGGGGCCGGTCAATGCCGGCGCCGCGCTCTTCTACACCAGCGACTACTTCGGCTCCGATGACTCCGGCACCTATGCCGAGCTCAACGCCAGCTACAACCTCAACCCGCAGTGGTCGGTCTCCGGCGCCTACGGCAAGCAGGACGTCGGCACCGGGCTCGACTACGCCACCTGGAATCTCGGCCTGGGCTGGGCGGCGAGCAAGCTGGTTTCCGCCGACCTGCGCTACCACGATACCGACGCGCACGAGGCCGGCGCAATTCTCGATAGCCGGGTCGTGGGCACCATCAAGCTCAGCTTCTGAGGCACTCACGCCCCCGCGCCGGCTCAAGAACCCGGACCGGCGCGGGGTCATTTAGGAGGCGTCATGACCACAGACATCTTCCCCAGGGTCGTCGCGACCGAAGCCGCCCTGCGCTTGATCGACGAGTTGCGCGCCGAGCACGGCGCCGTGCTGTTCCATCAGTCCGGCGGCTGCTGCGACGGCTCCTCGCCCATGTGCTATCCGGTCGGCGGCTTCATCGTCGGCGACCGCGACATCCGCCTCGGGGAAATCGGCGGCGCGGAGTTCTTCATCAGCGAACCGCAGTTCGCCTATTGGCAGCACACCCAACTAATCATCGACGTGGTGCCGGGGCGTGGCGGCATGTTCTCGCTCGACAACGGCAGCGACCGACGTTTTTTGACTCGCTCGCGGCTGTATACCGAGGAGGAACAGGCTCGGCTTGGGCCACAGCGGAGCTACGCGGACAGTCGGGAAAGCTAGGCTGCGCGCTTGCCCGGTGTAGGTTTCGGTGCGGGCGCCGAACGCCTCCGGAGCTACTTGGGCTCCCGGCTCCAGCCCAAAGCGGACGGCGCTGCCAGCCCTCTAACATCACTTGACGATGCGACTCAAAGGTGGCCATCAATAGGCACGAACAGCGCGTCGGCAATTATGTTGACGATGTTACGTTAATGATGTTTACTGATCTGCATGGCCCGCCCAAAGTTCTCCGATGACCTGCGTGCGCAAAAGCGCGACCAAATTCTGGATGCCGCAATGGCGGTGTTCGAGAAGGAGGGCGGCGAAGACGCACTTAGCTTCCGCCGCCTCGCCACGGAACTGGGCTTGAGCTATTCCGCGCCCTACCGCTACTTCGCCGACAAGCAGGAGCTGGTGAATGCCTTGCGCGCCCGCGCCTTCCGCTGGATCGAGGCCGAGATGCGCGAGGCCATCGTGGGCTTGAGCGAGCCCGAGCAGCAGCTGGAGTCACTGGCGGCCGCTTACATCCGCAGCGGCATGGCACACCCGCACCGCTACGCGCTGATGTTCTTCGCTCTCGAACAGCTGGAGGTGGCGCGCAGCTCGATAGAGCTCAAGGCCGCCAAGCGCGACGCGCTGGATGTATGTACTCAGGTGATTGCCGCCGGCCAGGCGCGCGGCGACTTTCCAAGGGCCATCGACCCGCTGACCGCCAGCCATCTGTTCTGGATAGGTGCGCACGGCCTGGTGTCGCTGCAGGTGGCCGGGCAGTTCGTGATGGGTCGCGATGTGAAGGTGCTGGTGCCCACGTTGATCCACGCGCTACGCACAGGCCTGGAGCACGCCGATAGCGCAGATAAAGCCCCCGCCAAGGAGAAACGTCATGGTTGAAGCCCAACACGGCCTGGCCCCGCTGTCGGCCGAGCCCACGCCCGTTCCGCGTCGCATCGCCTTCGAGTTTCCCGACGACATCGACCCACAGTGGATCCCGGGCGAGCCCGAGCTTGCAGCGATGATGAACGGTGGCTCGCTGACCATGCCGTATCTCGAACCGTTTCTGATCCGCACCGTACGTGAAACCACGCAGCTGCTCGGCAACGAGCACTTAAGCGAGCAGGGCCGCGCCTTTAACACCCAGGAACAGCACCACTACCAAGCCCACCGGCGTTTCAACGAGATGCTCAAGGCCAAGCGCTATCCACAGCTCGAAGCCATCGAGCGCGACATGCAGGCGGCCTACACGCGCCTCGCCCTGCGTACGCTGCGCACTCGCATGGCCTACACCGCGGGCTTCGAGTCAATGACCCTGGGCGTGACCAAATGGCTCATCGAGCAGCGCGTTAGCTTGTTCAGGGGTGCGGATACGCGCGTGGTGTCCTTCGTGCTCTGGCACATGGTGGAAGAAACCGAGCACAAGTGCGTGGCCTACGATATCTACCAGGCGGCCTTCGGCGGCAGTCTGGGCGGCTATCTGGCGCGGGCTTACGGCGTCTTCCACGGCTCGCTGCAGGTGATGTGGTTTTCGATGCGCGCCTACAAGGTGATGCTCCAGCACGAGGGCCTGTGGCGGCAACTGCGCTCGCGGCTGCGGCTCGCCAGGCACATCACCGCCTTCATCTGCCACGTTGGCCCCTATCTGCTGCGGGCAGCACTGCCTGGCCATTCGCCGCGCCGCGAGAAGGACCCGCAATGGGTGCTGGACTGGATCGCCGGCCACGGTACCGCGCCGCTGGACCAGATCCCCCTGCTGGACACCCACGCGCCGCAGATGCCCGTGCCCTATGCCCAACCGATGGCAAAGGCCGTCGCCTAAAACCACAACAACCCACACACAATCAGGAGAGCACGGTGAAGAACGAAACTTGGGTGGTGGCAGGCCAGGGGCTGTCGAGTCGCATCGGCGGCAAACTGCTCGTGCATTGCTTCATCATGATGTTTCTTGGCTTCTGCGGCGGCTTCGTGTGGCTGATCGCACTCGCTGACAACGTGCTGCACATACTCCCCCTGCCGCGCTTCGACGTGATGGTGCCCAACCAGAAGGAGCTGCTGCGCAACGCCCACGTCGGCCCCTTGGTGAACTCAATGTATGTGATGGCGATGGTGCTCTTGAGCCCACGCCTGCAATTCAGCGTGCGGCAGGCACGGTGGTTCTACTACGCCGCGATCGTGATGCTGTGGGGCAACGCCATCGGCTACTCAGCCGCCGTATACGCGCCGGAACGCGGCCTGCAGCCCATAGGTAGCTGGCCGAATCTGCTGAGCTACGGCTCGTTCTACGTGGCCGTGTTCGGGGCCACGATTGCAACAGGTATTTGCCTGACCAACGCGCTGCGGGCAGCACGAGGCTGACCTGCCTGATGTTTCGCTCCAAGTTGATGTGCGAGTCATCGGGACGAAAGTACTGATGAGGCGATATGAGCGTCCGCTATTGGCGCCACGCGACCCATCGCCGTCTCACTCAGCAAGTCTTCCTGCAGCGCCACCGAATCCGGCGGGCGATGACCTCGTAAGTCATCGCACCGCCGGCACACGGCCAGTTGCTGCTGATGGCGGGCACTGTGATGTTCCTGCTGGGCCTGCTCACTGGGCTCTCGCCGCCGGGGCTGAAGAACAAGCGCATGAGCTTGTCGTTTCATCATCCGGCACTCTCGTCGCTTCGCGGGTTCCGGCTCAGGTCGGGGTCGCCGCCGGCTCGGTCGGCTTCCAGGTCTTGAGCAGCTTGAACACCTGCCCCGCCTTCGTCCCCAGCATCGCCGCCGTGGTCAGCACGCCGCCCATCAGCGCGCCGCCGACGCCGGCGGTGACCACGTCCTGGCCGGTGAGATAGAGGCCCTTCACCGGCGTCACCGGGTGCAGCCACTTCTGCTCGAAGCGGTGCAGGTCGTGATCGAGCCCGTAAATCTCGCCCTTGCCGTACATGCCGAAGTACTCGGTCGATAGCGGCGTCGACAGCTCCCAGTAGTCCATCGCGCCGCGCAACTGCGGCATCTGCTGGTACAGACCTTCGAGCATGCGTTCGCCGAACTGTTTCTTGAGCGCCTCGTACTCGGCGCCGCGATGGTTCCAGGTTTCCTTGGCCCACTTCTCGAACCACTCGTAGCGGCCCAGGGTGATGACTTCCACCGTGCTCTTGCCGGGGTAGTTTCTCTCCCACTCCGGGTCCTTCGCGGACGGGAAGGAGACGTAGAGCATCGGCAGGCTGTTGATCGGATCGTCGAGAAAGCGCTGGGTGTTGCCCTCGTGATCGGCGTTGGGATAGATCCAGAGATTGGTCTTGGGCAGACCCAGCTCCCGCGCCGTGCCCTTGAAGCCGGCGTAGAGGCAAAGATGCCCCGAGGAGGCATGCACCTCGCGCAGCTTGGCGGGGTAGCCGTGGCGCTGGCGCTCGGCTGCCGGCAGCAGGCTGCCGAAGGTCAGCTCGGCGCCGGCGCTGCTGACCACCGCCGGCGCGCGGACCTCGCTGCCGTCTTCCATCCGCACGCCGACCGCGCGGCCGTTCTCGATCAACAGCTCCTTGACCCTGGCGTAGGTGAACACCTCGCCGCCACCGCTACGGATCACCGGGACGATGGTGTCGGCGATCTTCCAGGAGCCGCCCACCGGATAGTTGCCACCCGCGAAGTAATGCTTGGTGACGGCGGCGTGCATGATGAAGGCGGCCTCGGCCGGCGGCAGGCCGTAGTCGCCCCACTGGCCAGTGAGCACGGCGATCAGTTGCTGGTTGCTGGTGAGCTTCTCCAGCACCGCGCGGGTGCTCATGAAGCATTCCTTCGGCAGCCGGAAGCGCTTCAGCGCCTCGTAGACGCGGGCGATGCGCGGCGGCATGGCCTGGCCGGCGAAGTAGGCCTGCATGCTGCCGCTGACTTTCTGCACCAGACGGAAGTACTCATCGATGGCCGCGCCTTCTTCGGGGAAGTGGCGCTTCAACTCGGCGGCGAGATTGTCCTTGCCGGCGATGAAGTCGTAGTGCCGGTCGCCGATGATGATGCGGTCGTAGCAGGCGTCCATCGGCGCCCATTCGAGCTTGCCATCGCTGATGACGTCAAAGATGCGGCGCAGCGGCGCGTAGGGCTTGTGCACCTCGCCGATGTAGTGCACGCCGACATCCCACTCGTAACCCTCGCGCTCGTAGGAATGCGTGAAGCCGCCAGCGGTGTAGTGCTGCTCCAGTACGCAGACCTTGCGGCCCAGGCGCGTCAGCAGTGCCGCGCAACTGAGGCCGCCGATGCCGGAGCCGATGACGATCACGTCGTAGTCCTGCGCGGCGCGGCCGGGCCGGTAGCGCTTGCCGATTCTTTTCATGCTCTCCCCCAAACAGTTGGGCGCACCTTAACGCAGCAGCGTGGGCGCCTCCAACGGCGGCGCGCGACTCAGTTGGCGCGGAAGAAATGCCGGAACAGCCGCTCGTACCAGCGGTAAGGGAGCACTGCGCGCAGCCAGAGGGCCAGGCGCTCGATGGGCGCGATGGCGAGGTGGCGGAAGGTCGGCTGCGGGTGTTCGACCAGGTTCAGCATCTGACGGGCGAAGCGCGCCGGCTCCAGGCCCTTGCGCTCGTCCTCCTCCATCCAGCCCACCGAGGCCTCGCAGCGCGCGTGGTAGCTGGAGGCCTCGGTCCAGCCCACGACCCGGCGCCGCTGCGCGGTGAAGCCGGTGGCGAAGTTGCCGGGCTGGATGCAGGCAACGCGGATCGCATGCGGCGCCACCTCGAAGCGTAGCGCCTCGGCCCAGGACTCCAGCGCCGCCTTGCTGGCGCAGTAGTAGGCCTGGAACGGCACCGGCAGCTGCGTCACCAGCGAGCCGACCTGCACGATCAGTCCGCCGCCCTGCTGGCGCAGCTGTGGCAGCAAGGCGCGGGTGACTCGCACCGCGCCGAAGAAATTGGTCTCGAACTGCTGCTGCGCCTCAGCGCTGCTGGTGTCTTCGATGGCGCCGGCAATACCAAAGCCGGCGCAATTGATCAGCACGTCGACGCGCGGCTCGGCGGCCAGCAGCCAGGCGATCGCCGACTGCACGCTGTCGTCGCGGTCCACATCCAGCGCCAGCGGCTTGCAGCCGGGCAGATCCTGCGGCGGCCTCCGGCTGGCGGCATAGACCCGGTGCCCGGCGGCGGCCAAGGCCTCGGCACAGGCCCGGCCCAGGCCGGAGGAAGCGCCGGTGACCAGCACCACCTTGCTCATCGCGCGCTCCGCGCCGGTCTTGCGGCAGGCTTCAGTGCTTGACCTCGCCCCTGGGATGCGCGGGCAGACCGGCGCTCATGATGCGGTCGGTCCAGGCAATGCCGATCGCCGAGGCGATGAAGGCCATGTGGATGATGGTCTGCCACATCACGCCGGTGGCGGTGACGGTGGCGCATTTGACGCCGGGGTCCACCGCCGAGCACAGCGGCAGGGCGCCGAGGCTGCCGGCCTCGATGAAGGTCTTGAGCAGGTGGATCGAGGAGATGCCGATGATCGCCATCGCCAGCTTCACCTTGAGCACCGAGGCGTTCACATGGCTGAGCCACTCCGGCTGATCCGGGTGCTTTTCCAGCCCCAGGCGCGACACGAAGGTTTCGTAGCCGCCGACGATCACCATCATCAGCAGGTTGGAGATCATTACCACGTCGATCAGCGCCAGCACGATCAGCATCACCTGCTGCTCGTTGAGCTCGAAGGCGCCGTGGATCAGATGCCAGAGCTCCTTGCAGAACAGCACCACGTAGACACCCTGGGCAACGATCAGGCCCAGGTAGAGCGGCAACTGCAGCCAGCGGGAAGAGAAGATCAGGGTCGGCAGCGGGCCGAGGCCATAGGATTCGCGGGAGGACATTGGGCAGCCAGAAGGGAGTGACGAAAAAGGCGGGCGCAGTCTAGCAACTGCCGATGACCGCCAGACGGCATCGGGTGGCGGTCATCACCACTGCGTCGGCTTGGGATTGCGCTCGTCGAAGCCGCGCTGGTGCCAGTAGGGGTAGATCGGCGTGCGCTGGCTGGCGGCGTCCAGCCGCGTCACCTGCTCGGCGCTCAAGGTCCAGCCCAGGGCGCCGAGGTTCTGCCGCAGCTGCTCCTCGTTGCGCGCACCGATGACGATGTTGGCGACGCTGGGACGTTGCAGCAGCCAGTTGAGCGCTACCTGCGGCACGGTCTTGCCGGTTTCGGCGGCGACGGCGTCGAGCGCATCGACGACCTGGTACAGGTAGTCGTCCTCGACAATCGGCCCACCCTCGGCGCCGCCCTGCTGGATGCGTCCGGCCGTCGGCGGCTGGCCGCGACGGATCTTGCCGGTGAGCCGGCCCCAGCCGAGCGGGCTCCAGACCATGGTGCCCAGGCCCTGCTCCAGGGCCAGCGGCATCAGCTCCCACTCGTAGTCGCGGCCGATCAGCGAGTAATAGCCCTGGTAGCTGACGTAGCGACCCAGGCCGTAGCGCTCGGAAGTGGCCAGCGCCTTCATCACCTGCCAGCCGGAGAAATTGGAGCAGCCCAGATAGCGGATCTTGCCGGCGGTGATCAGGTCGTCGAGCGCGCGCAGGGTTTCCTCCACCGGCGTCAGCGCGTCATAGCCGTGCATGAAGTAGAGGTCGATGTGGTCGGTGCCCAGGCGCTTGAGGCTGGCCTCGCAGGCGCGGATCAGGTGATGGCGCGAGGAGCCCTTGTCGTTGGGGCCGGCCCCCATGCTGAAAGTAGCCTTGGTCGAGATCAGCACCTGGTCGCGCCGGCCTTGCAGCGCCTGCCCGAGGATCTCCTCGGAGGCGCCCCCGGAGTAGACATCGGCGGTATCGAAGAAATTGAGGCCGGCTTCCAGGCAGACATCGACCAGACGCCGCGCGCCGGCGACATCGGTCGCGCCCCATTTGCTGAACATGCTGCCGATGCCGCCGAAGGTGCCGGTGCCGAGGCTGAGGACCGGCACTTTCAGGCCGGAGCGGCCGAGCTGTCTGTGTTCCATGGCGATCGTCCTTGAATGGCAGCGGGAGGAATACCAGCTATGGGGACCGGATGCGAGTATCCCAAGAGCGGCGCCGCATGCTCATGCCGCTACCCGCCGCCGGAACCCGCTAGGCTGGGCGCCCCGCCCGCCTCCTTCTGCCCCCAAGTGCACGCTCCCCTGCCCGTCCGCGACGGCGTCGGCCCCAGCAGCATCGTGTTGCCGGCCGGCCCCTGGGCGCGGCTGGCGGACTTCCTGCGCGAACGCTTCCCCGAGGTCGCCGCCGAGATCTGGCTCGGGCGCGCCGCGCGAGGCGAGCTGCGCTTGCAGAATGGCGAGACCACCGGGCCGGAGCAGCCTTACAAGGCCGGCGGCACGCTCTACTACTACCGTGAGCTGGAAGCGGAGCCGGAGATCCCTTTCCAGGCCGAGCTGATCTACCGCGATGACCACCTGCTGGTCGCCGACAAGCCGCACTTCCTGCCGGTGGTGCCGGCCGGCCGCTATCTGCAGCAGACCCTGCTGGTTCGGCTCAAGCGCGAGCTGGGGCTGGAGGCGCTGGTGCCGCTGCACCGCATCGACCGCGGCACCGCCGGGCTGGTGCTGTTTTCGGTCAATCCCGAGACGCGCGGCCGCTACCAGCAACTGTTCCCCACCCGCAGCGTGGAAAAAATCTATGAGGCCGTCGCACCCAGCCTGCCCGCGCTGACGCTGCCCCTGCGGCACCGCAGCCGGCTGGTCGATGGCGAGCCTTTCTTCCGCATGCGCGAGGTGGAGGGCGAGCCCAACAGCGAAACCCTGATCGAATCCCAGACCCTGCTGGACGACGGCCTGAGCCGCTACCGCCTGCAGCCGCTCACCGGCCGCAAGCACCAGCTGCGCGTGCATCTGGCGGCTCTGGGCGCGGCCATCGTCAACGACAGCTTCTACCCCGAGCTGCGGCCGGAGCTGGAAGACGACTACCGCCACCCGCTGCAACTGCTGGCGCGCTCGGTGCGCTTTGTCGATCCGCTGAGCGGCGAGGCGCGCCGGTTTGAAAGCCGGCGTCAGTTGGACCTAGGACTGGCGAAGCCAGATTGAGCAACACACTCGCCTCCACCCTGCCGGCGTGGCGAGTAAAGAGAACGCCTTCTCATAACCTAAATGGACGAGGCCCGGCCCAAACCGGCAGGCCACCATGACGCACCCTCAGGCCCTGAAGAGCCGTGGGCCATACCCAGATCAGGCAACAGGAGATACCGACATCATGGGCGCCATCAATCTGAAGATGCTTCTCGAATCACAGACCCTGGAGCGCGCGCCGTTTCCGGTTCCGGTCGGCTGGTACTTCATCGACCACGTGGAAAACCTCAAGGCCGGCGAGATGCGTAACATCTTCGTATTCGGCCAGGAGTGGGTGCTGTTCCGCACCGAAGGCGGCAAGCCGGGCGTCTCCGACCCTTACTGCCCGCACCTGGGCGCCCACATGGGCCACGGCGGCAAGGTCTGCGGCGAGCACCTGCGCTGCCCCTTCCACCACTGGGAATACGACACCGACGGCAACTGCAAGGCCATCCCCTACGCCAAGGTGATGCCGCCGATCACCAAGAAGGGCCCGATCCTGCGCACCCTGCCCACGGTCGAGAAGTACGGGATGATCTGGAGCTGGTACCACCCGGCTTGCGAGCCGCCGAGCTTCGAGCTGCCCTACATCCCGGAGATGGAGGACGCCACCGGTTACACCGGCTCGCGCCGCGGCAGCTGGAGTGCGAACACCTGCATCCAGGAGATCGCCGAGAACGGCGTCGATGTCGCCCACCTGAAGTTCCTGCACAACGCGCCGATGATTCCGCCGGTCGAGGCCAGCTACGAAGGCGCGCGCATGCACCTGGACATCGGCAAGGGTTACATCCTCGGTGAGATGTATGGGCCGGGCCTGAACGTCATGCGCTTCAACCAGGTCAACCCGGCCACCGGCAAGCCGGTGACCTCGACGATGATCTCGTACTCGGTGCCGATCAGCCACGACAAGACGCAGATGAACATGAGCTTCCGTCACGTCGACTACCCGGCCGGCACCACCGAGCTGGCCTTCTCCAAGAAGCAGATCGACCACATGATCGGTGCTGCCGAGGGCGAGGAAAGCGCCGGCTTCGAGAGCGTCGACTTCATCGTCTGGAACAACAAGAAGTTCCGCCCCAACCCGCTGCTCTGCGACGGCGACGGTCCGGTGCTGCAGTTCCGCAAGTGGTTCAAGCAGTTCTACGTCGACAAGCCCAAGCTCGAAGAAGCCGCCTAAGCCCGGCGTTTCGATCTGAGCGAACGTAGTAGTTGGCGAAAACGCCTCCGTGCCGGTCGTCGGCACGGAGGCTTCACTTTGAGTGGAGTTGGAAAGATGGCAGTGGTGAAGGTGATCGGCCGTGATGGCAGCGAAAGCAAGCTCGAAGCCCTGGGGGGTTGCCCCTTGATGGAAGCGCTGCGCGATGCCAATACCGGCGTCGAGGGCACCTGCGGTGGCGCCTGCTCCTGCGGCACCTGCCATGTCTACGTCGATGCCGCCTGGCTGGACAAGCTGCCGCCGAAGTCTGAGGACGAGCAGATGATGCTGGAGGCGATCGGCGAGCTGGTGCCGCTCAAGTCCGGCTCGCGGCTGTCTTGCCAGATTCCGATGAGTGAGAAGCTGGAAGGCCTGGTGGTGGAGATCGCGCCGGCGCTGTAGCTGGCCTGGAGCCGACGGGCTCCGCTGGTGCTGACCAGCGAGTTCCGCGCTCGGCACCCGCACGACAAGCCGTAGCCACTGGGCTCGGCCTCACTGCTCGCAAGAAGCAGTACCCAAACAAAAGAGCCCGAGGATCATTCCCCGGGCTCCGCTGTTGCAGCCATCGCCGCTCAGTGGGCCACGGCCGGCGGCACCTCGTCCTCGGCAGCGGCCGACTTGGCGTGATGGTCCGCCGCCAGCAGCATGTACATCGCCGGCACCACGAACAGCGTGAACACCGTGCCGATGAATATGCCGGAGGCGATCACCACGCCCATGTGGTTGCGGCCGACCGCGCCCGCGCCCTCGGCGATCACCAGCGGCATCACGCCCAGCACCATCGCGGCGGTGGTCATCAGGATCGGCCGCAGGCGCACGCCGGCGGCGGCGAGTATCGCCTCGAGCTTGCTCCTGCCGGCCTTCTGCTCGTCGTTGGCGAACTGCACCAGCAGGATGCCGTGCTTGGCGATCAGGCCCACCAGGGTCACCAAGCCCACCTGGGTGTAGATGTTGATCGTCAGGTTCTTGTAGCCGAGGAAGATAAACACCAGCGCGCCGAAGATCGCCATCGGCACCGAAGTCAGCACGATCAACGGATCGCGGAAGCTCTCGAACTGCGCCGCCAAGGTCAGGAAGATGATCACCAGGGCCAGGCCCATGGTCAGGGCGAAAGCCGAGGTCTCCTGCATGAACTGGCGCGACTCGCCGCCGTAGTCGACGGTGTAGCCGGCCGGCATCCGCTGGTCGGCGAGCTTCTTCAGATAGTCGAGCGCGTCGCCCAGCGTGCCGGAAGGCACGCCGCTGAACGTCGCGGAGTTGAGCTGCTGGAACCGGCTGACACGGGTCGGAATCGCCTGCGTCTTCAGTGTCACCACCGTCGAAGCCGGCACCACCTCGCCGCTGGCGGTGCGGATGTAGTAGTTGTTGAGCTGGTCGGCATTCAGCCGGCTCACCTGCTGCGCCTGCGGGATCACCTTGTAGGAGCGCCCGGCGATGCTGAAGTAGTTGACGTAGCCGCCGCCCAGCATCGCGCCCAGCGAGGAGCCGATGTCGCGCATCGACAGCCCCAGTGCGGCCGCCTTGTCACGGTCGACATGCACCGAGACCTGCGGCTTGTTGAGCTTCAGATCGGTGTCGATGTAGTAGAACTTGCCGCTCTTCTGCGCCTCCGCGAGCATGTCGCTGGCCACCTCGTCGAGATTGGCGAAGGAGTCGGTGGTGCCGATCACGAACACCACCGAGGTGTTGGCGCCACCGCTGCTGGTCGGCAGCGGCGGAGGTTGCGAGGCGTAGATGGTGGCGCCGGCGATGCTGTTGAACTTCTCCTGCAAATCCCTCTGGAGATCGAAGCTGCTGCGCGTACGCTGATCCCAGGGTTTGAGGATCATGCCGGTGAGCGTGGTATTGGGGGTGCTGACGCCGTCCAGCGTGAACGCCTGCTCGACTTCCGGCGTCGCCTTCACGTACTCGTACATCTTGCGCGAGTAGACGCCCATCTGCTCCACCGAGGCATTTGGCATGGCGTAACCGAAGCCGATCACGAAGCCCTGGTCCTCCTGCGGCGCCAGCTCCTTCTTGAAGCCGATGGCCGAAGGCATCATCAGCATCACCGCGATCAGGCCGATGATCAGGAAGCCGAAGGCGACCACGGTCTTCCAGCTGCTCAGTGCGCCGCCAAGCAGACGCTCGTAATGCGCCCGCGTCCATTCGAAGTTGCGGTCGATCATCTGAATGAAGCGGTTGCCTTCATGCTCGCCCGGCTTCAGGAAGTAAGCGGCCATCATCGGTGACAGCGTCAGCGCGACGATGGCGGAGACCACTACGGCACCGACCAGGGTGAACGCGAACTCCGAAAACAGGGTGCCGGTGAGGCCGCCCTGGAAGCCGATCGGCACGTACACGGCGATCAGCACGACGGTCATCGCGACGATGGGGCCTGCCAGTTCGCGCGCGCCCTGCAAGGCCGCCTTGAACGGCGTCATGCCGTCCTTCATGTGGCGATCGACATTCTCGACCACGATGATCGCGTCATCGACCACCAGGCCGATCGCGAGCACCAGCGCCAGCAAGGTCAGCAGGTTGATCGAATAGCCCAGTACCAGCATGAAGATGAAGCCGCCGACCAGCGACAGCGGAATCGCCACCGCCGGGATCAGCACCGAACGCGGTGAGCCGAGAAACAGGAAGATCACCGCCGAAACGATCAGCAGCGCCTCGATCAGAGTGGTCTGCACCTCACTGATGGCGCTGCGGATGT
Source organism: Stagnimonas sp. FW305-C-60 (assembly GCF_058782965.1). NCBI lineage: Bacteria > Pseudomonadati > Pseudomonadota > Gammaproteobacteria > Nevskiales > Nevskiaceae > Stagnimonas > Stagnimonas sp. FW305-C-60. The sequence goes on from NZ_JBYSYF010000001.1 coordinate 202,454, forward strand.
AGTCGGTGGCGTCGTAGTCGATCTCGCCGCTGAGGCCCTTGGGCAGCTGCGCGACGATGCCCGGAAAGGCTTCGCGCACGTCGCCGATCACGGTCAGCACGTTGGCATCGGGCGCGACGCGAACACCGATGAACAGCGCGCGACGGCCATCGGAACGCGCATTGAAGTCGTACTGCTCGGCGCCCAGGGTGACATTGGCGACGTCTTCCAGGCGGACGATGCCGCCCTCATTGGACTTCACCACCAGCTTGCGGAATTCCTCCAGCGAGTGCAGATCGGTGCGCGCGGTCAGATCCACGGTCACCATCTCGCCCTTGGTCGAGCCGATGGCGGAGATGTAGTTGTTGGCGCCCAGCGCGGTGTAGACGTCGGCGGCGGTGAGGCTATAGGCGGCCAGCCGCTGCGGGTCCATCCACACGCGCAGCGCGAACTGGCGGGCGCCGAAGATTTCGGCGTTCTGCACACCGGCAATGCCCTGGAGCTTGGGCTGCACCACGCGCAGGAGATAGTCGGTGATCTGGTTGGCCGCCAGCGTGTCGCTGGTGAACCCCAGATACATCGAGGCGGTGCTCTCGCCGGTGGAGATCTTCAGCGAAGGCTGCTGCGCGCCTTCCGGCAACTGGTTCAGCACCGAGTTCACCTGGGCGCTGATTTCCGACAGCGCCTTGGTGGCGTCGTAGTTCAGCCGCAGGTTGACGGTGATGACACTGGCGCCGTTGAGCGAGGTCGAGAAGATGTAGTCGATGCCCTGGGCCTGGGCAATGGCGGCTTCCAGCGGCGCGGTGATGAAGCCGGCGATCACGTCGGCATCCGCACCAAAGTAGGTGGTGGTGACGGTGACCGCCGCGATCTGCGATTCCGGATACTCACGCACCGGCAGCTGGGCCACGGCACGCAGGCCCAGCACCAGGATCATCGCGCTGACCACCAGGGCCAGGACCGGTTTCTTGATAAAGGTGTCAGTGAAGTTCATGAGCTTTCCAAGAGCGCGGTGAGCGCGCTTACTCGTCGACCGGACGCGGGTCCGGGTTGCTGGACGGCTGCAGCTCGTTGTTGATGACGATGGCGGTGTCGTTCTTGAGCTTGATCTGGCCGCTGGTCACCACCTCGTCGCCTTCCTTGAGGCCGCTGATCACCGCGACCTGGTCGCCGCGACTGGGGCCGGTCTTGATGAACACCTGACGCGCCACCAGCACCGGCTCAGCCGAGGCAGCCGGTGCGGCGGCGGGCTGGGCTTGTTCGCCGTCCTTCTTGCTGGCGGCCTCGGCGGCGGCCTTCAGATCGGCGTCGGCCTTCTTCAGCGCTTCCGACTGCAGCAGGTCGTCCGGCTTGTTGTCGGGGACCGCGCTCTCTTCACCACGCTTGACGACGATGAACACCGTCTCGCCATAGGGGTTGAAGGCCACCGCGTTGGCGGGCAGGGTCAGGTAGCGCTGCGGCGCCCCGGTGGCGACCACCACATTGGTGAACATGCCCGGCAGCAGCTTGCGCTCGGGGTTCTTCAGCGTTGCCTGCACCTTGACGTTGCGGGTGCTGGCATCGACCACCGGATTGATGGCGGTGACCGTGCCGCTGAAGCTCTGGCCCGGGAAGCTATCGGTGGTGGCGGTGACCTGTAAGCCATTCTGGAGCTGCGCCAGCGCGGACTGCGGCACCGTGAAGTCAACGTGGACGGGATCGAGCTGCTGCAGGGTCACCAGCTTGTCGCCCGGATTCAGATACTGGCCCGGGTTGACAGTGGTGATGCCCAGGCGGCCAGGGAACGGCGCCTTGATCGCCTTCTTGCGGATCAGTGCGTTCTGCTCGGCAACTGCCGCTTCCGCCGCCTTCAGCTTGGCGGCTTCGGAATCGGCCTGCGCCTGGCTGATCGCCTGCGCGGCCAGCTGCTTGCGGGCGCGCTGCTCGACACTGCGCGCCAGCTCGGCATCGGCCTGCAGAGCACGCAAGCGGGCGTAGTCGGAGTCCATCACCATCTGCACCAACAGCTCGCCTTCCTTGACGTCTTCGCCGGAACGCACCTGCACGGCCTCGACCACGCCGGACACCTCGGCAGCCAGATCAACACCGCGCGCGGCGCGGAGCGAACCCACCGCGGAGATGTTCGGTTGCCATTCCTCATAGGCGACCTTGGCAGTGGACACTGTCGATTTCGGCTCGCCCATCGCGGCGAAGCCGTCGATCATCTGCTTGACGCTGTAGGCCTTGATGCCGGCGATCACCGCCACCAGCACGACCACGCCGACGATCATCACGATCCAGCGCTTGGCGTTGTTTTGAGTCTTGTATCCGTTCGGGCTGTACATGGGCTTCGCGCCTGGCAAGAAGAGGGTTTTTAGAAAACGAGAACTGATTTATTAAGGGGCAGCGACCGCGGTCGCGGTGCCCGCTCCGGCATCGCGGGAGGTGAAGCCGCCGCCCAGCGCCTGGAACAGCGCGACGCTGTCCTGGTAGCGCGCCGCCTGCGCCTGCACGTAGGCGGTGCGGGCCTGGATCTGCTGCTGCTGGGCACTGAGCAGCTGCAGATAGCTCGCCGCCCCCAGTTGGTACTGCAGCTGCGCCAGCTTCAGTGCCTCGTCGGCAGCGGCAGCGGCCTCGTGCTGCGACTGCAGGCGCTCGGCATCGGTTTCCACCTGGCGGAGGGCGTCGGCGACGTTGCGGAAGGCGTTGAGCACGGTGAGCTTGTAATCGGCGGCCGACTGCTCGTAGGCCGCCTGCGAGCCCTTGTAGAGCGCCGACAGTGCACCGAAGTGGAAAATCGGCGCGCTCAGATTGGCGCCCAGGCTCCAGACGTCGCCGTCAAACAGGTTCTCGATCTTGGACGACTGGCTGCCGTAGCTGGCGCTCAAGGTGAGCTTGGGAAAGCGGTTAGCGGCGGCGACGCCGACATTGGCGGAAGCCGTGCGCAATGCGGCCTCGGCGGCCAGCACGTCGGGCCGGCGCTGCACCAGGGTCGAGGGCAGCGACACCGGCAGCTCCTGCGGCAGGCTCAGCTCCTGCAGCTCGAAGTTGCTGGCGACGCGCTCGCTGGGCAGCTTGCCGAGATACACCGCCAGCTGGTTCTGTACCTGGCTCAGCTGCAAGCGCAACGGCGGCAGCTTGGCGCGCTCGGCGGCCAGCAGCGAGCGGGCATTGAGCAGCTCGGCCTTGCCGATGGCGCCCAGGTCGAACTGGGTTTCGCTCACCTTCAGGGTCTTTTCCTGGTCGGCGAGGATGGCCTCCTGGCCCTGCACCAGCGCGCGCAACTGCGCCTCCTGCACCGCCGCAGTCACCACATTGGCGACCAGGGTCTGGTAGGCCGCCTCGCTCTGGTAGCGCTGGAATTCGGCCTGCGCCAGCACCGCCTCGATGCCGCGGCGGGTGCCGCCGAACAGGTCGATGCCGTAGGAGACGTCGACCGAGGCGTTGTAAAGGTTGTAGATGGTGCTGCCGCCTCCGGGATTGCCGAAGCTGCTGGTATCGATCTTCTGGCGGGTGCCACTGGCGCTGGCGTCGACGCTTGGATAGCGGTCAGCGCCACGCGCCTGGGCATTGGCCTGCGCGACCCGCAATGCCGCCTGCGCCGAGGCGACGCTGGGGCTGTTGGCGAGCGCCTCGTTGACCAGGGCATTGAGCTTTTCGGAGCCGAACAGCGTCCACCAGCGGTCCGGGACTTCCTTGCCGGCGAGGAACTTCTGGGCCTCGCCACCGGGAACCGGAGTGGCCACGGTCTCGGCGGGCAGGGGATCGGCGCCGTAGCGCTCGCCGCCAGCCGCAGCCGGCGCCTGGTAGTCCGGCCCAAGGGCGCAGGCGGACAACAGGGAGGCCAGCGCCAGGGCGGCAGCGGGTAGGGGCAGGAGGACCGGACGCATGGGGTTCTCTAGGCAAAAGAGCCGCCAGGGGCGGCCGGAGCAGGGCTGATGGGCGCCATTATTGACCGGTTTGTGAATCTGATTCAAGATTAAAACCGGATTCCAATTTCAGCCCTCCTCGGTCAGACCGGAAGCACTTTGAGCACCAAGCAACGCAAGCAGCGGGAATTCGAGGCGCGCGAACAGCGTTTTTTAGCCGCCGCGCGAGAGCTGATTCGCGAGCAAGGTCTGCTCAAATTGCAGATGAGCCGCATCGCCGAACGCGCTGAGTACGCCGTCGGCACGCTCTACCTGCATTTCGCTTCCAAGGAAGACCTGCTGCTGGCGCTGACCATCGAGCAGGTGCGCGAGCACGTCGAGCTGTTCTTGCGGGTGGCGCGCTGGGAGGCTTCCTCGCGCGAGCGGATGTTCGCCTTTGGCGTCGCCGACATGCTGTTCGTGCGCCGCAACCCCGAGCATTTCCGCATCGGCCAATACGTGTTCACCGAAGTGGTCTGGAACGCCGCCTCCGCCGAGCGTCGCGCCGAGCTGCTGGAGGCCAACGACCCGATCGGGGCCCTGGTGGTGGGCCTGATCAGCGAGGCGGTGGACGCCGGCGATCTGGAGTTGCGCGGCCTCACTCCCGAACAGGTTTCGGTGGGCGTCTGGGCGCTGACCATCGGCACCCACAACCTGGTGCACGCGGAAGGCGTGATGGACGACTTCAATGTCCGCGATCCCTACCGGCTGTTCTGCCGGCACCTGCAGACCCTGCTCAATGGCTACGGCTGGAACCCGCTGGTGGACATCGCCGACGACGCCGCGCTGGACGCGCTGATCCTGCGGGTCAGCCGCGAGCTGTTTCCCGACCTCTGCGGCGACTGCACGGCCCAGGCGGCCAAGGCGGCCGCCTAGGGGCTAGTGCCGGTAGTAGTCCGGCCGGCCGGCGGTCCACAGCTCGCCCCAGAGCTTGCCGCCGCCATCGACGGTGAGCACCTCGCCGGTGATGAAGCTACCGGACGAGGCGCTGAGGTAGATCACCGATTCCGCGATCTCCATCGGCGTGCCCGGCCGCTTGAGCGGGTTCGCCAGCGGAAATTCCTTCTGCGCCTCGGGTGGATACACGTCGAGGCCTTCGGTGGCGGTCAGCCCCGGCGCCACGCAGTTCACCCGCACGCCCAAGGGCGCCCATTCCACCGCCACCGTGCGGCTGGCGCCGATGATCCCGGCGCGCGCCGCGACGGTGTGCGCGACGCCCGGCATGCCGCGCTCGATCACCACCACGATGTTGACGATCGAGCCCGGCCCGCCGTGGTCGCGCCAGTGCTGGGCGGCGCGCTGCATCATCAGCCAAGTGCCGTTGAGGTTGTTGTTGATGACCGCGTTCCAGCCCTTGGGCGCGTAGTCGATGGCGTTCTGCGGAAACTGGCCGCCGGCGTTGTTCACCGTGTAGTCGATGCGGCCGTAGTGTGCCTGGGCTTTCCTGAACAGCTCGTCGACCTGCTCCGGCTCACGGACATTGGTCGGCACGCACAGCACCTCGCCACCCTTGCCGCGCACGAACTCGGCGATGGCGTCGAGCTTTTCCGGCGTGCGGCCACAGATCACCAGCTTGGCGCCCAAGCGCGCGAACAGCAGCGCGCAGGCGCGGCCGATGCCGCTACCGGCACCGGAGACCAGCGCGACCTTGCCCTTGAACAGATCGGGGCGGTACACGGTTTCGGCGGCCCAGAGATTTTCGGGGTTGTTGAGTGCGGCGATTTCGGGGGACATGGAATGTGGCCTCTGGCTCCCCTCTCCCCTGGTGGGAGAGGGGCTGGGGGAGAGGGGGCCTCAATCTTGTGATCAGCCAGCACGCGGCTGAGCCGCGCACCCCACTCCCTAACCCTCTCCCACCAGGGGAGAGGGGACTCACTCTCAAGCGCTCAGCAATTCCTTGCTGATGATCATCTTGCGCACCTCGCTGGTGCCGGCCCCGATCTCCAGCAGCTTGATCGAGCGGTACAGGCGGTTGATCTCGCTCTCCCAGATGTAGCCGGTGCCGCCATGCACCTGCACGGCATCGTTGAGCACCTGGTTCATGGTCTCGGCGACGTAGAGCACGCCGGCGGCGGTGAGCTTGTGGATCTCGCCACGGCCGCCGTCCTCCTCGCCGATCACGTTCGCCGCGCGCAGCACCTGGTAGGTGAACAGACGCATCGACTCGACGCGGGTATACATGTCGGCAAGCTTGGCCTGCACCATCTGGAAATCGCTGATCGCCCGCCCGAACTGCTTGCGCTGCTTGGAGTAGTCCAGGGCCAGCGCGAAGGCGCGCTCGGCTATCCCTAAGCAGATCGGCGAGATCATCGCCCGCTCGAGGTCGAGGCCCGACATCACCACCTTCACGCCACGGTTCTCGCCGCCGACCAGATTGGCCGCCGGCACCTTGCATTCGTCGAACACCAGCTCGGCAGTCTGGCTGCCACGGAAGCCCATCTTCACCAGCTTCTGCGCCACCTTGAAGCCGGGGAAATCCTTCTCGACGATGAAGGCGGAGACGCCCTGATTGCCACGGTCCTTGTCGGTCTTGGCATAGACCAGCAGCACGTCGGCGACCGGGCCGTTGGTGATGTAGATCTTGCGGCCGTTGAGGATGTAGTTGTCACCCTCGCGGCGCGCGGTAGTACGCATCGAGCCGATGGCGTCGGAGCCGGCGCCCGGCTCGGTGAGGCCCAGCGCGCCGATGGCGGTGCCCTTGACCAGGCCCGGCACGTACTTGGCCTTCTGCTCCTCGTTGGCGTTGCGCAGGATGTTGTGCAGGCACAAGTTCTCGTGCGCCACCCAGGAAAGCGCCAGCGCATGGTTCCAGCGGCCGAAGGCCTGCAGGATCAGGCCCGAGGTGAACACGTCCAGCCCCGAGCCGCCGTACTGCTCGGGCGCGGTGATGCCGAAGTAGCCGGTGGCGCCGATCTTGGGAAAGATGTCCTTCGGCCACCATTCCTCGTCGTCCATCTTCTGCGCCAGCGGGTACATCTCGCTCTGGGCGAAGTGGTCGGCTTGGTTGAGGATCTCCATCTCGTCGGTGGAGAGGCCGGTGAAGGCTTGGAGGACGCTGGGACGCTCGCTGCTGGACATGGGACGGTGCTCTTGGTGAGTCTGACTTACCGAAGAGCTTAGACAGCGCCCGCCCGCTGGGCTTCGTCCGATTTGGTGAGGGCCGCCGAGCAGCCCCGGCGACTCAGTGCCGGCGCACCCAGTCCAGGACCAGCGCCGGCGACTCCGCCAGGATTGCGTGCCGCACGCCCGGCGCCAGGAACAAGCCCACTTCCACGCCCATTGCCTTCAGCCGGTCGTGGTAGAGCTGCATGGTGGCGGGCGGCACGATGGTGTCGTCGGCACCGTGCAGGAACAGCGTCGGCGGGTGATTGCTCGGCAGCTGCGCCGGCAGCGTGCAGGTGCTGCCGTTGCAGGTGGCGTAGGAGCCGGACTGGACGATCAGCGCGCGGAAGCGCCCCGGAAAACTCACCGCCATCCGCGAGGTGTTGTAGCCGCCACTGGACATGCCGGTGGCGTAGAGCCGGTGGCTGTTGATCGGCCCGAACTGGCCGGCGCCCAGGCCGTCGAGCACTGCGGTCAGCACCCGGTAGTCCTCGGTGTCGGTATAGGGCTGGGTGGTATCGACGCCGTAGGCATTGGTGTCCCAGTACTGGAGCAGCCGCGCCTGATTGACGGTCGGCGCGATCACCGCGTAACCGGCATCCAGCAGCTTGGCGAAGGTCTCTGATTCGTACTGGAAGCCGGCCAGCATGGCGCTGTTGCCGTTCCAGTAGTTGGGGAACACGCCGGTCTGGTACCAGACCACCGCCGGCCAGCCACCGGCAGGCGGCGTGCCGTCCGGCAACTGGTATTCCACCGTGCGCGTGCCCTGGCCACCGGTCGGCACCTGTTGCGTACGGTACTGGCAGCGCAGCATGTCGATGCCCAGAACGCTGGACGCCTTGCAGGACGAACTCGCCTGCGCCACCGGCGCGGCCAGCAGAGCGATGAGGATCAGCAGCAGGGAGGGTGCGCGCATCGGGGTTCTCGACGATACAAGCCGGCACGAACGAGTACCGGTTGCGCATATTTTCAACGTACCTGAACCAGATTGCACGTTTCGTCGCCGCCTACCCCTACCAGGCCCGCTGGTACTGCGGCGGCACCGCCAGCGTATGGCCCAGGGCCTTGGCGGCGTGATACGGCCAGTAGGGATCGCGCAGCAGCGCGCGCGCCAGCAGCACCAGATCGGCCTCACCGGCCGCGACGATGGCTTGCGCCTGCGCCGGCTCGGTGATCAGGCCGACGGCGGCGGTGGCGATGCCCGCCTCGCGGCGGATACGCGCCGCGAACGGCACTTGGAAGCCCGGTGCCACCGGAATCGCCGCGCGCGCCAGGTTGCCGCCGGTGGAAACGTCGATCAGATCCACCCCCAGCTCCTTGATCTGCCGCGCCAGCGCGATGCTCTGCTCAATCTCCCAGCCGCCGGACTCGGCCCAGTCAGTGGCGGAGATCCGCACCAGCAGCGGCAGGTGTTCCGGCCAGACCGCGCGCACCACGCTGACGATCTCGCGCAGCAGCCGGGTGCGGTTGTCGAAGCTGCCACCGTAGTGGTCCTCGCGCGCGTTGCTCAGCGGCGACAGGAATTCGTGGAGCAGATAGCCGTGCGCGGCATGCACTTCCACCAGCTCGAAGCCCGCCGCCAGCGCCCGTCGCGCCGCCTGCACGAAGCTCGCCTTGATCGCCTCGATGCCAGCGAGATCCAGCGCCTGCGGCGTCTGCGAGGCTTCGTTGAAGGCGATGGCGCTGGGCGCCAGCAGCGGCGACCAGCCCTCGGCCTCGGGCCCCACCGGCTTGCCGCCCAGCCAGGGCCGCGCGGTACTGGCCTTGCGGCCGGCATGCGCCAACTGCACGCCCGGTACCGCGCCCTGGGCGCGGATGAAGGCAGTGACCGGCGCCCAGGCGGCAACGTGCTCCTCGCGGTAGAGGCCGGCATCCGCTGGCGAGATACGGCCCTCGGGGCTCACCGCGCTGGCCTCGGCGATCACCAGGCCGGCGCCACCGACGGCGCGGCTGCCCAGGTGCACCAGATGCCAGTCGTTGACCAGGCCATCGACGCAGGAATACATGCACATCGGCGACACCGCGATGCGGTTGCGCAGGGTCAGTCCGCGCAGCTTGAAAGGGTCGAACAGGTTCACGCGGAAATCTCCATGGCAGCGGCGCGGGTCTCGCTCAGACCGGCGGCAAGCAGTTGCAATGCCGACTGCCGCAGGTCGCCGAGCAACTCGGCCAGATGCGGCCGCAGCGCCTCGGCGCCCTGCGGCCAGTGCGCCGCCGCCGCCAGCAGCGGCTCCGGCTTGCGCAGACGCGCGGCGGTACGGCGGATCGCCAGATCGATGCCGGCCGGCTCGCCGTAGGAATGCAGCAGCGCGGTGAAAGATGCGGCACTGCTGCTGCGGCCACCGGCGAGCAGGAACCAGTCGCTGGCGTCCTCGATGGCCTGGCCGGCGCGCCGGCAGAACGCGGTCAGCGGCTCCTCGGAAAACTGCGGCCAGTCCTGCACCAGGCGGTAGTCGGCGACCAGATCGAGCAGGATGCCGGCATAGCGGCGGCCGCCGTCGGGCCAGGCCGCGCGCAGCGCCAGGCTGCGCGGATGCTGGTCGGTGAGCGCGTCGATGCGCCGGTGCAGGCGCACGCCCTCGACGATCTCCGGCGGATAGGCGGAGAGATCGGGGCCGTGCACGACATCGCCCAGCACCGAGCCGGCCAGCGAGGTCTTGGTCTGGTCGGCGAGCCAGAGGTGGGCGAGAAAGTTCACCGCTCAGAACTCGATGGCATCGACCAGCCCCCAGGCCAGCGCAGTGGCGGCGTCGATGCGCCGGCCCGACAGCACCCAGCCGGCCAGCCGCTGGCGGCCGATGCGGCGGGCGATGCTCACCGTGCCGCCAGCGCCCGGAATCAGCCCGAACTTCAGCTCCGGCAACTGGAACCAGGCATCGGCGCTGGCGACCAGGCGCCCGGCGAAGGCCGGGAACTCGATGCCGGAGCCGACGCAGGCGCCGTGCAAGCGCACCGTCGCGCGCGCCGCGCAGGCGGCGAGCAGCCGCCCCGGCAGCGCCAGGCTGCGCACCAGGTGCGCGGTCACCGGGTCCGGCGCGCTACCGAACTCGCTGAGATCGCCGCCGGTGGAGAAGCACTTGCCCTCGCCAGCGAGCGAAACCGCCTCCAGGCTGTCATCGGCCAGCACCAGTTGCAGCGCCTCGATCAAGGCGTCGCGCATCTCCACGCTCATGCCATTGCGCAGGCTGGGACGATTGAGGCGCAGACGCAGCATCCCGCCCTCGCGCTCGATCCGCACCGCCGGCCCCTGGTCGCGGTGCGCCAAGGGCTGCGCCGCGCGGTTGGCCTGCAACCAGGCGCGGAACTCCGGCCCGGTCTGCAGGCTGGAATAGGCCAGCGACTCGGCGAACAGCGCCGACTCCAGCGGCAGGCCCTCGCTGGCGCGCAGCAACTGCACCAGCACACAGGCCGCCAGCGGTGTGCGGCGGATGCCCTCGATCAGCGGCGCCGCCTCGGGCAAGGTCGCCAGCTGCACATCGCAGGCCGCCGCCAGCGGACTAGACCCGCCACCGACGGCGATGCTGGGCGCCGGCAGCGCGCGCAACCAGGCCAGCACTGCCGGCCGCACCTCGGCGCCAGCGGCGCTGGCGACGTCCAACAGCAGGCAGGGCGACTCGCCTAGCGCAGAAAACCGGCTGCGCGCGGCCGGGTCTTGCGCCAGACCCGCCAGCTCGGCGGCGGAAATGGTGGGCAGCGTGGCGAGGGCGGCAGACATGCATACGAGCTTAATGCAGGCGCGCGCCTTTGCTGGGTTCAGGCCGCCAGACCGCCGCAATCGTCAGGGGCGGCCGCCTCGTTCCGGCCTGCCGCGGCGCTCAGGCGCCGCTGCCAATCGGCAAGGAAGGCTTCCAGCGGCTGTGGCCGCGCGAAGTGATAGCCCTGCCCCAGCGCACAGCCCTCGCGGCGCAGAAACTCCAGCTGCTCGGCGGTTTCCACACCCTCGGCGAGCACCTGCAAACCCAGACGGGCACCGATCGCGATGATCGCGGCGGCCACCTCGCAGTCGCTGGCAGAGCCGGGAATATCGTCGACGAAGCTGCGGTCGATCTTGAGCTTGCGCAGCGGCAGACGGCGCAGATAGCTGAGCGAGGAGGCGCCGGCGCCAAAGTCGTCCACCGCGAAGCTGACTCCGGAGCCGGCGATGGCGTGCATGCGTTCCGCCACCAGCTCGATGCGCTCGGTCATCACGCTCTCGGTGACCTCCAGCTCCAGGTGGCGGGCGGCAAAGCCGGTCTCGGCCAGCGCGCTGGCGACCGTCGCCACGATCTCCACTTCGCTGAGCTGACGCGGCGCCAGATTGACCGCGAGCCGGAAGTCCTCGGCCACCCCCAGCGCCAGCAGCCGCGCGCCGTCCGCGCAGGCCTGGTGCAGCACCCATTTGCCGATCGGCACGATCAGGCCGGTTTCCTCCGCCAGCGAGATGAAGTCCTTGGGGCCGACGATGCCGCGCTGCGGATGGCGCCAGCGCAGCAGGGCCTCGACACCGCACAGGCGGCCACTGGCGAGATCGAGCTGCGGCTCGTAGACCAGATAGAACTCCTGCCGCTCCAGCGCCCGCCGCAGATCGGCCTCCATGCGCAACCGCTGCTCGGCAACCGCCTGCAGATCCGGCGTGAACGGCCGCCAGGTGTTGCGGCCCTGGTTCTTGGCGGCGTACAGCGCCAGGTCGGCGTGCCGCAACAGCTGGGTCAGCTCGCCGACATGCTCCGGGTAGAGCGCAAAGCCGGCGGAGACGGTCACATACACCTCGTGGCCATCGACGCGAAACGGCGGGCGGGTGCGCTCGACCAGGCGATCGGACAGCTGCCGGCAGCGCCATTGCAGCCCCTCGCCGACCAGCAGGGTGGCGAACTCGTCGCCGCCAAGCCGGAAGATCGCCACGTCTTCTTCCATCATCTCCCGCAGGCGGGTGGCGAACTTCACCAGCAGCTCGTCGCCGGCCTGGTGGCCCAGGGTGTCGTTGACCAGCTTGAAGTTGTCCAGGTCGAGCAGCACCAGACCGCAGTGCGGCGTCGCGTCGGCGTCGTTCTGCGCCGCCACCTCCTTCATGCGCTCGGCCAGGGCATGGCGGTTGCCCAGCTGGGTCAGCACATCGTGGCGGACCAGATGATCGAGCGCCGCCTGGGTGCGGCTGCGCTCCTGCAATTCGTGGGTTAGCGCCTGCTGGCGCAACTCGATCTCGCCCAGCATGGCGTCGAAGCTGCGGGCGATCTCGCCGATCTCGTTGCCGGAGGCTATGCCGCTGCGGCGCGAGTAGTCGCCCTCCTGCGCCACCTGCCGCATCAGCGCGGTGAGCTCCTGCAGCGGCCGGGTGATGAAGCGCGCCACCCGCGCGAACAGCAGCAGCGCCAGCGCCACCGCCAGAACCAGCACCCCGAGCGCGCCCAGCGCATAGGTCAGCAGCCGCTGGTTCAGGCGGTGCAGATGGGCATCGATCACCAGCCGGCCGTAGTCGCGACCCTGATAGCGCACCGGCTCGCTGAGCCGCAGCACTTCGGCGCCCGGTCGCGTCACCAAGCGCCCGCGATACTCCGCCACCAGTTGCCCGTCGGCGCCCAGCAGGCGCGCCGCCAGCACATCGTCGGAGGCACGCAGCGCCTGCAGGATCTCGCGCGCCGCCTCGACGTCGTCGAACACCAGGGCGGCGCTGCTGTTGGCGGCGATCATCTGCGCCTGTACCTGAAGATCGGCGAGCAGCGCCCGGCGACTGGCGCGGTACTCGCTGTACACCGTGACCGCCCCCGACAGCAGCGCGGTCACCGTCACCACCAGCGCCGCGCCCAGACCCAGCTGGCGCCGGATCGGCATCCGCGCCAGACGCCGCAACAGCCGGGCGGCCGGGCTCATGGGCTGGGCACCGGGCGCGCCAGCCGCAGCACCTGGGCGCTGAACGCCAGGCCCTGGCGCTCGGCGCGGCTGCGGTCGAGGGCAAACACCGGGCGGCCGTCCTCCACCGCCAGCGACAGCACCGCGCCGGAGGCACAGAGCCCCAGGCCGCAATCGGCCACCGTCATCAGGCCATCGACATGCGCCGGCTCCGCCAGCTCGGCAAGCCGTTGCCGCTCGGCACCGGCGAAGTAGGCGACATCGCAGTCCGCCAGCGCGCCCCAGTTGTTGACGCTGCGCACCGCTAGGCGACGCTCGCCGACACTGCGGCCCTGCAGATCCGGCAGCGCCGCGGCCACCTCGTCGCGGCCGATGACGCAGAGCACCAGTTCCGCGCCCGGCTCCCGCAGCGTTTGCCAGTGGGTGAACAGCATCACCTTGTAGATCACCGCCGCCTTCACCTGATCGTCCAGCACCGGCGCCGCCCACAGCGGCGCCAGCAGACTGGTCAACAGGATCAGGAGCAGCGTCTTGGCCATGCTAGAACTCGGCCTCCAGCCGCAACCGGAATTGCCGGCCGGCGCCTGGCACCGCGTCGATGCCAACCGCCGCCAGATCCGGCGAGCCGGGATCCGCGTAGCGCTCATCGAACAGGTTGTCCACCGAGGCCGCCAGCTCCAGGCCCGGTCGCAGGCGGATGCCGGAGGCGGTGAGGTTGAGCAGCCAGTAGCCGGCGCTGGAACCCAGGGCGGTGCGGCGCCGGCCAGTGCCAAGCAGCTCCAGTCCCAGGTGCGAGCCGGCGACCAGAGGCAGGCTGTTGTGCAGCTTGGCCAGCCAGCGTGGCGCATCCTCGAAATCTCGCGTCTCGTCGCGGGCGCGCTGCAGGCTCAGGCTGGCGCGGCTGCGCACACCGCTGAACCAGTGCTTGTCGAGCATCAGGTCCAGCCCATAGGCCTCGGCGCGCTCGCGGTTGGTGAACTGCGGCGAGGCCGGATCGCTGCTCTGCACGATGAAGTCGTGCACTCGCAGGTACTGCGCGGCGGTCTGTACGCGCAGGCTGTCGCTGACCCGGTTCTCCCAGATCAGATCCCAGTTGCTGGCGACTTCCGGCACCAAGTCGGGATTGGCTTCATAGCCTTCCACCTCGTAATAGCGCTCGTAGCTGCTCGGCACCCGGTAGGCCCGGCCGTAGATCAGCTTCACCGTCTGCCGCGACCAAGGCCTGAGAATCAGCGCCACCCGCGGCGTGGTCACCGCGTCGAAGTCGCTATAGCTGTCGTAGCGCAGGCCCAGGTCCAGGCTCAGCCGCTGGCTGAGCCGCCAGTCGTCCTGCACGTAGATCCCGGTGCGCAGGCCGCGCTGCTGCGTGTCCTGGTACAGCAGATAGGGATCGACGTCGTAGTTGTACTGCCGCTGGCGCTGGTCGCGCTGCAAGTCGACGCCCAGCAACAGGCGGTGGCGGCGGATGCCGCCGTAGACCGCGTTCAGCTCGCCGCCCCACCAGCGCCCCTCGGCACGATCACGGTTGAGCACGCCGTCGTAGACCAGATCGCCGCGAAAGTCGTAATAGCCGCCAAACAGGCGCGCCTGCAGCAGCCAGTCGCGCCCGGCACTACCCTCGTAGTTGAGGCCAAGATGACCCTGGCGGTCGCGGTAGCGATTGCCCGGGTCGCCGGGATCGGCGCCATAGATCGGCAGCGGCGATTGCTTGAGGCGCTCGCCGTGCACCGCCTGCACGGTCCAGGGGCCGGAGACCAGCTTGGCCGCGTAGTTCTGGAACAGCTCGCCATCGACATCCCGGAAATTGCCCTGCCCATCGGGCGAGGCGGCCAGCCCCGGCAGCTGCAGATCCTCGCCCTTGCGCTGGCCGTAGGCGGCCGAGAGCTGCAGCCGGGTCTCGGGCGCCAGCGGGCGGTCCAGTTGCAGATAGCCGCGCCGCAGGCCGGCGCTGCCCACCTCGGTCAGCAGCCGCAGCCCGGCCTGCGCGGCCGGCGCGCGGGTCACCACATTGATGGTCCCGAACAGCGCATTGCTGCCGAATACCGAGGAGCCCGGCCCGCGCACAAACTCGACGCGGTCGATCAGCTCGATCGGCACCGGCAGCTCGCGGCCGATGGCGGCGGCCTCGTAGACGTTGTCGTTCTGGCGCCGGCCGTCGATCAGCAGCAGCACCGGCGCGTTGTAGTCGCCGGCCCGGCGGATGCCGCGCACGCCCAGGTAGTCGTAGACATGATCGGAGCTGATGTGCAGGCCAGCGATGGAGCGCAGCACGTCGGCCAGCGTGCGGTAGCCGTACTGGCGGATGTCCTCGCCGGTGATGACCGTGATTGCCGAAGGCGCCTCGGCCTGCGGCTGGGGGAAGCGCGAGGCGGCATAGACCTCCAGCCCCAGCAGCTGCTCCAGCTCCAGGTCGGCCAGCTGTCCGGTGCCGACTACGCCGGCCCGCGCCGGGGGCGTAGCAATCAGCAACAGGGCCAGGAGGCAGGCGCGCCCGGGGTGTTCATTTGCCATGATCATCGGCCACCCTGGTTCTCCTGCCATTGATGGTGGGGCTCAGCAGCCGAGTGCAACGCGGCTGGGAGCAGACGGTGTACGCAGCGCCAGACCAGCCGTGGCCCCAAGTCGGCCTGCGCCCTGAGTCATGGTATCGGCCAGCCCAGGCGAACACGAATATCCGCCGGTCGGCGCAAGGCCGACCGTCGGTCCGGCGGCGGCCGGGGCTTAGCGCTCGCCGCGCCGGAACAGTGAGAAGAACGCGTAGGAAGGGTCGGCCGGCCCCGGTTTGCCCAGATAGGCGCCGCTCAGGAAGGGGTGGTCCAGCCGCACCGCCGAGGGATCGGCCGGATAGGCCCAGTCGGCGACGATGGCGCGGTGGCTGAATTTCCAGACGCCGTCGCGCTTTTCGTACTTGTCGAAGTAGCGGCCGCCGATCAGCACGTCGTAGAGGCGGTCTTCGGCCTGCACCTGGTGAAAGGCGAGGATGTAGATCTCGCCCTCGGCCCTGTCACCATCGAGCTTGAGGTTCACGGTGGTGACGTTGTGGTGCAGGATCGCCATCGCCTTCTGGATCTCCGGCAGCTTGGCGATGAAATCCATCGCCGGCCCCTTGGCGAAATGGCCGTGATCGTCGATGGCGTCCGGGTGGTACAGCGCCCGCATCTTGGCGTGGTCGTGGCGGTCGGCGGCATTGGCATAGGCCATCACCAGCTCGGTGATCGCCTGCTTGTCGAGCAACTCGTCGAGCTGCTGCTCGCGGCTTTTAATGGTCATGGTCTGCTCCGTAAGCACTCACAAGCGGCGGGATAGGAGCGGCCACTCAACTCAGGCCCACCACCGGCAGCGCCGCGCCATGGATGGCACGCGCCGCGTCTGAACAGAGGAAGCGGATCACCGCCGCCAGGTCCGCGGGCGCCACCCATTTGCCGGGATCGGCCTTGGGCATCGCCGCGCGGTTGGGTGGGGTGTCGATGATGCTCGGCAGCACGGCGTTGACGTTGATGTCCTGCTCGCGCAGTTCCGCCGCCATCGCCTCGGTGATGCGGATTACCGTGCTCTTGGCGGCGCTGTAGGCGCCCATCAGCGCCTGGCCCTTGAGCCCGCCACCGGCGGCGACATTGACGATGCGCCCCCCGCCCTGTGCCTGCATCAGCGGCACCACCGCGCGCACGGTGTTGAGCAGGGTGCCGACGTTGAGATCCTGCATCTTCTGCCAGGCCGGCGCCGGTGTGGCATGCACCGGCGTGCCCATGTCGAAGCCGCCGGCGATATTGCAGAGCACGTCGATGCCGCCGAAGCGCTGCTGCGCCTGGGCGACCGCCGCCTGCACCGCCGCCTCGTCGAGCAGGTCCACCGCCAGGCACAGCCGCTGCGGCGACTCGCCCGGATAACGCGCCGCCAGCGCCTGGGTGCTGACGTCCACCAGCACCAGCCGCGCACCTTCGGCGGCGAAGGCCGCGGCCACCGCCTGGCCCAGGCTGCCGGCGGCGCCGGTGATCATTACCGTGGATGGGGACGCGCTCATGGGCTTGTTGCTCCGCTGGCCAAAGACGCGCCGACGCTAGCACGTCACCGGGCCTGCCCCGCCCCTCCAAATGCAGGAGAAGCGAGGCCGAGCAAACCCCGGCGGGCTAGACCGCCGCCAGCGCCTGGTCGAGGTCGGCGATCAGATCGTCGATGTGCTCGATGCCGATCGACAGCCGGATGGTGTCCTCGGTGACGCCGGCCTTCACCAGCTCCTCGGGCGAGAGCTGGCGGTGGGTGGTGGAGGCCGGGTGCGCCGCCAGCGACTTGGCGTCGCCGATGTTGACCAGCCGGGTGAACAGCTGCAGCGCGTCCTGGAAGCGGGCGCCACCCTCGCGGCCACCCTGCACCCCGAAGGTGAGCAGGCCCGAGGGCCGGCCGCCGAAATAGCGCTGGGCGAGTGCGTGGCTGGGGTGATCCTCCAGGCCGGCGTAGTTGACCCACTGCACGCGCGGATGGCTCCTGAGGTGCCGGGCGACGCGCAGGGCGTTTTCGGTGATCCGCTCCATGCGCAGCGCCAGCGTCTCGATGCCGGTCAGAATCTGGAAGGCGTTGAACGGCGACAGCGCCGCGCCGGTATTGCGCAGCGGCACCACCCGCGCCCGGCCGATGTAGGCCGCCGGGCCCAGCGCCTGGGTGTAGACCACGCCGTGGTAGCTGGGGTCGGGCTCGTTGAGCTGCGGGAAGCGCGCCGCGTGCTCGGCCCAGGGGAACTTGCCGGAATCGACAATCGCGCCGCCCAGGCTGGTGCCGTGGCCGCCGAGGTATTTGGTGAGCGAGTGGACGACGATGTCGGCGCCGTGCTCGAACGGCCGCAGCAGATAGGGCGTGGCGACGGTGTTGTCGACGATCAGCGGCACGCCGGCGGCGTGCGCGATCTTGGCCAGCGCGGCGATGTCGGTGATGTTGCCCAGCGGGTTGCCGATCGACTCGACGAACAGCGCCTTGGTGCGCGCATCGATCAGGCCGGCGAAGCTTTCCGGCGCGCGCGGATCGGCGAAGCGCACCTCGATGCCGAACTGCGGCAGGGTGTGCGCAAACAGGTTGTAGGTGCCGCCGTAGAGCGTGCTGGCCGAGACGATGTTGTCGCCGGCGCGGGCGATGGTCTGGATCGCATAGGTCACCGCCGCCTGCCCCGAGGCCAGCGCCAGCGCCGCGATGCCGCCTTCGAGCGCGGCCAGACGCTGCTCCAGCACGTCGTTGGTCGGGTTCATGATGCGGCTGTAGATGTTGCCGGCCACCTTCAGGTCGAAGAGATCGGCGCCGTGCTGGGTGTCGTCGAAGGAGAACGCCACGGTCTGGTAGATCGGCACCGCCACCGCATGCGTGGTCGGGTCCGGCTTGTAGCCGGCGTGGACGGCGAGGGTTTCAAACTTGTGCGGGTTCGACATGGTCTTCACAAGGCCTGCAGTAGTGGAAAAAACCGGCTCCGGCGAGAACGCGAGCCGCCGCCCCGAAGCTCGGGGAGCGCCGCACTCTAAGCGCGCAACAACCTGAATGCCTATGCAGGCCGCTAGACCGATTTGGTCTTTGCTCAGTGCCGCCTGAAGCTAAGCGCCCAGGCCTGACTCCAAGCCGTGACTCCAGCCCATTCCGACCCAGGCCACTGGCGGCTCCCATAAATGGGTGAGGCCGACTCACCAGGCTTGCCTCAGGCTTGCGCCCTAGCCTCAAGGAGAGCCTGGGAATGTCTGAGCAAGTCCTGATCGAGCACCGCGGCGCGGTGCAGTGGATCATCATCAATCGCGAGGAGCGCCGGAACGCGCTCAACGAGGACGTCGTCCGCACGATCGACCGCGGCATCAAGGAAGCGGTCGAGGGTGGCGAGGTGAAGGCCATCGTCATCACCGGCGCCGGCGACAAGGCCTTCTGCGCCGGCGCCGATCTCGCCAAGGGCACCAAAGGTTTTGCGTTCGCGGTCGACTTCGCCCGGCCCAAGCACTACATCGTCGATCTGTTCAAGCGCCTGCAGGAATGCACCCTGCCGGTGATCGCCCGCGTCAACGGCCACGCCATGGCCGGCGGCTTCGGCCTGCTCTGCGCCTGCGACATGGCGATTGCCGCCGACGACATCCGCATCGGCACCACCGAGTCGAAGATCGGCGTCACGCCGATGATGATCCTGCCCTACATGCTGCGCGTGCTGCCGCCGCGCAAGCTGCAGGAGATGTGCATCACCGGCGAGCAGTTCAGCGCCGCCGAGGCCTACGACTGGGGCCTGCTCAACTACCTGGTGCCGCGCGCCGAACTCGACAGCAAGCTCGACTGGCTGCTCTCGCGCATCACCGACAAGTCGCCGACCGCGATCCGCCTCGGCAAGCAGGCCTTCAATGCGACGCGCGATATGGGTCTGCGCGAGGCGCTGGAGTACGCGCAGGCGATGGTGCCGGTGATGTCCAGCACCAACGACGCCAAGGAGGGCATGGCCGCCTTCCAGGAGAAGCGTTCGCCGAATTTCACGGGGACTTGAGATGAGTGCCTCACGCCTCACTCCCCGCACCTCACGCGAAGCCGTCCGCATCGGCTGCGGCGCCGGCTTCTGGGGCGACAGCGCCGAAGGGCCCAAGCAGCTGGTCGAGTCCGGCGAGATCGACTACCTGGTGCTCGACTACCTGGCCGAGATCACCATGAGCCTGCTGGCGCGCGCGCGGATCAAGGACGCGAACGCCGGCTACGCCACCGACTTCCCGGCCGTGGTCGCGGCACTGGCGCCCAAGCTGAAAGAACGCGGCATCAAGGTGGTGACCAATGCCGGCGGCGTCAATCCGCAGGCCTGCAAGGCAGCCATCGACGAGAAGCTCAAGGCCCTCGGTATCGAACTGAAGGTCTCCATCGTCACCGGTGACGACCTGCTGCCGCGCGCGGCCGAGTTCGCTGAGACCAGGGAGATGTTCAGCGGCGAGGCGATGCCGGCCAAGTTGTGGAGCATGAATGCCTACCTCGGCGCCTTTCCCGTCGCGCAGGCGCTGGATGGCGGCGCAGATATCGTGCTCACCGGCCGCTGCGTCGACAGCGCGGTGGCGCTCGGCCCCTTGATCCACGAGTTCGGCTGGCTGGCCGGCGACTACGATCTGCTGAGCGCCGGCAGCCTCGTCGGCCATGTCGTCGAGTGCGGCGCGCAGGCCACCGGCGGCATCAGCACCGACTGGGAAAAGGTCAGCGGCGACTGGGATCGCATGGGCTTTCCCATTGCCATCTGCAAGGCCGACGGCAGCTTCATCGCCACCAAGCCGGCCAACACCGGCGGTCGTGTGGCGCCCGAGACCGTGGCCGAGCAGATCGTCTACGAGATCGGCGACCCCACCGCCTACCTGCTGCCCGACGTGACCTGCGACTGGAGCGGCGTGCAGTTGAGGCAGGTCGGCGACAACCGCGTCGAGGTGACCGGCGCCAAGGGCCGCGCACCGACCGACCAGTACAAGGTGTCGGCGACCTACCAGGACGGCTTCCGCAGCAGCGGCACCATGATGATCGGCGGCATCGACGCGGTACGGAAGGCCGAGGCGGTGGCTGCCGCCATTCTCAAGCGCACCCGCGCGCTGTTCGCGCAGCGCGGCCTGGCCGACTACCTGCGCACCGACGTCGAGGTGCTGGGCAGCGAGGCCAACTGGGGCGCCCAGAGCCGCGCCCGCGGCAGCCGCGAGGTCATCCTCAAGCTCTCGGTGCACCACGCCGACAAGAGCGCGCTGGAAATCTTCGGCCGCGAGTTCATCCCACCAGCGACGGCGATGGCGCAGGGCATCACCGGCTTCTCCGGCGGCCGGCCCTCGCCGACGCCGCTGGTGCGGCTGTTCTCCTGCCTGGTGCCGAAGTCGGCGGTGGGCATCGAGGTCGATGGCGCGCCCTTCGTAGCACCGGCGGCGGGCGAAGCACCGCTCTCGGCCGCCTCGCCGGTGCCCGCCAACGAGACCCAGGCGGTCGGCAGCGATGGCGTCACCGTGCCGCTGATCGCCCTCGCCTACGGCCGCAGCGGCGACAAGGGCGATGCCGCCAACATCGGCGTGCTCGCCCGCAAGCCGGAGTTCCTGCCGCTGCTGCGCACCCAGCTCACGCCGGAAGCGGTCGCCGCCTACTTCGCGCACTACAGGCCGAGCAAGGTCGAGCGCTTCGAGATTCCGGGCTTGGGCGGCTTCAACTTCCTGCTCCACAACGCGCTCGGCGGCGGCGGCATGGCCAGCCTGCGCTACGACCCGCAGGGCAAGATGATGGCGCAGATCCTCATGGACTTTCCGGTGCGGGTTCCGGCCGCCTGGATCGAGCAGGGCCTGGTCCACGCATGAGCAAACCGCCGCTCGTAGGGTGGGCAAAGGCGCGCAGCGCCGTGCCCACGCGCTGGCTGCGCAACGGTGGGCACGGCGCTGCGCGCCTTTGCCCACCCTACCCCTGCGTCAACCGCCCCCACCCCAACCCTCCCCCGCCAGCGGGGGAGGGAGTCCAGGCGTATGAGTAGCACCAAGCCGCCGCGCGTCCACGCCCCGCGCCTGGCGCGCGAGCAGCGCGTGGACGAGATCCTGCTGGCGGCGCGCGAGCTGTTCTGCGAGAAGGGCTACGAGACCACCGCGGTCGCCGAGATCGCGCTCAAGCTGGGCGTGGTCGAGGGCACCATCTACAAGTACTTCGCCACCAAGCGCGAGCTGCTGCTGAAGGTGCTGGAGTACTGGTACGAGGAGATGTTCGGCGACTACGCCCGCGACCTCGCCGGGCAGTCCAGCCACCGCGCGCGCCTGCACCTCTTGATCTGGCGCCACCTGCGCTCGGTGCGCGACTTTCCGCGCCTGTGCCGGCTGATGTTCCGCGAGGTGCAGTCCGAGCACGACTATCGCGGCACGCTGCTGCACGACCTCAACCGCCGCTATACCCAGCTGCTGGTCGATGTGATCGAGGCCGGCGTCGCCGGCGGCGAGTTCCGCGCCGACCTGCCGGCGCCGCTGCTGCGCTCGCTGGTCTACGGCGGCATCGAGCACCACAGCTGGAACTATGTCTGCGGCCGCGGCGCGCTGGACATCGACAGTCTGGCCGAGCAGCTCACCTCCCTGGTCTGCGAGGGCATCGCAGTACACCAATCATCCCAGCCCTTCACCCCGGTCAGGGGCGAGGGCAGAAAACGCGGAGCTAGTGCATGAGCGCAGTACCCGATACCTCCCAGTGGCCTTTCAAGGCGGTGCTGGTCGCCAATCGCGGCGAGATTGCCGTGCGCGTGCTGCGCACCGTGCAGAAGCTGGGCCTGAAGGGCATCGTCGTCTACCACGCGGCCGATCGCGGCACGCTGGCGGTGAAGATGGCCGACCAGGCCATCGAGATCACCGGCCCGACGCCGGTGGCCAGCTACCTCGACGGCGCGCAGATCATCGCCGCGGCTTTAGCCAGCGGCGCCGGGGCGATCCATCCCGGCTACGGCTTTCTCTCCGAGAACAAGGGCTTCTGCCAGGCGGTGGAAGCCGCCGGCATCCGCTTCATCGGCCCGACGCCGGAGCAGATTGACCTGATGGGCGACAAGGTGCGCGCCCGCAACTTCGTCGAGAAGGCCGGCTTTCCGGTCGCGCCCTCGGCGATCGAGGACGATGACCCGGCCACGTTCGTCGAGCGCTCACGCAAGGTCGGCGCGCCGTTGCTGATCAAGCCTTCCGCCGGCGGTGGCGGCAAGGGCATGCGCATCGTCCGCGATCTTTCTCTGCTGGAGCAGGAGATCCTGCGTGGCCGCAGCGAGGGAGCGCGCTACTTCGGCGACGGCCGCCTGTACTGCGAGCGCTACATCGAGAACCCGCGCCACATCGAGGTGCAGGTACTGGGCGATGGCCATGGCAATGTCGTGCACGTATTCGAGCGCGAGTGCTCAGTGCAGCGGCGCTTCCAGAAGATCGTCGAGGAAACCCCCTCGCCGGCGCTCACCCCCGAGCTGCGCGAGAAGATCTGTGAGACCGCCGCCGGCATCGCCCGCTCCATCGGCTATCGCAACGCCGGCACGGTGGAGTTCATCTTCGGTCAGCAGGGCGAGTTCTACTTTTTGGAGATGAACACCCGCCTGCAGGTGGAGCATCCGGTCACCGAGCAGATCACCGGCATCGACCTGGTGTTGCAGCAGCTGCGGGTCGCCGCCGGCGAGCAGCTCGGCTTCGAGCAGACCGACGTGAAGGCCCAGGGCCATGCCATCGAGTTCCGCATCTACGCCGAGGACGCCGCGCGCGGCTACACGCCGACCACCGGCCCGGTGCTGGTGCTGCACCCGCCGCAGGGCGAGGGCGTGCGCTGGGACAGCGGCATTCTCCAGGGCGGCGAGGTCACCTCCGCCTTCGACCCGATGATCGCCAAGCTGATCGTCACCGGCCGCGACCGCGCCGATGCCATCGCCAAGGGCGATGCCGCGCTGCGCGACACCGTGCTGCTCGGCTGCAAGACCAACACCGCCTTCCTGCGCCGACTGATCGCGCACCCGGCCTTCGTCGCCGGCGATGTGCATACCGGCTTTCTCGACGCCAATCCGCAGATCGCCGCCGAGCCGGAGCTCGCCGCCGAGACCCTGCAGGCCCTGCTCGCCGCCGCCGCGCTGAGCACCAGGCCGATGCGCGACGTCGCCGACGCGGTACCCGACATGCACGCCGCCATGGGCGGCTGGCGCAATTAAGGAACCCACCATGCAACATGCCTTCAAGCTTGGCGAGGCCGAGCACAACAACGCGCTGTCACGCTCGGCAAACGCCTACCGCCTGCACTTCGGCGAGCAGGTGATCGATGTCGATCTCAAGACCGGCGCCGATGGCCGCGCCTGGCTGACCGTCGGCGAGCGCCACCACGAGGTGGTGATCGCCACCCGCGGCGACGACGTGTTCGTGCACTTCGATGGCGAGGCCTATCAGCTCCGCTACCGCCACCCGCTGGACCGGCTCGCCGCCGCTGCCGGCGGCAGCGCCGAGGATCACATCCGCGCCCCCATGCCGGGCAGCATCGTCAGCGTGTCGGTCAAGCCCGGCGATGCCGTGACCAAGGGCCAGACCCTGCTGGTGATGGAGAGCATGAAGATGGAAACCACCATCACCGCGCCACGCGACGGCGTGGTCGCCGTCGTCACCTACGAAAAAGCGCAGACCTTCGACCGCGACGCGCTGCTGCTGAGCCTGGAGCCGAACCAGTGAAGAGAATCGAGAGCAAGCTCAATACCGCGTCCGCCGACTTCCAGGCCAACGCCGAGCACAACCGCCGGCTGGCCGAAGCCTTCAAGGAGAAGCAGGACAAGGTGCGCCACGCGCGCCCGCAGCGCGACATCGACCGCCTGCGCCAGCAGAAGAAGCTCTTGGTGCGCGAGCGCCTGGAGCTGCTGCTCGATCCCGGTACGCCGTTCATGGAGCTGTCCTCGCTGGCGGCCAACGAGGCCTACGACGGCGAGGTGCCGGGGGCGGCCTGCGTGACCGGCATCGGCATCGTCTCCGGCCGCGAGGTGGTCATCAATGCCGGCGACGCCAGTGTGAAGGGCGGCGCCTGGTATCCGCTGACGGTGAAGAAGACCGTGCGCGCGCTCGACATCGCCATCGAGAACCGCCTGCCGGTGGTGCACTTGTGCGATTCCGCCGGCGGCTTCCTGCCCTTGCAGGCGGATCTCTTCGCCGACAAGTACATGGCCGGTCGCATCTTCCGCAACCAGTGCATGCTCTCGAAGATGGGCGTGCAGCAGGTCTCGGTGGTGCTCGGCCACTGCACGGCCGGCGGCGCCTACGTGCCCGGCCTGTCGGACTACAACGTCATCGTGCGCGGCACCGGTGCGATCTTCCTGGCCGGCCCGCCTCTGGTGAAGGCCGCGACCGGCGAGGACGTCAGCGTCGATGAACTCGGCGGCTGCGACATGCACACCAGTGTGTCCGGCACCGCCGACTACCCCGCTGGCAGCGAAGAAGAAGCGATTGCCATCGCCCGCGACATCGTCGCCCAGTTCAAGCGGCCGCAGAAGTCGGTCATCGAATGGCAACGCCCCGAAGCGCCCTACTACGACGGCCGCGAGCTGTACGGCATCCTGCCGCGCGACATCAAGGCGCAGTTCGACATGAAGGAAGTGATCGCGCGCCTGGTGGACGGCTCGCGCTTCCACGAATACCAGCCCAACTACGGCAAGACCCTGATCTGCGGCTACGCGCATCTCTGGGGCTACAAGATCGGCATCCTCGCCAACAACGGCGTGCTCTTTAACGACTCGGCGCTCAAGGGCGCGCACTTCATCGAGCTGTGCAACCAGGGCCGTGTGCCGATCCTGTTCTTGCAGAACATCACCGGCTTCATGGTCGGCAAGGAATACGAGCGCCGCGGCATCACCAAGGACGGCGCCAAGATGATCATGGCGGTGAGCAACTGCGAGGTGCCGAAGTTCACCGTGATGTGCCACGGCAGCTTCGGCGCCGGCAACTACGGCATGTCCGGCCGCGCCTTCGACAGCCGCTTCCTGTTCAGTTGGCCGCAGTCGCAGACCAGCGTGATGGGCGCCGAGCAGGCCGCGAATACGCTCGCCGACGTGAAGATCCGCCAGCTCGCCAAGCAGGGCAAGCAACTCAGCCAGGCCGACATTGACGCCATCCGCGACCCGGTGCTGGGCGAGTTCAAGCGCAAGCAGAGCGCCTGGTACACCACCTCCGAGATCTGGGACGACGGCATGCTCGACCCGGCCGACACCCGCAACGCGCTGGGCATCTCGATCTCGGCGGCGCTCAACACGCCAATCGGCGATCCGCGTTACGGCGTGTTCCGGATGTAGGGCGCGGACGCCCGGCCCGAAAACATCTGAACGCGGGGAGACCATGCGCGCCTTCATCCCCTGGCTGCTGTTTGCCCCGCTGCTGACGACCACGCTGGCGCTGCCGCTCTGGCAGCTCACGCGCTGGCCCTGGGCCGGCTGGCTGGCTGGCATTGCCGGCCTCTTGTCGGCGGTGGTGATCGCGGTGGCCTTCGTCGCGAATTGGAGACGAGGCCGATGATAAAGCTGCCGCTGCGCTGGCCCGGCACCGGCCTGGCCTGATCGAGCGGACCCCGGTACTTGTCATCGCGCTCGGCTATCTTCGGACGCTGGAGCCGCGCCATTGGGGCGGGCCCGTGTTCAGGAGTCCCGATGAAACTCGAAGCAGGCATGACCGCGCTGGTGACCGGCGCCTCGCGCGGCATGGGCACCCACATCGTCCACTCGCTGGCGCAGCGCGGCTTGAACCTGGTACTGGCGGCGCGCTCGGCCGAGGGCCTGGATGCGGTCGCCGCCGGCCTGGGCAGCGGGTACGGCGGTCGGGTGCTGACGGTGCCTACCGACATGGCCGACGAAGGCGCCCTCAAGGCGCTGGCGGAGACCGCGCTGCGTGAGTTCGGCGGGGTGGACGTGCTGGTCAACAACGCCGGCATCGAATCCGCCCGCAGCTATGAGCAGACCGACCCCGCCGAGCTGCGGCAGATGATCGAGGTGAACCTGCTGGCGCCGATGCTGCTGACCCGCCTGCTGCTGCCGGGCATGCTCGCGCGCGGACGCGGCCACATCGTCAACATCGCCTCGATGGCCGGCCTGATCGGCACCGCCTACGAGGAGCCCTACAACGCCTCCAAGTTCGGGCTGGTCGGCTTCACCCGCGGCCTGCGGCTGACCGCGCAGGACAGCGGCTGGCCGGTGAGCGCCTCGGTGATCTGCCCGGGCTTCATGTCCGGGGTCGGCATGTTCGCCGACATGGAGAAGCAGCACGCCGTCAGCGCGCCCAAGCTGGTCGGCACCGTGCCGGCGGAGCGGCTCGGGCCGGCGGTGATCCGGGCCATCGAGCAGGATCTGCCGGACAGCATCCTGATGAAGGGCACGCCCCGGCTCAATGTCGCGATGAGCGTGCTGGCGCCGCGCTTCTTCGAGAAGCTCGTGCGCTGGCTCAATCTGGCCGGTGCCTTCCGCACCGCCGCCAAGGCCACGCGCTGAGGCGATGACGAGCTACGTCGCCCTGCTGCGTGCGGTCAACGTCGGCGGCACCGGCAAGCTGCCGATGACCGAGCTGAAGGCGATGGCCGAGGCACTGGGCTTTGCCCGGGTTCGCACCTACATCGCCAGCGGCAACCTGCTGTTCGAGAGCAGCCAGACTGAAGCGGCGATCAAGGCCGCGCTGGAGGCGCGGCTGGAGCAATACGCCGGCAAGCCGGTGGGCGTGCTGCTGCGCACCGCGGCGGAGATGGCCGAGGTGGCGCGCCGCAATCCCTACCCCGAAGCGCCGGGCAATCGCGTGGTGGCGATCTTTCTCGATGCCGCTCCGAGCCCCGAGGCCCTGCACACGCTCAAGCACCAGAAGGACGAGCGATTGGCGCTCGGCACCCGCGAAATCTACGTGCACTACGGCGAGGGCATGGCCGACTCCAAGCTGGTGATCCCGGCGGCGAAGACCGGCACCGGGCGCAACCTGAACACTGTCGCCAAGCTGGCGGCAATGGCCGCTGGCCCCGGCTAAGGCCACGCCGGACAGCCTGCCCGCGCCACTCGCCTGAACGGACGACGCCCCGGGAGGGCGGCGGCATAGACTGCCGCACATGCGCAATCCCGAACCCGTCGCCATCCCCACCCTGTCCAGCGCCACCAGCGCGCCCGTCCCGCCCGGCCCCGGCCCGGTGCCCTTGAAGGCGGTGCGGGTGAGCCTGCGCAGCCGGATCATCGTCAAGCTGATGCGCTGGCTGCTGCGGCCGTGGATGGGCTGGCTGGTGAACGGCTCCTACACGCGCATCGCCAAGGTGCAGCTGCAAATGGCCTCGCAGCGCTGCCGGGACAGCAGCGGACTGGCGCTGGACTACCGCGTGCTCGGCCGCGCGCCCGGCCATGTGGTGGGCGATATCGACGACACCAGCAAGCCGGTGATCCTCTACCTGCACGGCGGCGGCTTTCTGATACCGGCGGTGCCGGTGAGCCACGTCTGGATGCTGGCGCGGATGTGCGCGGAGCTGGGCGCCTCCGGCTTCATGGTCGATTACCGGCTGGCACCGTTCAACCGCTTTCCGGCCGCGCTCGACGACTGCGAGCGCGGCTATCAGGCGCTGCTCGACCTCGGCCACGACCCGCGCCGCATCGTCATTGCCGGCGAATCGGCGGGTGGCAATCTCACGCTCGGCACCTTGCAGCGCATCCGCAAGCAGGGCTGGGGCATGCCGGCCTGCGCGATCCCGATTTCGCCGGTCACCGAGATGGGCCGCGTGCATGCGCCGCCGTCGCGAGCGCTGCGGATGCGCCAGGACCCGGTGCTGCCGATCGCCAGCTTGCAGCGGGTGGACGATCTCTACGCCGGCGACTGGGATGCCTCGGACCCGGAGCTGTCGCCGCTGTACATGGATTGCGCCGGCCTGCCGCCGCTGTACTTCCTGGTCAGCGACAACGAGGTGCTGCGCGACGACAGCGTGCTGCTGGCGCGGCGCGCGCAGGCAGCGGGAGTGCGGGTGAAGCTGGACGTGTGGCCGGTGCTTCCGCACGCCTTCCCGCTGTTCGAGCCGCTGTTCCCGGAAGTGCGCCTGGCACGCGCGGACATGCTGGCCTTCATGCGTGAGCATCTGGCGGCAACGGCCAACTGAGCGTCTCCCCCTCGCGCGGGGAGCGGAACCAGAATCCAAGGAGGAGAGATGAGCAACTACCAGACGACCTACCGCCGCTCGCTGGACCAGCCCCAGGACTACTGGGCCGAGCAGGCCGCCCAGCTGCACTGGGACCAGCCCTGGGAGCGGGTGCTCGACGATAGCCGCCCGCCGTTCTACCGCTGGTTCCCCGGCGGCCGGCTCAACACCTGCTACAACGCGCTCGACCGCCATGTCGATGGCGGCCGCGCCGAGCAGGCGGCGCTGATCTACGACAGTCCGCTCGCCGGGGTGGTGAAGAGCTACAGCTACCGCGAGCTGCGCGACGCGGTGGCGCTGTTCGCCGGCGCGCTGCGCCAGCAGGGTGTGCAAACCGGCGACCGCGTGGTGATCTACATGCCGATGGTGCCGGAGGCGGCCATCGCCATGCTCGCCTGCGCGCGCATCGGCGCCGTGCACTCGGTGGTGTTCGGCGGCTTCGCCGCGCCGGAGCTGGCCAAGCGCATCGACGACGCCAAGCCGACCCTGATCGTGTCGGCTTCCTGCGGTCTCGAACCGGGTCGGGTGATCGCTTACAAGCCGCTGCTCGACCATGCCATCGAGCTCTCCACGCACAAGCCGGCGCGCTGCATACTGCTGCAACGCCCGCAATGCGCGGCCTCGCTGATCGCCGGCCGCGATGTCGATTGGCAGCAAGCACTCGCCAGCGCCACGCCGGCCGACTGCGTGAGCGTGGCCGCCACCGATCCGCTCTACGTGCTCTACACCTCCGGTACCACCGGCAAGCCCAAGGGCGTGGTGCGCGACCATGGCGGCCACGCGGTGTCGCTGGTGCATTCGATGAACACCGTCTACGACACCCAGCCCGACGACGTGTTCTGGGCCGCGTCCGACGTCGGCTGGGTGGTCGGCCATGCCTACATCGTCTATGGCCCGCTGCTACAGGGCTGCACCACGGTGATGTACGAGGGCAAGCCGGTGGGCACGCCGGATGCCGGCGCCTTCTGGCGGGTGATCGCCCAGCACCGGGTCAAGACCTTCTTCACCGCGCCCACCGCCTTCCGCGCGATCAAGAAGGAAGATCCCAAGGGCGAGCTGTTGAAGCAGTACGACCTCTCGCACTTCAAGGCGCTGTACCTGGCCGGCGAGCGCAGCGACCCCGACACCATCCGCTGGGCGCAGCAGATGCTGAAGGTGCCGGTGGTCGACAACTGGTGGCAGACCGAGCTGGGCTGGCCGGCCATCGCCAACTGCCGTGGCATCGAAGAAAAGCCGGTGAAGCCGGGCTCGGCGACCGTCGCCGTGCCGGGCTATGACATCCGCGTGCTCGACGCCGAGGGCGGCGAGCTGGAAGCCGGCGAGATCGGCAACCTCGCTATCAGACTGCCGCTGCCGCCTGGCACCCTGCCCACGCTCTGGAACAACGAGGACGGCTACCGCGATACCTATCTGAGCCGCTACCCCGGCTACTACCTGGCCGGCGACGCCGGCTATGTCGACGAGGACGGCTACTGGTGGGTGATGTCGCGCATCGACGACATCATCAACGTCGCCGGCCACCGGCTCTCCACCGGCGCGATGGAAGAGGTCTTGTCCGGGCATCCGGACGTCGCCGAATGCGCGGTGATCGGTGTCGCCGACGCGCTCAAGGGCCAGCTGCCGCTGGGCCTGGTGGTGCTCAAGGCCGGGGTCGGCCGCAGCAACGAGGAGGTCTGCAAGGAGCTGGTCGAGCGGGTGCGCCAGGAGATCGGCGCGGTCGCCGCGCTCAAGCAGGTGGCGGTGGTCGCGCGCCTGCCCAAGACCCGCTCGGGCAAGGTGCTGCGCGCGACCATGCGCGCCATCGCCGACGGGGCCAGCTACAACGCGCCGGCCACCATCGACGACCCGAAGACGCTGGAAGAGATCGCCACGGCGCTGCAAGGCCTGGGCTACGCCAAGGGCTGAAGCGCCCCCTCCGTCGCATCGCGCCCCCCTGCAAGCAGGGGAGGTACTGATTCACCTCCTCTACAGGTAGGGGAGGTGGCGCCGAAGGCGTCGGAGAGGTCGCCGTAAAAGCTTCAGAAGAGTCCGCAATCAGGAGCAGTCCCCATGAGCACCAAACCTTGGACCCGAGCCGACCTGCCCTCGCTGTCCGGCAAGCAAGCCATCGTCACCGGTGCCAACAGCGGCCTGGGCCTGGAGACCGCGGTCGGCCTGGCGGCGGCCGGCGCCAGCCTGGTGCTGGCCTGCCGTAGCCCGGAACGCTCGGCCACCGCGCTCGCCGAGCTGCAGCGCCGGGTGCCGGGTGCCAAGGCCGAGTTGATGAGCCTGGATCTTTCCGACCTCGCCTCGGTGCGAGGCTTCGCGGTGCGCTTTGGCGAGCGGCCGCTGCACCTGTTGGTAAACAACGCCGGGGTGATGGCGCTGCCCTATGCGCAGACCAAGGATGGCTTCGAGTTGCAGATCGGCACCAATCATCTGGGCCATTTCGCACTCACCGGCCTGCTGCTGCCGCGCCTCGTGGCCACGCCCGGCGCGCGGGTGGTGACCGTGGCCAGCATCGCCCACCGCGCCGCCAGCGGCTTTGCGGTGGACGACCTCAACTGGCAGCGGCGCCCCTACAACAAGGCCCAGGCCTATGCCTGCAGCAAGCTCGCCAACCTGCTGTTCAGCCTGGAGCTGGACCGCCGCCTGCGCACTGCTGGCCATGCGCCGATCTCGGTTGCCGCGCACCCCGGCTATTCCGCCACCAACATCGGGCTCAACACCGCCGATGGCGCGCGCAATGCCCTGGAGAAGCTGGCGATGCGCCTGGGCAATGCGCTGTTCGCACAGTCCGCCGAGCGCGGCGCCCTACCCAGCCTGCGCGCCGCCGGCGACCCGGCCGTGCAAGGCGGCGAGTACTACGGCCCGCGCGGCCTGTTCCAGTTCGCCGGCGCGCCGGTGAAGGTGGGCTATCACCCGCGCGCCGGCGATCAGGTACTGGCGCGCAAGCTCTGGCAGCACTCGGAACAGCTCACCGGCGTGCGCTACCTGTCCTAGCGCCGCGGGCAGGCCGGCCATGAATCCGGCGTCGCCTGTACAGGCTGGCAGCTGACAAGCGATTCCTCCTCAGTTCGGGGGAGCAAAGCGCCACGCCGCGCCACTACATTGCAGCGGTGCTTCGCATGCTCGCGAAGCCGCAGAGGGGGCCAGGAATAGGCGCCCGCAAACCAACGCAAGGAGGCGACATGGCAGCTCGCAAGAGTGCCCGGGCAGGTTTGGCTTTGGGTCTGGCAGGTGGTATCGCGATGGGCACGGCCGAGGCCGGCTCCTACGAGCTGTTCGGCCTGGAGGCGGAAACCCAGTTGCAGACCAGCTATGCCGTGGGCATCCGCACCGAGTCGCCGGACCAGGGCATCATCGCCACGCCGCCCAGCCCGAAGATTCCGATCCCCGACGCGCTGAAGCTGCCGGAGTCGAACAATTACGACGATGGCGACCGCAACTTCGCCAAGGGCTCGCTGATCAACAACCGGCTCACCGTGCTCGGCGAGCTGCTGCTGAAGAAGGACGACTACGGCCTGCTGCTGCGCGGCGACGCCTTCTACGACGACGTCTACCGGCGCGGCAACGACAACACCTCGCCCGACACCATCAACAAGACCGAAGGGCCGGTGAACGAATTCACCGGCGCCGCGCGCTACTACGACGGCCGCCGCACCCGCCTGCTCGACGCCTACGCGTTCGCCAGCTGGTACATCGGCGACAGCGCAGCGCTGAACCTGCGTGTCGGACAACAGGTGGTGGCCTGGGGCGAGAGCCTGTTCTTCTCCGGCGTGGCCTTGGCGCAAGGCCCGGCCGATGCCACCAAGGCGACGGTGCCGGGCGCCGACGTGAAGAGCATCCTGCTGCCGGTCAACCAGGTGTCGCTGCAGCTGGCGCTCAACGAGGACCTCACCCTGCTCGGCCAGTACAAGCTGGAGTTCAAGGAGACCGAGCTGAACCCGGTGGGCGAGTTCTACTCGGTGAGCGATGTGGTCGGGCCGGGTGCGGAGTTCATCTACGGCATCAAGAATCCGGTGCACAAGGACGTGCTCGCCGACACCATCCTCAACGCGCCGGACCTGCTGGGGGCGCTCTACCCGGCCTTGCAGCCGCTGTCACCGCTGCTGAATCCCATCCTCGATCTGCCGCTGATCCCAGAGGTGGTGCGCGGCGTGGTCGGCCTGGTCGGCGCCACCGGCGTGCTCGACGGCGCGCCGAAAAACATCAACGTGCAGCGCCGCGAAGACATCCGCCCCAGCGACTACGGCCAGTGGGGCCTGGGCCTGCGCTACCGGCTGACCTCGGATACCACCATCGGCGCCTACCGCCTGCGCTACCACAACACCACGCCGGCGCCGGTGCAGAACTACGGCTACGCGGTGCTGCTGCCGGGCGCCGGCGGCCTGCCCGACATCACCACCCAGGTGCTCGGCGTGCAGGTGCCGGTGACCTACAACATCCGCTACTTCGACGGCATCGACCTCTCGGCGCTGAGCTTCTCCACCAGCCTGTTCGGCGCCAACGTCGCCGGCGAGCTGATCTACCGCGAGGGCGTCGACATCCTGGTCGACGTCGACGGCGGCCTGCTCGGCCCGGTGCCGACGCCGACCCGCGGCAAGGTCAGCCAGGCGCTGCTGTCGGCGCTGTACGTGATCGGCCCGGGCTGGTTCTGGGACTCCATCACCCTGGTCGGTGAAACCGGCTACATCCACGTCAACGATGTCGAAGAGGCCTGCGGCCCGACCAGCTGCTCGACGGCGCTGACCTATACCCGCGACGCCTGGGGCTATTCCTTCCTCTCCTACATCGACCGCAAGAACATCAGCACCGGCTGGGATCTGCAGGTGCCGATCACCTTCGCCGGAGTCGGCGGCGGTCACTCCTCGTTCCTCTCCGGCCTGGGCTCGCTGATGGGCGAGGGCGACTACCGCGCCAGCATCGGCCTGAGCTTCACCCGCCTGCAGCAGCTCACCCTGGGCATCAGCTACAACGCCTTTCTCGGCAAGCCGGACTTCCGCGAGCGGCCCTATGCCGACCGCGACAACCTGGCGCTCAGCGCGACCTATCGCTTCTGAGCCGCCTCAGCCGAGTGGCCGAGGCAGCCGCTGGCAGCGGCGCGATACTTGGCGCCGATGCCAGCGGGAGGAGAACCATGGCCAAGAACAATCGCGTCCGGATCGGCGCCGCCAGCTTGGCGCTGTTGCTGAGCGCCTGCGGGGGCGGCGAGGGCGATGCCGCCAGCGCCGCCAACGGCTGGGCCGGCGAGCCCAAGCTGGAAACTCCGGTGGAGCAACTCGACGCGGCGCTGCATTGCACGCCCTACCAGCACCCGGACAAGCCGCCGGTACTGCTGGTGCACGGCACTTTCACCAATGGCGCCGAGCAGTACGAGTGGACCTACATCCCGCTGCTCAGCGAGCGTGGTTTTGACGTCTGCGCGGTGACCTATCCCGATCGCGGCCTGGGCGACATGCAGATCTCCGCCGAGTACGTGGTGCATGCGCTGCGCCGCATCCACGCCGAGACCGGCCGCAAGGTGGCGATGATCGGCCACAG
This sequence comes from Stagnimonas sp. FW305-C-60, assembly GCF_058782965.1. Taxonomy (NCBI): domain Bacteria; kingdom Pseudomonadati; phylum Pseudomonadota; class Gammaproteobacteria; order Nevskiales; family Nevskiaceae; genus Stagnimonas; species Stagnimonas sp. FW305-C-60. The sequence goes on from NZ_JBYSYF010000001.1 coordinate 236,374, forward strand.
CCAGGGCGCGAGCATGCCACGCTGGGCCTTGAAGTGGTGGCCCTCGGCGCGCGCGGCAGTGGCGGACTTCGTGCTGCAGGCCGGCCCCAACCACGGTACCGCCAATGCTCCGGCGCTGCCGCTGCTGCCCAACCTCACTGGCCTGCCGGCGGCGGTCTACCAGTTCGCGCCCGACTCGATGTTCACCACCACGGTCAATCGCGGCGACGAAACCCCGGGCGACATCGACTACACCAACCTCTACACCCAGTTCGACGAACTGGTGCAGCCGGTGAGCCCGGTGCCGACCGCGGCGCTGGACTGGCAGCAGAACAATCCCAAGGTCAGCAATCTGCTGTTGCAGGATCTCTGCCCTGGCCGCTTCGTCGACCACGTCACCATCGGCCTCACCGACCGTCTGGCCTTTGAGCTCACGCTGGACGCGATCAGCCAGCCCGGCCCGGCCAATGCCGAGCGCGCCGGCGGCGCGGCGCTGTGCGGCCTGGCGGCGATCATCCCCGACCAGATCATCAGCACCGGCGCCGCCAGCGGGCTGGTCAGCATCCTGCAAGCCGAGCTGAGCAGCGGCCTGCCGGCGCTGCATCTGGTCGGCGAGGAGCCGCCGCTGAAGGACTACGCGCGCTGAGCGGGCACCGCGCCGGTACTGCAAACGGGCGAAGACGCCCGCGCCCAGCTTGCCGAACATCGGCGCGCCATAATTGCGCTCCCCGCGCAGCCTGCGCTCCACACCCTACGGGCCTTACGCCGCATGAGCGACTCCGATAGCAGCAACACCCCCGGCAGCCAGCCGGATTCCGTCTTTGTCATCGTCGGTGCCGGCCAGGCCGGCGGCGAAGTCGCCGGCGAGTTGCGCAAGCAGGGCTATACCGGCCGCGTGCTGCTGATCGGCGAAGAAGAGCAGATCCCCTACAAGCGGCCACCGCTGTCCAAGGGCTTTCTCTCGGGCGCGGTCACCGAGGAGTCGCTCTACGTCAGCCCGCGGGCCAAGCTGGAACAGCTCAAGATCGAATTCATGGGCTCTACCCGGGTGGCGCGCATCGACCGTGCCCGCCATGTGCTGGTGCTCGCCGATGGCCGCGAGCAGCCCTACGACAAGCTGGCGCTGACCACCGGCGGCCGCGCCCGGATGCTCAACCAGCCCGGCACCGACAAGAGCAATGTGCTGCCGCTGCGCAGCATCGCCGACGTGAAGAAGCTGCAACCGCGCTGCGTCGCCGGCCAGCGCGCGCTGGTGATCGGCGGCGGCTTCATCGGCCTGGAGACGGCGGCGGTGATGGTCAAGCTGGGCCTGCAGGTCACCGTGCTGGAAGGTCTGCCGCGGGTGCTCGCCCGCGTCACTGCGCCGGAGGTGTCCAGCTTCTTCGAGCGCATGCACCGCGAGGCCGGCGTCGATCTGCGCACCGGCGCGCAGATCGAAAGTTATGAAACCGAGGGCGACCGCGTCTGCGCGGTGAAGCTCGCCGACGGCAGCCGCATCGAAACCGACTTCATCATCGTCGGCATCGGCGTGGTGCCGAATGTCGAGCTGGCCAGCGAGGCGGGGATCACTGTCGATAACGGCATCGTCGTTGACGAGTACGCGCGCACCAACGACCCCGACATCGTCGCCGCCGGCGATTGCAGCAACCACCCCAGCAACTTCGCCGGCCGTCGCATCCGCCTGGAGTCGGTGCAGAACGCCATGGAGCAGGGCCGCATCGCCGCCCGCTCGATGCTGGGCAAGAACGAGGCCTACCAGAACGTGCCCTGGTTCTGGTCCGACCAGTACGACCTCAAGCTGCAGATGGTCGGTCTCTCGCAGGGCTACGACCAGCTGGTCGTGCGCGGCGACCCGGCCAGCCAGCGCAATTTCGCCGCCTTCTACCTCAAGGCCGGCAAGTTGATCGCCGCCGATACCGTCAGCCGTCCCGGCGAATTCATGCTGGCCAAGAAGTGGGTGGCCGAAGGCGCGGTGCTGCCGCCGGAGCAGCTCGCCGACGACAGCCAGCCGCTGAAGAACCTGCAAGCGGCGGCCTGAAGCTCGGGATGGTGCGCCTGGAGTTCGTGCTGCCCGGCGGCGAGACCCGCGAGGTCGAGGCCACCGAAGGCCAGACCGTGATGGAGGCCGCCACCGGCGCGCGGATTCCCGGCATCGTCGGCGAATGCGGTGGCGGCTGCGCCTGCGCCACCTGCCACGTCTACGTCGAGCCGCCCTGGTTCGCGGCGCTGCCGGCGGCGGACGAGATGGAGACCGCCATGCTGGAAGCGGCGGTGGAGCCGGGGCCGCGGAGTCGGCTGTCCTGCCAGATTCGGGTCAGCGCCGCGCTAGACGGCCTGCGTTTACAGATACCAGCGGGACAGATCGGATGAGCAAGAGTCGTTGGGTGCAGGTGCCGAAGGATCTCGGGCCGCTCAGTCACATCGACCATGCCGCCGAGTTCGGCGAGCAGGACACCGGCGTCAGCGAGGCCGACCGCGAGCGCATCTGGGCGGCGATGCAGGGCCTGTACCGCAGTGGCGCGCATCCGGCGATCACCTTGGTGATGCGTCGCCAGGGCCGGATCGTGCTCAAGCGCTCGATCGGACGGGTGTCGGGCAATGCGCCCGGCGAGATCGGGCCGGAGGTGCCGCTGCATCCGGATTCCCCGGTCTGCCTGTTTTCCGCCTCCAAGGCGATCACCGCGCTCCTGGTGCACAAGCTCGCCGAGCAGGGCCGGCTGCGGCTGGACGATCGCGTCGCCGACTACATTCCGGAATTCGCCGCGCGCGGCAAGGGTGCGGTCACCATCCGCCAGTTGCTCGCGCACCGCGCCGGCATCCCGACGCTGCCGGTGAAGCACCCCGACCCCTCGCTGCTGCAGCACTGGGACGCGCTGGTGCACCTGCTGTGCCTGGCGCCGCCCTTCGACCCGCGCTTCGAGAAGCAGGCCTATCACGCGCTCACCGTCGGCTTCATCGTTGGCGAGCTGATCCGCCGGGTCAGCGGCATCGAGATCCGCGACTACCTGCGGCAGACCCTGACCGATCCGCTGAAGCTGGACAGCATGAGCTTCGGCCTCACCCCCGAGCGCCGGGCGCTGGCGCCGAAGAGCTACGGCACCGGGCCCAAGCCGTTCTGGCCGGTGACGCAGTACGCGCAGCGCATCATCGGCGTCTCCTTCGAGCGCGCCGCCGAGGCCGCCAACGAGGAGGGCTTCCTCTCCTCGGTGGTGCCTTCCGGCAACATCTTCGCCAACGCCGACGACGCCTGTAAGGTGTTCCAGATGCTGCTCAACGGCGGCGAGCTGGATGGTGTGCGGGTGCTGCAAGCCGAGACCGTCGCCGAAGCGGTGCGGCCGGTCGGCAAGATCCAGTACGACGGCATGCTGATGGTGCCGCTGCGCTTCTCCGCCGGCTTCATGCTCGGCGAGTCGCCGTTCGGTCTGTTCGGGCCGAAGAGCCACGAGGCCTTCGGTCACCTCGGCTTCGTCAGCGTGCTGTGCTGGGCCGACCCGCGCCGCGACATCTCAGTGGCCCTGCTCAACACCGGCAAGTCGATGGCGCCCGGGGCGCTGCTGCAACTGGCGCGTCTCTTGGGCGCCATCGGTCGCGCCGGACGCTAAACCGGGCGTGGGGCTTTGCGCCCCGCGTGGGAGGCCAGGCCGTCCTGGCGCACCCCGGACAGGGCAAGCCCCGCGGCTGGCTGCGGTCTGGGTTCGGGTCTAGGCTGGCGACGTTCCCGCTCAGCGAATCCGCCATGTCCCGTCCCACTGCCGCGCTGCTGCTCGCCGTCTTGCTGAGCCTGGGCAGCGCCACCGCCCAGGCCGCGCCCAGCCTGGTGCTGCTGGTGCGCCATGCCGAGAAAGCCAGCGAGCCCGGCGCCGACCCCGGCCTTTCCACCGCCGGCCAGGCACGCGCGCAGGCGCTTGCGGCCGCCCTGGCCGAGGCCAGGGTCGGCGCCATCCTCACCAGCCCGCTGCGCCGCACCCGCGACACCGCCGCGCCGACCGCCGCCGCAACCGGACTGAAGCCGCAGGCCATCGGCTTCGAGGGCGGCACCGCCGCCCATGTCGCGGCGGTAACCGCCGCCGTGCGCGCGCAGGACGCCGCCACCGTGCTGGTGGTCGGCCACAGCAATACCGTGCCGGCGATCCTGGCGGCGCTGGGTGGTCCGGCACTGCCGGACTTCTGCGAGAGCTCCTACGGCCCGCTGCTGGTGTTGGCCCTGGACGAGAACCCGCCACGCCTGCTGCGCGCGCACTACGGCGCCGCCGATCCCGCGCCGGCGCCGGGCTGCCTGTAAGGCAGGCGCGACGCATAGTCGCGACAATGCGCGGCGGCCATCCGCGCGCCACTCCGCTTTAAAGGACCACCACCCCCTTGCCGAACGCCACCGCCAGCCGCCGCCGCGAGATCTGGGCGCTGTCGCTGCCGATCATCGGCGGCATGACCTCGCAGAACGTCCTCAACCTGGTGGACATGGCGATGGTCGGCCAGCTCGGCTCCTCGGCCCTGGCCGGCGTCGGCCTCGCCAGCTTCATCAACTTCATGGCCATGGCCCTGGTCACCGGGCTCTCGGCCAGCGTGCAGGCGATCGCCGCGCGGCGCATCGGCGAAGGCCGGCCCGAGCAGGCCGCCGCGCCGCTCAACGGCGGCTTGATCCTGGCGGTGCTGATCGGCCTGCCGATCTCGCTGTTGCTGATCGCGCTGGCGCCCTGGCTGTTCTCGGTGCTCAATCCCGACCCGGCAGTGGCCGCGCAGGGCGTGCCCTACCTGCAGATGCGCCTGCTGTCGGTGGTGGCGCTGGGCATGAACTTCTGCTTTCGCGGCTACTGGAGCGCGGTGAAGCTGACCCGGCTGTACATGAGCAACCTGATCTGGATGCACAGCCTCAACATCGCGCTCAACTACTGCCTGATCTTCGGCAAGCTCGGCCTGCCGGCGCTGGGCACCACCGGCGCCGGTCTGGGCACCAGCATCAGCCTGGTGATCGGCACCGCCACCTATTTCTGGCTGGCGCGCCGGCACGCGGCGGGCAGCGGCTTTCTCCAGCGCCGGCCCAGCCGCGAGGAGTTCCTGAGTCTGGTGCGCCTGGGTCTGCCCAACGCCTTGCAGCAACTGCTGTTCGCCGCCGGCTTCGTGGTGCTGTTCTGGATCGTCGGCCGCATCGGCACCGCCGAGCTGGCGGTGGCCAATGTGCTGGTCAACATCACCCTGGTGACGGTGCTGCCGGGCATGGGCTTCGGCATCGCCGCCGCCACCCTCTGCGGCCAGGCTCTGGGCCGCAAGCAGGTCGACGACGCGCAGCGCTGGGCCTGGGAGGTGTTCCGTCAAGCGGTGTTCCTGCTGGCGCCGCTGGCCGCCGCCATGCTGCTGCTGCCGGAGCTGATCCTAGCCGCCTTCGTCGCCGACCCCGCGCTGGTGGCGCTGGGCCGGGTGCCGCTGCAACTGGTCGGCGGCACGGTGCTGGTCGATGCCCTGGGCCTGATCCTGATGAACGCCCTGCTCGGCGTCGGTGCCGCCAAGCTGGTGATGCAGGTGGCGGTGGGCCTGCAATGGGGGCTGTTCCTGCCCCTGGCCTGGCTGCTGGGTCCCAAGCTGGGCCTGGGCCTGAACGCGGTCTGGCTGGCGATGCTCGCCTACCGCGGCCTGCAGACCGGCCTGTTCGTGCGGGCCTGGCAGCGGCGCGGCTGGGTTGGCATCCGGGTCTAGGCGCGTCATCGAGACGTCATCGTCAGGTCATCGGCGACCGCTAGGCTTGTGCGCCTCGTCGCACTCTGGTGTTTTCCATGTCGAACCTCCCGCGCGCGTGCGCAGCTGCGCTGGCCTTGCTGCTAGCCGCCTGCTCTTCTTCCAACGACGCCGCCACCGGCACGCCACCGCCACCGTCGCAGTACGTACTCAACGTCAGCAAGGTGCTGGAGGGGCGCGTGGTCTCAGCCCCAGCCGGCATCGACTGCGGCAGCCAATGTTCCGGCAGCTTTCCGGTAGGGGCCGTGGTGCGGCTCACCGCCGAGCCCGGCGAGTCGCGCCGTTTCCTGGAATGGCGCGGCGCCTGCGCCGGCAGTGGCGAGTGCGTGGTGACCATGGACAACCACCACCTGGTGACGGCGGTGTTCGAGCCGTCGGCGATCGTCGATCCGCCTCCGGGCGCGAAGGCCTGCGATCCTTATACCGGCCCGGCGCTGGCCGGCCTGAAGCAGTACGAGGGCCTGATGCACGAGCACTCGGCCTATTCGGACGGTCTGCCCACCGCCATCCCCGCCGACTACTTCCGCGTCGCCGCCACCGCCGGCTACGACTACGTGGGCAGCTCCGAGCACTCCGATAGCCTGGACGCGCTCAACTTCATCACTCTGCACGCCTACTGCGATCCGACCTCGGGCGAGTTCGACCCAAACGCGGTCGAGTACTGCTTCCTCAACCCCACCGCCGACAAGCTGGTGAAGTGGGCATCCACCCTGACCCAGGCGCAGGAGGCAAGCAGCGAGCACTTCCTCGGCATCCGCGGCTTCGAATGGACCAGTGATGTGTTCGGCCACATCAACGTCTATTTCTCCACCAACTTCACCAACGCCAAAACTGACCTCGGCTACGCGCTGACCATGGAGACCTTCTGGGAGTGGTTCACCCGCGATCCGAACACCCCGGGGCTGGGTGGTTCGCTGACCAGCATCGGCATCAACGGTGGCGCCAACGTGCCCTTCGGTGGTGGCAACGACGCGCTGGCGCACTTCAACCACCCGCACGACAAATGCTTAACCAAGAGCGACCCCACGGGGCTGACCACCGGCTTCTGCGACTGGAACGACTACGCGCTGGTGCCAGCGGCAGTGGAGCGCATGTTCGGGATGGAGCTGTATAACGACGGCAATCGCGACGACCGCTACCTGCCCTACTACCAACGCGCGCTCGACCAGGGCTGGCGGCTGTCGCCGATCGGCTCCGAGGACGAACACTTCGGCGAGTACGCGGTGGAGCACAGGCCGAAAACCGTGACCCTGGCCAGCGGCCTGAGCGCCGAAGCCTTCAAGGAAGCCTGGCTGGCCCGCCGCACCATGGCGCTGTCGCCCGGCTGGCATTTACGCGCGGAGCTGCTGGCCGACGGCGAACACCCCATGGGTTCACGGCTGAGCTGCGAGGCCGGCAAGACCGTGCCGCTGCAGGTGCGCCTAACGCAGAAGGACGGCAGCGCCTTTACCGGCGAATACCGCCTCTACACCAGTGGCAGCAGCGAGCCGATCCAAACCGTGAGTGGAGACGAGGCCCGCTTCCAGCTACCGGTGCCCACCGCCAGCGGCGAAACCCGCTGGTACTTCGTGCGCGTGCACGGCGGGGCCGACAACAAATCGGTGGCCTATCTCGCGCCGGTTTGGGTGAGCGCGAAATAGGCGATTGCCTTGAATGGCAATCGCCCGAGCGAACGCCAGGCCATGGATGGCCTGGCCGGGGGTTGGCGAATCCGCGCCGCCGCGCCAGGGATGACGAGCAAGCAACACCGCTCAAGAAACCGGCCCCTGCTCGCGCGCGAGCTAGGACCGTAGATCAGGGCCGGCAAACGCCCCCACCCTAGCCCTCCCCCGCAAGCGGGGGAGGGAACTGATCGGGAGGCAAGGTCCGGGGCACGCGCTGCCGACTGCAAGCGCCCTTGGTCAAACAGCCAACAAAAAACGGGGCCTATTCAGGCCCCGTTTCAGTTTGCCGCCTGCCGCCTTAGATGCGGACCAGATTGCCGCCTTCCACCCGCACCCGCTCGCCGGAGCTGATGCCCGAGGGATCGGCGACGCGCACCGTGCGGGTGCTGCCGTTGTCCATCTGCACGGTCACGTCATAGACCGTGGTGCTACGGATGCGCTTCTCGATCTCGTTGCCGGCATAGCCGCCGCCCGCAGCGCCCACCACCTTGGCAGCGGTATTGCCCTGGCCACGACCGAACTGGTGACCGATCACCGCGCCGGCGATGGCACCGGCCACCGCGCCCATGCCGCTACCTTCACCCTGCACCTGCACGGCGGTCACGCCGGCGACGGTGCCGCAGTCCTGACAGACCGGCTTGGGCTCGGGCTTGCTGACCACCGGGGCAGGCGCGGCAGCGACGGCGGCCTGCTTCTTCTTGCTGGCCTTCTCGGCGGCGGCGGCGCGGGCCTTGGCTTCCTCGGCTTCCTTGCGGGCGGCTTCGGCTTCGGCCTGGGCGGCTTCCAGCTGCTTCTGCGCCTCCTCGGCCTTGGCGGCGGCTTCCTGCTCGCGCAGCATCGCCAGCTCCTGCTCGGCCTTTTCGGCCTGCGCCTTGGCCTCGGCGAGCTGCTGCTCCACCTGGGCGGCGGTGCTGTCGGACTTGTTGCAGGCGACCACGCCAAACGCCAGCGGCGCGGCCAACAGAACCAGAATCAGTGACTTTTTCTTCATGACACCCTCCTGTGGGTGATTATCGAGTCGCGGTCAGCCTGAGGCAGACGACTGAATTGAGGCTGAACCCTAACGCTTTCCCCGCCCGGATGTCGCGACGGCGCAAACCGTCGCAGGGCGCGGCGCGATTGGACACCGCCGCGCGGCGTTTGTCGATGCTGGCGGGTTGAATGGGCGGACAGCCACTGGCTGTCCCGCTTATCCGTGCGACCCCACTACATGCGTGCGGGTGTCGAGGAACTGGACGTCCGGGAAACGCTCCTTGGCCATCGCCAGGTTCACCGCCGAGGAGGCGAGGTACACCAGTTCGCCGTAGTGGTCCTTGGCGATGCGCAGCTCGTTCTTGTCGACGAAGTCCTTGAGCTTCTTGGGGTCGTTGCACACCACCCAGCGGGCGCAGTGCACGGTGACCGGCTCGAAGGCGGAGGCGACGCTGTACTCGTCCTGCAAGCGGTACTGCACCACGTCGAACTGCAGGGTGCCAACCGCGCCCAGCACCACGTCGTTGTTGGTGATCGGCCGGTAGACCTGGGTCGCGCCCTCTTCGCAGAGCTGGTCCAGACCCTTGTTGAGCTGCTTGGCCTTGAGCGGGTCCTTGAGGATCACCCGCCGGAACAGATCGGGCGCGAAGCTGGGGATGCCGGTGAAGCGCAGGTTCTCGCCCTCGCTCAGGGTGTCGCCGATGGCGATGGCGCCGTGGTTGTGCAGGCCGATGATGTCGCCCGGATAGGCCTCTTCCACCGCCTCGCGGTCGGCGGCCATGAAGGTGAGCGCGCTGTTGACCCGCACCGGGCCATTGAGCCGCACCGAATGCAGGCTCATGCCCTTGCGGTAGACGCCGCTGCACACGCGCAGAAAGGCCACGCGGTCGCGGTGCTTGGGGTCCATGTTCGCCTGGATCTTGAACACAAAGCCGGTGAACTTGGCGTGCTGCGGGTAGACCTCGCGCTCCACGCCGTTGAACTCGGCGACGCGCGGCAAGGGGCTCGGCGCCCAGTCGGTGAAGCCGTTGAGCAGCTCGCGCACGCCGAAGTTGTTGATGGCGGCACCGAAGAACACCGGGGTCAGCCTGGCGGCGCGGTAGTCCTCGAGGTTGAAGCCGTCGCCGGCCATCTGCACCAGGTCGATCTCGTCGAGCAGGGTCTGGTAGACATCGCCGAAGCGCTCGGCCAGACCGGGTGCGCGCAGGCCGTCGATGGTCTCGATCTCCGACACCCGGTGCTTGTCGCCGGAATACAGATAGAAGCGGTCTTCCAGCAGGTGGTAGACGCCCTTGAAGTCGCGGCCCATGCCCAGCGGCCAGGTGATCGGCGTGCACTTGAGGTTGAGCACCTTCTCGACCTCGTCGAGCAGCTCCAGCGGCGCGCGGCCCTCGCGGTCGAGCTTGTTGACGAAGGTGATGATCGGCGTGTCACGCAGCCGGCAGACCTCCATCAGCTTGATGGTGCGCGCCTCCACACCCTTGGCGGCGTCGATCACCATCAGCGCCGAGTCGACCGCCGTCAGGGTGCGGTAGGTGTCCTCGGAAAAATCTTCGTGCCCGGGGGTATCAAGAAGATTGACCACCTTGCCGTTATAGGGGAACTGCATCACGGAGGTGGTTATGGAAATGCCGCGCTGTTGCTCCAGCGCCATCCAGTCGGAGGTCGCATGCCGCGTGGCCTTGCGCCCCTTGACCGTGCCGGCGAGCTGGATCGCGCCGCCGAACAGCAGCAGCTTTTCGGTCAGCGTGGTCTTGCCGGCGTCAGGGTGGCTGATGATGGCGAAAGTGCGGCGCAGCTCGGCTTGCTGCGCGATGCGCTCGAGGACGGACATGAGGCGCGGGAGGCAATTCAGGGTCGGGCATTGTAGGGCCTGGGCGCAGCGCCGGGGCCGGCCAGGCTGGCCGCTGGTGGTTTCCGCGCCCCGGCGCGGCGCCGGGGCGGCCTGTCGGCTGCGGCCATGGAGCCAGCCGTGACCAGCCTGCAGACCCGCCTCGAACTGCCTCAGCTGCAACGTGGCACCGGCGTGCGGCTGCGGCTGCGGCTGCTGCTGGCCGGTCTGGGCGCCCTGCTGGCCTGCAGCCTCTACCTGGGCTGGGCCGGCGTCACCGACCGCCGCGCCGACCGCGCGCTGATGGAACGGGTCGATCACACGCTGCACGGCCTGGACCGGGTCATGGAAGCGCAGAACAGCTTCGCAAAGCTGCGCCGCGAGCTGTTCCTGACCGCCGATCTGGCCTCCCCCGAGCTGTCGCCCCCCGCCGGACTGAGCGCCAACGCCCTGGCCGCACTGGCCGACTACCAGAGCGCCGTCGCCGGTCTGGAGAGCGTAGATCCGGACGTCCAGCAGGCGCTGCGCGCCACCGGCGAGAGCCTGGTGGCCGCCACCCTGAGGGCAGCGGCGCTACACGGCGCCGGCCAACTGGCCGCCAGCCGGCAGCTGATGGCCGAATTCCCGCAGATCAGCATCCCGGCGGAGCAGCGGCTGCGCCAGCTGGCCACGGACCTCAACCATGACTTGAACCGCGCACAGGAAGACGCCCGGATTCAGGAAAGTGAAACCCAGGCGCTGGCCTTGATCGCCCTGCTGATTCTGGGCGCGGTGATCTTCAGCCTGGTCTATGTGGTGGCGCGCTCCATCCTGCCGCCGCTCAATCGCATCCACGATTCGCTGCTGCGGCTGAGCGCCGGCGAGCGCCTGAGCGCCCCGCCGGTGGCCGGCCCCGACGAATTCGGCCAGATCGGCCAGGCCCTGCACGAGCTCTCGCAGTTCACCGGCCACTTGCAGGACATCGCCTTTGTCGACGGCCTCACCCGCCTGCCCAACCGCCCCCGTTTCGAAGCCGATCTGCAGGAGTGGATCAGCGCCGGCCGCCAGTTCGCGCTGGTGTTTGCCGACCTCGACCAGTTCCGCACCATCAACGACGGCTACGGCCACCGCTTTGGCGACAGCGTGCTGTGCAGCGCCGCCGAACGCCTGCGCGGCCTGACCAACGAAGGGCACGTCTACCGCTACAGCGGCGATCTGTTCGTGATGATGCTGCCCGCCTCCGGCGAGGACTACCGCGCCAAGATCGGCAGCCATGTCGAGCTGCTGCGCCAGGGCATGGCGGAGCTGGGCCTGGTGCAGGGTCGGCGGCTGCCGTTCTGCGCGAGCTTTGGCGTAGCCGTCCACCCCGACGATGGCAGCACCCAGGAAGCCCTGGTCTGCGCCGCCGACGCCGCGATGTTTCACGCCAAGCGCCAGGGCCGCAACACCGTGCAGTTCGCCCGCCACAACTACGCCCTGCAGGCCCGCCAGCGCCTGGACCTGGCCGACGAGATGCGGGTGGCGTTGCGCGAGGGGCAGATCACCCCCTACTTCCAGCCGATCATCGACCTCGCCGCCGGCGAGGTGGTCTGCGCCGAGGCGCTGGCGCGCTGGAAGCACCCCATGCGCGGCTTCGTGCCGCCGGACGAGTTCATCGGCATCGCCGAGGATTCCGGCCAGCTCGACGCCCTCACCGACCAGCTGCTGCGCAGCGCCTGTGCGGTCGCCGCGCAATGGCATGCCGCCGGGCTGAGCCGAAGGCTGGCCTTCAATCTCTCGGCCAAGCAGGTGCGCCCTGGGGTGGTGGAGATGATCTCCGGCGTGCTGCGCGATACCGGCCTGCCAGCGCAGCGGCTGGAAGTGGAGATCACCGAAAGCGCCTTTATCGAGCGCCCGGAACTGGCCGAGCGCCTGCTGCGCGAGCTGCGCAGCCTGGGCATCGGCGTGGCGCTGGACGACTTCGGCACCGGCTATTCCTCGCTCAGCTACCTGCTGCGCTTCCCTATCGACAAGATCAAGGTCGACAAGAGCTTCGTCAGCCAGCTGGAAGGTCAGCGTCAGGCGGCAAAGATCGTCGCCGCCACCATCGCGCTGGCCTCCAGCCTGGAGATCACCCTGGTGGCCGAGGGCGTCGAGCGCCTGGGCCAGATGCTGACGCTCTACGAACTGGGCTGCCGCCAGCAGCAGGGCTGGCTGTTTGCCAAGGCGATGCCCGCCGCCGAGTTCGATCTATGGGTACGCACCGCGCCGCTGCGCCTGGATGGCGTGGTGCGCAAGCAGATGGATGCCTGCAACGAGCCGCTGGGGGATGCCGGCTTGCGGGCTTAGCGGGGGCGCCGCGGCGTTTGTGGTTTGGGCAGAGCGCGGGCAGAAGCGCTCGAGCGAAGGCCAACGCACTCCGCTGCGGGCTTCCCCCTCCCCCAACCCCTCCCCGCAAGGGGGAGGGGAGCCAGCCAGCGCAGGAGCAGGGGGCGGACTACACCGGGGCAATGTCGGTGTCGCCGGCGCCACGGTTACAGGGCCTACAAGGCGCAGGCCAGGCCGGGGTGCTTCTCGCCGTATTTCTGGTGGTATTCCTCGGCCGGCCAGAAGGTCGTCGCCGGCTCGATGCGGGTGACGATGCGGCCGGCAAATGCGCCGGCATTGAGCTCGGCACGCACCCGCTCGGCAATCGCCTGCTGCTCGGCGCTGTGGGTGAAGATCACCGAGCGGTATTGGCTGCCTACGTCCTCGCCCTGGCGATTGAGGGTGGTCGGGTCGTGCATCTCGAAGAAGTAGCGCACCAGCGCCTCGTAGCCGGTCTGCGCCGGGTCGAAGCGCAGCTCCACCACTTCGGCGTGGCCGCTGCGGTCGGTGCAGACCTGCTTGTAGGTCGGCTGCGCGAGCTGTCCGCCCTCGTAGCCCACCACCGTGCCCAGCACGCCGGGGCGGCGGGAGAATTTGTATTCCACACCCCAGAAACAGCCGGCGGCAAAGGTCGCTTTCTCGGTATTCATGGGCCTGCTTGGTTCCGGTTCAGGGGCCGCTAGCATGCGGCGGCGCGGTGCGATTTCAAGCTAGCGGCGGGTGCCGACGATCACGTCGCGCTCGCGCAGGCCTTGCAGCATGGCGAGCCCGGGCGCGAGCAGGCTCTCCAGCTCCACCCCCAGTTCGGCGGCGATGGCGGCGATCAGCTCGCGACCGCTGGCCTCGGGCCGTTCGGCCGCCAGCGCCAGCAGGCGGGCGGTGACGGCATTGATCTCCAGGAAGCGCACCTCGTCCTGGCGGTTGCGATACACCACCAGCCAGGTCGCCTCGCTGCCCGGCTCGGTGGGCTGGAACTGCGGGCCGATGCGGTGCACCGGGTAGTCGTAGCCCAGCGTCCAGGCCAGCGGCGAAACGCAAGGCGGCGCGGCCAGCAGATCGCCGTTGGGGTCAGTTTGCTCCCCCTCGCCAAGGCGAGAGGCCGCATCGGCGGCGCCGAGTACCGGGCTCGGTTCGTCCTCGGCAATCGACAGCGCCAGCTCCACCCACTCGTAATGCGCAAGCTCAGGCAGAAACGGCGGATCGCCCGGCGGCGCGCCGCGCTCCTCCTGCAGATAGCGCACGAATTCCTCGGCGATGCCGTTGAACAAGGGATCCCGGCACTGGTGCCCGGCGTAGAACGCACGCACCAGACGGTGCCAGTCGGCCTCCGCCAGCAGCTGGCGGATCACCGGGAAGGCGTTGGCGAGAAAGCCTTCGACATTGTTGTAGAACAGCTCGCGGTAGATGCGCAGCCGCCGCTCCTCGATGCCCGCCGGGCCGGGCGCCGCCTCGGGATCGCGCAGATGCGCGGTAAAGGCGTACTGCAACTGCTGGAAGCGCTGCGGCAGATCGGTCTCAGCCATGCGCGACCCGCAACGATGCTTGAACCCTGGCCTGCGCGGCATTGATGCGCTGGATTTCCTGCATCAGCTCCGGCAGCGGCGGGATGTTGAAGTCGCGCTCCAGCAGCGTCGGCACCGCGCCCAGGCGGGCGTAGACCTGGTCCAGCAGCGTCCAGGCCGGATCGTCGACGGCACTGCCGTGGGTGTCGATGCGCAGGTCTTCGGCCTCGACGTAATGCCCGGCGAGATGCAGGTAGCGCACCCGCTCCAGCGGCAGCGCGTCGAGAAAACCGATGGCGTCATAGCGGTGGTTGATGCTGTTGACCACCACATTGTTCACATCCAGCAAGAGGTCGCAGTCGGCGCGCTCGACCACGGCGCGGATGAACTCGGCCTCGCTCAGCTCGGTGGCCAGCGGGGTGTAGTAGCTGGCGTTTTCCAGCGCGATGCGGCGTTCGAGGAGGTCCTGCACGCGGCGCACGCGCGCCGCCACATAGTCCACCGCCTCTTCGGTGAACGGGATCGGCATCAGGTCGTAGAGATGACCGTCGTCCGAGCAGAACGTGAGATGTTCGGAATAATCGGCGATGCCGTGCTGGTCGAGAAAAACCTTCAGCGCGCGGACGAAGTCTTCGTCCAGCGCCGCCGGCGAACCGATCGACAGCGACAGGCCATGCGCGACAAACGGAAAGCGCTCGGTATAGGCGCGAAACTGCCGCCCGAGGCGACCGCCCATGCGCATCCAGTTTTCTGGTGCTACTTCCAGAAAGCCGATGCCCTGACCGGGCAGCGGCTGTACTTCGGCGAGCGGGCCGAGCAAGGCCCGGCGCAAACCAAGACCCGCACCGCGCAGACGCGGGTTGAGCGTAGACGCGGTGCGGGTATGCATAGGTAAACCAGGAAAGCCCGGCGGCCTTACTTGGTCTTGGCCTTGTCGGCGCCGCACTTGGCTTCACCGCACTTGGCCTCGGCGGCTTTCTTCTCGGCACCGCACTTGGCTTCGGCAGCCTTCTTGTCGGCACCGCACTTGCCTTCGCCACACTTGCCTTCGCTGGCCTTCTTCTCAGCGCCGCACTTGCCCTCACCGCACTTGTGCTCGGCGGCCTTCTTCTCGGCGCCGCACTTGGCTTCCGCCGCCTTCTTGTCCGCACCGCACTTGGCTTCGCCGCACTTCGCTTCGCCGGCCTTGGTCTCGCCGAGGGCGGCGACCATGTAGCCGGACGAGAGATCGGAGGCCGCGAACACCGGCGCCGCGCCGCAGAAGGCGAAGGCGGTGCCAAGGGCGAGGGCGAGGGGCTTCTTGTTGAGATTACGCATGGTTTGTTGTCTCCAGGGTTGCAGTGACCGCAAAGCGGCCGTGATTGAAATGATGCGGGCTCTATGCGGCCCGCCAGCACTCTACGCCGACCGCGCCGCCGCGGATGCATCGAACCGGCGGCGGATCCAGTAGTCCAGGCTGACCCAGCGGCCGGCGCCGGTGAAGAACAGCGACAGCAGCATGACCAGGTAGGTGACCGCGAATTCCACGCCGTTGTTCAACACCACCAGCGAGCCGTGGCGGGTGAGCGCCTCGTATTCGCCGGCTTCCATGAGGATCTCCTTGGCCTTGGCCAGCGCCGCCGTCGCCTCCATGGTGCGTTCGGTGGCGAACAGGCCCATGCCTTCGGAGATTGCCAGCCAGCCGTTCTCCCAATGCACGGTGGCAATGGCCACCACCATGGTCGCCATCATCGGCAGCGCCATGTAGCGCAGGCCCAGGCCCAGCAGCAGGCTCAGCGCACCGCCCAGCTCGGCGGCAATGGCGAGGCTGGCCATCAGCGTCGGCAACGGCAGGCCGAGGCCCCAGTCGGGATTGCCGAACCAGTCCACGGTGTCGGCAAAGCTCATGGCCTTGTTCCAGCCCGCCATCCACATCACCGGCGCCAGATAGATGCGCAGCAGCAGGGGCGCCAGCCAGTCCGCCCGACGGCTGGCGTCGAGCAGGTTTTGCACGCGTAAGGCGATTGCGGTGAGGCGCATGGCTGGCTCGGTGGAGGAACGACGCCATACTAGGCAGCCCCCGCCGCCCGCGCCGGTCGCCGCCGTCCAGCATTTATGCCCGAAACACCAGCCGCCAACGATTTGGACGCCAGCCCCGCCGAGGCGGTGCTGCAAAGCCTGCTGACCGCCTACCAGCTGCGCGCCCGGCTCACCGACCGCCTGGAACTCTGCGGCCGCTGGGAAGAACCCGAGCCGGAGGCGCCGCTGGCCTGGTTTCACCTGGTGGAGCAAGGCCGCTGCTACATCCGCGCCGACAGCCTGCCCCGGCCGCTGTGCCTGGATGCCGGCGACCTGGTGCTGTTCCCCGGCGGCGCCGCGCACCTGCTGTGCAGCGCCGCCGAACCTGCGCTGGACTCCGGCGACGCCAACGCGGTGCTGCTCTGCGGCGAGTTCGAGTTTGAAGGCCAGGCCGCCGCGCCGATGATCCGCGCCCTGCCGCCCTGCCTGGTGGTGCCCGCTTCCGCCGGCGGCCCCAGCCTGCAAGGCCTGGCCAGCCTGCTGCGCGAGGAGGCACGGCGGCGCGCCTTCGGCAGCCGGGCGGTGATGGACAAGCTCTGCGACGCCCTGTTCGTCATCGCCCTGCGCCACCACCTGCAGCAGCGCGGCGAAGCGCGCGGCCTGCTGTCGGCCCTGATCGACCCGCGGCTGGCGCCGGCGCTGGCGGCCATCCATACCGCGCCTGGCGAAGACTGGACCGTAGCCCTGCTGGCCGAACGTGCCCACCAGTCGCGCGCCACCTTCGCCCAACGCTTCAACGAGGTGCTGGGCGAGCCGCCGATGCGCTACCTCGCCCGCTGGCGGATGACCGAGGCGCTGCGCCTGCTGCGCGACCCGCGCTTGTCGGTGGCGGCGGTATCTGGCCAGCTGGGCTTTGAGACCGAAGCCGCCTTCCGCCGCGGCTTCAAGCGCATCCACGGCTACGGCCCCGGCCAGGCGCGGCGCAACGCCAGAGCCAACAGCGCTTAAAATCCCGCCCTCGCAGCGCTCGGCGGGCCTTTAGCTCAATGGTTAGAGCAGGGGACTCATAATCCCTTGGTTGTCGGTTCAAGTCCGACAGGGCCCACCATTTACAAACAAGGTCTTACGAGAAACTAAGCCACTCGTCGCAGCGTGTTCTGTGACGTAAACGTGCCATCAATCCGGCACGCCGCTGTCCTCAGATGGTCCGCTGCCAGATGCGCGTAACGCATCACCATCTCGTATGAAGACCAGCCACTTCGCGCCGAGATGAGCCAATGGCTACGCGCAGGCAAGGTGCGCAGCCGCGAGGACGTGGTCGAAGGCCTGCAGCGCGGCCCTGGGCCTGACTCAGGTTCCGTCCAGTACCGAGCTCAGGACGCTGCCGGTCCGCATGCGCTGCGGATGGTCGCCGACCGGGAACTTGGCCACCATTTTTTCCTGGTCAAAGTCGATGACCGCGACCGCGTCTTCGGCGCTGATGGAGACAAAGCAGAATTTCCCGTCTTTGCTGGGCGTAGTCCAGTACGGCTTCATCCCGACGTCGATGATCTTGTAGGCGAAGCTGGTGGTGGAAACGATGGCCGCGTAGGCATCCATGGTGCCCGCGGCGCAGAGCTTGCTGCCGTCCGGCTTGATCGACAGGCCGTGGTGCGCCGAATCCAGCTGGTAGTCGACCAGGGCCGCGGTGGTGCGCTTGGGCAGATCGACCACGCGGGTGATCCGGTCTTGATCCAGGTCGTATTCGACGAAGCCGTGAAAGAACGACAGCTGGAAGTAGAAATGCCGCTCATCGGGCGCGATGGCCATCGGCCGCACCGCCGAGCTCATGTTCGGGTAGCCGGCTTCCGCCAGCTTTTGCCCGATATCCACCCGCTTGATGACCTGATTGCTGGCGCTGTCCACGATCTGGAAGTAGCGCTTGCCCTTGGTGGTGTCGCCGGTGCCGAGGAGCGCCTCGGTCGGGGTGTAGATCAGGCCGATGCTGGCGTGGAAGATCTTGCTGCCGTCGGCCGAATAATTGTTCTCGTGCGGCGAGTTGCCGGATTCGAACTGGCCGACGATGGCGCCGGTGGCGGTGTCGATGATCTGGGCAATGTCGGCGGTGGAGGCCGATACCGCCAGGCGGGTTCCATCCGGCGAGATCGCCATGTGGTCGGCGCGGTAGCCGGCGATAGGCGTGCGCCAGACGATGGCTTTGGTGGTGAGGTCGAAGGCGACCACGTCGGCGAAGCTGGGGCGCGACACGTAGAGGTAGCGCCCGTCGTTCGAGAGATAGCTGTCGTCCACATATTGGTCATGCCCTTCGCCGATCTGCTGGCGAATGAACAGGAACAGCGCGAGGCGATCCGGGCGGGTGAAGATTTCCTGCTCGCGCTCCGCCTTGTCGGGGACGATGTCCAGGCGCATCAGGCGCTCGAACGTATGGGCATCGACGAAATCGGCGGTGCCGCTCCAGTTGTTGCTGACCACCAGCACCTCCCGTTTCGCCGCCGACGCGCCAGCCGCCTCGGCGCCACCGGAGGAAGAGCCGCCACAGGCGCCGATGCCGAGGGCGCACAAGGCCGAGAGAGTCAGGGGACGCAGTACAGACATGGTCGGGATTCCGAAGGGGGGGAAAGGGGGGCGTGGATCGGAATGTAGAAGCGCCGGCCAGAAAGAACTGTCATCCGGCCGACATTCACGCCGGGATTTTTCGCCCTGCGCCTGGATCAGGTTGGAGCTGATAAATACGACCCAAGGCTATCCAGTGGAATAGCCGCCCCATACCCTTTCAGCGTCCCTAGGCCAGCCTGGCCGCAGGAGGGGGCTCGATGAATCCGTCCGCAAAGCGCAGCGCTGCCTGGAGCCAGCACTGGCAAGACATCGCATCCCCGGAGCTGACCGCGACGCTGACCGCCATGGGCACCAGCCGCCGCCTTGGCGGGGGGCAGATGCTCTACGCCAAAGGCGACCCTGGCGACGCGCTCTACGGCGTGCAGTCCGGGCTGATCCGGATGATCTCGGCCGGCAAGGACGGCAGCGAGAGCCTGCTCGGCCTGTACGCGCCCGGAACCTGGTTCGGGGAGATCTCGCTGTTCGACGAGTTGCCGCGCCCGGCCAGCGCCTACGCGGTCGGTGATACCGAGCTCCTGGTGGTCTCGGCGGCCGCCCTGCGCGAGGTGCTCGGCCGTCATCCGGCCTGGTATCGGGACTTTGCGCGGGTGCTGTGCAACAAGCTGCGGCTGACGCTGGAGCACATGGAAGACGAGGCGCTGCCCACCAGCGTGCGCATCGTCCAGCGCCTGCTCGACCTGGGGCAGGCCTACGGCCAGACCAGGCCGGGTGGCGTGGTCATCGGGTTGAAGCTGCCGCAGGAAGACCTGGGGCGGATGCTTCGCCTGAGCCGGCAGAGCGTCAACAAGGAACTGCGCGCGCTGGAGACCCGCGGCTGGCTGCGCATCCGTCGCGGCGAGATCAGCTTGCTCGCCATGGATGCGCTGCGCCGTCATGTGCGCGACGGCGGCGGCTAGCGGCGGGAGGCGCGGCTGGCCCTCGCCCCTCCCCAGATAGGGACTGCTCGGTGCCCTACCTCGACTGAGATGATCGTCTCGTAGCTCTCCAGCAGGTAGCGCCGCATTGGTGAACAGCCACGCGGCGGCGGCCTGGCAGCAGTAGCAGAGAGCGCCCGGCCACCACTGACCCCGAGCCCGCCATGAATCTGCAACGTCGCGCCCTCCTGTTTACTCTTGCCTCGCTGCCGCTGCTGGCGAGTACGCCCGGCCACGCCGGCTTGCTGGGCGGCGGCGACCCCAAGCGGGTCGAGGCGGTGCCGTTTGATTTCGACGCGGCGATCAACAATCCCGGCAGCATCGCCGGGGACTACTTCGGCACCCACACCACCCAGAGCCTCGCCGGGCTCAAGAAGGTGATCATCCCCAGCTTCCAGGTGCGTTTCTGCCTGCGCGACGACGTGGCGCGCACCTCGACCTTCTCCACCGCCAGCTTCAGCAGCTGGAGCTCCAAGAGCGCCGGAGTGACGGTGGACCTGCCCGAGGAAGTGCGCCAGCAGCTCACCGATGAGCTCTACGAGCGCGTGGTGCAGCGGCTCGCGGCGCTAGGGGTGGAGGTGGTGCCGATCCCGCGCGATCTCGACCTGCCGGAGCTGCAGGCGGGCATCAAGGCGATGCCGCCCAGCGGCCACATCGAAGACCTGACCAACGCCGCGCAGCGCACCTCCAAGAAAGAGAAGCAGGACGCCGACTCCTGGCTCTACCCCTGGGCCATCCACTACCCCAGCCAGGTCACCGCCGTGGCCTACAGCGGCATCTCGGAGGCCATGCCGCCGTTCATGAGCTGGCTGCGCGAGGCAGAGATGCCGCAGATGCCGATCAGCACCATGAAGATCGGCAAGGCGATGGGCACCGGCATCCTGACGCTGGGCTTCGAGGTGCGCTTGGAGAAAATGGCCTTCGAGCGCGGCAGCTTCCTGGGCAAGGGCGCGACCATCAACGCCGAGCCGGTGCTGCGCACCCGTCTGCTGGGCGCCAAGCTGGTTCCGGATGACGGCGGCTACAAGCCGGTCGCGGTCGGCATGGGCGGCGGCCGGCTGTTTCCAGGCATGAACTACAACGGCTTCGGCATTCAGCCGATTGCCACCATCATGGGCAGCCCCAAGCACGGCGACTTCCCCTGGATCGAAATGAACGGCAGTTACGGCCCGGTGGTTGGCACCGGCGAGGACGGCCGCTGGCTGCTGAAGCCGGAGCCGGAAGCACTGGCCAAGGACTTCCGGCAGATCACCGACGCCCAGCTGTCACTGATCTTCCATCTGATCGAGGCCGCCAAGAAGTAGGCGGCTCGATGGCCAAGGTCGCGCGCCGGCTGTTGAGGTTCGACAGCGCATTCAGCGGGACGCAGCCCAGAACCTAAGCCTGGCCCCAACCGCCGAACGAGCCGGCGCCACCGGAACCATCAAACCGACGGGGCCTGCGGGCTTTCAAGCCTCCCGCAGGCCCCGCCTCAGCACGCGCGCCTCACGACCTACAGGGCCAGCAGGCGATCGTCGTGCAGATACGGCGGCGTGTCCTTGATGCCCCGCAGAGCAAAGGCCTTGATCGGGCCATCCATGCTGGCCAGGCGGCCGTTGATGTTCTTCTCCTTGAAGCTACGCACCTCGCGCAGCTGCGCGATCGCCTTGGACATCTCCGGCAGGATGCGCAGACCCTGCTCGGTCGAGATGGCCGGGTCTGATCGGCGCTCGAAGATGCGCACTCCAAGCTAGGACTCCATCCGGGAGATCTGCGCGCTCACCGTGCCGGGAGTCGCGTGGCAGCGGCGCGCGGCCGCGTGCAGCGAGCCGGTCTCGTGAAGAGCAACGATATATTCGAGGCTAGGACTGTTCATCGGTCCCTCCCTGCCGCTCAGCTCAGCCCAGTGTCGAACAGCCGCCAGTCCGCGGTGGCGGTAGGCAGGCCGGCGGGGGTGATAAATCCAGCTCTATCCCGCTGTTCGCACCTGGGGCCTGAGAGTACATTTGGCAAGTGCGGCTGCGCCCCAGGCGATCGCCCTCATTGCGACGAACAGCAACGAACCCTTGGTGGTCGGCTTGGCAGCCTGTCAACTTGCAGCCCCTGGTCGCGTTAACTCCGCTTTGGGTCGTCGGTAGGGATCACTGACGAACCCCGAGTAAGCATCCATATTCTTGGTCAGGGGTTCCCTGGCGACGTCGGTAGGGCATGACAGCAGAAGATCAGACGGATCGCGGCAGTACCTTGGCCGCGGCGACTCAGGACGAGAACGCCGAAGCACTGGTCGAGGACCGCCTCTCCTACCTGTTGCAGGACGCTGGCCTCGGGCTCTGGGAGTGGAACGCCACCAGCCGCCGGCTGGCGATTTCCCCACAGTGCCGGCACATCCTGGAACTGGGCCGCGAAGATCCCGGCAGCGAAACCGCCGAGCACTGGCGCGAGCGCATCCACGGCGACGACTACGCGGCGCTGGCCGCCGCCTTCGATGCGGCGGCACGGCTGGAACGGCCGGGCTTTGACGCCAAGTTCCGGGTGCGCTCGCCGCACGGCGACTACCGCTGGGTGCGGACCACGGTGCGCGCCCTGACCCGCCCCGGGGCCAAGCCGGAAGTGCGGGTGGTCGGCACCCTGCGCGATGTCCACGCCCAGGAGCTGGAGAGTCAGCAGACCCGGCTCACCCGCGAACGCGAACAGACGGTGTTCCGCACCCTCACCACCGGGCTGGCGATGGTCAGTCCCGAGGGTCAGTGGCTGGCGGCGAACGAGGCGCTGTGCCGCATGCTCGGCTACAGCGAACGCGACCTCGCCGCCCAGAGCTTCCAGGCCATCACCCATCCCGACGACCTCGCCGCCGAGCTGAGCCTGCTGAACCAGGCCCTGGCCGGCAAGATCCATGGCTACCAGCTGGAGAAGCGCTATCTGCGCCGCGACGGCACCCTGCTGCCCGCGCACCTGAGCACCGGCCTGGTGCGCGATGCGCAGGGGCTGCCGGCGCACTTCATTTCCTCGATCACCGATCTCAGCGCCCAGAAGGCCGCCGAGCGACACCTGCGCCTGCAGCGCGACGAGACCAGGGCGACGCTGGACACCATCCGCGACAGCGTGGTGAAGACCGACTGCCAGGGCCGCATCCAGGTCTGCAATGCCGCCTTTCTGCGCCTGACCGACGCCAGTGCCGAACAGCTGCAAGGCAGCGAGCTGGGCGCCTGGCTGCAACTGGCGGCGGTGGACGCCGCGCCACCGCCGGCGGGGGAAACAGCCCCGGCGCAGGCGCAGTTCGCTCAGCTGCTGGCGCTGGCCGACAGCCCTTCCGGCAAGATTTTCGACCTGCGCACCGGCGCCGGCGCGCAGCGCCGGATGGCGGTCACCGTCAGCCGCCTGCCGCGGTCGCTGGAAGCCCGGCAGGACGCCTATGTGATCGCCTTCGCCGATCTGAGCGAGGAGCTGCGCCTGCGCCACGCGATCGCGAAGGTGGCCTCCACCGATCTGCTGATCGACATGCCCAACCGCATCGCGGTGGAGCAGGAGATCCGCCGCCGCCACCAGCGCATCTGCAACGGCGAGAGCCCGGAGTCGCTGGTGATGACCCTGGACATCGACGAGATGCGGGTGATCAACGACCGCCTCGGCCACGCCGCCGGCGACCGCGTGCTGCGCGCCCTGGCCGACTGCATGCAGGCGCTGCTGCCGCGCAGCTGCTACTGCGGCCGCTGGGTGTCGGACCAGTTCGTGGTGATCTGCGAGCCGCACACGCGCGAGGAGATCGGCGCGCTCTACCAGCGCCTCGACGCGCGCTTCCAGGCGCATCCCAGCATCGCCGGGCTGCCGCTCAAGCCGATCTCGTTCAGCGCCGGCGTGGCGCTGATCGACGCCCGCCCCTGCGAGGCGCGCAGCTTCGTGCTCGAGGCCGAGTACGCCGCCCGCGAAGCCAAGCGCGAAGGCGGCAGCGCCTTGCGCCTGTATCAGGACGTGCGCAGCGCGGTGGACGTGCGCCGGCAGGCCAAGAACCTGCGCAGCGAACTGCAGGGGCTGATCTCCGAGGGCCGCATCCTGCTCTACGGCCAGAACATCTACGACAGCCAGCGGCGGGTGCTCGGCCAAGAGGTGCTGGCGCGCATCCGCAACAGCGAGGGCGTGAGCAGCGCCGGCCCCTTGATCGAGGCGGCCGAGCGTGCCGGCTATTCCTCGCTGGTCGACCGCCACGTCTTCGAGCAGCTGTGCCGCGTGCTCGAACAGCGCAACCCCGCGCAGGAAGACACCTACAGCCTCAACCTCAGCGCCCGCGCCTTCGACGACGCCACGCTCACCAACCAGATCCTGCGCTGGCTGGAAGCGCACCCGCTGCACGCGCGGCGTCTGCAGATCGAGATCACCGAGACCACCGCCATCGCCGATCTGGAAGTCGCGGCGCGGTTCATCGGCCGACTGCGGGCGCTGGGAGTGATGACCCTGGTCGACGATTTCGGTTGCGGCTTTGCCTCGTTCAGCCACCTCAAGCACCTGCCGGTGGCCGGCATCAAGATCGACCGCAGCTATGTGCACGACATCCATCAAGACCAGGTCAACCGCGCCATCGTCAAGAACATCAGCCAGACCGCGATGGACCTAGGCCTGGTGATCGTCGCCGAGGGCGTCGAGCAGGAGCCGGAGTTCGAGGTCCTGGCCGGCCTGGGCGTACACCGCTTCCAGGGCTGGCTGCTGCATCGCGCCGAGCCGCTGGCCTGAAGCGGCGCGCCGCGGCTTGACGGCCGTCGCCGCTTACCCGAGCGTAGCGGCACCGCGCTGGAGAGCGCGGACCAACGACAATAAATAGCGAGGAGCAAACAAATGCGTGGACCCAGCCTGCGGCGGTGCGGCCTACTCGTGGCCGCGGCCCTGATGAGCGGCTGCGATGGCGGCGACAGCGGCGGCAACAACGGCACTGGCGGCGACGCCGACGGCGACCCGGCCACCGCCACCCTGAGCGGCACCGCCTACACCTTCAACCAGTGCGCCGCCGAGCCCGAGCAGAGCCAGTGCCGCATCGTCGGCGCCACCATCGGCATCGTCGAGCTGCCGGAGCTGAGCGCGATCACTGACAGCAAGGGCGCCTACCGGCTGAACGTGCCCACCGGCAGCACGGTGACGCCGCACATCAGCGCCAGCGGCTACCGCAGCATCCACCTGCAAACCCTGGTGGCCGACCGCGATCTGGAAAACCTCAACTTCCAGACGCCGGACAACCAGACCTACGCCAGCCTGTCACTGCTGATGACTCTGCTCGGGCATCCGCTCGCGGACGTGCTGGGCTGCGCCATTGTCAGCACCGTCAGCAAGCCGGAGGTGGTGGGTATGCCTTTCGAGCAGTTCCGCAGCTACAACCCGCATGGCGTGCCCGGCGCCACCGCCGCCGGCACGCCGGCGATGCCGGACGCGATCTATTTCAACGCTGACGTGATGCCCGACAACTCGACCACCGCCACCTCCGAGGACGGCGGCGTGATCTGGGCCAATGTGCCGCCAGGTGTCTACACGATCAGCGCCAGCCACCCCAGCCAGCGCTTCGCCAGCTTCGTCGCCGACTGCCGCATCGGTCGCGTCATCAACGCCAACCCGCCCTGGGGCCTGTACGGCCTGCGCTGAGCGCCTCAGGTACTCGGCACCCGGCTGCGCAGGCGCGCCAGAAAACCCATCACCCGTCCGGCGACGCTGACGTCTTCCGGTGTCTTGGTCGGCTGCACCACATGCCGCTGCGCCAGCTTGGGTGCGGCTTTCAGCACCCGGTGGTGCTTGAGCGCGGAAGCCAGGTTCATCGCCAGCGGCCCCTTGCGGATCGGCTTGGGCAGCAGGCGGAACACCTGGCCCTCGTTGATTAAGCCAACCAGGGTGCCGATGTCCTGGAACGGCGTCAGCACGATGCTCACCACCTCCGGGTGCTGGGCCTTGAGCGCCTTGAGCACGCCGGTGAGGCGCTCGCCGCCGACTTCCAGCTCCGACACCACCACGCCCACCGACTCGCGCTCCAGTAGCGCGAAGGCCTCGTCGAGGCTGCGCGCCCAGAGCACCGGCTGGCTGGGGCCGACCAGCTCCTGCACCACCCGCGCCACCTCGGCATCGTCGTCGATCACCAGGATGCGCTCGCTGGCCATGGGTGCGACGAAGCTGCCGGTGCCGGTGAACAGCTGCTGACTGCTGGGCGCGGACAGCGGCGGCGCTTCCAGCAGCGGTGCCGGCGGCGCGTCGAAGGAGGCGCGGGCGATCTGCGCCGCCTGAGCGACCGTCGAACGGATCTCGTTGGCGTCCCAGGGCTTGTTGAGAAAGCGGAAGATCTCGCCCTCGTTCACCGAGTCGACCACCGCGTCCAGCTCGGAATAGCCGGTAAGCAGCAGACGCATGGTGTGCGGGCTCTTCTCCTTGACCTGGCGCAGCAGGTCGGCGCCGCGCATCAAGGGCATCTTCTGGTCGGAGACGATCACGTGCACGCGCTCGTTCTCGACGATGCGCAGCGCCTCGTGGGCGTCGGTGGTGGCGCGCACCTCGTATTGCAGGCGGAACAGCATCGCCAGCGAGCGCAGGATGCGTTCCTCGTCATCGACCAGCAGTACGGTGGGGCGGAAGTGCTGCAGGCCGATCACCGCCCGCCCCGCCCTGTTGGATTCCGAGTCGTTCATGCCGCCTCCTCGATCGCGCGGGTGGTGCCGCCGCGCACCACGACCTTGGCCGGCAGCGCCAGGGTGAAGCAGGTGCCATGGCCCACTTCGGAACGCACGCTCAGGCTGCCGCCGTGCGCCTGGGCGATCTGGAAGCTGATCGACAAGCCCAGGCCGGTGCCCTCGCCAACCGGCTTGGTGGTGAAGAAGGGATCGAACACCCGCGGCAGATGCTCGGGCGCGATGCCCTTGCCGTTGTCGGCGACGCTCAGGTAGAGCTGCCCGGCCTCGCTCCAGCTGGTGATGACGATACGGCCCTGCTCGTGCTGGATCGCCTGCGCGGCGTTGGTGACGAGGTTGAGCAGCACCTGGTTGATCTGGGAGGCGGCGCCGCGCAGCAGCGGCAGGCCCGGAGCCAGCTGCTTGACCACCTGCACGCGGCCCTTGAGGACGCTGTTGGCGATCACCAGGGTCTGCTCGACGCAGTCGTTGAGCGCGACATCGGCGCTGTGCGCGGAGTCCAGGCGCGAGAAGTTGCGCAGGTTGATGACCAGATCGCGGATCTGGTCGACGCCGAACAGAGTGTCGCCGAACAAGGCCTCGGCGTCGGCCAAGAGGCCGCTGCCGCGCAGCTGCTGGTCGAGCAGGCCGACCTGGTCGAGCTTGGCGGCCAGCGCCTGCTCGTCCACCGCCGGGTCGGCGAGCATCTGGCTCAGGGCCTCGTGCTCGGCCAGCGCCTCGTTGAGCTGCAGGAACACGCCCTGCAGCATCTCGACGTTGTTGCGCACATAGCCCAGCGGCGTGTTGATCTCGTGCGCCACGCCCGCGACCATCTGGCCCAGCGAGGCCATCTTCTCGCTCTGCACCAGGGCCGCCTGCGAGGATTGCAGGCGCCGGTAGGCTTCGGCGGTGGCGGCGGCTTCCTGCGCCAGCCGCAGCTGCATCGCCGAGAGCAGGTCCATGACCACGCCCATGCCGATGTAGCGGCCCTCGTGGGTGATCAGGAAGTCCTCGGTGATCGGCGCCGAGAGCTGCGCCGACACCGCCTGCGCGGCCTCGTCGAGCGCGGTGTCGTATTCCACCACCAGCGGCTCGGTGTTCATGAACCGCGCCACCGGCTTGCGGCCGTGGATCTCGCGGCCGAAGCGGGTCAGGAAGATCTCGTTGAAGCGATGGCGACTGATGGTGCCCACCGGCCGTCCCTCGTCGACCACCGGCAGGCACAGCAGCTGCGCGTAACCGGCTTCGAGGATGCGGTCGGCGGCGTCGTTGACCGTGGTGTGGGAACTGATCGGCTCGACCGTGCGGCGCAGGCTGAGTATCAGCGCGGTCGTGGAGGACGTCGCGTCCATTGGAGTTAGGCCCCGGAGTTTTCAGCGCTTGAGCCTAGGCGCTGAACGTGACAGGGCAGTTTCCGATTGATGACGCGCCGTACGCGCGCGGCCTTCAGCCGCCGAACAGGCGGGCGTGCAGCAGGCCCAGGTATTCCTTGAACAGCATGCGGCTGACGTTGAGCGCGTCGGTATTGGGCAGCCAGGTCATGCCGGGGAAGTTGCCCTCCGGGATGTCTACCGGATCGCAGGCGGCGGGGACGAACTCGATCTCCATTCCCGCCCTTTGCGCGGCGGCGCGGAAGTTCACCAGCGCCCGCGGCAAGTGCCAGGCGGAAGTCAGCAACAGCACCCGCCTGGCGCCCCGCTCGCGCAGCAGCGGCAGGCTGTAGAGGGCGTTCTCGCGGGTGGTGCGGCTATGCGTCTCCACGACCAGGGCCTGCGCCGGCACGCCCCATTCCTGCAACAGCCGCGCGCCGTCCTCGGCCTCCACCGGCCGCTCGCCCGACAGCGAGCCGCCGGAATACAGGATGTAGGGCGCCTTGCCGGCGGCATACAGCTGGCGGGCAAACACCAGGCGGTCAGCCGCCAGGCTCAGATTGGCCTGCGGCAACCAGTTGGGCACGCTGGGCCCCAGGGCGCCGCCGAGCAGGACGATGGCATCGGCGGCCGGCAGCTGTTCCGCCGCCAGCAGCGGCTGGCGGTGCTCCAGGGTCGCGGCCAGATGGTTTGCCGCCCAGGGCGTGCTCCACAGCCACAGCCAGACCAGCGCCAGCCCCACGATCCAGCGCCGCGCCAGCAGCAGGCCCAGCAGGATCAGCAGGCAGGCGAAGCCCAGCGGGGTGGCGAAGGCGGTGCACCACTTGAGGATCAGTACACCGTCCACCGGCGACTCTCAGCGCGCGCGCCAGAGGCCCAGCAGCGCCAGGCCGCCGAGCAGCCAGCTGCCCCAGGGCAGGCCCCAGAGGTGCTGCGAGGAGGGCGTGGCGCCGTAGAGCAGCACCGCGGCGATCAAGGCGCCCACCGCCCACAGCAGGGCGCGGGTCTGGCGCTGGCTGGCCAGCAGCTCGCGGCGCAGGGCCGCGAACTCGCGGTTGGAAACACCGCCGCCCAGCGACTCGCCGCGCTCCAGCCGCTTGAGCGCGTTCTCGGCGAGCAGCGGCAGGGTCTCGGCCAGCGCCGGCGCCTGGCTCTTCAGGCGATTGAAGGCGGTGGAGGGCGCCAGGCGCTTCTTCATCCAGTCCTCCATGATCGGCTTGGCGGTCTTCCAGAGATCGAGGTCGGGATAGAGCTGGCGACCCAGGCCCTCGACCTGCAGCAGCGTCTTCTGTAACAAGACCAATTGCGGCTGCACCTGGTACTTGAAGCGGCGCGCGATCTGGAACAGGCGCAACAGGAAGTAGCCGAAGGAGATGTCCTTGATCGGCTTGCCGAAGATCGGCTCGCAGACGGTGCGGATCGCCGACTCGAAGTCCTCGACGCGGGTGCCCTCGGGAATCCAGCCGCTCTCGACGTGCAGCTCGGCGATGCGCTTGTAGTCGCGGTTGAAGAAGGCCAGGAAGTTCTCGGCGAGATAGCGCTGGTCCTGCCCGGTGAGCTGGCCGACGATGCCGAAGTCCAGCGCCAGATAGCTCGGCCGGCGCGGGTTGCTGATGTCCACGAAGATGTTGCCGGGATGCATGTCGGCGTGGAAGAAATTGTCGCGGAACACCTGCTTGAAGAAGATCTCCACACCGCGTTCGGCGAGCACCGAAAAGTCCACGCCCTGGGTGCGGAAATGCTCCAGCTCGCGCACCGAATGGCCGTAGAGGCGCTCCAGCGTCAGCACCTTGGTGCGGGTGTAGTCCCAGAACACCAGCGGGTGGTAGATCAGCTCCGAGCCCAGCCAGTTGCGGCGCAGCTGCGCGGCATTGGCGCCCTCGCGCATCAGGTCCAGCTCGTCGTAGACGGTCTTCTCGTACTCGCCGACGATCGCCACCGGGCAGAGCCGATGGCCTTCCGGATGCAGCCGCTCGACCAGCCCGGCGAGCGCGCGCAGCAGCGCCATGTCCTTGGCGATGGTCAGCTCGATGCCGGGCCGGATAACCTTCACGCAGACTTCGATGCCACCCTCGCCATGCAGCTTGGCGGTGTGCACCTGCGCGACCGAAGCGGAAGCCAGAGGCTCGTCGTCGAAGCGCTCGAACAGCTCGGCGATCGGCTTGCCCAGTTCGGCCTCGATCACCCGGCGCGCCTCGGCGCTGGCAAAGGGCGGCACCTGGTCCTGCAGCTTGGCGAGTTCCATCGCCACGTCGGGCGGCAGCACGTCGGGCCGGGTCGACAGCGCCTGGCCGAACTTGATGAACACTGTGCCCAGTTCCTGCAAGGCCAGGCGCAGGCGCTCGCCGCGCGGGCGCGGATCGTTGGCGGGTCTACCGTTCCAGAATTCCTGCAGGCGGTAGCGGCGGATCACCGCGTAGATGCGCCAGAGGCGGGCGCTGGCGACGATCATGCCTTCTGCTCCGGCAGCACCGGGCTTTCCAGCCGGCGCAGACGCGCTTCCAGGCGCTCGACATCGTCACGCAGGGTATCGACAGCCTCCATCCATTCCTCGACATCGATCTTGCGCGCGAGGTCGCGGCTTTCCTCGCGCAGGTATTCGGCGGTGTCCAGGCTCAGGGTGGCGGCGCTGCGCCGGCCCCAGCCGAGGAACTCCTTGAGACCGCCGACCAGGCGCTGCGCGGCGCCGTCGCCGACGTAGCGGGCGACCACTTCGGCGGGGTCGAAGCCGACCCGCGCCAGCAGGCGATTGAAGCGGTGCAAGAGCTCAGCGTCGCCTTCCACCACCACGCCGGGCGGCAGCGTGGTTTCGCCGCGCGCGGCCTGCGCCGCCAGGCGACCCAGGCTGATTGCGCCGCCTTTCAGATGCACGTCGGCGGCGCGCGGAAATTCCGGACTCACCCGCACGCCCTCGGGGCTGCATTCCACGTACAGGGTCCAGTCCAGACCGTCGATGGTGAGCGCCAGCAGGCGGCGGTCCAGCCGGGCGAAATCGGCGAGCACTTCCGGCTCCAGCCGGAGCGTGCGATTGAGCGCGACCTCGACGGTCGCGCAGACCAGAGCAGGGGCGGTCACAAGGAACTAATCCAACTTGAAGCCGCGATGCACCGCGACGATGCCGCCGCTGAGGTTGTAGACCTGCACCCGCGACAGGCCGGCGTTTTCCATCATGCCCTTGAGCGTGGCCTGGTCCGGGTGCATGCGGATCGACTCGGCGAGGTAGCGGTAGCTGTCGGCGTCGTTGGCGACCAGCTTGCCCATCAGCGGCAGCAGCTTGAAGGAATACTGGTCGTAGACCTTGGCCAGCGGCTCCAGCAGCGGCTTGGAGAATTCCAGCACCATCAATCGCCCGCCCGGCTTCAGGCAGCGGGTCATGGAACGCAGCGCGGCATCCTTGTCGGTGACGTTGCGCAGGCCAAAGCCAATGGTGATGAGGTCGAAGCTGTCGTCGGCGAAGGGCAGCTTCTCGGCATTGGCCTGCACCGCCGGCACCGTCACCAGGCCGGCGTCGGCGAGGCGGTTGCGGCCTTCGCCGAGCATGGCGGCGTTGATGTCGGAGAGAATGGCCAGGCCCTTGGGGCCGACCGCCTTGGCGAACTCGCGGGTGAGATCGCCAGTGCCGCCGGCGACATCGAGCACCTTCTCGCCGGCGCGCACGCCGGCGAGGTCAACGACGAAGCGCTTCCACAGCCGGTGCACGCCGAACGACATCAGGTCGTTCATCAGGTCGTACTTGCTGGCCACCGAGCTGAACACGCTGGCGACGCGCCGCTGCTTTTCCTGCACCGGCACCTGGGAGAACCCGAAGTGCGTGGTCGTCCCGCTCTGGGGCTCGGTCTTGGGGTCTTCGGGACGGCTCACGGCGGCAGGCAATCGGGCGTAGGGGGCGCGGCTATTCTACGGGCGGTGGCGGCGAGCCGCTGCGCACGCGGGCGATGGCGGCATGCCAGCCGGCCATCAGGCGGTCGGCCTGCTCGCCGGGCAGGCTGGGCTCGAAGCGGCGCTCCTGCTCCCAGAGCGCGGCGATCTCCTCCAGCGAGCCATAGACGCCGGCGCCCAGGCCGGCGAGGAAGGCCGCGCCCAGCGCCGTGGTCTCGGTCACCCGCGGCCGCAGCACCGGAACCTGCAGGGCATCGGCGAGAAACTGCGTCAGCCAGTCGTTGACCACCATGCCGCCATCGACGCGAAGCTCGTTGGGGCGCACGCCGTCGGCGGCCATGGCGTCGAGCAGGTCGCGGGTCTGGTAGGCCACCGATTCCAGCGCGGCGCGGACGATGTGGGCGAGGCCGGTGTCGCGGGTCAGGCCGAAGATCGCGCCGCGCGCCTGCGGGTCCCACCAGGGCGCGCCCAGGCCGGTGAAGGCCGGCACCAGGTAGACGCCCTGGGCATCCGGCAGCGAGCGCGCCAGCGCCTCGGTCTCGCCGGCCGACTGGATCAGGTGCACGGCGTCGCGCAGCCACTGCACGGCGGCGCCGGCGACAAAGATGCTGCCCTCCAGCGCATAGGTCGGCCGGCCGTTGAGCCGGTAGGCGACGGTGGACAGCAGGCGGTGCCGCGAGCGCAGGCATTGGCTGCCGGTGTTGAGCACCAGAAAGCAGCCGGTGCCGTAGGTGGACTTGGTCATGCCCGGCGTGAAACAGGCCTGGCCGACGGTGGCCGCCTGCTGATCGCCGGCGATGCCGCGCACCGGCACCGGCGCGCCCAGCAGCTCGGGCTCGGTGATGCCGTAGTCGTCGGCGCTGTCGCGCACCTCCGGCAGCAGCGCGCGCGGCACCCGGAAGAAGGCCAGCAGCTCCTCGTCCCACCGCTGCGTGTGGATGTTGAACAGCGCGGTGCGGCTGGCGTTGCTGGCGTCGGTGGCGTGGACGCGGCCGCCGGTGAGATTCCACAGCAGCCAGCTGTCGACGGTGCCGAAGGCCAGCTCGCCGGCCTCGGCGCGCGGCCGCGCGCCCGGCACCTGGTCGAGCAGCCAGGCGATCTTGGTGGCGGAGAAGTAGGGGTCGAGCAAGAGGCCGGTCTTGTCGGCCAGCCAGTCGCTGCGGCCGGCATGCGCGGCGCAGAACTCGGCGGTGCGGCGGTCCTGCCAGACGATGGCGGGGGCGATCGGCTGGCCGCTGGCGCGGTCCCAGATCACCGTGGTCTCGCGCTGGTTGGTGATGCCCAGCGCCGCCAGCTGGCCCGCCTCGATGCCGGCCGCCCGCAGCGCATCGCGCGCGCAGCCCAGGCTGTCTTCCCAGATGCGCAGCGCGTCGTGCTCGACCCAGCCGCTGGCGGGGTAGGACTGCGGCAGCTCGCGTTGCGCGCCGCCGCGGTTGCGACCGGCGCGGTCGAAGACGATGGCGCGCGTCGAAGTGGTGCCCTGGTCGATGGCGAGCAGGAAGCTCATCGGTACTCCTCGCAGATGGTGGTGGCGCCGCGCCCGATCCGGCCGGGCTGGACCTTGGGCAGGATATTTGCAGACTTGCCGGCGGATTCCGGCGAAGATTCTGCTCGATAGCAGTTCAGCATCCCATAACCAGACTCCCCAAGGCTCGCTCATGCCCACCAGTGCCCAGCACCACCTACTGCCCGATGGCCAGCGCGCCTGGGTGCATGCCTGGGAGTGCGCGCAGCGGCCGAAGGGCGTGGTGCAGATCGTCCACGGCATGGCCGAGCACGGCGGCCGTTATGCGCGCCTGGCCGCGCAGCTCAATGCCCAGGGCCTGGCGGTGTATGCGCAGGATCTGCCCGGCCACGGCCAGACCGCGCCCGACACCAAGTCGCTGGGCCATTTCGGCAGCGGTTCGCAATGGAGCACGGCGCTGGCGGCGATCAACGGCGTGCGCGCCCTGATCGAGCGCGAGCAGCCGGGCGTGCCGCTGTTCCTGCTCGGCCACAGCATGGGCAGCTTTCTCACCCAGCACTACCTGGTGGAACACGGCGAAGGCCTGGCCGGCGCCATCCTTTCCGCCACCAGCGCCAGCATGGGTCCGCTGCGCGCGCTCGGCGAGCGGCTGATGCGCGCGGAAGCGCTGCTGCTGGGTGCCGGTCACCGCAGCGCGCTCGCCGAGCTGCTGACCTTCAAGGACTTCAACCGCAAGTTCCGGCCCAATCGCACCGGCTCCGACTGGCTGTCGCGCGACGCCGCCGAAGTCGACGCCTATGTCGCCGACCCCTATTGCGGCTTCCGTTGCAGCGCCTCGCTGTGGGCCGAGCTGCTGCACGCCGGCAAGACGCTGACCGCGCCCGAGCGGCTGGTGCGCATCCCCAATTCGCTGCCGGTGCTGCTGCTGGCCGGCGGCGAAGACCCGGTCTGCCAGAACGGCCTGGGCAGCCATCAGCTCGCCACCGCCTACCGCATGGCCGGGCTGGAGTTCATCGAGATCAAGGTCTACCCCGGCGCCCGCCACGAGCTGTTCAACGAGACCTGCCGCGCGGAGGTCAGCCAGGATCTGATCGAATGGCTGCTAGGGCGCATCGCGCTGACGGTGGTCGGCATCGACGACAGCGCCCCGGCGCCTGCCAGTAACGCGGACGCCTGAAGGCACCCGCCAAACGCGACGAGGCGGTGGCGGCTCAGGCCGCCGGCACCTTCAGCTTCATGCCGGCGCGGATGCGGCTGGCGTCCTTGAGGCCGTTGAGTTCCAGCAGCTGGCGCACGCTGGTGTCGTAGCGCTCGGCGATCACCGACAGGCTCTGCCCGCTTTTCACCTTGTGCACCCGGGTGGCGAGCTTGGCCGCCGGCTTGGCGGCCTTCTTGCTGCCAGTGGAACCCATGGCGATCTCGTGGCGCTTGCCACTACCCGGCTCGGATTCGGCCTTGGCCACCAGGGTCGTCGCCGTGAAGTCGCCGTCGTTGGGCACCTTCAGCGTCTGGCCGGCGCGGATGCGGCCCTTCTTGAGGCCGTTGACGGCGATCAGCGTCTTCTGCGACACGCCGTAGCGCTTGGCGATGCCACCCAGGGTGTCACCCTTGCCGACCCGGTGCGCCAAGTAAATCTCGCGCTGCTGGCTGTAGGTCTCGTTGCTGGCCAGCTGCTGGTAGCCGGCACGGAAAGCTGAGGCACGACCGACCGGCACGCGGATGCGGTCGCCGGCCGGCACATAGAGCTTGCCGTTGACCACCTCGGCGCGGTAACCGGGATTCAGGCGCGCGAACGCGGCATCGTCACCGCCGGCCAGGCGCACCAGGGTGCGATAGGGCGTGTAGCGCTCGACGGTCACGGTCTCGAAGCTCAGCGGCACCCGCCGCTGGATGTCGCCGAAATGCTCGCGCCAGTCGCGCTCGACATCGGCGGCAGCCAGGAACTCCGAATAGAAGTTGCGGGAGGCAAAGCCGAAGCGCTTGTTGTTGTAGTTGGCGAGCAGGTCGTCCAGCGAGTTGCCGCCGGTTTCCTTCAGCGCCCGGGCGAGACCACCGCGGCCGTAGTTGTAGGCGGTGACCGCCAGCGGCCAGTCCTGCAGCACGCGGTAGTCGTCGCGCAGATGCTCGGCGGCGGCCTGGGTGGAGGTCCAGGGATCGCGGCGGTCGTCGGAGACATGGTTGAAGCGCATGTACATGCGCGCCGAGTCGGGCATGAACTGCCAGAGGCCGGCCGCCGCGACCTTGGAATAGGCCTCGACGTTGAAGCTCGACTCCACGAACGGCAGCCGGGTCAGCATCCGCGGCAGGCCCTCGTTGGCAAAGGTGCGCTCCATCTCCGGCAGGTACTGGCCGGAAATCGCCATCGCCTCGCCGGTGCGCTCGCGCAGGCCGCGCTGGCTACGGACGTTGTCGGCGGCCTCGCGTAGGCCGCCGCGGTCGCCGGCGAACAGGGCGGCGAGCTTGCGCGCCTCGTCGTCCAGCACTTCCGGATTGTCGCGCTGGGCGGCAGCCCGGCGCAGCGCCGCCTCGATGCGCTTCTTGCTGCGCGCTTCCTCGGCGGATTGCAGATTGGACAGCTGCACGCGCCCCAGCGTCTTCGCCTCGTCGCGGAAATCCAGCACCGCATAGACCCGCTCGGGCTTGCGCAGGTCGTGAATCACGCTCTGGCGCTCGGAATACTCGGCGAACACCTTGCGCCAGAAGGCGACATTGCCTTTCAGCGCCGCCGGACGCGGAAACAGCGCGCGCTCGTGCGCCAGAGGGTCCACCGGCTCCGCCTTGGCCTTGAGCGCGACCGGCGCGGGGGCGGGTAGCGGCGCTGCCGGAGCCGCGCTGGCCGGCATCGGCGCACTGGCAGGGATGGCGGTTGGCGCCGGGGCCTCGTAGATCACCGGCGCCGGGGCCGGCACCGTCACATCCGCCAGGGCAGCGGAGCTGCCAACTACCAGAAAGGCGAGAGTCAGCTTGCGGTTCAGCGGCATCGGAGGAGGCGTTCCTGCGTGGAGTAGCGAAATCACCGTGGATGCTAGCCCCAAGCCTGGGGCCTGTCACTTTATGCAAACAATATCCATGCCGCGATCGCGGCGCGCCCCAGCCGCTAAGCTCCAGACTCCGACCTCGTCGCCCTCCCCGACCATGACCGCCGACCAACTCTGCCTGCTCGCCGCTGGCCTGTTCTTTCTCACCGGTCTGCTCACCGGCCTGTGGAAATACCTCTGCATCGTCCGCTCGCCGGAAGCCACGGCGCCGGTCTATGTCGACATCGCCCATCGCAGCAGCCTGATGTACTCATTCAGCGCCCTGCTGCTGCGCGAATTCGTCCCCTATTCGCCGCTGACTCCCGCCGGCACGCTGTGGGCGGTGGCGGCACCGCTACTGTTCTTCGCGCTGGCGATCTCCACCTATGTGCTGCACGGCCTGCTGCGTGATACCGACAACCAGCTGCGCGCGCCGCATCGCCTGGGCCAGGCCACCCTGCCCGCCCTCGCCATCCACGGCTTCATGTGGCTCTTGGTGGTCGCCGAGATCGGCGGCTTCGCGGTGCTGCTGTATGGCTTCCTGCGCACGCTGCCCTGACCAAAATCCAGGCCGCGCTTGGGCTAAGCTCCCCAAGGAATTTGCCGACGACCTAAGCCCATGCCCCTGCGCACGCCCTACCCTGCCATCGCGCCCTACCGCACTCACCGCCTGAAAGTCTCCGAGCTGCACGAACTCTACGTCGAGGAGAGCGGCAACCCCCACGGCAAGCCCATCGTCTTCGTGCACGGCGGGCCGGGCGGTGGCACCGAGGGCTGGCAGCGGCAGTTCTTCGACCCGCACAAGTACCGCATCGTGCTGTTCGACCAGCGCGGCTGCGGCAAGAGCACACCCTTCGCGGAACTGCGCGAGAACACCACCTGGGATCTGGTCGCCGACATGGAACGCATCCGCGCCCTGCTCGGCATTGACCGCTGGGTGGTGTTCGGCGGCAGCTGGGGCTCGACGCTGGCGCTGGCCTATGCCGAGACCCATCCCGAGCGCACGCTGGCCCTGGTCCTGCGCGGCATCTTCCTGCTGCGCAAGGCCGAGCTCGACTGGTTCTATCAGGAGGGCTGCAACTGGATCTACCCGGACATGTGGGAGGCCTACCGCGACGCGATCCCCGAGGCCGAGCGCAGCGACTACGTCAGTGCCTACTACCGGCGACTGACCAGCAGCGAGCCGAAAGTGCGCGCCGCCGCCGCCAAGGCCTGGAGCACCTGGGAAGGCGCCACCAGCAAGCTGCTGCAGAGCCCGGACATGATCGCCCGCTACGGCGACGACAAGTTCGCCGACGCCTTCGCGCGCATCGAGTGCCACTACTTCATCAACCGGGGATTCTTCGAGCGCGACGACCAGCTGCTCGCCAACATCGACCGCATCCGCCACATCCCGGCGGTGATCGTGCAGGGCCGCTACGACGTGGTCTGCCCGATCAAGAGCGCCTGGGATCTGCACCGCGCCTGGCCCGAGGCCGAGCTGAAGATCATCGGTGACGCCGGCCATGCCGCCAGCGAGCCGGGCATCCTCTCGGCGCTGATCGAGGCCACCGACCGCTACGCGGACTGAGACGGGGGAGCTGCCATAGGCGGTTGGCGCGAAAGCTGCGTTCACCGAAATGAGCGCAGCTAGGGAGAACAAGCTGATGAAAACTGTGGTGGTCATCGGTGCCGGCTTTACCGGAACACTC
Organism: Stagnimonas sp. FW305-C-60; assembly: GCF_058782965.1. NCBI lineage: Bacteria > Pseudomonadati > Pseudomonadota > Gammaproteobacteria > Nevskiales > Nevskiaceae > Stagnimonas > Stagnimonas sp. FW305-C-60. The sequence goes on from NZ_JBYSYF010000001.1 coordinate 273,935, forward strand.
ACCTCGCTACGGCTGCTCGCCAGCGGCGCCCGGGTGGTCCTGATCAATCGCGGCCACGCAATGGCGCGCGGCGTGGCTTACGGCACCCACGCGCTGGAGCATGTGCTGAACGTGCCAGCGGGGCGAATGTCGGCCTTCGACGAAGACCCTGGCAGCTTCCTGCGCTATGTGCAGACCGTCGACCCCAGTTACGACGCCGGCAGCTTCGTGCCGCGCCGGCTGTATGGCGACTATCTGCAGTCGCTGCTGGACAGTGCCCGCCTAAGCTACCCGGAGCGGTTCCAGACCCGGCTCGACGCCGTCACCCGCATCGAAGTCGACGAGCAGAGGGCCAGGGCGCGGCTGGTGCTGGCCAGCGGCGCCCTGCTGTCCGCCGACCGGGTGGTGCTGGCCCTGGGCAATTTCTCGCCCGCGGACCCGCCCGTCCCGGCCTCGGCGCGGCAGTTTTTCGTTTCGCCCCGCTATATCCGCGACCCCTGGCAGGACGGCGTGCTGGAGTCGGTGGATCCGGATCGACCGGTGCTGCTGATCGGCACCGGGCTGACCATGCTCGATGTCGCCCTGGCGTTGGTCGGTCGTGGCCAGCGGGCGCCGATGCACGCCATCTCCCGGCGCGGGTTGCTGCCGCTGGCGCATCGCGACGCCCGCAACGAGCCGCCGCCAATCCATCTGCCGGCCCGCTTCCTGGCGACGCCACCCACGGCCCGCGGCTGGCTGCGCGCACTCCGCCAGCTGGTGGCGAGTGAGCAGGCGCTGGGCAAAGACTGGCGCGATGTGATCGGCGGGCTGCGCTCGGCGACCCCGGCGATCTGGCGGCAGCTGCCCAGTAACGAACGCCGGCGCTTCCTGCGCCATCTGCGGGCGCTCTGGGACGTGCACCGCCACCGCTGCGCACCGCAGCTGGCAGCGGCGCTGTCCGGCCTGATCGGCGACGGGCTGCTGCAGGTCGCGGCCGGGCGCGTACGGGAATTCGACGAGCAGGCCGACGGCTCGGTGCGCGTGCACTGGCGCCGCCGTGGACAGACGCGGTCGGAAACCCTGGAGGTCGCTACGGTGATCAATTGCACCGGCCCGGAAGGCGATACCCGGGTAATGAACGAACCCCTGATCGAACAGCTGCGGCGCGACGGCCTGCTCTGCCCGGATGAGCTGGGTCTGGGATTGCTGGTGGACGAGCGTTACGCCCTGATCAACCGGCAGGGCGCTGCGTCCCGGGTGTTGCACTACGTCGGCCCCTTCCTCAAGGCGCAGGCCTGGGAGGCGACGGCGGTGCCGGAGTTGCGCCAGCACGCCACCCGGCTGGCCACCACGCTGGCGCCGGAGGCCTGCGCCACGGCATCGCCCTAGTCGATCAGCGCCTCGACCGGCGCCGCCACCCGGCGCGGACTGCGGAACAGCAGCACCAGCGGCAGCACCAACAGCACGCCGAACATCATCCACTGGAAGTCGGCCAGCGTCGCCAGCAGGCTGGCCTGGCGCTGCACCTCCTGCTCCAGCGTCAGCAGGCCGGCGCTGGAGCTCAGGCCACCGGCGGCGTTGGCGTATTCCGCCAAGGCCGGGTTGTAGGGGTTGATGTGCTCCGCCAGCCGCGCATGCGCCGCCTGGGTGTTCTGGCTGAGGAAGGCGAAGGTCATGGCGATGCCGATGCTGCTGCCGATGTTGCGCACCAGGCTGAACAGGGCGGTGGCATCGCCGCGATGCTCCGGCGCCAGGGTGGCGAAGGTGAGCGTGCTCAAGGGCACGAACACCAGCCCCAGGCCGGCACCCTGCACCACGCCCGAGACCACCAGCTCCCAGATCGGCACGTCCAGGCTGAACCGGGTCATCCAGTGCAGCGACCAGGCGGTGGCGATCAGGCCGGCGGCGATCGGCAGCCGTGCGCCCCAGCGGTCGATCACCTTCGGCACCAGCTTCATCGCCACCATGGTGCCGATGCCGCGCGGCGCGATCACCAGGCCGGTGAGGATCACTGGAAAGCCACGCAGGTTCTGCAAAAACGGCGGCAACAGCGCGGCGGTGGCGAACAGCACCACGCCGACCATGCCGATCATCACCAGACCGGTGACGAAGTTGCGGTCGGCGAACATGCGCGGCGAGAGGAAGGGCGCGCGGGCGGTCAGCGTGTGCACCACGAAGAGGTAGAAGGCCAGCACCGCCGCCGCGGCTTCCAGAACGATCTCGGGCGAGCCGAACCAGTCCTTGGTCTCGCCGCGGTCGAGCATCAGCTGCAAGGAGGCGATGGCCAGGCTCAGCAGCGCGAAGCCCAGGCCGTCCAGGCGCAGGCCGCGCTTGGGCGCGTCGGCCGGCAAGGCCGCCGACAGACCCATGAAGGCAAGGATGCCGACCGGCAGGTTGATGTAGAACACCCAGCGCCAGCTATAGGTTTCGGTCAGCCAGCCGCCGAGAGTCGGGCCGATGATGGGGCCGACCATCACGCCCATGCCCCAGAGCGACATCGCGGCGCCGTGCTGCTCCTTGGGATAGGTGTCGAGCAGCACCAGCTGCGAGAGCGGCACCAGCGAGGCGCCGCACAGGCCCTGCAGCAGGCGGAAGGCGACGATCTGCGGCAGCGAGGTGGCGAGTCCGCACAGCATCGAGGCCAGGGTGAAGCCGACCACGGCGGTGAGGAACACCCGCTTGCGGCCGTAGCGCTGGGCCAGGAAGCCGGTGGGCGCGGTGGCGATGGCGGCGGCGACGATATAGCTGGTCAGCACCCAGGAAATCTGCTCCTGCGAGGCGCCCAAGCCGCCCTGCATGTGCGGCAGGGCGACGTTGGCGATTGTCGAGTCCAGCGTCTGCATCAGGGTCGCCGCCATCACCGAGGCGGCGACCAGGCCGCGCTGGGCGGCGGGCGTGCGGCTCATGGCCAGCGGCGGCCTACTGCGCCGCCTCGGCGCTGCCGAGCCCGAAGGCCGACATCAGGCGGGCGATGCCGGAGTGCTTGCGGGCTCCGGTGTCGACGCTGATCTCGGCGCTCATGCCCGCGCGCAGCGGCGGCTCGTCGGCGCGGTGCTCCAGCCGCACCCGTACCGGGATGCGCTGCACCACCTTCACCCAGTTGCCGCTGGCGTTCTGCGCCGGCAGCACCGCGAACTCCGAGCCGGTGGCCTGGCCGATGCTTTCCAGTCGCCCCTGCCACTGCGTGTTCGGGTAGGCGTCGATGGCAACGCTGACCGGTGCGCCGACGCGCAGGTGCTCCAGCTCCGACTCCTTGAAGTTGGCCTCCACCCAGGATTCCTCCTCGGCGACCACGCTCATCACCGGCAGGCCGGGCATGGCGTAGGTGCCGGGGTCCGGCACCTTGCTGGCGATGCCATCGATGGGCGCCTTCAGGGTGCTGCGCTGCAGGTCTAGGCGGGCTTTTTCCAGCGACGCGGCAGCGGCGAGATAGGTGGGATGGGTTTCCACCGGCGCCCGGAGATCGCCATTGAGCTGGGCCAAGGCCTCGTTCAGATCGTGCTGCAACTCCTGCACGCGGTTGCCGGCGACATCCAGCGTGTGGCTGGCGTCGTCCACTTCCGACTGCGAGACCGCGCCGCTGCCGCGCAGCTCGCGGATGCGGCGGGCATGGGTCTGCTGGTAGGCGAGGTCGGACTGCGCCGAGGCCAGGGCCGAGAGCTTCTGGCCATAGCTGGCGCGCAGCGACTGGATCTGCAAGCGGGTCTGGGCGAGATTGGCCTCGGCCTGCTGCACCGCCACCTGGAACGGCGCGCGGTCCAGTTGCAGCAGCGGCTCGCCGCGCCGCACCGGCTGGTTTTCCTTTACCAGCACCTCGGCCACCAGGCCGGTGACTTCGGCGCTGACATTGACCTTGTTGGCCTTCACATAGGCGTCGTCGGTATCGATGTAGCGGCCGCCCAGCAACCAGAGCGTGGCGCCGGCCAGCAGCGCCAGCGCCGGGCCGGCGATGAACAGCACGGAACGCAGGCGACGGCGTTCCGGAATGGCGATGCTGGGCCTCGCCGGCGGCGCCGGAGTGATCGCGGCGGCGTCGTTGGCGGCGGGCGCGTTGCTTGGGTTCGGGGTTCCGGATTCGTTCATGACTTACTCCTTGGCGGCGGGGCCGCTGAGGTTGGTTTTCACCCGCTGCAGCAGGCTTTCCAGCTGTTCGCGCTCGCTGGCGCTGAAGCCGGCCAGGGCCTGACCGCGCACCACCGCGCCGACCCGCCACAACTCGGCGGTGACCGGCTCGGCCTTGGCGGTGAGTTGCAGGCGGGTGGCACGGCGGTCGGACTCGTGCGCCTCGCGGCGCAGCCAGCCGGATTTCTCCAGCCGGTCGACCAGCTGGGTGACGGTGACCTTGCTCACCTCCAGGCGCTCGGCCAGCTCCGACTGGGTCAGACCGGGGGTCTTGTTGAGGTGGGCGAGGGCCAGCCACTGCGGCTGAGTCAACTCCCAGTCCTGGGCCTGCTCGCGGAAGCGCGCACGCACCAGGCGGCTGACCTCCATCAGCAGGGAGGTGACGGTGACTGGCGGCGGTGCGGAGCTCTTGGACATATGGTTAGCTTACTAACCATTTGCCAACTAATCAATTGCCGCTGCTCCGCGCGCCATGACCGTCCGGCCCGGCCGCGTCGCGGCCAGGAGCCTGTTCAGGATGGGATCGGAGCCGCTGGAAGGCGCGGCGCGCTCAGGGCCCGCTGGACCGGCGGCCGGGGCCGCCTTCGCCATAGCCGCCGTAACCGGACGGCTGGGCGGTGGTGTAGTTGACCCAGTCTTCCCACTGGCTGCTCTTGAGCGCGCCCGCCACCGCCACGTCGAAACGGGCCTGGATGGCGTAGCGCTCGGCCATCAGCGCGGTCCAGCGCTGCACCCAGGCCTGGTTGGCGGCCAGGAAGTCGGGCTGGTGCGGGTCCAGCTTGCCGCGCTCGCGGTTCAGCGTCTGCAACTCGCGCTCGATCTCGCGGCGACGGACGGCATCGACGTCGTAGGCGGCCAGCACCTGGTCCTGCTGCTCGCGGCTGGCTTCCACCAGGGCCAGCAGGCGCACCACCGAGCGGTCGCTGCGCAGCGCCTCGTCGCCCGGCCGAAACTGGGGGCCGGAGCAGGCGGCAATACCGGCCAGCAGGCTCAGCACCAACAGGCGACGCGGGGCGAGACGGAGATTCATGACGGACCTGGGCTCGATAAGTGAGTGAGGGATGCGACTCGGGGACTTAGCGTCGCGCCGGCCAGCCTACAGCGGCAAGCCCTCGTCGTGCTTGATCGCCTCCAGCACCAGCGAGGAGCGCACGTCGCGCACCCCCGGCAGGCCGATCAGCACCTGCATGGAAAACTCGGCGAAGGCCTGGAGATCGGCCACCTGTACATGCAGCAGATAGTCCTGGTCGCCGGTCATCACATAGCAGGCACGTACCTCCGGCCGGCGGCGGATGGCGTCCTGGAAAGCTTGGCTGACGTCCTTGGACTGGCGCTCGATGGCCACCCGCACGAAGGCCTCCAGGGTCTGGCCCAGCGCCGCCGGGCTGAGCACCGCGGCGTAGCGCTCGATCACTCCGGCGTCTTCCAGCTTCTTCACCCGCCGCTGGCAGGCGGTGGCGGAGAGCGACACTTTCTCGGCCAGGGCCACCACCGGCAGGCGACCGTCGCGCTGCAGCTCGCGGAGGATGCGCAGATCGGTGCGGTCCAGGTCGGCGCGCTTACTTTTATTCGCCATTTGGCGGATTTGTAGTGGATTGCTGCGCGAGCATCGGTTCTCGCGTAGGTATTTGCAAGGAACCGCCAGCGGCTTCGCGCTACAGTGGCTTTCAAAACCGGCCCGACGAGGAGACTTACGATGAGCAAGGCCAGCAACTATGTCTCGCGCCTGCCCGACGAGACCGGCCTGGTGCGCTACGGCGACGAGGAAAACGCGATCTGGGCGGAGCTGTACGCGCGCCAGGAACAGGCCATCCAGGGCAAGGCCTGCGAGGAATTCCTCTACGGCCTGGAACAGATCGGCATGCCCAAGGATCACGTGCCGCAACTGCCGGAGATCAGCAAGGTGCTCAAGCGCGAGACCGGCTGGGAGGTGGCCTATGTGCCGGCGCTGATTCCCTTCGGCGAGTTCTTCCGCCTGCTCGCCAACCGGCAGTTCCCGGCCGCCACTTTCGTGCGCCGCCGTGAGGAGCTGGACTATCTGCAGGAGCCGGACATCTTCCACGAGCTGTTCGGCCACACCCCGCTCCTGACCAACCCGCACTTCGCCGACTTCACCCATCGCTACGGCCAGTTGGGGCTCGCCGCCAGCCGCGAAGACCGCGTCTACCTCGCGCGCCTGTACTGGTTCACCGTGGAGTTCGGTCTGCTGCAGAAACCGGGGCAGGACATGCGCATCTACGGCGGCGGCATCCTGAGTTCGATCGGCGAGACCGAGTACGCCTATCGCTCCAATGTCGCGCTGCGCCGGAAGTTTGATCTGGTCGAGGTGCTGCGCACGCCCTATCGCATCGACATCATGCAGCCGCTCTACTACGTGATCGAGGAACTCGCCGACCTCTCGCGCCTGACCCAGCTCGATCTGATGGCGAAAGTCCAGGAGGCCCGCAGCCTGGGCCTGCTCGAACCCCTGTTCCCGCCGAAGGCCGGAATCCAGCAACAGCCCGCTGCCCAGACAGCACTCGCGGCCTGACCTCCCCTACCTTCCCCATGCAGGAATCCCCCATGAGCGCCATCAACCCGCTAGGCACCGAAGGCTTCGAGTTTGTCGAGTTCACCGCCCCCAGCGCCGCCGGCATCCAGCAGCTGCACCGGCTGTTCGAGATGATGGGCTTCACCGCCGTCGCCCGGCACCGCAGCAAGGACGTGACCCTGTTCCGCCAGGGCGGCATCAACTTTCTGGTCAATGGCACGCCCTACACGCACTTCGCGCAGTTCGCCCAGGCGCACGGCCCCAGCGCCTGCGCGATGGGCTGGCGGGTGGCGGATGCACCCGCCGCCTACGCGCACGCGATCAGCCAGGGCGCGGTGGCTTTCGACGCCAAGCCCGGCTTCATGGAACTGCGCCTGCCCAGCGTCTACGGCATCGGCAACTCGGTGCTCTATTTCGCCGACCGCAAGACCGGCCACGACATCTACGATGTGGACTTCGTGTTCTTCCCCGGCGTCGACAAGCATCCGCAGGGCGTGGGTCTGACCGAGATCGATCACCTGACCCACAACGTCGAGCGCGGCAACATGGACCTCTGGGCCGGTTTCTACGAGCGCATCGCCAACTTCCGGCAGATCCGCTACTTCGACATCGAGGGCAAGCAGACCGGCCTGTTCAGCAAGGCGATGACCAGCCCCTGCGGCAAGATCCGCATCCCGATCAACGAGTCGGCCGACGAGCACAGCCAGATCGAGGAATTCCTCAAGCAATACCGCGGCGAGGGCATCCAGCACATCGCGCTGTCCACGCCCGACATCTACGAAACCGTGTCCGCGCTCAAGCACCGTGGCGTGGTGTTCATGGACACACCCGAAACCTACTACGACAAGGTCGACAGCCGCGTGCTCAACCATGGCGAGAGCGTCGCCCAGCTCAAGGAGCTGAAGATCCTGATCGACGGCGCGCCGGTGGAGGGCATCCTGCTGCAGATCTTCACCAGCACGGTGATCGGCCCGATCTTCTTCGAGATCATCCAGCGCAAGGGCAACGAGGGCTTCGGCGAGGGCAACTTCCGCGCGCTGTTCGAGAGCATTGAGGAAGACCAGATTCGCCGCGGCGTGCTGAAGGCCGAAGCCGCCTAAGGCAAGGAGGCAGCATGTCTCGCAAGTGGATCAACCGCCCGCACATCGAGGGCCTGGCCTCGCGCCAGGCGCATGCCGACCTGCCGCCGGGCACGGTGGAACGCGAGCTGGGCAAGGAGGGCTTCTTCGGCCCCGCCAGCCACATGATCCATCCGCGTCCGCCCACCGGCTGGACCAGTTGGGAAGGCCCGCTGCGGCCGCGCGCCTTCGATGCCGCGCAACTCGGCCCCAGCGGCGGCTCGCCCTGGGATGCGCACGAACTGCTGTTCAACGCCCATGTGCGCCTGCGGCAATGGACCTGCACGGCCTCGATGGATCATCTGGTACGCAACAGCGATGGCGACGAGCTGCTGTTCGTCCACGCCGGCAGCGCCGAGCTGTTTTGCGACTACGGCCACCTCGCGATTGAAGCCGGCGACTACCTGGTGCTGCCGCGCGGCACGATGTGGCGGCTGGAGTGCACGGCGCCGCTCACCCTGCTGCTGATCGAGGCCAGCAACAGCAGCTACCAGTTGCCGGACAAGGGCCTGCTTGGCGAGCACGCGATCTTCGACCCGGCGATGTTCGACATCCCCGCGCTCGACGCCGCCTTCAAGGCGCAGGCGGCAGAGCCGGGCGAGTGGCAGGTGCGCATCAAGCGCCGCAACGCGCTCTCCACCGTCCGCTATCCCTACAACCCGCTGGACGCGCTGGGCTGGCACGGCAACCTGCATCCGGTGCGCATCAATGTGCGGGATATCCGCCCGCTGGTCTCGGCGCGCTATCACCTGCCGCCTTCGGCGCACACCACCTTCGTCGCCAACCGCTTCGTGGTCTGCACCTTCGCGCCGCGCCCCTTCGAGACCGATCCGGGCGCGATCAAGGTGCCGTTCTTCCACAACAACGACGACTACGACGAGGTCTTGTTCTATCACGCCGGGGACTTCTTCAGCCGCGACAACATTCACGCCGGCATGATCACCCTGCACCCCTGCGGCTTCACCCACGGCCCGCACCCCAAGGCCCTGGGCAAGATGCTGGTGCAGAGCAAACCGGCCACCGACGAGTACGCGGTGATGATCGACACCCGCGATGCCCTGGAGATCGGCGCCGCCGCCGGCAGTGTCGAGAACCCCGACTACCACCTTTCCTGGCGTCAGCCCTAGTACCACCATGAAATTCGCCACCCTCGCCAATGGCAGCCGCGACGGCCAGTTGCTCCTGGTCAGCCGCGATCTGGAACGCATGCTGCCGGTGCCGGAAATCGCGCCGACGCTGCAAGCCCTGCTCGACGACTGGCCGCGCCTCTCGCCGCTGATGGCCGGTCTCTACGACGCGCTCTGCGCCGGGGAGTACCGCGGCGACTGGCGGCCCTACGACGCCAGCCGCCTGCTCTCGCCCTTGCCGCGCGCCTACCAGTGGGCGGATGGCTCGGCCTACGTCAATCACGTCGAGCTGGTGCGCAAGGCGCGCGGTGCGGAAATGCCGGCCAGCTTCTGGACCGATCCGCTGATGTACCAGGGCGGCAGCGACAGCTTCCTGGCGCCGACCGCGCCGATTCTCGCTGCGAGCGAGGACTACGGCATTGACCTTGAAGCCGAGATCGCGGTGGTCACCGACGACGTGCCGATGGCGGTATCACCCGAAGCCGCGCGCGGCCACATCCGTCTGCTGATGCTGGTCAACGATGTCTCGCTGCGCAATCTCATTCCCGCCGAGCTGGCCAAGGGCTTCGGCTTTTTCCAGAGCAAGCCGTCCAGCGCCTTCTCGCCGGTGGCGGTGACGCCGGACGAACTCGGCAGCGCCTGGATCGGCGCCAAGCTGCACCGGCCCTTGCTGTCCTGGCTCAACGGAGCGCCGCTGGGCGCGCCGGACGCCGGCGTCGACATGAACTTCGACTTCGGCCAGTTGGTCGCCCACGCGGCCAAGACCCGGCCGCTGGCGGCGGGCTCGATCATCGGCAGCGGCACGGTCAGCAACCGCGATGCCGACGGCGGACCAGGCCGGCCGGTGGCCGAAGGCGGGCTGGGCTATTCCTGCCTGGCCGAGCTGCGCACGGTGGAAACCCTGCGCCAGGGCAAGCCGCAAACACCCTTCCTGCGCTTCGGCGACACGGTGAAGGTGGAGATGCGCGATGCGCAGGGCCGCTCGATCTTTGGCGCGATTGAGCAGCGCGTCGAGCGCCATCCAGACCACTGATCCGGCGGCTGATCGCGCATTCCACAAAACTACGGAGTGACCCCGAGCATGCTGACTCTCTACAGCTACTGGCGCTCCTCGGCGAGCTACCGCGTGCGCATCGCGCTGGCGCTCAAGGGCCTGGACTACGAGTACCGGCCGGTGCATCTGGTGAAGGACGGCGGCGAACAGCACGCCGCCGGCTACCGCGCGCTGAATCCGGAAGGCCGGGTGCCGCTGCTGGTCGATGGCGACTTCAAACTCGGTCAGTCGCTGGCGATCCTGCGCTATCTCGACGCCCGTTTTCCGGAGCGCCCACTGGTGTCCGCCGAGCCGCGCGAGGCCGCGCGCGCCTGGCAGTTCTGCGAGGCGATCAATGCCGACATCCAGCCTCTGCACAACCTCGGCCCGCTGGGCTACCTGAGCAAGACCCTGGGCGTGGACGAGGCGCAGCGCGAGACCTGGATACGGCACTGGATCGACCGTGGCCTGAGCGCGCTGGAGGCGGAGGTCGCCGACCAGCCGCTGGCAACCGCCGTCTTCGGCGACCAGCCGGGCATTGCCGACTGCTGCCTGGTGCCGCAGGTCTACGCGGCGCGGCGCTTCGGCGCCGATCTGGCGCGCTATCCGCGCCTGGTGGCGCTGAGCGGGAGGCTGGAAGCCTTGCCGGCCTTCATTGCCGCGCACCCCAACCAACAGCCGGATGCGCAGCCGGCCTGAAGCGCCTTCAAGGCCGAGGCGGCCCTGCGTTGACCGCCCCCACCCTAGCCCTCCCCCGCAGGCGGGGGAGGGAAGGAAAGTGCGGGAATCGGCTAGCGCATCCAGAGCGCAGCTAGCCGGCGGTCTTGGCGATCAGCGCCCGATAAAACTCGGCCATGCGGTCGAGGTTGTCGATCGACAGGCGCTCGTTGGTGCCGTGGATCATGTCCAGCTCGGAGAGTTTTAGGCGCACCGGCTGAAAGCGGTAGACATCGTCGGCGCGGCCGCTGAACACCCGGCTGTCGGTGCCGCCCAGCACCAGAGCCGGCGCCACCGGCGCGCCACTGAACTCCGCCGCCAGCGCGGCGATGGCCTGCCAGGCCGGCGAGCTGGTGGAGGACAGCGGCGAGGGCTCGTTGGGCGTGCCTTCCCATTCCAGCGTCACCGGCAGGCTGCCGACCGCGGCCTGCGCGCGCGCCAGTGCGGTGGCGGCGCTGTCGCGCGGATGCAGGCGGTAGTTGATGCGCGCCATGGCGGTCTGCGGCAGCACGTTTTCCTTCGGCGAACCCTCCAGCATGGTCGGCGCCATGGTGGTGTGCAGCAGCGCCGCGCCCGAGGGCGTGGCGGCGATCTGCTGCTCCAGCAGGGGCTCGAACAACCAGCTATTGGCGACCGCCATGCGGATGCCCAGGCCGCCGTGCGGCGCCAGTTGCTCCAGCATCTCGCGCGCCGGGCCGGAGTAGTCGAGCGGAAAGGGATTGCCGGTGATGGCGGTGATCGCCGCCGCCAGTGTGGCTACCGCGGTCTCCGGCGGCGGCATCGAGGAATGCCCGCCGGGCGCACGCGCGGTGACCCGCAGCGTCGCGTAGCCCTTTTCGGCGATGCCGACCAGGGCCACCGGCGCGCCGGTGACCGGATGGCCCTCGATCACCAGCATGCCCTCGTCGAGCACGTACTCCGGCTTGATGCCCTGGGCTTGCAGATGCTCGGCGATGGCCTTGGCGCCGGAGCCCAGCACCTCCTCGTTATGGCCGAAAGCGAACAGCACCGTACGCGCCGGTACAAAGCCGCTGTCGGCCAGCGATTCGGCGGCCTCGAACAGAGCGACCAGCGAGCCCTTGTCGTCGGCCGCACCTCGGCCCCAGACATAGCCGCCCTCGACCGCGCCCGAGAACGGCGCCTGCTGCCAGTCGCCCTCGGTGCCTGGCGAGATCGGCACCACGTCCTGGTGCGCCATCAGCAGGATCGGTGCGCGGGCGCCGTCGCTGCCGGGCCAGGTGTAGAGCAGGCTGCGGCCGTCGAGCACTTCGCGGCGCATCGCCGCGTGCGCGGCCGGATAGGTGCTGGCCAGCCAGTCATGCAGACGCTGCCACTCGGGCAGCTCGTCCTGCTGCGGGTCCTGGTGGGTGACGGTGCGGAAGCGGATCGCCTCGCCCAGATGCTGGGCCAGGCGCGCGCCGTCGATGGCGTCGGAGAGGGGGGCAGCGGCGGTTGCCGACGGCGCCGGCGCTTGCAGATAGATGGTCCGCAAAGCGACGACAGCCACCAGTCCCATCAGGGCGGCCGGCAGCAGCCACCAAATCCTTGTCTTCATCTCAGGTCTTCCTGACTGGCGGCCCGCAACAGCCGCAATTCCTCGGCATGCCTCAGGCGCGAGGCGCGGCGCAGCTGGGCTTCTTCGAAACGGCGCCGCTCGACCTCGCTCTCGGCCAGCAGCGCCGGCACCGGACGCGGCTTGCCGGCGGCGTCCAGCGCCACGAAGGTGAGGTAGGCGGAAAGGATATGGCGGCGGTCGGTCGTGCCGATGCACTCGGCCTCCACCCGCACACCCACTTCCATCGACGTCGTCCAGGCGCGATTGACGCTGGCGGCGAACACCAGCACATCGCCCTTGCGCGCCGGCGCCAGGAAGTGCACGGCATCGACGCTGGCGGTGACGCAGACGCCACCGGCGTGGCGGTCGGCGACCACCGCGGCGATGCGGTCCATCTGCGCCATGATCAGGCCACCGAACACGGTGTCGTTGGAGTTCAGGTCATTCGGAAAAACCATGTAGACCTGCTCGTGCAGCGCGGTCGAGGCGACGCTGCGACTGGCGATTTCAGCCATTGATTACCGACTCCAGAAAAACCTGGCGGCTGTCGCTGCCGCGACGGCGTACCTCGAAGCGCGCGCCCTCGGTGGCGCTGATGCAACCCTCGCCCTGCAAGCTGAGCCGCTCGCCCTGACGACTCTCGCCCTCGATGCGGTAGTGCAGCAGGCCCGGTCGCGGCAGATGGATGGGCAAGGCGATGGCCGGCGCCGCCTCGGTGATCTCGAAGCTGGCGACGCGCTTGCCCTCAATCGACAGCGCCAGCCGCTCGCTCTGCTGCGCCGCGCCCAACTGGTTGTGGATGACGATGGTCAGAGGCGCATAGGCGAGCGGCGCGACACTGGCCACCCGCGGGCCAACCACCGCCGCCGCGCGGCTGACCACCGGCGGCGTCGCCCGCGGCGCGCTAACGCTGCGGCGGGCTGGCGGGGCGACCGGGGCGACGACGGCGGCAGGCACCTTGGCCGGCGTCTTGGCCGGCGCGGACGGGATGGCGGCAGGCTCGGCGAGCACGCGACTCGTCACCACCGGCTGGGCAGGCTCCTCGGCCAGTGCCGGCATCGACTGCCGACGGCGGCGCATCTCCGCTTCCATCGCTGCCGCCGAGGCGGAAAGCGAGGACTCCGTCTCGGTGCTGGCCGGCGGCGGGATGCTCCGGGGCTCACCCGGCGCGGCGCTGGTCGCCGGCGTGGCGGCGGCTTCCACTGGCGGCGGCGGGCTAGGCGCCTTCGCGGTCGCCTCGGCAGCCGCCGGCGCTGCGACCGGCTTGGCGGCATCGACGGCGGCGGCGGTACTGGCGCGTTCGGCCGGCGGCGGTGCCTTGGCCGCCCAGGCACTGGGCCGATTGAGCGGGTCATCGCTGCCCAGCGGATGGCTGTAGATCATGTAGGCCAGGGCCAGGGCGGAAACGCCGGCCAGCCCCAGAGCCAGGCGGCGGCTGCGCAGGAGCTTGGCTTCGCCGACCCCGGCGCGGCCGATCACGGCGATGGTCGCGGCGTAGAAGCCGATCACCAACAACACCAGGACGGCGATGAGCGACGTCAACATATTGTGTCTCCCAGGCCTGATCTTCCCTACCGCTTGTGGTAGCGACGCAAGGGTAGCCCAGACTGGGGAACAGCGCCTAGTGCGCGGCAGCGGTGGTCGACGTTACTAGCCACGCCGGGCGGCGGCGCTGAGTTGCTCCAGGCTTTCCGCCCAGGTCTGCACCCAGAGCGGCAGTGCCGGCGAGGTCTGCACGGTCTGGCCGGTGGCGGCCAGCAGGCGCTGCGGCGCCACCGCGCCCTGCTTGCGGCTCCAGAACATGCCGCGGATCACCACCACACCCGCCAGCTCGCCACGGGCGTTGAGGATGCGGTGCTCCATGAACGCCCATTTCTCGCCCCAGCCGAGCATGCGGCTCTCGACGCTGAAGCGCTCGAACACGGTGAGCTGCTTGATGAAGCGGCCGGTGGCATCGCCGATGATCGGCATCCAGCCGTTCTTCAGCGCCGCCTTCAGGCAGCCGGTGCGGGTGAACCAGTCCATGCGGCCGAGATCGGCGAAGGTGAACACCCGGCCGTTGTTGACGTGGCGATTGAGGTCGAGGTCGTTGGGCATCACCCGCGAATGCACGACGGTGGAGTCGAGCAGGCCGGCGGTCTTGCCGCGCGACTGGAAGAACAGCACCAGAAACAGACGAATGAACAGGCTCATGGCAGCGGCCGGTAGTGGGAATTCAGTGAGCCCCACCGCCGGCGGCGCCGAGCATCTGCGGCTTGTCGGCGAACGGCAGCAGCAGCACCGCGAAGGCGCAGAGCAGCGACATCACCAGCATCACGTCGTTGAAGCTCATGATCGCCGCCTGCTGCTGCACCAGGCCGGCGATGCGCCCCAGCGTGGCCGCGGTGGCGTCGCCGCCCAGCTCCGGCCGCAGCAGGGCGCTACCGTTGCTGAGCGCCTCCTGCACCGGCGCGCGGGCATCGTTGATGGAAGCGGACAGGTGCGCGTAGTGGAACCAGCTGCGCTCGTGCAGACCGGTGTTGATCAGCGCTAGACCGATGGCGCCGCCGAGGTTGCGCATCAGGTTGAACAGGCCGGAACCGTTCTTCACCTGATCCGGCGACAGCGTGCCCATCGCCAGGCCGGTCATGGTGATCATGCAGAACATGAAGCCGTGGCCGCGCATCACCTGCGGCCAGAAGAACTGCCAGAAGCCGGAGTCGGCGGTGAGATGGGCGTTGAGATAGGTGCCGACGGCGACCATCGACAGGCCGTAGGCGAGCAGCAGGCGCAGGTCCAGCTTGGTGGCGAGCCGGCCCACCAGCGGCGCGCTGGAGAACATCGCCACGCCCATCACCATCATGGTCTGGCCGATCTGCAGGCTGTTGTAGCCACGCACGCCACCGAGGAAGGTGGGCACCAGATAGACCATGCCGAAGATCATCACCCCGACCACGAAGGCGGCGATGGAGCCGAACACGAAGTTGCGGTTCTTGTAGGTGCGCAGCTCGACGATGGGATGCTCGGCGGTGAAGGCGCGCCAGAAGAACAGCGCGGCGCCGGCCAGCATCACCCAGAACATGCGCCAGACCAGCTCGTCCTCGAACCAGTCGTGGCGCGGGCCTTCGTCGAGCACGAACTCCAGGCTGCCGAGGAACAGCGCCATGCCCAGCAGACCCCAGAGGTCGATCTTGCGCAGCAGCGACCAGTCGGGCTTGTCGAAGCGCACGTTCTGCCAGACCACGATGGACAGCAGGGTGCCGGGGATGATGTTGATGAAGAACAGCCAGTGCCAGGAGAACGCGGCGGTGAGATAGCCACCCAGCGTCGGCCCCAGCGCCGGCGCGGTGGTCATGACGAGACCCACCAAGACGGTCGGCAGTTGCCGCTTTTCGGGCGGGAACAAGAGGAAGATCGCGCCCAGGGTGGTGGGGATCATGCCGCCGCCGAGAAAGCCCTGCAGCACGCGGAACACGATCATGCTCTCGATGTTCCAGGCAAAGGCGCAGAGCAGGCTGGCCAGCGTGAAGCCGATGGCGCTCATCACGAAGTAGATGCGCGTCGACATCATCCGCGACAGATAGCCCGACAGAGGGATCGCGATGACCTCGGCGATCAGATAGCTGGTCTGCACCCAGGTCAGCTCGTCGGCGCTGGCGGACAAGCCCGCTTGGATCTCCTTGAGCGAGCTGGCGACGATCTGGATGTCGAGGATCGCCATGAAGTTGCCGAACATCATGGCGATGAAGCCGAACCAGGCGCGGCGGTAGGCGGCCTTGCGCTCTTCCTCGCTGAGGAGCTGTCCGTTGTCGTTCATGGCGCCGCTCCGGGCTGTCGGCCATAGGGCCTGTTAACGCTATGGGAATTGCTGCGGCCGAAGGCTGTTTTGGCGCAGTGCAAGGAAGCGAGGCCGCGCAATGGTGGCTCGCATTGAAGGACTCGCTGACGCCGCAATGCGCCAAAACAGTCCGGCCCCGAAGGGTTGCTGCCCCAAAGGCCGCCATGCAGCGTTGCCGGCCTAGCCAAGGCTCCAGCCTTGGCGTCGTTCGGCGCCTTGCCTGGCGGCCTTTGGGGCAGCAACGCAGCAACTCCCATAGCGCTAACAGGCCCTAACCCTGCGGCTTGGTATTGATCTCGGCTTCCACGCTCATGCCGGAGCGCAGCTTGTCGGCCAGCTCGGCCGGGACTTCCAGCGTCACCTTCACCGGCACGCGCTGGACGATCTTGGTGAAGTTGCCGGTGGCGTTGTCGGCCGGCAGCAGCGCGAACTCGGCGCCGGAGGCGGGCGCCACGCTCTCCACGCGGCCCTTGATCTCGGCATCGGGGAAGGCATCGACATGCACCAGCACCGGCTGGCCGACGGCGACATGCGTGAGCTGGGTTTCCTTGTAGTTGGCTTCCACCCAGACCGTACCGGCGGCAACCAGCGAGAGCAGGCGCAGGCCTGGGCTCACGCGCTCGCCGAGCTTGGCGGCGAGATTGCCGACCAGACCATCGCTGGGCGCACGCAGCACCGTGGCTTCGAGATCCAGCGCGGCGAGCTGCTCGGCGGCCTTGGTGGCCTGCAACTGCGCTTCCAGGCGCGCACGCTCGGCTTCCAGGGTGCCGATCTGGGTACGCGCCGCCTTCAGGGCCGCGCTGCCACGGGTGACCGTGGCCTGGGCCGACTGGTAGCCGGCGCTGGCGGTATCGAGCCGCGCCTGGGTGGCGACGCCGTCCTTCACCAGCGAGCTGGCGCGTTCGTAGTCCTTGCGCACCCGCACGCGGTCGGCCTCGGCGGCATTCAGGCTGGCACGCGCCTCGTCGATCATCGCCGCCTGCATCTCCTGCTGACGGCTGTTGGCGACCAGCGCCGCCTCGGCCTGCGCCACCTGCGCCTGGGCATTGGCGAGCCGCGCCTGGTAGTCGCGCGGATCGATGCGCACCAGCACCTCGCCCTTCTTCACCAGCTGGTTCTCGCGCACCGCCACCTCGACGATCTCGCCGGCGATGCGCGGCGTGATCACCGCGATGTCGGCGCGCACATAGGCGTTGTCGGTGGACTCCAGCCAGCGGCCGGTCTGCCACCAATGCACACCGAAGGCGACGGCGCCCACGGCCAGGGCACCCAGTACAGCCGTGCGGACGATCTTGTTGGCAGCCATCGCGATGCTTCCTTTTGTGAGACGGGTTGTCGGCCTTGCGTGCCCGGCCCCGGCCGGCTTGCGGCGGCGGGTAGTGATTGGTACTGTAACGAACAGTACAGTTCACTTCAAGCGCGATGCCCAAGCCCACCACCAGCACCGCAAGCCGCACCACCAGCGCCCGCCGGAAGGCGAAGGCGCCGGCCGCGCCGCGCACCAACGCGCGTGGCGAGCGGCGCCGCGAAGCCATGCTCAGCGCCGCGCAGGCGGTGTTTCTGGAACACGGCTATACCGGCGCCTCGCTGGAGGAAGTGATCCAGCGGGTCGGCGGCAGCAAGGCCAGCCTGTACAGCTACTTCGGCAGCAAGGAAGGCCTGTTCGAGCAGATGGTGGTCAATGGCTGCGAGCGCTTTCTGCGCGATGTCGCCATCCCCACCGGCATCGAAGGCGATCTGGAAAGCACCCTGCGCGCCTTCGGCCTGCGCTTCTTCAAGCTGTTCACCGATCCCAACGGCGTGCGGCTGATGCGCGCGATCATCGCCGAGGCGACGCGCTTCCCGGAGATGGCCCAGCAGTTCTACGAAAACGGCCCCAAGCGCGCGCGCCAGCAGCTCGCCGCCTTCTTCGCGCATTGCCATGCCGGCGGCCACATGCACGCGCCGGACCCCGACTTCGCGGCCATCCAGTTCATCACCCTGATGAAGGGCCATTGCCAGTTCCGCAGCCTGTTCGGACTCTCGCCGCTGGCGTTGGCGATCACCCCCGAGGCCTTCGTCGAGCAGGCGGTGCAGCTGTTCCTGTACGGCTGCCAGCCGCCCGCAAAACCCAACAAGAAACCGGCCCGGAGCCGCTCATGAAGCCCAACCTGATCCGCCTCGCCGCGCTTGCCCTGTTCGCCGCCTGCGCCCCGGCGCAGGCGCTGAGCCTGCGCGCCGCCGCCACCGCCGCCCTGCACCACGACCCGCGCTTCGACCAGACCGAGTCCGACATCGACGCCGCCCGCGCCGGTGAGACGGTGGCGCGCGCCGGCAGCGGCCTGAGCCTGGGCTTTGCCGCCGATGTCGGTCGCTCCGACTTTGAAACCGACGCGCCCTTCCCAGCCTCCGGCGTGCGCACGCCGAGCAGCTTCTCGCTCGCCGCCAGCCAGCCGCTGTACACCGGCGGCCGCACCTCGGCGCTGGAAGACTCCGCCCGCCGCGCGGTGGAAGCGGCGCTGGAGAAGCGCCGCGATGTCGGCGGCAAGCTGATCCTCGCCACCCTCACCGCCTATCTGGACGTGAAGCGTGACCGCGAGACCACGCACCTGTCGGCGGTGAACCGCGAGACGCTGGCGCAGGCGCGCAGCGATGTCGACAAGCGTTACCAGGCCGGTGAGGCCACCCGCACCGACGTCGCACTCGCCGATGCCCGGCTTGCCGAGGCCGTCGCCAACGTCGAGCGCAGCCAGGCGCAGTTGCGCGCCTCCGAGATCGCGCTCACCCGCCTGCTCGGCACGCTGCCGGCCGACCTCGACGCGCCCTGGCCGGAGTTCATCGCCACCGCCGCCAGCCGCGAAGAAGCCATCAGCCAGTCGCACACCGCGCCCGCCGTGCTCTCGGCCCAGCACAGCGGCCGCGCCGCGCAGTCGCAGATCCGCGCCGCCGCCGCCGAGCGCCTGCCCAAGCTCTCGCTCGACGCCCGCGCCGGCACCCAGGACGACAGCGACTTCGGCTACGACCGGCTCTCCACCTGGGCGGTGCAGCTGAAGCTGCAGGTGCCCATCCTCACCGGCGGCCTGGTCAGCGCCCGCGTGCGCGAGGCCAGCGCCAAGGCCAGCAGCGCCCAGTACGCCGCCGCCGATACCGAGGCCTATTACGCCGAAACCGCCGCCCGCGAATGGGAGCTGCTGCGCGCCTCCGGCCCGGTGATCGCCGCCTACCAGTCGCAGGTGCGCGCCGCCGAGCTGGCGCTGGATGGCGTGGGCAAGGAGCTGAAGGTGGGCAGCCGCACCACGCTGGACCTGCTCGACGCCGAACGCGACCTGCTGAACGCCCAGGTGAACCTGGTCGGCGCCCAGCGCGACCGCGCGGTCACCGCCTTCCGCCTGCTCGCCGCCTGCGGCAAGCTGGAGCTGGAGAACGTGCCGGATTGAAGGGGCATGGGGCGGCGCTATTGACCGCCAGCCCCTTGGAGAGTGGACTATGCGCCGCCCGAGCCCGCCGCCTTAAGGCGGGCCTACTCCCTTTATCCCTTTGCCGGAAGACTCCGCATGATCCCGTTCTCGCTCAAGGTGCTGGTCTACAAGATCTTTCAGTTCATCCTGAAGATCGCCACCCCGCTGCTGCGCTTCCGCACGCCGGAGCTGTTCAGCGGCCCCGGCTCCTCGCTGCAACTCTGCGAGCACATCGCCAAGACCGGCGTGAAGAACCTGTTGATCGTCACCGACGGCATGCTGGTGAAGATCGGCCTGCTCAAGCCCATGGAGGAGAAGCTGCGCCAGCTGGGCGTCGGCTATGTGGTCTATGACGGCGTGCTGCCCAACCCCACCATCGAGCAGATCGAGACCGGCCTGACGATGCTGAAGAAAGAAGGCTGCACCGCCATCCTCGCCATCGGCGGTGGTAGCTCCATCGACGCCGCCAAGGTGATCGCCGCGCGGGCGAAGAACCCGCACAAGATCGTGCACATGGCCGGCCTGATGCGGGTGATCTTCAAGCCGATGCCGCTGTACGCGGTGCCGACCACCGCCGGCACCGGCTCGGAAGTGACCATCGCCGCCGTGGTCAGCGATCCTTCGACCACCCGCAAGTTCGCGATCATGGACCCCAAGCTGGTGCCGATTGGCGCGGCGCTGGACGGCGCCCTGATGACCGGCCTGCCGGCCCCGATCACCGCCGCCACCGGCATGGACGCGCTCACCCACGCGGTGGAGGCCTACATCAGCCGCAACCACACGCCGATGACCGACGCCGAGGCGCTGGAGGCGACGCGCCTGATCATGCAGAACCTGCCGGAGGCGGTGAAGAACGGCGGCAATGTCGAGGCGCGGCAGAACATGGCGCTGGCCTCGTTCAAGGCGGGCGTGGCCTTCACCACCGCCGGCGTCGGCTATGTGCATGCCATCGCCCACAACTTCGGCGCCTACTACCACCTGCCGCACGGGCTCGCCAACGCCATCGTGCTGCCGCGGGTGCTGGACTTCTCCAAGCCCGACTGCACGCCGCGCCTGGCCAAGCTGGCCGAGGTCAGCGGCCTGAAGCAGGGCGGCGAGAGCGAGGCGCAGCTGGCCGACAAGTTCATCGCCCATGTGCGCAAGCTCAACGCCGACTTCGGCATCCCCAGCCAGGTCGACAAGCTCAAGGCCAGCGACATCCCGGCCATCACCGACAAGGCCCTGGCCGAAGCGCACTGGACCTACGCGGTGCCGCGCTACATGGACAAGCCCGAGTGCGAGAGCTTCCTGCGCGGCCTGCTGCCGGCCGCTGCCTGAGCACGCGCGTGCTGAGCGTCTACGGCATCAAGAACTGCGACACCGTGCAGCGCGCGCTGGCGCGCCTGCGCGAGGCCGGAATCGAGCACCGCTTCCATGACTTCAAGCTTGAAGGCCTGAGCGCGACCAAGGCCCAGGCCTGGATAGCGGCGCTGGGCGTAGACGTGGTGGTCAACCGCAAGAGCACCACCTGGCGCAAGCTCGACGCCGCCACCCAGGCCGGCCTCACCGCCGCCAACGCCGCCGCGCTGCTGGCGAAGGAGCCCTCGCTGGTGAAGCGGCCGGTGTTCGAGCGCGACGGAAAGGCGCTGAGCATCGGCTTTCCGAAAGGCGAGGAAGACGCCGTACTTGCCCGCCTGTTCTGAAGCGCCGCCTCAGCGCTGCGCCGCCTCTGCCTCGCG
Source organism: Stagnimonas sp. FW305-C-60 (assembly GCF_058782965.1). NCBI lineage: Bacteria > Pseudomonadati > Pseudomonadota > Gammaproteobacteria > Nevskiales > Nevskiaceae > Stagnimonas > Stagnimonas sp. FW305-C-60. Next base: position 295,067 of record NZ_JBYSYF010000001.1, read on the forward strand.
TACCAACTTCTGCAGGTAGGCGACGAAGTCTGGGTCCTCGCCGCCGATGAGCGCCGGCACCGCCGCCCGAAACTCCGGCCGCGCGCACCACTCGCGCATGTAGTCCTCCCAGGAGGCCCAGCGGCGCTGCTGCATGGCGCTCATGTCGTCCTCGTAGAGCAAGAGATAGGAGCGCTCCAGCAGCGAGATCAGCATGTTGAAGATGATCAGCCGCCGCTCCTTCTGCTCGGCGCTCAGCTCGCCGGCCTGCTCCAGCGAGAACAGCCGCAGGTCCGGGTGCTCCAGCGTCCCCCGCAGAAAGTCCTGGTAGTTGTCGGAGAGCAGCTGGTAGACCTCTTCCTCCTCGTTGTTGCGCTCCTTGCGCTGCTCGTAGACGAACACGCCGATCGCCATCGGCAAGCCGACGACGGTGACGACGTAGCTCAGCAGCTCCCAGGTTTCGAGGTCCATGCACACAGCCTATGCCGGCTGCGTGACAGTGCCAATTTCGCGGCCTGTCGTTCGTGGGCTCGCAAAAGTTGGGCGCCGCCCTGACCGCCTGTTCTACAAAGGACAGTCTTCAGCCCAAAGCGGACGACCATTCTGACTACCGTCAGCGAGCATGTGAAATGGGAGGTACGCCTGTTTTCGTCGCATTTAGATGCACAGGAGCCATCTGGATGGCAACGCACGTTATACCTCCGCACGGCCAACCTCAGATGTCCAACATAAAAAATGTCGAGCGGGGCCTGCGACGTGTCCATGCGACGAGAAACGCATGCAGCGCCCACCTGAACGGTGTGAGAGACGGGCCTGATTGCCGTCAGCAGATCGAAACACGCTCGCAGGGCACCGAAAAGATCGCCGGGCAGTCCTCCGGCCGAGACCAGCAACCTCGACCTATGAATCTTCTCGGTCGCGGGTTGGCCCGAGTCGTGGGAGGCATCCTTCCAAAACCCGGGACCTGTGTGATGCGATTTGTCTTAATCTTCGAAAGGGACGCTGCAAAATGGGAGGCGAGATGCAACGCGCTAGTGTCGAAACAACTATTCGGAAGCGGTTGGCCGATCCAGTAGAGGCACCGAGTTCCGCCCGCGCAATCGTGTCTCAGAGGACTGAGGCTCCGGGCGGTCCAAGTTTGGGCGAGATGATTGCCACGATTCTCGCGCGCATTCAATGATCCCATTGCTCCATGCTGCCCTCGGCTCAATTACAGCTCTTGGTGCTGTCTTTTCACTTCGAAAGCCTCGCCAAATAAATTCCATGAATAACGTTCGTCACCTTGAAGGGGCCGTTGTAAATGGCTGGGTATTAGAAAGAAAACTAGGCGGTGGCGCGGACGGAATTGTCTACAGCGGAAGAAAAAGAGGGGTTCAGGCTGCAGTTAAGGTTTACATCCCGGAGGCAGTGAAGAAATATGGCTACGATCAACAGCTTCTGAGGCTCCAGGAACAGTTGAGCCTCAGAGGGGCAAAGCATCATAAGAATCTCGTCGAAATTCTCGAAGGCGGCGAATGGCCTGAGCTAAATACTCTGTTTCTAGTGATGGAATTGGTTCCCGGAGATACCTTGGAAAATCTAACTTCGACGTTTCCAAGGGAGCATATCGCGCCACTATTAAGTCAGTTGGTTGATGCGGCAAAGTTTCTTGCGGTAGACAAGGGCTGTTTCCATCGAGATATAAAACCCGCAAACATTATTATCAGCGCAGATTATTCGAAGCTAACCCTTCTTGATCTCGGCATCATGCTTCGGCCAGCCAGCCTCGACGAGAGACTATCCGGCGAAGATTTCGTTGCTTCCACTCGTTATAGTCCTCGGGAGTTTGTTTGGCGAAACGAAGACAGCTCGAACGAAGGCTGGCTTGCCATCACGTACTATCAAATTGGAGCAACGCTTCATGACATGATAATGCGCAAGAAGCTATTTGCAGGGTTTGATTCTCCCGCTGCTGTTCTGTTTGATTCCGTAAGGGATAGGGCGCCTGACATCCAAGCTCCCGACGTTGATCCTTGGTTAGTTGCGCTCGCAGAAAGATGTCTAACCAAGGACTGGACCGAACGATTGGAAGTTGTTAGTTGGGATGCATTCAATAAGCAAGCAACCGGCGAACCCGTCGATTTTGAAGAGCAAGAGCGTCAACTCCGATTCCGTCAAATCAAAGCAGCAGAAATCATTGAGGCGGTGTCAGCGCCAACTACAGATCCTGCTAGCTCGGGACTGGATTTGTGGAATCTTCAAGAGGGACTTTTTTCTCAAGTTCGAAGCTATTTGAGAAAATCGACTGTTTTCCCAATGAGCACGGTGACGCCTCAAGTCGCTTCTGAATTTGAATATTCTTATAGTTTTGAGTTCAGAGAAGATGAAAAACTAAGCTTTCCCGCCGGAGTTTCCGTTGTGATCCGTGTTGCCAAAAGTTCTGCAAGCGCATTTCACTCGGATATTTCAGTTCAAGGTTTTGTTAAAGGGGAGCTAAAGTTAAATGCAGCATGGACGGAGATATTCACTGTTCAGGCGGCGCTAGACAGTTGTTTGAAGACATTGCTTCATTTTGCTAGCTCAATTATTCCTCAATAGGCAGAGTGATGACTACTTATTGGATAGCCGCTGAAGATCTGGATGGCGATCAGATTCATGCTGCAGATACGATTGACCCTCTAGAGAACTTTCTGTTGATCGGCCCAGCGGGATCTGGCAAGACCAATATTATTTTATTGCGTGCCAAGCAGATGGCCTTTCTGAATCGCGGAGACTTCAGAATCGTTGTTTTTACTGCAAGCCTAAAAAATTTCATCAGGCAGGGCTGCGAACAGTATGGCGTTCCCGAATCAAACGTCGTAACAGCGACGACGTTTTTCAGAGATCTGCTTCACGAATACAAAGTTGATTTTACATCGATGCCCGACTTCGAGGCTGAAAGACAGCATCTCGCCGGATTGGTTACTTCGCTGATCGACTCACGAGGCCTTTCGGATCAGCTATATCCTGCGCTATATATTGACGAGGCGCAGGATTACACTGATACTGAGTTATTAATATTTAGAAAGCTGACCAAAACATTGGTTCTGGTGGCCGATAATCGACAGTCAATTTATAGAAACTCGCAGACACCCGATATTCTCGGGAGGCTGGTTAATCAGAATATAATTCGACTGAACTTTCACTATAGGACGGGCACCAAGATTTGCAGGGTTGCGGACGCGATTTATTCCGACAAGGTTACATTTCCCGATATTACTCCCTATAGCAAGTACGACGAGGATGCAATGCCATCATCTATCACTATGTCTAACTTGCCAAGCTTTGATTTGCAAATTAGTAAAATTGTGGAATTAATTTCTGGGCAGTTGGATTTATATCCGGGAGAGAAAATTGGGGTGCTATTTCCTAAAAGAGATCAGCGCGATGCTTTTTTGGAGGCAATTAAATTTGGCCCACTAGATGATAATGATCAGCTTTGGGTTGATACAATACATGGCTCGAAGGGCCTCGAATTCCGGGCCGTTCATATCGCCGGCTGCGAAGTGTTATCGCGAATGGGACCTGCCCAAAAGCGTCTAATTTATACAGGTGTGTTGCGCGGGAAGACGGCGGTAAGTTTGTATTATAGTGGAGTAGTTCCGCCATATTTGACTACGGCTATGGCTGCCTTGAAGCCGCCTGCGCGGAAGTCGTCGTTTAGCGACTTATTTAAGAGATAGCAATGTTGGTCAAAAATACAAAATCCCTTCTTGGTCTGATTAATGCGAAATCGGACAATCGGCGCTCCGACCTTTTTTCGTATAGCGGAAAACAGGTAGAGGCGACTCACTCTTGCTACTGGTCGGCAGAGAAAGACTCATTGTCGTTGCCTATATATATCGTCCCCGAGTCTGACGATCTTGCCACATTCTTTGCGGCGCTCAATGCTTATTACCCGAGTTTTGCTCCGATAACCTCGTTGTCGTATGTGGTCACACGTGAGCAGTTTGAGTCGGCGATGGAAAGCGACCGCTCTCAAGCGCACATCCTTCCAGACAATTCCTTGTTCTTGGGGCTCGCAATAGGCGAGGCCTTGTCCGCCGTTGGCATGGAGTCAGGCGATGCGACCCCAGCAATTTACTCGACGATGCGCCGAACACTCGGTTTCGCCATTGCCCGAGCTAGGTTTCTTTATCCAACCATTCGCTCCGACGAAGTCTCTGGTCGGTGGCTTCATTGCAGAAGTATTTTAGGTAAAGGAGCAAATAAGGCTTCTTCTGAGGCTGCCGTATATGTGGCATCTGTTCTTGATAACGCGTATCGAGGCTCTGTAAAAAGTGACGCGCTCAGCGACTACCTCGGTGGAGAGCTATCAAAGCTGGACTTTATTAGGTTCCTTTCTCGAACATACCCCCAAATCTTAGAGCTGTCTGGCCTTTTCACCGAAGCGTTCGATAGGAGGAAAGCCGCTTTCGATCGAATCGTAGCGGCGGTCGACGAGAATGATCGTGGTGGAGATTTAAGGGCTATATGCCTCGCGTTTTTCTGCAATGAAATTGCGCCTGGAACGTTGAATCATATAAATATCGCCAACCGACTTGCTGGCAGAGATGCGGATATCTTGCTTTGGTATGCGGTCTTCGCCGCGAAATCGGAGGAATTCGAATCTGGACGAATATTTGCAGGCGCCTGCAATAAAATAATTCGTGATATATGTGGATATTTCAATAGCGACGCGCGACCTGACTGCGATATTTCCGTCGATGAACTTGCGGTTATCTCGCGACTTCCGCTCAAACTATCGACGCTTAAACCTCTTCATGGCCGCTCACTTATAGTAAGTTTGCTCCCGGGCGTTAATACAATAAGCCGCGCTTTTTCGGAGGATGTACGTTCCCATGATGACAGCGGAGACGAACGGGCCGAGATGATTTTCTCGCTAGTCAGGACCGCTCACGATGCTTTATCTCAAGCGAGAAAGCTAACTGGCGAGTCTCCGAAGCGTCCTAGAAAATCGGGGAGATAGGTTACGTGTTCAGCTTTGAGACTCTTGCATTTTATCGTGGGGAACGAAGGCGCCCTGGCATTTCACTGAATCAAGTTCGAAAGGACAGGATGCCTCGGAACACCCCGGCGGCTCTTCATCTCGCCGCGGATGGTTGGTTCTTGTCGAAGTTCGGATGTCGCTTTAGATCGGGTGCAATTTTTGTGACGTCCTCTAGCTTCGTTGCTCAGACATATGCTGCGTCGAATCAGCATGGCGGCCAAGTTGTCCGGGTAATACCGATTGGCCCTTATAGCTACTGTTGGTCGCCGAACGTGCGCGATTTGTACGTAAGTATCGTTTCGAATAACGTCACCGACGTTCCCAGTTTCCTTTCGCAGCAATTTTATTGCTGCGACCAGCTTGATGAAGCAGAGAAGTCCGGCAACGAAGTGATGCTCTTTTGTGAAAAATATTTGGCAGTCCCCGTCGAACTATTGGGGATGAGTCAATCTTCTGCCGGCAGCCCGGGGCTGATAACGTTGCTTTGAAAACTAGAAATACCGGTGGCTTATGCCAGAACAAGCCTGCCGTAAGCGTCTCCACCCAGCTGCGGATTCAACCGCTGGATGCACACACTGATCCTGCTTGGAGCAAGGATCGATCGCTAGTGCCCTTCGCTGCTTCCGAACTAGAGCATAGGCCTCTTGGATGATCGTCAGCTGTTGGCACCCATTAGCCGTTTGCATTTCAGCGCAAACAGCAGCCCCTCGCTAACCGCGCTTCCAGCTCACCTCGCCGCCGGCGCCGCGCGCGAGCACGCGGCAGCAGACGAACAACAGATCAGACAGTCGATTGGCGTAGTGCAGGGCGTGGAGGTTCACTGGCTCCTGCGCATTCAGCACCCACAAGGCGCGTTCGACGCGGCGCGCCACGGCGCGAGCCAAGTGCGCGCGCGCGGCGGCCTCGCCGCCGCCGGGCAGCACAAATTCCTTCAAGGGCGGCAGGGTTTCATTGAGATCGGCCAGGCACTGGTCGAGACGCAGCACATGCGCCTCGGTGATCAGCTGCGCCGGCGGCATGGACAACTCACCGCCCAGGTTGAACAGCTCGTGCTGGCAGGGTGCTATCGCGGCGCGCACGCCGGCTGGCAGCTCCACCGCAAGCACCAGACCCAGGCAACAATTCAGCTCGTCGACATGGCCCATGGCATCGACGCGCGCATGGGTCTTGGCGATGCGCTCGCCGGTGGCGAGGCCGGTTTCGCCGGCATCGCCGGTGCGGGTGACGATCTTGGAAAGGCGGTGGCCCATCGAGTGACTAACCTGGATTCGGGGGATTGCTCGCCGCGACAATGGCGTTTCAACTCGCGCTCTGCAAGCGGCTTGAGCCCCTCGCCCCTTGTGGGAGAGGGTGGCCCAAAGGGCCGGGAGAGGGGGAGCGAGCGCAGCGAGTGCCTTTACGTTGTGACGGGTCTGCAACTCGCTGCGCTCGCCCCCTCTCTCCAACTCTCTCCCACAAGGGGAGAGAGGGCTTCACCTCGGCGGACTACCAGCTCCAGCGCAGGGTGCCGTAAGTGGCGAGGCCGGACTGCTGGTAGCCGAACACCGTCACGTAGTCGCGGTCGAGCAGGTTCTCGACCTTGGCGGACAGGCTCCAGCCCTGCGGCAGCTTCAGCTCGCCGGTCAGGTTCACCAGGGTGTAGCCGCCGTTCTTCACCGGCTGGCTGGGGAAGCTGCCGAAGTCGACATCGTCGCGATCGCCCACCGCCTGCACATTGAGGCCCAGGCGGTGCTCGCCAATGCGGCGACTCAAGTTGGCGGTGAGCGACTTGCTGGCGCGGCGCAGCAGGCGCTCACCGGTCGCCTCGTTCTCGGGCTTCTGCAAGGAGCCGTTGACGCCCAGCGCCCAGCGGCCCACGGCGAGCTGATAGTCGAGTTCAACGCCGGTGATCTTGGCGCGGTCGACGTTGACATAGGTGGTGTTGAAGCTGGCGTCGGTGGCGGTTGCGATCAGATCCTTGATCTTGTTCTCGAACACATGCAGGGCGAGCGTCTGCGCCTGGCCGAGACGCGCCTTGAGGCTGGCTTCGAGATTGCGCGACTCCTCGGGATCGAGATCGGGGTTGGCAAAGAACGAGAACGCCGGGAACGACAGGAAACGCTCGGAGGCATTGGGCGCGCGGAAGGCGGTGCCGTAGCCGATGCCGACGGTGAGATCGCGAGTCAGGTCGTAGCCCAGATCGATGGCGCCGGTGGTGTGGCCGCCGAAGCTGTCGTGATCGGTGTAGCGCAGCGCGCCCAGGGCGCTGAAGGCGCCGTAGCGCAGGGCGTCCTGCACGAACAGCGCCTTGCTGAGCGTGGAGGCGTCGAACTGCGCGTCGGAGACGCTCGCCTTGGTGTCTTCGTCCTGGTAGTTGAGGCCAACCGTGAGGCGGTGCGCGCCGAGCGTGACATCGTTCTGCCAGTCCAGCGCGCGGCGCTCGGTGCGGTAGTAGTCGGGCACGGTGCCAAAGCCGACCTGCTGCTCGTCGCGGTCATCGCCGCCCAGCTGCAGGGCCAGGGTGCTCATCCAGCCGGCCCACAGCGGCCGCTCCCAGGCCAGGCGGCTGCTGCGGCGGCTGTAGTCGTACTGCTTGGCCTGGGTATCAAAGGCCGAGCCCAGGTAGTCGGTATTGCCGTCGGCCTGCAGGTGGCTGAGGCTGAAGCGGTTCTCGCCGATCTGCGCGTCGCCGTTGAAGCTCACGGCAAGATTCTCGTGGCCGGCCGCCACCTGGCTGCCGGCAAACGGCGGATAGCCGTCGCTGTCCTGCTGCTGCAGCGTCAGCGCGAGGCCGCCGTCGGCCTGGCGGTAACCGAGGCGGGCGCTGTAATCGCGACTCTGGTAGCGGCCGGCGCCCGCCGCCAGTTGGCCGTGGAAGCCCTGGGCCGCCTGGCCACGGGTGATGATGTTGATGACGCCGCCAACGGCGTCGGCGCCCCACTGGCTGGAGCGCGGGCCCTTGACCACCTCGATGCGCTCGATCGACTCCAGCGGAATGTCCTCGATGGCGGCCAGGCTGTTGATGCCGTCGTTGAGGCGCACGCCGTCGATCAGCACCAGCGTCTGGTTGCTCTCGGCGCCGCGGATGAACACCGTCAGCGGCGACTGACCGGGGCCGCCGCTGCGGATCACGTCGATGCCGGCGATGAGGTTCAGCGCCTCGCCGATGTCGGCGGCTTGCAGCAGGTCGAGCTGTTCGCGGTCGATGACGCTGACCGCGGCATTGACCATCGAGGCCAGGGTGGCGGTGCGGGTGGCGGTGACCAGCACCGGATCGAGCGGCGTCGGCTCGGCGGCAAGGGCGAGGTTGGGGGCCAGCAGGCTGGCGACCAGCGCCGCGTGGGGGTACTTCTTCATGAGCATCATCTCCCGGCCTTGCGTCCCCGCAAGGCCCTAGGTGGGTAAGGCGGACCCAGGGAGAACGAGCTTCGGCGCGGCCGGAAACGAGCCACGCCGGCTTCGCCCACCGCGAATCCGTGCTGGCTCGAAGGCCGGTCTCCGGACTCGCAGGCTGAGGGCGCCGGCAATGCCAGGCCCTCGTCGGTCTCCGCCTTCCCGGCGCGGCTGCGCCAGTGGCTCCAAGGGAGATCGATTCCTGCTCACCGTTGCGGGGGCAGCGCCGGTATTGCACCGGCTTCCCGTTTAACCCTCCGGGCGATGGGGATCGCACCTCGGGGCACCGTCAAGCGCGCGCACTGTAGAGCCGGCGAACCGGCCGCGCAAACCCGCAGGCGGACGAGCCGTTTAAGCTAGGCGCCCCGTAAAGCCAGCCTGACCTTTCACCATGAGTCCGTTTCTCAACGCCGCCCTCGAAGCCGCCCGCGCCGCCGACGCCGTGGTGCGCGCCCATTACCGCAAGAACTTCGAGGTGCGCATCAAGGCCGACGCCTCGCCGGTGACCGAGGTGGACGAGGCGGCCGAAGCGGCGGTGAAGGCGGTGCTGCTCAAGCACTTCCCCGGCCACGGCTTCTTCGGCGAAGAGAGCGGCAAGGACAACGCCAGCGCCGAATACCTCTGGCTGGTCGACCCCATCGACGGCACCAAGGCCTTCGTGCGCGGCTACCCGATGTTCTCCACCCAGATCGCGCTGATGCACCGCGGCGAGCTGATCCTGGGTGTCTCCAGCGCGCCCTGCTGGAACGGCGGCGCCGGCGAAACCTGCTACGCCGAGCGCGGCCAGGGCGCCTACCTGCTCGGCGCGCAGGGGCCGGAGCCGCTGCGGGTCAGCGACATCGCCAGCCTGGCCAAGGCGACGCTGTCTCTGGGCAATCTCGCCACGCTCGCCGCCTCGCCGAGCTGGGCGCGCCTGGGCGCGGTGATTCCGCAACTGCACCGCATCCGCGGCTATGCCGACTTTCTGCACTACCACCTGCTGGCCTCGGGCCGCATCGACGCGGTGGTGGAAACCAACGTCAACATCCTCGACATCGCCGCCCTGGTGGTGATCGTGCGCGAAGCCGGCGGCGTGTTCACCGAGCTGGACGGCGGGCCGATCAGCCTGGCCACCACCAGCGTGCTGGCCAGCAATGGCGCCTTGCAGGAAACCCTGCGCACGGCGCTGGCCTACACGCCGGCCTAGCCGGCCGCGACCAACAAAAGAAGAACCATCGTGGGAGGAGAACCCATGCAGCAGAGCATCGATTACCGCGGCAAGACCGTGTTCGTCGCCGGCGGCACCTCCGGCATCAACCTCGGCATCGCCCACGGCTTTGCCCGCGCCGGCGCGAAGCTCGCGGTGCTGTCGCGCTCGCCGGACAAGGTGGCAGCGGCGGTGGCGGCCCTGCGCGAGCACGGCGGCGAGGTGCGTGGCTACGCCGCCGACGTGCGCGACTACGCGGCGGTGGAAGCCGCGCTGGCCAGCGCGGCGAGCGAGCTGGGCTGCATCGACGTGCTGATCTCCGGCGCCGCCGGCAACTTCCCGGCGGCGGCGCTGGGCATGTCCGCCAACGGCTTCAAGACCGTGATCGACATCGATCTCCTGGGCACCTACCACGTGTTGCGCGCCGCCTATGCGCACCTCAACAAGCCGGGTGCGAGCATCGTCAACATCTCCGCACCGCAGTCCTACAACGCCATGCAGTTGCAGATGCACGTCTGCGCCGCCAAGGCCGGCGTCGACATGGTCACCCGCGTCGCCGCCATCGAGTGGGGTGCGGCCGGAGTGCGGGTGAACTCGGTAGTGCCCGGCCCGATCGCCGATACCGAGGGCATGAAGCGGCTGGCGCCGACTCTCGCGCTGGAAAAAGCGGTGGCCGACAGCGTGCCACTGCGGCATTTCGGCAGCGTGGACGACATCGCCAACTGCTGCCTCTGGCTGGGCTCGCCCTTGGCGCGCTATGTGACCGGCGCGGTGATTCCGGTCGATGGCGGCTGGAGCCTGGGCGGCACCAGCATCACCGCCAGCGGCCTACAGCAGGCGGCGGGCGGGCACTGAGCCCGCTTACTGCGGCGTCACCTCGTCGGCCTGTGGACCTTTCTCGCTCTGCACCAGGCTGAAGCTCACCAGCTGTCCCTCGCGCAGGCTGCGAAAGCCTTCGCCCTGGATCTGCCGGAAGTGGACAAAGACGTCTTCCTCGCCCTCGCCGCGGCGGATGAAGCCGAACCCCTTGGCGTTGTCGAACCATTTCACGGTTCCGGTAACGCGTGACGACATGCAGCGATCCCCTCTAACTCCAAACCGGTATTGCCAGAGGCAGGCGGCGCGCCTGCTTGGGGCTTTCGCCCCCTCCCGGGCCGGGATTTCTTTGACCGGTAATTTAGTGTGGCTCGGCGGGCTTTGGAAATCCCGGCGACAGCGGCCCGGAGCCCGCTCAGGTCTCCGGTGAGGTCGCGGCGTCCGCGGGCGGGATCACGCCCTCGGTCCGCCAGCAGCCGGGGCAGGACGGATCGTCGGCCCGGCGCAGCAGGAACACGAAGCGGTAAACCCGGCCGGAGCGGCTGGTGACCTCCACCGGCACCGAGACCTGCCCACCCCGCTCGATGGCGGCCAGCACCACCGCCTGACGATGATTGATGAGCGCGCCATAGGGGCCGCTGCGCAGCAGCCGCGAAAAGCGCGGCAAGGGGCCGGTCTTGCGCTGGTTCTCCGGCGAGGCGAAGCGGAACACCGTGGCGAATCCGGCTTCCGGTGCGGGTTCGTCGACCTGGCGCAGGGCGGCCAGCTGCAGGCTGACCACCGTGCGCGGGCTCTGCCCCGGCTCTGGCTGGATGACCACCGCCGGCCCGCGCAGCCAGGCATAGGCCAGCAGGCCACCGCCGAGCAGCGGCAGCAGCCACAAGGCGGCGGGTCTGAGCGGGGACGACATGGCGGACAGGCTTCCGATCCGGGTGGGCTTTCGTATCATGCGCCCAGCCTCGTCCCTGGAGTTGCCCATGCGCCTGCGTCCCCTGACCACCGCCCTCGTCACCGGCCTGCTGCTGGTGGCCTGCGCAACTTCGCCACTGGGGCGTCGGCAGCTGATGCTGGTCTCGCAGTCGGAGGTGACCGAGATGGGCATCGCCTCCTACCGCGACATGCAGAAGAAAACCCCGGCCACCAAGGACCCCAAACTCAATGGCTACGTGAGCTGCGTGGCGCGCAAGGTCACCGCCGAGATCCCCGGCAACCAGCAGTGGGAGGTGACGGTGTTCGATTCCAAGGACATCAACGCCTTCGCCCTGCCCGGCGGCAAGATCGGCGTCTACACCGGCCTGCTGAAGGCAGCCACCAACCAGGACCAGCTGGCGGCGGTGATCGGCCATGAAGTGGCGCATGTGCTGGCCAATCACTCGGCCGAGCGCATGTCCGACCAGATGGCGGCCGGCCTGGGCGCGCAGGTGGCGAGCATCGCCACCGGCTACGACCCGCGGCTGTTCGAGATGGCCGGCAACGTCTTCTTCGTGCTGCCGTTCTCGCGCACCCACGAGTCCGAGGCCGACCTGCTTGGCCTGGACCTGATGTCCAAGGCCGGCTTTGATCCACGCCAGTCGATTCCGCTGTGGCAGAACATGGCGCGCCTGGGCGGCGACAAGCCGGCGGAGTTCATGTCCACCCACCCTTCCGACGAAACCCGCATTCGCCAGCTCTCGGAGCGGCTGAACGTATCGATGCCGATCTACGAGCAGGCGCGCGCCGCCGGCAAGAATCCGCAGTGCGCGCCCTGAGGCGAAGCCGATAGAAGTAAACCAGCCGACCCGGCTACTCGCGGCAGGCCCAACCTTGGGCAGGTGACGGCGCGGCGGTGCTTGCGCACACTGGCGGCCTTTCGCAAGCCGACCCTCGCCATGAATCCGCAAACAGTACTCGTCACCGGCGCCAGCGCCGGGTTTGGTGCCGCCATCGCCCGCCGCTTCGCCGCCGACGGCGCCCGACTGGTCCTCGCCGGCCGCCGCGGCGAGCGCCTGCAGGCCTTGGCCGATGAACTCGCCGTGCCCTGCCTGGCCCTGCCGCTGGACGTGCGCGACCGCGCCGCCGTCGAAGCCGCGGTCGCGGCGCTGCCAGCCGAGTTCGCCAGCGTCGATCTGCTGGTGAACAACGCTGGCCTCGCCCTGGGTATGGAGCCGGCGCAGCGGGCCAGCCTCGACGACTGGGAGCAGATGGTCGATACCAACATCAAGGGCCTGCTCTACCTCACCCGCGCCCTGCTGCCGGGCATGGTCGCGCGCGGTCGCGGACACATCGTCAACCTCGGCTCCATCGCCGGCGAATGGCCCTACCCGGGCGGCAATGTCTACGGCGGCACCAAGGCCTTCGTGCGGCAGTTCTCGCTCAATCTGCGCGCCGATCTGCTGGGCACGCCGGTGCGGGTCAGCAATGTCGAGCCCGGCCTTTGCGGGGGCACCGAGTTTTCCAATGTGCGCTTCCACGGCGATGACGCCCGCGCCGCCAAGGTCTACGAAGACACCCAGCCGCTGACCGCCGAGGACATCGCCGACACCGTGCACTGGATCGCGACGCGGCCGGCGCACATCAACATCAACACCATCTCGCTGATGCCGACCTGCCAGGCCTTTGCCGGCCTGGCCGTGCATCGCGGCCCCCTGGGCTAGGGCGTGATACGCCTGAAGCGCCCGGGCCGCCGCGCGGCGCTGCTGGCTGTCATGCTGACAGCCTTGTCGCTGGCGGCCTACCGGCAGGGCGACCTGCGCGCCAGCGCCGCGGCAGCGGGGCAGCCTCTGGAATTCCCCTCGCAGGCCGGAACCCTGGTGCTCAGCGAGCTGACACGCGGCCTGGAGCAGCCCTGGTCGCTGGCCTTTCTGCCGGACGGCGCCATGTTGGTGAGCGAACGCCCCGGCCGCCTGCGCCTGGTCAGCCGCGAGGGCCAGATCGGCGCGCCGATCCGCGGACTGCCGGCGGTGCATGCGCGCGGTCAGGGCGGGCTTTTGGACGTGGCACTCACTCCCGATCACGGCACTACTGGCGGTATCTGCTTCAGCTACGCCGAGCCACGCGGCGAGGACGGCAGTGCCACGGCGGTAGCCTGCGCGCGCCTGGACCGCGCCAGCGCCAGCCTGCGCGAGCTGCGGGTGATCTACCGCCAAGAGCCGGCCCTGGCCGACAGCGACAACCACTACGGCTCGCGGCTGGCCTTCGCGCGCGACGGCACGCTGTTTGTCACCTTGGGCGAGCGCTACACCGGCCGCGCCCAGGCGCAGACGCTGGACAACGGCCTGGGCAAGGTGGTGCGCCTGCGCGTGGACGGCGGCATACCGGCCGACAATCCCTTTGTGCGGAGCAGCGGCGCGCGGCCGGAGATCTGGAGCTACGGCCACCGCAATCCGCAGGGCGCGGCGATCCACCCAGAAACCGGCGAGCTGTGGATCAGCGAGCATGGTCCCAAGGGCGGCGACGAATTGAACCGGGTACGGCCGGGCCGCAACTACGGCTGGCCGGTGATCACCTACGGCCGCGAATACTCGGGGCTGAAGGTCGGCGAAGGGCTCACGGAAAAAGCTGGCATGGAGCAGCCGCGGCACTACTGGCTGCCGTCGATCGCCACCAGCGGGCTGGCCTTCTACACCGCCGACCGCATCCCGGCCTGGAAGGGCAGCGCCTTTGTCGCCTCGCTGAAGTTCGGCCAGCTGGCGCGGCTGAGCCTGGAGGGCGACAGGGTGGTCGCCGAGGAGCGTCTGCTGGAAGGCCTCAACCGCCGCCTGCGCGACGTGCGGCAGGGGCCGGACGGCGCGCTCTACCTGCTTACCGACGAAACCGAGGGCGCGATCCTGCGCCTCGATCTGATCAAACACTTAAGAACCCCATGAGCCTCTACGACCGCTACCTGCTGCCGCACCTGATCGACTGCGCCTGCGGCAACCGCCATGTGCGTGGCGAGCGCGCCCGCATCGTGCCGCTGGCGCGAGGCCGGGTGCTGGAGATCGGCATCGGCACCGGCCTCAACCTCGAACACTACGATCCGGCGCGGGTGAGCAGCATCTACGGCGTTGATCCCGCCGCCGAGATGCAGGCGCTGGCGCGCAAGCGTGCCGCGCACATCGGCATACCGGTGCAGACCGTGCCCCTGGTGGTCGAGCAGATCGGCGCCGAGGACGCCAGCTTTGACAGCGTGGTCTGCACCTTCACGCTCTGCACCATTCCCGACGGCGTTTCGGCGCTGCGCGAGATGCGGCGCGTGCTCAAGCCGGGCGGCGAGCTGCTGTTCTGCGAACACGGCCTGGCGCCAGACGCCAGCGTGCGCGCCTGGCAATACCGGCTCAATCCCTGCTGGAAGCCGCTGGCCGGCGGCTGCAATCTCACCCGCGACGTGCCGCAACTGCTCAAGGACGGCGGCTTCGCCACCACCGCGCTGGAAACCAAGTACCTGCCCGGCCCGCGGCCGATGACCTACGTCTACAGCGGCCGCGCGGTCGCGGCGCAATAGCGCCCAGCAGCTCCAGGCACCGCCGGGGGCGGATTTGCTACCGCAGGGCGGGGTTCGGGGTCGGGATGGCTTTCAACAATGGCGATTGTCGTTAGCGTCTCCAGCCTATGAACCACGCACAGATGCGCGACGGCGCCAGGCTGCACTACCACTCGCTCGGACGCGGGCCCACGGTCGTGCTGCTGCACGGCTTCGCGATGCCAGGCTTTCTCTGGCTGCCCTTCATCGCGCCGCTGGCGGCGCGCTACCGCTTCGTGCTGCCGGACCTGCGCGGCTTCGGCGGCTCGCACCAGCTGGCGCTGGCGCGGCCGCAACTGCTCGACCAGCACGCCGACGATCTCGCCGACCTGCTGGCCCATCTGGGCGAGAGCGAGGTGATCCTCGGCGGCCTGTCGATGGGCGCCTGCACCAGCCTGCAATACCAGCGCCGCTACGGCATGGCCGGCGTGCGCGCCTATCTGCACATGGACCAGGCACCCTGCGTGCTCAACGGCCCGGACTGGCGCGACGGCCTGCTCGGCAGCCGGCAGGCGATCAAGCTTGGCCAGTGGAGCGGCCTGATGCGCGATCTCGAACACTGGCGCGGCCAGCGCTTCGAGCAGATTCCGGCAACGCTGCGCAGCCGGCTCTGGCAGACCCTCGCCGAATTCTTCAGCCATGCCTTCGCCGGCCGCGCCTGGCAGGGCATCAGCGGCCTGGCCCGCCACGAGGCGCTGATCCGCCGGGTGGCGCCGATCAGCAACTGGCCGATCTACATGGACGCCCTGCGCAGCTATCTGCGCGACGACTACGACTGGCGGCCGAGCTTGCCGGCGATGCCGGTACCGATGCGCGCCTTCGTCGGCATGGATTCCACCATGTACCCGGCGCGCGGCCAGCTGCGCCTGCCGGAATGGGTGCCGCACTGCGAGCTGGTGCGCTTCGAGCACTGCGGCCACGCGGTGCCGTTCGAGAGTCCGCGCAAGTTCGTCTGGGAGCTGGGCAAGTTCCTGTCCACGCATCGCCGCGAGGCGCGGCCGGTGACCGTCACCGCCTGAGGGCGAAATGGGGATCTGCGGCGCTCAGTGGTTGCGGCAATTCAGGTCCCACATCCGGGCGTTTATCTCGCGTAGTCGCTGCCGATACCACTCCGCCTCCTGCCCAGAGTGGAACTCTCGGGTTCGGGCGTTGATGCTCTGCTTTTCTCGCTCAAGCGAGTAGCAATCTCCCGGCGGAGTCCGCGGCCGCGCCGGACTGCGTTCAGCCGTCCATGCGGGTGCGGGTCGAGGCGGCCCGGGCAAGGCCTCCTGAACCTCGGGCAGAGCCACCGCACCAAACCCATGCGCCTGGGCATAGCGGGCGTAATCGCCACAGGCCGAGCGTTGCAGGGACGGATACTCGCCGCCGGCATTCATCCGGGTCATGCGCTGGCAGTAGTCGCGCAGCGAGTCCAGCCGGCTCCACTCGGAGGCGCTGGGCCCCACAGGCGCAGGCGACGCCGGACTGCCGTAGTCGGGCCGGGGCGGCATGCTCGCCGTGGCGGGCGGCGGCTCTGGCACTGCGGGCGGCGTTGCTGCGACCGGCGGCATCGGCCTGGGCTTGCTGTACTGGTAGGCGAACATCAGTCCGACGGTCAGCAGCAAGGCGACGATCACCACCTTGAGCAGCTCGCCGGAATCGTCTCCGGGCGGCCCTCGCCGCTGCGCCGGTCGCACCGGCGGTCGTAAGTCCTTCATCCCTGATTCCCTGGTTCTGGATTGCTTTGATCCAAGCGTCCGCTCCGGAACGCCGCGACATCCTGCCCGCCCTGAGGCCAGCGCGCCAGCGCGATCCCGATTGGCAACCTGAGACTGGAGTCGGCACGACTTGTGCTGCATATTCGCCGCCCGCCGGGACTCGTGAAATTCGAGAAAACCGGCAACAAACAGTGCAGGAAGCACAGAGAAAGTTTGGAATTTGTCGATTGTTTGTCAATCGCACGAACTCCATACCCCAACTATCAGACTCAGGCTCACGACGAGCTCTGAGTGGGGTGTTGTTCTGGGTCTCCTTCCCGGTTTGATCCTTCAACCTTTGTCATTAGCCCCCCGAGTTTCGATGAAACTGCAAACCTTCTGCATCTCTACGGCCATCAGTCTTGGCCTGGGCGCGAGCCTGTCTCCCGCATTCGGCTCCGATTGCGTCGCACCGACCGACTCCAAGGCGCTCGGCCACGCCAGCCTGCTGGCGAAGTCCGGCCGCCTGGGCAGCCACGAAACCGGCGGCCTGCCCAACTTCGACCGCAGCCGCAGCGAATACGCCGCCAAGCTGGCACCGATCCCGGGCGGCTTTGGCGGCCGCCACCAGAACGCGCTGTACGACCGCAACCTCGGCCTGCCGACTTTTCTGTGGGCGGAGAAAACCGCGACCGCCAAGGCGGTGGGCGCGCTCACCGAACGCGAGCAGCTGATCGCCCGTGCCCGCGAGCAGCTGCGTGCCGAGGCAGGGCTGCTCAAGCTCAGCGAGGCGATGATCGCCGAGGCCGAGGTCAGCGACGCCCAGTACAACGGCAACGGTCCGGCGGTGGTGCGCTTCAAGCAGAGGGTGAACGGCGTCGAGGTGTACGGCCGCAGGCTCAATGTGCTGCTCGACCGCGCGGGTACGCCGGTGGCGGTCTCCGGCTATTTCGCCAGCGACTACGACGCCACCGCCGCCAAGGCGCTGAGCTTCAAGCGCAGCGCCGCGCAGGCCATCGCGGCCGGCTGGGCCAGCCTCGGCGGCAAGCTGGAAGCCGGCCTGCTGAAGCCGGCGTTCGAGCGCCATGGCTATCAGTGGTTCTCCACCGCCGCTCTGGGCAGTCAGCAGGGCTTCGAGCGCCTGCCGCGCGCCAAGGCGCTGTACTACCCGCGTGACGGCCATCTGGAGCCGGCCTACTACGTCGAGCTGTTCTCGCAGAGCCAATCGCAGGGCGAGCTGGGCGCCTACGGCCTGGTGGTGTCGGCGGTGGACGGCAGCATCCTGCACCGCCGCGATCTGGTGGCGCGCGCCACGCCATTCAGCTACCGGGTGTTCGCCGACGACGCCAGCAATGCCTACACGCCCTACGACTCGCCGCTGGGCAATGGCTATACGCCCTTCCCCGGCAGCTCGCCGAGCGAGCGGCTGGAACGCATCAGCGACGTCAGCGCCCAGATGATCACCCTCAGCGACGCCGGCATCGGCGATCCCTGGCTGGCCGACGACGCCAGCAAGACGGTGGGCAACAACGTCAGCGCCTGCATCGACGTGGTCGACTCGCCGACCTCGGGCCTGATCAGCAGCCCGCTGCTCGATCCCATCCTCAACACCTGCGTGGCCCTGGTCGGCGACATCTACCCGGCCACCACCGGCGACCACAGCTTCGACTACGCGATCGAGCCGGACGAAGACCCCAGCCACGACAACGCCAAGAACGCGGCGGCGGTGAGCCTGTTCTACATCAACAACTGGCTGCATGACTGGTGGTACCAGCACGGCTTCAACGAAGAAGCCGGCAACGCCCAGACCAGCAACTACGGTCGCGGCGGCGAAGAGGGCGACCCCATCCTCGCCCAGGGCCAGGACGCTTCCGGCCGCAGCAATGCCAACATGGCCACCCCCGCCGACGGCTCCTCGCCGCGCATGCAGCAGTACCTGTTCGACGGCGTCATCAAGGGTAGCGTGCAGCAGGTGGCGCCCAGCGAGGGGCAGCCGCTGCTGTTCTCGGTGGGCAGCTTCAGCCCGGCCAGCTGGGATCTCGCGGCCACCTCGGTGGTGCTCGCCGACGACGGCTACGACGTCGCCACCGACGGCTGCGGCATCGTCAACCCCGACCCCACCGGCCTGACCACGCTGCTGATCTCGGCGCTGCCGGCACTGCCTCAGCTGTCGCTGGCCGGCAAGATCGCCCTGGTGGACCGCGGTACTTGTTCGTTCACCACCAAGGCGCGCTTCGCACAGCTGTCCGGCGCGGCGGCAATCGTGGTGGTCAACAATACCGACGGCGATCCGATCCCGATGGGCAATGCCGATCTGCCGATCAGCCTGCCCTACATCTCCACCGACTTCACCTACACCACCCCGGCGGTGATGATCCGCCAGGAAGACGGCGACGCCATCAAGGCGCTGCTCGCCGAAGGCAAGGACGTGCAGCTGAAGCTGAGCCGCGAGGCCAGCACCGATCTCGACGGCACGCTCGACAACCAGATCGTCGCGCACGAGTTTTTCCACTACGTACACCACCGGCTGACCAACTCCAGCAACCAGCAGTCCGGGGCGATGAGCGAGGGCTGGGGCGACATCGACGCCTTCCTGCTCTCGACCCGCCCGGAAGACCGCCTGGTGCCGGGCAACGACCACTACCAGGGCGCCTATGGCCTGGCCGGCTATGTGGTGAACGGCTTCTACTCCGGCATCCGCCGCGCGCCCTACTCGACGGACATGGAGAAGAACGCCTTCACCTTCAGGCACATCTCCGATGGCGAGGCGACGCCCGACGGCGGCGATGGCGCCACCAACTCCGAGGTGCACAACGCCGGCGAGATCTGGGCCAATGCGATGTGGGAGTGCTATGTGGGCCTGCTCAACGACCCGCGCCACAGCTACGCCGAGGCACAGAGCCGGATGCAGGACTACGTGATCGCCGGTCTGAAGATGACGCCGGACGACGCCACCTACACCGAGGCGCGTGATGCCATCCTGGCGGCGGCCTATGCCACCGACTTCCAGGACTTCAGCGAGTGCTCGGCCGGCTTCGCCAAGCGCGGCATGGGGCGCGACGCGGTGTCGCCGGCGCGCGACAGCACCGACCTCACCGGGGTGGTTGAAGACTTCACACCCATCGCCTGCGCGGTCGAGGGCAGCTCGTCCTCGGGCGGCACCAGCTCCGGTGGCACCAGCTCGGGCGGTGGCAGTTCGGGCGGCACCAGCGGCAGCTTCGGCGGCGCGCTCAACCTGCTGCTGCTCTTGCCCCTGCTGGGCCTGGGCCTGTTGCGCCGTCGTCGTCGCAGCGCCCAATAGCAACAGACCCCGGCAACAAACCCGACCCCGGCACCCATTGGTGCCGGGGTTTTCTTTTGCGCCGTGGCGGAAGCCAGCCTCCAGGCGGCAAGCCGACGGTTTGCGGCACAATCGCCGCATGACTGCAGTACTGCTTGCCAAGGCATGCATCAGCGGACTACGGCCGGCCCAGCCCCTGCCGGCAGCCGTGGCTGCGTCAGCAGCTTGCAACGCGCGCTGAACCGGAGCTGCCCTCGTGCCCACCGTTCTTCACCGCATCCGGCGCGCCTTTCCGCCCCTGGGCATCGCCCTGCGCGAATCGCTGGCGGAGGGCTACGGCCGGCGCGAGCTGCGCGCCGATCTCCTGGCCGGCATCTCGGTGGGCATCATCGCGGTGCCCCTGGCGCTGGCGCTGGCCATCGCCTCCGGCGTGCCGCCGCAGCATGGGCTCTACACCGCCTTCATCGCCGGCGGGCTCACCGCCGCCGCCGGTGGCTCGCGCTATAGCGTCACCGGACCGACCGCCGCCTTCGTGGTGATCCTGCAACCGATCGCCGCCAGCCAGGGCCTGGGCGGCCTGCTGCTGGCGACGCTGATGGCCGGGCTGATGCTGATCGCGCTCGGCTGGGGGCGGCTGGGGCAGCTGATCCAGTTCATCCCGCACCCGGTCACCACCGGCTTCACCAGCGGCATCGCCCTGGTGATCGCCAGCTTGCAGCTACACGATTTTCTGGGCCTGAAGTTTCAGCCGCACGCCGAACATTTCGCCGGCCGCCTCGGCGAACTGGTCGCGGCCCTGCCCAGCTTCAGTCCCTGGGAAACCGGGCTGGGGCTGTCCGTACTCGGCCTGCTGATCGTCTGGAACCGGCTGAAGCTGCCGGTGCCGGCCTATCTGGTCGCGGCGGTGTTCGCGGCACTGGCCGGCTATGCGCTGGAACACCTGC
Organism: Stagnimonas sp. FW305-C-60; assembly: GCF_058782965.1. Classification (NCBI taxonomy): domain Bacteria; kingdom Pseudomonadati; phylum Pseudomonadota; class Gammaproteobacteria; order Nevskiales; family Nevskiaceae; genus Stagnimonas; species Stagnimonas sp. FW305-C-60. The sequence continues at coordinate 315,808 of NZ_JBYSYF010000001.1, forward strand.
TGCCGGGAGTGGACATCACCACCGTCGCCGACCGCTTCAGCTATGTACTCGACGGCCAGATCCACGCCGGCATCCCGCCGATGCTGCCCAGCCTGCAACTGCCCTGGAATCTGCCCGGCAAGGATGGCGCGCCGCTGGAGCTGTCCTTCGAGCTGCTGCGCAGCCTGGTCGGCCCGGCTTTCGCCATCGCCATGCTCGGCGCCATCGAGTCGCTGCTGTGCGCGGTGGTGGCCGACGGCATGACCGGCAAAAAGCACGACCCCGACGCCGAGCTGGTCGCCCAGGGCCTGGGCAATGTGCTGGCGCCGCTGTTCGGCGGCATCCCCGCCACCGGCGCGCTGGCGCGTACCGCCGCCAACATCCGCACCGGCGCCCGCTCGCCGATCGCCGCGATCAGCCACGCGCTGTTCGTGCTGGCCTGCATGCTAACCCTGGCGCCGCTGCTGTCCCTGCTGCCGATGTCGGGGCTGGCGGCGCTGCTGCTGATGGTGGCCTGGAACATGAGCGAGCGCCGCAACTTCCGGCACATCCTGCGGGTGGCGCCGCGCGGCGACGTGCTGTTGCTGCTGACTGCCTTCGTGCTGACGGTGATGGTCGACATGGTGATGGCGATCACCGTCGGCGTGGTGCTGGGCGCGCTGTTCTTCATGCACCGCATGTCCAAGGTGTCGATGGTGCGCCTGGTCGGCGAGAACGCGCCCGACGCGCCCCAGGGCCTGCCCAGCGATGTGCGCTATTACGAGATCGCCGGCCCCCTCTTCTTCGGTGCTGCCGAGCGCGCGATGGAAGGCTTGCGCCGCCACGACCGCAAGGTGCGGGCATTGATCCTCGACCTGTCGGCGGTGCCGACCATCGACGCCACCGGCCTGGTGGCGCTGGAGGCGGTGCTCGACGACCTACACGAGGCCGGCATCTATGTCGCCATCTGCGCCGCACAGCGCAATGTGCTGCGGGTGCTGCGCGAGGCCGGCTACTTCAAGGAGCCGGGGCGGCGCTGGTATTTCCGCAATGTCGCGGCGGCGGTCAAGCGACTGGCGGAGCCGGCAGGCACCGACCACCCAGCCTCAGCGCCCTAGGACCTGCTAGCACTAAGGGGGTCGCTGCGGCGGAGGGCTGCTTTTCCTAGGCGGGCAGCGGCAGGCCCTGGGGCCAGGTTTCGGCCAGCTCGGAGAGCTCCGGCGCGCTGAAATGGCAGGCGGCGTGGTGGTCGAGACCTTCACCAGTGCGGCGCAGCGTCGGGGTCACCCGGCCACAGTAGTCGTCGGCGATCGGGCAGCGGCTGCGGTAGACGCAGCCCAGCTGCGGCAGCGACAGGTCCGGAGCCTCGCCCTCCGGAGTCTCGCTCTTGCCTTCGGCCTTGGCCGCGCCCTCGCCGGGAATGGCCCGGATCAGCGCCTGCGTATACGGATGCACCGGCCGCGCGAACAGCGGCTCGCGGGCGCCCTGCTCCATCACCCGGCCGGCATACATCACCAGGAGCCGGCTGCACAGCTGGCGCACCACGGCGAGATCGTGGGCGATGAACAGGATGGCGAGCTGGCGCTCGCGCTGCAGCTCGGCGAGCAGGTTGATGACCTGGGCCTGCACCGAGACATCCAGCGCCGACACCGGCTCGTCGCAGATCAAGAGCTTGGGCTCGACCACCAGGGCGCGCGCGAGGCCGACCCGCTGGCACTGGCCGCCGGAGAGCTCCTTGGGCCGACGCACGCCGTCGCCGGCATCCAGGCCAACCCGCTCCAGGATCGCCGCCACCCGGCGCGCGCGTTCGCTGGCGTCCAGCTCCGGGCGCAGGGCGATCAGCGGCTGCTCGATGCTCTTGGCGACGCTGTGCCGGGGATTGAGGCTGGCCAGCGGGTCCTGGAACACCATCTGGATGTCGCGGCGCAGTGGCCGCCACTCCTTCTTGCTCAGCTTGGCGAGGTCGCGGCCGAGGAAGTGCACGGCCCCGCCGGCGATCGGCTCCAGGCCAGCCAGGGCACGCGCCAGACTGGACTTGCCGCAGCCGGACTCGCCGACCACACCCAGGGTCTCGCCCGGCTCCAGATTGAAATTGATGCCGTCCACCGCCCGCAGCTGGCGCTTGGCCTGCCAGGGCGCCCAGCGCCGGATCGGATACTGGACGGAGAGACGGCGGACGGTAAGCAGGGGCGGCGCGGACATGCCGGCATTTTCGCACAGCGGCCGCCGACGGCCGCCATGCCCGTTTCAGGTTTCGCCCCCGCAACCGTCGACGGGGACGGCGGCGCGGTTTATTCGAGCAGCGCGCGCAACATCCAGGCGGTTTTCTCGTGCACCTGCAGACGCTGCGTCAGCAGATCGGCAGTCGGCTCGTCGCTGGCCTGGTCGGCGATCGGGAACACCGAGCGCGCGGTCTTGGCGCAGGCCTCGTGAGCCTCGACTAAGAGCCGCACCATGGCCATCGCCTCCGGCACGCCCTCGGTTTCCTTGATCGAGGACAGCTTGGCGTACTGGCTGTAGGTGCCCGGCGCCGGGAAGCCCAGGGCACGGATGCGCTCGGCCACCAGATCCACCGCCAGCGCCGACTCGGTGTAGTGGGTCTCGAACATCAGGTGCAGGGTGTTGAACATCGGCCCCGTGACGTTCCAGTGGAAGTTGTGGGTCTTGAGATAGAGCGTGTACTCGTCGGCCAGCAGGCGCGACAGACCGTGGGCAATCGCCTTGCGGCTATCGGCGTCAATGCCGATGTCGATGCTCGGCGCCTTGCCGGCGTTCTTGGCCTTAACCTTTTCCTTCTTGCTCATCACCGCTGCCTCCGTTCACGGGAAATGCCCTGTCGCGGATACTGCGCCCGCCGGCGTCATTGCGGCCAGTTGTTTGCGCTTATGAGCTCGATAGCTTGGTCTTGCGGTAGTAGGTGAAGATGTCGTTCAAGTTGCGCTTGGGCTTCCAGCCGAAAGTCTCGTTGAACAGCCGGCCGTCGAGGATCACCGGGTACTTGAAGTAGTTGATCAGGTAGGGGGGGAAGAACGCGCCCCAGTTGAGCAGGCTCGACATCAGCTTCGGCACCATCGGCGGAATGCCCGGGATCGGCAGCTTCTTGCAGCCGCATTCCTCCACCGCCCGCTGGTAGGGGATGTAGTCGTCGGGGGCGACGTTGTAGATGCCCGGCTTGTTCTGCTCGAAAGCCAGCACCAGGGCGTCGGCCATGTCATCGACGTGCAGGAACTGCATCATCGGCGAGAAGCCCAGCAGCACCGGCGTGAAGGTGTGCGAGAGCAGCAGGCTCATCGAATTGCGTACACCCGGGCCCAGCACATTGCAGGGCCGCAGGATGGTGATGTGCAGCTCCGGATGCTTCCACAGGTAGATGTTGGCGAGGCTTTCCAGCTCCACCGAATCGACCAGGTCCATGGTCACCTCGCTGGCCTTCAGCGGGTGGCTCTCGTCGAGCAGCGCCGGGTTGTAGGCCGACGCCCCGTAGACGTAGTAGGTCGAGTGGATCAGCACCTGGCCGACGCCGTACTTCTTGCACAGTTCGAACAGCTTCTTGGCGCCCAGCACATTGGCGTTGTAGCGGCGATCGCGCGAGGACTCGTGGGCGAAGATGCGGCCGATGTGCAGCACCGCGTCGATCTTGTGGTTGAGGAAGATGTCCTCGAAACCACGCTTCTCCATCTCCACCTTGTAGCTGGGGATGCCGGCGTCGGTCTCGACCTTGCGGCGGAAGTCCACCGCGACCACGTTGTAGCGGCCGTGCAGGCGGGCGATCACCCGCTTGGCCAGGGCCCCGGCGGCGCCGGTGACCAGTACCGTTTTCTTGTTTGCTGCACCGTTGGCTGCTGCTTTCTTCTCGACGGCCATGCCGCGTTCTCCTGTAGTTTTTTGCACCGCGCCGCGCCGCTCAGTAGATGCTGGTGCGTTCCTGCAGTCCCTTGTTGATAAGCCGCTGGATCTCGGCCTTGACCTGCTCGACGCGGGTGGTGACCTCCTCCTCGGTACGAACCGGCGTGAAGTGCATCGGTTCCCCGAAGTTGAGGATCACCTTGGCCGGCAGCGGAAACGGCGCCGGCACCACCGGCACATAGGGCACGCCCAGCAGCTTGGCCAGGGGGGCGAGATTGGCGACGGCCGGCATGGTCTCCTCGCAGCCGACCACGCCGCAGGGGACGATCGGCGTGTGCTGGTTCATCGCCAGGTGCATGAAGCCGTTGCCGAAGCGCTGCAGCTTGTAGCGGTCCTTGTAGAGCTTGCCGGAGCCGCGCACGCCTTCGGGGAAGACGATGATCGCCTCCTCGGCCTCCAGCATCTTCACGCAGTTGACCGGGTCGCCGATCACTCCGCCCCAGGAGTTGAGCAGATTGCCCAGCCAGGGCACGGTGGGGAAGAAGCGCTCGATCATCGCCCGCGCCGCCCGCGGGCCCTTGGGATTGGTGGCGGTGGCGATGCCGATCAGCACACCATCCATCGGCAGCTGGCCGGAGTGGTTGGGGACGATCAGCACCCGGCCGTTCTTGGGGATGTGCTCCAGGCCGTGCACCTGCACCCGGAAGTAGTGGTCGTAGAGCAGCTTGAAGACGGCGATGCCGACCTTGAAGGAGTCCTCGTTGTAGCCCCAGGCGTCAAAGCCGAAGCTGCCGACCGGCTTGGGGATCTTCGCCACCAGAGCCTCGATCTCCGGCGTCACTAGCCGCCGCAGCACCTCTTCCTTGGCGCTGAAGTTTTTCAGCAGGCTGAGGACTTCTTGAATTTGCATTTCTTATAGGCGGCCTTGGCGGGCCGTTCTCCCCTAGTCGAACAACTCGAAACGATTATTGAGTTCGCACCTGAACAAGGCAATAACAGGTTTTCACGATTCGCGTTGACCACCGATGGCGGCGATGCCGAAATCCGCGCTTAGGCCTGCGTCGCTTCCGCCTGACGGGCGCTGGTGGCGCTGAGCCTCCCACAAGCGGGCGTAGGCACCGCCCGCGGCCAGCAGCTCGGCGTGACTGCCGCGCTCGACCACCCGCCCTTGGTCCAGCACCACGATCTGGTCGGCATGCACCACCGTCGACAGCCGATGGGCGATCACCAGCACCGTGCGCTGCGCCGCCGCCTCGCGCAGGGCGGCGAGGATGCTGCGCTCGGCGATGGTATCGAGCGAGGAGGTGGCCTCGTCGAAGATCAGCACCGGCGGGTTCTTCAGCAGCACCCGGGCGATCGCCACGCGCTGCTTCTCGCCGCCGGAAAGCTTCAGGCCGCGCTCGCCCACCGGGGTATCCAGGCCCTGCGGCAGTCGGGCGACGAAGTCGGCCAGATGCGCCCGCCGCACCGCCTGCGCCACCGCCTCGCGGCTGGCTTCGGGACAGCCGTAGCGCAGGTTCTCCAGCAGGCTGTCGTTGAACAGCACCACGTCCTGCGGCACCACGCCTAGCGCCGCGCGCAGGCTGTGCAGCGGCAGCCGGCGCAGATCGACCCCGCCGAGCAGCACCCGCCCCTGCTGCGGGTCGTAGAAGCGGAACAGCAGGCGCGCCAGAGTGGACTTGCCGGCGCCGCTGGCGCCGACCACCGCGACGGTATGCCCGGCGGGAATCTCGAAGTCGGTGCCGCGCAGGATCTCCCGCTCCGGCCGGTACCCGAAGTGCACCTGCTCGAAGCGCACCGCCAATGGCCCCGCCGGCAGCGCCAGCGGCTGCTCCGGGTCGGCGATCTTGGGCACCAGGGCTTGCAGGCGAAACAGCTTGCCCATGTCGGTGAGCGCGCGGCGGATCTCGCGGTAGACGAAACCCAGCACGTTGAGCGGCACGAACAGCTGGGTCATGAAGGCGTTCACCGCCACGAAATCGCCCAGGCTCATCTGCCCCTGGCCGACCCGCAGCGCCGCCAGGCTGGTCATGGCGGTGAGGCCGGCGGCGATGATGCAGGCTTGGCCAGCATTGAGCAGGGCCAGGCTGCCACGGCTTTTCCCGGCGGCGCGTTCGTAGCTGGCCAGCGCGCCGTCGTAGCGGCGCGACTCCAGCGGCTCGGCGCCGAAGTACTTCACGGTTTCGAAGTTGAGCAGGCTGTCGAGCGCGCGGGCATTGGCCTGGCTGTCGCGCTCGTTGGCCTCGCGCACGTAGCGGGTGCGCCAGTCGGTGACCCGCACCGACCAGAACACATAGGCGACCACCGCCGCCAGCGCGATCAGGGCAAAGCCGATCTCGTAGACCTTCCAGAGCACCGCCATCACCAGCGCCAGCTCCAGCAGTGTCGGCAGGATGGTGAACAGCGCGAAGCGCAGCAGAAAACCGATCCCCTCGACGCCGCGCTCGATGTCGCGCGCCAGGGCGCCGCTGCGGCGCGACAGGTGAAACTCCAGATCGAGCCGGTGCAGATGCTCGAACACCTCAAGGCCGGCCCGGCGCATCGCCCGCTCGGAGACGCGGCCGAACACCACGTCGCGCAGCTCGCCGAACAAGACGTTGACGAAGCGCAGGGCGCCGTAGCCGAACAGCAGCGCCAGCGGCAGGGCCAGGGCGGCGCCGCGATTGGCGTCGAGGGTGTCGACCAGGCGCTTGAGCAGCAGCGGCAGGCCCACCGCCGCCAGCTTGGCGGCGATCAGCATCAGCGCGGCAAAGCCGACGTGGACCGGAAACGCCTTGAGCGAGGGCCACAGTGCGCGCAGCGCCTGGGCCAGCGGGGCGGGCGGCTCGGCTTCGGGATTGGACTGGGGGGCCGGCTCGGCCGGCGGCAGGGGCTTCATGGCAGCGCAGTGGCGGCGCGCGGCGGCCGCCGCGCTATCCCAGAGTTGGGCTCACTACAGGCCCCTTGCAAGGGCGGACCGCCCGCGCGGCAAGGTCGCGGGCGCTGGACTTACCGAGGGTCAGGCGGCTTTCTTCAAGGGCGCGCCGGCGGCGGCCAGGCGCTGGAACACCTGCTTCAGGCTGGTCTGGGCCGGCGTCGTGGCCGGGCCGGGGTTGTTGCTGGCGGCAGTCGTCTTGTTCATCGCGCGCTCCTCTGGAGATGCGGAATATATTCCCAGTAAAAACATAGCACAAGAGAACAGACTTAAAGTTAGTTGCGAATTTCTGACGGCACCCAACCGCAAAACGCCCGAGGCGAGGCCGGGCAGGTGCGGATTCAGGGGATGCCGCGAGCGCTTCAGCGGCTCTCTTCGAGCACGATCTTCCAGCCGCCGTCGGCCTGGCGCTTCCAGTACTGCTGCTTGCGCGAGCTGACCGCGTAGTTGTCGCTGTTGTAGTCCTGGATGAACTGCGCCATCACCAGGTTCTCCTCACCCGGATAGCGGAACAGCTCCAGGTCGCGCAGCTTCACCTCGATGCGCTTCTTGGCGGCGTTGACCCGGCGCTTGTGGGCGGCGAAGGCGGCGCGGTTCATGCCGTCGGTGCTGAAGTTGGCGGCGTAGTAGCCCAGATAGGCCTCGGTGTCGCGCGCCGACCAGCGGGCGCGCCAGGCCTCGACCAGTTTCAGCAGCGGCTCGCGCTGCGCCGCCAGCTTGGACGGCTCCTGCCAGTCCAGCTTATCGGCCAGGATCACCGGCGTCTGCCCGGCCCGCAGATAGGGCTTGAGCGCGACCAGATCGTCATTGGCCATGGTCACGCAGCCCTCGCTGGAGCGCGGCGCCCGCGAGTAGGTGTCGCGCGGCACGCCGTGCAGCCAGATGCCGGAGCCGGAGCGGCCGAGCTTCTGGTCCCAGCGATTCGGATAGCTGAGCGGAAAAGCGCCGGCGCCGTACATCTCCGGCAGGCCCTGGTCGTTGAGAAAGCCGGTGATGGTGTAGATGCCGATCGGCGTGCGCAGATCGCCCTTGCTGCTCTTGCCGGCGCCGTTGCGGCCCATGGCGGCGTAGTGCTCGCGCAAGACCTTCAGCTCGTTGCCGAGATTTTCCAGCAGATAGAGCCGGGCGCTGGAGAGATCCACCACCACCAGATACTTCTGCGCCTTGGCGACCTGCAGCACCAGACTGGGCAGGCTGCCGGCCAGCTTCACCGGCGGCGACAGCCGCAGCTGCGCCTCCTCCAGCAGATCCTTGAGCTGGGCGTCGCCACTGCCGGCCAGCTTGCTGTTGGCACCGGAGCGCACCGCCAGCAACTCGCCGTAGATCAGCTGGGCCAGGCGGAAATTGGGCTCCTGCTTGACCAGCTTTTCGAGCTGCTGGAAGGCCTCGTTGTTATGGCCGGCGCGCAGCTGGTCGACCGCGGTCTTGAGCTGCTGCTCGGGGCTGAAGTTGGCCTGGACTGCCAGCGGCAGCAGGGTGCACAGCAGCGTCAGCGCGAGCCGGGGGGGGAACCGCATCGGGAATCTGTGCGTCCTGTCGTCGGCGGCGGCTCGACGTTTAGCGAATGTATTCGCGAACAATCTTCCAGCCGCCTTCGGTGGCCCGCAGTTCCAGGGTCTTGTTGACCTGGTCGGAGAAGCTGTCGGACTGGTAGTCCTGCACGAAATTGACGCGCACCCGGTCGCCGCCGATGCGACTGATCTCGGGATTCAGCGCACGCACCGCGATGCGCGCCGGGCGGCCGATGCGCTCGCGGCGCTGCTGCTCCCAGCTGGCGCGGGTCAGCCCGCCTTCGGGCGCGAAGTCCGGCGCGTACTGGGCGAGATAGCCATCGACATCCTTCGCCGACCAGGCCTTGGCCCAGGCCAGCAGGCTGGTGTTGATCGCGGCGGCGTCGATGCCCGGGTCAACCGCAGCGGCCGCCACCGGGGTCGGGGCGGCGGCAGGAACCGCGGCCGCGGCAGCCGGCTTGGCCACCGGAGCGGCGGACGCAGACGCGACACCGGCCAGACCGGTGTCGAGCTGGTTGACCAGGTTGAGCTTGTAGCGGACGGTCTGGTTGCTCTGGTCGAGCATCAGCGCGCGGTTGTAGGCGGCGCCGGCCAGGGCGGCGTAGATGTCGCCCAGGTTCTCATGGGCGGTGGCATAGGCCGGATGGGTAGCGAGCGCGGCTTCCAGCGCGTCGCGCGCCTTCTCGTAGTCGCCCTGCTGGGCGTAGAGCACGGCCAGGTTGTTGTAGGGCTCGGGCAGCTGCGGGTAGTCGCGGGTGAGATCGGCGAAGGCCTTGAGCGCCTCCTCGGTCTTGTTCAGCTTGACCAGCACCAGACCGCGGGTGAAGCGGCCCTCGGCGTCCTGCGGCGAGCTGGCGAGGTGGCGGTCCAGAGTCTTGAGCGCGCCTTGCAGATCGCCGCCGTTGAGCTGGGCCTGGGCCTGCTCGACCGGGGTCGCGGCGATGGCCAAGGGCGCGAAGGCGGCCGCGGCGGCAAGGAAAGCGAGGCGGGATAGGGTGCGGTTCACGCCGAAAACCTCAGGTGTACTGGCCTTTTATTAGGCCGGAACTATAAGCCATTTACCTGACGGGAAGCGCGCGCACGGCCGACTCAGGCGTAAATGTCCACCTCGCCCGCCGGCACATGCTTGAAGCGCCGGTGCACCCAGAAATATTCGGCCGGCGCGTAGGCGCGGATACCGGCCTCCAGCACCGCGTTGACCCGCGCCGCGTCGGCGCTCTCGTCGGGGCCGGGAAAGTCCGCCAGCGCCGGTTCGATCACCACCTTCCAGCGGCCGCCGCCCTGATAGGCCGGAAAGTAGGGCACCACCGCCGCCCGGCCCATCTGCGCCAGCTTGCTGGTGGCGACGATGGTGGCGACCTTCTTGCCGAAGAAGGGCACGTAGACGCTGATGCGAGTGTCCAGGGTCTGGTCCGGCGCGTACCAGACCGCCGCGCCGCCGCGCAGGGCCTTGACCAGGGTGCGCAGCTCGTCGCGCGGCAGCGCCGGCAACCGCGAGCGGCGCTCGCGCCAGCGGTGCATGAAGTAGTCCATCAGCCCGTTTTCGTAGGGCCGATACATGGCGTGGAAGTCGACGCCGGCCAGGCACAGGAAGCGCGCGCCCAGCTCCAGCGTGGTGAAGTGGCCGGTGAGCAGCAGCGCGCCCTGCTTCTTCGCCTGTACGGCACGCAGATGCTCAACGCCTTCCACGGTGCCCAAGCCGCGCAGACGGGCGTCGGAGCTCCACCAGGCCAGCGCCGCCTCGAACAGGCCACGGCCGAGCGCGGCGAAATGGGCGTCGACCATCGCCTCGCGTTGCGAGGCGCTCTGCTCGGGGAAGGCCACCGCCAGATTGGCGCGGACGATGCGCCGGCGCGAGCCGAGCAGGCGACCCAGCCGCCGCCCCAGAGCTTCGCCGAAGGCCAGCTGCCAGGTGATCGGCAGCAGGTGCAGCAGCCGCATCAGGCCCAGGCCCAGCCAGACCGGCCAGTAGCGGGGGCCAAGGAAGGAGGCGCGGAACGGTGGGGCGTGCATCGGCGGCGGTGGTCGGCCCAGGCTGGCGGGCGCGGCATTGTAGTCGCCAGGGTCGGCAGAGCCGACAATGCCGGCCTACCGCGATGCCTGGCCCCGACGATGCGCCTGCTCTACACCCTGCTGCTCACCCTGCTGACGCCGCTGATCGTGCTGCGCCTGCTGCTCAAGAGCCGCGAGCTGCCGGCCTACCGGCAGCGCATCGCCGAGCGCTTCGGCCACGTGGCGCGGCCGCCGGAGGGCGTGGCGGTGTGGGTGCATGCGGTCAGCGTCGGCGAATCGCTGGCGGCGCTGCCGCTGATCAAGGCGCTGGTCGCCAAGCACGGCGAGCGCCGGGTCTGGGTCACCACCACCACGCCCACCGGCAGCGAGCGGGTGACGGCGGCGCTGGGCGAGAGCGTGATCCACAGCTACGCGCCCTACGACCTGCCGACCGTGGTGGCGCGTTTTCTCGACCGCGCCCGCCCCGCGAAGGTCGTGGTGATGGAAACCGAGCTCTGGCCCAATCTCTTCCGCGCCTGCGCGCAGCGCGGCATCCCGCTGCTGATCGCCAACGCCCGGCTGTCGCCGCGCTCGTTCAAGGGCTATGGCCGGGTCGCCGGCTTTACCCGCGCCACGCTGGCCGACACCGCCCACATCGCTGCCCAGAGCGCGCTCGATGCCGAGCGCTTCCGGGCACTGGGCGCGCCGCGGGTGAGCGTGGCCGGCAATCTCAAGTTCGATCTCGCGCTGCCGGAGGCGCAGCTCCTGCGTGGCCAGCGCATCCGCGCGGCCTTGGGCGCCACACGGCCGGTGTGGATCGCCGCCAGCACCCATGAGGGCGAGGAAGAGATCGCGCTGGCCGCGCAGTTGCAGGTGCTCAGGACTTTGCCCGCCGCGCTGCTGATCCTGGTGCCGCGCCATCCGCAGCGCTTCGATGCCGTGGCGCGACTGGCGGAGCGCGCCGGCCTGCGCCTGCTGCGGCGGAGCGCGCTCGACTTCCCCACCGACGCCGACGCGCCGGCGCCGGGCGAGCCACCGCAGGTGCTGCTCGGCGACAGCATGGGCGAGATGCTGGCCTATCTCGAAGCCAGCGACCTCGCCTTCGTCGGCGGCAGCTTCGTGCCGGTCGGCGGCCACAACGTGCTGGAACCGGCCGCCCTCGGCAAGCCGGTGCTGTTCGGCCCGCAGATGCACAACTTTCTGCCGGCGCGCGAGCTTTTGCTCGGCTGCGAAGCGGCGCAGGAGCTGGCCGAACCCAGCGCGCTCGCCGAGGCGGTGCTGAGCCTGCTCGCCGACCCGGCGCGGCGGCAGTCCATGGGCACGGCCGGCGCGGCGGCGGTGGCCGCCAATCGCGGCGCCCTGCAACGGCTGCTGGATCTGGTCGCGGCGGCATGAGCGCGCTGGTGGTGCCCAGCGCCGCCGGGCTCTACTGCCCGGCGGGCGACTTTTACATCGACCCGGTCAAGAAGGTGCCACGCGCGGTGCTCACCCACGCCCACGCCGATCACGCGCGACCGGGCATGGGCCAGTACTGGGCGGCGCGGCCCGGCGAGGGCCTGCTGAAGATCCGTCTCGGCCGCAATGCGCCGCTGACCAGCCTGGCCTATGGCGAGCGCCTGCAACTCGGCGCCGCGACCATCAGCCTGCACCCGGCCGGCCATGTCCTGGGCAGCGCCCAGGTGCGCATCGAGGTGGCAGGCGAGGTCTGGGTGGTGAGCGGCGACTACAAGCGCTGCCCGGACCCGAGCTGCGCGCCCTTCGAGGTGGTGCCCTGCGACACCTTCGTCACCGAAGCCAGCTTCGCGCGCCCGGACTTCCACTGGCAGCCACCGGCCGAGGTGGTGCGCGAAATCTTCGACTGGTGGCGGCAGTGCCGGACCGAGGGCCGCACCGCGGTGCTGTTCTGCTACGCACTGGGCAAGGCGCAGCGCATCCTTGCCGAGCTGGCCGCGCTCACCAACGAGACCGTGCTGCTGCACGCGGCGATGACGCCGCTGGTGAAGGCCTACCGCCAGGCCGGCGTGCCCATGCTGCCGACCGAACCGGTGGGCGACCGCCCCAAGGGGACCAGCTTTGCCGGCCGGCTGGTGCTGGCGCCGCCCGGTGCCGGCGGCACACCCTGGATGCGCCGCTTCGCGCCCTACTCCACCGCGCTGGCCAGCGGCTGGATGCAGTTGCAGGGCACACCGCGCCGCGCCGCCTACGAGCGCGGCTTTGTCCTCAGCGATCACAGCGACTGGCCGGGACTGGTCCGCAGCATCGAGGAAACCGGCGCCCGCCGGGTGCTGGTGATGCACGGCCGCAGCGAGGCCCTGGTCGCACATCTGCGCGAGCGCGGCATCGCGGCGGCGGCGCTGGAACCGGAGCCAGGTTTGGAGGCGGGGACGGCGGTCTCCGGCTTCGCGGAAATCACCGAGGGAGCTAACGCGTGAACGAGCTTCGAGGTTCCTGTCTCTGCGGCGGAGTGCGCTATGCGCTGACCGCGCCCCTGAGCGAAATCGGCCTCTGCCACTGCCAGCAGTGCCGCAAGGCCAATGGCAGCGCCTTCGCCGCCAACGCGCCGATACCGGAAACCGCGTTCCAGCTACTGGCCGGCGCCGAACTGCTCAAGGCTTACGAGTCCTCGCCCGGCAAGCAGCGGGTGTTCTGCGGCCACTGCGGCTCGCCGGTCTATAGCCGCAACGCCAGGAAGCCGGGCGTACTGCGACTGCGCATCGGCCTACTCGATACCCCGGCCGGACACAGTCCGGACTTTCACTTCATGACCGCCTACCGCGCGGACTGGTACGCGATCAGGGACAACCTGCCGCAGCATCCGGAGTACCCGAGCTGGCGCTAACACAAGACGTGGCTGGCAGGGATACCGTGCTCGCTGCCTCGCTTGCCGGCAAACCCAGGGCCTTGCGCACTGCGGGCGCCAGCTTGGTCAGGCCGCCGCGCTGGCCCAGACGCAGCGCTTCTTCCGGCGGCAAACCCTCAATCCAAGACGCACGCAGCGCCAACAGCGCGGAGCTGCGGTTGCCGCTGGCGCAATGCACCAGCACCGGCTCGCCCTTGAGCGTGGCGAGCTCCTGATCCAAGCGCCGCACCATCTCCGGCGTGAGGTCTTCGGCGCCACGCACCGGCAGACGCCGGAAACTCAGCCCCAGTTCGGCAGCCCAGGCCGCCTCCGTCTCCATCCCCGGCTCCGCAGGACGCAGATCGATGACATGACGCAGGCCCATGTCCCGCAGCTTTTCCAGGCTGGCACGGTCTGGCGGGCCGCCGCTATAGAGGTTGGGGCCAGCGAGAAACAGGGCCTGGAAGCCGGGGACCGCGGCAGCCGCCGGTCGCGCCTCGTCCGCTCCGGCCGCCGTCCCGAACAAGAGCGTCAGCAACAGCAGACCGACGCGCCTCAGCGCCCGTCCGGCGCCGAACCCGGACATCTGTGACTGGTGGGGTTGGTATGACATGCCGCCTAGGCTACGTCATACCCCTGGGGCCTGCCCTTACTACCTGCACGGTCTGCGCCGGGGCTTAGGCGGGCTGCAAGCCCACGGCGCGCTGAAACTCCGCCAGACGATAGGCCGGCACCTCGGGCTGGAATTCCGGATCGGTCGCCGGATCCCAGCCCAGGAAGGCGCTGACGTAGGCGCCGGCGAACCCACCCTGACCTTCGCGCAGCTCGGCCTGGCTACCGCACCAGCGCAGGCTCACCCAGGGCCGCAGCTTGGCGGCCAAGGCCAGGATGCGGCTAGGGTCGGCCGCGCCACTGGCATCGAGTTCGTCGGCCGCCACCCGCAGCAGGATGCCCAAGCCGTGGCCGGCCTCGGAGAAGCGCAGCACCTGAGCGGGAATCTCGCGCGAAAGCCGGCTCAGCAGCGCCGCCGGCGACGCCGCCCAGCACCAGCGCAGGGTGGAGTCCTGGCCTGCGCACCAGGCGACGCCGAGCGGCTCGGCGGACTCTGTGGTCAGCCGCGTCGGCAGCGGGCGGCGGCCCGGCATCGGCTCCGGCCGCGGCCGGGCCGGCAAGCGGCGAAAGCCGGCCGGGCGAAAGGTGGGGAGCAACTGCGGTAGGCGGATGGCGAGGGCGGACATGGCGGCGTTCGGCGGGTTGGTGGACGGTGCGGCTACACTGCCGGCGCTGCATCTCAAGGCGTGAGACGCAGCCCTCCGCCGGTCGGCCGCCGGCAGCATCAACTCACCGAGCGACGATGGAACGCGGCGAGCGCTTTCACGAAATTCACCGGCTGCTGAAACCCGGCGGCTGTGTGACTACGCAGCGCTTTCTGGAGCAACTGGAAGTGTCGCGCGCCACCTTCATGCGCGACATCGAATACCTGCGCGACCGCCACCGCGCGCCCATCGAGTACGACAAGGCCGAGAACGGCTACCGCTACCGCGCCGGCGAGAGCGGCTTCGAGCTGCCGGGCCTGTGGTTCTCGGCCGAGGAACTGCACGCGCTTTTGACCATGCACAGCCTGCTGGAGCAGATGGGCTCCGGTCTGTTGGCGGAGTCGGTGGCGGCGCTGCGCGGCAAGCTGGAGCAACTGCTGGGCGATTCCTCGACCGCCTTCGCCGAGCTGCGCAAGCGGGTGCGCATCCTCACGCCGGGCCAGCGCATCGCCGCCAGCGAGTCCTTCGCGCCCATCGCCAAGGCCCTGGTCGAGCGTCGGCAGGCGCGCGTGCGTTACTGGGCGCGCAGCACCGACGAAACCACCGAGCGCGACATCTCGCCGCAAAGGCTGATCCACTACCGCGGCAACTGGTATGTCGATGCTTGGTGCCATCTACGTGGCGGACCGCGCAGCTTCGCGGTGGACGGCTTGCGCGAGGTGCGGCTGCTGGACGCGCCCTGCCACGAGGTCGGCGACAAGCAGCTCAACGCCGCGCTCGGCTCCGCCTACGGCATCTTCGGCGCCAGGGAGCGGCGCTGGGCCGAGCTGCGCTTCAGCGTCGAACGCAGCCGCTGGGTCAAGGACGAGGTCTGGCACCCGGAGCAGAGCCTGAAGCTCGGCAAGGACGGCCGCATCACCTTGCGCGTGCCCTACTCCTCGGCGGTCGAACTGCAGATGGAAATCCTCAAGCTCGGCGCCGACGTCGAGGTGCTGAATCCCCCCGAGCTACGGGAAGCGGTGATCGCCGCCGCTCAGGCCTTGCTGCGCCAATACGGACCCGCCCCCGGATGAGCGGGAGGTGGCGTCTCACCTGCTGAGATGCAACCCCGGGAGCATGGCCGGCCCCGACACACCGGAGACCGCCATGCCAACCAACCGTTCCAGCCTGCCTTTGAGCCTGCACGCCCAGGTGCGCATGCAGCAGCGCGGCCTGCCGGCCGCCGCGCTCACGCTGATCTGCCGCTACGGCCGGCGCCAGCACGACCATCAGGGTTGCGCTCTGGTCTATCTCGACCGGCGCGGCCGCGAGGCGATACGACGCCACGAGGGCGAGCAGATCTACCGCGAGTACGAAAAGGCCTGGGACGCCTATCTGCTGGAACGCGTGGGCGGCGCGGTGCTGACCACCGGGCATCGCACGCGCCGCTTCCACCGTGGGTGAACACCGGCCACCCGAGGTTTAGGCTTACCCCCGGCAAACCTGCGCTGGAATCCGTCATGTGCCGCAACATCAAGACGCTCTACAACTTCGAGCCGCCGGCCACCGAGGACGAAATCCGCGCCGCCGCCCTGCAGTTCGTGCGCAAACTCAGCGGCTTCAATGCGCCCTCGAAGATCAACGAGGCGGCGTTCAATCGCGCGGTCGAGCAGGTGAGCGCAGCCGCGAGCCAGCTGATGGACTCGCTGGTCACGCTGGCACCACCGAAGGACCGCGAGGCCGAACGCGCCAAGGCGGTATTGCTGTCGGTGCGACGCTTCGGCGAATCGCGGTAGTGGCTCAGGCCGTCGCCAGACGTGGCGCCAGGCGCTCTTCCCGGATCGGCAGGTTCGCCACCGCCGCGAGCAGGGCGAAGCTGATATCGAGGTACCACATCCAGCTGTAGTCGCCGAACCGCGAAATGGTTAGCCCGCCCAGCCAGGCGCCGAAGAAGCCGCCGATCTGGTGCGAGAGCAGGGTGAGGCCGAACAGGGTCGCTAGGTAGCGGGTGCCGAACAGCTTGCCGACCAGGCCGGCGGTGGGCGGCACCGTCGCCAGCCAGGTGAAGCCCAGCGCGGCGGCGAACACATAGAAGGTCAGCGGCGTGCGCGGCGAGACCAGGTAGATGGCGATCATCAGCGCCCGGCTGGCGTAGATGCCGGCGAGCAGATACTTCATGCGGAAACGCTGGCCCAATGCGCCGGCGCTCAGGCTGCCGGCGATGTTGAACAGGCCGATCAAGGCCAGCGAGACCGCCGAGACGTTCGCCGACAGACCGCAGAGCGCGACCTCGCCGGGCAGGTGGGTGACCAGGAAGGCGATGTGCAGCCCGCAGGTGAAGAAGCCCAGATGCAGACACCAGTAGCTGCGGTCGGCAAAGGCGCGACGCACTTCCGCTCCCAGCGCCGGCCCGGCCGCCACCGGAGGTGCTCCTGCGGCGACGGCCGGGGCAGCCGGCGCGCGCAGCCAGCGCGCTAGCGGCAAGGTCAACAGGCTGGTGGCGGCGAGCGTGAACATCGCCGCGGCCCAGCCGGCGGCGGCGATGATGACCTGCGTCAGCGGCGCGAACAGGAACTGGCCGAAGGAGCCGCCGGCATTGATGAAGCCGGCCGCGAAGGGGCGGCGCTCCGGCGGCAGCAGGCGTGAGGTGGCGCCGATCAGGATCGAGAAACTGCCGGCGCCGGCACCCGCCGCCGCGAGAATGCCGAGCGCGAACAGCAGGCCCCATTGATTGGGCAGCAGGGGCACCAGAACCAGTCCGCCGGCCAGCATCAGGCCGCCCAGCCGCACCACGCCTACCGAGCCATGGCGGTCGGCGTACATGCCGAACAGGGGCTGGGCAACGCCCCAGATGAGCTGACCGACCGCCAGCGCGAAGCTGATCGTGGCGATGCTCAAGCCGGCGCTGTCGTGGATCGGCGCCACGAACAGGCCCAGCGATTGCCGCACGCCCATGGTCAGCGTCAGGATCGTCGCCGCGACGACCATCAGCAGCCAGGCCGCGCGCGACTCGGTGGTGGTAGTGCTCATGTCGGCGTCTCCACGGCTTGCTCGAATTCAGTGAGCGCCTCGCACTCGGCATCGAGCGCCGCGTACTCGCGCGCATAGCGCTGACGGAAGGCCTGATACGCCTGAGCCGACTGCCAACGGTCCACCGTGCGCCAGGTTCCGGGCGCACCGGCCAGTGGCTGCAAGCTGGTGCCCAGATAGCCCTCGCCGCGCCGGAACAGCCGCACCCAGGCGCCGTACTCGCCATAGGCGGCCAGGAACTCGGCCTCGCGACCGGGCGCGGGGCGAAAGTCCCAGACGATACGGTGCTCGGCGCCGCTCATCTCATCAGGCCGTCGCCAGCGCCGGCCGGCTGCGGTAGCTGCGCCAGAAGCCTTCGCCGGCGTACACCGCCAGCGCCGACCAGATCAGGCCAAAACCAATCAGCTGGGTCTGGGTGAACGGCTCGTGGAAGACAAAAATGCCGGTGATGAGCTGCAGCGTCGGCCCCAGGTATTGCAGCAGGCCGACGGTGGACAGCGGGATGCGCCGCACGCCGTAGGCGAAGGCCACCAGCGGCACGGCGGTGACCGCGCCGCTGGCGATCAGCAGGGCGTCGAGCAGGCGGTCGTGATGGCCAAAACTGAGCGTGCCGGCCCGCGCGCACCAGAACAGCCAGGCCAGCATGATCGGCGCGATCAGCAGGGTCTCCACGCCGAGTCCGGCCACCGAGTCGACCGCCACCTTCTTGCGGATCAGGCCGTAGCCGCCAAAGCTCAGCGCCAGCGCCAGCGCGATCCAGGGCGGGCGACCGACGTTGAGGGTGAGCCAGAGCACGCCGAGCGCGGCCAGGCTGACGGCGATCCACTGCATGCGGTTGAGATGCTCCTTGAGCACGAACACACCGAGCAGCACGCTGACCAGGGGATTGATGAAATAGCCCAGGCTGGACTCGACCACATGGCCATTGGTCACCGCCCAGACGTAGATCAGCCAGTTAACGCTCACCAGCACCGCCGAGACCGCCAGGCGGCTGCGCGCAACGCGGTCGGCCAGCGCCGCCCAGACCTTGCCCAGCTCGCCCTTGATCGCCAGATAGCCGAACACGAACAGGCAGGCCCAGACCACGCGGTGGGCCATGATCTGCACCGAGGGCGTGTCGTGCAGCTGCTTCAGATACAAGGGCAGCAGGCCCCAGATGAAGAACGCCGACACCGCGGCAAGGAAACCACGCCTTCTTTCTGCTTCTTCCGCGCTCATCGCTACGACTCCCAGACCACGATCTGTTCCTGCTGCAAGGCGCGCTGTACCGCCGGCCGCGCCACCACCGCTTCTGCCTGCCGGGTGTAGCGCGGATAGCGCGCGCGCATGTCCACACCCACACGATTGCCCCAGCGGTAGAACACCAAGAGATAGGCATCGACCAGCGAGTAGTCGGCGCCCAAGGCCCACTCCCGCCCTTGCAGGCGCTGCTCGATGTCCCGGTAGGCGAGGTCCAGCAGCTCCAGGCCGCGCGCCTTCAGCGGCGCGTGCAGGCTTTCGTCGCTGACGAAGCGCGCCGGACGGAACACCTGTGCGAAGGCGTGGGCGTGGACGCTGGAAGTGAGCCAGGACATCCACTCGATCACCCGCGCCAGCGGCTCGCCGGCCGTGGGTAGCAGCCGCGTTTGCGGCTTGAGACCGGCGAGATAGATCAGGATCGCCGGCACCTC
The DNA here is from genome assembly GCF_058782965.1 of Stagnimonas sp. FW305-C-60. NCBI lineage: Bacteria > Pseudomonadati > Pseudomonadota > Gammaproteobacteria > Nevskiales > Nevskiaceae > Stagnimonas > Stagnimonas sp. FW305-C-60. The sequence goes on from NZ_JBYSYF010000001.1 coordinate 334,803, forward strand.
GGTGAGCACCCGCTCGCCATCGGCATCGCGGATCCACAGCGCCGGCACCCGGCCGCGCGGATTGATCGCCAGGTACTCGGGCTTCTGGTTGTCGCCCTGGGCGACCAGAACCGGCGCGGCCTCGTAGGCGATGCCCAGTTCCTCCAGCGCGATGTGTGGCGCCAGCGCACAGGTGCCGGGCGAGTAGTAGAGGCGGTAGTCGCTCATGGGCTAGTCCGATTCCGGTATCTGGTAGAGGTGCGCTGGCCGTGGCGGCAGGCGGTCGCTGAGATTGATGCGCTCGTCCGCGAACACCGTCTGCACGCTGGGGCGCGCCAGCGTGCGCTCGCTGAGCGCGGCCCAGCGCGGGTAGTTGCGCTGCGGCGCAAAGCCATAGCGCTTGGCCCAGCGGTAGAACACGATCAGCAAGGCATCGACCACCGAAAAGCCATCGTCCTGGCCGGAGCCAAGTACGAAGCCCTGCTCCGGCAGGCGCGATTCCAGATCGGACCAGTAGCGCGTCAGCAGGGCGCGACCGCTGGCTTCGACCTCGGCTTGCGCCGCCAGGCTCTCGGCGTAGCACATCGGGTAGAACACCTGCATGAAGGCGTAGGAGTGCACGTCGGTGGCGAGCCAGGACAACCACTCCCAGCCACGCGCTTCCAGCTCCGGCGCCTCCGGCAGCAGCCGCGCCTGCGGGTGCTGCCGCATCAGGAAGCGCAGGATCGCCAGATTCTCGCTGAGCAGGCCTTCCTTGCCGTCCAGCCGGTAACTCAGCACCGGCACATGACCGCGCGGGTTCACCGCCAGGAACTCCGGCTTCTTCTGGTCGCCGGCCGGCAGCAGCAGCCGGGTGGTGGCGTAGTCGGCGAGGCCGGCGCGCTGGATTTCCTCCAGCGCGATATGGCTGGCCAGCGAGCAGGCGCCCGGCGCGTAGTAGAGACGGTAGTGGGGCATCGTCGGCTCCGGAGGCGTGGTCATGGGCGCTGCGCGGCAACAGCAAGCTTCAGCCCCAGAGCGACCATCACGCCGCCCGCGGCGCGGTCCACCCAGACCTGGTAGCGGAGGTAGGCCTGCCGAGGCGCGGTGGTGGACAAGGCCAGCGCCACCAGCGAGTACCAGCCCGCTTCGATGACGAAGACCGTCGCGGCGACCGCGAGCTTGAAGACCGGCGTGGACTGGGCCGGAAGAAAGGCGGCAAAGACACTGGCGTAGACGATCGCGGTCTTGGGATTGCTCAACTGCGTCACCAGACCAAGCAGGAAGGGACGCGAGGCACGGGCTCCGCCCAACGCCGTCCCCAGATCGAGCCGGGTCTGCCCGGCGCCCCGCCAGATGCGGATGCCCAGATAAGCCAGATAAAGGCCGCCGGCCAGCTTCAGTGCCAGGTACAGCGAGGGCAGCGCCAGCAGCAGGGCCTGCAGGCCGGCGAGCGCGGCCAGTGCGAAGACCAGGCCGCCCAGCCCCATCCCCAGCGCCGCGGCCACGCCCTGCGCCCGCGAGCTGGCGGCGGCGGTGCGCGCGACCATCACGAAGCTCGGGCCCGGGCTGGCAGCTCCCAGTGCGAGGGCGGCGGCGATTCCGGCGAGTGCGGTCAGCTCCTGCATGTGTGGGCTCCTTGATAAACCTGTGTGCTCAGGCGGTGGACGCATCCAGCGTCTGCCCACCCTGGGCGAAGCTGGCCTTGCGGATCAGGCCCGCCTCGACTTCGTAGATGCAGAGCATCTCCACCGTTCCCCGCCCTTCCGGAAAATTGCGGGTGATGCGTTCGTGATCGACCACCCAGCCGGCCATGACGCTGCGGCTGAGCAGTTCGGCGCGCAGATCCGGCTCGGCGAAGCGGGCCAGGAAGCGCGGCCTCAGTTGTTCGTGGCCACGCGCCAGCAGACCGCCGTGCAGCTGGTACTGCTCGGCGTCCGGCGCATAGCAGGCCAGCAGCGCCTCGACGTCACGGGCGTTGTAGGCCTCAAGCTGGCGCTGCACGAGGGCTTCGGCGGGGCTCATTAGCGATGGCAACCAGGGGCGGTAGTGGCAACGGCGCGCAGTCTGCGCGCGCGCCCCAGGCAACGGAAACGAAGTGTTTTGCCCAGCGCTGTGAGCCAAATTCACAGCGAGCTAGACTTCAACGCCCCTCGCCCGCGTCCCGGAGCCCGCCCGATGACCACTCGCCTGCCGCCGTTGGCAACGCTGCAAGCCTTCGAGGCGGCGGTGCGGCACCAGTCCTATACCCGCGCGGCGCAGGAACTGGCGCTCACCCACGGCGCCATCAGCCATCACATCACCGGCCTGGAAGAGCGGCTGGGCGTGAAGCTGTTCGAGCGCGAGAAGAACCGCATGGTGCCCACCGAACAGGGCCGCCTGCTGGTGGTGAAGGTCCGGCAGGCCCTGGGCATGCTGGAGCGCAGCTTCGCCGGCGGCGCACCGGGCCGGCAGCTGACCATCAACCTCAGCGTGCTGCCCTCGATGGCCGGCCGCTGGCTGGTGCCGCGCCTGGGCGACTTCATTGCCCGCTATCCGGACATCGATCTCGCCGTCGACGTGCGCGCCACCCTGGCCGACCTCGCGGCCGGCGAAGCCGATGCCGCGCTCCGCTTCGGCGCCGGCGGCTGGCCGGAAGTGCAGCAGGTGCGGCTGATGGGCGACGAGTCGTTCCCGGTGTGCGCGCCCGGCTACCGCAACGGCCAGCTGCCGCGCAGCCCGGAGGAGCTCGCCGACTGCGTGCTGATCCGCAATCCCTGGCTGCCCTGGGAACCCTGGCTGCACGCCGCCGGCCTGCCGTTCCGCGAGCCCGCACGCGGGCCTTCGTTCACCGACTCCTCGGTGCTGATGGACGCCGCCGCCGCCGGCCTCGGCGTCGCCCTGGCGCGGCGCACCCTGGTCGAGGGCGATCTGCAGGCCGGCCGCCTGGTGCGCCTGTTCGAATTGTCGGTGCCCGATCCCTACGGACATTACTTCGTCTGGCGCGCCGATCATCCGCAACTGCCGGCGCTGTTCGCGCTGCGCGACTGGCTGCTGGAGCAGACGCAGGCTTATAGCTAGAGTGCAGGGCGTCCAACAGATTCTTTGCGTCTGGCGGCCTGGTCGCCGACCAGCGCCGGTCCTTACACCTCAGGCTGCAGGAGCCTCTCCGATGAGCCGCCCCACCCCCGTGTCGCTGCTCTGCAATGTGCTGGGTCTGATCGCCCTGATCGCGGCGACGGAGGCGGCGGTCAGCGGCTTCGTGCTCGATTGCGCGCAGGTCAGCCTGGTCAATTGCCGGCTGTATGGGCTGCTGGGCGCGGCCCTGGGATCGGCCCGGCTCTATGCCCTACTGTGTCTGCTGGCCGGCGGCAGCCTGCTGATCCTGGGCTATCGTCTGCGCCGTGGGCGCGGCACCGGGAGCTAGCGCCATGCACGTGCTGGTCACCGGCGGCACCGGCTTCATCGGCCAAGAACTGGTGATGGCGCTGGTGGCCAACGGCCATCGGGTCAGCGTGCTCAGCCGCAAGGCCCGCGAGATGCCGTTCCGGGAAGGAATCCACTACACCGGCCGGCTCGACGGCCTGCGCGCCGTCGATGCGGTGATCAATCTCGCCGGCGAAAACCTGGCCGAGGGGCGCTGGACCACTGCCCGGAAGCAGCGGTTGCGCGATTCCCGCATCGGCACCACCCAGCGGCTGCTGAGCTGGATGGAGAGCCTGCCGACGCCGCCGCAGGCGCTGATCAGCGGCTCCGCCATCGGCTATTACGGCCCGCGCGACGACACTCCGCTGGACGAATCCGCCCCGCCCGGCGAGGACTTCGCCGCCCGGCTCTGCCGCGACTGGGAGGCCGAGGCCCTGCGCGCGCAGGCGCTGGGACTGCGGGTCTGCACCCTGCGCACCGGCGTGGTGCTGGGCCGCGACGGCGGCGCGCTGGCGAAGATGCTGCCGGCCTTCAAGCTCGGCGGCGGCGGACCCATGGGCCATGGCCAGCAGTGGATGAGCTGGGTGCGCCGGGTCGATCTGGTGCGGCTGCTGGTCTGGCTGCTGGAGAACCCGGCCTGCCGCGGCGCCTACAACGGCACCGCGCCGGAGCCGGTGCGCAACCGCGAGTTCGCCCGTGCGCTGGCCGCCAGCCTGCGCCGGCCGGCGCTGCTGCCGATGCCGGCGCCGGCGCTGCGCCTGCTGCTGGGCGAGATGGCCGGGCTGCTGCTGAGCGGCCAGCGGGTGCTGCCGGTCCGCGCCCAGGCCGAGGGCTTCGTGTTCCGCCACCCCTCGCTGGACGCGGCGCTGCGCGAGATCGTGCGCTAGCGCAACACCTGGTAGCCACGGCCGGCCTCGACCGTCTCGGCATCGGCCTGCCAGTCCAGCGACTCCACCCAGGCGGTGGGCGGCCCCTGCTGCAGCCATTGCCGCAGCCGTTCCAGCGCGGTCGGCGAACCCGTCGCCAGGCCCTCGACACTGCCGTCGGCGCAATTGCGCACCCAACCTTCCAGCCCGAGCTGGCTGGCGCGACGCTGGGTGGCCTGGCGGAAACCCACGCCCTGCACCCGGCCACGCACCCTGAAGCGATACACTCCCGTCATGGCGAAAAAATCCCCGCATTCCTCGGCCAAATCCCGGCGCAGTCTACGCGCCGGCCAGGTATTGGAGGCCGATAGGCCGGAAGATCCGCAGCGCCTGCGCTTCAGCGCCGCGCTGCCGGGCGTCAACGGCGATTCGCTGCTGCGGATGACGGTGGAGGCCTACTCCGAACCGGCCGCCGGCGGCGGCGAGCGCCTGCGCCTGCGCGCCCATCTGCAAGCCAATTTCGCCAGCGGCCTGAAGCCGGCGCTGGCGCAGTTCGGCCAGCGCTGGAGCGAGCGCCTGGCCAGCCGCGCCTACGCCGCCCTGCCCGACCCGCAGGCCGGAGAAGCTCCGAAAGCCGCGCAGGCCCTGACCCAGGCGCTGGCGCCGTTCGCCCGCCGCGCCGGCGGCTGGCTGGAGCGACGCGTCCAGGCCCAGGCACCGCGGCTGGCGGCGGCGCTGACGCCGTTGCTCAGCCACGATGTGCAGAGCTGGTTCGAGCTGCACGCCTCCACCGGCCCCCTGGCCGACGGCGCCCGCGCCCTGCTGCCGGAAGTCGCCCGGCTCAATGCCCTCGGCATCCAGCCGCTGGAAGGGCCCAACGCGCCGCCGGTGCAGACCTGGGCCGGACAGATCGGCAACGAGGTGGCGCAGGTCTCGATGCTGCGGCTCGACGACCGCCAGCTGCCGGAGGCCCTGCGCGAACGCCTGGGCGGCCAGCCCTTCCAGCTCGCCGCCGCGCTGGTCAACCTGGTGGCGCGCAAGCCCTGAGCCCGGCGCCGACTACACTGGCGACCGCACCCCAACGGAGCCCGCGCATGTCCCAGCCCCTGCTGATCGGCCACCGTGGCGCCCGTGGCCTGGCGCCGGAAAACACCCTGCGGGCGCTGGAGGCGGGCATCCTCGCCGGCGCGCCCTGGCTGGAATTCGACGTACAGCGGCACCCTTCGGGCGAGCTGTTCCTGCTCCACGACCTGAGCCTGGACCGCAGCACCAACGGCCAGGGCCTGGCTAGCGAGCTGAGCTGGGAGGCGCTGCGCGCGCTCGACGCTGGCCTGGGCGAACGGCTGCCGACGCTGGACGAGGCGCTGGACCTGATCGACCAGCGCGCTGGGGTCAACATCGAGCTGAAGACCTGGGACGGCACTGCTGCTGCCGTGGCCAGCAAGCTGCGCGAGCGTGTCGCCGCCGGCTGGCCGCTGGAGCAGCTGCTGGTGTCGTCCTTCCACCTGCCGGAGCTGTTCGAGTTTCACCAACTGGCGCCAGAGATTCCGGTCGGCGCGCTGCTCTGCGGCGTACCACTGGACTGGGCGGCCTGCGCCAGCGAGCTGCAGGCCATCAGCCTGAATCTGTCCAGCGAGTTCGTCGATGCCCGCCTGGTTGCCGACGCCAAGTCGCGTGGATTGACGGTGTATGTCTATACCGTCAACGACCCGGAGGAGTATCGCCGGCTGGCGGCGCTGGGCGTCGATGGCGTGTTCACAGACTACCCGGACCGCCTGCGCGCCCTCGCCACCTGAGCCTGGGCCACAAAAAAGCCGCCCGAGGGCGGCTTTTTTGTGCGGCGGACGAAGTCTTACTTGCCGTCGTGCAACGCGGCGAACTTGGCCACCAATTCGGCCGGCTCGCTGGCGGCGCCGACGTAGGTCACCTTGCCCTTGGGGCCGGTGCCGACATAGCCGCTGGCGGTGCCGTTCTGGCGGAAGGCCACCAGCGCGTTCCAGTTGTCGAACACATAGGTGCTGCCGTCCTCGATCTGGACGAAACCGAAGAAGCCCTTGGCGAGGCCCTGAACGTTCCCTTCGTAGAGGTTCTGCGCGCCGCCCTTGTAGCCGACGATCTTTTCCATCGCCTTGGTCTCGTCCTTGGTGAGGGCGAACTTGCCCTTCTCACCCTTGGGGCCGACGCGGAACTTGGTCACCACCAGCGGGATTTCGTCGGTCTTCAGCCAGACCTTGTAGCTCTTGGCATCAGCGAACACGAAGATGGTGTTGTCCTTGCGGATCTCGAAATAATCGTCGTTGTTCAGGCCTTCGGCCAGGCGCTTGGCGGCCAGCTCGCTGTCGTAGGTCTTTTCCTTGTCGGCGCCCATCCAGCTGTCCTTGCTGGCGCAGGCGGTGGTGAGGGCGGCGAGGCCCAGCAGGGCGGCTTGCGCCGCGAGACGCGCGGTAAACGACATGATGACTCCCTGAGCGATTGGCTTTGATTCGGGCGCAGAGAGTGCCAAGCGCGGGTTGCGATTCGATGACAGTCCGGCGCGCCGCCCGCGCCGGACCGGGAGACCGCGCTACTTGGTGTAGTGCGCCAGGAAGGCCAGCACGTCGGCAACTTCGTCGATCTTCTTGCCCACCGGCTTGCCGGCACCGTGGCCGCCGCGTTCCTCGATACGGATCAGCTGCGGGTTGGGATTGCCGGCATTGGCCCACTGCATCGCCGCCGCGTACTTGAAGGAGTGACCGGGCACCACGCGATCGTCGTGGTCGGCGGTGATGGTCAGCGTCGGCGGGTACTTCAGGCCCGGCTTGACGTTGTGCACCGGCGAGTAGGGGTAGAGGTAGGCGAAACCCTCGGCGGTCTCGGAGCTGCCGTAGTCCTCGCGCCAGGCGGCGCCGATGGTGAATTGGTGGAAGCGCAGCATGTCCATCACGCCGACGCCCGGCACTGCCGCCGCGAACAGCTCCGGGTGCTGGTTGAGGGTGGCGCCGACCAGCAGGCCGCCGTTACTGCGGCCATGAATGCCAAGGTGCTTGGCCGAGGTGTACTTGTGGGCGATCAGGTATTCGGCGGCGGCGGCGAAGTCGTCGAAGACGTTTTGCTTGCGCTCCCTGGTTCCAGCCAAATGCCAGGCCTCGCCATATTCGCCACCCCCTCGCAGGCTCGGCTGGGCATAGACGCCACCCAGTTCCATCCAGGCCAGGTTCTGCGGCGAGAAGGTCGGCGACAGCGAAATGTTGAAGCCGCCGTAGCCGTACAGCAGGGTGGGGTTGGCGCCGTTCTTCTTGAGGCCCTTCTTGTAGCTGATGAACATCGGCACCTTGGTGCCGTCCTTGCTGGTGTAGAACACCTGCTCGGTCTGGTAGTCGGCGGGATGGAAGGCCAGCTTCGGCGCCCAGTCCAATTGGGCCAGGCCGGTCTTCATGGTCAGCCGGTAATTGCTGGCCGGCTGGGCAAACCCGGTGAACTGAAAATAGGCCTCGGGCTGACCGGGCTTGCCGGTGATGGCGGAGACGTCGCCGATGCCCGGCAGGCGCACCTCGCCCAGCTTTTGGCCGCTCAGGGAGTAACGGCTCAGGCGCGAGCTGGCGTCGTGCAGGGTCTTCACCAGCAGCTGGCCGCCGACATGGGTGACCGAGTCGATCACGTCCGCGCCCTCCGGTACTACCCCGAGCCAGTGTTGCGGCTCAGGGTGCTTGAGGTCGATTGCCACCACCCGCTTCTTCGGCGCACCGTCGGTGGTCAGCACGTACAGGATGGAGCCCTCGCTACCGACCACCGTATAGGAGCGCTGGAAGTCCTTGCCGAGCAAGAGCAGTGGCTGGCCGCCGAACTCCGGCTTCAGCGGGTCCTTGAGGTCGTAGACATAGAGCCGGTTGTTGTCGGAGGCGCCTTCAGTGACGTAGGCCAGGGCGTAGCGGCCGTCGTCGCTGAGATCGCCGACCGCGGTCCAGCTGGGGTCTTCCGGCGCATGCACCACCAGGTCCTCGGACTGCGGAGTCCCCAGGCGGTGGTAGTAGAGCGTATGGTTTTCCAGGCGCTCGAAGGTCTTGCCGGCGTTGTCGGTGCTGGGCCTGGGCTCGGGGTAGCGGGAATACAGCAGGCCCTGCTCGTCCTTGGTCCAGGCCTGGCCGGAAAACTTCACCCGCAGCAGCTCATCGGGCAGATCGGAGGCGGTAGCGACGCTGCGGAAGCGGATCACCTCCCAGTCCGAGCCAGCCTCGGCCAGCGCGTAGGAAACGGTGGTGGCCTTGGCACTGGGCTCCCACTGGGTCAGTGCGGTGGTGCCGTCCTTGGACAGCAGATTGGGGTCCAGCAAGGGCCGGGCGCTACGGCCGGCCTGCACCATCAGCTCGGCCTGGTTCTGCAGGCCGTCATTCTTCAGATAGAAGCGCTGTCCTGCGACCAGGCGCGGCGTCGAGCGGCGTTCGAAGTTCCACAACTCGGTCAGCCGCTGCTTGAGCGGCGCGCGCTCCGGCAGCGCCGCGAGGAAGGGATCGGCCAGCGCCTGCTGGGCCTTGACCCAGCTCAGGGTCGCGGGAGCGTCAACGTCTTCCAGCCAGCGATAGGGGTCGGCGACCCGGGTTCCGAAGTAGTCTTCGACCACCTCGCCGCGTGGCGTCGCCGGATAGTCAGTGGCGGCGGCGGCGAGGCTGGGCATGAGGGCGTAGGCGAAACAGAGACTGAGGCGTTGTAGGGCTGATTTCATTGCGAATGTGCTGCCAACTTGGCGTAAGACTTGCGTTAGAGTATGCACACGTTCATGGTTCGTCGCCGCAGAGTGCTGCGCTCCCTAGAGAAGTAGTGTCTTGAAACTGACGATCCGCTCATGGCAACACTCGATCCAGGGCTTTTGCAAGGGACCCCATACAGTATGAAAAAGCTACTTCTGGCTGCCTCCGTGGCGGCTGTCACCAGCAGCGTTTCCGCGTTTGAACTGCCGGACACCTCCAAGGCCTATGGCGGCGGCATGTTCAGCTACCTCGCCACCGACGATGCTCGTCCCAGCGATTACGGCACCGGCTTTCAGCTGGTCGGCGGCCTGCCGCTGACCGAGAACCTGAACCTGGAAGCCACCGCTTTCCTGAGCTATCTGCCGCGCAATACCGACGACACCGCCGACGGCAACGCCGGCCTGGGCCTGGACCTGCTGATCATCCAGCGCAAAGGCCTGTGGAGCAGCTTCTTGCTCGGCGGCTTCGGCGCGGTCTACGACGACGTCAGCAGCCAGGGTCAGGCGGCGCCGTATATCAACATTGGCGTCGGCCTGGCTCGTGCCCTGCCCTGGAAGAACCTCTCGGTGCGCGGCGAAGTTCGCGGCGTCTACGATTTCAACGACAACCTCGGCTACGACCCGAACGTGAACGCGGGTGGCGGCACCGATCTGCGCTTCAATCTCGGCCTGGTCTACGGCCTGTTCGGCCAGGAGCCTGTTCCCCCGCCGCCGGCCGACACCGATGGCGACGGCGTAGCCGATCCTAGCGACCAGTGCCCCAACACCCCGCCCGGCACCGCCGTGGACGCTGTGGGCTGCCCGCTGCCGCCGGCCGACACCGATGGCGACGGCGTGGTCGATACCCTGGACCAGTGCCCGGGCACCCCGGCCGGTACCGTGGTCGATGCCCGCGGCTGCCCGCCGCCGGCTCCAGTTGGCAACCCCGACCTCGATGGCGACGGCGTGCTCAACGATGCCGACCAGTGCCCCGACACTCCGCAGGGCTTCAAGGTGGATGGCGTCGGCTGCATGGTCGAGCAGACGGTGGCGCTGCAGAGCGTGAACTTCGAGTTCGGCTCCGATGCGCTGACCGCCGAAGCCAAGGCCATCCTCGACGGCATCGCCAAGAGCCTGGCGGCGCAGACCGCGGTGAAGGTGCAGGTGACCGGCCACACCGACTCGCTCGGCCCGCAGTCCTACAACCTGACGCTGTCGCAGAAGCGCGCCAAGTCGGTGATCACCTACCTGACCAGCGTCGGGGTGGCCACCGAGCGTCTGAGCGCCGAGGGCGAGGGTGAGTTCAGCCCGATCGCCAGCAACGACACCGAAGACGGTCGCGCCAAGAACCGCCGCGTCGAGTTCAAGATCCTGGCCCAGTAAACAGTCGGCAAAATCCGGCCGGGGCGGATGCCAAATCCGCCCCGGCTTTTTTGTGCCCGCGATCCGGGGCTCAGTGCTGGAGTTGTTCCAGGATTTCCGGCAGCCGCGCCATCGCGTGCCGGTAGCCCTTCTCGGCGATGGCGTCGAGGCTTTTCCAGTCGAAGGTCTGGATGCCGCCCACCGGCATGCGCAGGTAGAGGTCGGCGCATTCGGCGCGACGGCGCAGCCCACTTTCGGAGGTGAGCGTGGAGGTGCGGAACAGGATGTCGAGCAGCCCCACCCGCCGACCGTCGGCACCGACGCGCAGCACCGCCTCGAAGTCGGGGCCTTCGATGCCCGGCGCGGCGATGCTGCCCTCGGTGGAGACATCGCTGGCGATGATCGGTCCGCGCGCCAGGTTCTGCATCACATCGGTGGGCAGGCTGTTGACTACCGCGCCGTCGGCCAGCAGATCGCCACGCCAGGCCACCGGTGGCGCCACACCGGGGATGCACATGCTGGTGCCCACCCAGGCTGCCAGTGGACCACGGTCGTGCACTACCGCGGTGCCGCGGGTGAGATTGGTGCTGACGCAGTAATAGGGCGTGCGCAGTTCTTCGATCTGGATCTCGCCAAACACTTCCAGCAGGCGCTTGCGCAGCTTGCGACCACCGATCAACGCCACCCGCGGCAGCATGTAGTCATTGAGCAGATTGCGGCTGACGAAGGTATCGCGGGTAATCTGCAGGATGGTGGCGTGATCGTGGCCGCAGGCATGCAGGGCGGAGACGAAGGCGCCCATGCTGGTGCCGCCGATCAGATCGGCCGGCAGCTTTAGCTCGTCGAGCGCGCGCAGCAGACCGATATGCGCAAAGCCGCGGGCGCCGCCACCGCCCAGCACCAGGCCCAGGCCACGGCCGGTGAGCTGACGCACCAGGCTGTGGACGTCGGCCTCGACCCCCGGCCGCAGGTAGTAGTGACTGCCGGCATGCAGGGCCTGCTGCCAGGCCGCGGTGGCCGAGGCGCCGGCACCCGCGGGGCGCAGCAGCACGGTATCCACCGGCGTGCGTACCGAGGCGCGCGCCAGTGCCTCCAGCATGCGCGAGGGCGCCGGCGGCGCATTGGCATCGGCTAGCACCAGCACCCGGTCGGCTTGGCGCAGCGCGCGCAGCGCCCAGACATCGTCGCCGTGGCCGGCGTCGTAGACCAGATAGTCGTGCTCGGCTTCCACCGCGTTGAGCCAGGCCATCAGCGCGGCATCGGCATCGCTGTTGCCCGGCGGCAGACTGGCCGCGCCCGCGCCCAGCGCCTCATTGACGCGGCCGGCATCGATCAGCGCACAGCGGCTGTGCTTGTTGAGGGTGGCCTGGAAGCTCAGCGCCAGACCGCGCGCATCGAGGTCGGGCGTGGCCGCCACCACCGCGAAGGTGCGGGTGCGCCTGGCCTTGGCCAGCATTGCACTGCGGCTGTTCTGGCGCAGGCGGGCGACGATCACCCGCGCCACCGCCACCAGCGCCGCCGGGTGATCGAGCATGAAGGCGTAGAAGGCCTCGCTGGAGAACTTCCACAACAGACTGTCGCGCAGCGCATGCACCGAGGCTCCGCGGGTTTCGCCGGAGAGCACACCGATCTCGCCGATCGGCTCCAGGCGGGTGATGTCGCCGGCCACCTGGCCGCTGGGCAACACCGCACGCAGACGGCCAGTGGCGACGATGTAGAGCGCGTCGGAGGCCTCGCCCGAGGAAAACAGGGTTTCGCCACCGCGCACCGTCACCGGTTTGGCGCAGGCCGACAGCGTATCCAGCGCGGCCTGGTCCAGGCCGACAAACAGCTCGCACTCGGCGAGTGTGCTGCGGGCCTCCATGGTCAGGCTGCTCCGGGCGGGAAAGGAAACGAACGGCAAGCAGTGTAGCGGAGCGACCCCAGCGCCTGCGGCTGACAGCCCCGACAGTTGGCGCGGCCTGCGCCGAACAGATATTGTCTCACTGTAAACTTTGGATGCAACGGATGCCCGCCAAGCCTCGCAAGACCACCGCACCGGTCGCCAAGCGCGCCTATCTCAGCCGCGATCAGCGCCGCCAGGCCCTGTTGTCGGCGGCAGCCGACATCGTCGAGCGCCAGGGCTGGCCGGCCCTGACCATGAGCGCGCTGGCCGAGCAGGGCGGCACCAGCCGGCAGCTGATCTACCAGCATTTCCCCAGCCTGGAAAAGCTGCTCGCCGACACCGCCTGGTACATCTTCAACGACACCATGGCCGGCACCCAGGCCTCGATCAGCGCCAACCCCGGCAGCCTGCAGGAGGCGGTGAAATCCGCCGAGGCGGTCACGCTCGATCTTTCGCCGGGTCTCGGCGACGCGCTCTGGCAGCTGATCGCCGGCACCGCCGGCGGCTCGCCGGAGCTGGAACGGATGCGCAAGGGCTTCCGCGAGCTGATCGGCGGCCTGTGGGCGGCGCCGGTGCGCAAGCAGCTGGGCCTGAGCGCGGCCGACGGCAAGGCCTACGCCTGGATGACCATGATGGCCTTCTGGGGCATGCGCCAGCTGGTGCGCGACGGCGTGATCTCGCGCAACCAAGGCGTGCGGCTGTTCAACCAGATGCTGGAGCGCGTCGTCCGCCCCTAAAAAGAGCGGACGCGCGACCTGCCACTACTTGCGCAGCTTGCGCCCGGCCAGGGTCTGCGGCCGGAAGTAGGCGTCGTCGAAGCTGGCGCCGAAGTCCGGGTAATCGTCGCCGGCATAGCTGGCGGTGACGAAGTAGCGACCGCTCTGCAGGTCGTAATGCACTTCCGGGCTACCGGTGGTGGCCGGCACGAACGGGAAGGTGGTGAGGTGCGCCTCCTGGAAGCGCCACAGCTGGTCGCGGTCGTCGTAGCAGTCCACCGCGGCGATGCTCCAGCTGTCTTCGTCGACGTAGAACACCCGGCGCCGGAAGCTGTGGCGGATGCCCGGCTTGAGGCTGGCCTCCACCACCCAGACCCGGTGCAGCTCGTAGCGGGTGAACTCCGGGTTGAGCGCGCCCTTGCGGATCAGCTTGTCGTAGCTGACATCCGGCGCCAGCAGACGCGCGGAGTTGTAGGGGATGTAGATCTCGCGCTTGCCGAGCAGCTTCCAGCTGTAGCGGTCGAGCGCGCCGTTGTACATGTCGGTCTGGTCGTTGAACATCAGCCCATCCGCCGAAGCCTTGGGATTGTCGTAGCCGACATTGGGCGCGCGCCGCGTGCGTCCCAGGCCCGGGTTGTAGATCCAGGCGCTGCGGCCGCCCTCGGTCTGGTCGGTGCTTTCGTGCACCAGCAGCAACTGACCGGCGATGCGCTTGGGCGACAGCACTTCCTGCAGGTAGTAGAGGATCAGGCCGGCCTCGATCGGGCTGGGTGCTTTCGGGTCACCGTATTTGAGCTTCACGTCCTCGACGATGCGCGCCAACTGGAAGCTGCCGTCGCGGGCGACGATCACCTCGTTGTTGTAGCGGCGCACGGCGCTGCCACGGAATTTCAGCTTGTGGTTCCAGATCACCTCGGCGCCGCTCTGCGGGATCGGGAACGGCACGCCCAGCTTGGCGCCGCTGAGCTTGTCGGTGCCTTCGAGCCGGGCGCTGAGGGCATTGGCGCGGGTCGCTGCGTCCACCTCGGGCAGGCTGAACGCCGGCCGCAGGCTGGGGAATACCCGCATCTGGAATTCCGGCACCTGCTCCAGCAGGGCGCGATGCCCGGCGCTGAGCTGTGCGGCGTACTGCGCGGCATTGGCCTTGCTGATGACGAAGCGCGGCTGGTCGCCGGCGTCCTTGGGCGCGATCGCCGCCTGCACCGCTTCCGGCTGCTTCTGCCGCAGCGCCTGCAAGTCGGCGTAGCGCAGCTGGAGCTGCTCGGGACGATAGCTCTTGCTACCGGCCCAGGCCGGGATGCTGCCGGCGGCATTGCCGGCGGCCTCGGCACCCGAAGGCGTCAGCGTCGCTCCCAGCTTCGCCGCCTCGGCGGCGCTCACCGCCGCCATCGCCGGACCGGCGACCAGCACACCCATGCAGAGGGCAAAAGCCCAGGCGTTCTTGGCATTCATTGTTTTCTCCTCCCGGCCGGAGCCGGTACCCGTCTTGCGGGCTTTTTGACTGTGTGTAAACTTTACATCCTGTAAATCGTTAGTCAAGACGAGCCACGCACCGAACCGGTGTCGCGGAGAAAGACCGGCCAACCAGGCCGGCGCAAGGCTGAAAGGAGAGAGATGAGCAAGACGCTGTGGCTGGCCGTACTCGGCCTGTGGTCGCTGGGCGCCGGCGCGGTGGATTTCGACCTCGGCCCGGCCAGCGGCGCGCTCAATACCCGCGTCTCGCTGGGTGCGGCGGTGCGCACCGAGGGCCGCGACTACCGGCTGATCGCCAAGCTCGCCAACCCCGGCCAGCTCGGGCTCTGCGACCCCGACGACTGCCAGTCGCAGACCGGAGATCCGGCCCCCAATCAGCACCTGGTCGACGCCCGCGGCGCTTTCTCCGGCGTCAACGAAGACAACGGCAATCTCAACTACGACCGCGGTGACTGGGTCAGCGCGCCCTTGCAGGTCCGCCCCAAGCTGGAGCTGATCTGGGGCGACTGGCAGTTCCAGGCTTCCGGCCTGCTGTTCTACGACTTCGTCAACACCGATTTCGACGAGTACCACGCCGACACCAAGTACCAGCCGCAGCGCACGCCGCGCGCCGACAATGTGGAGTCGCTGTTCGCCAAGGGCCACCGGCTCGGCAACCTGTTCGCCGCCGGCAGCTTCGACCTCGGCGGCCACGAGCTGCTGCTGCGCCTGGGCAACCAGGTGCTGAACTGGGGCGAGGCGAATCTGGTGCAGTTCAACACCCTCTCGGAATGGGCGCCGCTGGACGCGCCGATGCTGGCGATGCCCGGCGCCGAACCCAGCCAGTTGCAGCTCGCCACCCCGCTGGCGGTGGCCAGCCTCACGCTCACCGACGCGCTGTCGCTGGAGGCGGTCTACCAGCTGCAGTGGCGCGGCGCCAAGCTGCCGGCGACCGGCAGCCTGCTGTCGTTCAGCGATGTCGCCGGCGGCGGCGAATACGCGATCCTCGGCTTCGGCAATTTTCACGAGGACCCCGACCGCCAGTTCCGCCCGGCCGGTCTCGCCTCGGCGATCTCGCAGGCCACCCGCACCGTCTACCTGCCCGACGAGAACTTCGGCGCGCCGCGCGACAGCGGCCAGTTCGGCTTGCGGCTCAACTACCTCGCCGACTGGCTCAACAACGGCACCGAGCTGGCCCTGCACTACCTGCACTACCACAGCCGCTACCCGGTGCTGAGCGGCTACGCCGCCAATGCCAGCTGCACGCGCGACGCCAACGGCGGCGGTTTCGCCGGCGCCTTCCTTGCCTGCCAGGGCTTCAGCCAGAGCTTCAATCCCATCGGCCGCGAGCCGCTGCCGGTGGACACCGCGCGCCTGTTCCTCGACTACCCGGAAGACATCGACCTCGTCGGCCTGTCGTTCAACACCAATGTCGGTGACTGGGCCTTCTCCGGCGAGTACGCCTACCGCCCCAACCAGCCGCTGCAGATCCTGCAGTCGGACGTGCTGTTCGCCACTCTCGGTCCGGCCTTTCCGGCGCAGGACATCCCCATCGGCGCCGCCAGCCTCACCGACCCCGCGCTGCTCGCCGGACTGCCACCGGCGCTGGCGCAACCGCTGATGAGCTTGCAGGCCAGCCTGCTGCCGCAGCTGCCCAGCGGCACCGGCTTCGTGCTACCGGGCGAGAACAACGCGGTGCCGGATTTCCTCAGCCGCTACCGCGGCGTCACGATCAACGCCGGCGACTACATCGCCGGCTACGAGCGCCAGCAGGTCTCGCAGCTCAGCCTCACCGGCATCCGCACCTTCGCCGACAACCCGGTGGGTGCTTCGCAGATCTTCTGGGTGTTGGAGGCCGCCGCGCTCTACGTGCACGACCTGCCCAAGCGCGGCGCGCTGTACTTCGAGGGCGCGGGCGACCGCACGCATCCTTCGGCCGGCGCCGACGGCAGCGGCAGCACCGATGGCCAGCCGGACAGCCGCCACATCAATCCCACCCAGATGACTTCCGGCTTCGGCACCGGCTTCTCCTATGGCTACCGCAGCCTGCTAAGGCTCAGCTACAACGACCTGCCGGGCGGCATCACCGTCAATCCCACGCTGGTCTGGCTGCATGACCTCAAGGGCACCTCGCCGGCACCGATCATCAACTTCATCGAGGGCCGCAGGGTGTTGCTGAGCAATGTCACCGTCGAGTTCCAGGACGACTGGTCGGCCGGCCTCACCTACCAGGTCTTTGATGGCGGCGGCACCCGCAACCGCCTTAGCGACCGCGACAATCTCTCGCTCTACGTCGCCAAGGTGTTCTGAGCCGCGGACGCCACCGCCGGCGAAAAGATCAGGGCGCAGTTGCGGCCAGCGGCCTTGGCGGCATACAGCGCCTGGTCGGCGCGGCGGATCACCAAGTCGATGCGCTCGTCGTCCTCGCTCATCGCGGCGATGCCGGCGCTGAGCGTGATCGCGACGGCGCCCCGCCCGGTCTCCAGCCTCTGGCCGGCGACCGCTAGGCGAATGCGCTCGACCAAGCCGCGGGCGTACTGGGCATCGGTATCCGGCAGCAGCAGCACGAACTCCTCGCCGCCATAGCGGGCAAAGACATCAGCGGCACGCAGATGCGGAGCCACCGCGCGGGTCAGCAGTCGCAAGACCTCGTCGCCGGTCTGGTGCCCAAAGCGATCATTGATCCGCTTGAAGTGATCGAGATCCAGCATCACCGCCGACAGCGGCTGCCGATAGCGGCGCGCGACCTCGAACAACTGATTGGCGAGGTCGAAGAAATGCCGGCGGTTGCAGAGCCCGGTCAACTCGTCGGTGCGGGCGGCATCCTGCTCGCGGGACAGCGCCAGCTGCAGATTGCGATTGGCCAGTTCCAGGTCCAGCTTGGCGCGGCGCAGTTCCTCGTCGGCCTGATGGCGGGCGCTGATGTCCTGGTTGACGATGATCGCGCCGCTGACGCGGCCATCGTCCTCGTGCAGCGGGATCGCCGAGTTGAGGATGATCTTGCGACTGCCGTCGAAGCATTCGATGGCGATCTCCTCGTCGATCGAAGTCTCGCCCCGCTGGATCGCCCGTGACGCCGCCCACTCATCGGCGGCAATCGGCTTGCCGCTGTCCAGCCACCAACCCCGGTATTCGCCGAACTGCTCGGGCGGCACATAACGGGCGCCAGCCCAGATTTTCTGGCCGGCGGCATTGCCCTGGACGATCTGCCCCGCGTGATCCATCAGCCAGACGCCCACCGGCAGCGCGTCGAGAATCTTGCGCAGCGTCTGCTCGGTACGCGACAGCGCCGCCTCGGCCTTCTTGCGCGCGGTGATGTCTTCATGCGCCACCACCACTCTGGATTCGCCACGCTGCTGGCAGCGGGTCACCCGCGCGATGTACCAGCGCTCTTCGTCAGGGGAATCACAGGGATATTCCAGCAGGTAGTCGTCGCGCTCGCCACGCAGCACCGCGCGCAGCCCTTCCAGGAAATTCCGCGCGGTCTCATCGCCGCCGCAGCGGACGGCGTTCGCGCAGACGCTAAGATAGTTATGACCCACGTAAGCGCCGCAGCTTTCTCCCCGATTCTGTTGGGCGAAGCGACGCCAGGCCTCGTTGACGCCAATGATGACGCCCTCGGCATCGAGCACGGCGATATGCGCGGTCAGCGAATCGAGCACCACATTGGCAAATTCCGGCGGCTGGCTCCGCATGGCGGCCACGACTCCTGGACGAGATTGCCGGGTCTGCAAGCAGAGCCCTAGCAAGGATGCTCAGGCTGCCAGCAAAGGCCGCCCGGGCGCACTGCCCTAGGTCAATCCATCTACAACCGCCGGTCGCCGTCGGGCGGCGGGGGCCCGCACCCTGCGGGCCAGGGAAGCGCGCTCAGTGCTGGAGGGTCAGCCCCTGCACCAGCCTTCGGATCAGGGGCGCGAGCAGCAGCACGCTGGGGAAGGCGAACAGCCAGGCCAGGGGCCAGGAAAGCAGCCAGCTCCGGAGGAAGGACTCCCCCAGACCCAACAACCGCGCCGTGGACAGGGCCGACAGCCCGAGCGACATCACGCCCGACAGCAGCAGCGCGAACAGCAGGGGCGCAAAGCGGGCGGGAATCACGCCGCCGCCCTAGGGCCTGTTAACACTACGGGGGTCGCTGCGGCGGAAGGCGGTTTAGGGGCAGTGCCAGGAAGCGAGTCTGCGCAATACGTCGGTATTGAAAGACTCGCTGACGCTGCAATGCCCCAAAACCGTCCCGCCCCGGAGGGTTGCTGGCCAAAAGCGCGTCATGCGGCGTTGCCCGCCTAGCGAAGGCAACAAGCCTTCGCGTCGGCAGGCGCCTTGCCTGACGCGCTTTTGACCGGCAACGCAGCGATCCCCGTAGTGTTAACAGGCCCTAGTCGGCTCCGCCGTCTCGGCGCCGAGACGCGCCAGCGTGCGGGCGAAGTGGCGGCCGAACAGCCAGCCGCTTTCGCGGTCACCGTCCGGGAATGCGTCGGCCGGCGCGTTGTGTCCCGCCTGCGCCATGAGCCCGGTCCAGGAACCGAGGCGGTTGATCGCCGCCTCGCCACCGGCCACTGGACCAGGCAGGTAGGGATTTCCCACCCAGAGCATGCCGTGCTGCATGCAGAACACCAGCATCGACAGCAGCGTCGATTGCTTGTCGCCCGAAGGCAGCGAGGACACCGTGAAGCCCGCGGCGAGCTTGCCTCGCAGTTGCTGCCGGCGCCAAAGGCCGCCGGTCTTGTCCATGAAGCTCTTGAACACGCCCGAGACGCCGCCGAGATAGGTTGGCGATCCCAGGATCAGGCCGTCGAAGTCGGCTAGCTCCTCAGGATGCGTGGCCACCTCCTCAGCCTTGAGCAGGCGGACGCCCGCGAGCTGCTCGCTGGCGGCACCGGCAGCGACCTGCCGCGCGATGTGTTCGGTGTGGCCATGGGCACTGTGATAGATCACGGCGATCTGTTTCATTGAAGCTCTCCAGACAGGGCGCGGCGGGGCCGGTGGATTCAGGCCAGCAGACCGGCGAGGCCGCTGGCGGCCAGATAGAGACCGGCCCCGAAGACGGCATGGTTGGTCAGGTTGCGAACGGCGTTGGCGCGAGGCGTGGGAGTTCGACTGGCGAAGAAGCCTGCGCCCATCGCCGGCTGCAGGATCAGCCAGGGCGCCAGCACCGTGACCAGGCCAAAGCCCAGCGCCGGACCAGGACGCGGCGCCGACAGCCAGCCGGCGCCCACCAGCAGTACCAGCAGGCCGGCGAAGGCGATGCCGGTCAGGTAGTGCGCCAGCCAGCCAAGCGCCCGCTCGCCAGCGACCGCTGGCGAGCGGGCGATCGAAACGTGCGCCAGTCGTCCCCGGACCGCATGCCCGAACCAGCGCCCGAGCAGGGCGAAGTCGAGTGTCGGCACGCCAAGGCGGCGCACTAACAGCAGCCAGAGATCCATGACCGCGGTCGCGCCACAGCCGACGGCGATGACTGAAAGAAGGGTCGTCGATGAGTCCATGTCCGGTACCTCGCGATTGCATTGGGAAGCCAGTGGCGGCGACTATAGAAGTTGAAGTCAACTTCAATGCAAGAGGCCAGCGATGGACATTTCCCAAGTCGCCAAAAAAACCGGCGTGGCCGCCTCGACCCTGCGCTACTACGAGAAGCAGGGCCTGATCCGCTCGCTGGGCCGGCAGGGTGCGCGGCGCGTGTTTGCGCCATCGGTGTTGCAGCAACTGGCGCTGATCTCGCTCGGCCAGGCGGCCGGACTCTCTCTGGACGAGATCCGGCAGATGTTCACCCCTGGCGGAGCACTGCAGATGGATCGTGATTTGCTGCGGCGCAAGGCCGAGGAAATCGATGGTTTGATCCAGCAGCTAACAGCGATGAGCCGGGGGCTACGGCATGCCGCTGACTGCCCGGCCCCAACCCACACCGAATGCCCGAGCTTCCAGAAGCTGCTGACCCAGGCAGCGAGCGGCGCCCTGCCCAAACGCACCGCGCCGCTGGAACCGGTCCACAAAGTCGGGCGGCGACGGGAGGCTACTCGCTGAGCGCCTGGGCCAGCGAGTACCGGTGCATCGTCTAAGCAAACCAGCCTGCGCAACCGGCCGCGTCCAGCACTGGCGCAACGGCATGCCGCGACGCCTCGGGCAAGGCAGCCCAGCACCGCAGCAACTCGACGCGACATTTCTCCTGGTAGGCGAACGGCGCCTGCCGGTACTCGTGCCCGCGGATACTCACCACCAGCTCGCTCCTGCCCTCGGCGAGCGCCTGCTGGTTGGCGCTGAGGAAGGGCAGGTATTCGGCGCCGACCATTTCCAGCAGGCCCGCACGCGTGGTGGCGAGCAGCTCGGGCTGCCACTCGCCGTCGATGCCGGCGGCATCGTCGAGCGTGATCACCCAGGCTTCGACGGCCGGTGCGATCTCGCGACAGACCCGCTGCGGCCAGGGGTCGAGGCTGAGCTGCGCCAACTGCCCATAAAGCGCGAAATCGGCGAGCGAGGGCCGCGTGCCGAACAGGTAGCGGCCGGCGCTCACCGCCGGCCCCAGCAGCGACAGCAGGCGCTGGTAGCTGGCCTCGATCAGTGGCGCGTTGGCCGGCGTGCAGCCGACCAACGCCATGCGGCTGCGCTGGCGATCGTGAAAGAACTTCGCCGCCTGCGCCAGCGCCGGGCCGTGCGCCTTGGGCAGGCTGTCGCGGACGATCCATTGCGCCGCCCAGAGCGCGGTGGCGTCATCAAACCAGCGGTAGTGGAACATCTGCTTCATCACCCACTCGTCGGCGAAGTCCTCCAGCAGATGGCAGAGGAAGGCCTGCGCCGGATCGTCGGGAATGATCGAGCGCTCGCCGGGATGGCGCTCCTCCAGCCAGTAGGCCAGGGGCGTGGAGTCCACCCGCCATTCGCTCTCGCCCGGCGCCAGCAGCATCGGCACCAGCTTGGGCCGGACGTGGGCGACCTCCGGCAGGGTGTCGGCGCTGCCCACTTTCCAGACATGCGGCAACCGCCGGTAGCGGAGGATCGCCCGCAGCTTGCGCGAATAGGGCGAGGGATTGGCGCCGATCAGGCGGTAGGGTTCCAGGTTCATGTCGGCGAGTCCCAGGGCGTGCCGGAAAAGTAGAAGCGCAGACGCTGCGCGAAGCCGATCTGGCGCGGCGGCCCGGCCAGCGCGGAGCTGATGGGCCGCGCGTCGCCCTCGGGCATCGGCAGGCGCAGGATTTCGGCGATGCCAGTGCCGGCGAGACGCGCATCGACCCGCGCGCGGGTCTCGGCCGTCAGCGCCGCGTAGTCGTGCCGCAGCGTTGCCAGGCAGCGCGCGCGGTAGCGGATCGCCGGCAGCCGTGGGTAGTCGATGCCGCCGTAGCGGCCATCGAAGTGGCGAGCACCGGTGGCGAGCGCGGTGGCGTTGTCCTTGAGGTAGGGCAGATAGGCGCCGCCGAGGTCGGTGAAGATCGGCGCCCAGGCCGGGTCGCTGAAATCGTCCAGCGCGGTTTCGGTCCAGTCCTCCGCCGCGCAGTTCCACAGTCGCGTCACCCAGGCCCAGACGCGCGGCGCGGTCGCCGCCATCAGCGCCGCCGGACGCGGGTCCTGCGCGTAGTGGCGGAACATCGGCCCGAACCAGGCGATGTCCACCAGGCTGGGCCTGTCACCCAGCAGATAGCGGCGCTTTTCCAGCAGCGCCTCCAGCCAGGCCAGAGCCTGCGGGTAAAGCGCGGCGATGGCGTCGAAGTTGTGCGCGCGCACGCCGTCGCCGCGCAGGTAGATGCGCTGCTGGCGCTTGCGGAAGTACAGGCCCATCGCCCAGGCCGGGTGCGGCGTGCCGGCCGACAGCTCGGCGCCCAGGCGTGCGCCCAGATAGCGCGCGTTGTCCGGCCAGGCCCAGCGCCAGATCATCGCTGGCCGCCACTGCCACTCGTCGCAGTAGTCCTCGATCAGTGCCGACAGGAAGGCGCGATAGGGGTCGGCCGGGATCAGCGCGCGCTGCGGATGCTCGGCGTCCAGCCAGCGCAGCAGCGGCGTGCTGTCGCAGAGCCAGAGGCCGTCGTCGCGGCGCACCGCCGGCACCTTCATCCAGCCGGTATTGGGCAGCACCTCGCGCAGGAGAATGTCGGGCGTGATGCGCACCCGCTCGTAGGCGATGCGCTTGGCCCGCAGCGCGCCCTCCAGCTTGCCGCTGAAGTAGGAGACGTCGGAAAGATAGACGCGGTAGCGCGCCACCGGCGTCTCAGCCTTCGACCGCGACGTGCAGGGCGACCCGCTTGAGGCGGAAGTCCTGCTGGAAGTGCATCGCCTCCGGCACGCCGCGCTCCGCCGCCCAGGCATCCACCGAGGCGCGCTCGGCGGCCGGCAGCGCGCGATAGACATCGAGGATGCGCTGCACCATCCACAGCGTGTAGGGCATCGCCATGCGCCGGTAGCGACCGCCCGCCATCGGGAACTCGATCTCGCCCAGCGCACGCGGCAGGCGGCGGCCGGTCTTGAGCTTGGGCAGGAATTTCTGCACCTCGTCGCGGATGCCGGCGAGCATGGGGTAGAACTCGCCGAAGATGGCGTCGAACACCGGGTTGAGCGTTTCCGGAATCGCGTCGCCGGGCAGGAACTCGCCGGCCCCGGCCTTGACCGTGTTCATGCGCTCCACCCAGGCCTTGAGGTGAGGGCGCTTGGCGATCAGCTCGCGCTTGGGCCAGGGGTCGCGGCTGAGATGGCCGTACATGGGGCCGAACAGGCCAAAGTCGGCGACCGAGGGTTTGGTGCCCAACAGGAAGGGCAGCTTCGCGAAGTGCGTGTCGAGCGCGTCGAGCATGCGCTCGGTCCAGCGCTCCTGCACCGCGTACTGCGCCGGCACGATGCCGACGCTGGGCAGATAGCCGCGCAAGGTGCTGGCGACATAGGCGGCGATGCGCTTCTGTGCGAAGGCCGGGAAGTAAGGCAGCAGCGCCTTGCCGGCATCGTGCTCGAACAGCGCGTAGTTTTCCGGGTAGACCCAGCGGTAGTGCATCGCCGGCGGAATCCACCACTCATCCGCCCAGGCCTCGATCAGCAGCGCGGCGATGCGCTGGCGCGGCGTGGTCGGCAGCGTCGCGCCCTGCGGGAAGCGCTGTTCGATGATCTCGGCGATGTCCTTGGTGTCCTGCAGCCATTCGCCTTCCGGCGTGACCACCACCGGCATCACCTTGGCGCCGGTCTTCTTGGGGATGCGCCAGAGCAGGTTGATGGCATCGACCTCGTGGTCGATGAAGGGCACGTTCTTGTATTGCAGCAGCGCGCGGGTCTTGCCGCTGAAGAAGGACAGATGCCAACCGTGCATCACGTAAGGCTTGCTCACAGACGACTCCGCAGAAACAGGAAGGAGGCGGCGATGCCGCCCGGCAACAACACGCCGATCAGCAAGGCCAGCGCGGGCGCCTGCGGATCGAGCAGCAGATAGAGCGTGCGCAGGCCGGCGAACAGCAGCAGCGCCAGCGCCTGGGCGCGCAGAAAGCCGCGCAGGCCACCGTCTTCCAGCGCGTTGCCGAGCGTCAGTGCCAAGCCGAACAACTGGCAGCCGAGCAGGCCCAGGGTGCGCGCGGGTTCGTCCGGCGCGCCGGCCAGGGGCGCGAGGCCCAGGACGATCAGCAGCAGGCTGGCCGCACGCAGGGCAACGCGGTAGCGCAGCAGCCAGTGACGCGCTCCGCCCCAGCCCCTGGCGTCGGCGGCAAGCGCCCCACTCATCGCTGGACGATGCCGCGCGCCGCGGTGGCGAAGGCCTCGCCGGCCTTCTTGTCCTCGGCCGGCTCCGGCAGCTTGAACGGCACGGTGATGCCCTTCTGGCAGGCCGGGCGCACTTTCATCGCATCCAGCCAGCGGCGCAGATGCTCCAGGCCGTCGATGGAAGCCCCCGACCACTTGTAGGTGCGCACCCAGCACCAGTTGGCGATGTCGGCGATGGAGTACTCGTCGCCGGCCAGCCACTCGGCCTCGCCGAGGCGGCGGTCGAGCACCTCGAACAGGCGCCGGCACTCGTTCTGGTAGCGCTCGATGGCCACCGGGATCTTCTCCGGCAGATAGCGGTAGAAGACATTGGCCTGGCCCATCATCGGCCCCACCCCGCCCATCTGGAACATCAGCCACTGGATCGCGCGCATGCGCGCCTTGGGCTCGGCCGGCAGCAGCTTGCCGGTCTTCTCGGCGAGGTAGATCAGGATGGCGCCGGACTCGAACACCGCGGTGTCGTCATTGCCGTGATCGACGATCACCGGGATGCGGCCGTTGGGATTGAGCGCCAGGAACTCGGGCTTTTTCTGCTCACCGCCGAGGATGTTCACCGGCCGCACCGTGTAAGGCAGGCCCAGCTCCTCCAGCGCTACCGAGATCTTCCAGCCGTTGGGCGTGGGGGCGGTGAACAGTTCGATCTTTGGTTCGATCTGGGCGCCGCCCTGCGGCGTACCGCCAGTCTGCGCGGTCATTGGGATTCTCCTCCGGCCTGGTGCTTAAAATTTACACTATGTAAACTCAGGCACAGAATCCGGTCAATAGCCCGCACCCGAACGCGCCATGGAAACCCCGATTTCGCTGCCCGTCGCCGGCCTCAAGCCCAGCCTCAAGTCACGCCTGGTCGAGCGCGTCGCCAGTTCCCGCGATCCGCTGGCACGGCTGCGTGCCGGCCGAGCGCTGGAGCTGTACTACGAAGTCGGCGACCCGCACTCTCAGCTCTGCGCCGCGCTCGCCCGCCGCCTGCTGCCGCGCCTGCGGTTGCCGCTGCACATCCATCTGGTGCCCTCCCCGGCGGAAAGCACCTATCCGGAAGAAGCGCGCCAGCGTGCCTTCGCCAGCCTCGACGCCGCGCGCATCGCGCCCTGCCACGACCTGCCCGCGCCACTGCGCCTGAGCGAGGAGCAGCAGCGCGCTCTGCAAGCACGGCTCGCCGCCTGCACCGGCAACGCCGCCGCCTTTCTCGAGGCCGAGCGCGCCGCGCTGGAAGCCTTCGCCGCCCGCCGCGCGATACCGCCGGGGCCGAATACCGACGGCGTGGTGACCCAATCCCTGCTCGCCGGCAACGCCGCCCGGCGCGAGCGCCTGGGCCACTACCTGCCGGCGATGTGGCAGTACCGAGGCGAGTGGTTCTGGGCGCTGGACCGCCTGGAGTTCCTGCATGCGCGGCTCAGCGCCGACCAGGGTCTGGCCGACGCGGCGCCGCTGTCGGTGCTGGATGCCAGCCGCTTCCACGCCACACCCGTCGCCGCCGACGCGCCGCTGGAGTTCTGGTTCAGCTTCCGCAGCCCCTACTCCTACCTTGCCGCCGTCGCCCTGCTGCGCGAGCGCGCGCAGGGACGGCACGCAAACCTGCAAGTGCGGCCGGTGCTGCCGATGGTGATGCGCGGGCTGCCGGTGCCGCGCGTGAAGCGCCTCTACATCGTGCGCGACGTGAAGCGCTGCGCCGATGCCCAGGGCATCCCCTTCGGCCGCATCCACGACCCGGTCGGCGCCGGCGCGCTGCGCCTGCTCACCGTTTTTCCCTACAGCGCCGACACCGACACCCAGTTGCGCTACTGCGCCCTCGCCGGCCAGAGCGTCTGGGCCGAGGGCATCGACGTGAGCACCGACGAAGGCCTGCGCACGGTGTTCGAGCGCTGCGGCCTGGACTGGAGCGCCGCCCAGCAGAAGCTCGCGCAAGGCATCGACACCCGCCAGGCCGAAGCCAACCGCGAAGCGCTGTTCGCGGCCGGGCTGTGGGGCGTGCCCAGCTTCCGGCGTGGCGAGTTCACCACCTGGGGGCAGGATCGGCTGTGGATGTTGGAGCGATTGGGATAACCGTAGGGTGGGCAAAGCGCAGCGTGCCCACGCGAGCTGGCGCGGCTGGCGCGGCTGGCGCGGCTGGCGCGCCACTATCGCGTGGGCTGAAGCCCACCCTACCGCCTACGGCTGACCGCAATTCCTAGCGTCGCCACTCCGGCAAGCAGGCCTCGCAGCCAAGCGCCGACAGCGTTTCCAGACTCTCAGCCGACAGCGCTCTTGCCTGCGCACACAGCTCGCTCCAGGTACGCAGCTGAAACCGCTTCACCACGGTGCGCGCCGGCGCACCGCGCCACTCGAACTCGAACAGATCGCGGCCGCGGTTGAAGGCGGCTTCGTTGCGTGGGCCGTGTGAGGGCGCCGAAGCCGCCGCCGCCGCATTGGCGCGCATCAGCGGAATGAAATCGCGCTGCACCCAGGCCAGCAGCGACGCGAGGTCGGGATGCAGTCGCAGTTCTCCACGGCTGCCGGCATGGCGGCCCGCCGCAATCGCACCGAGCCAGGCGCGCAGCCTTGGCGCGCGCTCGCGCAGGCGGCGTTCGGAGCTGGGGTCGCTGAGGTTCATGCCGAGCTGGCCATACAGCGCGGCGTCGGCGAGGGTGAAACGATCCCCCAACAGATAAGGCTGCTGCGACAGCAGGCGCTCGGCGGCGTCCACCAGTTCGTCCCAGGACTGCTCCAGGCGCCGATGCGTGGCAGGAAAGCCGGCGCGCGTCGGCGGATCGGGCCAGCGGCCGGGAAGCCAGCGCTTGTTGTCGGGCGCGACCGAGAACAGGTAGGGCAGGCGCCGCGTCTGCCGCCGCGAAAAGCCCTCAGCGAGCAGCGGCTGTGCGAAGCCGGGCAGCAGACTGCGGAACTCGCGCGCCAGCCGCTCGCCGGCGTCGTTGTCGCCGCGCGACACCACCCAGCGGTGGTGATGCACGAGGTAGAGGCCCACTTCGTCGAGCGCTTCCTCAATCAGCTTGCAGACGAAGGCCAGTAGCGGTTCGCGCGGGATCAGCGGCTCGGCAGCGGCGCTAACCGGATGCGCGTCCAGCCAGCCGGCGATGCCGCTGCTGTCGTAGTGAATGTCGCCATCCGCCGTGAACAGGTAGGGCACCAGTGGGTACTCGTCGTCCGGCTGCGCGGACGGCCAGCGCTTCACCGTGTGCCTCGCTTGCGCGAGGCGCAGGCGCGCCATCAGCTTCAAGTTCTCCAGCGCGGTGCCGCCATCCGGCCGCCGCTCGGTAGGCAGGCCGGCGTGACGGCACAGCGCTTCCACCTTGAGGAAGAAGGGGGACAGCTCCGAGCCCCAGAGCAGCGCCGGTTTCATCTCAGGCTTTCGCGGCGCGCCTCGGCTTGGGCGACATGCGTGCCATCATGCGGTCGAGCACCGAGGGCATCACCCGCTTGGTCCAGTAGCCGGAGAGCGCGTCGCGGCCCACCACCACCAGCGGCCGGTTGCGGCGCGCGGCGGCGAGCGTTTTGCGGGCGACGGTGACGGCCTCCAGGTTGTTGCGCACAAACCAGTTCTGCACGAAGCGCTGGGTGCGCTCGTTGTCCATGCGACCGAACAGCTTGAGCTTGCCGGCGATGGGTGTCTTCACGAAGCCGGGGCAGACGGTGGTGACGCCGATGCGCGAGCCGGCCAGCTCGGCGCGCAGGCTCTCGCCCATCGCCACCACCGCCGCCTTGGTGCTGCCATAGGCGCCCAGACCGTTGAAGCCGACCAGGCCGGCGGCGGAGGCGATGTTGACGATGTGGCCGGCACGCTCGCCACGCGCGAGGCTGCCGGCGCGCGCCAGCATGGCCGGCAGCACCACGTTCATCACCCGCACCACGCCGAGCACGTTGATCTCGTGCAGGCGCCGCCACTCCTCCATCGGCACCTCGTGCAGCAGGCCGGCGCTGACGATGCCGGCGCTGTTCACCACCAGATCGGCGGCCGGCGCCAGGGCAGCGATGGCGGCGGGCAGACGGGCGATGTCTTCGTCCCTGGCGACATCGGCGGAGAGCGTCGCGACCTCGGCGGCGCCGAGCTGGCGCAAAGCTTCGGCGGCGGTTGCCAGCGTCGCCGGATCGCGCGCCACCAGCAGCAGGCGCGCACCTTCGGCGGCCAGCAGCTCGGCGATGGCGAGGCCAATGCCGCTGGAGCCGCCGGTGATGACGCAGAGTTTGTTCTTGTAGGTTTTCGTGGGCATGGTGGGGCGACGTAGTTTGAAAGTGTGTTGCCCCTCTCCCCTACCCCTCTCCCACGAGGGGAGAGGGGAAACAAGAAACGAGGCGCCGGAGGAATCAGTTTTGCGGAGCCTCGTACCAGACCGGCGAACCCCATACCCGCTCTTCCAGCGTGGCGAAGATGTTCTTGCCGGTGAAGCTGCCGGGCTCGCCTTCCATGCGGCAGCAGCCCTCGTAGCCGGCAAAGCCGGACTCGGCCGGGAAGATACCGTTGGCCGGGCTCAGCGCGGCGCAATCCACACCCTTGCTGACGCAGAGCTGGGTGCTCCAGCGGCAGCTCGGAATCTCCCGCGCGCGGGCGTACCAGTAAGCGTCGCGGTCGGCGTGGAAGTCCGGGTCTTGCCAGGTGACGCAAAGCTGCTCGGGGTGCAGGCCAGGCGCCACCGAGCAGTCGGGCGCCGGACGCTCCACCGGATGGCTGCTGTGGGCCACCGCCTCGTAGGCGCGCACCTTGGGCTCACCGCCGGCGTTGAGGGTGCCCTTGATGAGATCGATGGCCTGTAGCGGCAGCGTGGCCTCGCCGGCGCCGCCGAGATCCTGCATGGCCCAGACGGTGATGTAGGGCGCGTTGGCGCCCGCCGGCCGGGGCGGCAGGTCGCCGCCCATCACCGCGCCGGTGCTGGCGGTGACACTCTCGCCGCCCTGCGCCAGCCTCGCGCAGATGTCGGCGGGCGGCGGCGTCCAGCTCGCCTGCATGCGGATGCGCAGGCGTGGGCCGGAGGTGCCGAAGGTCTCGCCACGGTGCAGGGCGTCCCAGATCTGGCCGCGGGTGTTTTCCGCCGACCAGACGCCGGCCAGGCCACCGCTGCCAAAGCCACGCGCGCGGTCGAGGAAGATGCGGTTGGTGCAGTTGCCGGGGTCGCTGGGATCTTCCGGATTGATCGGCCGGTTGCTGTTGTCGCAGTCCCACATGCCGAGGTGGTCCTTGGGCTCGTCTTCGAGCACGCCGCCGTGGCCGGGGTAGGCGCGCTCGCGGGCCATGCCCGGCGTGCCGTTGTGGGTGTCGGTGGAGGCGATGACGCCCTGGCGGTAGGGGTTGAGTCCGAGGATGCCGCGCAGGCTCAGGCCCTCGGCCATGGCATTGCGGTAGTAGTCCAGCGGCGTGGTGCAGTTGGCGGCCGGGCCGGAGGCGCCATCGGGGCCGGCGGTTTCACAGACGCGGGTGAGCAAGGTGGGCGCCTGCTGCAGCGAGCAGAAGCTCGGGTCGCGCGCCGGGTCGCCGGTGCAGTAGCGCGCGCAGCCGGGCGGATCGTCGGGCAGGCCGGCGCAGACGTTCTTGCTCAGCTCGAAGTCGCAACGGGTCTCCTCGCCCTCCAGGTAATTGCCCTCCAGGCCGGCGGCGCACTCGGAAGCACCCTTGTGCTGGTAGATCTCCAGCACCCGGTCGTAGCCGCGCCGCAGCTCGGCATCGCCCCGGGTGAGCGCCACCCCGTCGCGGCCGGGCGGCAGGCCGGTGGCGAAGTCGGTGGGCATGAAGAAGCGGCCGTCGGAGAGATTGCTGCTGTGCGGGATGGTCAGGGCCTGGCAGCCGGGCGTGCCGCCGCATTCGGTCTGCAAGTGATCGAACAGCATCCACTCGTCGTTGGCGTTGCGGTCGTCGATGCCGGTGAGCGGGGTCACCGAGCTGAACACCACATCCGGCACCTGCCCGGCGTCACCGCGGAAGATCACGTTCCGGTGCAGCATCTGGCCGCGCTTGTTGGAGCTGAACTCGTAGCCGTGCAGCGTCGAGAAGCTGCAAGGGCGGTATTCCTCCTCGGTGATCGCTTTCTGCGCCGCCCAGGCCGGGCGCTCGGTGGGGCTTTCCGCCAGCAGGGTCTGGACCAGAATCTGGAACGGCGTGGTGGTGCCCTCGACGAAGGCGCGGATGTCGCCACGAATGTTGTCGCCGACGATCTCGCAGACCGGATTGGTGCCGGCCGGCACCGTGCCGCCCAGCTCGCAGAGCGTGCGGAAGGCGCCGAGGAATTCGGCGTGGTCGGTGACCGCCGCGAAGTCCAGCGGCCGGTCGAGCTGCTCGAAATGAGTGGCGGTGTTGGGGTCGGTATCGCCGGAGGGATAGCCGCCCGGCTCGCCCTGGGCAAAGCGCAGCGCCTCGCGCGGGCCGTTGATGGAGTTGAAGAAGTAGGCGTCGAAGGAATCGCTGGTGTGCACGTGCAGATCGCCATACAGCGCCTGCTTGCGGCCGGCGACCACCGGGCCGCATTCGCCCTGCACCACCTCAGGATCGGTCGGCGTCACCGGCGTCGGCAGCTCCGGCGCGGTGGAGGAGCCGCAGGCCGCCAGCAGGCCCGCGAATACCGTCAGACCCAGGCGAGAAGAAAGAGTCATGCACTTGCTCCGGTGAAGACCACGGCCGCGCGTTGCAGCAGCCAGTAGGCGGCGACGGCGCCATAGGCGCTCAAGGCCAGCGGCGCGTAGCGCGCCAGCGGCCGCGTCAGGGCGACGAGGCCCAGCAGCGCCAGCACGAACAGCAGTTGTCCGAACTCGACGCCGAGATTGAAGGCCGCCAGCGCCCAGGCCTGCGCGCCCTCCGGCAGGCCGGTGGCGGCTAGCGCACCGGCAAAGCCGAAGCCATGCAGCAGGCCGAAGCCGAAGGCGATGCTGGCCGGCCAGCGCAGCGCCAGGCCTTCGGCGCCGGTCGCCAGCTCCACCGCCAGCAGAAGGATGGAGGCGGCGATGCTCGCCTCCACCGCCGCCGAAGGCAGTTGCCAGCCGCCAAGCGCGGCGCCGGCCAGGGTGATCGAGTGCGCCAGGGTGAAGGCGCTGAGCGTGCCGACCAGGCGCGGCAGGCCGCGCGCCGAACGCCGCCACAGCGCGAACAGGCCGAGCACGAACAGCAGATGATCCGGCCCGCCGAGGATGTGCTCGACGCCCAGCCCCAGGTAGTGCGCCACCGGCGGTGGCGGCGGCGCCTCGCTGCGCTGCCACTGCGGCCGGCTGGCCGAGAGCACCGCGTATTGCGGCTCGCCGTGCAGGGGCTGGATCAGCAGCACCGCGTCGGGCAGTTGCACGCTGAAGCCCTGCAGGCCGAACTGGCCGTCGAGTCCCTGCGGGCAGCGCAGCGTCCAGCGCAGCACCATGCCCTCGTCGGCCGGCTGCTGGCGCGGCTCGCCCAGGCGCTCGCAACTGGCCGGCCACTGCGGTTGCAGCGGCAGCAGACGGCCTTCGAAGTCTTCCGGCAGGCGCAGGTGGCTGTCCCAGGTCTGCGCATCGCGCTGCGTCAGGCGCCACTGTGCGCTGCTCATGGCGTGCGACCAGACGAGGCTGGGGAGCAGGAGGAGTAGAGACAGTACGGCGGACTTGAAGCCGCTGCGGATCAAGCCCCTCCCCCCGCTTGCGGGGGGAGGTTGGGAGGGGGGCGGTTTAGGGGCCGCAACAGTGGCCGCAGCGGCCATGCAGCGAACGCCCCCACCCCGCGATTGACTCAACGGGAACTGACATTGAGTCAGTTCCCGCCCCGGCCAATCGCCCCCCGCGCGCGGGGGAGGGGGTGAAATCACTGCAGGCACATTGCCCCAAGCCGCGAGCCCCATCACGGCTGCGCACTCCCACTCAAGCCATAGCGCGTCTTCAGCCGCTCCAGCGCCAGCCGGGTCTGCTCGCGGCGCTGCTCCAGCAGCCAGTCGCGCTGGGCGCGTTCGCGCACGGCGGCGAAGTCCGGCGCGCGGGTTTCGCGCTGGAGGATGCGGACGAAGTGCAGGCCCAGCGAAGACACCAGCGGCCCCTGCCATTCGCCGGCCGGCAGCTCCTGCAACTGCTGCGCGAGGCGGCCGCCGAACAGGCGCTCCAGCTCGACGCTGTCCACGCCTTCCAGCCGGGTGCCGCCGGGGTGCGGATCGCTCAACGCCGCAAGCTCGGTCGCACCAGCGCTGGCCAAACGCGGCGCCAGCGCGCTGGCATCCGCCGGCAACTGTTCGCCGTGCCGGCCGCGCGAGAGGAATACGTGTTGCAGGCTCAGCCGCGCCAGCCCGCCGTAACGGGCCGGATGCTGCGCCACCCAGTCGCGCAGCTCGGCCTCGCCGGGCTCGGCGACATCGACGCCGGCTTCCAGCAGCAGCCGCATCTTCTGCACCAGTCGGCGACGCACGATCAGATCGCCGTCGTCGAGACCGCGCGCCAGCGCCTCGCGATAGAGCACCTCGTCTTCCAGCCACTGGCTGGCGTCCTGACCGCTGCCGGCCACCGCCGGCGCGCGCAGCTCGGGCGAACGCTGCCGCCAGCCGTCCACCGCGAACAGCAGCGCGCCCAGCGCCAGAAACAGCAGCAGCGCGTGCCGCCGTTGCAGGGCGCTCAGGGCATCGAGGAAGCGCTGCACGCGCATCAGCGCCCCGGCTCTTGAGGAAAGCGTAGCGAGCAAGCCCAGTCGCAACGAATAGGAGCGCAGCAACCGCAGCGCACTTCGCCGGCGCCCCAGAGACCGCGAAGCGGCCCTTGAGTGGAAGCGGGCAAAGACGGGCGCTCCCGCACCCACGCTACGCGACGCCGTGTCGCGCCCGTCTTGCGTGAGGATTGCGAGCACCGCATGAGGCGGCGAATGGGCTGCGCAGTAGCTTTACTCATGGGCCGGCCGGATGAAGATGGGGCTGGACCAGGCCCGCTGCTGCACGTCCTTCAGGCATTGGTCAGCGAGCGGCGTGCGGGCATCACCGTGGCAGGGCTGCACCGCGATGCACTGGCCTTTCTCGTCGTACTCGCAGCGCAGTTGCGCGCCGTTGATGGTCGGCTCGGCGCGTTGCAGGGCGCGCGCGTAATAGAGCACCTCGCCACCCAGCGCCGGATAGTCCGGGTCTTCGAACTCGGCGCTGCAACCCTGGCCGCTGTCGGCGCAGGCCAGCACCTTCCAGGGGTCTTCGATCAGCGGCTTGAGTGGGTCGTGCAGATCCTTCTGGCGGCGGATGCGGACGATCTCGATGCGCTCGATGGGCGTGCGGGCGTCGCCGGGGTTGTAGCACTCGCCGCCGCACAGCTCCTGGATGCGCTGCGGGCCGATGGCGGCCTCGGTCCAGGCCGGGCAGCCGGGCTTTTGTTCGTAGGCGCCGAGCGCGTGCACCTTAAAGCGCGGCACCTCGGTGCCGACCAGCTCCGAGCCCATGGGGTGCCGCTGGCCGTCGCTGCCGATCAGGTCGAACCAGAGCAGCATGCGCGGGCCGGAGGTGCCGTACACCTCCTTGCGTTGCAGCGCGTTCCAGATCGAGTCGCGGTCGCGGTGCGGCGCGTGCACCGCCACCAGACCACCGGTGTAGAAGAACGAGGACTGCCGCTCGGTCTCGTTGACCTGCAGGAAGTTGAAGGGCGAGCCCTCCAGGCTGAACTCGCGGGGCGTGCCGGGATCGCCAGTGGGCTTGGCGCGCTCGACGAAGCGCTGCTGCACCACGGCATTGAGCGCGCCGCGGCTTTCGGTGGCGGCGTGGCGGTTGACCTGCTTGTAGCCGGTACCGGCCTCGGCGGCGTGGTTGTCGCTGGAGCCGATGAAGCCGAAGTGGAAGCGCAGCGGGCCGCCGTCCAGCGGGTCTTTCTCGGCCGGGTTGCTGAGCGCCATGATCGCCTGCGCCGAGCTACCCGGCCGGTAGTTGAACGCCGGCAGCACGCAGTCGGTGCACTGGCCGCAGTTGAGCCAGTCTTCCGGCCTGACGTCGGCGACGGTGAGCTGGCCGGCGCGGCCAGCCTTGAGGTAGTTCTTCTTCACCGTCTCGACCTTGCTGTTGCAGTCGGCGGAGTTGGGGTCTTCGCAGCGCGAGCGGATGATCTGCGCGGCGCGCTGGCAGCAGGGCAGGTAGTCGGGCGTGGCTTCCGGGCAGACCATCTCGCCATTGCCGTCATAGGCCACCGCCTTCCAGTCGCGATAGGGCTCGGAGTTGCCGTGACCGGAGTAGATCTCGATGAGCTTCTGGCGCTTGGGGTCGTGCTGCGCGAGCGTGAGCTGCTTCTCCCAGCTCGAACCCGGCGGCGTGTAGTAGCCCCAGGTGGTGCCGTGCGGAATCACCAGCGCCTCGCCGCCCCATTCGTCGAGCTTGCGGAACAGCTCGCCGGGCGTGGCCGCCGCCTCGATGCACTCGCGCGGCAGCTCGCGGCTGTTGACGCCCTCGGCGCAGGCCGGAATCTCCGCCAGCTCGCGGCGCTTGTCCTGTTGCAGGAACTGCTGCTGGCGGTGCGGGAAGTCCGCCACGTAGGGCCCGAACAAGCGCTCCAGCGGCGGCTGCGGATCGTGGCGCATGGCCTTGAAGGCGAGGCCACCGGCGATGATCGGGCGCGCCGGTACCAGCGCGTCGGCGGTCTCCTTGAGGATCACGTTCTTGTGGCCGTAGTGGGTCGCGGGCGTGTTGCCCATCTGCGTCCATTCCCAGCCGAGAAAGGCCACGAGGTCCGGATTCTCTGCCGGGCCGGCGGCCTGGTTACAGGCGCGCACGGTGTCCTTGATCATCGACCAGTGCCGGGGCGTCAGGCTCTCCGAGTGGTCGGTGTGGGCGTAGAAGTCGAGCGCCGAGCAGTAGCGCGCGTAGTCGCAGGCATCGGCCGGCGGCCGCGCGCCGGGGCCGTGCATCAGCGGCAGCGCCCAGACGAAGGCGTCCATCGAGAAGGTGGTGTGCACATGCAGATCGCCGAACAGCACCTGGCCGTCCTCGCCGCTGCCATCGGCCGGCGCGCTGTGCTGCGCGAGACGCTGGCGCAGGCTGTCGGGGTTCACTCGCGAGGCGCTCAGCGTACCGGCAGCCTCGGGTGCGACCTGACGGTCCCACCATCCGAGCAGGCTCACAACGGCAACGCCGACCAGCAGGCCGGCCAGCACTTTGTTTCTTGTTTTCATGGCTCCTCCACGGAGCAGATTCCGCAGACTTGCGGCCATTAAAGGTCCGTGGTTTACACTCTGTCAATATGTATCGATATTCGATTTCTTCGCGTCTGGCGCTGGCCTGGGCCTCGGTGCTGCTCGGCGGCCTGCTGGCGGCCGGCAGCCTGCTGTACGAGGGCCGGCCCGGCCGGATGCCCGGCGATGCGGTCGCCCTGGTCGGCGCGCAGAGCATCGGCCGCGCGCAATGGCTGCGCGCCGTGCAGGCGGTCGAGGGCGATCTCGGCCGCCCGCTGGAAGCCAGCGAGCGCCGCGCGGTGCTGGACAAGCTGATCGACGAGGAGCTGCTGTTTCAGCACGCGCTCGACAGCGGCCTGGCGCGCGACGAACCCGGCCTGCGCAAGACCCTGATCGCGGCGCTGATCGACGCCAGCACCGTCGGTGGCCAGGTGGACGAAGCCGGCGCCCGTGCGCTGTTCGACGCCGACCCCGGCCGCTTCGCCGCGCTGCCGCGCCTCACAGTGGCCGCCGTACAGGCACCGGGCGATGCCGACCGTGCCGCCCTGCTCGCCGTGCTGCGTGGCAAGCAGGCGCCGCCATCGGGCTGGCAGATAGTGGCGCTGCCGGAGCAGGCGCTGTCGCTCTCGCAGCTCGCCCACTACCTCGGCGGCGGTGCCAGCGAGGCGCTGCGGCAGGCAGCGGTCGATGAGCTGATCGGTCCGCTACAGACCGGCACCCGCACGCAGTTCCTGCTGGTGCTGGCGCGCCAGGCCGACGCTCCCGCCTACGAGGACGTGGCCGAGGCGGTGCGCGCGGAATGGGCGCGCCGCGAAGCCGAGCGCGCGCTGGCGGCGCTGCTGCAACGCCTGCGGCGCAACGCCAGCCTGCGGGTCAGCGATGCGCTTTGATGCCGGCAGTCGGTGGGACTGGCTGCGGCGCGCGCTGACGCCACTCGCCGCACTGTTGCTCCTCGCGCTGCCGGGCAGCGCTAGCGCGCACAGCCGCTCGGTGTCCTACGCGGACTGGAGCCAAAGCGCCGATGGCCGCGAGTTGCGCCTGGAACTGCGCCTGCCGCTGGTGGAACTGAACCGCGCCAGCCTCGACCCCGCCGACCCGGCGCTGGCCGACACCCTGGCGCAGGCACTGCGCCAGGGCTACGAGATCCGCGATGCCAATGGCCCCTGCGCCAACGACAGCGCCCAGGCGCAGCGCAGCGGCGAGAGCTGGCTGCTGGAGGCGCGCTGGCACTGCCAGGGCGCGGCGCAGCAACTGCGCAGCCAGTTTCTGCTCGACCGGGTTCCCGGCCATCTGCAACTGGTGCAGTTGCACGGCCCGCAAGGCAGCCGCGGCCCCTACGCGCTGAGCGCCGGGCAGCCGCGCTTGCAGCTCGCCGAGGCGGCGGCCGAACCGGCGCCGCCGCCCAGCCTCGGTCGCTACCTGGGCCTGGGCGCGGAGCACATCCTCAGCGGCTGGGATCACCTCGCCTTTCTGCTGGTGCTGGTGCTGGGCGCTACCACCCTCGGCCAACTGGCCTGGCGGGTCACCGGCTTCACGCTCGGCCACAGCCTCACGCTGGTGCTGGCGACCCTGGGCGCGGTGCGCCCGCCCTCGGCGCTGATCGAGGCCTTTATTGCGCTGACCATCGCCTGCACCGCCGCCGAGCGCCTGCTCGCCGGCCAGCCACGCGCGGCGACACAGGCGGCCTTGCTCACCGCCGCGCTGGCGCTGGTCGGCTGCCTGACCGGCGTGCTGCCCTGGCTGCTGCTGCCGGCGGCGGTGCTGCTGAGCCTGGGCGGTGGCGCCGACCCGCGCCTGGACAGCCTGCGCAGCGCACTGTTCGGCCTGTTCCACGGCTTCGGCTTTGCCGGCCTGCTGGCCACGCTCAGCCCAGGCCAGAGCCTGCCGGCGCTGCCGCTGTTCGGCTTCAACCTCGGCGTCGAGCTGGGCCAGTTGCTGTTCGTGCTGCCGGTGTACTGGCTGGCGCAGCGCTGGCCGCGCTGGCGCGATGGCCCCCTGCTGCCGGCGGCGGTACTGGCGCTGGGCTGCGGCTGGTACTTCGCGCGCCTGAGCTGAACCCCTGCACCTCACAACAACAAGCAAAACCACAAGGAGAACCACCATGCGTTTCCTGAGCTGGAGTCTGGGCACTCTCGCCCTGCTCGCCCTCGCCAGTTTCGGCCTGCTGCAACTCACCCCGGTGCAAGACCGGCTGATCGACCACGTGATCCGCAAGAACGTCGACAACAGCGCCGCGCAGGCGCTGTTCAAGGACGACGCGATGCGGCTCCTGGTCTGCGGCAGCGGCTCGCCGCTACCGCACCCCACCCGCGCGCGGCCCTGCCTGGCGGTGATCGCCGGCGGCAAGTTCTACATCGTCGATACCGGGCCGGGCTCCTGGAACCAGCTCGCGCTGCGGCACATCCCGGCCGAACGCATCGGCGCGATCCTCTACACGCACTTCCACTCCGACCACATCGGCGAGCTGGGCGAGTTCAACATGCAGACCTGGGTCGCGGGCCGGCCGGCGCCGCTGGATGTCTACGGCCCCGAGGGCGTGCAGCGGCTGGTGGCCGGCTACAGCGAGGCCTACGCGCTGGACAACGGCTACCGCACCGCCCACCACGGCGCCGAGATGCTGCCGCCCGAGCGCGGCCAGATGCAGGCGCATCCCCTGGCACTGCCCGCCGACGGTCATCGCGTGCCGGCCTTCGAGGACGGCGAGCTGAAGGTGTCGGTGTTCGCCGTGCATCACGAGCCGATCGAGCCCGCCGTCGGCTATCGCTTCGACTACAAGGGCCGCTCGCTGGTGATCAGCGGCGACACCCGTCGCGACGAGCGCATGATCGCCGCCGCCGAGGGCGCCGATGTGCTGGCGCACGAGGCACAGGCGCAGCATCTGGTCGCGCGCATGCAGGCCCTGGCGGCGGAAGCCGGGCGACCGCGCATCGCCAAGATCTTCGGCGACATCCCCAGCTACCACACCAGCCCGGTGGAGGCCGCCGAACTGGCCAATGCCGCGAAGGTGCCGCTGCTGCTGCTCTATCACCTCACCCCCTCGCCGCCCAACCGCATCGCCGAGCAGGTGTTCATGCGCGGGGTGAAGGCGGTGCGGCCCGCAGGCGTGGTGCTCTCCGACGACGGCACGCTGATCACCCTGCCACTGGCCGGCGGCGCGCCGCAGGTGGGGCGTTTCGATCCTTAGTTAGGGATTGAATGAGCTAAAGGCTCTCTCAGGCGCCGTCGCGCCGCCGAGACCGGAACACCGCGTAACGCTCGGGCCGCCCCTCGGTGGCGGCCCAGCGTTGTGCTTCCGGCCCGCTCAGCACCCCAAGAAAACGCGGAGCCTTCTTTGCCGTCGTCACCCCATCGAGTCTAGGCAACTCGCCCCCCCGGCGCGCCGATGTCATAGAGATGCCGCTTGCCGCGCAGTGAGGATGAGGCGTTTAATCCAGTGCAAATAGGATTGTTCGGCACCCAGGCTTTGGTGCTTCACCCGCAGCCGCGACCGAGCCTGATCCAACAAATGGGAGCCTTGGCCGTGTCCACCCTCTGTTCCATGTTTCATCCCTCCCCAACTGCGAATCTTCTGTGGATTCAGCATGTTGAAATTTCCCGTTCCAGATTATACGGACGCGCCGCCAGATTAGACGGCGATCTGTGTTCCATCTAATTAGCGTTGGGCCTCACAAAAATGACAATGGACGATCTAGACAAGTACGCGTTGGAACAGGCGAAGATCGAGGTCGATCAGACTAGGTCATGGCCGACCAAGATTCTGGCCTTTTATTCGGCAATCAACGCCGTTCTTGTTACTGCCTACTTGGCCGCAGGCACTTCCCATCCGGTGCTGCAATCTACGGGCGTGCGCGTGGTGATCACTGCCGTGATCTCCATTTCATTAATATGGGTGGTCGCACTTCTCGTCAGAAATCACCTTTCGTATCTGCGTTATCGCAACATGCAGATTCGCTTTCAAACAGCGAACGAAAGCGATCTCAAAGAGCGCTTCTCGGTGCCAGAAGAGTGGTTCAAGCTCAATGAGGTATGCATTACGACACGCGGCCAAGGGTGGAGCTTCTACGCGTTCATGGCACTGCTGGTTACCGCAGCGGGGCTGCTCGGTGTGTGGGGAAAATGAGGCCCAACCATGCCTTCCATCCGACGTATTTGCCGCCGCTTCGCGTCGTCAAATCCGCGGCTGAAGGCGGGCGTTAGAACTCATGCTCGGACTTCCTGACATAGCAATCGGCGCAATCGCGGCGGCTCTCATCGCAGGGCTGGTGTCTTTGCTCGGTTTGATAGTTAGTAAAGAGCAGAAGGTCTCTGAGTTCCGCCAAGCATGGATTGATGCGTTACGAGCCGAAGTGTCGGCGCTCATCGCTCATGCAAATGCCATCCATGGGGCCGGTGCGGCTGGCTTTCAAAGCGTCTCAGACGCATGGAAGGTGGTGAGGCCCGACTTCGTTGGAATCAACGAAGCTGCAGCAAAGATTCGGCTGCGGCTAAATCCAAAGGAAACAGAAGCAATCGCTGTCCTGAATCAAATCGAAAAGCTGGAACAGCTGTTTGCGCCCGGTCGCTCAATGGACTACAGCCAGATAAATGACGTCGAGAAGAAGCTGGTTGCAGTGGCGCAAGTGCTACTCAAGCAAGAGTGGCATCGCGTTCAAGGCGGGGAGCGCGTTTACCGCATTGCTCGCTTCACCGCGCTTTCGGTCAGCCTGGCCTGTGTCTTGGCGTTGCTTGCCGCCGCAATAGCGCGTATTGCGGGCATATGAGTTCTAACAAGGCGCTCCAGCCGACGTTTTTGCCTTCGCTTCGCTACGGCAAAAACGTGGCTGAGCTAGGGCGTTAGGCAGGAGAAGAATCGTGAGCTTCGACATAGTCGTTTTGA
This sequence comes from Stagnimonas sp. FW305-C-60, assembly GCF_058782965.1. Classification (NCBI taxonomy): domain Bacteria; kingdom Pseudomonadati; phylum Pseudomonadota; class Gammaproteobacteria; order Nevskiales; family Nevskiaceae; genus Stagnimonas; species Stagnimonas sp. FW305-C-60. The sequence continues at coordinate 374,786 of NZ_JBYSYF010000001.1, forward strand.
AGCCGACGCAATCCGTCAGCTCATTGACGGAGGTAGAAGACGCCGAGCCGCTTGGTACACCCACAGAGATTCGAGAGGCGAGTGCAGATTTTTTCGCTGGGCTCGTTTGGTCGTCTGCCCGTGACGGCTCGTGGTCCCCACCCGAGGGCTTCGTGGTGGAGTTTCAAATTGCTGAGGGTGAAAGGCCACAGTCACTCCATCTCTCTCTTCACTTCGGTCCGAATTGGACAGATGCAACCAGCGATGACTTCCACAATCTAGTCCAGCGCTTATTCGATGAGTTGGGTTGGCAAGCGTTTGCTGTTTCAGATAATTCACCACTCTTTGAGAGCCCGAATGCCTAACAAGGCACTCCAGCCGACCGCTACGCCTCCGCTGCGCTCCGGCGTGGCTGCGGCTTATGCTCGGCGTTGGAGATAGAGCAACGCTTTTCTGCAGTCGCGTTGCCGACAACGGCCAGCATTGATGACCTCACATTGCGTTCATAGGGACTCAAATCCGGTTCATTGACGCTTGCTCCGGACAAGGCCGCGAGCACACACCGCCAGCCCTTGCCACTTGCATCGCCGGCCGCGCTCGGCTGCAATCCGCGCCCCGACCGGAGCGCGCCGTGCCCGCCTCAACCCTGGAGCTGTCCCCCGCCCTGCTGGCGCCGCTGGCGGCCGAGGGCCATGTGTTCCTGCGTGCGGCCGAGTTCCAGGCCCAGTTGGCGACACTGGCGGCACCGGTGGATGCCGAGGCCTTCCGCGACAGTTGGAGCCGGCTGGAACTGGACCGCTACATGGCCGACGGCGGCCGTTACCGCCGGCGCCGCCATGCGGTCTACACGCTGAGTCGGCAGCACCTGGTAAGGCTGCCGCATCAGGCGCACTGGCAGAGCCGCGACTACAACCGCCTCAACGGCGGCGTCGAACGCTGGTTCGCGCCTATCGAGGCCGACATCGGCCGCAGCGCCAGCCTGGTGCGGGTGCTGCGCTACTGCGCGGAAGTGTTCGGCGCGCTGGCGCCGGAGGTGAGCGAGTGGTTCACCGAGGTGCATCAGTTCCGCATCGAGGCGCGCGCCGGCGAGCCCGGCCAGCCGACGCCGGAAGGCATGCACCGCGATGGCGTGGACTACGTGCTGGTGCTGCTGCTGCGCCGCGACAACATCGCCCGCGGCACCACCACCATCCACAGCCCGGACGGCCGTGACCTCGGCAGCTTCACGCTCACCGAACCCGGCGACGCGGTGCTGCTCGACGACCACCGGGTCTTCCACGGCGTCACCCCGGTGCAGCCCCTGGACCCGGCGCTGCCGGCCTACCGGGATGTGCTGGTGGTAACGCTGCGGCGGATGCCGCCGCCAGGCCATCCAGACCGCTGAGCCTCCCGCCCTGGAGGGGGCGCGAGGTTCTACGCGCCCTTGGTGGATGCAGTCGGCAGCCCGAGGCTGCGGATCGCCGAGGGCGAGCGCCCGAACCAACGCGCGCAGTTGCGGCAGAGCACCGCCTGGTCGGCGAGGCCGAGGATGTCGGCGATGTGCGCCAACGGCACCTCGGACTCGGTCAGCCAGCGCCGCGCCTGATCGCGGCGCACGGTGTCGAGAATGTCGGAGAACGCCAGGCCTTCAGCCTCCAGCCGGCGTTGCAGGGTGCGCGGGTGCAGGCCCAGCAGGCGCGCCACGACTTCGCGGCGGCCACGGGTGGATGGCAGCGCCCGGCGCAGGATGTCTTCCACCTGCTCGCCCACGGTACGGCCGCCGCCCTCGTAGGCGAGCTTGAGGTATTCCAGGCTGAGCTGGTGCAGCGCGGCGACGGCGCCCACCAGGCTGTGGTCGAGAAAGTCGCTGGGTACGACGATCTCGGCGTGCGCGCATTCGAAGTCCACCGGCCGGCCGAACAGCTCGGCGTAGCGTGCCGGCGGCGCCAGCGGCGCGTGCGGCAGCGTCACCGCCAGCACCGGCGGCGGCGCCTGGGCGAGGAAGGCGAGGAAGTGGTGCAGGTCGGCCAGACAGAGATCGAACATCTGCCGGCGCGGCAGCCAGCCGGGAGTGATCAGGCTGAGCCGCAGACTGGTCTGCCCCTGCGCCGGCGCCGGCGCCTCGGCATGCAGGCTCAGCCGGATGCCCGAGCTGTGCGCGTGCAGGAAGTGGCTGGCCACCCGCATGGCCTCGCGGACGGTGGAGGCGTTCTGCATGGCGATCGCCAGCGGCCCGAGGATGCTGATGTCCTGGCGCTCGGCGATCCGCAGGCCGAGATCGGGACAGCCGGCCAGCTCGCTGGCGGCTTCCAGCAACTGGCCGTAGGCGGGGAGGGAGATGCGCAGCTCCTCGTCGACCAGCGCGGCGCGGGGAATCTGCAGGCGGTCCATCAGGGGCTCGATGGCGACGCCGCGTTCGCGCAGGAAGCCGGCGGCTCCCCGCATGCCGGCGGCGCGGATCAAGGTAGACATGTCTCCGATTGCAAAGACTTTGTCTCCAAAGATCAAGCCTGCTGGCGCATTTCCCGCAAACCTGTGTGCAGTTGAAAAAACAATTTCTGCTGAGGAGACCTCCATGAGCAAGCTGCACGCGAACGTTCTCGACGTGGTGATCATCGGTGCCGGCGTGTCCGGCGTCGGCATGGCCTGCCGGCTGAAAACCGAACAGCCCGGCAAGTCCTTCCTGGTGTTGGAGCGGCGCCAGCGGGTCGGTGGCACCTGGGATCTGTTCCGCTATCCGGGCGTGCGCTCGGACTCGGACATGTTCACCTACGGCTTCCAGTTCAAGCCCTGGCGCGACTACCGCACGCTGGCCGACGGCAGCAGCATCCGCAACTACCTGGGCGACACGGCAAAAGAGTTCGGCGTCGCCGACCGTTTCGAGTACGGCATCCGTTGCACCGCCGCCGACTGGGACAGCGAAGCACAGCTCTGGACCATCACCGCCACCCACGAACCCAGCGGCGAGACGCGGACCTACCGCGCGCGCTTCGTGGTGAGCGCCCAGGGCTATTACAACTACGACCAGGGCTACCGCCCCGCCTTCAAGGGCGAGGAGCAGTTCAAGGGCCAGATCATCCACCCGCAGCAGTGGCCGGAAAATCTCGACTACGCCGGCAAGAAGGTGGTGGTGATCGGCAGCGGCGCGACCGCCGTGACCCTGGTGCCGGCGATGGCCGAGAAGGCGGCGAAGGTGACCATGTTGCAGCGCTCGCCGACCTACATCTTCTCGCTGCCGGGCTGGGACCGCATGACCCAGGTGCTGGACAAGATTCTGCCCAGCGGCTGGAGCTACGCCATTGCCCGCAAGCGCAACCTGGAGATCTGGCAGACCACGTACAAGCTCTGCCAGCGCTTCCCGAAGGCAACCCGCAAGTTCTTCGTCGGCCAGGCCAAGCGCCACCTCGGCGAGGCCTTCACCATGAAGGACTTCAACCCCAGCTACGAGCCCTGGGACCAGCGCCTGTGCGCGGTGCCGGACGCCAATTTATTTACCGCCGTGCGCGAAGGTCGCGCCGAGGTGGTCACCGACACCATCGCGCGCTTCACCGAGACCGGCATCCGCCTCGCGTCCGGCAAGGATCTGGAGGCCGACATCATCGTCACCGCCACCGGCCTCTCGGTGCAGATGTTCGGCGGCATGAAGCTCAGCGTCGACGGCAAGCCCTACGCGCTCGCCGAGAAGATGATCTACAAGAGCGTGCTGTTTCAGGACCTGCCGAACTTCGCCTGGATCTTCGGCTACATCAACCTGTCGTGGACGATGAAGGCGGACATGGCCAGCCTCTACCTGTGCCGGCTGTTCGCGCACATGGACCAGCACGGCCAGGCGGTAGTGATTCCGCGTGATCGCGAACAGTCCGCGCTCGACGCCAGCGTGCTCGGCCAGCTCAGCGCCGGCTATGTGCAGCGCGCCAACCACCTCTTGCCGCGCCAGGGCAAGGCCATGCCTTGGATGGTCCGCAACAACTACCAGGAAGACCGGCAGATGATGCTGCACACGCCCATCGCCGATCCGCAGCATCTGGAAACCCAACCCGCGCACGCGACTCCGGCCTCGGAGCCCCTGCGCCGTGCCGCCTGAGGTCCTGCTGGTCCACGGCGCCTGGCATGGCGCCTGGTGCTGGGAGCGGCAGTTCGCGCCCTGGCTGCGCGCGCAGGGGCATGTGGTCAAGACCCTCGATCTGCCTGGGCACGGCCGTCCGGGGCCGCAGCGCATCGCGCTGTACCCGGTACGCGATTACGTCGATGCGGTCGAGCAGGCTCTAGCCGGCAGCAAAGCGCCGATGGTGGTGGCCGGCCACTCGATGGGTGGCTTCGTGGTGCAGAAGCTGATGGAGCGGCGGCCGGCGAAACTGGCCGGCGCCGCGCTGTTCGCTTCGGTGCCACCGCAGGGCGTGCTCGGCGTGGTGCTGCACCTGCTGCGCAGCCGGCCGCTGGACTTCCTGCGCTCGGTGGCCGGGCTCGATCTCTATCATCTGGTGCGCGAGCCACGCTTTGCGCAGGCGATGTTCTACAGCACTGGGCTTGATGCGAAGAGCATCGAGGCCTACTGGCAGCCGCTGCAGAACGAGTCCTTTCGCGCCTTTCTCGACATGCTGGTACTGGACCTGCCCAAAACCTCGCGCGTCGATCCGGCGCTACCGAAGTGGGTGGTCGGCGGCGAGCTGGACCGCATCTTCCCGCCCGCCGATGTGCGCGCTACCGCCAGGGCCTATGGCGTCGAGGCCAAGCTCTACTCCGGCATGGCCCACAACCTGATGCTGGACAAGGGCTGGGAGGCCGTCGCGGCGGATTTCTCGGCCTGGCTGCGCGGCATTCGCAAGAGATAGTTACTCCAGGCGTGACCCTGCCGTAACGGCGACCGCCGCAGGCTCCCGTGCGCACGACTCAGGGCAGGGCGACGCTGCCGCGATTGCCGTCGGCGTCGTAGACGACGAGCCGCGCCTGCTCGCCGCTGGCGAGGCTGGTGGCGCTGACGCGGCACTGGCCGGCGCCGTCGCAGCTCGCGCCCTGGCTGCGGCGCGCGCCGTTGCCGCCGTTGACGATCTCCAGTTCGGCGCGCACCGCCCGCCCATACTGCGCCCAAGGCCGGAAGCTGCAGCTGTCGCAGAGCCGCGGGCTGTCGTTGTCGGCGATGTAGCGGAAGCCCTCGGCGTAGCTGCGCGGATAGGTGATGGCCGGCAGCGGGAACTGGTAGCTGTCACCGCTGCGGCTGGGTGCTGCGACCGCGATGCCGTCCCAGGCCGAGACCGTGAACGGCTCCGAGCAGAAGTCATAGGCTGCGTCGGCGCGTGCCTGGCGGATGTTGCCCTCGACGCAGAAACGGTAACGCCCCAGCGGCGTGCTGCCGAGCCGGGCCGGAAAGGCGCTGTAGGCCTCGAAGCTGGCGGTCCACAGCCATTCCTGCATGCCGGCGTAGGTCTGCATCAACCCGAACAGGCCCTGCGGGAACTGCACGCGCACCGGGACTTCGCCGCTCTGGTCAGCGTAGGGCTCCCAAACGTCGGGCGCGGTCTCGCGCTCGACGCGCACCCGCGGGTTGTCGGCGGCGGTGGAGCCGCCGCGCCAGACGAATTGCGTCGCCGCGAAACGGCTGATGTCGGTCGGCTGCTGCACCGGCTCGGCCGGCCCGACATCGTTGGGCATGCCGGCCTGCCAGGCCTCGTAGGCGGCGCCACTGAGCTGGCCGATGAGCAGGGACTGCGCCTGCTGGCGGGTCTCGTCGACGGTGGCGACCAGGTCCAGCGGTTCGGCGGCCAGCTCCGGCCCGCCCTGCAAGGCCGCACCCAGCCGCACCAGCCGCGTCACCATGTAGTCCGCCGTGTGCGGGCCGTAGGCGGTGAGCGCCTTGCGATAGCTGTCGCGGCTCATGTACTCGCGGTAGCTCACCGTGTAGCCGTTGTAGTCGCCGGCGTGGCCGACCGCGACCGCCAGTTTGTAGCCGGGCGCGCCGAGGTCCTGGATCTCCTCGCGGGTGAAGTTGCCCTTGATCGCGGCCAAGTCCGCCGGCTCGGTCTCGGCGCTCAGCGCATTGGCGGCATCGTCCCAGCCGCGCGCATCGTTGTGCACCTGGGCGCGGACATGGGCGATGGCGGCGGGATCGAAGTTGTCGCCGGCGATCTCGCCGGCGCGGTTCTCGGGGTCGGCGGGATCGAAGTAGCGCTGCTGGACGGCGCAGGCCTGGGCATAAGCGGGATCGCCCGCGAAGTCCGGCAAGAGGCAGGCCCAGTCGAAGCCGTCGTAGATGTTGCCGGCGCTGTCGTCGAGCCGCGACTCGAGGTTGAGCACCAGATCGGCCTGCGGCTCGCAGGCGCAGGAGGCGAGCAGGATGTCGCCGAGCCGGAAGGCCTGGAGCTTCAGCCGCAGATTCTCTTCCACCGCCGCAAAACCCGGGCCGCTGTAGTGGTCCGGCACCGGCACACCCTCGGCCTTGAGCGTGGCGTAGAGCGTCGCCGCCGGGCCGCTCAGCGGCGTCTCGCCGGGCACGCCGTAACGGCCGCAGTCCGGCAGGCCGGCGACCGGCACGCCGATGTCGCCCTCGACAGTCAGCTCGGTGCTGCAATTGGAGACGGTGGGGATCGGGTGCGACAGCGGCCCCGGCACCCAGGCGTTGCGGTAGTCGACCGTGAAGTTGCCGGACATCGGCACCTTGGCCTCGCCGCGGCCGATGGCCTCCCAGGCCTGATGGATCGCATCGGCGAGGAAGCGGACATTGCGCTCGGTCTGCACATAGCCCCGGTGATTCCAGTCGCGCAGCGTGCCCTCACCCTCTGGGCAGTCGTCGCGCAAGGGCGCTTCGGCATCGCCTGGCCACTCGCCACATATCGCGCCGGTGTCGCTCAGCAGTTCCTTGGCGTCGCCGCTGTTCTCGGCGCTGCCGACATCGCCCTGGCTGAACAGCAGCGGCGCGCCGATGCCGCGCTCGACGAAGCGCTCCAGCGGCGCGAGATAGTCGGCGCTGTGCAGGTTGTAGGCGTCGAGGCTCTCCGGATGCTCGCCCCAGTTGACCCAGGCGGCGAGCGGCTTCGGCTGCTGCGGGTCGCTGAGGTCGTCGAAGCGGATCAAGACCAGACCGTGGTCGCCGTACTCCAGCGGATAGCCGGCCGGGGTCCCATCGTTGGCGGTGGCGAGCCGCACGACATTGCCCTTGTAGACGCGGTGGTGGACTTCAGTCGCGCCCATGCGCGCCGGCTTGAGATTGGCCGCCGCCTGCTCGATGGCCTCGGCCATCTTGCGCGCCTGGTTCTCGAAGAAACGTGCGTCGAATAAGTCCTGGAAGATGAACAGGCCCACCGCCAGCGTCGAGGCGTAGGCCGAGCTGTGGTTGTGGCTGACGTGGTAGAGGATCTGCTCGTAGCCGATGCCGCTGTCGCCCTGGTCCAGCAACTGGCCGACGCGGCGCAGCAGCATGTCCTGGGCGATGTAGTTGTCGGTCTTGAGCAGGGCGACGCGCTTGCCATCGCTGCCCTCGACGACGATGGCGCGCGCGGTCAGCCGCGACTGCACGCCGTAGCTGCCGAACTTGAGCTTGTGGGTGAGGAAGGGATCGACGTCGCCGTTGAGCAGGCCGGTGAGGGTGTCGCTGGCGTAGTCGCAGTACTGGCCGGCGCAGTAGCCGACATCCGGAGTCATGTCGACCACACCGACGCCGGCCTTCACCTGGGTTTCGGTCGGCAGCGGCGGCGGTGTGCTGCCGTCGCCGTCGCCACTGCCGGGACGTTCGCTACGACCGCAGGCAGCCAGCAGCAGCGCGGCAAGCGTGAGCGCGACGACGTGGCGCCGGCTCATGGGCTGCCGTCACCCAGCAGGCCGCAGAACTGTGGCGGCAAAACGCCCAGGGAATTGCACAGGCCGGCCAGTGGCGTCTGTGGATTGAGCAGGCTGCAGAAGGCTTCGGGCGCGCCGTTCTCCAGGCAGGTGTGGGCCAGCGAGGTCTGCACGTACTCCAGATTCAGCGCCAGTTCGGCAATCAGGCATTCGCCACTGCCGGGGGTGACGCAGGCGCGCAGGTACACCGGCAGGTATTCCAGCGCCGGCGCGTCGAACAGGGGGATGTAGGCCTGCATGCGCAGCAGCGGCGCGGTGAGGGGCCCCAGCGAGACGAACTCCTCGTAGCCGGTGTAGGGAATCAAAAAGCCGGTGTCGCCGGAGGCATCGACATAGCTGAACTCTTCCTCCGGCAGGATGTAGCCGAAGGAGTTCTGGGTGAGGCCCAGCAGCATCGCCGCAGCACCCGGATTGGCCTGCTCGATCAGGCCACGGATGAACTCGCCGTAGCTGTTGGTGGCCTCGCCGGGGATGGTGGCGATCTCCAGGCCACCAGCGCCGCCCAGGCTCAGACGGGTCACCAGGGTCTCGGCGGTGGTCGGCGCCTGGCCGATCTCGGTCTGCACAGTGCCGACCAAGTCACCCAGCACCGGGATGTCGGTGAGCGCGTGCGGGGTGAAGTCGTAGTAGCGGTTGAAGGCGCCCAGCGGCGCGGCGGCGGCGAACAGCGGGTTGGTCACCGGCAGCGTGGCGGTGACATTGCGCACCGCCAGCGCGGGGGCCAGGGACCGCGAGTTCTGCTTGAGCGCGAACGAGGCGATGGCGTCGCCACGGCAGCGCACTTTCTCGTAGGCATTGGGCTCCTCGAAGCCGCAGTCGCCACCGGCGCCGGAGGCGTCGGCAATCGGGCCGTTGAAGTACAGCGCCACGCCGCCACCCTGCTCCAGCCGGCGCGCCGCGCCGTAGATGTAGTCGGCATGCGGCACGCGCGGATCTTCGTCGACGCTGGTGGGGTGCGCCGCGTATTGCAATACGCGGGCGATCGGCCGGGCGCTGCCGGGGTAGTTGAAGCTGAGCAGCGCCAGGTGGGCATCGGCGTCGTCGCCGGGGTCGCGCGGCGGCCGCCGGTAGTTGTTGTAGTCGCTGGTCTCGCCGGTGGCGATGCGCGCCTCGGCGCGGCTGCGGCCGGCGATGGCCTCCTGCACGGCTTTCGCGGCACCGGCGTAGAGCGTGTTCTCGATCCAGTCCTGCGGCACGCCGCCCCAGAGACCCTGCAAGTCAGCGCCGGCGTGGCTGTGGGTCTGGCCGAAGACGATATGGTCCTCGGCGATGCACCAGTCCAGCGCGCAACTGGCCTCGACCACCGCTGCGCGCAGGCCCTTCTGGATCAGATTGCCGGCGCCGATGGCGTCGACCACGATGAAGGCCACCCGCTCGCCGCCCTGCTCCAGTACCAGCGCGCGAAGATAGGTGTCCTCCACCGCGCCGTCGCGGCGCGAGTGGTAGACCGGCTCCTGCGCCGGCTGGGTGAGGCTGCTGCCGAACTGGGCGAAGGGATCAGGGAAGTTCTGCGTGGGGTTGATACCGAAGCCGCCGAGATTGAACTGCTGCAGCTTGCTGCCCAGAAACAGCCGCGCTTCCTCCAGGCCATCGATCTGCGTCTGGCTGGGCGAGACCACCGCCTTGGCGGCACCGGCGCACCAATCCTCGGCGACACAGGCCTGCGCCGGCACCGGCCCGGCACCACCGCCACCATCGCCACCCGGCGCGCTGCTGCCGGAGTGACAGGCCTGTAAGGAATAAACCAGGGCCAACAGTGCCGCCGCCCGGCCGGGCAAGGTGTAGCGCATCGCTCTCTCTCCTTCACACCGGGCGCCGACCGTGGCCGGCGCCTTGCTGTCATGCCGCCGCGCCGTCGAGGGCGCGGCGGTTTGTATCGCCGAGGCCTAGGGCAGCGGCAGGCCGACACTCATGGGCACCGCCACCGCCTTCAGCGGAATCCGCGAGACGTTGGCGTAGGGCTCGCCGACATTGGTCGGCTGCGCGGTCGGCACCATGAACTGCCACTGCTGGCCGTCGATCTCGTTGATCGGCTTGCCGAGCACGAAGGCGTTGTCGACATCGGCGGTCAGGAAGTAGTGCACGCCGTGCTGCGCGTAGACGCCCTGGCGCTCCTCGCAGGCGATCACACCATCGCCGTTGCGGTCCTTGTAGCCGGCGATCACGCGGGCATCGGTGCTGGCCTCGCCCGGCCAGGGCCGCTGCACCGGGTCGTCGCCGGTGCCGTCGTCGAGGCAGGCGTCGTCGCGGTAGTAGGGCACGACTGCCGGCGTCGCCAGCGAGGTCAGACCCTTCAACTCGAAGGTGTAGACCAGCGAGCCGAGATCGCCCTTGCCCGAGACCTGCTCCCAGTTGGCGAAAGCCAGCGGCAGGTTGAAGGTCGGGTCGACCACGTCGAGGAACAGCGGGCAGCGGCCGTCGGTGCTCTCCTTCGGGCCGTCCGAAGTCAGGCAGTAGCCGGCGATCGGCGCGACGCTGTCGATCTGGCCGAGGTCGTCGTTGACGCCGTCGATGGGCACGCCCTGCGGCCGCAGGATGGTGTAGTAGCGGCCAGCCGGCACGCCCGCCTTGGCCTCGTCCGGCGTAGGCACCATGGCGCTGCGGTTGTAGTCCCAGCTGGTGTAGAGGCCGTCCGGCGGGATCGGGTGCACGCGCACGTGGTAGCGGTAGCTGATCGCGTCGCGGTAGAAGGCCTCGGTCTTGGTGACGTTGGTGCCGCTGTCCGCGCCCCAGACCTCGCGGAGGCAGCGCACCGGGCCGCAGCGCTCGCCAAGCAGGGTGGAGTTGGCCTCCCAATTCACCTGCTCGTCCTCGAAGCCGACCAGGGAGATGGTCGAGTCCGGCGACTGCTGGAAGGCGCGACCCTTCCAGCGGTCGATCAGGTCGGCGCCGTAGTTGCCGCTGCCGTCCGGCTTGGCGATGCCGATCTCGCGCACCATCCAGCGGCCGCTGGCCTTCCACACGTAGGTGTCGGTCTGCACGGTGAGGCCATCACGCGGGAAGCGGTCGGTGGAGAGCTTCTTGCCCTCGGTGGGATGGCAGACGGTGCCGCTCAGGTTGGCGCCGTAGCCGGTGTTGCTGGTGCCGAGCTTTTCCGGATCTTCGTCGGCGAAGAAGCTGCGGTCGATCCACTGGTCGGCATTGGCGTCACGCGTGTAGTGCACGTAATGCGGCTTGCCGGCGAAGCTGGAACCACCGGGCCGGCGGAACAGGTAGACGACGCGCGTCGTGGCGGGATCGAGCGCATCGACCAGGGTCACGAGCTGGCTGGGCGCGCCTTCCGGCACGTCGCCCGGCACTGAGCCGCTGGGCGCGAGGCCGCCGGCGTCCTTGGCCATGAACACCAGTTCGTCGTCATCGTCGAGGCCGCCGACCGGATCCGGCGTGCCCTTGGGCGCCACCGCGGTGCAGCCGTCCTCGCTGTCGCCGGGGTTCCAGCGTTCGAGATCCCAGGCGTAGCTCAGCTCTTCGTCGGTGCCGGAGTAGATGGCGAAATCCGAATGGCTGTTGGCGAGAAAGTAGGGGTACTTCTCGTCAACCTGCACCGGAATTTCCTTCCAAGCGTTGCCGACGTAGGCGTAGGCGGCGATCTCGGCAACCGGCACGCCGCCGCTGACCGGCTCGTCGCCGACTTGCCAGTTGGGCGGGTACAGGAACACGCCGTTGTGGGCGCTGCGCGTCGTGGTGTCGAGTGGCGTGCCGCCGAGCGCGCCGAGCAGGCCGTCGCAGAGTTGCTCCGGGAAGCCGGCGCTGTGGCACTGGTCGATCAGGCCGGTGCCGGAGGGATAGGGATAGGGCAGGCCCGCCGCCGAGGGCGCCGACCAGCCGGGGAGCTGCGAGCCGGTGAGGATCACCGCCTCCACCTGGCGTGCGGCGCTGGCAGTGCGCTGCAGGGCCGAGACCGGATCGGTGTCGAGGCCGAGCAGGGCGCCGGTGTCGTCACCGGCCTGCTCCAGCGCGCCCTGCGGATCGCCGTTGGCGAGGTTGTCGGCGAGATGGGTCAGCAGGGCGAGCAGGCTGCCCTGATCGCCGGTCAGCAGTTGCACCAGGCCGTCGACCAGGCCGGTCACCAGCACCTGCAACTGGCCGGCGACGGTGGCCGGATCGAGGCTGGCGACGGCGACGATGATCTGGTGCAGGGTCGGCGAGACGTCGGCGATCAGGCCCAGCAGGCCGCCGCCGCGACCGGAATCGGTCTCGCCCTCGCCCGGCGTGCCACCGTCCGCGCGCTGCACGAGGCTCTCGACAGCCAGCGCGAAGTCCGGCTTGCCGCCGGCGTCGGCGCCGTACAGCGGCAGCTTCAGGCTGGCGCTGACATTGACCACCGGAATGGTCGGGTCGCGCGAGAACGACAGCGGGTACTGCGGCGAGTAGCCGTAGATCATCAGCGCCAGCGAATCGCCCGCCGCAAGACGCTCGGCGACACCGACCAGGCTCAGGTCGGCGTGGTGGCCGAGGCCGCGCACCGGCAGCACCTGATCGTCGATCAGCACGTAGTCGCTGGCACCGGCCTTCTTCAGGCCCAGGCCGACGAACACGATCGCGTCACAGCCGGTGCGCAGGGTCGGCAACTGCGCCTGCTCGCAGGCGAGGTCGTTGACCATCTGCGGCGTGCTGAGCTGGATCTCGGCCTGCGCGATGCCGGCGAGGATCAGGCCGTCGGCAGCCTGCACGGTGAACAGCGGCACCACGCCCGGCCGGTCGGCCAGTGCCAGGTGCAACTGCTGGGCGGTGAGGCCCTGGGGCACCAGTTCGGCGCCGCCCTCGGCGGCGAACCACGGGGCGGTCAGCGGCGGTGCCCGCTCGGCGGCGCGGGGCGCCAGGAACTTGTCGACCGGGATGTCCACCGCGTCGTCATCGGCGAGCGAGACGCAGAGCGCGTCCTCGGTGCCGCTCAGGATGCTGGCGGCATCCTCGCCCTTGAGCTTCTCGCGGAACCACTGCAGCGTCGCGTCGCCGCGCTTGCGGCCGCCGCAGTCGTTGTTGCCGCCGTTGTTGTCGAAGTCGAGCTGCGGCACCGGAATGGCCGCGAAGTCGTTGAGGATGTGGCCGGACTGATGGGTGATCAGCCGCACGTCGTCGCCGCGCGCCGCCAGGCACTGGTAGTTCCACCAGGCGTCGTTGAAGTTGAACAGGGTGTCGCGGAAGCCCTGCGACAGCAGCACCGGAATACCCGACTGGCCCTTGCGCTGGTTGCTGCCCGGCAGCTCGTTGAGGAAGCCGGCAAGCATGAAGTTGGCGTCGAACAGGTTCTCCGGCACCGGGTAGGGCATGGTCGGCTCGTTGTTGAGACCGCACCAGTACGCCGGGCTGTGATAGCGGAACCAGTCCAGCGCCTCGCGCGGGAACTCGCCGGTGGCGGCCCCGCGCGCCAGGGTTTCCATGATGTAGGGATCGAGGCCGCGGTCCGTGGGCAGCTCGCTGTTCTCGAGTCCGGGCACATAGGAGCCCGCCGCGCCGCCGGCCACCAGCAGCAGATCCCAGCCGGTCTTGATCACGTCGCCGGGATTCAGGCTCCAGCGCAGGTCGTGCCAGGTGATGTCCGGCGCCAGCGCGTCGAGGCGGTCCTTGGGATCGACGTTCTGCAGCAGCAACTGATAGCCGCCGCCGTAGCTGCTGCCGATCGAGCCGACCAGCAGATTGGTGCCGCCGGCGACGCTGAGGCCGTCAGCCGGACGGGCGACGAAGGGCTTGAGCATCGAGGCCTCGTCGCGCCAGGCCAGGTAGTCGAGATTCTGCTCGGCCCAGTCGAGGATGCGGATCAGATCCTTGCCTTCGTAGTCCGGGTCCATCACCCGCACGGTGCCGCTGGAGTCGCCGAAGCCGCGCTGGTCGATGCTGATGACCGCGAAGCCGACGGCGCGGTAGTTGTCGAAGCCGCTGGTATTGCGCGAGCCGCCGAAGCCGTGGCCTTGCAGGATCAAGGGATGCGCGCCCTGGGCGCGGTGGGCGCAGTCGAAGGCCTTCGGCTCCAGCACCTGGAAGCTGATCTGCTCGCCGCTCTCGGAGCCGATCTGCACCTGGTAGCTGCGGTTGCCGGCGAGGTTCTTGCCCGTGGCGCAGGAGGCGTTGCCGCTGTCGCTGATCGGGCAGCCGCTGGCATCGACCGTGGTGCCGGCCGGGGTGTCGGGACAGAGATCGGCAGCGTCGGAGACTCCATCGCCATCGCCATCGCGCTGGGCGGCGCTGCAACCCTGGGCGTCGACTTCGGCACCGGCGGCGGTACCGGGGCAAAGATCGCTGGCATTGCTCACGCCGTCGCCATCGTCGTCGCCGGGCGGCACGTCGCGCACGCTGACGCTCACTTCGTCGCTGCCGCTGGCGCCGTCGTCGTCGGTCACGCTCAGGCGGAAGCGGAGCAGGGTTTCGGCCTCCACCTGTGGCGCGGTGAAGCTGGCGGTGGCGCTGTTGGCGCCGGCGAGCACCACGTTAGGCCCGGCGGTTTGCGTCCACTGATAGCTGGCGATGACGCCGTCGCTGTCTTCGCCGCCACCGGCGAGCGTGACGCTGGCGCCCTCGGCGACACTCTGGTCGGCGCCGGCCTGGGCCGTCGGCGCCTGATTGGGCGCGGGCAGCGCGCGCACCCGCACCACGACGCTGGCGCTGGCGCTGGCACCGTCGTCATCGCTGGCGCTGAGCTGGAAGCGCAGCTCGGTGTCGGCGTCCACCGCCGGGGCGGTGAAGCTGGCATTGAGGCTGTCGGCGCCACTCAAGGCCACGCTCGGGCCGGCAAGCTGGGTCCAGAGCAGGCTGCGCACCTCGCCATCGGCATCGCTGGCGCTGCCGGCGAGCGCGACCGTCGCGCCCTCGTCGACGCTCTGCTCGCTGCCGGCACTGACCGTCGGCGGCTGATTGGCCACCACCCGGTTCTGTACATGGACGCTGAGCTCGTCGCTGGCCGACGCGCCCTGGGCGTCGACCGCGGTCAGCCGAAAGCGCAGCTCGGTGGCGGCCTCCACCTCCGGGGCGGTGAAGCTGGGGTTGCCGGCGTGGACGTCGGAGAGGGTCACCGCCGGCCCGGCCAGCTGCTCCCAGTTAAGGCTGAGCGCGCCGCCCTCGGGGTCGCTGGCGCTGCCGGCCAGGGCCACGGCCGCGCCCTCGTCGACGCTCAGGTCGACGCCGGCAGCCACCATGGGCGCCCGATTGGCGGCGACGTAGCCCTCGGGATCGGGGCTGCCGCAAGCGATCAGCAGCAGCGGCAGCAACAGCGGCAACAGCAGCGCGCGCGTAGACGCGGCGACAGCAACAGCCGCGCCTGGGCCGCGCGGCTTGATGAACTCGGACATCTGGCGACTCTCCTCACCGGTGCACGGGGTACGCCGGAGCGGGCGGCGGACCCTGGTTTGTCTTGAGCCGGTGCGTGACGCAGTCATCGCCCAGCTTTAATCGAATGACAGTCTATTCAACTTACAAATCTGAAACCAATAGTAAATGCGCCCTTCGAAGGATTTAGGATGGCCCCCTTGCCGCACGGCGGACGGTGGCGACATCGAGACCAACGGCCTCAGGTCGCGGGCGAAAGCCGCCGAAAATAGCCGGCCTACCGGGAGTTGTCTGATGCAGGAGTCAATGCGGTGACCATCACCCGCGCGCAGCGACTGCGGGGCTGTGGCCTGTTGCTGATCCTGCTCGGCGGCACCGTGATCGCCGGCTGGCTGCTGAAGCTGGTGGTGCTCACCCGTCTGGTCATGCATCTGCGCAGCATGGTGTTCAACACCGCCCTGAGCTTCGCGCTGCTAGGCCTGGCGCTCACGGCGCTATCGACCGCCGCCTCGCCGATGCGGGATCGCGGCGTGCGCCTCGCCGCGCTGCTGGTAGCGCTCCTGGCCGGCGCCAACCTGATGCAGTGGCAGCTGGGGCTGGACCTCGGCATCGATCTCGCCCGCTTTCACGCCTGGGCCGACGATGGCAACCCCAACCCCGGCCGCATGTCGCTACCCACCACCCTGGGCTTTCTGCTCGCCAGCCTCAGCTTGGCGCTGGTCAGCCACCGGGTTACCGCTGGCGGCAAGGTGGAAAACCTGGGGCGGATACTGGCCGCCACTGTCGTGGCGATCGGCGGCATCTCCCTGCTGGGCTATGCGCTGGGCCTGGAAGCCCTGTTCGGCGCCTATCCACTGGCCGGGATGGCGATCCACACCGCCGCCGGCATGTGCCTGCTGGGGGCAAGCTTGTGGCTGGCCTGGAACCAGAAACAGCCAGACTCGACTCCGCCGTCCTCGGAGCGGCTGCTGCTGCTGGTCGGCTGGGCACCGGCCCTGGTGGCGCTGAGCACCGGCGTCGCCGGCATCTGGTCGCTCAAGAACCGGATCGAGAGCGTGCAGATTCAAGGCCTGCAAGCCACCCAGGCCGCCCGGGTGGAGCAGGTGGTCACCATCCTGTCGCTACACGGCGCGCACGGCGCGCTGGCGGCGGCGCAGCTCACCGAGCGAGGCAGCCTGGAGCCCCTGCTCGCCCAGGGGTTCCGCCATGCCGAGATGCGCGACGCCAGTGGCAAGCAACTGGCCGCCGCCGGCACTCCGGGGCAGGTGTCTCTGCAGCTGCCACTGCGACTGCCCGCAGTCGCCGGCAGCGCCAGCCTGATCTGGACCGGCCAGGAGCTGCTGTTCCAGCTGCGCAGCCCTCTGGCCAACGGCGGCACGCTGCTCAGCGAGCAAGCGCTGCCGCAGTTGAGCGCGCTGCTGGACCACGCGTCCGGCGCCGGCCGCCGCGAGGGCATACAACTATGCGGCCCGGTGGATCGGCAGATCCTGTGCCTGCCTTCGGCGATGGATCCCGTGCCCAGTCGGCAGCCCAGCCAGCCCGCGACTCCCGCAGCCAGCCCGATCCAGGCGGCGGTCCGCGGCGACCACGGCACCGCCAGTCTTCGTGACCGCGAGGGTCGGCTCTACCTGGCGGTCTACTCGCCGGTCGCGGACACCGGCCTGGTCAGCGCCTACCAGGCCAACAGCGCCGAGCTGAACGCCGACACCCGCAATGCCCTGGCCTGGGGCGGCCTGCTGGTGCTGCTGCTGACCGCCGCCGGCACCACGGCGGCTACCCGCCGGGTGCGCCTGCAAGCCACCGAGCTGCTGCGCGCCCGGCGCCAGTACGCGCTGGTGGTGAACTCCTTGCAGGAGGGCCTGATCCTGCAAGGCGCCGACGGCCGCATCCTCACCAGCAATCCCGCCGCCGAACGCATCCTCGGCCGCAGCCCGGCACAGCTGGCCCAGCGCGGCTCCACCGACGCCGACTGGCACGCCGTCCACGAAGACGGCAGCCCCTGGCCGGGCGAGGACCACCCGGCGATGCGCACCCTGCGCAGCGGCCAGGCCGAGAGCAACCAGATCATGGGCCTGCGCCGGCCCGACGGCCTGGAAGTCTGGCTGAGCGTGAACAGCGTTTCCGCCGGTGCCGGCGAGGGCGTGGTGGCCTCGTTCGCCGACATCACCGAGCGGCGCGCGGCCGAGCAGCGCGAGCGCGAGTTGCAGCGGCGCCTGCGCCAGCTGATCGAGAGCTTGCGCGACTACGCGCTCTGCACGCTCGACCCGGAAGGCCGGGTCAACAGCTGGAACAGCAGCGCCGAACGCCTGTTCGGCTACCGCGACGAGGAAATTGTCGGGCAGCATTTTTCCCGCTTCTACCCGCCCGAAGACGCCGCCGCCGGCAAGCCGGAGCAGTCCTTGCAGGTCGCGCGCAGCCAGGGCCGCAGCGAGGAGGAAGGCTGGCGCCTGCGCAAGGACGGCAGCCGCTATTGGGCCAACGTCATCCTCACGCCGATCCACGACGACGCCGGCCGCCTGCTCGGCTTCGCCAAGATCGCGCGCGACCTGAGCGAGCGCCTGCAGGCCGACAAGGCGCTGGCCGAGGCCAATCACCTGCGCGAATCGATCCTGGAGGCGGCACCCTTCTCGATCATCGCCACCGACCCCGACGGCACCATCCGCTCGATCAACCCGGCGGCCGAGCGCATGCTCTGGTACCGGCGGGAAGAACTGGTCGACAAGGCCACGCCGGCGCTGATCCACGACGCCGAGGAAATCCGCCAGCGCGCACAGGAAATGAGCGCCGAGCTGGGCGAGCACATCGAGCCCGGTTTCGAGGTGTTCGTGCACCAGTCGCGGCGCGGCATCGTCGAGGAAAGGGAGTGGACCTACGTCCGCAAGGACGGCTCACGCTTTCCGGTGAATCTGGCGGTCACCGCGCTGCATGGCGCCGATGGCGAAATCCAGGGCTTTCTGGGCATCGCCTACGACATCACCGAGCGCAAGCGCCGCGAGGAGTACACCCGGCACATCGCGCACCATGACTACCTCACCGGTCTGCCCAACCGCACCCTGCTCAACGACCGCCTGGAGGTGGCCCTGCAACAGGCCAAGCGCAGCGGCAAGGCGGTGGCGGTGCTGATGCTGGATCTCGATCACTTCAAGCGCGTCAACGACTCGCTGGGACATCACGTCGGCGACCAGCTGCTGGTGGCCGTGGCCGAGCGCCTGCGCGACAGCGTGCGCGGCGCCGACACGGTCGCGCGCATGGGCGGCGATGAGTTCGTGGTGGCGGTGCCGGAGCTGAGCGAGTTCGCGACCGCCGAGCACATTGCCCAGAATATCCTCGACTCGATGGCCGAGAAGTTCGTCATCGGCAGCCACGAGCTGCACATCACCCCCAGCATCGGCATCAGCATCTCCCCCCGCGACGGCGTCGACGCCCATGTGCTGCTGCGCAATGCCGATACCGCCATGTACCGCGCCAAGGCCTCCGGTCGCGGCACTTTCCGGGTTTTCAATCTGGAGATGGAGCAGGCCGCCAACGACAAGCTGAGCATCGAGAACGCCCTGCATCGGGCGCTGCGCAACCAGGAGTTCGTCCTGCACTACCAGCCGCAGATCTGCCTGAGCAGCGGCGCGGTGGTGGGCATGGAGGCGCTGCTGCGCTGGGCCGATCCGCAGCACGGCCTGCGCACCGCCGAGCATTTCATCGCGGTGGCCGAGGAGTCGGGCCTGATCCTGTCGCTGGGTTCCTGGGTGCTGCGTACCGCCTGCCATCAGGGTCGCGCGCTGCAGACACAGTGCGGGCGGGAGCTGAAAGTCGCGATCAACATCTCGCCACGGCAGTTCCGGCAGCCGAATTTCGTCGAGGAACTGCAGACCGTGCTGCGCGAATCCGGCCTGCCACCGAAGAGCCTGGAGCTGGAGATCACCGAGAGCCTGCTGATGGCGCAGACCGAGGAGTCGATCAGCCGTCTTCAGCAGATCCGTGCGCTGGACGTCGGTGTGGCGATCGACGATTTCGGAGTGGGGTATTCGAGCCTGTCTTACATCAGCCGCTTCCCGATCACCGCCCTGAAAATCGACCGCAGCTTCATCAACCAGGTCGCCGAAAACCTCGCCAACGCGGCGGTGACCCAGACCATTATCGCGCTCGCTTCCAGCCTCGGCATCCGGGTGATCGCCGAAGGCGTGGAGACGGCGGCGCAACTCGACTTTCTGCGCCGCCACCATTGCCAGGATGCCCAGGGCAACTACCTCGGCGTCGATCTGCCTCCCGAGCGCTTCAGCGTGCAGGGCTTTCACTTCAGTCCCGGCGTTGCTTACGAGCACTTCGGCGCCACTCTGGACCGCTTGCAGCCCAAACCGGTTGAGTAGTTGGTTCCGACGAAAAAGGGCAGCCGTAAGCTGCCCTTTCGTTCATGCCCAGGTTGCGCTCAGGGCGCGGCGGGCTCCGGCGTCCAGCCGCAGCTCTGGCCCTGGTTCTGCTCCTTGAGATAGCCCATCAGCGGCGCGAAGTATTCGATGATCGCCGAGCCGTCCATCTTCGGGCTGCCAGTGAGCTTGGCCAGCGTTTCCGGCCAGGGCTTGGACTGCCCCTCCTTGAGCATGGCCATGAACTTCTCGCCCGCCGCCTTGTTGCCGTAGATGTCGCACTCGTGCAGCGGGCCCTTGAAGCCGGCCGCCTCGCACAGCGCCTTCTGGAACTGGAACTGGATGACGAAGGACAGGAAGTAACGTGTGTACGGCGTATTGCCGGGGACGTGGTACTTGGCACCCGGATCGAAGTCTTCCTCGCTGCGCGCCAGCGGCGGTGACACACCCTGGTACTGCTCGCGCAGCTGCCACCAGCCGGCGTTGTAGTCCTCGGGCTTGAGGCTGCCGTCCATCACCTTCCAGCGCCACTGGTCGACCAGCTTGCCCCAGGGCAGGAAGGTGATCTTGTCCAAGGCCAGCTTCATCTGGCTGTTGATCACCGCCTTCTCGTCGCTCTTGGCGCCCTTGACCAAGCCGATCTTCTCCAGATGCTGCGGCGTGAGCGAGAGCGTGATGGTGTCGCCGATGGCCTCGTGGAAGCCGTCGTGCGCGCCCTGCTGAAAGATCGGCTCCAGGGCGTTGTACATCAGGTAGTAGTAGATGTGGCCAAGCTCGTGGTGGATGGTGAACAGATGCTCCTCATCCGGCTCGATGCACTGCTTGATGCGCACATCGCCGGCGAGGTTCATGTCCCAGGCGGAGGCATGGCAGACCACGTCGCGGTCGCGCGGCTGCTGCAGCAGGCTCTTGTCCCAGAAGCTGGCGGGCAGCGCCGGGAAGCCCAGCGAGGTGTAGAAGTCCTCGGCGATCTTCGCCATCTTCAGGCTCATCGCCTTGTCGGCATCGTGCTCCATCTCGGCCTGCACCTTCGCGGTCGGCTTGCCCTTGTAGGCGGCCTTGAGCTTGGCGAGTTCCGCCTCGCGCTGCGCCGCCAGGGCGGCGGTCACATCGAGCGAGCCAACACCCTTGTAGGGCTCCATCAGCGGATAGAGATTGCCCCAGCTCTGCGCCCACATGTTGCCGAGCAACTGCGCCGGGATCAGGCCGCCTTTGGGCACCACCGCATCGCCGTACTTGGCGTTGAGCTTGTTGCGCACGTAGCAGTGCAGCTCGTCGTAGAGCGGCTTCACCTGGCCCCAGAGCCGCTCGGTCTCGTCGGCGAACTCGGCCGGGCTCATGTCGTAGCCGGCGCGCCACATCTCGCCCATGTTGGCAAAACCGGACTCCTTGGCCGCGCTGTTCTGCAGCTCGATGAAACGCTGGTAGTCCTTGCGGATCGGCTTGGCGGTGGCGTGCCAGCCCGCCCAGGCCTCGGCCAGCTCGGCCGGCGTCGCCTTGAAGTCGGCGTTGGTGATGATCTTCTCGATCTCCTGCAGCGACAGGCACTGGTCGTTGCCGGCAGCGTCCTTGCGGCACCACTTGCCGGCGCCGTAGTTGGCTTCCATCTTGGCGCCGATCTTGGCCAGCTCCTCGCGCTCGGCCGGCGAGCTGGGCGCGGCCGAACCGACCCGGATCAGGTTCAGCGCCCGCGCGGTCTCCGGCTTGAGATCCTTGAGCGGGTAGAACGGCTTGGCCGCCTGCGCGGTCTTGAAGCTGAACTCCAGGTACTGCTCGTTGGCGCGCGAGGCGACCGCCTGGCTGTCGTCGGTGATATAGGTCGCCGCCAGCCACTGCGGCCCAGTCAGCGTCGGGTAGAAGGCGCGGAAGTCGGCGTTGTACTTGGCGATGAAGGCATCGGCCTCGGCGGCGCTGGGCGCAGCGGCGGCGGCCGGCGTGGCGACCGGCTCGCTCTTGCCGCAGGCCGCCAGCAGCAGCGCAGCGGTCGGGATCAGCAGAAAATTGCGCATGGTTTGTCTCCTCGAATTAGCGGCGGCGGTCACTTCACGCCGCCCATGAGTTTCTGGATGGGCTTGGCCATCAGCACCAGCAGCAGGCCGATGCCGCCGCCGATGAAGAAGATCATCAGGAAGCGATCCGGCGCGTGCTGGATGTCCTCGGCGCCGAGATGGCCGGCGATCAGGCCGGACAGCAGGTTGCCGAGCGCGGTGCCGGCAAACCAGGTGCCCATCATCTGGCTGGTGAAACGCGGCGGAGCCAGCTTGGTCACCGCCGACAGGCCGATGGGCGAGAGGCAGAGCTCACCGAAGGTGTGCAGGAGGTAGGTGAGCAGCAGCCAGACCGGCAGCACCTTGGTGCCCTCGCCGCCCTTGACCACCAGCATCGCGGCCCAGGCGATGATGACGAAGCCGAGCGCCATCTGGATCAGGCCGAGGCCGAACTTCACCGGCACCGAGGGCTCCAGGTTGCGCCGGCCGAGCTGCACCCAGAGGGCGGCGAACACCGGCGAGAACAGCACCACGAACAGGGGGTTGAGCGTCTGATACCAGCTGGCCGGGTGCTGGCCGTCGGCGAAGTAGCTGCCGAACAGGCTGCGGTCGGTGAAGTCGCGGGCGAACACCGTGAACCCGGAGCCGGCCAGTTCGAAGCCCATGAAGAAGCTGGCAGCGCCGAAGAACAACACCACGATCACCGCCACCCGTTTGGCTTCCTCGCTGCTCAGCTTGCCGAACAGGAAGACGTAGCCGAAGAAGAAGAAGGCGATCAGCACCATTGCCACACCGGTGTACTGGCTCAGCGACACCGGGCTGACGCTCAGCGCGCCGCTGGCCACCGCCGCCACGCCGGCGGCAAAGATCGCCAGGCCGATGCCCAGCTGCCAGAGCGAGCGCCGGCGCTCCTCCACCGTGTGGGCGCTGGGCGCGGCCGCCGGCAGGTAGTGGCGGGTCATCCAGAACTGGATCAGGCCGAGGATCATCAGCCCGCCTGCAAGCGCAAAGCCGGCCTGCCAGGACACTTTCTCGCCGATGGTGCCGACCAGCAGCGGCGCCAGCAGGCCACCGACGTTGATGCCCATGTAGAAGATCGAGAAGCCGGCGTCGCGCTCACCGCTGGGGCGATCCTTGTAGAGCTGGCCGACCATGGCGCTGATGTTGGGCTTGAGCAGACCGACGCCGAGCACCACCACTACCAGGCCCAGGAAGAACACCGTCTGGTTGCCCATCGCCAGCATGAAGTTGCCGAGCGCGATGATGCCGCCGCCGAGCATCACCGCATTGCGCTGGCCGGTGAGTCGATCCGCCACCCAGCCACCCGGCAGGGCGAACAGGTACACGCAGCCGAGGTAGAGGCCATAGATCGCGGTGGCATCCTGGGCGGTGATGCCGAGACCGCCGTCCATGACCGCCGCGGTCATGAACAGCACCAGCAGGCTGCGCATGCCGTAGAAGGTGAAACGCTCCCACATCTCGGTAAAGAACAGCGTTGCCAGGCCACGCGGGTGGCCCAGCCATTGGGCTTGTTGCATTGAGGATTTCCTTTCGGGTTTGGGCCGACCTTGCCTTTGGCCGGGGCGGCGAGTCAATCCTGCAGCGCAATATGCGCGCCAAGGCCAGGTGCCCAATTCCCCGTGTGCGCGGCCTCAGCGACCATAGAGCCAGTAGATGACGCCAGCGACGAGGGTTGTCAGCGCAACCAGCCGCAACCAACGTCGGCCGCGCTGCGGTTGCGGCAGTTGCTCCGCCGGCCGGTAGTGTCCCAGCAGCAGCTGCACATTGCGGCGGTTGCTGCGGTAGGCGAAGTCGAAGATGTCACCGAATACCGGCACCAGGCCGATGGCGCCATCGAGCGCGACATTGCGGATCATCTTCAACTTGAGTTCGGTGGGCGCGCCCAGGCGATGCGCCTCGACCACCACATAGCCGCCCATCACCAGGCCGGCAAAGTCGCCGACAACGGGAACCATGCCGATGAGCGACTCCAGGCCGATCTTGAAACCGGTGCCGGGGATGGTGATGAACTCGTCGAGCCAGTAGGCGAGCTTCTCGACGCGTTGCAGGGAGGGATGCTGGACCGGGCTCATGAAGGCAGACGGGCGGCAGGGGTGGGGAAAACTCGATTCGTTAGACTGTGCGCCTACTCACAATACAGTTCACTGAACAAAATCCGCATGCGCATGCTCGCCGCACTGAGCTACTGGCTGGCCTGGTGGCTGTACCGCCCGCTGCTGGCCCTGGTCAAATTCAAGGCCACGCCGGAAAACCTCTACGAGCGCCTGGGCCTGGACGCCAGCCGCCCGATCGCCTTCGTGCTGCCCACCCGCAGCTGGATCGACCTGTTCGCGCTCGACAAGGTCTGCCGCCATTACGGTCTGCCGCGGCCGCAGCGCACCGGCGCCAGCCTGCCCACCGCCGGCCGCGCCGGCTGCGTCTACCTGCCGGCGCTGCTGGAAACGCGGGTGCGGATGACTGAGCTCTCGCAGGTGCTGGCGACGGTCGCCAAGGACCCGCAGTTCGACATCCAGATCGTGCCGGTGTCGATCTTCTGGGGCCGCGATCCGGGCTCGGAGACCAGCCTGTTCAAGCTGATCTTCGCCGACATCCCGCAAGCCGGCAGCGTCCGCAAGTTCTTCATCAGCCTGGTGAACTCGCGCAACATGCTGGCCAACTTCGCGCAGCCGGTATCGTTCCGCAGCTATCTGGAGCACGAACCGGACAGCGCCAAGGGCCTGAAGAAGCTGATCCGCGGCCTGCACTTTCACTTTCTGCGCGCACGCACTGCGGCGCTGGGGCCGGAACTGCCGCCGCGGCGGATCATGCTCGAACGGGTGGTCAATTCCCGGCTGGTACGGCGCGCCATCGAGCACGAGGCCAAGACCAAGAACCTGACCCTGGAGCAGGTGCGCAAGCGCGCCAGGCGCTTGGCCGGCGAGATCGGCGCCGACTACTCCAGCGTCGCGATCAATTTCCTCGAGCGCCTGCTGACCATCTTCGTCTGGGAGCGGGTGTTCCGTGGCGTCGATGTGCAGAACCTCGACCGCGTGCGCGAGCTGGCGCAGAGCCACGAGATCATCTACCTGCCCAGCCACCGCTCGCACGCCGACTACCTGCTGCTGTCGTACACGCTCTATCACCAGGGCCTGGTACCGCCGCACATCGCCGCCGGCATCAACCTCAATTTCTGGCCGGTGGGCGGCCTGCTGCGCCGCTGCGGCGCGTTCTACATGCGCCGCAAGTTCGCTGGCGACGCGCTCTACACGGCGGTGTTCCGTGGCTATGTCGATGCGCTGATCGCCAAGGGCTATGCCATCGAGTTCTTCCCCGAGGGTGGCCGCAGCCGCACCGGCCGCCTGCTGGCGCCGAAGACTGGCCTGCTGGCGATGGTGGTGGAAAGCGCCCTGCGCAGCCGCGCCCGGCCGGTGGTGATCGTCCCGGTGTACATCGGCTACGACAAGGTCTGGGAGGTGGGCAGCTACTTCAAGGAACTGAAGGGCGGCGCCAAGCAGAAGGAATCCGCCGAAGGCCTGCTCAAGGCCGGCAAGATCCTCACCAAGAGCCACGGCAAGGCCTATCTCAACTTCGGCGAGCCGATCGCCCTGCAGGCCTATGCCGACGCGCATCTGCCGGACTGGCGCGCGCATTTCGGCGCCGGCGCCGATGCCAATGCCGACAGCCGTCCCGAAGGCTATTCCGCCTTCGTCAAGGAGCTGGCCGACGAGAACATGCGTCGGGTCAACGCCGCGGCGGTGGCCAATCCCTGCGGCCTGTCGGCGGTGGCGCTGCTGGCGAGCCCGCGCGGCGCCGCCAGCGAGGACGAGATCGTCGAGCAGGTCGGCCACCTGGCCTGGCTGCTCAAGGGCGAGCCCTACTCGCAGCAGCTCTACATCCCCGACGCCAATCCGAAGTCGGTGCTGGACTGGGCGGCGCCGGTGTCGCGCCTGGTGCGGGTGCCGCACCCCTGGGGCGATCTGGTCGGCTGCGCCAGCCGCGACGCGGTGCTGCTTACCTACAACCGCAACAACATCCAGCACCTGTTCGCGATCCCCTCGCTGATCGCCAACCTGTTCCGCACCCGCGCCCGGTTGTCGGAGGAAGCGGCGATCACCGGCTGCCGCGCGCTCTACCCCTTCCTGCGCACCGAGTTCTTCCTGCGCTGGCCGGCCGACGAGATCGAGCAGGTCGCCCGCCGTACGGTGGATGTGATGGTCAACCTCGGCCTGCTGCGCCGCGAGGGCCAGGATCTCTGGCGGCCGGATGTCACCCAGAAGTCCTTCTCCACCCTGGCCATGCTCGGCCGCATCCTCGGCGAAACCCTGGAGCGCTACGGCATGACCGCGCTGCTCCTGGCCGAGGAGCGCAAGACCCCGCAGAACCTGCTGCGCGGCAAGTTCGAACAGGACTGCCGCCTGCTCGCCGAGCGCATGGCGGTGCTCACCGGCCGCGACGCGCCGGAGTTCTTCGACCCGGCGCTGTTCAAGGGCTACCTCAACACCCTGATCGGCATGGGCCTGGTCACCGAGCAGGGCAATGGCGAGGGCCAGCGCAGCCTGGTGGTCGATGCCCGCATCGAACGCATCGCCGAGCGCTCGCTGGAACTACTCTCCGACGAAAGCCGTCAGACGCTGTTGCAGCTCTTGTCACGGCGCCGCGGCACCACCCTGACCGGGGCGGAAACCGTCTCGTCCTCGCCTTGACATCGTGCTCGTTATAATTCCCAGCCCGCAAAGTTCATCACCTACGGCGGCCCGAAAGCCGGCCTTTCATCCACACAGGATTTCCATGCTCACCACCAAACGCACCCTGCTCGCCGTCGCTGTCGCCGGCCTTGCCCTCGCCGCCTGCCAGAAGAAGGACGAAGGCAGCGTCCCCTCGATCACCAAGGCCGAGGAGCTGACCACCGACGCGCAGAAGTTCGGCTACGCGATCGGCGTCGACCTCGCCAAGTCGCTGCAGCCGGTGAAGGACGATGTGGACATCAAGGCCCTGGAAGCCGGCCTCGACACCGTGTTCACCGGCGGCACCTCGGTGCTCGACGACAAGACCCGCGAAGAGATCAAGAACACCGTCGCCCAGAAGCTGCAGAAGAAGCAGCTGGAAGAGCGCACCGCCGCCGCCGGCAAGGCCAAGGAAGAAGGCGAGAAGTTCCTCGCCGAAAACGCCAAGAAGTCCGGCGTGAAGACCACCGCCTCCGGCCTCCAGTACGAAGTGCTGACCGAAGGCAAGGGCGACTCGCCCAAGGCCAGCGACACCGTGACCGTGCACTACAAGGGCACGCTGATCAGCGGCGAGACCTTCGACTCCAGCTACGACCGCGGCCAGCCGGTGAGCTTCCCGCTGCAGAACGTGATCCCGGGCTGGACCGAAGGCCTGCAGCTGATGAAGCCGGGTGCTAAGTACAAGTTCGTGATCCCCTCCAACCTCGCCTACGGCGAGCGCGGCGCCGGCATCAAGATCGGCCCCAACGCCACCCTGGTGTTCGAGGTTGAGCTGATCTCCATCGGCGAGCCGAAGAAGTAAGCCACAGGCGACAAACGAAAGGGCGGCCCGCGGGCCGCCCTTTTTTGTGCCTGCCGCCTTAAGGGCTACCGGGCGCTGCAGTTCTTGGTCACGGCGTCGTGTGCGGTTTGCAGGCGCGCCTGGAACTCCTCCTCGGTCATCCGCGCCAGGCTGCCATCCGGCTGCTCGATGCCGAGCCGGCGCGCGGTCTTTTCTTCCAGGTAGGTGATACGTTCACGGGCCTCGCTGCAACGCTTGTTGCGCGCTTCCAGATCGACCTCGGGACTGCTGGTCGCCGGCTTGGCGGCGCCGGGCTCGGTGGTCGCCGGCTTGGCGGCGTTCGGAGCCGGTGGCGATGCGGGCACCGTGCGGATGTTCTGAGGTACCGCCCCGACCTCGGGCGGCGGAGTCTGGGAGTAGTGCACCTGACCACTGGCATCGACCCAGCGATACACCGCAGCCTCGGCCAGCAGCGGCAGGGCGCTCAGCAACAACAGCAGGGTCTTGGAAGGAGCCATGGGCAGGAGTCTAGACGCTGCGCCGGACGCTGTCGCGTCGGCCAAAAAAAGAGGGGCGGCTCTCATTTCCATGAGCTGCCGCCCCTTCCTCCACACCCCGAATCGATCCCTTACTTGGTGGCCTGCTTGGAGACATTGGCCGGGTCGAAGAAGCTGACATCGTAGTCCTTCTCCAGGCTCTGCGGCTCCTCGTTGTTCATCGCCTGCGCCAGATAGCGGCCGGACTGCAGGTCGTAGACGGTTTCCAGCGCCGGGCCGTGGCCGAGACGATCGCCGCCGTCGTAGATCTGCAGGATGTGGCTCTCCTGCACCCGCCAGAGCGCATTGCGGGCGTCGTAGATGTCCACCGCGACGATCTGCCAGCTGTCCTCGTCGACGTAGAACACCCGCTTCTTGTAGATGTGGGTGGTGCCCGGCTTGACGTTGGCTTCCACCACCCAGACCCGGTGCAGCTCGTAGCGCGGCAGCTCCTGGTTGATGTGGCCCTTCTTCAGGATGTCCTTGTACTTGAGCTTGTCGGAATGCAGTCCGTAGGCGTTGTAGGGGACATACATCTCCTTCTTGCCGACCAGCTTCCAGGTGTAGCGGTCGGTAGCGCCGTTGTAGGTATCGGTCTGGTCGTTGGTGCGCAGGCCGTCGGCGCCGGTGCCGGGATTGTCGTAGCCGACGTTGGGCGCGCGGCGCAGGCGGCGCTGGCCGGGGTTGTACTGCCAGGCGCGACGCGGCTCCTTCACCTGGTCGAGCGTCTCGTGCACCAGGGTGATGGTGCCGGCCAGGCGCGGCGGCGCGGCGACGATCTGCAGAAAGTAGATGCCGACGTTGTTGAGCTGCTCCGGCGTCAGCGTGTGCGAGCCGTAGAGAAACTTCACCTGCTCGCGGATCTTCACCAGATTGAAGTCGCCACTGGTGGTGACCGCCGCCTGGATGTTCCAGCGGTCGACACCGACGCCACGGTAACGCAGCTTGTGGTTCCAGATCGGCTCGTTGCCGGTCTTCGGGATCGGAAACGGAATGCCGAGAATCGCACCGCTCAGCGACTCGCCACCGTTGGCGAGCGCGGCATTGAGCGCGTTCTTGTAGGTCGCCTCGTAGACGTAGCCGGGGAAGGCGCCGCTGCGGCGCGTCGGGTAGACATTCATCTTGTAGCTGTCGGGAAACTTTCCGAACAGCGCCTTCTGGCCTTCGGTGAGCCGGTTCTTGTACTGCTCGACGTTGGCCTTGGTGATGCTGAACTTCGGCCGGTCTTCCGGGTAGGGATCGCAGTAGCGCGCGCCCTGGCCCTGGTAGCAGGCCGGCGGCTGGGTCAGGCCGCCCTCCCATTTGGGAATGCTGCCGTCCTTGTTGCCGGCGCGCTCGGCGCCCACCGGGGTCAGTTCGGTCTTGAGCTTGTCGGCCTCGGCCTGGGAAACCTTGGCCGCCACTGGCTGGGCAGCCAAACCCAGAAGCAGGGCGGCATACAGTGCACGCTTCATCGCTTCTCTCTCCTCTCGTTATGCCCCGACCTTAGCTCAGACCTGACTGGCCCGCCAGCTTTGCGGCCACAAAAAAGGCGGCCTTGTGGCCGCCTTTCTCGATACCGCGCCAACGGCTTACTTCGAAGCCTGCTTGGAGACGTTGGAGGGGTCGAAGAAGCCGACGTCGTAGTCCTTCTCGCTGTTCTCGTCCTCCTCGTTGTTCATCGCCTGCACCAGGTAACGACCGGACTGCAGGTCGTAGACCGATTCCAGCACCGGGCTGGAGAACGGCTTGTCGTAGGCCATCACGAAGTGGGTTTCCTGCACGCGCCAGAGCGTGTTGCGGGCGTCGTAGTTGTCCACCGCGACGATCTGCCAGCTGTCCTCGTCGATGTAGAACATCCGCTTCTTGTAGATGTGCGTGGTGCCCGCCTTGACGTTGGCCTCCACCACCCAGACCCGGTGCAGCTCGTAACGCGGCAGCTCCTGGTTGACGTGGTTCTTCTTGACGATGTCGGCGTACTTGTACTGGTTGGAGTGCACCTTGTAGGAGTTGTACGGCACCAGCATTTCCTTCTTGCCGACCAGCTTCCAGCTGTAGCGGTCGGTGGCGCCGTTGAAGGTATCGGTCTGGTCGTTGGTGCGCAGGCCGTCGGCACCGGTGCCGGGATTGTCGTAGCCGACGTTGGGCGCGCGGCGCAGGCGGCGCTGGCCGGGGTTGTACTGCCAGGCGCGGCGCGGCTCCTTCACCTGATCCATGGTCTCGTGCACCAGGGTGATGGTGCCGGCCAGGCGCGGCGGCGCGGTGACCGTCTGCATGAAGTAGATGCCGACGTTGTTGAGCTGCTCCGGGCTGATGCCCTTGGTGTCGTACAGAAACTTCACCTGCTCGCGGATCTTCACCAGGTTGAAGGCCCCGGTGGTGGTCACCGCCGCCTGGGCGTTCCAGCGGTCGATGCCGACGCCGCGGTAGCGGAACTTGTGGTTCCAGATCGGTTCGTTGCCGGTCTTCGGGATCGGGAAGGGAATGCCCACCACCGCGCCATTGAGCGCCTCGCCACCGTTGCCGACTTCGGCGTTGAGCGCGTTCTTGTAGGTCGCCTCGTAGACGAAGTCAGGGAAGGCGCCGCTGCGGCGGGTCGGGTAGACGTTCATCTTGTAGCTGTCGCCGTACTTGGCGAACAGCGCCTTCTGGCCATCGGTGAGCTGCGCCTTGTACTGCTCGACGTTGGCCTTGGTGATGGTGAACTTCGGCTGGTCGTCGGCGTAAGGGTCGCAGTACCAGGTGCCGGTGCCCTTGAAGCAGGCCGGCGGCTTGGTCAGGCCGCCCTCCCATTTGGGAATGCTGCCGTCCTTGTTGCCAGCACGCTCGGCGCCCACCGGAGTGAGCTCCTTCTTCAGCTTGTCGGCCTCCGCGGGGGAGACCTTGGCAACCGCTGCGCCGCTGGCGAGAGCCAGCAGCAGCGCAGCAAGAACGGCGCGATTCATGTGCTTCTCCTCATTATCTGGGGGCAGGACAATAGCGGACCGATCCCGGCGCCCGCCAGTTCCGCGCCCCGGCTTGAGGCGTTTTTCTCATCACTAGCAATAGATGAAGGGATCTTCCTCATATTCACCGACCGCGCCGCCGGTAAGCACCGGATTGAGCGCACCCAGCGGCGAGAGGTTATCCCAGTACTGATGCCGCAGCTGCACCAGGCCGGTCTGGAAGCGGCAGTAGCCGATGTCCTTGGCCGCCGGCGGCGTGCCGCCCAGACCCAGGAAGGCCAGGGCCTTGGCGATCACTTCCTTGTCGGGATTGGCGGAAAGCACACCCCAGCCGATCTGCAACCAGGGCGCCGCCGGATTCACCGGCAGGCCGCCCAGGTCGAACACCCCTTCGACCGGATCGTAGTCGGCGATCTGCGGAATGTAGGCGGCTTCCTCCAGCGCGCGACGGACCTGCCAGTTGCTGAGCGTGGTGCCGTCGCTGGCCTGCGCCATCACCGATTGGTTGTTCTCCCGCACCAGGATGCCGCCGGCATGGCCGAGCGCGCGCCGCGCCTCCAGCACCAGCTTGGAAGCCAGCCCCGCCGACAGCGGCGTCGAGAAGCTGGTGCCGGCGGTGAACTCGTTGGTGCCGCTCTCACAGGCCATGCAGTAGGGCAGGTTCTGGGTGAAGTCGGAGATGAAGTCCGGGAACAGACCGGAGAGCAGCGTGCGGCCGTTGGAGGAATCCTCCTCGAAGCCGGAGATGCCGATGCTCCACCAGGGCCCGGCGCCGGCGCGCAGCGGCGACAGGCCGGGGCCGTTGCCAGAGGAGCTGAAGTGCAGCTTGCCCAGCGCCACCACGCCCTCGAAGGTGTGGAAGAAGGTATTGGCCTCCGGCAGCGGAATGCCGACCAGGGGCACCGAGGAGCCATAGCTGGTGGTGACGATGTCCACCGCCGGGTGCAGGAAGGCGTAGGCGTGCGAGGCCTCCGAGCCCAGCGCGTCCGGCTCCACGAACAGCAGCACCGCCTCCGGGTTGCCGGTCAGGACCGCCGAGGAGGTGCCGACGCCGTGGGTGTCGTCCTCCGTGTCCGGCAGGATGGGAATGCCGCCGTCATTGGTCTCGCGCAGGGTGACGGCGAGGATGTTGGTGCCGGTGAACCAATACAGCTCGCCCTTCTTGATGCCGGCCCAGATCGCGGCGTCGGCGGCGAAGTCGGCAGCGAAGTCGCCGGTGCGGGTCAGCGTCAGCTGGTGTGCGGCGTCCACCCCCAGCTCCGCCAGCAGCGCCGGCGTGACGCTGGAGGGCGGGCTGCCGGCCGGATAGATGCTGCTGCCGGCGTTGTAGAAGGCGTGGTAGGGATTGATGCCGGTGTCGATGTCGGCCACCACCACCCGCGCCGCCGCGCCGCTGCCGCCGGAGGAGCTGCCGCCGCCGGAAGAACTGCTGGTGCCACCGGAGGACGAGGACGACGAGCCCGAAGTCGAACCGCCCGAGGAGGAGCCGCCCGATGAGGAGGACGAGGAGCCGGAAGTCGATCCGCCGGACGTCGAACCGCCCGAAGTGGAGCCTCCGGAGGTGGAACCTCCCGAAGTCGAACCTCCCGAGGTAGAGCCTCCCGAAGTGGAGCCCCCGGAGGTAGAGCCGCCCGACGTCGAGCCACCCGAGCTGGAACCGCTGGAGCTGGAGCCACTGGAAGTCCCGCCCGAGGAGGACGAGGAGCTGCTGGAACCGGAGGAGCTACCGGTGCCGCCGCTGCTGGACGAACCCGAGCTGGAGGAGCCGGCATCGGGCAGGCTGCCGTCGCTGTCGGGGGCACCGCCGCAGGCGGACAAGAGGAGACTGGCCGCGAAGGCGGCGGAAAGCAGGCGCGAGGGGAGCATGGCAGTGGGCCGACGGTGAACTGACTCGGTCATCAGAATGCAATTGCCGGGCCGTTGGCAAGTCCGGACCTGATCGGACTTCAGTTTTCCTGGCCGGGCAGGCTCGCCAGCGCCACCGGCGCGACCAGTCCGTAGTAGCGCTGGAGCAGCGCAAACAGCGCCGGGTGATGTAGCTGAAGCGCCTCCGGCTGCTGGAAGTAGGCCTCGCTGACCACCCCGAAGAACTCGCCCGGGCTCTGCGCGCCGTACTTGTCCAGCACCGGCGGCCGGCGGTGGCGTTGCAGGCGCGCGTACTCCGCACCCATCACCTCGGCCCATTCCGCCGCCAGCTCACGCGGCATCGGCGGCGCGCCCTCGCCGGCCGGGTTCTCCTCGTCGAGGGCATGGGCGAATTCGTGGACGACGACGTTCACCGGGTCGCCGGCCAGCGCCGCCTCGACATCGGCCCAGGACAGCACCACCTGCCCCGGCCCCTGCTCGCCGATGCGCGCGTCGGGGGCGTCATCGACCAGTTCCAGGCCTTCTTCCAGCGGCTCGTGCAGCGGCGGCACCAGAAAGGCGTCGGGGTAGATCAGTAGCTCGCGGATTTCCGGAAACAGCGGCTGCCGCTCGGCGCCTTCCTGCAGCCGCAACAGGCAGGCCAGGCCGGCGATCAGCAGGCGCTGCTGTTCGTCCAACACATGACCGCCGCAGGCCAGCCAGCGCTTGCCCAACCGCAGGCGCTGCACCTGCATAAACCAGCGCTCGCGCTGCGCCGGCGACATCCAGGCGGCGACCGCGATGCGGGCTTGCAGCAGCGCGCGCTCGGCTTCGCTCAGCGGCAGGGTTTGCAGTGCCTGCCGCTGGCGACGACGGCGGCGCCACTGCCAAAGCAGGCCGGCGGCCAGCAACAGCGCCAGCAGCAAGGGCAAGTAGGCCGGCATCGGCGACGCCGCGCTACAAGGGGCTGAGCTTGGCCATGGCCAGCATCAGCCACTTGGTGCCGGCATTGGCGAAGCGGATCTCCACCCGCGTGCGCTCGCCCTCGCCATCGAAGCTCAAGATGGTGCCCTCGCCGAAGCTGGGATGCATCACCCGCTGGCCCAGCCTGTAGCCGCCATAGCCGACTTCCGCGGTCATCTTCGCCGACAGCGCCGGGCGGCTGAGGTTGTAGCCCTCCTGCTGGCGCTCGCGCCAGGCATTGCCATGCTCGTAGCCGCTGCCCAGCCCCGAGCGCGGCGCGCCGCCGCCATAGCTGCCGCGGCCGGACTGCACGCCGAAGCTGCTGCGCAGCACCGCCGCGCGCGGCCGGGTCTCGACCAGGGTCTCGCTGGGGATTTCCTTCAAAAACTGCGAGGGCGCGCAGATCTGCTCGACACCGTGGATGCGGCGGGTCTCGGCATAGCTGAGGGTCAGCTGCTGGCGGGCGCGGGTGATGCCCACGTAGCAGAGCCGGCGCTCCTCTTCGAGATTGCCCTCGTCGACCGCGCGCATCGAC
Source organism: Stagnimonas sp. FW305-C-60 (assembly GCF_058782965.1). Lineage (NCBI taxonomy): Bacteria > Pseudomonadati > Pseudomonadota > Gammaproteobacteria > Nevskiales > Nevskiaceae > Stagnimonas > Stagnimonas sp. FW305-C-60. The sequence goes on from NZ_JBYSYF010000001.1 coordinate 408,491, forward strand.
GGGAACAGGCCGTTCTCCAGGCCGACCATGAACACCACCGGAAACTCCAGGCCCTTGGCGGAATGCAGGGTCATCAGCTGCACCGCGTCCTCGCCGGCGCTGGCCTGGCCTTCGCCGGCTTCCAGCGCCGCGTGGGTGAGGAAGTTGAGCGCCGGGTCCAGGCCTTCCTCGTCCGGCCGCTCGAAGGACTTGGCGGCGTTGATCAGCTCGTCGAGGTTTTCCAGCCGCGCCTCGGCCTGCTCGCCCTTCTCCCTCTTGTAGTGCTCCTTCAGGCCGGAGCGCTCGATCAGTTTCTCCATCTTGGCGGCCAGCGGCAGCTCGCGGGTCTGCTGGTCGAGCAGGTCGATCTGGTCCAGGAACAGCCCCAGCGCGCCGGAGGTACGGCCCAGCGCCGCGCTGCCGGAACGTGCCGCCTTCCACAGCGACAGCTCGTGCTGCTTGGCGAAGGCGCGCAGCTTTTCCAGCGAGGTGGCGCCGACGCCGCGCGGCGGCGTGGTCAGCGCCCGCTCGAAACTGCCGTCGTCGTCGCGGTTGACCAAGAGCCGCAGCCAGGCCAGCGCGTCCTTCACCTCCATGCGCTCGAAGAAGCGCAGGCCGCCGTAGATGCGGTAGGGCAGGCGCGCGCGGATCAGCATTTCTTCCAGCACGCGCGACTGCGCATTGCTGCGGTAGAGCACGGCGAGATCGCTGTAGCGGCCATGCCCGTCGAGGTAGTCGCGCATACGGTTGACCACGAACTCCGCCTCGTCGTACTCGTTGTAGGCGGCGTAGAGCTGGATCGCCTCGCCCTCGCGGTCCTCGGTCCAGAGGTTCTTGCCCAGGCGGCCGGAGTTGTGCGCGATCAGGCCGTTGGCGGCCTTGAGGATGGTGCCGGTACTGCGGTAGTTCTGCTCCAGCCGCACCAGCTCGATGCCCGGGTAGTCGCGGGAGAGCTTCTGGATGTTCTCCACCTTGGCGCCGCGCCAGCCGTAGATCGACTGGTCGTCGTCGCCGACCGCGAAGATCTTCGCGTCCGGCCCGCAGAGCAGGCGCAGCCAGAGGTATTGCAGGGTGTTGGTGTCCTGGAACTCGTCGACCAGCACATGCCGGAACTTGGCCTGGTAGTGCTCGCGCACCGCCGGCACGTCACGGAACAGCTCGTAGGCGCGCAGCAGCAGCTCGGCGAAGTCGACTAGCCCCTGGGCCTCGCAGGCCTGCTGGTAGGCGGTGTAGGCGCGCACCAGCTGACGCTGGCTGTAGTCGCCCTGGTCGGCCATCTGGTGCGGACGGCGGCCTTCTTCCTTCTGGGCATTGATCCAGCCGGTGACCATCTTCGGCGGGAAGCGGTCCTCCGGCATGTCCAGACCCTTGAGCACGCGCTTGACCAGGCGTTGCTGGTCGTCGGCGTCGAGAATCTGGAAATTCTGCGGCAGCTTCGCCTCGCGCCAGTGCAGGCGCAGCAGCTTGTGGGCGGTGCCGTGAAAAGTGCCGACCCACATCGCCCGCACCGGCACGTTCACCAGTTGCTCGATGCGGCCGCGCATCTCATTGGCGGCCTTGTTGGTGAAGGTCACCGCCAGCACCGAATGCGGCGAGACGCCTTCCACCGCCATCAGCCAGGCGATGCGGTGGGTGAGCACGCGGGTCTTGCCGGAGCCGGCGCCGGCCAGCACCAGCCGGTGCTCGGGCGGGGCGGTGACGGCTTCGCGCTGGGCGGGGTTGAGGGCTTCGACGAGGGCGACGAGGCGGGGATCGGTTTGGGTGTACGCGTCGAATTGCATGGCGCTAGTTTACCGGCGACGCGCCAAGCTGCCCCGCAATTGGTGACAGGCCCTAGTGCAACTCCAGCCGCGCGCTCAGCCCATAGGTTCTCTGATCGCCCACCACCGCGCCGTAGTCGCCTACGCCGTAGATCGGGTTGATCGCGGCGAGGTAGTCCTCGTTGAAGACATTGCGCACCCAGGCGGAGACCTCGACGCCGCGCGCATGCTTGATGCCGACGCGCAGATTGCTGAGGCTGTAGGCGGCGATCTCGGAGCCGCGGCCGCGTTCGATTGTGCCGTAGTAGTCGCTGCGGTAGCTGGTGTCGAAAGCGCCGTAGGCCTCGTAGTTGTCGGCGAGAGACCGGTTCAGTTCGATGCCGGCGGTGGCGGTGACGATGGGCGCGTTGTACAGGCGCTTGCCGGAGAGATCCTTGGTGCTGGTGCGCGCGTCCTCGTCCGGCGCGTTCTTGAAGTCCACGGTCACCGCGCGCCCATAGCTGCCGCCGGCGCGCAGGCTGAGCCAGGACCAGGGCCGCGCACGGCCTTCCAGCTCCACACCCTGCAGTCGCACCTTGCCGACGTTCAGCAGGTTCACCTGCGCCGGGTTGGGGAACAGCGTCGGCTCGTTGTCGAAGGTGAGCGCCTGGTAGTTGCGGACGATGCTGTGATAGGCGGCAAGATTTGCGCCCAGGCGGCGGCGGAAGAACTGGCTCTTCAGGCCCAGCTCGAAGCTGGTGGCGGTCTCCGGCTCGAAGGTCTCCTTCACCGAGCTGCCGGTGACGCCGAGATTGATGCCGCCGGCCTTGTAGCCATGGCCGATGCTCAGATAGCTACGCACCGTCGGCGCCAGCTGATAGCCGAGCGCGAACTGGCCGGAGAACTGGCCCTCGTCATAGCTGGTGGCGCGGCTGTAGGGCGCGCCGATCACCTGATCGAGGATCAGGCCGAGAGTGAAATTGCGCGGGTCGGGGATGCCCAGCGCCGCGAACAGCGCGCCCGGCAGCTGCGGCAGGCTGGCGGGATCATTCGGGTCCACCGTGCCGCCGGTGTTGGAGGCGGTGCGGGTGCGCACCACGCTGCCCTTCTTCAGCTCGCGGGTGTAGCGCAGGCCGAAGCTGGCGTCGAAACGCGGCGTGAGGTGCCAGTCCAGTGAGCCGAACAGCGCGCCGCTGCGGCTGGTCTGCTCGCCCCGGGTGAGATTGGCGGTGCCGGCGGCGTTCTCGCCGGGAGCGACGAGGTCGAACAGCAGGCCGGAATTGGACTGCGTGAGCGGCAGGCCGGTGAGGTCGCGCAGGATGCCGCCGAAGGCCCAGGGGATCAGATCCTTGCCGACCACGAAGCGGTCCAGGGCTACCAGCTGCTGCTCGATCAGGAACAGGCCGCCGACCAGATCGACCTCGCCCTGCTTGCTGGCCAGGCGCAGCTCCTGCGACCACTGCTGGTGGTTGTTGATGGAGCCGGACAGCGGCACCAGCTCGCGGCTGGTGGCGTCGTCGTTGTAGGGCACGAAGCGCCAGTCGCGCCAGGCGCTGATGCTGGTCAGGGTGGTGTCGCCGTTGTCGCCGAAGCTCCAGTTGATCTCGTTGCTGACCGCCTTCTGGTGCATCTCGATGCTGACCTGGCTGTCGTACTGCACCTGCCGCGCATAGGGGTTGACCGGCTCGCGCTGGTACTCGATGTAGGCGTCGCGCTGCCTGATCGCGTCGCGGTAGCTGGTGAGCAGAAACACGCAGCAGTCCTCGTGCGCGTCGGCGTATTCGTAGATCAGCCGCGAGCTGAAATTCTCGCTGGGCGCCCACAGCAGTTGGCCGCGCAGGCCGCCCTTGTGCTGGTTCTGGAAGCTCCGGTCGTCGTAGCGGTTCTCGATGCTGCCGTCGCGGCGGGTGAGATAGCCGGTGAGCCGGCCAGAGAGCGTCTCGCCGATTAGCCCGCCGTTGATGCTGCCCCGCAGTTGCCGATAGCCGAGATTGCCGACGCTGCCCTCGGCCCTGGCCTCGAACTCCGGCGTCGGCGCCTTGGTGACGATGTTGAAAGCGCCGGCGGTGGTGTTCTTGCCAAACAGCGTGCCCTGCGGGCCGCGCAGCACTTCAACGCGGTCGAGATCGACCAGATCGAACACCGAGAGGCCCTGACGGCCCAGGTACACGCCGTCGAGAAACAGGCCCACGCTGCTTTCCAGGCCGTCGTTGGCGGAGGACGAACCCAGGCCGCGGATGGTGTAGCTGGTCAGGCGCGGGTTGGGCACCGAGACCACCAGGCCGGGCACACGCTCCTGGATGTCCTGCGGCCGATAAAGGCCGGCGGCGGCGAGCTGATCGCCATCGAGTACGGTCATCGAGATCGGCACCACCTCGACCTTTTCCTTCTTGCGGCGGGCGGTGACTACCACGGTATCCAGCGCCGCCGGGCTCTGCACCGCCTCGGGCGCGGGTGCCGGCGCGGCGGACTCGGCCAGGCTCTGCACCGGAATGCTGGCTGGCTCGGCCTGATCCACCGCCGCCGCGGTCTGCGCCTGCGCGGCTGGCGCCAGCATGCCCAGCAAAAGCCCGAGCGCGGTGGCGGAGACAACAGCGGGCCGGGCCGTGGCGGCCACGGCGCTGACGAGTTTCTGTAGGGACATGCGACACCGCGGCGGCAAAGGAATAGCGGGCTATTCAATCCGCTGCGAAGGCGCGGCAGAAATATCGATTATTTCTATAGAAATGCAGCAGGCCGGAAACGCCGTGCGCAAGCGCTGCCGCCCTCAGGCCCAGGACACCACCACCTCGCGCGGCCCTTCGTAGGGCAGCCGGCCATGGCCGGTGGAGGCGTTGTCGATCACCACCACATCGCCCTGCTGCCAGGGCGTGATGACCAGGTTCTTCCAGATCGCGCGGATCACCGCATCGACTTCGGCGCTGGGGATCTCGCTGCCGTCGGCGAAGGTCGCGTGCATGGCCTGGTCCTCGGCGGCGACGGTGCGCCGCTTCCAGGCGCTCAGGGCGCGCGCTAGTGCCCAGTAACGCAGATGGCGCAGATTGGGGCGCAGCTTCAAGACCTGGAAATATTCGAGGTGGCCGGCGTCGAGATGGAAGTTGTGGATGTGGTTGAACCACACCGGCTCGCCGGTGACCGGATGCGGGCGCACCGGCTGGTGATGGCTGATCAGCGCCAGCCGGTCGTTGGCTTTCCACACCGGCTGAAAGCCTTCGCGCGCGCAGGTCGCTTCCACCACCGCGCGGTCGCGGGTGTTGAACATCTCGGTCCACTTCTTCAGCTCGAAGAAATCCTTCTTGGTCTCGCCAGGGCCGGAGTAGTTGCGGATGATGCGCAGGCCTTTCCTGGCCCAACGCTCGCGCAGCGCGGGGTCGAGATCGCGGTAGACGGCGCGGAAGTCCACCAGCGGCGTCTCGCCGAACTTGCCCGGCGCGATGGTGCAGGCAAAGAACAGCCGCGAGGGTGGCTTGGCGGTGAACGACATCTCGTTGTGCGCCGGCAGCGGGTAGAAGTCCGGCAGCTCGCTGGCCGAGAACACATAGCCGCTCTTGCTCAAGGCGATGCGCGGCGAGGATCCCAGGTATTCGTTCTGCAAGCCGGGCTCGATGGCGCGCGCCACCACCTCCACATCGTCGACGCCACGCACACCGAAGCCGCGGAACAACAGGGCGCCGACCTGGTGCAGTTGCTCGGTGACCCAGTCCCGGTTGGCCTCCAGCCAGGCGCTCAGGCCGGCGACATCGGCGATGCCGGCCGGCTGCACCAGCAGCGGCAGGCGGGCGGGGCTCAGTGAAAACGGCGGACGGTTGGCGGACATGGGCGGCACCAGATCAACAAGGAGGATGCGCGCATCGTCCCGCATTTGCCGGGGTATCAGTAAATAGCGTTTTGTTCATAACCTAGGCGCCGCAAAGTATTGGTTGGCCTAGGGCTGCCTTGGGCACAGTGCCCGCTTTTGCAGACTCCCACCCATGAGCGCCCTCGATCAGGCCAGCATCCATTTCTCCGCCGACAGCCTGCGCGTGCTCAATCTCGCGCTGGCCTTCCTGATGTTCGCGGTGTCGCTGTTCATCGAGCGCGAGCCGCTGGCGCAGCTGCGCCGCCGGCCGCGCAGCCTCTTGGTGGGCCTGGCTTCGCAGTGGCTGTACATGCCGCTGATGACGGTGGCGCTGGTGCTGCTGCTGAAGCCACCGCCGGGCCTGGCGCTGGGCATGCTGCTGGTCTCGGCCTGCCCGGGCGGCAATGTGTCGAACTACCTGTCGATGCTGGCGCGCGCCAACGTCGTGCTGGGCATCAGCCTGGTGACCATCTCCACCATCGCCGCCGCGCTCGCCACGCCGGGCCTGTTCGCGCTCAGCGCGCGTGCGGTCGGCGCCGCCGGGGCCCTGCCCGAACTGCATGTCGATCTCATCGGCATGCTCTGGACGGTGCTCGCCATCGTCGCCCTGCCACTGGCCCTGGGCAGCCTGTTCAAGCACTACGCGCCGGCGCTGGCGCTGCGCATCCGCCAGCCGCTGCGGATCGCCGCCGGCCTGCTGCTGATGGCCTTCATCGTCGTCGGCTTTGCCGGCAACTACCGGTTGTTTGTGCAGCACATCGACGCGCTGTTCGGCTGGGTGTTTCTTCTCAATGCGCTGGCGATCGCCGGCGGCTACGGCCTGGGCTGGCTGTTCCGGCTGCCGGAAGCCGACCGCCGCGCGCTCGCCATCGAGACCGGCATCCACAACTCCGGCCTGGGCCTGGTGCTGATCTTCAACTTCTTCGACGGCTCCGGGCCGATGGCGCTGATCGCCGCCTGGTGGGGTGTCTGGCACATCCTCGCCGGCGGCATCGTGGCGGCGGTCTGGTCGCGCTTTCCGCCGCAACCCGCGGTCAGCGCCTAGCCGGCGCCAGCGACATGACTGCTCTTGCGCGCGGCGCGCAGGGGCTGCGAGAGCTCCTGCAAAATGCCGCAGTCACCGGCCACGCCGGGAGCCGCGCAGCGCGCACGTAGGGTCTTGAGCTGCGCCTGCAGGCCGCGCAGCAGGCGCAGGCGCTCGGCGACATGGCCCAGATGCGCCTCGAGCACGGCGTTGACCTCGGCACAGCCCAGCTCAGGCTGGTCGCGCAGGCGCAGCAGCTCGCGGATCTCCTGGTGGCTCATGTCCAGCGCGCGGCAGTGCAGGATGAATTCCAGCCGGCCGCGCTCGACCTCCGAGTACAGCCGGTAGTTGCCGGCACTGCGCTCGGGCGCCGGCAGCAGGCCCTGGCGCTCGTAGTAGCGGATGGTTTCCACCGGCACCGCGAGCGCCGTGGCGAGGTCTCCGATTCGGTAGTGGCGGGCACTCATGCGAACTCCGGCGCTTGGGGGCTTGAGCCTGAAGTTACTACAGGCTGTCCAATGGCGGCCTGCAAGCCATAAGGAAGCCGTCCATGTCCGCCCACTGCTGCCACGCCGACACGCCCGCCGGAAAGCCCATCCCGCCAAGCTACCGGCGCGCGCTGTGGATCGCGCTGGTGGTGAACTTCGGCATGTTCCTGGTCGAGATGATCGGCGGCTGGGGCGCGGGTTCGGCCTCGCTGCTGGCCGACGCGGTGGACTTTTTCGGCGACGCCGCCAACTACGCGCTCTCGCTCTACGCCTTGTTGCTGGGCTCGATCTGGCGCTCGCGCACCGCCCTGCTCAAGGGTCTGAGCATGGGCGCCTATGGCGGCTATGTGCTCGCGCAGGCGGCCTGGAACGGCTGGCACGGCGTGCTGCCGGAGGCCAGCACCATGACCGCCATCGGCACCCTGGCCCTCATCGCCAATGTCTCGGTGGCGGGCTTGCTCTACGCCTACCGCGACGGCGACGCCAACATGCGCTCGGTCTGGCTGTGCTCGCGCAACGACGCCATCGGCAATCTCGCCATCCTGCTCGCCGCCGCCGGCGTGTTCGGCACCGGCAGCGGCTGGCCCGACCTCTTGGTGGCAGCGGTGATGGCGGGCTTGGGCCTGAGCGCGGCAAGGCAGGTCGTACGCCAGGCGCGCGCCGAGTTGCGCGAGGTGGCGACGCAGCCCTTGCACAGCCACTGACGGACGGAAATTGCAGAGGAGATTTCCTCGGCCTGTCATCTCCACCGCCTAGGCTGCGCGACCCGATCTTCATGGACGAACGACCGTGCCCGCCGCCCTACGCCTCCTCGCGCTCAGCGCCCTGCTGAGCCTCGCTGCCTGCGGCAGCAACGACGACAGCACCCCGCCCGCCACCGAGCCGCCGCCGGTCGCCAAGGTCTGTGCTCCATATGAAGGCGAGCCGCTGGCCAGCCTGCGGCCCTACGAGGGGCTGATGCACATGCATTCCAGCTACTCCGACGGCGTCATCACCGACGTGCCGGGCGACTACTTCGCCAAGGCCAAGGCGCTGGGCTACAGCTTTGTTGGGGGCAGCGAGCATTCCGACACCCTCAACACCGGCCTGTTCCTGTCGGTGGGCGATCAGTGCTTCGCCTCGCTGGAGGGCTTGCTCACCTGCCTGACCCCGACCGCCGACGAGCTGGTGAAGTGGCAGAACACCGCCGCGCAGGCGCAGGCGGCGAGCGACGAGAACTTCCTCGCCATCCGTGGCTTCGAGTGGACTTCCGACCGTTTCGGCCACATCAACGTCTACTTCTCGAAGAACTTCAGCAACGCCAAGTTCGACGGCGGCTACCTGTTCACCATGGATACCTTCTGGGGCTGGTTCACCCGCGATGCCGACACCCCGGCGCTCAACGGCGGCAGCCTGAGCGGCGAGGTGCCGATGGGCGGCGGCAGCGACGCCCTGGCGCACTTCAACCATCCGCACGACAAGTGCTTCGACACCGAGAGCGCGGAGTGCGACTGGAACGACTTCACGCTGATCCCCGAGGCGGTGGAGCGCATGTTCGGCATCGAGGTCTACAACACCGATCACCGCAACGACCGCTACCTGCCCTACATCGCCAAGGCGCTGGACAAGGGCTGGCGGCTGTCCTTCATCGGCTCCGAGGACAACCACTGGGGTACCTACGGCGCCGAGGAGCACCCGAAGACCGTCAGCCTCGCCACCGACTTGGGTGAGGCGGCGATCAAGGCGGCCTGGCTGGCGCGCCGCACCTACGCCCTGGCGCCGGGCCAGCATCTGCGCGTGGACTTTCAGGCCGAGGGCCATCCCATGGGTTCGCAGCTGAGCTGCGACCTGGGCAGCCGCGTGGTCCTGCAGACCCAGGTGAGCCAGAAGGACGGCAGCCCCTACGCCGGCACGCTGCGACTGTTCGGCGCCGGCGGCCAGGAGCTGGCCAGCACCGACAGTGCCCACGGCCGCCTGGAAGTGCCGGTGACCGAGGGGACCCACTGGTACTTCGTGCGGGTGGACGGCGCCGATGGCCTGTCGGCGGCCTATCTGGCGCCGGTCTGGATCAGCTCGCGCTGACCAGCTCCCGCCGCACCTCTCATCGGGTCTCGCCCGCCCTGGATCGTCGCAGGTCCGGCGTCGCCGGCCGGCGGCGGCACAGTGCCCCGCGCTCCTCGCAACACTGACGGCGAGCGTGGAGGCCCTATGCCGCAAACCCTGTTCATCCGCCACTACCCGGACGGCCTGGCCGTCACCGTGCGCTGGTGGCCGGCGCTCGGCCAGGCCGGTGAGCGCTGTAGCGGCGAGCTGGAGCTGTACGCCAGCCAGGGCGGGCGCCTGCTGCTGGAAGAACGCCATCCGCTGACTGAGCTCAACCTGCGCCAGCGCGAACGCCACAGCACGGCGCTGGCCAATGCCTTTGTCGAGCGACTGCGGCAGACCCTGGCCGCCCACAAACCTGCGCCGGGCTGAGTCCGTCTACACCCCTTGGAGGACGTCGCCGGCGCACGAGCCTGCCACCATAGGGCCTGATCCGCCTCGCGCCGCCGGGCGCTGGCATGGTCGTTGTTACCGCCTTTCAGCAGGCCGGTGCGCAACCAGTCACGGTGGAACCGATGGCCAACCTGCGGGGGAACCCATGAGCGGCAGCATCAAGAAGTTGCTGGTAGCCAATCGCGGCGAGATTTCGATCCGGGTGATGCGCGCGGCGGCGGAGATGGGCATCCGCACCGTCGCCATCTACGCCTACGAGGACCGCTTCGCCCTGCACCGCTTCAAGGCCGACGAGAGCTATCTGGTCGGCAAGGGCAAGAAGCCCATCGCCGCCTACCTCGACATCCACGACATCGTCCGCGTCGCGGTGGCCGCAGGCGTCGACGCCATCCACCCCGGCTACGGCTTTCTCTCCGAGAACCCGGACTTCGCCGAGGCCTGCGCGGCGGCCGGCATCCGCTTCGTCGGCCCCAGCCCCAAGGTACTGCGCACGCTGGGCGACAAGGTGGCCGCGAAGACGGCGGCGGTGGCGGCGAACGTGCCCACGCTGCCCGCCACCGGCGAGTTGCCGCGCGATCTCGAAGCCTGCAAGCCGCTGGTGGCCAAGGTGGGTTACCCGGTGATGATGAAGGCGAGCTGGGGCGGCGGCGGCCGCGGCATGCGGGTGATCGAGTCGGAAGCCGAGCTGGGCGCGCAGATGGAATCGGCCCGCCGCGAGGCGCTGGCCGCCTTCGGCAATGACGCGGTCTACGTCGAGAAGCTGGTCAAGCGCGCGCGCCATGTCGAGGTGCAGATCCTCGGCGACACGCACGGCCACATCGTCCACCTGTTCGAGCGCGACTGCACGGTGCAGCGCCGCAACCAGAAAGTGGTGGAGCGCGCGCCCGCGCCTTACCTCGACGCCGCGACGCGCGAGTCGCTGTGCGCTTCGGCGGTGCGGCTGTGCCAGAGCGTGGGCTACTCGCACGCCGGCACGGTCGAATTCCTGATGGACGCCGACACCGGGCTGTTCTACTTCATCGAGGTCAATCCGCGCATCCAGGTTGAGCACACGGTCACCGAGATGGTCACCGGCGTCGATCTGGTGGCTGCGCAGATCCGCGTCACCGAGGGCGCGCATATCGGCGAGCCGGGGCTGCCCAAGCAGGAAGACCTGCGGCTCTCCGGCCACGCCCTGCAATGCCGCGTCACCACCGAGGACCCGGAAAACGGCTTCACGCCCGACCACGGCCGCGTCAGCGCCTACCGCAGCCCGGCCGGCTTCGGCATCCGCCTCGACGGCGGCACGGTGTATTCCAACGCGGTGGTCACACCGCACTACGACTCGCTGCTGGTGAAAGTCACCGCCTGGGCGCCGGAAGCCAATGTCGCCATCCGCCGCATGGACCGCGCATTGCGCGAGTTCCGCATCCGTGGCGTCTCGACCAATCTGCAGTTCCTGGAAAACGTCATCGCCCACCCGCTGTTCAGCAGCGGCGAGGCGACCACCCGCTTCATCGACACCACGCCGGAGCTGTTCAAGTTCACCGCCCGCCGCGACCGCGCCACCAAGCTCCTGAGCTTCATCGGCGAGGTGGTGGTCAACGGCAATCCGGACATGAAGGGCCGCGCCAAGCCCAGCGGCCCGCTGGCCCTGCCGCTGCTGCCCGCAACCGATCTGGTGCCCGCGCCGCCTGCGGGGATGCGCGACAAGCTCAAGCAACTGGGGGCCAAGGGCTTCGCCGACTGGATGAAGGCGCAGGATCGCGTGCTGCTCACCGACACCAGCATGCGCGACGCGCACCAGTCGCTGTTCGCCACCCGCATGCGCACGGCCGACCTGTTGCCGATCGCGCCGCACTACGCGCGCCTGCTGCCGGGCCTGCTGTCACTGGAATGCTGGGGTGGCGCGACCTTCGACGTCGCCCTGCGCTTCTTGAAGGAAGACCCCTGGGACCGCCTGCGACAGTTGCGCGCGGCGGTGCCCAACATCCCCTTCCAGATGCTGCTGCGCTCGGCCAATGCGGTGGGCTACACCAACTACGCCGACAACGTGGTGCGCTACTTCGTGCAGCAGGCGGCGAAGGAGGGCATCGACATCTTCCGCGTGTTCGACTCGCTCAACGCGGTGGACAACATGCGGGTGGCGATGGATGCGGTGATCGAGTCCGGCGCGGTCTGCGAGGGCACGGTCTGCTACACCGGCGACCTGTTCGACCCGGCGCGGCCCAAGTTCAACCTCGACTACTACGTGAAGCTCGCGAAGGCGCTGGAGAAAGCCGGCGCCCATGTGCTGGGCATCAAGGACATGGCCGGCGTCTGCAAGCCGCGCGCCGCCGGCGAGCTGGTGCGCGTGCTCAAGCAGGAGGTGGGCATCCCTATCCACTTCCACACCCACGACACCAGCGGCATCGCCGCCGCCAGCGTGCTCGCCGCCGTCGAGGCCGGCGTCGATGCCGTCGATGGCGCGCTCGATGCGCTCTCCGGTCTCACTTCGCAGCCCAATCTCGGCAGTATCGCTGCGGCGCTCGCCGGCCATCGTCGCGACCCCGGCATCGATACCGGCGCGATGCAGCAGCTCTCCGACTACTGGGAGGGCGTGCGCCGCTACTACGCGCCTTTCGAGTCCGACATCAAGAGCGGCACCGCCGATGTCTACCGCCACGAGATGCCGGGCGGGCAGTACACCAACCTGCGCGAGCAGGCGCGCAGCATGGGCCTGGAGTCGCGCTGGGCCGAGGTCTCCAAGGCCTATGCCGACGTCAACCGCGCCTTCGGCGACATCGTCAAGGTCACGCCCAGCTCCAAGGTGGTCGGCGACATGGCGCTGTTCATGGTCGCCAAGGGCCTGAGCATCGAGCAGTTGGTGGACCCCGATTACGCCGTGGACTTCCCCGAGTCGGTGGTGCAGTTGTTCCGCGGCGAACTGGGCCTGCCGCCCGAGCCCTGGCCGGCGGCGCTGCAAGCCAAGGTGCTGCGCGGCAAGCCGGCGCTGAGCGAACGCCCGGGCGCCAGCCTCGCCGCCGTCGATCTCGTTGCCGAGCGCGCCAAGACCGAGCAGGCGCTGGGCGTGAAGCTCTCCGACGCCGATCTCGCCAGCCACCTGATGTACCCCAAGGTCTACAAGGACTACGTCGAGCACCAGAAGCTTTATGGCGATGTCAGCGCCCTGCCGACGCCGGTGTTCTTCTACGGCCTGCCGGACAACGAGGAGATCAGCGTCGACATCGACACCGGCAAGACCCTGGTGATCCGCCTGCAGGGCCGCACCGAGCTGCTCGACGAAGGCGCCAGCAAGCTGTTCTTTGAATTGAACGGCCAACCGCGCGCGCTGCGCGTCGCCCATGCCGGCGTGAAGCAGGCCTATGAGCGGCGCAAGGCCGCGGAAGGCAATGCCTTGGAAGTCGGCGCACCGATGCCCGGCACCGTGGCGCGCCTCGCGGTGCAGGCCGGCCAGCGCGTCGCCAAGGGCGAGACCCTGCTATCGCTGGAAGCGATGAAGATGGAAACCCTGGTCGCAGCCGCGCAGGACGCGGTGGTCAAAGCCGTGCATGTGCATGCCGGCGACGTGGTGCGGCCGGGCGATTTGCTGATTGAGATGGAGGCGGGATAGGCGGCCGTTTTCTACAGCCTCAACGCCCCAATTCAGCCATGTGACGAATGCGCAGCGGCTGGCACGTCGGCTGCAATTGATTGTTGGACGCGCTCATGTGCCGACGCTGTGGGCAGTACCCTGGGGAAAAGACCGCAGATGGTTGACCAGTTGCTTAATCAACACGAGCCGCTTGTCGATGTTCCATTTCATGACAAGGCTAGCGATGCTAAAAATGATGACAATTAAAAATTGCGGCCAAGTCTCAGAGAGCTTTACCGAAAAAATTGCTGTCGCCACGCCAAAAAGCGTCAGCGAAATGCCGTAGTAACTGCTTCTTTTCTCCAGCTGTAAGCCGTGGTTTTCGAATTGCGTGGCCAGCAGGTGCGGCGGGCGACGATAACTGCCATCTTCTTCTGTGAGAGCCATGAGAAGCTGGCGCCCAACATTCTCTGCGTGTTGAATATCGGCGGCGGCCAGTTGAACGAACGTATCTGTTGTGTCGTTTAGCTCCGCTCGAACAGTACTGAGCCGCTGGTACAGCTTTTTCTCGTGCTCGTTGCTGAGTGACGTAATTAGGTTCAGCTCTTTGTCCACTCGTTCCTCCTTAGCGCCCAACGCCCACCTTCAGCCGCGGATTTGACGACGCAAAGCGGCGGCAAATATTGTCAGCCGGAAGGCATGGTTGGGCCTAAGACTCCTGGCTGGCAAGCGTCGCATACAGTGCCCAATACTCTTCGAGCTTTACCGACTTTGATCTAACGGCCTCGGCCCCATTCGCTGCTTCAAGAAGCTGGAGAATGGAAATCTCCCGACCAAATTTGGCTCTAATAATGTTGTGCGTGGCCATGGCCTGATCTGCAATCTTGTCTTGGGGATAGCCAGTTGCACTTTGCAGCGAGCCAAGAAGGAAGCGAATTCTCTTAACCGAAATATCTTCTTCACTTACAAAGTTCCCAGCGTTGACTATGGCGACCTTCTGCTCAAGCGAATAGCTCTCGCTGGAAGGCGCCTGTCCGTCGCTACATGCGGTAGCGACGCTAGCAATCAGTAGCCATACAACAAAGCGCATTCATTCCTCCTTTAGACCCAACGAGTTTGTAGAAAAACGCCCCTGCCGAAGCCCATGAGCTTGGCGGGTGACTTTTCGCAATTCGCTTCGGCGGTGAGCCGTTCGATGTTCATGGTGGCGATTTCCCGGATCGCGATGTTCTGCAAGTGACGGTACTGCGTTTCCGGGGGCTTTCCAAGGTGAATTTACGCGGGGCCCAGGCTTGCGGCGCCTGGGCGTTGTGGGGAGGACAAAGAGCTTCCATTGCGCATCCTTCTTCAGTGCGGGCCGCTCTTCCGCTCCCCTCCCCCTTGCGGGGAGGGGTTGGGGGAGGGGGAAGCCCAGCAACGGAGCGCGCACTTCGTTGTAAAGCCACCCCCTCCCTAGCCCTCCCCGCAAGGGGGAGGGGACAATAGCGGCCCTGCTTCGTCGCTCAGCATGCGGCCACTCCACGAGTTCCCCTTGCCCACCTCACCCCGCACTGCCTACCTAAGCGGCCTGCTGCTCGCCCTCGCCGGCTCGGTGTTCTTCTCGGCCAAGGCCGTGGTCGCCAAACTGCTGTACCGCGAAGGCATCGACGCGGTGACGCTGATCGCGCTGCGCATGCTGCTGTCGTTGCCAGTGTTCCTAGCGGTGGCGATCTACACCTGGCGCCGCAAGCCGCGGCTTTCCGCGAACGACCTGTGGCGCATCGCCGGCCTCGGTCTGCTCGGCTACTACGCCAGCAGCATGCTCGACTTCCTGGGACTGCAATACCTCTCCGCCGGGCTGGAGCGGCTGATCCTCTTTCTCACCCCCAGCTTCGTGCTGCTGCTGGGCATCGTCTGGCTGCGGCGGCCGGTGACGGCGCGGCAATGGCTGTCGCTGGTGGTGGCCTATGGCGGCGTAGTGCTGGTGTTCTGGCACGACCTGCACCTGGGCGGCCGCAACACCGTGCTCGGCTCGGCCCTGGTGCTGGGCGCGGCGCTGGTCTACGCGGTGTACCTGCTGGCCTCGGGCGAGCTGCTCAAGCGCGTCGGCAGCGTGCGCCTGGTGGCCTTGGCGATGAGCGTGTCTGCGCTGGCCTGCCTTGCGCAGTACGCGCTGCTGCGGCCCTGGCCGACCTTGTTCGCGCAGAGCGACGCGGTGTGGTCGCTGTCGCTCATCAACGCCGGGCTGTGCACGGTGCTGCCGGTGTTTCTGACCATGATCGCGGTGGCGCGCGTCGGCGCCGGCCCGGCCTCGCTGGCGGGGATGATCGGCCCGGTCTCGACCCTGTTCCTGGCCTACTGGCTGCTGGCGGAGCCGATCACCGGCCTGCAACTCGCGGGCACCGCGCTGGTGCTGGCGGGCATGCTGCTGCTGTCTTCGCGGGCGGCGACGGCGGCTGCGCCGAAAACCTGAGCCGCCACTGGCCCGCCGCCAGCGCCGCGCGCATCATGCGCGGCAGTTCAGTCCTGCCAACCCCGCCGCCGCATGTCCACCGACGCCGAAGTCACCAGCATCGCCCACGTCATCCAGCTCGCGGTCGCGCCGGTGTTTTTGATCGCCGGCATCGGCTCGATGCTGGTGGTGCTCACCAACCGCCTGGGCCGCATCGTCGACCGCGCCCGCAAGCTGGAAGAGCAACTGGCGGTGAGCGGCGACAACTACGACCTCGCGGTCAACGCCAACCTGCACATCCACGCCCGGCGCGCGCGGCTGGTGCAGTTCGCCATCGGCTGCTGCGCGCTGTGCGCGCTGATGATCTGCACGGTGGTGATGGTGCTGTTCATCGGCGCCCTGTTCGAGATGAACTTCGCCTCGCTGGTGGCGGTGATCTTCATCGCCGCGATGACCTCGTTCATCCTCGCCCTGCTGTTCTTCCTGCGCGAGATTCACCTGGCGATCCGCCACCTCGGTATCGTCGCCCGGTCAAAGCCGCCGGTGCGGCCATAATGCCGCCCTGCCAGTTCAGCCCCAAAGAGCCCCGATGATCCTCGACCGCTACCTGATCCGCGACGCCCTCGGCGCCTGGCTGGCGGTGGCGGTGGTGCTGCTGGCGATCATGCTTTCCACCCGCTTCACCTTCTTCCTGGCGCTGTCGGCCAAGGGCGATCTGCCGCCGGACCTGCTGTTCAAGGTGGTGGGCCTGTCCAGCCTCCGCTACATGGTGCTGCTGGTGCCGGTGGCCCTGCTCCTGGGCGTGATGCTGTCGCTGGGCCGGCTGTACAAGGACAACGAGATCGCCGCGCTCACCGGCTGCGGCGTCGGGCTGTCGCGCTTCTACCGGCCCTATCTGTTCCTGGGCCTGGCGATGGCGGCGCTGACCGCGGCCCTGTCCTTCGAGATCAGCCCCTGGGCGGCGCGCCAGGCCGACTACCTGCTCAAGGACGCCAAGCGGCTGGTGCAGTACACGCCTTTCGAAGCCGGCCGCTTCAAGCCGGTGGCCGACGGCAAGGCGGTGTTCTACACCAGCAGCCTGAGCGGCGACGGCACCCAGTTGGGCGAGGTGCTGGCCTTCATCGAGGAAGAAGGCGGCACCACCCTGCTCACCGCCAAGAGCGGCACCCAGGCCATCGACGGCAACACCGGCGAGCGGCAGATCAGCTTGAGCCAGGGCCAGCGCGCGCGGGTGACGCCGGGCGAGGCCCGCACCGAAGTCGCCGACTTCGCGCGGCTGTCCACCCGCATCACGCCGCCGGACTTCATCTTCAACAGCAGCAGCCGCGCAATCATGTCCACCGCCGCGCTGGCCGCCTCCGGCGACCCCAAGGACCGCGCCGAGCTGCACTGGCGCATCGCCGCGCCGCTGTCGGCGCTGATCCTGGTGCTGCTGGCGGTGCCGCTCGCCCACGTCGGCCCGCGCCAGGGCCGCTACGGCAAGCTGGTGATCGGCGTGCTGGCCTACCTCGCCTATTCCAATGTGCTGAGCCTGGGCCAGGCCTGGATGGCCAAGGGCACCCTGCCGCCGGTGCTGGGGCTGTGGTGGGTGCATGCGCTGTTTCTCGGCATTGCCGGCTGGCTGGTGTGGCGGCAGCGCAGGGTGTAGGTCGGAAAGATCCGACGCGCCGCCAGACGGCGTTAGACAAGCCGCACCCGGCTGCTTAGTCTGGCGAGACGACCCGGCGCGAAGGGAACGCGCGAGAACAGGGAACGCAAGGATGCGATTTCAAGGCAGGATCACCTCCTGGGACGAGGCACGCGGCTTCGGCTTCATCACCTGGAACGGCGGCAGCGACAAGGTCTTTGTTCATATCAGCGCCTTTACCGACCGACGGCGTCGACCCGCAGTTGGCGACATCGTCAGCTATGAAGTGGCCAAGAACGCGCAGGGGCGGCACCAGGCCGAAAAGGTGGCTTTCCCGGTTCACGCGGCGCCACCGAGGTCGGGCGGCGGAGACCGCAAGACCTCGCCGTTGCTGCAACTCGCCGTGGTCGGCCTGCTGGTCGCAATCGGCTTGGGCGTTGCCCTGCGATATCAGACGCGAAGCGCCAGTCGTCCCCAGGAGGATTTCGCTTCAGTCCCTGCGGAACGGCCCAGCCGCTACCAATGCGAGGGAAAAACCCATTGCTCCGAGATGGTGTCCTGCGCAGAAGCCCAGTTCTATTTGCGACACTGCCCCAATCCCGAGATGGACGGCGACGGGGATGGCATACCCTGCGAGTCGCAGTGGTGCGGCCAATAGCACCTCCCTTATTCAAGACCACACAGGCAAGTTCATGCTCCTCACCCAAGTCGCCCTGCTCGATCAGTTGCTGGAGCACTACGCCGCGCAACTGGGCGCCGACCGGGCTGCCTACCGCAACCACTGCTACCGGGTGCTCAACTGCGCCGCGAGCTTCGCGCAGGACACGAGCCCGGAGACGCTGGACAAGCTGGCCATCGCCATCGCCTTTCACGATTTGGGCATCTGGACCGACCACACCTTCGACTATCTCGCGCCCTCCGAGCAGCGCGCCCGCGACTATCTGGCCGAGACCGGCCGCGCCGACTGGGCCGAGGAAGTCGGCGCGATGGTGCGCGAGCACCACAAGCTGCGCCGCTACCCGGGTAGCGCGCTGGTGGAGGCGATGCGCAAGGCGGACTGGTGCGATGTCTCGCTGGGCCTTTTGAGCTTCGGCCTGCCGCGCGGCTACCGGCGCGAGCTGAGTGCGGCCTTCCCCAACGCCGGCTTCCACTGGCGGCTGGTGCAGCTCTCGCTGCGACGGCTGCTGAGCCATCCGCTCAGCCCCTTGCCGATGCTGCGGTACTGAGCAACGGCCAGACGTAGTCTGGGCTCCAAAAGTAGGCGCCTCTACGCGAAGCGCAGCGTGCCCACGCTGGAGGCTCCGCGTGCCGTGGGCTGAAGCCCACCCTACGAAACTAGGCGATTACACGAGCCATGTTCCGAAGCGCCCCAATGTTTGCCTGAGGTATGATTTTTACGAGCGCTTCGCTCGATAACTAAATATTAGGGGAACCATGTTTAAACGCATCGCAGCGCTGATCGCGCTTGCCTCAGTGACCGGCTGCGTGTCGGTCAGCCACATGCCGCTTACCAAAGAGGCATCAGCCCAGTTGCAGGGAAAGTCGGTATCTCTCACGCAGTACCCGACACCCGATTTCACCGCCTTTACCGCCGGCAAAGCCGCGTTCGCCGTGGTCGGTGCCGTGGCGATGATCGCCGAGGGAAACAGCATCGTTAAAGAAAACGGCATCGCCGACCCGGCAGTCGCCATCGGCAAGGGGTTGGGGGAAAAGCTCTCGGCCCTACGCGGGGCTTCCGTGCAGACCGCAACAAAGACGTCGGAAGATGATGGGGTTCCGGTGTTGCTTGCCACCTATCCGGGCAGCCAGTATTTGCTTGACGTCAAAACAATGGCCTGGATGTTTAACTACTACCCATCAGATTGGGCGCACTACAAAGTCACCTACAACGCCCGCCTGCGATTAATTGATGCCGGCAGCAAGGAAGTTGTCGCCGAAACCATGTGTAAGACGGTTCAGGGCGATGACGCCAACCCGCCGACCAAGGAAATGCTCCTGGAAAACCAGGCCGCCCTTCTCAAGAGCTATCTGGACAAGGCGGCAACCGCTTGTGTCGATGTCCTGGCGCGAGATGTGTTGCAGCTCTAGAACACGAGCACAAAAAAGGCCGCTGCATCGCAGCGGCCTTTTTGTTGCCTGACAGCAGGCTAGACGGCTTCGCGGTGATAGGCCACCACGCGCTCCACCTCGTTCTTGCTGCCCATGATCACCGGCACCCGCTGGTGCAGCTTGTGCGGCTTGATGTCGAGGATGCGCTCGCGGCCGGTGGAGGCGGCGCCGCCGGCCTGCTCGACGATGAAGCCCATCGGGTTGGCCTCGTAGAGCAGGCGCAGCTTGCCGCCCTGCGCCTGGGTCTTGGCGTCCAGCGGATACATGAACACGCCGCCACGGCTGACGATGCGGTGCACGTCGGCGACCATCGAGGCCACCCAGCGCATGTTGAAGTCCTTGCCGCGCGGGCCTTCCTTGCCCTTCAGGCATTCGTCGATGTAGCGCTGCACCGGCGCTTCCCAATGGCGGGCGTTGCTGGCGTTGATGGAGAACTCCTTGGTGTCCTCCGGGATCCGCAGGTTGCTCTGGGTGAGCACGAAACTGCCCAACTCGCGGTCGAGCGTGAAGGCGTGCACGCCGGTGCCGATGGTCAGCACCAGCATGGTCGAGGGGCCGTACACCGCATAGCCGGCGGCGACCTGGGTGGCACCCGCCTGCAGGTAGGCCTTGGAGTCGGCCGGGTCGATGCCCTCGGGCGCGCGCAGCACCGAGAAAATGGTGCCCACCGAGATGTTGACGTCGATGTTGGACGAGCCGTCGAGCGGATCGAACAGCAGCAGGTAGCCGCCCTTGGGGTATTCGCCGGGGATGATGCTGGGCTCGTCCATTTCCTCGCTGGCCATGCCGGCGAGGTGACCGCCCCAGGCATTGGCTTCCAGCAGGATATCGTTGCTGAGCACGTCGAGCTTCTTCTGCGCCTCGCCCTGGATATTGCCGGTGCCGGCATCGCCCAGCACGCCGCCGAGCGCACCCTTGCCCACCGCCAGCGAGATGCGCTTGCAGGCGCGCGCCACCACCTCCAGCAGCAGGCGCAGGTCGGCGCCGCACTGGCCGTTCTTGCGCTGTTCTTCGATCAGGAACTGGGTGAGAAAGATGGGTTTCATGGACTCTGGAGCTGGCGGGGGACGATGTAGGGCTAGTTTAACGGCCTGGGGCGGCGCGCCGAGGACAGGCCGGCAGCGGCGGCAGGGGTTCAGGCCGGCTTCTTGAGCAGGTCGCGAATCTCGGCGAGCAGCTTTTCCTCGGCGCTGGGCGCGGGCGGTGCCGGCGGCGGCGCGGCTTCTTCCTTCTTCTTCAGCTTGTTCATCAGCTTCACCAGCATGAAGATCGCCCAGGCGACGATGATGAAGTTGATGACCGTCTGAATGAACTTGCCGTAGCCGAACAGCACCGCCGGCACCTTGCCGTCGGCGCTGGCCTCACGCAGCACCAGCGCGGCCTTGGAGAAGTCGACGCCGCCGGTGAGGATGCCGACCACCGGCATGATCAGGTCGCCGACCAGGGAGGTGACGATGCCGCCGAAGGCACCACCGATGACCACGCCGACCGCGAGGTCGACGACATTGCCACGCATGGCAAAAGTCTTGAATTCGTTGAAGACGCTCATCTGGAGGTTCTCGATGGCTGAGGGCGGAAACGGCGCAGTCCTTGGATTCTAACGGGGCAGCCAGGCGCTGGCTCTAAAGGCAACTGGGCAGACCGGCCTCCAGATTCGGGTAGCGTGGCGTCCAGCCGAGCGCGCGCAGGCGCTCCACTTTGAGCCGCTTCGACTCCTCCAGAAACGAGCGCAGCATCGGCGAGAAATGCGCCGGCGCCTCGGCGAGCGCGATGCGCGCCGGCTCCGGCAGGCCGAGCAGGCGGGCGCAGCGCAGCAGGTAGTCGCTCATGCTGGTCGGCTCGCCGTCGCCGACGTTATAGGCGGCGCCGGCCTCGCCGCGCTCCAGCGCCAGCAGGCAGGCGTCGGCGAGATCCTCGGCGTGGACGCGGTTGGTATAGGGCGCGTCGGCCTCGCGCAGCACCGGCTCGCCGCGCCGCAGCCGCTCCACCGGCAGCCGGCCGGGTCCGTAGATGCCGGGTACGCGCAGCACGACAGTCTTGGCGCCGGAGCGCGCCGACCAGGCACGCAGGGCCAGTTCGGCATCGAGGCGGCGGCGACCGCGGGTAGTGCCGGGCTTGAGCGGCTCGGCCTCGTCGATCCAGCGCCCCTGGCAGTCGCCGTAGACGGCGCTGGTGGAGATGTAGAGCAGGCCTAGGCGCGGCTGGGGCAGACGCGGCAGCAGGCCACGCAGGCGGCTGTCGGTCTCGCCCTCGGCCGGGGGCGGCGCGCACCAGTAGACGGCGTCACAAGCCGGCAGGCTTTCAGGCGGCGCGTCGAGATCGATCAGCAAGGGCTCGATGCCGCGCTGCGCGAGCACCGCCGCCGCTTCGGGCCGGCGCACCGCGCCGATCACCGTTACCTCGTGCAGGCGCAGGCGCTCGGCGATGCGCAGGCCAATGTCGCCGCAGCCGACGATGAGGGCACGGTCGCCCGAAGTCAGACTGGACACGCGCTACAAGCCGGGCAGGCCGGTGGCGATCTCCAGCCCGCGCCGGTAATGCTGATCGGCCTCGGCCTTGGCCTGGGTGAGTTCGCAGAGCTTGGCCAGCTCCAGATAGGCGGCCGGCGTCGGCGCCACCTGCACGACGGCCTCCAGATAGCTGCGAGCCTTGCCCCAGAGCCGGTTCTTGAGGCAGACCCGGCCAGCGGTTTCCAGCAGCGCCGGCTGCTCGCCGTGCAGTTGCAGCCAGCGTTCCAGCACCGCCAACTGGGCGACGGGGTCCTCGGTGTGTAGCGGGCCGTAGAGCCGCACCAGGGTTTCGTCCCAGGCGCTCTCCAGCCGCGCCTCGATGAAGGCGCGCGCCTCGGCATCGGCATTCAGCCGCGCCAGCCCGGCGGCATAGGCGCGCGCCGGCTCGGCCAGGGCCTGGATTTCGGCCGGGGTGGCGCTCCACACCGCCTTCAGCGAATCGAGCTGGGCGGCGGCGACGGCGGCGCGCAGCAGTGCTTCGGCGGCGCGCTCGGACAGCTCGCGCCAGCGCGCCAGGCCCATGGCCTTGGCGGCGCCGGGTTCGGCCAGCAGGGCGCGCAGCGAGGCCCATTCCGCCAGCTCGTCGTGGCTCTCCGCCAGCAGCTCCAGCGCATAGGGATGGGTGGGCTCCTTCTGGCGCAGTTGCAGGGCGGTGTCGCGCACCAGGGCAAACTCGCCGCGCTCGCGTTGCAGCTCGGCCTGGGTGAGGAGAATGGCGAATTCCAACTGCGGCGCGCGCTCGCGCACCAGCGTCAGGTAGCGGTCACGGCGTTCGCCGGCGCCCACCCTCTGGGCGGCGCGGGCGGCGGCCAGGTAGTTGAGATGGCCGGCGTGATGGTCGGCGGCGCGGCGCACCAGCTCCACCTCGGCGCGCTTCCAGTGGCCCTCGAAAAGGCGCAGCAGGCCGCGCTCGAAGCTCTCGCGGGCGCCGTCGGCGCGGCGCCGCTCCAGCGAGCGGCGCCAGCGACGCGGCAGCGAGACGCTGAAACCGATCAGCTTCAGGCCGTAGTAGATGGCGAGGAAGAACGCGGCGACCGCGACCACCAGGCCGAGCAGGGAGGTTTCCACCACCCAGGGGCCGTAGCTGAGCAGCACATAGCCGGTCTCGGCCCCCAGTTGCAGCGCGGCGACGCCGCCCGCCACCAGCGCCAGCACCAGAATCAGATAGAAGACGATCATGGCCGGCTCGCCTTAAGGCGCACTGCGCAGGACCGCACGCAGCCGCTCCAGGCTCTTGCTCGGCTCGGGCAGCCGCGGCGCCAGCTCCAGTCCGCGCAGGCGCTCCAGCTCGGAGTCCACCGCCAGCACCAGCGGATCGTCCGGCTTGTAGTAGTCGGCCAGCCAGGCGCGGGCGCCTTCGACCAGATCGCGGAAGCTGCCCGGCTCGCCGCGCAGCAGTGCCAGGCGCGCGCCTTCCAGCTTCATCAACAGCAACTGTTGCACCAGGGCTTCCTGCGCGGGCGGCAGCAGGCGGTCCACCGGTCGCGTCTCGCGCTGGATGCGGAACACCGAGGACAGCGCCGACTTCATGCCGGCCCAGACCCGCTCCGGCCACTCGGCGTCGGCGGGCAGGTGGGCCTGGTCCTCGCGGCTGTCGGCGCGCGGCTCGAAGTGATCCGGCGCGCGGGCACGCAGCGGCAGCTGCGGGGCGCGGTCGATCAGGCTGGCGAGACTGAGCGCGGCACCGGCGAGGTCCACCCGGGGCGCGGCCAGCAGCGCCAGACGCTCCTGGGCCAGGGCTTCGCGCACGCCGGTCAGGCGCGGGTCGCTGAGCCCGGCCAGGCGGGCATCGGCCAGTTCCAGCGCCTGGATCGCGCCGGCGGCGTCGCGCGCCAGGCGGATGCGGTCATTGGCCAGCAGCAGCAGTTCCTCGACGGCCGCCAACTGGAAGCGCGCGCGGCCGCCGCGCAGGGTCTCGTCGATACGGGCCAGCGCCAACTGGCTGGCCTCCTGCTGATTCTGCAGCGCGGCGATCTGCTGGCCATTGCGGCGGACGCTGCTGTCGGCATCGTCCTGGCGGCGCGCCAGGCTGTCGGTCTGCGCCTCCAGCTCGCGCATCTGATAGCTGAGCCGGCGGATCAGGGCGTCCTCGGCTTCCAGGGTTTCGGTGGTGTTGCGCAGCTGCGTCCAGAGCTTCCAGCCGCCGGCGCCGAGCCCGGCCAGCAGGGCCAGGACGAACAGGCCGAGAAGGAGGCGGCTGCCGCGCCCGGTACGAGGCGGCGAAGCGGGCGGCGGAGTGGGGGCGAGTTCGGTCATAGGGTCGATTCTTGGCGCCAGCGCAGCAGGCACGCGAGATAGGCAGCGTCGGAAACCGCGTCGGGCACCAGCAGCGCCGCCTGGAAGCCGAGACGGCGGGCGAGTTCTACCACACGCGTCGAGGGCACAACCAGCGGCAAACCGAGCAGGCGCGTGCGCCCGGTCTCGGGCGTCAGCGCCAGCAACTGCTCCAGGGCCTCGCCGCTGGTGAGCAGGGCGATGTCCACCTCCGCCAGCGCGGTGGCGACCGCTTCCGGCGCATGGCGCACCGGCTCCCGCCGGTAGCAGCGGGCGACGCGCACCCGCGCGCCGCGCTCGGCGAGGGTCTGGGCCAGCAGGCCGCGCCCGCCTTCGCCGGTGACGATCAAGAGCTCCTGGCCCTCAACCGCTTGCAGTCGCGGCCAGGCCAGCAGGGTTTCGCTGTCGGCGCCTTCCGGCGCCAGCGCGGTGTAGCCGAGCTTGGCCAGCGCCGCGGCGGTGCCGGCGCCGATGGCGATCAGGGTCTGCGGCCAGCGCTCCGGCCCCAGCCGGGCGGCGGCCTGCACGGCATTGGCGCTGGTGAACAGCCAGAACGCCGCGCCGCGCGACTCGCGCAGCAGGCGCGCCGCCGCTTCCGGATCGGCCGGCGGGGCGATGCGCAACAGGGGCAGCAGCCGGGGTTCGGCGCCGGCGGCCAGCAGGCGTTCCTGGATGCCCGCCGCCTGCGCCGCGGGCCGGGTCACCAGCACCCGCAGGCCGGCCAGCGGACCGGCGGCGTTCATCCGCCCAGGTCCTGCAGGATTTCCCGCGCGCCGGCCGCCAGCAGGCGGTCGGCAAGGCGCTCGCCCATGGCGCTGGCCTCGGCCGGGGCGCCGATGATCTCTTCGCGCAGCAGGCGGCTGCCGTCCGGCGTGCCGACCAGGCCGACCAGGCGCAGGCGGCCGTCGGCGAGGCGGGTGGCGTGGCCGGCGATCGGCGCCTGGCAGGCGCCGCCCAGGCGGGCGTTGAAGCTGCGCTCGGCGGCCAGACGCAGCGCCGAGGCGGCGTCGTGCAGCGGCGCCAGCAGCTCCCGGGTGCGGGCGTCGTCGGCGCGGCATTCGATGCCGACGATGCCCTGACCGATGGCGGGCACGAACTGCTCCGGGTCCAGACGCTCGCGGATGCGCGCCTCCAGGCCCAGGCGCATCAGGCCGGCGCAGGCGAGCAGGATGGCGTCGTGGCGGCCCTCGTCGAGCTTGCGCAGGCGGGTGCCGACATTGCCGCGCAGCACCTCGATCTGCAGGTCTGGCCTGAGCCGCCGCGCCTGCACCTGCCGGCGCAGGCTGGCGGTGCCCAGACGCGCGCCCGGCGGCAGGCTGGCGAGGCTGGCGTGGTGGTTGGAGACGAAGGCGTCGCGCGGGTCCTCGCCTTCCAGATAGACGACCACCGCCAGGCCAGCCGGCTGCTGGGCCGGCACATCTTTCATGGAATGCACCGCGAGGTCGGCGCGGCCTTCCAGCAGAGCCGCCTCCAGCTCCTTCACGAACAGGCCCTTGCCGCCGGACTGCGAGAGCGGGCCGGAGAGCAGCTGATCGCCGGTGGTGGTCATCGGCACCAGGCTCACCTCCAGGCCGGGATGCACGGCGCGCAGCCGGGCCTGGACGTGCTCGGCCTGCCAGAGGGCCAGGGGGGATTCGCGGGTGGCGATGCGCAATGAACTCATGCGCCTAGTTTAAGGAGGACGCGCCCGGCGCGGGCGCGGGCACCGCGAACTCAGACCAGGGTTTCGCTCATTCTCGAGCGCATGTCGAACATCGCCGCCGGCCGGTCGGGATGCTCGGTGCGGATCTTCGCCACTTCCGGCAGCAGTTCCAGGAACAGGCTGGTCAGGCGCGGATCGAAATGCTTGCCGGACTGCTCGCGCAGATAGGCGACGGCGTTTTCCACCGGCCAGGCCGGCTTGTAGGGGCGCTCGCTGGTGAGCGCGTCGAACACGTCGGCCAGGGCGACGATGCGGCCCACCAGGGGAATCTCCTCGCCCTTGAGGCCGCGCGGATAGCCGGAACCATCCCACTTCTCGTGATGGGTGAGGGCGATGCGGCGGGCGATCTTCAGCACCGGCGCGTCGTGCTTGCCGATGATGCCGGCGCCGATGCCGGGGTGCATGCGCATCACCCGCCATTCGTCCGGGGTGAGCGGACTGGCCTTGAGCAGGATGCGGTCGGGGATGCCGATCTTGCCGAGATCGTGCATGGGCGCGGCCTGCTCGATCAGCTCGGCCTCGGCCTCGGACAGGCCGGCGGCGCGCGCCAGCAGGGCGCTGACCCGGCTCATGCGCTGGATGTGGGCGCCGGTCTCGTCGTCCTTGTATTCGGCGGCGACGCGCAGCCGCCGCACCAGCTCCAGGTTGACGTTGCCGACCTCGCGGGTGCGGGTCTGCACCAGGCTGGCGAGCTGGCGCTTCTGGGCATAGAGCTGCTGGTGCAGGCGCAGGCGGGCAAAGGTCACCGCCACGTCGAAGGGCGCGCGCAGATAGTCCTGGGCGCCGGCGTCAAACGCCGCCAGCTCGGTCTTGGAATTGGCCGGGGCATTGAAGAACAGCACCGGCGTGAAGCGGGTGCGGACATTGCGCTGCAAGCGTTGGCAGATGCCGGCCGGGTCGAAATCGGCAATCGAGGCGTCGACCAGGATCAGCTCCGGCGGCGGGTCGAGAAACTCCAGCACCGGCCCCAGCTCCGGGTGACCGATGAACAAGGGTTGCGGGCCGAGCCGGCTGATCAGGCCGCGCAGCGCCTCGCCCTGCTCGGCGCCATCGGCGACCACCAGGATGGTGGACTTTCGGTTATCTGCCTCCACAGCCTGCTCCCAGGAATATCAACGACTACCAGCACCACCTTAAGGTTACAGAACTGTAGGCCTCGGCGTGGCCCGACCATCGGCGCCCAAGCTCCCCGGAGCGGTTCAAAGCCGCAGGAAACCGGGCGCAAACAGCAACGCAGGGACCGTGCCGCGACCCGGACCGGGCGCCGGCATCAGACCTAGGCCAGCAGCCCCCAGCGCCGGGCCAGCCGCCGCAACTCCAGCTCGGCGCTATCGAAGTCGTAGGCCGAGAGCTGGCGCTCCAACAGCTCCAGATCGCGCTCGCGCCCCTCGGCCAGCAACAGCGCGCGCAGCACCAGCGCCTCGCCGCGGGCGGCGGTGTCGTGCTGGCGCAGCAGCCGCAGCAGGCCGCTCACGCAATCGCCCAGACCGACTCCGGGTGCCGCAACCGGCGCCAGCGTGCGGGCCAGCTCCGGCTGCTCGGGCAGCGCCAGCGGCAGCAGCACGGTGAACACCGTGCCGACGCCCAGCTGGCTGCGTACCTGGATCTCGCCGGCCATCAGGCGCACCAGCTCCTGGCTGATGCTCAAGCCCAGCCCGGTGCCGCCGTGGCGGCGGCTGGCACTGTCGTCGGCCTGCTCGAAAGCTTCGAAGACGCGGGCCAGTTGCGTCTCGCTCATGCCGATCCCGGTGTCGCTGACCTCGAAGGCCAGTGCCAGCTCGCCCGGTGCCGAGGCCGCGCCCATCTGCCAGATGCGCAGTGCCACCTCGCCGCCATCGGTGAACTTGATGGCATTGGCCAGCAGGTTGAGCAGCACCTGCTGGATGCGCAGCGCATCGCCGACCAGCTGGCGCGGCGAGCCGGGCGCCAGCTCGATGGTGAAGCGCAGCCCCTTCTCCGCCGCCGAGGTACCGGCCAGCAGTTGCAGGCCCTCGATCAGGTCGGTCAGCGAAAACGGCACCGGCACCAACCGCAGCTTCTGCGCTTCCAGCTTGGAGAATTCCAGGATGTCGTTGAGCAGCCGCAGCAGGGCCTTGGCGGCGCGGTTGATCTTGCTCAGGCGCTCGCGCTTGGCCGGCTCCTGCTCGGCGTCGAGCGCCAGGTAGGAGAGGCCGATCACCGCATTCATCGGCGTACGGATCTCGTGGCTCATATTGGCCAGAAAGCGGCTCTTGGCCTGGTTCGCCGCCTCGGCGGCGGCGCGCGCGCGCTTGAGGTCGAGCTCCATCTGCTTCTGCTCGGTGGCGTCCAGCACCACGCCGTTCCAGACCACCTCGCCGCCTTGTTCGCGCCGGCCGGTGGCGGTGACCTGCAGCCAGCGGCTGTCGCCCTCTCCGGTCTGCAGGCGGTAGTCAAAAGCCACCGGCTGCGCGCTGTCGACGGCCTGCTCCAATGCCGAGCGCAGCCGCTCGCGATCCTCGCTGGACAGCCACTGCTCGAAGTCGCTCGCCGGCAAGCCCAGCAGCGAGGCCGCAGGCAGGCCGACCAGACGCGCCACGCCCTCGCTGAGGTAGCTGAAGAATTCGCGGCCACTGCGGTCGCGGCGCAGCTGCCAGATCGCGCCGGGAAAATTGGCGACGATGTCGTCGAGCCGGGAACGCGCGGCCGCCAGCGCCGCCTCCAGGCCGCGCTGCTCGGTCAGATCCTGCAGCACGCCGGTCCATACCGGCTCGGCCTCGGCATTGCTGCTGACATTGGCGCGCACCAGGAGGTGCCGCAGGCTGCCGTCGGTGGCGCGCAGCCGCACCTCGATCTGCAGTAGGCTGGCCTCCCGCGCCGAGCGCTCCAGCGCCACCAGCAGCCGCTCCCGGTCTTCGGCCAGCAGGGTGGACAGCGTGCCCTCGACATCGCCCAGGTGCGCGGCCGCCGGCCGGCCGGTAACGGCGCTGACGCCCTCGCTGACGTAGTCGACCAGATAGCGGCCGTCGCGGCTCAGGCGCAGCCGCCAGACCGCGCCGGGCACGCTGTCGATCAGCTCCTGCATGTGCAGACGCGCCGACTTCAGTGCCTGCTCGGCCTGCTGCACCCGGGTGGCGTCGAGAGTGATGCCGTTCCAGACCTGGGCGCCGCCGGGCTCGGTGCTGGCGACGGCCGCGACCCGTATCCACTTCCACTCGCCGGCGGCGGTGCGCACCCGGTAGCGCTCCTCGTCGAGGCCGTCCTGGCCGGTGAGCCGCTGCATCAGGTCCGCCACCCGCGCGACATCTTCCGGATGCACGGTGGCGAAGGCCTGCGACTGCATCAGGGCGTTGGTCTCTTCCGGGCTACGGCCGGTGATCCGGTGGACGCCCTCGGACATATAGCTGTAATGCTGCCGGCCATCCGGCTCGCGCCGGAACTGCCAGAGCGCTCCGGGAATGGCGGCGGTCAGCTCCCGCAGGCGGCGCTCGGCCTGCTCGGCGCGCTCTTGGGCTAGCCGCCGCTGCCGAATCTCAGCACGCAGCCAGAGTATCCAGACGATGGCCAGCATCAGCAGCAGGCCAAAGCCGAGGACGGCGCCGCGTCCGATCGTCGACAGCGGCCCGGCGCTGCCCGCCGGCACCGCCGCCGCAGCCGTGGCCGTCGCCGACAGCAGCAGGGCGGCGGCGGCGGCCACGGCGCGCCGGGGCACGGTCAGCCCGCGGTTTTCTGCAGCCGCTTGCGCATGCGGATGTTGAGCATCTCCACACCCACCGAGAAGCCCATCGCGAAGTAGACATAGGCCTTGGGCACATGAAAGCCCATGCCCTCGCCGACCAGCACCATGCCGATCATGATCAGGAACGACAGCGCCAGGATCTTGATGGTCGGGTGCTCCTCGACGAAACGCGACACGGCGCCGGCAAAGAACATCATCACGCCGATGGCGATGACGATGGCGGTGACCATCACCGGCACGTTGTTGGTCATGCCGACGGCGGTAATCACCGAGTCGAGCGAGAACACGATGTCGAGGATCATGATCTGCACGATCACGCTGGCGAAGCTGACGCTGGCGACCTTGCCGATGACGTCCTCGGGGCCGTGGCCGCCGTCGGTGCTTTCCACCTGTTCGTGGATTTCCAGCGCGCTCTTGCCAAGCAGGAACAGACCGCCGCCCAGGAGGATCAGGTCGCGTCCGGAAATACCGTGGCCGGCGAGTTCGAACAGGGGTTCGGTAAGCCGGGCCAGCCAGGCCAGCGACATCAGCAAGCCGATACGGGTGAGGCAGGCGCCGGCCAGGCCGATGATGCGGGCGCGGGCGCGCTGATGCTCGGGCAGCTTGTTGGCCATGATCGACAGAAAAATGATGTTGTCGATGCCGAGCACGATTTCCAGGGCCGCCAGGGTGATCAGGGCGATCCAGAGTTCGGGATTGGTGAAGTCCACTTTCAGTCTTACAACGGGTTACCGAGCGTGATTGCTCTGCCGAGATGATACCGGGGCCGCGCGCCGGAGGCGCGTCATCGTTCGTTCATCCGCCCGTCATCGCTGTGACCCGGAACTGTCACGACGCCTTTACCACCGCCATCTAGCCTGCGAGGCGTAAAAAAAGATCGGAGCCGGACATGCGGATTGCCTACGGAGTGATGGGTTACGGACGCGGCCACGCCATGCGCAGCCTGAGCGTGCTGCCGGCCTTGATGCAGGAGCACGAGGTGACGGTGTTCACCGCCAACGACGCCTACGAGGTGCTGGCGCCGAAGTTCCCCACCGTGCGCATCCCGATGATCGGCTACCGCTACAACGAGCGCGGCGGCCACTCGGCGTACAAGACGGTGGTCGAAAACCTTTCGCCGATGGCCGACCTGCTGCTGCACGGCCACGGCATGGAGCAGGTCGAGCGCGAGTTCAAGGACCGCGGCATCCAGCTGGTGATCAGCGACTCCGAGGCCTGGACCCACCGCGCCGCGAAGCGCCTGGGCATCCCGCGCATCAGCTTCGACCACATCGGCATCCTCGCCTACTGCAAGCCGCACTTCCCGCCCGACCTCTGGCATCTGGGCATGCGCGACGCCATCGGCTACCGGGCGGCGATGGGCGTGCCCGAGCGCATCCTGATCTCCAGCTTCTACCAGGCCGAGCCCAAGTACCCGGGCGTGCAGATCGTCGGGCCGATGCTGCGCGACGAGGTGCTGCGCGCCAAGCCCAGCCGCGGCGACTTTCTGCTCGCCTACTTCAACAAGGGCGAACACCAGTACCTGCCGCATATCGACCGTGCGCTACGCCTGCTCGACCTGCCGGTGGTGATCTACGGCACCCCGCACCGCGGCAAGGTCGAGAACCTCGACTTCCGCGCCCCCAGCAACGAATGGTTCGTGCACGACCTGGCGCGCTGCCGGGCGGTGATCTCCACCGCCGGCAACCAGACCATCGGCGAGGCGGTGCATTTCGGCAAGCCGATCCTGGCGATCCCGGAAGACGCCTTCGAACAGCGCCTCAATGCCCATCTGATCGAGCGCATGGGCGTGGGCATGAAGGCCAGCCTGCGCGGCCTCACCCCCAGCGACATCGACCGCTTCCTCGCCAACGAGGACTACTACCGCTCGAACATGAAGGGGCGCATCAAGGACGGCCGTGGCGAAGCCTTGCAGACGCTCAAGCGCTTCATCGACGAGCTGGCGCAGCTGAAGCCGGCCGCGGGTCGCAGGCCGGCGCGGCTCGCCAGCAGCAAGGTGGTCGCCACCGCCACCCAGAGTCCCTTACTCCGCTGAGCGCGGCGCGCTAAGCACCCTAGTGCTCGCGCGAGTACAGCAGGTCGCCGCCCGCCTCCTGCCCCGACTCGGTGCGCAGCTTGAAGCCCTTGCCCAGGTCGTAGAGCAGGCGCAGCACATTGCCGTTGGCGAACAGTCCCACGCCATAGCTCACGTAGAGCTTAGGCGACAGGTATTTGCCGACCGTGAAGCGCGCCTGATCGCTGCTCTCGCCGGCCTCGGCACCGAGGCTGATGGTGTCGATGCCCAGGCCACGGGTCAGCTTCTTGGCCAACTGGTCGCCGCCGGCCAGGCCCAGGGATAGCGCCGCGGCGGCGGCCGAGAAGTCGCCGCCCGATTCCAGCGGCCGGCCCAGCAGCAGCCAGCCCAGCTGCTGCTCCTGGGTCATCACCGGGCTGGAACTCAGATCGAAGCTGGGCTTGTCCAGCGTGCCGCGCACATGCAGCGTCACGGTGACCTCGTCATTGGGCTTGCGCACCGCGCGCAGGTCCACCGCCGGCTTGTTGATCGGGCCGCTGAACAGGATGCGTCCGGTGGACAGCTGCAAGTCCTGGCCATAGGCCTTGTAGACCGCATCCAGCAGCTGCAGCTCGCCGAAGGCCTGGGTGCTGCTGGTGCCGGGCCGCTCGAGTACGGTGAGATCGCCGCCGATGCGCGCCTTCAAGCCGAAGCCGGCAAAGCGCACCGCCTCGCCCATCCGCACTTTCACCGCCGCCGCCAGCGGCAGGCTCTTTTCGCGCGGCGCCTCGCCGACGATCACCTGGTCGCTGCTGGCGCTGACCACGCCACCACCAAGCTTGCGCGGGGTGATCTCGGCGCGCGGCACCAGCACCTCGCCGCTCAGGCTCATCGCCTCGGCGCTGCGCTCGAAGTGCAGCTGCGGGCTGACCCAGACCCGCGCGTCCGGCAGGTTGACGACCTGGAACAGCTCGCCGTCGATGTCGAGCGCGGTGGTCCGCGCGCTCAGATCGGCCTGGCCGCGCAGGCTGATCCGGCCCTCGCCGGACCGCGCCGAGGCGCTGATCTGCAAGGGCGTGTTGAAGCCGCCGCGCAACTCCGCCCGCAGCTCCTGCAGCAGGATGCCGGCCGCCTCGATGTGCGCCTGGCCTTGGTCTAGCGCCAACTGGCCGTCGATCAGCGGCTGGCCCAGGCTGCCACCCAGGCTGAAGTCGCCCTGGATCTGGCCGGCCAGCTGGGTGACGCCGGGCAGCAGCGGCTCCACCCAGCCCAGCTCCGGCACCGACAGCCGCACCCGGCCACTGAGCGGCAGCTCGGTCAGCGCGCTGTCGCGCACCGGCAGGCTGGCCTCGGCGCTGAGGGCAACGTGGTCCAGATGCAGCTCGGCGCGACCGCGCCACTGGCCACCCTCCTGGCGCAGCGACAGCTGGCCCGCCTGCAGCCGCTGATCGGGAGCGCCGGGCAGGCGCAGGTGACCGGCGCTGTTCTGCACTTGCAGTTCCAGTCGGGTCGGCGTGCGGCCGCGCAATTCGATCAGGCCCTGGCCGTCGAGCACGGTCTCCACTGCCAGACCGTCCGGCAGCAGGCCGTTGAACTGGGCGCTGTGGATGCCGGCGAGCGAGGCTTCAACATGCTGCAAGGGCGGTGCCCGGCGCAGGTTGAGGCAGGCGCGGCCGCTGCCGTCGATGCGCCAGCAGGTCTGCTCCAGCTGTTGCAGGGCGGCGTCGACCTGCACCGCGGCCGGCGCTTCCTGGGTCCAGGCCGGGCCATAGGGCGGTTGCAGGCGGCTGCTGGCGAGCCGGCCACGCCAGCGGCGTTTGGCGAGATCCAGGCCGCCGTCGGCGCCGAGTTCCAGGCTGCTCTTGGGCGCCGACAGCTGCGCGCTGAGGGCGATGTGGTGCTGCTCGGCGCGGCCGTCGAGGTTCAGGCTCAGGCGCTGCATCTGGGTGTCGCCACTGACCAGACCCTCGGCGCTCAGCGCCGCCTTGGATGGACGCTTGGGGTCGTAGTCGATGTTCAGATCCAGGCGCGCCAGCTGCTGGCCCTGGTAGCGCAGGTTTTGCGCGCTGCCTTGGGCGCGCAGCGCCGGGTTGGACGGCGCGCCCTGCGCCTGCGCCTTGAGTTGCAGCGCGCCGCTCAGCTCCGGCAGCAGGCTGCGCAGATCGCTGGCGGCGAGCTCGGCCTTGGCGTCGAGCAGCGGCAGCAGCCGGCCCTGCAATTGCAGGCGGGCGCTGCCGCTGCGCAGATCGAGGCTATCCAGCGCCAGCCGGGTTTCACCCTGGTGGGCCTCGGCGCTGCCGCGCAGTTCCAGCGCCAGCGGATAGCCACGCAGCTGGGAGTCGGCGAGCCGGCCGCTGAACTGCACCTGCGGGCGCGCCAGGTCGCCGACGGTGTGGGCGGCGATCAGGCCGTTGAGCTGGCCGGGGAAATCCGGGAACAGCAGGCCGGGGTCGAGCTGCTCCAGCCTGGCCTCGGCTTCCACCGCCAGCGCCGGCGCCCATTGCACGCGGCCCTGGGCAGTCAGGCCGCCGTGGTCGTCAGGGCCGCCGAGCCGCAGGTGTTCGAGTTGCAGCGCCTCGGCACCGAGACTGGCGACCGCGTCCAGACCCACTTCCACCGCGGTCGCCTCGCTGCCGGCCGGCAGCGCCGCGCGCAGCCGGCCCTGGAGGTCGATGCGCGCCTGTACCGTCTCGGTCAGCAGGCCGTGCAGGCCCAGGCGCAGCTGCGGGATCTCCACCTGCGCTGTCCCGGTGAGCGGCCAGCGCAGATTGCACGCGCCCAGGCCGAGATGAGTCTCGCTGCCCATCAGCCCCAGCCGCCCCTGCACCACCACCAGGCCGGGACCGCTGAGCTGCAGCGGCTCGAAGCGCAGCGCCTCGGGCTCCAGCACCAGCTCACCAATGGCCAGCAGCGGGCCGCTGAGCGCATGGCGGGCGGCCAGACGCTCGATGCGGATGTGGTCCTTGCGCCAGACCAGGCGCGCCTCGATGGCGCTGATCGCCAGCGGCTCGCTGCCGGGCGGGTCTTCGCTATGGAACAGCTCGAACTGCGCCAGCCGCGCGTCGTCCACCCGCAGGCGCAGCGGCAGCTGGGTGAGCAGGGGCTGCGGCGGCGTCGCAGGCGTCGGCTTGAGGGTCAGACGCAGATGGCCGGCGTCGAGCTGGGTGATGCGCAGCTGGCGCAGGCGCAGGCGCGAGGGGCGCCAGTCGAGATCGAGACGGTCCAGCTCCACGCGCGCGGCGGCGTTCTCGAACACCAGGCCTTCCAGATGCAGTGGCCCGAACAGGCCGCCGCTGGCCTTGGCGATCTGTAGCTGGCCGGCCGGCAGCAGGCGCTGCGCCAGGTCCGCCGCCAGCGGCGCGCCGGCCACGCCCAGATAGACCAGGCCGACCACCGCCAGCACCAGACTGCCGGAGAGGCTCACCAGCAGCAGGTTGAGGAGCAGGCGCAGGACTTTCATAGGCCCACCCGCACGCCCAGATGCAGGCGCACCACCGGCTCGTTTGGATCAAGCGGGTGCGCGAGATCGACGGTGACGCTGCCGAACGGCGCGCGATAGCGCAGGCCGAGGCCAAGGCCGTAGTGCAGCTCCGGCGCCGGCGAATCACCGACGCCGCCGGCATCGCCGAACAGCGCCAGGCCAAAAGCGCCCTTGATCGCCCGCTCGGCCTCGATGCTGAACACGTTGAGATAGCGGCCGCCGATGACGCCGCCGTTGTCGTCGCGCGAGGCGCCGATCGCCTGGTAGCTGTAGCCACGCACCGACTGGTCGCCGCCAGCGAAGAAGCGCTCGTCCGGCGGCAGCTTGTTGA
This sequence comes from Stagnimonas sp. FW305-C-60, assembly GCF_058782965.1. Lineage (NCBI taxonomy): Bacteria > Pseudomonadati > Pseudomonadota > Gammaproteobacteria > Nevskiales > Nevskiaceae > Stagnimonas > Stagnimonas sp. FW305-C-60. The sequence continues at coordinate 443,742 of NZ_JBYSYF010000001.1, forward strand.
ACTCTGCGGCGGCGGTGGCGCCGATCTCCACCCGCGCCAGCAGGCGGCCCTGGCGCCACAGCGGCAGCGCGCCCTTCAGGCGCACCCGGCCCTGCAGAAAGCTGGCGTCGGAGACCAGGCCCTTCTGGCCGCCGTGGCTGTCGGCCCAGAAGCTGAAGCCGTAGCGGGCGTAGGCGGGGTCGTCCAGCCATTGCCGCGACAGGGTGAGGCCGGGTGCCAGCACCGACACCGCGCTGTCCTCGCCTTCGGTGAAATCGAACAGCGAGCGCTGGAACTTGAGGTAGTAGCGGCGATCCCAGTCGCCATCGAGGCGGTTGAGGCTGGCGGCCAGACTGTATTTGCGCTCGACGCCGTAGCTCAGGTTCTCCTCGCCGGCATCGCCGGAGAGGCCAACGTACTCGCCCGGCTCGTTGCCGACCGGCACCCGGTACTCGCCGTTGGCGCCGGAGAGCTTCTGCGAGGCACGCACCGTCACCCGCAGCTTGTGGCCGCGCTGGTTGAGGCGGCGGAACTCGGTGCCTACCGATGCGCGGGCGCCGGTATCGGTGCCATAGCCCAGGCCGAAGTCGTCGCGCCGCGACTTGGAATGCTCAAGGCGCACCTGCACCGGGATGCGCCCCTCGCTGGCCTGATCGCGCAGGCCGCCGACCTCGACCTTGGCGAAGTAGTCGAGATCGGTGAGCGCAAACTGGGTGTCGAGCAGCTTCTGCTGCGAATACGGCTCGCCGGGTGCGAAACGCAGATAGCGGCGGATCACATCCTCGTCGATACGGCTGTCGCCCTCGATCAGCACCTCACCGAACTGCCACTGCGGCCCGGTTTCCAGCACCAGCAGCGCCTGCGCGCTGCCCTGCTCGGGGTCGATGCGCAGTTCGGACTGGCTGAAGCTGGCGTCCAGATAGCCCTCGCCGTGGGCCAGGGCCAGCAGCCGGTCCTTGCTGTCCTCGTATTCGGAGTGCAGCAGGCGCGAGCCCTTGAGTGGCCCCAACACCTGCGCCCGCTCCTGCAGAGCCTCGGCACCCGGTCCGGTCAGCGTGATCTTGGCCTTGAGCCAGCGCACCACGGGGCCGTGCTCGACGCGGTAATAGGCGTAGTAGTCCTTCGGCCCGCCCTCCAGGCGTTTGCTGATCCGCGGCTGGTAATAGCCATAGGGCTGCAGCGATTTGCTGATGCTCTTCTCGGCCTCGTCGTGCAGGGTTTTGAGGCGGTTGGGCACCAGACCTTCGCGCTGGTCTTCGGCGACATAGCCCAGCCAGTTGTAGGCGTTGGTCAGCTCCGGCTCTTCCAGGCCCTCGATGTGGAAGTCCACCGTCACCCGCTCCACCGGCGCCGCGCGCGGCGGATCGACGCTGGCCGGACCGGCGGGTGCTGCCGGCGTGGCACTGTCTTCGGCGGCGGTGGCGGCCAGTTGGCCGGCGGCGGCATCCGCCGGCGGCAGCGCCGAGGACTCCTGCGCCAGGCCCCAGGCCGGCCACAGTCCCAGCCCCAGCAGCAGGGCGGGGGCGACGGCGCGGAGTGGCGGCAGGCTCATGCGGGGTAGGCGGCGGACTGGCCTGGCATTGTGCGTCAGCGCCGCCGCCGACGGGGCCGTGGCCGGCGAATCAGGCGGCGCTGGCGACCGGCGTCTCGCCGGCCTCGCCGACCAGCCAGCTGCCGGCCGGCTCAGCCTGGGCGGCACCGCCGAGACTGGCGAAGTCGAACAGCTCGCGGTCGGCCAGCTGGCTGGGCGCGACATTGCACATGGCGCGGAAGATGGTCTCGACCCGCCCCGGCCACTCGCGCTCCCACTCGGCCATCATCCGGCGCACCTGCTTGCGTTGCAGCTGCTCCTGCGAGCCGCAGAGGTTGCAGGGGATGATCGGGAAGGCGCGCTCGGCGGCATAGGCGGCGATGTCGTCCTCGCGGCAATAGGCCAGCGGCCGGATCACCACGTTGGCGCCGTCGTCCGAGAGCAGCTTGGGCGGCATGCCGGCGAGCTTGCCGCCGAAGAACAGGTTGAGGAAGAAGGTGGAGACGATGTCGTCGCGGTGATGCCCCAGCGCGATGCGGGTAAAGCCCTGCTGCTTGGCAAAGGTGTAGAGCGCGCCGCGCCGGAGCCGCGAGCACAGGGAGCACATGGTCTTGCCTTCCGGGATGTTGCGCTTCACCACCGAATAGGTGTCCTGCTCCAGGATCGTGTACGGCACGCCCTTGGCCTTGAGGTACTCCGGCAGGATGTGCTCGGGAAAGTCCGGCTGCTTCTGGTCGAGGTTGACCGCGTGCAGCTCGAAGCGCACCGGTGCCTTGGCCTGCAGCTGCAGGAGGATGTCGAGCATGGTGTAGCTGTCCTTGCCGCCGGACAGGCAGACCATCACCCGGTCGCCCTCGCCGATCATCCGGTAGTCCATGATCGCCTGGCCGACATTGCGGCGCAGACGCTTGGCCAGCTTGTTGGACTCCAGCCGTGCCTTCTCGGCCGGCGGGGCCGACTTGCGGCTGGGGAATTCGACGAGGGTTTCTTGCATGGGCGGCATTTTACCGTGCCGCGTGCCAGGCCCAGAAACCCCAAGGGCCGCGCGAGGCGGCCCTTGGGCTCCAGGCGCGCGATCAGGCCGTGGCCGGCTGCTCGTCCTCACGCACGAAGGTCGTCTCCTTGAACCACATGGCGTAGAACACGAACAGCAGCGCCACCGCCGCCATCAGCGCCGCGAAGAACAGGAAGTACATCGGGCCGACCAGGGAGTAGGTCGAGACCTGGACCTGGCCGGCGTCGAAGCTGCCGCTGCTGGCCAGCGGCTGGCGCTGGACCTTGTCGAGCAGGCGCAGGCGGCCGCCAACGGCATCGACCTCGCCGACCAGGAAGGTGCCGGCCAGCGGCTGGCTCTTGCCCTCGGCGGTGACGAGCTGCACGCCGGAGTCGCCGCCGTCGAAGTCGATCTTCTGGCCGGTGACGAATTCGCTGGCGCCTTCCAGCGTCACCCAGGTCTGCTCGCCGACCTCGACACTCGCCACCGTCAGCGGCTTGACCATGAGGGTGTTGACCGCGGCGGTGAAGGCGTTGCCGACGCTGGTGGAAAGCAGGAACAGGCTCATGATGAAGCTCTTCATGTACAGCGGCGCCTGCTTGTAGCTGTATTCCAGCGCGGTGATCGACACCAGCACCTCGGAGGCGGTGAGCACCGCGTAGGCGCTGATCTGCCACCACATGCTGATGCGCTGACCGTCCTGGATCACCTGCTCGACATAGGCGACCAGCAGGAAGGAACTGGCGGTGACGAACATGCCCATGCCGATCTTGCGCAGCGGGGTGACGGTGAAGAACCTGCCCATCAGCGGATAGATGCCGAAGGTGAAGATCGGCACCAGGATCAGGATGAAGATGCCGTTCACCACCTGCACCTGGGCCGGCAGCATCTCGTAGGTGGCCAGCGATTCAAAGCCGGGCACGCCGGCCAAAAAACCGAACAGGTGCTTGTCCATCAGCGCCGACTGCGCCTGGATGGTCCAGCTGTTGCCGTTGCTCTGCTCCCACAGCGACCAGAAGAAGGCGACGAACAGATACAGCACCGCCAGCTTGCCGACGATCCTCAAACCCTCGCCGGTGAGCGAGCGCTCCAGCCAGTGGCGTAGCTCCGGCGGCAGGCGGTCGCGCAGGCCGGTCTTGAGGAATAGCGCCGCGACGGCCGACAAGGTACCGATCAGGGTCGTGGTGGCGAGCAGGATGTTGTTGCCGCTGACCATGAACACGAAGCCGGTGAAGGCCAGCACCGCGAAGAACACCAGCAGGAAGGCCGGCAGCGCCAGGCCGGGCTTGCTCATCGCCGCCGGCACCACCGCGAACTTCCGGCGCCCCAGCCAGAACACCAGCGTGGCGAACGCCATCATCACGCCCGGCATGCCGAAGGCGAACTTGGGGCCGTAGTCGGGATTAGCCAGCAACACCGGGCAGAAGTAGATCGAGATCGAGGAGCCGGCGTTGATCGCCAGGTAGAAATAGCTGAAGGCGCGTTCGATCAGGTGCGCATTGGCGCTGGTGAACTGGTCGCCGACATTGGTGGACACGCAGGGCTTGATGCCGCCGGTGCCGAAGGCGACCAGGAACATGCCGACCACCATGCTGGCTTCGCCGCCGCCGCCGAAGGCGATGGTGAAGCAGCCGGTCACATAGACCATCGAGAAGCTGATGATGGTGCGGAACTTGGCGAGGAAGATGTCCGACACCATCGCGCCGAGCAGCGGGAAGAAGTAGGCGCCGGCCTTGAACAGTGCCTGCCAGGTCGCTGCCTTGGCGTCGCCAAAGTGCAGGAACTGGATCATGTACTGCACCAGAATCGCGTTGATGCCGTAGTAGCAGAAGCGCTCGGCAAACTCGTTGGCGACGATGTAGGGGATGCTCTTGGGCATGCGCGCGGCCGTGGCCGGCGCGAGGGTGGCGGTGGTCATGATGATGGGGGATTCGGGTATGGATCGATGCTAGCACGCGGCATGCCGCGGCCCCCTGAAAGCCACGCCCGCCGCGGTCTGATCGCGGCGCTCAGGCCAGGCTGGCGAGCGGCAGGAACAGCGCCGCGGGCTGATCCTGAAAACGGCGGAAGCCGTGGCCCTCGAACCAGGCCTCCTCCTGCTCGTCGCGCGGCGCGGCCAGCAGGGCGTAAACCGGCATGATGTCGGCCGCCGCCGCGGAGCGCAGTATCGCGTCGGCGAGCAGCAGGGCGCCGAGGCTGCGCCCCTGCAGGCTGCGGTCCAGCGCCAGCCGGCTGAGCCGCAGGGCCGGCAGCGGCGCCGCATGGCTGGTGCCGCCGCCGATGCTGATCGCGCTCAGGGTGTAGTAGCCCAGCACCCGGCTGGGCACCAGGGCATCGGTCAGCACATAGACCCGCGCCAGGTCGAAGCGCTCCTGGGTCAGCGCCTGGCGTAGCAGGAACTCGTTCTGGCGCTCGTCGCCGCAGTCAAAGCTGTTCAGCTCGTGGCGCGCCGGGTCCAGGCGCTGGAACAGGCTGGCCAGCGCCGAGTCCAGGCCGCGGTGCCTTTGCAGGGCGTCCAGCAAGGCCGGGCTGGTCAGCGCCGGGCTACCGGTATCCGCCCGCAGCAGCGCCAGGTCGGCGGCGGACAGCTGTAGTTCGGCGTTCTCGCCCAGAAGGCGCCGCGCCTCGGCGAGCGCCGAGGCCAGCACGAAGGCGGTGGCGTTGCTGCCCTTGAGGCTGGCGGCCTGGTTGATCAGCGCCTTGTCCTGCGGCGACAGGCGCATTTCCATGCGCGCCTCGGCGAGTACCCGGACATTCGACTTCTGGTCCCTTTGCATGCGCAGTCCGCCAAAAGAAAACCCGCGATGCTCGATTAAAGCGCATCGCGGGTTCCAGAGCGAGCGCGACTCGTTAGGGCGCGGCAGTCTCGGCCTGGGTGCAGGTCTCGTAGACGCGCACGGTGTCGATCAGATCCACCGACAACAAGGTGGAGCTGATGCTCAGCCGCACCTCGTCGTAAGGCTTGGTATTGGCGCCGCCGAGCAGGTTCAGGCCCGACTCGCCAAGCAGGCCCGAGAGGCCCAGCAGGTCGAGGTTGGTGGCATCGGCGGTGAACTGTTCCTGCTGGGCATTGGCCAGGAAGGTAGTGACCGTCAGAGTGCGCAACAGGCTGATGTCGGCGGTGGCCGGCGGCTGCTCGATGACAAAGCCCGCGAAGTTGCCGGCCGGCACCGCCGCTGGCAATTTCACCTTGTAAGAGATCGAACCGAGCAGGTTGAGCAGGGCGCTGTTGACCGGCTCCAGTAGGGCGACCGCGTACTGCATGGTGGTGAAGGTCTGGGTCAGGCTGTCGGCGCCGAAGGCCGGCTGTTCGACCGCGCAGAGTTCGACCGCCGGGGTGGTTAGCTGACCCACCAAGCACAGCAAGCCACCGGTTTCGCCGGTCGCCACGGAAGTGTTCGGAGCAAACTGCGTGCAACTGGCCAAGGGCCCGGTGGTCGGCACCTCGCAGGCGTCGCCCACACCGTCGCCATCGCTGTCGAGCTGGTCGGGATTGGCGACCGTCGGGCAGTTGTCGTCGACATCCGGCACGCCGTCGTTGTCGTCGTCGGTTTCGCAGGCATCACCGGTCCCGTCGCCGTCAGAGTCGGTCTGGTCGGGATTGGGCACGGTCGGGCAGTTGTCACCGCCGCCGTTGCCGTCGTCGTCGGGCACGCCGTCGCCGTCGTCATCGTTGTCGCAGGCATTGCCCTGACCATCGCCGTCGGTATCGAGCTGGTCGGGGTTGGCCACGACGGGGCAGTTGTCGCCACTATCCGGCACGCCGTCGCCGTCGTCATCGCTGTCGCAGGCATCGCCCTGACCATCGCCGTCGGTGTCGAGCTGGTTCGGATTCGCCACCACGGGACAGTTGTCGCCGCCATCCGGCACGCCATCGTTGTCGTCGTCGCTATCGCAGGCATTGCCCTGGGCATCGCCGTCGGAGTTGAGCTGGTCGGTATTGGGGGTCGTCGGGCAGTTGTCCACCGAGTCCAGTACGCCGTCGCCATCGCCGTCGGGGATGGAAGTCGGCGGGCCACCGACGTCGGAGTCCTGCGCGCGGTTGCAGGCGGAAAGGCCGACGCTGCCACAAAGGGCCAAGGCCAGTAGCCAGTGGCTGCCGTGGAAAGAGAGCTTGGGAATCATGGTTTCGGTCCTTGAGAACTGGAAACGGCGCGTCCTGCGCGGGCGGAAAATGACGGTGCCTCAGGGCGCAACAGGTGTCGGCTCGGCAGCGGCGGGGGCTTCGCTGGCCGCGGGTTGCGGCGGCGCGATGATGTTGAACTCGACGCGGCGGTTGGTCTCGCGACCTTCCGGCGTCTCGTTGCTGGCCACCGGGCTAGCTTCGCCCAGGCCCTTGGAGCTGAGCCGCTCGGCGGCGATGCCCTTGCCAACCAGATAGTTCAGCGCCGAAGCCGCGCGCGCCGCCGACAGTTTGAGGTTGTAAGCCTCGGGGCCGATGCTGTCGGTGTGGCCGACGATCTCGGCCTTCAATTCGCTCTGCGAAGACAGGAACTTCACCACGTCATCGAGCAAGCGCTGGCCATTGAGCTGCAGGCGCGCGGAGTCAAAGTCGAAGCTGACATCGCGCAGCACGATGAGCGTCTGGCTTTCCACCACGCAACCGCGACCATCGACCTTGGCACCTTTCAGCGTGCCGGGGCAGCGGTCGAACTCGTCGGGAATGCCGTCGCTGTCGCTATCCAGCGCCGGCACCAATACCTCGCGGACCACCACCTTCTCGACCGTGACCGGCACTTCCTTCACGGTCTGCTTTTCGGGGCCGAGCGCGATTTCCAGACCCAGGTGCAGACGGTAGTCGAGATAGCCGTCCTGGAAGCTGTCGTGCACCACTCGCGCGTCGCCGCGGCCACGCAGCCAGCGCAGGTTGCCGATGCGGGCGACCAGACCGACGCCGGCCTCGGCCTCGAAGGAACCACTGTCTTCGGAGTCCGGAACCACGTCGTTGTAGGCATAGCCCAAGCCAGCCAGGACGAAGGGCGTCAGTTGCTCGCGGTTGCCGAAGGCGTACTGCAGGTCGGCACCGAGTACCGACTGGTAGAAATCGGTGCCACGACCGGCACCCGTCTCCAGCGTGCTGTAGTCGAAGCGGCCTTCCAGCCACCAGCGTCCCGTGTCAGATAGAGGGTAGCCAAAGCCCGCCTGCAGGCCGGTGCCGCGGTCCTCGGTGCCGCGATCGCTGTCGGGCTTGGTATAAGAGCCGGTGATGAACAGATGCGGGCGGTTGCCGTCAGCGCCTAGAACCTGTTCGGTGGTTTCCTGCGCCTGAGCGGCGCCAAGACCGAGCATCGCGGCCAAAGCCGTGACCAGAACTTTCTTATTCATTGTTCGACCTTCCCCGTCGCGATTACTGCCTACCCACCCTGCCACTACATTCATTAGGGCAATGTTCATGCCCGGCCAGGTGCTCCGATGCCGACAGTATGAGTTTTTGCGCAATGCAGCAATATGACTTTGGTATCAGCTTTGGGGCTGGGGCCGTTCAGCTGAGCAGGAAGCTGACCGGCCCGTCATTGACCAGGGCGACTTTCATGTCGGCGCCAAACACGCCGGACTGGGTGGCCGGCAGCCGCTCGCGACACTCGGCCAGCAGGCGCTCGAACAGACCGCGCGCGCGCTCGGGCGCTGCAGCGCTGGTGAAACTGGCACGGCTGCCGCTGCGGGTATCGGCAGCCAGAGTGAACTGCGGCACCAAGATCAGGCCGCCGCCGATGTCGAGCACACTCAGATTCATCTTGCCGGCGTCGTCGGCGAACAGCCGGTAATCGAGCAGGCGCTGCGCCAGGCGCCGGGCCTGGGTTTCATCATCCTCGCGGGCGACGCCCACCAGCACCAGCAGCCCCCGGTCGATGCGCGCCACCACCTCGCCTTCGACGCGCACGCTGGCGCAACTCACCCTTTGCAGCAGACCGATCATCTCCGGCACTCCTAGCCATCACGGCTTTTAGAATGTCTGGATGAGTGAACGGAAGAAAGCCGCGCTGCGCGGCCTCTTGCGCGGGCTGGGCTACCTGCCCCTGCCGCTGACGCACGCCCTCGCGGCCCTGCCGAGCCTGTTGTTGCTGCTGCTGCCCAACCGCTTGCGGCGAGTCAGCAGGCAACAGCTGCGCTACTGCCTACCGGAGCTGGGCAGGGCGCGGCGGCTGGGTATTGTCGCCGCCAGTCTGGCGCATTCGATGATGGCGACGCTGGAAGCCCCGGCGATCTGGTTTGGCCCGGAGTGGCGTCTACGCCGCTGGCTGCGGTCGCCCGAGGCCGCCGCGCAGCTGGCGGCGCTGCGCGCGCAGGGGCGCGGGCTGATCCTGCTCTGCCCGCACTGGGGCGCCTGGGAGCTGGCCGGCATGTTCTGCGCCGCGCAGGGCCCGATGACCTCGGTCTACAAGCCGCAGAAGGGCGTGATGGAGGCGCTGATCCTGGAAGGCCGCTCGCGCCTGGGTGCGCAACTGGCTCCGACCAGTCCGGCCGGCGTGAAGCAGGTGCTCTCGGCGCTCCGGCGCGGCGAGATGGTCGGCATCCTGCCCGACCACGACCCGCCCGAGGGCAGCGGCGTCTACGCGCCCTTGTTCGGCCACCCGGCGCACACCATGGAGCTGGTGACCAAGCTGGCGGCGCGGACCGGCGCGCCGGTCTGGTTCTGCCTGGCCGAGCGCCGGCCGCTGCTCGGTTTCCGCATCCGCCTACAGCCGGCCCCGGTCGCAATCAGCGACACTCGGCAAGGTCCGGCCGCGCTCAATGCCGGCGTGGAAGCGGTGATCCGCGCTGCGCCCAGGCAATACTGGTGGGGCTATCAGCGCTACCGTCGGCGGCCGCCCGGCAGTGTTGATCCCTATGCCTGAAGGCCAACTTGAGTCAGGATGGCCGCCCGCTTGAGCCGGGCGGCCAAACATTAAAAAATCCGCGCCGGCCGCGGGAACTCGCGCCGCATCGCCCCGGTCGGAGCGCGCGAGACACCCGCAGCATCCGCAGCAACCCACTCCTAAAAAACCTAGAGAAGACATGGAGCACGACATCCTCATCGAGGCGCGCGGGCTGACCCGCCGCTACGGCCCAAACGTGGCCGTCGAGAGCATCGACCTGACGCTAAGGCGCGGCGAGATCCTCGGCCTGCTCGGCCCCAACGGCGCCGGCAAATCCACCACCATGAAGATGCTCACCGGCAATCTGGCGCCCACCGGCGGCACGGTGAAGATCAATGGCATCGACCTCGCCGCCGACCCCAAGGGGGCCAAGCGCGCGATCGGCTATCTGCCCGAGCAGCCGCCGGTGCACCCGGAGCTGACCGTCGACGAATACCTGGAATTCGCCGCCGCCCTGCACGGCGTCGCCAGGAAGGACCGCGCCGCGGCACTGCAACGCGCCAAGCAGGCCTGCGGGCTCACCGAGGTCAGCCGCCGGCTGATCGGCAATCTCTCGAAGGGCTACCAGCAGCGCGTGGGTCTCGCCCAGGCGATCATCCACCGGCCGCCGGTGATCATCCTCGACGAGCCGACCGTGGGTCTGGACCCGATCCAGATCCGCGAGATCCGCAGCCTGATCGCGACGCTGGCCAAGGAGCACAGCGTGATCCTGTCCAGCCACATCCTCCCGGAGATTCAGGCGGTGTGCTCGCGGGTGATGATCGTCAACCGCGGCCGCGTGGTGTTCCACGAGTCGCTGGCCAAGCTCGCCAGCGAGGCGGTACCCAGCTACTACGTGCAGTTCAGCCGCCCGCCCGAGCATCTGGAACTGCCGGGCGTGTCGGCGATCAGCGCGCTCGGCGAAGGCCGCTACCGCATCGAGAGCGACCCCAGCTTCGACCCGCGCGAGGCGCTGGTGGAGCGCAGCGTCGCCAACGGCTGGGGCCTGCTGGAACTGCGCCGCCAGACCCGCAGCCTGGAAGAAATCTTCGTCTCGCTCACCTCGGGCGAGGCCACTGAATTGAGGAAAGCCGCATGAGCCCGGTGTTTGCCATCGCGCGCCACGAGGCGCGCCGCATCTTTGTATCGCCGCTGGCCTGGACGGTGCTGGCGGTGCTGCAGTTCATCCTCGGCATGGTGTTCTTCCTCACCCTGGCGCAGATCGCGGCGGAGCCGGGCATGCTCAACGAGCAGGCCGGTGTCGCCGACTACATCGGCGGCTCGCTGTACGGTTTTTCCTCAATTTTGCTGCTGCTGATCATCCCGCTGTTGACCATGCGGCTGTTCGCCGAGGACAAGAAGTCCGGCAGCCTCACCCTGCTGACCAGCGCGCCGGCCTCGATCACCGAGATCGTGCTCGGCAAGTACCTGGGCCTCTGCGTGTTCTTCCTGGCGGCGCTGGCGCTGATGGCGGCGATGCCGCTGTCCCTACTCGGTGGCACCGACCTCGATCTCGGCCGCATCGCCGCCGGTCTCCTGGGCGTGTTCCTGCTGATGCTGGCCTTCGGCGCGGCGGGGCTGTTCATGTCCACGCTCACCCGCGAGCCGGTGATCGCCGCGGTCGGCGGCTTTGGCCTCTTGCTGGTGGTCTGGCTGCTGGAGGCGATGGCCTACAACGGCAATACCTTCTCCGAGCTGTTCCGCCAGCTCTCGCTGATCGGCCATTTCGAAAAACTGCGGCGCGGCGTGTTCAGCACCGCCGATCTCGCCTACTACACGCTGTTCATCGTCCTGTTCCTGTGGCTGTCGGTGCAGCGCCTGGACCTCGAACGCAACTAATCCGAAACCGAACATGAAAAAGACCAACCTCCGCATCCAGCAGGCGGTTTCGGCCCTGCTGATGCTCGCCGTCATCGGCCTCGCCGGCTGGCTGTCCAACCAGTACAAGCTGGAGTTCGACTGGACCGCCAACCAGCGCAACACCCTAACCGCGGCCTCGATCAAGCAGCTCGACAACATGAAGGAGCCGGTGAAGGTGCTGGCCTTCGCCACCAGCGGCGCCGAGAGCCGCGCCGAGATCGAGCAGTTCTTCGGCCGCTACATCAAGGCCAAGCCGGATCTCGCGGTCGAGTACATCGACCCGATCAAGAACCCGGCCAAGGTCCGCGAATACAACATCAGCAACGTCGGCGACCTGGTGATCGAATACCAGGGCCGCCGCGAGACGGTGCGCGCCGGCGAGATGAACGAGTCGGCGGTGACGCCGGCGCTGCAGCGCCTGAGCTTTGCCGAAGAGCGCTGGCTGGTGTTCCTCCAGGGTCACGGCGAGCACGACGCCGCCGAGCCGGGCGCCTCCGGCTACGGCCAGTTCGTGCAGGCCCTGCACGACAACGGCCTCAAGACCCAGCCGCTCAACCTCGCCACCAGCCCAAGGGTGCCGGACAACGCCGCGGCCCTGGTGGTCGCCGGTCCGCAGGTGGCGCTCACCGAAGGCGAGACCCAGATCCTGGTCGACTACGTCAAACGTGGTGGCAACCTGCTCTGGCTCTCCGACCCCGACAGCCCGCCGCCGCCGCCGGCACTGGCGCAGTTGCTGGGCGTGCGCTTCGACAAGGGCACCGCGATCTTCCCCGAGTTCGCGGCCCTGGGCGGCGACCCGAGCATGTTCCTCACCGCCAGCTATCCGCGCACGCCGGTCACCGGCGAGCTGCGCGAGAATACCGCCTTCCCGCTGATGCGCTCGATCAGCACCGACCCGGCGGCGAAGCCGGACCCGGCCTTCAAATCGCAGCCCTTCCTGCAATCCTCGCCGGACGCCTGGCTGGAGACCGGCCCGCTGTCGGGCGAGGTTGGCTTCGATGCCGACCAGGGCGATGTCCAGGGTCCGCTGACCCTGGGCCTGCTGCTCAACCGCAGCGTCGCGGGTGAGAAGCCGGCGGATGCCGCCGCGGATGCCAAGGTGCCGGAGAAGCCACAGCGCGTCGCGCTGATCGGCGATTCCGACTTTCTCAGCAATGCCTTCATCGGCCAGCTCGGCAACTCCAAGCTGGGCCTCAATCTGGCGCGCTGGCTGGCCAGCCGCGACGACCAGTTGGATATCACCATTCCTCCGGCGCGCGACCAGTCGCTGAATCTCTCGCCGCTGGCGGCGCTGCTGATCCAGTTCGGCTTCCTGTTGCTGCTGCCGCTGGCGTTGCTGGCCGTGGGCATCGGCCGCTGGCTGTCGCGTCGCCGCCGCTAGTGAGCCCGGGATTTCAGGGACTGCCAGTGGCAGTCCCTGCCGGGCGAACGGGCGGGGCTGGGGCCCCGCCCTGGAGCACATGGAGAAAACGATGAACCGCAATACGCTCAACCTGACGCTCGCCGTGCTGGTCGCCGCCCTCGCCGGCGGCGCCTGGTACGCGCAGAAGCAGAAAGACGCCGCCAAGCCGGCGCTCACCACCATCGCCGCCGAGGGTCTCTCCAGCGCCAGCGTGCAATGGCCGGACGCGCCCGAGATCAAGCTGGTGAAGCAAGGCGGCCAGTGGCGGCTGACCGCGCCGGTCGCGGCACGCGCCGACCGCTTCGAGGTACTCAACTTCGGCAATCTCGCCACCGCCGAGGTAAAGGAAACCCTCAGCCCCGAGGGCCTGGACCTCAAGCAACTGGGCCTGGACCCGCCCGAGCGGGTGCTGACGCTCAACGACCAGCGCATCGAGTTCGGCGCCACCGATCCGATCGAATCGCGTCGCTACGTGAAGCTGGGCGACAAGGTGATGCTGATCGACGATCCGGTCAGCGCCGCCTTTGATCGCGACTATCAGGACCTCATCGCCAAGGAGCTGTTCGCCGCCGACGAGGAGCTGGTCGGCATCGCGCTACCGGGCTTAAGCCTGAGCAAGGGCGAGGACGGCAGCTGGAAGGCCGAGCCGGCTTCCGCCGAGGCGACTCCGGCCGCCCTGACCAAGCTGGCGGAGGGCTGGAAAGCCGCCAGCGCGATGTGGAACGAGGCCGGCGGTGAAGCGCCCGTGGGCCCGCAGCTGCGCTTTACGCTGAAGGGCGGCGAGCAGCGCGAGTTCATCGTCGCCGGCAGCGAGCCGCAGTTCTCGCTGTACTCGCCAACGGCGAAGATCCGCTACCAGCTGTCGAAGGCGCTGGCCGAGGAGCTGCTGCACCTGCCCAAAGCATCTGAGCCGCCGGTCGGGAAGTCGGAGGCCGCGCCCGAATCCTGAGGAGTATTTTGCCAGCGGCACAGTAGAATTCGCCGCCACCGGCCCGGGTAGTATTTTTTGCTTGGCCGGTCGCGTGCCGAGCCCGCATGAAAATCCTCCTCGTCGATCCCAACCTGAGCGAGCGGCAGGCCAGCCGCCAGTTGCTGGAAGACGACTGCGCCCTGCGCGAGGCCGAGACCGGCGCCGAGGCGCTGAAGCTGATCGAGCCGGATACCACCTGCGTGCTGGTGGAGTACGCGTTGCCGGACATGAGCGGCGTGGAGTTCCTGGTGCAGCTGCGCAGCCAGGGGCAGGATCTGCCCGTGGTGCTGCTGACCGCCAATGAAAGCCCCGACGTCGCCGCCCGCGCCCGTCAGTGCGGCGCCGACGAGGTGCTGCCCAAGCACATGGCCAACGCCGAGAGCTTGCGCCGCGCCATCCTCGGCGCGGTCAACCGCCGCGCGCTGGAAAGCAATCTGCGCCGCGAACGCGCGCGACCGGAGCTGATCTACCGGCTGATCGACGAGAGCGAAGACCTGTTCTTCGCGCTCGGCCGCCACGGCGAGATCGTCGAGGCCAATCTCGCCACCGAGCGCGCGCTGGGCTTCAGCAAGCAAGAGCTGCTCGGCAGCCAGCTCAGCAACCATCCGCTGTTCGATCGCGTCGCCGGACGCCTGCTGGACCGCCTGCGCAGCGCCAATCTCAACGAATCGCTGCGGCTGGAAGGCGAGCTGGTGCACGCCGACGGCACACCGGTGCCCACCGAGATCAACGTCATGCGGGTGCGGGTCAGCGGCGAGGATTTTCTGGTAGCGGTGGCGCGCAACATCAGCGAGCGCAAGGCGCTGGAAGAGCACCTGCGGCGCTTGAGCCTCAATGACGCGCTCACCGGCATCGCCAACCGCCGCGCCTTCGAGGCCCGCCTGGCCGACGAGTGGCGGCGCGCCGCCCGCGCCGGCTCCTCGCTGGCCTTGCTGCTGATCGACATCGACCACTTCAAAGCCTACAACGATGCCCTCGGCCACCCGGCCGGCGACGCCTGCTTGCGGGCGGTGGCCAGCCGCCTGAGCGCAGCCATGCGCCGCCCCGAGGATCTGCTGGCGCGCTATGGCGGCGAGGAATTCGTCGTACTGCTGCCGGCCACTGACAGCACCGGCGCCACAAATTTCGCCCAGCACTTGCAGGAAACCCTGCGCCGCGCGGCGCTGCCGCACCCGGCCTCGCCAACCGGGGCACAGGTGTCGATCAGCATCGGCGCGACCACCACCCAGCAGTTTCTCGAGCGCTCGCCCTCGACGCTGGTGGCCGCGGCCGATGTCGCGCTCTACGAGGCCAAGGCCGCTGGCCGCGACTGCCTGCGCTTCCGCGCCGCCTGAGCAACCGGCTCCAGGGCTACTTCTTGCCCCACTTGGCCGTGGTCTTCTGCATCAGGCGGAAGAAGGTCTGCGGCGAGGCGCGCTTGACCAGGGCCTGCACGCGGGTGTCCTTGTGGGTGAGCACCAGGAACTGACGCTTTTCCACCGCGCTGGCGATCTGCGCGGCAACATCGGCGGCGGTGACGCCGGACTTCTTCATGAACTTGTGCACCATCGCCACCGTGCCGGGCTGAGTGACTCGCGCGGCGTTCATCAGATTGGTGGGGAAAAACGCCGGGCAGACCACCGAGACGCCGATGCCAAATGGCGCCAGCTCGTGCAGCAGGGTTTCCGATAGCGAGATCACCCCGGCCTTGGCGACGTTGTAGGAGGCCATCGCCGGCGGATTGGCGATGCCGGCGAAGCTCGCGATGTTCACCACGTAGCCGGACTTCTGGGCCTTGAACAAGGGCGCGAAAGTCTTGCAGCCGCGCACCACGCCCAGGAGATTGATGTTGAGCACCCAGTCCCAGTCGCTGAGCGGCGCTTCCTCGATGCTGCCGGCGGTGGCGACACCGGCATTGTTCACCAGCAGGTCCAGCCCACCCCATTCGCGCTGCACCCGCTCGCGGGCGGCGATGAAGTCTTCCTCGCGGGTGACGTCGAGCGCGAAGGCAAGGCCGGAGCCGCCTTCCTTCTCGACGTGCGCGAGCGTCTCGGCGACGCTGGCGGCGTCGCGGTCGGTGCAGGCCACGCGCGCGCCCGAGGCGGCATAGTGGAGGGCGATGGCGCGGCCGAGGCCGGACCCGGCACCGGTGACAAGGATTCGTAGGCTCATGACCGCATCATCGTTGCCGGCGGCGGCCACGCGCAAGCGGCTTAAGCGAACGCCAGCTCGCGGTCGTCGATGAACTCGAAGCGGTAGCTCTTGGCACCCAGCTTGGCTTCTTGGTAGTCGGCGATGCGCGCCAAGCGGGCCGGCACCTTCATCAGCTTGGCCTGCGCCTCGGCGCCCTCGCCATTCAGGCCGCTCATCCCGGCGATGCCCCAGTGCTCCAGCAGTTCCTCGACGATCTTCTGGTACTGGCGCGGGCCGAAGATGTCGTAGCGCTGCACCACGTCGGAGAGCTCCTTGAAGCCCGCGATGTTGTGGCCGGGCATGGCGAAGGCCAGCGTCACCTTCAGCAGCGAGCTGAGCGCACGGTTGGGATCAAGCTTGAGGATCTCGGCGAAGCAGGCGCGGTAGAACTGGTAGTGACGCGACTCGTCACCGGCCAGATGCGCCAGCACCCGCTGCAGCATCGGCTCGTGCTCGCCGGCGAGGCGGCCGGTGTTGGCGTGGCTGATCTGGGTCGCCTTCTCCTGCAGCGAGGTGTAGGCGAGCAGGCGATAGGGATCCTGCTCCCAGTCCGGATCGAAGCCGGCGGCGATGTACTGGTACTGCAGGCGTTCTAGCGCGCCCATGTTGAACAGCCGCGCGTCGCGCACGTAGTCGCGCATGGCGCAGCCGTGGCGGTCTTCCTCCGCGGTCCAGATGTTGTTCCAGGCGCGCCACACCGACTCGTTGCTCATGTGCACGGCGATCAGCCGGTGGAAATGCGGCAGACCTTCCTCGGTGAGCAGATTGAGTGCCACGGCGACGCGCACGCCGTCGGGCAGGCCACGGGCGCGGGCGCGCAGCTCGCTGAGCATGCGGTCGTCAGCTTCGCCCAGGCCGGCATCGGCCGGCATCAGATCGTTGGGGAACCAGAGCTTGCGGCGCTCCAGGTGCCGCTCCATCTCCAGGGCGACGGTCGGCTCCATCGCCACCAGCACCTCGATCTGTTGCGGGGTACCGAATCGGCTCGCGGCGAGCGGGGGTTGAACTAGGGTGGTCATGGCTTCCTCGGGCGTCTGACGCGGTGCGTCCCGGTACGGCTCTGCCGGCCGTTCGGACGCTGAAAGTATAGGCAAACCCGATGCCGCGCCGGCGCCGCGCTAACTCTTGATCAGCGTCAGGAATTCCTGGCGGGTACGCGAATCGTCGCGGAAGCGGCCTTCCATCATCGAGGTGGTCATCGAGGAGTTCTGCTTCTCGACACCGCGCATCATCGCGCACATGTGTCTCGCTTCGATGACAACCGCCACGCCCTTGGCGTCGGTGACTTCGAGGATGCAGTCGCCGATCTGCTTGGTGAGCTGCTCCTGGATCTGCAGGCGGCGCGCGAACATATCGACGATGCGCGGGATCTTCGACAGCCCCAGCACCTTGCCGTTGGGGATGTAGCCGATATGGGCGCGGCCGAAGAACGGCAGCAGATGGTGCTCGCACATCGAGTACAACTCGATGTCCTTGACGATCACCATCTCGTTGTTGGTGGTGGCGAACAGCGCGCCGTTGATCAGTTCCTCCAGGCTCTGGCGATAGCCCTGGGTGAGGAACAGCATCGCCTTCGAGGCTCGCTGCGGCGTGTTGAGCAGGCCTTCGCGAGTCGGGTCTTCGCCAACGGCCTTGAGGATGGAGCGGTATTCGGCTTCCACGGCTAGAGTCTGGTCTGTCGTGTGTAAGTGGTGTGCGATTATGGCATGCCCGGTTTTCACCTCATGTCCGCTCCCATACCCCCAGCCAGGCCCGCGCAGACGGTGCGCGCGGTGCCCATCGACCTGATCCGCCCCGGCAGCCAGCAGGCGCGCCGGAGCTTCGACGCGGGCGCGCTGGCGGAGCTGGCCGAGAGCATCCGCGAGAGCGGCATCGTCCAGCCGCTGGTGCTGCGCACCCGGGTCTGGGGCTACGAAATCCTCGCCGGCGAACGCCGCTGGCGCGCGGCGCAACAGGCCGGGCTACACGAGGTGCCGGCGCTGCTGCGCGACGACTTAAGCGAGGACGAGGCCTATGTCCTCGGCCTGATCGAAAACCTGCAGCGCGAATCGCTGACGCCGATGGAGGCCGCCGCCGGCCTGCGCCGGCTGGGCGAACTACACACGCTGACCCACGAGGAAATCGCCCAGCGCATCGGCAAGTCGCGGGTCTACGTCACCAATGTGCTGCGCCTGCTCAATCTCGACCCGGCGGTGCAGACCCTGGTCGACGAGGGCCATCTCTCGCTAGGCCACGCCAAGGTGCTGGCGGGCCTGGCCGCCGATGCGCAGAAGCGCTGGGCCGGCGAAGTGATCGGCCGCGGACTGACCGTGCGCACCCTGGAGCGCCGTGTCGCCCGCAGCCGGCGCGGCCAGCCGGCGCGCCCCGCCAAGCCCGCCGACTGGCGCCGGCTGGAGCGCGAGCTCTCCGACCTGCTGGGCTTTGCCGTCGAACTCAAGGCCGACAAGGCTGGGCAGGGTGAGCTGCGGGTGGCCTTTCACTCCCTGGACGAGCTCGACGGCTTGCTGGCGCGGCTGGGGTATGAAGGCGGTTGAGGTCTCTACACAAATTCGTTCTGCCAAGCTTTCACATGAAACCAAACCGAGTTCTTGCACTGCTATTGCTGTTGGTGGCGACCAGCCTTAGGGCCGCGCCGGCATCGGGCGGCGAGCCCCTGTGGGACGCGGGCCTGCTGGCCGGCGGGCTCTACTCGCCGGACTATCCGGCGGCGGCCAGCAATCACTGGAACGGCCTGGCTCTGCCCTACGCCTATTACCGCGGCCAGCGACTGCGCGCCGACCAAGCCGGTCTGCGTGGCCGGTTTTCGCTCGGCGAGCGCCTGGAGTTCAGCCTCGGGCTGGGCGGCGCCTTCCCGGTGCGCTCGCGCGACAACGCCGAACGCGAGGGCATGCCCGATCTCGGCTATCTGCTGGAAGCCGGCCCGACCATCGGCTATCGGCTATACGAAGACGGCGCCAGCAAGCTGCGCCTGCTGGCGCAGGCGCGCGCGGTGTTCGCGGTCAGCGGTGATGATCGCGGCTATCAGGGCCTCGCCCTGCAACCGGAGTTGAGCTACCGGCGAAACGGATTTCTGCGCCCCGATCTGCAACTGCTGGCCGGCGTCTGGGCGCGCTTTGGCCAGGATGGCCTGAACCGGCGCTTCTACGAGGTGCGGCCGGCCGATGTCCGTCCCGACCGGCCGGCTTACCAGGCCCGCGATGGCTATCAGCAATCGGCGCTCAGCCTCGGCCTGCGTCACCGCTTCAGCCCGGATCTGAGCCTGTTCCTGGGCGGCCAGCTGTTCCTCACTACCGCAGCCGCCAACTCAGAGAGCCCGCTGTTCCGCCGCAATAGCAACTTCACCGTCGGCGCCGCGCTGCAATACCGCCTCTTTCACAGCAAGCAGACGCTTGCCGATCAGGACTAATCAAGCCTTAAGGCAGACCGCTGACGAGGCGCGCGCGCAGCCGCCCTTGCGCGACGAACAGGAACAGAAAGGGAATGAAGGCCGACAGCAGCGGGTTTCTGCCGGCACAGGCCGAGAACAACAGGGCCAGACCACTCGCGGCCAAGAGCCATAGCGAAGCCCGACGCGAAGCCCGTGGCGGCGCTCCGACAACGCCGATATAGCCGGCCGGCAAGGCGCAGGTACTGACCACGCCGAGCGCCAGCACCCAGGCCAGCATCGCGGTCGCCTCCAGCCGGCCGTACAGCGTGTTCAATGTCTGCCAGCCGAGCGCCAGGGCTAGCAGGCCACTAAGAAAATAGGCGCCGATCGCCAGATAAATCCGATTCAAGGGCTGCCGCAGGTACCAGCCGGCGACGGTCACCGTCAGTGCCAGCAACGAGCAGAGCAGATAGGGGGTCAGCCATTCCTGGGGCGTCTTCGGTGACAGCAAGCGCATGTACACCAGAAAGCTCGCCAGCGGCAGCGGCTCCAACCACTGCAACCAGGGCCGGGACAATGGCCCGCGTCGAGCCAGGGAAATACGCAAGGAATTCACTGTGGGTTTTAGATACTCTGCTGCCCTGAATCCGACACCGTGTTCGCCATGAACTCCGCGCCAGGCCCAACGACTTTGCCATCGACACGCGACTGGGTTCCAGAAACCGCGTTCGGCAAATGGTTTCTCAGCACCAACATCTGGCGGAAGTATGTACTGGAGCTGGCCGTCGCCGACTTGCGACGACTGGGTGGCGAGGGCGTCGCCGGCGTCGAGAAGATGCTGGATGTCGGCTGCGGTCAGGGCGTTGCCCTGCCGCTGCTGATGCAGCACTTCCAGCCGCGGAGTCTGCTGGGGATCGACATCGACGCGGCCCAGGTCGAGAAGGCCCGGCAAGCCGCCGCCCACGGTGGCGGCCAGGTCTCGGTGTTGCAAAGCTCGGTCACCCGGCTCAACCTCCCCGACAGTTCGGTGGACCTGATCTTCTGCCACCAACTGATCCACCATGTCGCCCACCAGGAAGCCGCCCTGCGGGAGCTGTATCGGGTGCTGGCTCCCGGCGGGGCGCTGCTACTCAGCGAATCCTGCGCCGCCTTCATCCATACCTGGAGCGTGCGCCTCTTGTTCCGACACCCGGAGGGCGTGCAGAAGTCCGCCGACCAGTATCTGGCCCTGGTGCGCTCCATCGGCTTCGTGGTCGACCCGCAACAGACCGAGGCCTCGACTCCCTGGTGGTCACTGCCGGACTTCGGCCTGCTCCGGCGCCTGGGCCTGCAAGGCCGCACTCCGGAAGTGACCGAGGTTCTGATGGTGGCGCGCAAACCGGGGCTGGCCTGAGTCGGCCGGCGCACCACCCGCCGGCTCAGACCAGCATCACCGCAATCCGGCCCTGCGCCAGCCGCCGGGCAGCGGCATGCACTTCAAAGTCGTAGAGCATGCCCTCGGCATTGACCAGCAGCCTTCGGGCAGTGATGGTCAGCGCCGACTCCAGCGCATCAATGGTCTCGCAGGCAAGCTCCAGCTTGCGCACGCTGACCAGCCGCCCCGGCCGCGCGCCGCCAATCAGCCCGCCGTGCACGGCGCTGGCCTGGGCGCCGTATTCGACCAGGCTCAGGGCGCTTAACCGGTCGGCGCCGCGCAGGGGGTTTCCGGGATCGCGATGACTCCCACTGCGGCAGCGGATCGACGCCACGTCCCAATGCTCCACCGCGTCGAGCAGGCACATCGTCCCGGCATGCGGGATCAGCGCGGCGATGCCGGCGCGATCCAGCAGATCGCTCATGACAACTCCACCCGCAGCGTGCCGCCCGCCGCCGGCAGCACCACGCTGCCCCGACCTTGCGCCAGAGCCACCAGCAAGGGCAGCGCGCGCGCCGCCGGGTTGCTCAGCCGCAAAGCCTCCAGGCTCACATCGGCGCAGCGACTTTCGGCATCGTCGGCGCCGCCGCGCTGCAAGTGCAGCCGCGCCAGCGCCGGTCCGCTGCCCGGTGCCCGCAGCGCCAGAGCCAGCGCCGCCGGCTGGGCGATCTTGCGGCTGGCGTAGAGCGGCACCGGTGGCGGCAGGTCGTAGGCGACCAGCAGCACCGGTAGCTCCTCGACCAAGGCCAGGGCTCCGGCTTCCAGCAGTCCGGCGGTAAAGCTGAAGTCCCAGGCGGAGAGGCTGCTCGAAGGCAGCCGGCAGCCGGCAGCGATGCTCCAGTAGCCGGCGGCGGCGTTGTGCACGCAGTTGTGAAAGTCGGTTGGCGATACCAGCCGCGCCGGCTCCGCCAGGGCATGGCAGATGCGATGGATGATCGGCGTGTCGGCCTCGGAAGTGACGAACACCGTGGCCCAGTCCGCCGGCTGCAGGCCGCCGTTGTCGACGGCGTCTTCCGCCGCGGCAAACGCCAGGCGCACGGTGGGCGGCGCCCGGCGGCGCTCGTTCGCCGGCAGCAGCGTCATCGCCGATGGTGGCAGCTCGGCCAGCGCATGCGCCTGCTCGCCGCGCAGCACCGCCTGCGACGCCACCCAGCCGGCGAGCCCCGGCATGCTCAGGCCGACGGCAAGCAGATCGAGCTTCACGGCAGCCTCCCGAACAGCAGGCTGCAATTGTTGCCGCCGAACCCGAAGGCATTGCTGAGCACCTGCCGCAGCTTGAGCTCGCGGCCTTCGAGCAGAATCCGGCCTTGCAGCGCCGGGTCGACCACCTGGGTGTTGAGGCTGCCCGGCGCAAAGCCCTGTTCGATCGCGAGCAGGGCCACCGCGGCGCCAACCATGCCGGCGGCACCCAGGGTGTGTCCGAAGTAGCCCTTGGTCGAGCTGGCCGGCACCGCGGCGCCAAACAGCCGGAACACGGCGTGATCCTCGGCGAGATCATTGGCCGGAGTCGCAGTGCCGTGCAGGTGGATGTAGTCCACCGACTCGGCGGCGAGACCGGCCCGGTGCAGCGCCGCCTGCATCGCCGCGGCGGCACCGCGGCCTTCGGGCTCGGGCGCCGACATGTGGTGCGCGTCCGAGGACTCGCCATAACCCAGCAGACCCAGCTCCGCTTCGGCCGGCGCCGGCACCAGCAGCGCGAAGCCGGCGGCCTCGCCGATGGAGATGCCACGGCGGCCGGCATCGGCCGGCCGGCAGGGCTCCGGCGACACCAGTTGCAGGGCATTGAAGCCATAGAGCGTGGTCAGGCAGAGCGAGTCGGCACCGCCCACCACCGCCGCATCGCAGAGGCCCGCGGCCAGCGCCCGACGCGCCGAGGCAAAAACCTTGGCGGAGGAGGAGCAGGCGGTGGAGATGGCCAGCACGACGCCCTCCAGACCCAGTCGCAGACGCACGTAGTCGGCCACCGAATAGGCGTTCTGCGAGGTCTGGTAGTTGAACCAATCGGGCAGGTGGTCAGTGTTGCGATCACGGAGCAGATAGGCGCGCTCGGTCT
Source organism: Stagnimonas sp. FW305-C-60 (assembly GCF_058782965.1). Classification (NCBI taxonomy): domain Bacteria; kingdom Pseudomonadati; phylum Pseudomonadota; class Gammaproteobacteria; order Nevskiales; family Nevskiaceae; genus Stagnimonas; species Stagnimonas sp. FW305-C-60. The sequence goes on from NZ_JBYSYF010000001.1 coordinate 466,320, forward strand.
GCTGCACGCCGGCGGTGGAAGTCCCGATGAAGACGCCAATGCGCGCGGCGCCATAGCGCGCGCGCAGCCTGGAGACAGCGTCCATCAGGCCATCCTGCTGCAGGCTCAGTTCGATCAGGCGGTTGTTGCGGCAGTCCCAGCTCCGCCATTGCGTGGGCAGGGGGCGATCCAGGCCGGCGACCTCGCCGACCCAGGCCTCCAGCCCGCACTGCGGCGCGAGCCCGCCGCGGCCGGCGCGCAGCGCCTCGACCTGTGCCGCGCGGCCGGCTCCCAGCGCGGTGGTGAGGCTGTAGTTGAGCACCGCCAGTGGCGGCATCGGAGTGTTCATTCCGCCCAGAAATCGTAGAAGTTGAACCAATTGTAGGGGGCGCTCCGCGCCTGCCGGGCCAACCACTCCGCATAGCGCTGCATCGCCTCGCGGGCCAGTTCGCCGCGCTGTCCGCGGGCGGCTTCGAGCCCGGCGCTGAACAGCTCGAAACGCGCCAGGTATTTCCGGCCACCGCAGGGCACTGCGTAGCCGAGGATCACCGGGCAGCGCAATGCCACGGCGAGCTGCCAGGGGCCGAGCGGGAAGCGCGCCGGCGCGCCGAGAAAATCGACGCTCTCGGTCGCCTCGCCAGCGCGAGCGCGGTCGACCATCATGCCCACCAGCTTGCCGGCCGCGAGCGTCTCCCGCAGCTTCAGCACTAAGCTGGGCCCAGGCTGGTCGGCGTCGATCACCTGGGCGGAAAAATCCGGCGCCACCCGCTCCAGTGCCTGGGTGATGCGGGCACCGTGGGCACGGTCCATCAGGATCGCCAGCGGCACCTCCGCCTGGCGGATGCCGGAAGTGCGCATCGCCTCAAAGCTGCCGAAGTGGCTGACCATCAGCAGCGCGCCGCCGCGCCGGCCGATCGCCAGCACCTCGTCGGCCAGTTCGATCTGCACCTCGATCTCCTTGCCGCCGGCAAGCAGGAACACCCGGTCGAGCGCGCAGCCGGAAAAACACCAGAAATGCTGCCAGAGATCGCGCCAACCTGGCGCGCGGCCCAGGGCGCGGCGCAGATACTGGCGGCTAGCGCGCCGCGCGGCGCCGGCAGTGAGCAGGAAGTAGAACGTCACGAACGCCAATACGAAGCGCGCGGCCCGGCGCCCGAGAAAGCGCGCGGTGGCGAACAGGATGCCGATGCCCAGCGCGCTGCCGCGCTCGCGCTGCTGCTGCCAGCTGGTCTTAGCCATGACTGAAGCGGCCCTGTGCAGCAGGCGTTTCACCAACCCACAGGCTGAAGTCGCTCTGGCCAGGACCGGCGCTGACCACGATCCGCAATTGGTCCCCAGGTCGCACCGGGGAAAGGAACTTGGCGGTGAGCAGACCCAACAGTCGAGCACCCGATGGCAACTCCGCACGGCAGGCCTGCCAGGCCCAGTCCAGCAGCACCACGCCCGGCACCAGCGGCTCGCCGGGGAAGTGGCCAGGCAAGCTGGGATGATCGGCGGACACCAAGATGCGGGTCTCAGCCATGGAGCAGTTCCAGCAAGGCCGCTCTCGGCAGCTTGCCAACCGCATTGCGCGGCAGCGCTGCCACCTTCTTCAATGGACGCGGCAGGAACACCGGGTCTAGCCGCGCCGCCAGCGCCGCCAAGAGCTGCGCCTCGCTGAGTCCGGGCGCCACCACCAGCGCGGCCGGACGCTGGTTCACTACCGTGGCCTCGTCCGCCTCGGGCAGCAGCACCACGCCGTCTTCGACGCCGGCGATACCGAGCAGGGTCTGGGTCAGTTCCGCCAAGGCGATGCGCTTGCCGGCCACCTTGATCAGCTCGGCGCTACGCCCCAGCAGGCGGAAGTGTTCGCCATCCAGGCATTCGACCTCGTCGGCCAGTGGCACCGGATCGGGCAGGTAGTCGGCATGTAGAAAGCTGCCGGCAGCCAGGGTCTCCAGCTTCAGTTCCGGGTACAGCCGCCAGCGCGGGTCGGCGACCGGACGGCGGGTGGCGATACTGCCTGCCTCGGTACAGCCGTAGATCTCGAACAACGGCGCGTTGAACCGCGCCTCGGCGTCCTGCGCCAAGGCGAGCGGCAGCGGTGCGGTGGCAGACAGCAGCAGCTTCAGCTCAGGCAGCGCCGGTGCCGCCGCGACCAAGGCCCGCAGGTGCACTGGCGTAGTCACCAGCATGCGCGGCGCCGGCAGCGCCGCCAGTGTCGCGCGCACGTCCTGGGGAAAGAACGGCTGACCGGCATCGGCGATACCGCCGCCGGCGAGCGCCATCATCACGGTGGTTTCCAGGCCATACATGTGCTGGGCCGGCACCGTGGCGGCGATGTGCAAGCCCTGCCCGAAGCGGTCCATCGCCAGGCGGGCAGTGGCGATCAGCATCGCCCAGGTCTTGGCATTGGGCTGCGGCGCGCCGGTGCTGCCACTGGTGTAGGCGATGGCCGCCAGCTGGGTCGCCGGCAATTCCGGCACCGGGCCGGTCCAGTCGGGCAGATCGAAGGCGAGACGCAGACAGTGATCCCCCGGCGCGGTGCATTGCGCCGGCTGGTCGCTGAGCACCATCGCCGACGGGTGCGCCGCACGCAGGCTGGCGAGTGCCGCCGGATGGCCGGCGGGCGGCAGCAGGCAGGGCTTGTTGCGCAGCAAGGCGGCGGCGAAGGCAAGCAGGAAGCCGGCACGGTTGGCGGCCAGCGGCAGCACCTCCCGGGCGGCATCCGGCAACTCCGAGGCCAGCTGCCGGGCCGCAGCCAGAAACGCGGCCTGGCTCACCGGCGCGCCCTCCAGCCAGAGCAGCGGCGCCTGCGGCCGGTAGTCGTGGATCAGCGGCAGCATCGGCTTCACCGCGACGCCCTGGGCGGACCACGGACGATCATCCGCAGATAGGCGACAAAGCCCGGATGCGCATAGGCCGGGAACCAGTGTCGGCGCAGCAGGTATTCGACCACCAGCACCAGGCCGATCAGCACATAGCTGAACACATTGGCGAACCAGGACCACAGCTGTAGTTGCCCAGACAGGCAGAGCAGCAGGGCGACCAGGGCCAGACTGGCGGTGAAGCCGGTCCAGAACCAGGTGAGCCTACGTGTGTAGCTGCGCAGATACTGCGGCAGCGGCCCGCGGGTTTCGGCCACCAGGGTGATCAGCGGCGTACGTCCGGCGCGCAGGCTCAAGCCAAAGCCCGCCGCCATCGCACCGGGCAGCACCAGGGGTGGCAGGAACAGGCCGTACTGCCCCCCGCCGGAGTGCACCAGCAGCCAGAGCAACAGCGCCAGTCCGCCCAGCCAGGCCCAGGCAGGCGCGCTGCCCCGCAGAAGACCGCCACTGAGTGGAACGCCCACGATGGCCATCAGCGCCAGCCACTGCAAGCCCGGCGAGCCGAGGCTGGTGGCGAGATGCGAGAGCAGTGGGTAGCCGACGCTCAGCGTCGCCGGCAACAGGACGCGGGCTGGCGGCAGCGGCATCAGCCCTTGCGGAGTGAGGCCACATGCGCGGCGAGGCCGCGCACGCTGGCGAAGGCGCGCTTGGTCGCCTCGTCCTCCGAGCGCAGCTCCACGCCATAGCGCTGCTGGATCGCTAGGGCGATCTCCAGCGCGTCGATCGAGTCCAGGCCCCAGCCACGCTCGTGATCGCCAAACAGCGGCGCTTCGGGATCGGTGGCCGCGGCATCGCGACCCTCCAGATTAAGGGCGCCGATCAGCAGCTCGGCCAATTCGAGTTCGGTGGTGGAAAGGCTAGACATGGTTCCCCGGTTCCCCAAATACAGCGGGCCGATTATTTGTTTGTTTACTTGGTGGCGGAATATTCGCTGAAGATGCCCATCGCCACATGCCGGCTCGGGTTCTGGAAGCCGGCCTGACGCAGCGCCTCCAGGATGGTCTCGGGCGGCACGCACTGGTCGATGGTGTCCCAGTAGTAGCGCATCAGCTGCTCGGCATCGGCGGAGCGCCGGAACAGGCGGGTGACGGCCGGGACCACGCCCCGCAGATAGGCGCGCAGCAGCCAGTAGGCAAAACCGCGTCGCGCCGGCCGGGTGATCTCCAAGAGCAAGACCTTGCCGCCCGGCCGCAGCACCCGGTGGTATTCGCGGAAGGCCAGCACCAGGTCGGAGACATGGCGCAAGGCATAGCCCATGGTGAGCATGTCGAAGCGGTTGGCTTCAAACGGCAAGTCTTCGGCGCCGGCGGTGACGGTCTGGCGTACGCCGGAGTCCCGCGCCACCGCCAGCATGCCTTCGCTGGGATCGGCGGCAATCACCTCGCCCTGGGCGCCGACCACCTCCTGCGCGATCAGCGAGATCACCCCGGTGCCGGCGCCGACATCAAGCAGCTTGGTGCCGGTGCTCAGGCCATGACGGCGCAGCGCGTCGCGGCGATACCAGCGCCCGGAGCCGAAGCTCATCATCGCGGTGATCCAGTCGTAATGCCGCGCCGAGGCATCGAACAGGGTCTTCACCGTCTGCCGCCGCCCGGGCTCGTCGCTGAAGTAGGTCTTGAGCACCGGCAGCGGTGCGATTTGCGCTGCGGAAGAAGCGGGGGGTGTGGGCGACATGGCGACGTTAGAATGTGGCCTGATATGCCTTTCAGTTTCGCACATCCGACTGCGAATGCCCCAGCTTTCCACCACCCCAGCGCGCCCTTTCCGTGTCTGTCACCACGCCGTCGAGGATCAATTCCTACTAGCCAGGGTGTGCCACGGGACGGCGCCGACCAGAGGCGATGACCCCAGGCTGGTGCAGGTGCCACTGCCGGTGCTCACTGGCCCCGCCGAGGATAACTGGCTCAGCCCGACGCCGGTGCAACACGGCTGGTCCGAGGGCCTGGGCTACGCCGAGAACGGCGCGGTGCTGTTTGGCCAGCTGCAAGTCGCGGAGCCCGAGTTGCAGCGGCTGGGGCTGGCCCGCGCCACCTTTCATGCCTACGGCCGCATCGAGCATCTGCTGCGCTCGCGCGGCTATCCGCACTGGCTGCGCACCTGGAACTACCTGGCGGAAATCACCCGTGGCGAGGGCGACGAGGAGCGCTACCGGCAGTTTTCCCTGGGCCGCCACAATGCGCTGGCGCTCAAGCCCGGCTTCGAACAGCAGCTGCCGGCCGCGACCGCGATCGGCACCGCCGAGGGCGGGCTGGTCCTCTATTTTCTGGCGGCGCGCGCGCCCGGGCGGCAGATCGAGAATCCCCGCCAGACCAGCGCCTACGCCTATCCGCGCCAGTACGGGCCGAAAAGCCCCAGCTTCTCGCGCGCCACCCTGGTCGACTGGGCCGACGGCGCGGAGCTGTTGATCTCCGGCACCGCCAGCGTGGTCGGCCATGAAACCCGCCATGTCGGCGATGTTCCGGCGCAGATGCAGGAGGCCCTGGCCAATATCGACAGCCTGCTCGGCGAGGCCGAGCGCCGGCTGGACGCGGAGCCCGGCCGGCTGCGCGCCGAGTCGCTCCGCCTTTATGTGCGCGACCCCGAGCACGCCGCGGCGGCCATGGCCCTGTGCAGCGAGCGCCATCCCGATACCCCGCTGTCGGTGTTGCTGGGCGACATCTGCCGCAGCGAACTGCTGCTGGAAGTCGAAGGCAGCTACCGGGTCCGGCCGTGACCGCGCGGCTGAGCTGGAAGCAGCGGCTGAACCGGCACTGGCGTCTGCACGCCACCGCGTTTGCCTTCACCAGCTTCGGGGTGGGCGCGGTGGTTCTCGGCTTCACCTGGTTTCCGCTGCTGCGCCTGGTCAGCTGGAGCGAGCCACAACTGCGCCGCCGCGCCCGGCTGACCCTGCACCACGCCTTCCGCCTGTTTGTCGGCCTGATGCGCCACACCGGCCTGGTGAGCTACGAGCTGCATGGCCGCGAGCGCCTGCTCGCGCCGGTCCCGCCGGGCGGCCGGCTGATCATCGCCAACCACCCCAGCCTGATCGACGTGGTGCTCTTGGTGTCGTTTCTGCCGGAGGTGGACTGCATCGTCAAAAAAGCGCTCTGGCGCAATCCCTTTCTGCGCTGGCCGGTGGTCTGGGCGGGCTATATCCCCAATGACGAGGGCGAGGCGCTGGTCGCCAATTGCGCCCGGGTGCTGAAGGCCGGCCGGGCCTTGCTGGTGTTCCCGGAAGGCACCCGCAGCCGGCCCGGTCAGCCGTTGGAGATGCGGCGCGGCGCGGCGCAGGTGGCGCTGGCGGCCGGCTGCGAGATTCTGCCGGTTTCGATCATCTGCCAGCCGAGCACACTGACCAAGGCGGAGAAGTGGTGGAACATTCCGCCACGGCGCGCGCATTGGAAAATCACCGTGGAGCCGTCGTTTCAGGCCAGCGAGGTGATCCCCGCGAACCTGCCGCCGGCGCTGGCCGCGCGTCGCCTGAGCCGGTACTTCCAGGACTTTTTTACCGACCGGATCAGGGTGTGTTGACAATAAATACGTCGCTGCGTTGCCGGTCAAAATTGCGTCAGGCAAGGCGCCGGCCGACGCGAAGGCTTGTTGCCTTCGCTAGGCGGGCAACGCCGCATGACGCAATTTTGGCCAGCAACCCTTCGGGGCGGGACGGTTTTGGGGCATTGCCGCGTCAGCAAGAGTTTCAATAGACCCGCTATTGCGCACTCTTGCTTCCTTGCACTGCCCCAAAACCGCCTTCCGCCGCAGCGATGTATTTATTGTCAACACACCCTAGGGCTCCGGCGGCCCAGAATCTACAATTGCCACCATAAAAACCATCCTAGGGATTCCATGCGTAGCCACGACGAGATTTACCAGACCTTGAAAGAGGTGCTGATCGAGCTGTTCGAGATCGCCCCGGAGAAGATCCATCGCGATGCTCAGCTCTACCAGGATCTGGACATCGACAGCATCGACGCCATCGACTTGGTTCTGCGTCTGAAGGAAATCACCGGCAAGAAGATCAACGCCGAGGAGTTCAAGCATGTGCGCAGCGTCAACGACGTGGTGAATGCGGTCTACCAGCTGGTCAACGCAGACGTCGCGGCCCCCTCGCCCGCCGCCGCCTGAGGCGGCATGGGCAGCCAGCCATTAGTCCTTGCCGAGAGCGCCGATGGCGAGGCGGCGGTGCGGCTGCGGCTGCGGGTGCCATCGACGCTGATGCAGTTCGAGGGGCATTTCCCCGGCAGCCCGATACTCCCTGGCGTTACCCAGGTCGACTGGGCAGTGCGGCTGGCCAGCGCGCGCCTGCCGGTATCCGGCCGCTTTTCGGCGCTGGCCGGGATCAAGTTCATGCACGTCATCGGCCCCGGTGCCGAGGTCGATCTGGACCTGCACTGGACTCCCGGCGCCCTGGGCTTTCGCTACACCCGCGCCGAGAGAGTCTGCTCGCAGGGCCGCGTGCTGTTTACGCCCTAGCAGCGCATGCGCACCTGCGTGGTCATCCCCTTCTACCGCCATGAGCAGGCGCTGCCCGAGGTGCTGGCGCGGCTGCGGGCGCTGAACCTGGAGCTAACCTGCTTTCTGGTTGACGACGGCTCCGGCCCTGGCTGCGCGCCGCTGCTGGATCGTCTGGAGGCCAGCGAATCGGACTGGCTGCGGGTGCTGCGGCTGCCCGAGAACGGCGGCAAGGGTGTCGCCACCATGGCCGGTTTCGCCGCCGCCGCGGACGCTGGCTATGACTACGCCATTCAGCTGGATGCCGACGGCCAGCACCGCATCGAAGACATCCCGCGCTTCCTCGAACAAAGCCGGCGGCGGCCGGACGCGGTCATCGCCGGCGTCGCGGTCTACGACGCCAGCGTGCCGCGCAACCGTCTGTACGGCCGCTACGTCACCCATTTCTGGGTCTGGGTCAACACGCTGTCGCTGGCCATCAGCGATTCCATGTGCGGCTTTCGCCTCTACCCGCTGGCGCCGGCCCTGGCGGCCTGGCGGACCATGCGCGCCGGCCGGCGCATGGACTTCGACACCGAGATTCTGGTGCGCTTGTTCTGGGCCGGCGTGCCGGTGGTCAACCTACCGACCCAGGTGAGTTATCCCAGCGACGGCGTCTCGCATTTCGATCTCTGGCGCGACAACCTGAGGATTTCCTGGATGCATGCACGGCTGTTTGTGGCGATGCTGCCGCGTCTGCCCTGGCTACTGACGCGCCGGCTGCGCGGCTTGCCGCCATGAACGCCACGGGCCGCCGCGCCGAGGTGATCGTCGAAGTGCCGTTTCACGACCTCGATCCCGCCGGCATCGTCTGGCATGGCAACTACGCCCGCTATTTCGAGCTGGCCCGCTGCGCGCTGCTGGAAACCATCGGCTACAACTACGACCACATGATGGCCTCCGGCTATATCTGGCCCTTGATCGACTACCAGGCCCGTTACGTCCAGGCGGCTCGTTTCAAGCAGCGGCTGCGGGTCAGCGCCTGGTTCATCGAATGGGAGCACCGGCTGAAGATCGGCTATCTGATCACCGATGCCGACAATGGTGCGCGGGTCACCAAGGGGCATAGCGTGCAGGCCGCGGTCGATATGAATACTGGCGAGCTGCTGCTGGCCTCGCCGCGAATCCTGCTGGAAAAGCTGGGAGTGGCGAAGTGAGAGCGGCGCTGCTGCTGGCGCTGCTGCTGGTACTGCCGGCGGCCAGGGCGGAGCTGTTCGCCACGCCGCGGCGCGCCGCCGAGATCGAGGCCCTGGTCTCGGCCGAAACCCGCGCCAGCGCCCAGGGCGCGGCGCTGACCGGCAGCTTCGTGCAGAAGAAATTTCTCGCCGAGCTGCCGCAGCCGCTGCGCTCCAGCGGCGACTTCGTCTATGCCCGCGGTCGCGGTGTGATCTGGCGGGTGCGGCAGCCGCTGAGCGCCGAATATGTGCTGGCCGGCAACAGCCTGATCGCCCGCGAGGGCGGTAGCGAACAGCGCCTGGGCGCAGACGCCCAACCTGGCCTTGCCGCCGTCTCGCGGCTGTTCGCAGCGCTGTTCGCGCTCGACCTGGAGTCGCTGGAACGCGATTTTCTGCTGTACGGCGAGCGTAGCGGCAGCCGCTGGAGCATCGGCCTGAAACCGCGCCACGCGGCGCTGGCCGGTGCGCTCACCGAAGCCAGGCTGGACGGCAGCCGGCAGCTGGAGCGGGTGGTCATCACCGACGGTCGTGGCGACCGCACCGAGATCGAACTCGAACAGCTGCAGGCGCTCCAGGCGCTGCCGCCGGAAGCGCTCGCGCGCTTTCCATGAGTCAGCCCGCGCGCTTTCGCCTCTGGCTGGCGGCGATGGCGCTGCTGCTGGCGTACTTCGGCCTGCACACCGCGCCGAATCTCAAGCTGGACAGCAACCTGCTGGCGATGCTGCCGGCGCAGGAGCGCGACCCCGGCGCCGAGCGCGCCAGCCACCGCATCAGCGATGCCTTCGCACGGCGCCTGCTGTTCCTGGTCGGCGCCGAGGACTATGCGCAGGCGCGCGCCGCCGCCGCCGGGCTCGCCGCCAGCCTCCAGGCCTCGCCGGCCTTCGACAGCGTGCAGTTCGAGCCCGACGCCGGCGCTCTGCGTCCCTCCGCCGTCGAGCAGGCGGCGCGCTTCGGCCTGATCTCGGCGGCGGATCGCGCCAGGCTCGCCGCCGGCGCCGCCGAGGCCCTGCGCGACGAGGCCCTGCGCGCGCTCTACTCGCCGGCCGGCTTCGCCCGGCTGACCGCCGTGGTCGACGATCCCCTGGGGCTGTTCGATCATCAGCTGCGCACGGCGCTGCCGGTGCCAGGCCGCGCGACTCTGGAAGGTGGCGTACTGGCTATCCACGACGGCGCCAAGGTCTGGCTGCTGGTGCTCGCCGAGACCCGCGACAGCCCGTTTTCGCAGGCGATCCAGCAACCCTTGGCGGCGGCCCTGAAGGCGGCACGCGCCGCCGCCGAGACCGCTGGCGCCGAGGTTCTGGTCAGCGGTGTCGCCCCGCATGCGGTGGCCGCCTCGGCCCGGGCACGCGCCGAAATGGTCTGGCTGGGCGGCGGTGACCTGCTGGCCTGCGCGCTGCTGATGCTGGCGGTGTTCCGCAGCCTGCGCCCGGCACTGCTGGGCCTGCTGTCGGTCGGGCTAGGCATCGTCGCCGCGCTGTGCCTGGTGCAGGCGCTGTTCGGCAGCCTGCACTTCCTCACCCTGGTTTTCGGCACCAGCCTGATCGGCGTGGCGGTGGACTACGCGATCCACTTCCTCTGCGATCAGTTTCGCGATCCCCGCCATTGGCGCCCGGCCGACGCGCCCGCCCACATCGGTCCCAGCCTGCTGCTCGGCCTGGGCACCGCGGTGCTGGGCTACGCCGCCTTTGCCACCGCACCGCTGCCGGTGCTGCGGCAGATGGCGGTGTTCTCCGCCAGCGGCCTGAGTGTGGCCGCCGCGACCGTCTGGCTCGCCTTCCCGACCCTGGCGCGGCCGGCGGCGATGGGTGGCGGGGAACGCTGGCTGCGCCTCGCTGGCTTGCTGCGGCCAAGGCGCGCGCCCTGGTGGTTCTGGCTGCTGCTGGTCGCCCTCGCAGTCCCCGGACTGCTGCGCCTGAAGCCAGTCGACGACCTGCGCCAGCTGCAGTCCTCGCCGCCGGCCCTGATCGCCGAAGAGCAGCGGGTGCGCGCGCTGCTGGGCAGCAACTTCGACAGCCGGCATTTCCTGATCGAGGGCGGCTCCGAGCAACAGTTGCTGGAACGCGAGGAAGCGCTGACCGCCCGGCTCGACGCGCTGCGATTGTCCGACTACACCGCCGTCAGCCGCGCGCTGCCGTCGCTCAAAACCCAGGACGCCAACCGCGCCCTGCTGGCGCCGCTGCTGCTGCCACAGGGCCTGATTGCCCGTCATCTCGCGGCCCTGGGCTACGGCCCCGAACCGGCGGCGCGCCTGGCCGCCGAGTTCGCGGTGGCGCCGCGACTGGAGCCGGCGACGGCGCTGTCGACCGACCGCCTGAAGGCACTGACGGCACTCTGGCTGGGCGAGGACGCCGGGGTCTGGCGCTCGGCGGTGACCCTCAGCAGCGTCAAGGACGCCTCGGCCCTGGCGGCGATCGCGGCGGATCTACCCGGCGTGCAATGGCACGACCCGGTAACCGAGACCACTGCTGTGCTCGCGAGCCAGCGCCAGGAAGCACTGCGGCGACTCGGCCTGATCTATCTGCTGATCGCGGTGGTACTGACCGTCCGCTATGGGCCTGGCGAGGGCCTGCGCGCGCTGGCCGCGCCGCTGGGCGCCAGCCTGCTGACGCTGGCAGCTCTCGGCTGGTGCGGGCTACCGCTGAACCTGTTCACCGTGCTTGCCCTGCTGCTGGTGCTGGGCATCGGCAACGACTATGTGATCTTTCTGCGCGAGGGCGTACGCGCCGGGGCGCCGCCGGCCGCCAGCCGGCTGGCGGTGGGGCTGGCGGCGATGACGGCCCTGCTGTCGTTCGGCGGCCTGGCGTTTTCCAGCACACCCTTCCTGCAGAGCCTGGGGCTGACGCTGGCGCTGGGCATCGCCACCACGCTGACGCTGGCGCTGTTTACCGCGCCGCTGGATTCGCAAGCACCGCCGGCTTGAGTGCCGGCGGCGACGCCTCCGGCCTTGGCAACAGGGCGCGCACCAGCGGCGTGGTGGCGAGGGTGGTGACCAGCGCCATCACCACCAGCATGGAGAACAGCGCCGGGCTGATGATCCCGAAGTCCAGGCCGATCTGCAGCACGATCAGTTCCATCAGGCCGCGCGCGTTCATCAGCGCGCCCAATGCCGCCGCCGGACGCCGGGGCTCGCCGCAGACCCGCGCCGCCAGATAGGTGCCGCCGACCTTGCCGACGGTGGCGACCAGGGTGATGAGCAGGCACAGGCCCCATTGCTCCCAGCCGGCCAGCAGGTCCAGGCGGGTGCGCATGCCGGCGTAAGCGAAAAAGGCCGGCAGCAGCCAGGCGGCGATGCCCTCCAGCCGCCGATCCAGGGTCTGCGTCAGCGCATGTTCGCGCAGCAGCAGGGCGCCGATCAGGAACGCGCCGAAGCTGGCATGCAGGCCCAGCCATTGGGTGCAGGTCGCCGAGCCGGCGAGCGCGGCCAGCACCAGCGGCACCGCCAGCGCGGTCGGAGCACGCAACGCCAACCGCAGCAGTGGCCGCGCCAGCAGCAGCATCGCCGCCACATAGGCCAGCGAGCCGACGATCAGGCCGACCGCAGTGCCTTGGTGGGCGCTGCTGGCCATGCCGGTCACCGCTGCCAACAGGCACCAGGCAGAGACATCACCGACCGCGGCGCAGGCCAGCGCCATCTGGCCCAGCGGCTGCCGGGACAGGCCGCGGTCGGCGAGGATGCGCGCCAGCACCGGAAACGCCGTCACCGCCAGGGAAACGCCGAGAAACAGCGCGAACACCCAGGGCGTCGCGGCCGCCCCGGCGTAGCCAGGGGCAAGCCAGACCGCCAGCACCACGCCCAGCAGCAGCGGCGCGGCGATGCCGGCGTGGGCGATCAGCAAGGTGGCGCGCAGGCGCTGGCGGATCAGGCCGGTATCCAGCTCCAGCCCGACCCGGAACATGTACAGAACCATGCCGAGCATGGCGATGGCGCGCAGCGGTGGCGCCGACTCCGCGGGCAGGATGCGCGCCGCCCACTCCGGGCCGATCAACGAGGGCCCGAGCAGGATGCCGGCCAGCACCTCGCCGATCACCGGCGGCTGGCCCAGATGCCGCAGCAGCCGGCCCAGCAGGCGGCCGAGTACCAGCACCGCCACCAGTGCCAGCAGCGCGCGCGCATAGGCGGCGAGTTCCATCAACTGGCGCTGCCGGCCTGCGCTTCGCCCTGCCGGCACAGCTGCGCCAGGGTGTGCAGGCGCTGCTTGGCCTTGCCGACGTAGGGATTGCCGGTATCCCAGGCATAGCCGGCCAGCACCGAGCAGATCATCCGGCGGATCTTCGGGTCTTGCCGCGGGTAGTAGATGACGTCTTGCAGGCTGCCGTCGTACCAGCCCTCGACGAAGCCGCGGAAGGTTTCCACGCCCAGCTTGAGGGGGGCGGCGAACTCCGCCTCCCAGTCCACCGCCTCGCCCCTGAACTGCCGATCCAGCAAGCCGGCCGCCATGTTGGCGGACTTCATGGCGATGGTGACGCCGGAGGAAAACACCGGGTCAAGAAACTCGGCGGCATTGCCGAGCAGGGCGTAGCCCGGCCCCCACATGCGGCTGACATTGGCGGCATAGCCGCGCAGCTCGCCAACCGGGAGCGCCGGTTTCGCATTGGCCAGCAGCGCGCCGAGTTCAGGGTCTTCACGGTGCAGCGCCCACAGCCGGTCTTCGTTGCTGCCCGGGTATTGCTGCAAGAATTCGTCGCGCGCAACCACGCCGATCGAGGCCTTGCCGTTAGAGAAGGGGATCAGCCAGAACCAGACATCGCGGAATTTCGGATGGGTGGTGACGCGGATCTTCTGGCGGTCGAAGGCGCCGGAGGGGATGCCGTCGTAGACCTGGGTGAACAGCGCCGAGCGGGTCGGGAACGGCGAGGGCGATTCCAGACCCAGCAGGCGCGGCAGCACACGGCCAAAGCCGCTGGCGTCGAGCACGAAGCGCGGCTGGTGAACCTCTTCGCTGCCGTCCTTGCCGCGGGCGGTGATGCGCGGCCGCTCGCCGGAGAAATCGGCGGCGATGATCTCGACTTCGAAGCGCACCTCGGCCCCCATGCGCGCCGCCTCCTTGATCAGGAGATGGTCGAACTCGCCGCGCGGCACCTGGTAGGTGTAGCCAAAGCCGGGGCTGCTCTTCTCGGCGAAGTTGAAAGTCGAATATCGGCCATTGTGGGCGAAGGCGGCGCCGTTCTTGTACTGGAAGCCAGCCGCCTGCACCGCCTCCAGCATCCCGGCCTGCTCGATCAGGCCCAGGCTTTGCGCGAGCAGGCTCTCACCAACCGAGAAGCGCGGGAACAGCTGCTTTTCCAGCACCAGTACCCGATACCCTTTTTGCACCAGCATGGCAGCTGCGACGGAGCCGGCTGGGCCGGCCCCGATGATGAGCACGTCGTTCAAGCATTTTCCCCGGTTTGTTTGTGAATCATTGTCCACGGCCGCGCGCCTCCCCGCCACGCCCTGCGATAGCGGTGCGCTAATATTCGGCCGCTGAGATCAGACAATAATCACGAGGGAAATCACATGTCTCCAGGTACCCGTGCCGCGTTGCTTGCGGCCGCCTTCGCCTTGCTAACGGGCTGCTCGACCACCGCGCAATTTCGTCTGCCGCCGGATAGCCAGATCCGCTTTGGCAGCCGCGAAACCAGCTACCCCGCCGGCCAGGTCAAGACGCTTCCCTATTTCTGGGATTCCGCCGGTGGCATTCCCTACAAGCTGGAGCAGAACGACAAGGTGGTTCAGGAAGGTCGGCTGGCCGCCCGCTTCCGGGTGGTCTCGATCTTCTGGCCGCCGTATGCCCTGATCTACTGGCCGATGGGCTTTGCCTACCGATGCTACGACCTCACTTCGGGCAAGCCGGATCTTTGCCGCTGAGCACCGCCAGGCGATGCCGCAGCGTCGGTGCCCTGGGCCTGGCGTTCGGCAGCTTGCTGAGCGCGGGCTGCGCGTTACGGCCCGCGGCCGTAGCGGTGGCAGTGCCGGACCAGGCGATGCCTCTGGCGCTGGACCAACCGCGGCTACCCGCCGACAGCAGCCAGACCCTGCTGGCGGCCTTCGGTGACCGCGCGGTACAGATGCAATGCACGCTGTCGGTCGGCGCGGCGGACTGGCGCACCGTCTGCATCAATGCCCTGGGGCTGCGGCTACTGAGCCTGGGCGTCTCCGCCGATGGCCAGATCAGCGCCGAACGCGGTCCCGGCGTACCCGAGCAGCTGGACCCGAGGCGCATCCTCGCCGACGTGCAGCTGGCCTTCTGGCCGCTGGCCAGTCTGCAGGCCGCCTATGCCGGCAGCGCCTGGCAGATCAGCCAGCCGGCGGACGATACCCGCCGCCTGCTGCGCGACGGTCGCCTGGTCGCGGAGGTTCACTATGCCAGCCCCGACCCCTGGAACGGGCGGCTCTGGCTGGTCAACCTGCGCTACGACTACAGCCTAGCGATCCGCTCCGAAAGCATTACCGCCGTTAGCCCCTGAACCGATGTCCAACGCCAAGCCCCACACGCCCACCCCGGTGGCCGCGCTATTGCCGCACACCGGCGCCATGCGGCTGATCGACGAGTTGCTCGACTACGACCAGGACTCGCTCCGTGTAGCGCTGCAAGTCCGTGACCAGGCACCGTTCGGCGACGGTCACGGCCGGGTGCCGGCCTATCTCGGCATCGAATACATGGCGCAGGCCATCGCCGTGTTTTCCGGGCTCGAGATGAGCGCGCTGGGGCTCTCGCCCAAGATCGGCCTGTTGATCGGCGCGCGCCGCTACGACAGCCAGATCGACCATTTCCTGGCGGGTCAGCGCCTCAGCGTCGGCGTCCGTCTGGTGATGCGCGATGAAACCGGCATCTGCGTATTCGGCTGCGAGATTTTCGACGCCGCCGGAGCCAGCCTGGCGCGGGCGGAAATCAAGGCCTACCGCCCCGACGACATTCATCGCTTTCTACTGGAGGACGCGGTGGCATGAGCCTATCGAGCCCGCGACTACGGGTGCTGGTGACCGGCAGCTCGCGCGGCATCGGCCGCGCCATCGCCGTGCAACTGGCGCGCGATGGCTACCAACCGCTGCTGCACGGCCGCGCCCCGACGGCAGCGCTGGCCGAGGCTGAGGCCGAAATCCGCGGCCTTGGCGTCGAAGCGCACAGCCTCTGTTTCGACATCGCAGACCGCACCGCCAGCGGCGCGGCACTGGAAGCGGAGGTGGCCGCCAATGGCGCGCCCTACGGCGTGGTGCTGAACGCCGGCATTGCTCGCGATGGCGCGTTTCCGGCCTTGTCCGACCAGGACTGGGACTCGGTGCTGGGCACCAATCTCGATGGCTTCTACAACGTCCTGAAACCGTTGACCATGCCGATGATCCGCCGCCGCAAGCCTGGCCGCATCATCACCCTGGCCTCGGTGTCGGGCGTTGCCGGCAATCGCGGGCAGGTCAACTATTCCGCCGCCAAGGCCGGCATCATCGGCGCCAGCAAGGCGCTGGCCATCGAGCTGGCCAGCCGGGGCATCACCGTCAACTGCGTGGCTCCCGGGCTGATCCGTACCGAGATGATCGCCGAGGCGCCGGTGGAAGAAGCACTGAAGATGATTCCCGCTGGCCGTATCGGCGAACCCGAGGAAGTCGCCAGCCTGGTGTCCTATCTGCTATCGCCCGGCGCTGCCTACATCACCCGGCAAGTCATTTCCGTCAATGGGGGTATGGTCTGATGCATCGCGTGGTGGTTACCGGCATGGCCGGAATCAGCTCTTTGGGCGACAGCTGGGAGCAGATCGCGGAAAACTTGCGCGCCGGCACCTCGGGCATCCGCCGCATGGAGGCCTGGGATCGCTACCCCGAACTCAACACCCGGCTGGGCGGCCCCATCTCCGGCTTCGCGCCGCCAGCGCACTACACCCGCAAAGTGACCCGCACCATGGGCCGGGTGGCGCTGCTCGCCAGCTGCGCCACCGAGCAGGCGCTGGCGGATGCCGGCTTGAAGGACGACCCGATCATCCAAGACGGCCGCATGGGCATCTCCTACGGCTCCTGCTCCGGGTCTACCGACGCGCTCAAGGACTTCGCCTCGATGCTGATCGCCGGCGGCAGCGGCAATCTCAATGCCACCACCTACCTGCGGATGATGAGCCACACCGCGGCGGTGAACATCGGCATCCGCTTCGGCATCAAGGGCCGGGTGATTCCCACCACCTCGGCCTGCACCTCCGGCAGCCAGGGCGTCGGCTATGCCTACGAGGCGATCCGCTTCGGCCGCCAGAAGCTGATGGTCGCCGGCGGCGCCGAAGAGCTGTGCCCGACCCAGGCGGCGGTGTTCGACACCCTGTTCGCCACCTCCACTCGCAATGAGGCGCCGAGCACCACGCCCTCGCCCTTCGACGCCGGCCGCGACGGCCTAGTGCTGGGCGAGGGTGCCTGCACGCTGATCTTGGAAGAGCGCGAGCACGCGCTGGCTCGTGGCGCCAGGATTTACGCCGAGATTCTGGGCTACGGCGCCAACTCCGACGGCGACCACGCCACCCATCCCAACACTCGCACCATGGAAGTGGCGATGCGTCTGGCGCTCGACGACGCCGGCCTGCCACCGGAAGCCATCGGCTACATCAATGCCCATGGCACGGCCACCGAGCAGGGCGACATCGCCGAGTCGCAGGCCACCTGGCGACTGTTCGGCAATCGTCCGCCGGTCAGCTCGCTGAAGGGCAACTTCGGGCACACCCTGGGTGCCTGCGGCGCGCTGGAGAGCTGGCTGTCGATCGAGATGATGCGCCACGACTGGTTTGCGCCCACCCTCAATCTGCGCAACGTCGACCCCCGCTGCGGCGAACTCGACTATCTCGTTGGCGACGGGCGCTCGCTGCAATGCGACACCGTGATGAACAACAACTTCGCCTTCGGGGGCATCAACACTTCCCTGATCTTCCGCCGCTGCAACTGATTCGAGATCCACGCTGTCCCAGTTTTCGCCACACCAGCCAACACCAAACTAAAGGACTAGACCATGCTCAAAGAGCTCGCCGCCACCGCCCTGCTCGCCACTCTTGCCGCGACCGCTCAAGCGCGTGACGACCGCCTGCAGTTTCCGGTCGCCGAGGCACTTGCCACCCCCAGCGCCCAGGCCAAGATCGACCCACAGATCAAGCTGGTGTTCGGCAAGACCCCGGCCGGCGCCAAGGCGCTCGGCACCTACACTTCCAACAAGAAGACCAACTTCTTCAACAAGTCCGACAAGGACGGTTGCGAGTGGGTGTTTCTTTCCGCGGTGCTCGCCTTGCAGGAGCGGGCCAAGCAGGAAGGCGGCAACGCGGTCGTCAATATCGTCAGCGTCTACCGCAACAACGAACTCAGCAGCGAGACCGAGTACCAGTGCGGGGCCGGCAGCGTGATGGGTGGCGTGGCCCTGCGCGGTACGGTGGTCAAGCTGCCCTGATGCGCCTGGTCGCCCTTCGCGCGACGCCCGCCAATCCGCTAGTCCAGTTTTTTTGGTATTCCCTCGCCCGGAGGTTTGCATGTCCAAGCTTTCACTGTTGCTCGCCCTCGCCGTCCTGCCGTTTGCCGCGCTGGCCGCCAAGCTAGAAGAGCCCGCCCCGATTTCGGTTCCGCCCGGCATGGCACCAGCAGCCGTATTGCAGGCGATCAAGGCCGGTGGCGCCCGTCGCGAGTGGCAGCTCGTCGAGACCGCGCCGGGTCAGCTGGAAGCAACTCTGCGAATCCGTCAGCACATGATCAAGGTCGCGATCAGCTACGGTCCGCAGGACATCCAGATTCACTACCTCGACAGCGCGGTGATGGACTATGAACTGGATGACGGGGTTGCCCATATCCATAGCAAGTACATGAACTGGACGCGCAATCTCGCCTACGACATCCGCCAGGCGCTGCTGCAAGCACCGAGCGGCGGCTAGCCTCGGCCACGGCCTACGGCATGCAGTTCCCTTTCCCCGTCCAGGAACGCGTCAACCCCAAGGCGCGCTATATCCGCGTCGCGGTCAACGCCACCGGCGAGGTGGTGCTGACCATCCCGCGCTACGCCACCAAGGCGGAAGCGCGGGCCTTCCTGGTCAGCCGGCTGGACTGGGTCCGCGAGCAGCTGGGCAAGCTGGAGAGCCGCACGCCGGAGGCGGCGCGCAGACCCTTGCGCTGGGACGGCGCCGACGTGCTGCCCCTGCGTGGCGCCGAGACGCCGGTGCGCTGGTCGCGCGCCAGCCTGTCGCGACCGCAGGTGCGGCTGTTGCCGGAGGCGATCACCGTGTTCGCACCGCAAGACACCCGGCATGAGCTGCTCACGCGCCTGCTCAGGCGCACGCTGATCAACGAAGCGCGCCTGGAAGCGGAAGACCTGCTCAACCAGGAGGCGCATCGCCTGAGCCTGCGCTGGAGCGAGCTGCGCATCGGCGATCCGCGCGCGCAATGGGGCAGCTGCACGCCGGAGGGGGTGATCTCGCTGTCCTGGCGCTTGCTGTTGGCGCCGCCGGAAGTGTTCCGCTACGTGGTGATCCACGAGCTTTGCCACCTACCGCATCCCGACCACTCGCCGCGCTTCTGGGGCCTGGTGGCGCAACAGATGCCGGAGTGGTCGCTGCACCGCGACTGGCTCAAGCGGCATGGCGCCGGCCTGCACCGTTGGCTGGCGCGCCCGGCCGACGCCGATGCGCCGCCGCCGCAGGCCGATCTGTTTGGCTAGGCGCCGGCCGCGCGCAGCTGTCCAGCCTTCTTCAGGTGCACCAGCAGCAGTGACAGCGCCGCCGGAGTGACGCCGGAAATGCGGCCGGCCTGGCCGACGGTGTCGGGCCGATGGCTGAGCAGCTTGGCGCGCACTTCGTTCGAAAGGCCGCTGACCCGGCCGTAGTCGAAATCGGCGGGGATCACGGCATCCTCGTGGCGGCGGGTGCGGGCGATCTCCAGCGTCTGGCGCTCGATGTAGCC
The DNA here is from genome assembly GCF_058782965.1 of Stagnimonas sp. FW305-C-60. Classification (NCBI taxonomy): domain Bacteria; kingdom Pseudomonadati; phylum Pseudomonadota; class Gammaproteobacteria; order Nevskiales; family Nevskiaceae; genus Stagnimonas; species Stagnimonas sp. FW305-C-60. Next base: position 485,693 of record NZ_JBYSYF010000001.1, read on the forward strand.
GGCGTACTTGGCGGCGATCTCGACCTGCTCGGCGATGGTCTCGTCCAGCTCGGCAGCCGCCAGGCCCAGCACTCGGTAGGCCTGGTAGCTGGCCTCGGGCCGGCGCAGCAGCTCGAAGGCGGAGATACCCTGGTCAGTGGGCAGCTTGTCGAACAGCGCCGCAAACTCTGGCGTGGCCATCTGCGCCGGCTTCAGCCACAGCGCCTCGACGCGCCTGCGCTCGGCGGCGACCGCCTGCTGCTTGGCCTCGAACACCGCCCAGCGCGCATCGTCGACCAGGCCCATGGCCCGGCCGGCCGGCGTCAGCCGGGTGTCGGCATTGTCCTCGCGCAGCAGCAGGCGGTGCTCGGCGCGCGAGGTGAACATGCGGTAGGGCTCGGTGGTGCCGAGGGTGATGAGGTCATCGACCAGCACGCCGAGATAGGCCTCGTGGCGTTGCGGCACCCAGCCCTCTTCGCCACGCGCGGCGCGGGCGGCATTGAGGCCGGCCAGCAGGCCCTGCGCGGCGGCCTCCTCGTAGCCGGTGGTGCCGTTGATCTGGCCGGCGAAGTAGAGACCGGCCAGCGTCTTGGTCTCCAGCGTGCGCTGCAAGTCGCGCGGGTCGCCGTAGTCGTACTCGATGGCGTAGCCGGGGCGCACGATGCGCGCCTGCTCCAGGCCCTCGATGGAGCGCACGAAGGCTTCCTGAATGTCGTAGGGCAGGCTGGTGGAGATGCCGTTGGGGTAGATCTCGGTGGTGTTGAGCCCTTCCGGCTCCAGGAAGATCTGGTGGCGCTCGCGGTCGGCGAAGCGGTTCACCTTGTCTTCCACGCTCGGGCAGTAGCGCGGCCCCACGCCCTCGATCACGCCGGTGAACATCGGCGAGCGTTCGAAGCCGCTGCGGATGATCTCGTGGGTGCGGGCGTTGGTGTGGGTGATGTGACAGCTCACCTGGCGCGGATGGTCGGCGCGGCTGCCGAGGAAGCTGAACACCGGACGCGGCGCGTCGCCGGGCTGCTCCTGCAGGCGGGTCCAATCGATGCTGCGGCCGTCGAGGCGCGGCGGGGTGCCGGTCTTGAGCCGGCCGATGCGCGGCATCAGCTCGCGCAGGCGCGCGGCGAGCGGCAGCGAGGGCGCGTCGCCGGCACGGCCGCCGGGATGATTTTCCAGGCCGACGTGGATGCGCCCGCCCAGGAAGGTGCCGGTGGTCAGCACCACCGCCGGTGCGAGGAAGCGCAGGCCGATCTTGGTGACCACACCGGCCACGCGGTCGCCTTCGACGATGAGGTCGGTGACTTCCTGCTGGAAGATTTCCAGGTTCGGCTGGTTCTCCAGCGCCTGGCGCACGTAAGCCTTGTAGAGCGCGCGGTCGGCCTGGGCGCGGGTGGCACGCACCGCCGGGCCCTTGCTGGCATTGAGGGTGCGGAACTGGATGCCGGCGGCGTCGGCGGCACGCGCCATCAGGCCGCCGAGCGCATCAATCTCCTTCACCAGATGGCCCTTGCCGATGCCGCCGATGGCCGGGTTGCAGGACATCTGGCCGAGGGTGTCGATGTTCTGGCTCAGCAGCAGGGTGCGCGCGCCGCTGCGGGCGGCCGCCAGCGCGGCTTCGGTGCCGGCATGGCCGCCGCCGATCACGATCACCTCATAGCGCTGCTGGGACATGGACATCGGACCAATTCGCGGGGGCGCGATTCTAGCGCCGCTGGTCAACAAATGCTCAGGCCGGCAGCGGCGCCAGGTCGGGGGCCAGGAACTGCGTGCGGCCCGCCGCCAGACGCTCGGCGCTGTAGTGATGCGCGAGCAGTCCGCGGGCGTCGGCGAACAGCTCCGGGTTGCCGGCCTGGAACTGTGCCCAGCTTTCGCCGGGCCGCAGGCGGGCGGCAATCAGCCGCAGCAGCGCGATGCTGACGGTCTGGTGGAACTTGGCCTCGGCACCGAGCCGGCGCACGTAGCCGCCGAGCAGCGCGCAGAACCGCGCCTCGGCCTCGGCGGGCGACAGTTGCAGCAACAGTTCGCGGGCGACCTGCAGATGCGCGGCGTGGCTGAAATCCGATGGCGGCAGGCTGCCGTCGGCGAGCCCTTCGAGGAGTTCCGCCGCCGTCATCAGAACGGAATCTTGCCGGTGAGGGTTTCCCACCACATCTTCCAGTCGCCCTTGTAGCTGAGCCAGGGGTACTGGAAGGTCGCCGGCTTGTTGTGCTCGAAGAAGAAGTGCCCGACCCAGGCAAAGGCGTAGCCCTGCACGAAGGCGACGGCGATCAGCCACCAGCTCTGGGTCAGCACCGCGTAGGCGGCGATCAGCAGGCCCAGGCTGGAGCCGATGAAATGCAGGCGCCGGCAGGTGCGGTTGGCGTGCTCGCCCAGGTAGTAGGGATAGAACTCGGCGAGACTCCGGTACTCGATCTTGCTCATCTGCGTCTCCTCGCATTGAGATGGCCGCAGTGTAGGCGCAAGCTAGCGCGCAGCGAATCCCCCGCCCCCTGTAAATCCAGCCCCGCGCCGGCCATGAAGATCGCGATCCTGTCGCGCAACGCCCAGCTCTACTCGACCAAGCGGCTGGTCAACGCCGCGCGTCGGCGCGGACATTCGGTGCGGGTGGTGGACGCGCTGCGCTGCTACATGAACGTCAACCCGGCGGCGCCCGACGTGCACTACCGCGGCCGCAAGCTGGAAGGCTTCGACGCGGTGATTCCGCGCATCGGTGCCTCGATCACCTACTACGGCCTGGCGGTGCTGCGGCAGCTGGAAACCATGGGCGTCTGCGCGCTCAATTCCTCCACGGCCATCGCCCGCTCGCGCGACAAGCTGCTGGCGCTACAACTACTGGCGCAGAAGGGCGTCGGCATGCCGGTGACCGGCTTCGCACATGCGCCAGACGATACCCGCGATCTCATCAACCTGGTCGGCGGCACGCCGCTGGTGGTCAAGCTCACCGAAGGCGCGCAGGGCGTCGGCGTGGTGCTCTGCGAGACCGATGGCGCCGCGACCTCGGTGATCGAGGCCTTCCGTGGCCTTGATGCCTACTTCCTGGTGCAGCAGTTCGTGAAGGAGGCCGGTGGCAGCGACATCCGCTGCTTCGTGATCGGCGGCAAGGTGGTGGCGGCGATGCAGCGCACCGCCGCGCCCGGCGAGTTCCGCAGCAATCTGCACCGGGGCGGCAAGGCGCAGGCGGTGCCGATCAGCGCGCTGGAGCGCCGCACCGCGATCCGCGCCGCGCGCATCCTCGGCCTGAATGTCGCCGGCGTCGATCTCTTGCGCACCGCGCAGGGGCCGATGGTGCTGGAAGTGAATTCCTCGCCCGGCCTGGAGGGCATCGAGAAGAGCACCGGCGTCAACATCGCCGGCGCGGTGATCGAGTTTCTGGAGCAGCAGCAGGCGCGGCAACCGCGACGGAACGCGCGATGAATGAAACCACCACTCCACCCGAACTGCTGATCGGCGGCGTTGCCGTGCCGGCCGGCAGCCGGCAGACCGTCAACCTGCCGGTCGCCGATCTCTACACCCGCACGCCTATCCACCTGCCGGTGATCGTGCATCGCGGCAGCCGGCCGGGGCCGACGCTGTTCGTCAGCGCCGCCATGCACGGCGACGAGATCATCGGCGTCGAAATCATCCGCCGCCTGCTGAAACTGCCGGCGCTCGGCGAGCTGGCCGGCACCCTGCTGGCGGTGCCGGTGGTGAACGTGCTGGCCTTTCTGCACCAGTCGCGCTACCTGCCGGACCGTCGCGACCTCAACCGCAGCTTTCCCGGCAGCGAGTCAGGCTCGCTGGCGGCGCGGCTGGCGCACCAGTTCCTGAAGGAAGTGGTCGGCAATGCCGACTACGGCATCGACCTGCACACCGGCGCCATCCACCGCCCGAACCTGCCGCAGATCCGTGCCGACCTGAGCAATCCCGAGAACCGCCGGCTGGCGATGGCTTTCGGCGCGCCGCTGTTCCTCGACTCCAAACCCACCGCCGGCACGCTGCGCGCCTACACCACCGCCGCCAACAAGCCGGTGATCCTCTATGAGGCTTGCGAGGCGCTGCGCTTCGACGAGACCGCGATCCGCATCGGCATGCAGGGCATCGTCAATGTGATGACCGAGCTGGACATGCTGCCGCGCTCGGAAGCCGCGCCGCCGCCGGGCGTGACGCCGATCCTGGCGCGTTCCGATACCTGGGCGCGGGCGCCGGTGAGCGGCATCCTGCGCGCGCAGGCCGCACTCGGCGATGCGGTGAAAAAGGGCCAGCTGCTGGGCCTGATCGGCGACCCTTTCGGCGAGCAGGAAACCCCGGTGACCTCACCGGCCAGCGGCGTGGTGATCGGCCGGGTGATGCTGCCCCTGGTCTACGAGGGCGAGGCGGTATTCCACATCGCGCGCGTCGAAACACCGGGCGAGGCGGCGCAGAACGTCGATCAACTGACGGCGCACAGCGCCGCCTGGGATCACGAGGAACCGCGCATCGTCTAGGGCCTGTGCTCAGGCGAGGCCCTGTGCTCAGGCATTGGCCGCCGCCACGTCCGCGGCCGGCACGCTGCGCCGGGACACACGCGCGGTGCCAGAGGCGGCTTCCTCGCTGGCTGCGGCCAGGCTGCTGTAGCCGCGCACCGAGGTGGTGACCAGCTTGAAGCCCAGCGGTGCCGCGCGGTCTTCGTTGATCGCCTCGACCAGTGGCGCCACCACCGCGTTGAGCATGCTGGCGGTGCCGGCGGTGGCGTTCTGGTCGGAGTCCGGCAGCAGGATGGCGATCGAGCGGCTGCCGTAGCGGGCCGCGAAATCACCGCCCCGGCGCAGCAGCCGGGCAATCGCCTCGCCCACCTCCTGCACCTCGGCGTCGCCGGCGGCGTGCTTGCGGCTCTTGCAGGTGAGCGTCGCCAGCAGGATGCCCAGCGGCTGGTTCGAGCGCTCCGAGCGCCGGGTCTCGCGCGACAGCTGTTGGTCGAACTCGCGCCGGCTCATCAGCGCGGACACCTGCTTGTCGCCGTTTGCCGGGCGGCCAGTGAGCGCCGCCGCCAGCAGATTGGTGGCCGCGCGCAGGCGCTCCTGCACCAGCGGAGGTGCCAGCGGCGTGCCACTGCCGAGCAGCACGATGCTGCCCAGATCGCAGGCCGGCATCGCCGGCAGGCTGCGGCCGGCGCACCAGTTGGTGCCGCCCTGGCGGCTGATCCAGGGGTGGCCCTGCACGCTCAGCCGCATCTCTTCGCGGCTATAGAAAAAGCTCTGTGCCCCATGGCCGGGGCTGACCAGGCGATTCTTCGCCTTCACGCTCAGAAAGCTCATCTGCGGCCAGACCAGCAGATGCTCCATCTGCCGGTCGGCGACCACCAGGGCCGCAGTCTTGGCCTGGCAGGCCTCGGCGGCCAGTTGCAGTGCCTGGCAGACCAGGCGCGACCAGGGCACCAGACCCAGGCCGTGGTCATTGGCCAAGCGCGTGACCCACTCGGGGGCGGCGTCGGATACAAGCGGAAGCTGAGGCATAACAGGGCTCCATCAAAACCGGATACCGGCGCCCTTGCAGGCGTCGTTTCGGCCAAACCCAGCTCACGCCCCCTGTGACCCTGCCCTGGTCGGGCACGCCGCATCCTGCGGCCGCTGCTTGGCCTTTGAAGCCAATAGTTTGCGCAAGCCCGCCGGCGTCTTCAGGCCGGGTTGACCAAGGGCGGCAACCGGCCGATGGAGCTGCGCCTCAGGGCGCGTTATGCACCCAGTTCTGGTCCGCCAGCCGCTGGTACAGCGGCGCCTCGCCCTTGGGCAGATTGCGCTCCAGCCAGGTCAGCAGATCGCTCCAGATGCGCGCGCTCTGGCTGGCGGTGGGCGTCTCCTGGGAATGCGGCAGCTCCAGGGTGATGACCGGCAGGCCCAGCTGCACCCCGGCGTAGTTCCCCAGCGAACCGGGGTAGGTGCCCAGCTCGTTGAGATTGAGAAAACCCAGCTTGCGTGGCGGCGCACGCGGGCCGTCGAAGTCTAGGATGCCGTAGGGGGCATGCACCGAGACGATGGCGTCGGGCTTGAAGCTCCTGATCTGCTGCACCAGCCACTGGGTTTCCGGTTCGGAAGCCGCCGCCGGCCCTGGCCAGCGCCGGCGGTCGCGGCGGGTCTTCATCTCCCAGTAGCGCGGCGCCAGCTCGGCCCAGCGCAGGGTCGGAAAATTGCGATTGAGGTCGACGCCGCGGGCATTGGTGCGGCTGGAACTCGGTTTGAGCAGGCCGTCCGGATTCAGGCAGGGCGCGACCCGCCAGTGAAAGGGCTGGAATTTTTCCGCCGCCAGCCGCCGCATCCACTCGAAGCTGACCTGCACCGAAGACAGCTCGTCGCCGTGTATGCCGCCGATCAGCAACACCCGCTTGGGCGTGCTGCGGCGGCTGCCGGCGAGGTAGTCGCGAAACAGGATGGGCTGGCCCTGGACGCTGGCGACGGCCGCGGCCTGCAGACCGGAGGCCAGGCATTCACCGGCGTCCACGCCCTGCACCTTGGCGGCGATGCTGCGGCAGGCGGTCTCCACCGAGGCCAGGGGCGCCGCCCTTGCCGGCCCTGCCAGCAGGGCAGCAGAAACGAAAAACCCGGCGAGACGCCGGGCGAGCTTCGTGCTCAAGCTCTTACTTGCGCTCTTTGCGCACCTTCTCGACCAGGAAGCTCACCACTTCCATCATCTTGGCGGTGCCGCCACCCATGGTGGCATTGGTCACGTACTGGCCGCCGACGACGATGGTGGGGACGCTGGTCAGCTGGTAGGTGCGGGCCAGCTGCTCGGAGCGGCGCAAACGGGAGTCGACCATGAAGCTGGAGGTGGCGCGGTCGAAGTCATCCGGCTTCACTCCGGCGACATCGCCGTACAGCCTGCGGATGTCTTCCAGGCGCGCCATCGGCAGGTGCTTCTCGTGGATGGCGGCGAACAGCGGCGCGTGGGTCTTGTTCAGCACACCCAGCGTTTCGGCGATGTAGAAGGCGCGGGCATGAACCTCGCCTTCCGGCCGGCCGAGGGTGTTGGGCACGCGCTCGAAGTCGACGTACTCCGGCTTCTTCGCCTTCCAGGCCTCCACCGCCGGGTCGGCGGCGAAGCAATGTGGGCAGCCGTACCAGAAGAATTCCTCCACCGCGACCCGCTTGGCGTCGGCCGGGGCAACGCTCTGCTTGACCCGTGCAAACTGCTTGCCTTCCTGATAGGGAGCGGAAGCGGTCTGGGCGCTGCAAGCCAGCGGCAGCAGGGCAAGGGCGAAAAAGCAGCGACGTAGCCAACGGTTCATCGGAAAAATCCTGGGTGGTCCTTACTGGAGCCCGTTCACGTAGGACGCGAGCGCGGCGATTTCTTCGTCGGTGAGCTTGGCAGCCACCGCCGCCATGATTGGAGCGAGCTTGCCGGCCGCGCGTTCCCCAGATTTGTAAGTTTTCAGCTGGGTGATGGTGTAGCCGCCGTTCTGGCCGCCGATGCGCGGGTACAGCGCCGCCGGGTTGCCGGCGCCGGTCGGGCCGTGGCAGGCGGCGCAGGCGGCGAGGCCGCGGCTGGCGTCGCCGGCGCGGTAGAGCTTCTCGGCGATCTTCACCGCGTCCTTACTGGCGACACCGGGAACCGGCTTCTGCGCCGCGAAGTAGGCCGCGAGGTCGGCCATGTCCTGGTCGGACAGCGCCGCCGCCTGGCCGAACATCACCGGGTTCTTGCGCTCGTTGGCCTTGAAGGCCTTGAGCTGGCCGGCGACATAGGCGGAATGCTGGCCGGCGAGCTTGGGCCAGTCCGGATTGATGATGCCGTTGCCGCCCATGCCGTGGCAGGCGGCGCAGACCGCGGCCTTGCTGGCGCCGGCGGTGGCGTCACCCTTGACGAAGGGATCGGCGGCGGCACCGGCGGCGAACACGGCGGCGGGCGCGGTGAGCGCCAGGGCGAGGAGAACGCGCTTCATCAGTCCAGACTCCAGAAGGCAGACGCAGAAACGGGCACGCCACAGTGGCGGCCGCGGTGCGACGGGTTGAGTAATAAGGCATTGTATTGATCCGGCCCGCGACTGTCATGGGCGGGGCCGCCCCGATCAACCACCCCAGCAGGCCGCATGAGCGCTCCGGAAGTCCTCGTCAACCCGTTTGCTCACACCACCTTCCTGATGTCCTGCGCGAAGCTGGAGCAGCTGCCTGCCGACGGCGCACCGGAGCTGGCCTTCGTCGGCCGCTCCAACGCCGGCAAGTCCTCGGCGCTCAACACCATCTGCCAGCAGAAGACCCTGGCGCGGGTCTCGAAGACGCCGGGCCGCACCCAGCTCATCAACCTGTTCGCCCTGCGCGGCGGCAATGCCCGGCTGGTGGATCTGCCCGGCTATGGCTTCGCCGCCGTGCCGGACGCCATCCGCCGCGACTGGGGCAAGCTGATCGGCGGCTATCTGGAAACCCGCGACACCCTGAAGACGCTGGCGGTGATCATGGACTGCCGGCATCCGCTCACCGAACTCGACGAGCAGATGCTGGACTGGGCGCAGGCCGCCGGCCGGCCCTGCCATGTGCTGCTGACCAAGTGCGACAAGCTTTCGCGCGGTGCGGCGGCGGCGGTGCTGCTGCAGGTGCGGCAGGCGCTGAAGGCCCGCGGCCCGGGCTTCACCGCCCAGCTGTTCTCCTCGCACACCCCGACCGGAGTGGACGAGGCGCGGGCGGCGCTGGCGGCGGCGCTGGCAGCCTGAACCCGCCACGGCCATAAAAAAGCCCGGCGGTTCGGGGGAACCACCGGGCCACGATTTCCGGCTGGGGAGAGCCGGAAAATACCGCCCAGGGAGTGGAGGCGGGAAGCGAGGAAGGGAGGGCCCCGCTTCGCAGAAGTAGACGGGCGAGCCGGCGAAAAAGTTTCAGCGACAAATGAACAGCGCGTCATTTATTGTCGGCGCGCCGAAATTTAGTCCAGAAAAATCAGTGGCTTACGGCACCCACAAAAAGCCATCATCTGGCGACATTCACTGTTTTTTCAGGCACTTGCGTGGCCCGAAGCGGTATGGGCCGATTCCCAGTTGTCGCCGATGCCGTAATCGGCGACCAGCGGCACCGCCAGCGGGGCCGGCCGGTGGGAACCCTCGTGCAGCACCCAGACCATCCGCCGCGCCAGGTCGGGAGCCAGGGCGTTCATCTGCTCCGCCGGAGCCTCGAACACCAGTTCGTCGTGCACCTGCATGATCATCTTCACCGTCGGCGCCTGGCTGCTCAGGTAGGCGTGCAGGTCGATCATCGCCGCCTTGATGAGGTCGGCGGCGGTGCCCTGCAAGGGCGCGTTGATGGCGGTGCGTTCGGCGTACTGGCGCAGGCCCTGGTTGCGGGAATTGATGTTGGGCAGGTAGAGCCGGCGGCCGAACAGGGTCTCGACATAGCCGCGCTCCTTGGCCGCCGCCTTGGTGTCGTCCATGAAGCGCTTCACGCCCGGATAGCGCGCGAAGAAGCGGTCGATGTAGTCCTGCGCCTCGGCGCGGCCGATGGCGAGCTGCTTGGCCAGACCCCAGGACGACATGCCGTAGATCAGGCCGAAGTTGATCGCCTTGGCGGCGCGGCGCTGGTCGCTGCTCACCGCGCCGAGCGCCAGCCCGAACACCTCGGCGGCGGTCGCCTGGTGAATATCCTTGCCGGACTGGAAGGCCTCGACCAGCTTGGCGTCGCCGGAGAAATGCGCCATTAGCCGCAGCTCGATCTGCGAGTAGTCGATCGAGCACAGCAGATTGCCCGGCTCAGAGACGAAGGCGTGGCGGATGCGCCGGCCCTCGGCATTGCGCACCGGGATGTTCTGCAGGTTGGGATCCTGGGAGGACAGCCGGCCGGTGGCGGCGACCGCCTGGTGGTAGCTGGTGTGGATGCGGCCGGTGCGCGGGTTGATCTGCAGCGGCAAAGTTTCGGTATAGGTCGAGCGCAGCTTGGAAACGCTGCGCCAGTCGAGAATCAGCCGCGGCAGCGGATGCTGGGCGGCGAGGTCTTCGAGCACGTCCTCGGCGGTGGAGGGATCGCCCTTGGGCGTCTTCGCCAACACCGGCAGACCCAGCTTGCCGTAGAGCAGCTCCTGCAGCTGCTTGGGCGAGCCGAGATTGAACTCGGTGCCCGCCTCGGCAAAAGCCTGCGCCTGCAACTCGGCCATGCGCACCGCCAGCTCGCCGCTGATCTTGGCGAGCATCGCGGCATCGACCTTCACGCCGGTCTGCTCCATGTCGGCCAGCACCGGCACCAGAGGCATTTCCAGGCGCTCGAACACCGCCAGCAGCGAGGGCGTCTCCGCCAACCGCGGGTAGAGCGCCTGGTGCAGGCGCAGGGTGATGTCGGCGTCCTCCGCCGAGTAGGCGGCGGCGACGTCGAGCGCCACCTGGTTGAAGGTGATCTGGTTCTTGCCCTTGCCCGCCACCTCGCTGAAGGCGATGGTCTTGTGGCCCAGGTACTTCTCGGCCAGGGTGTCCATGTCGTGGCGGTTGCCGGCGGCGTCGAGCACGTAGCTTTCCAGCATGGTGTCGTAGGCCAGGCCGCGCACCTGGATGCCCTGCAGCGCCAGCACATTGCAGTCGAACTTGGCGTGCTGGCCGAGCTTGGCCTTGGCAGGATCCTCGAGCAGGGGCTTGAGTCGCGCCAGCACCTCCGCCGCCGGCAGCTGCGCCGGCGCGCCGAGATAATCGTGTGCCAGCGGCAGGTACCAGCCCTTGCCCGCCTCCACCGCGAAGGCGAGGCCGACCAGGCGGGCGCGGTTGGATTCCAGCGAGTCGGTCTCGGTGTCGAAACAGATCAGCTCGGCGGCTTCGAGCGCGGCCAGCATTTCGGCGAAGGCGGCTTCATCGACGACCAGGGTGGCTTCGGTTTTTTGTGACGCCGGCAGCTCCGCGGCGTTGTCACTCCTCCCCCCGCCAGCGGGGGGCGGCGGGTTCAGGCGTGGGACCGACTCAATGTCGGTCCCGCGTAAGCCCGCCGGGGAGGGGGGCGTTTGCGACGACAGCGCGTCGCCTGAAACGCCCCCACCCCGACCCTCCCCCGCGAGCGGGGGAGGGAGACCCACCGCCGCCGCAGCGCCCAGCTCCTCCACCCAGCGATTGAAGCCCAGCCGCCGGTACAGCGTCGCCAGCTGCTCCTTGTTCTCCGCGCCCTTGCGCAGCGCGTCGAGCGCTACCGGCAGCGGGACATCGCATTTGATGGTGGCCAGCTCGCGGCACATCGGCAGCGTGGCCAGCGCGCCGCGCAGGTTCTCGCCGAGCTTGCCTTTCACTGTCGGCGCGGCGGCGATCACGGCGTCCAGCGTGCCGTGCTCGTTGAGCAGCTTGGCGGCGGTCTTCTCGCCGACGCCGGGCACGCCGGGGATGTTGTCCACCGCGTCGCCCATCAGCGCCAGGTAGTCGATGATCTGCTCGGGCCGCACGCCGAATTTCTCGACCACGCCGGCCGGACCCATGCGCCGGTTCTTCATGGTGTCGAGCAGGTTCACCCGCTCGCTCACCAGCTGCGCCATGTCCTTGTCGCCGGTGACGATCAGCACCTCCATGTCGCGCGCCTCGCCCAGCTTGGCCAGCGTGCCGATCACGTCGTCGGCCTCCACGCCTGGCTCGATCAGCAGCGGCAGGCCCAGGCCTTTGACCAGCTCCAGGATCGCCGGGAACTGCGCCGACAAGTCTTCCGGCGTCTCGCTGCGGTTGGCCTTGTACTCGGGATAGATGTCGTTGCGGAACGAGGTGCCGCTGGCGTCGAACACCACCGCGACGCGGTCGACGTGGTGCTCGCGCTGCAGGCGCTTAAGCATGCTGGCGAAGCCGTAGATGGCGCCGGTGGGCTCGCCCTGCGGGCTGGTGAGCGGCGGCAGCGCGTGATAGGCGCGAAACAGCCAGTTGCTGGCGTCGATCAGGAGCAGGGTGTGGGGCGCGGATTCGGTCATGGCCGATTATCGCCCGCTCTGCCTCAGGGCAGCAGCGACTCGCCGCGCACCAGGTCCTCGAAGTCCTCGCGGGCGCGGATCAGGTGCGCGCTATCGCCATCGACCATCAGCTCGGCGGCGCGACCGCGCGAGTTGTAGTTGCTGGCCATGGTGAAGCCATAGGCGCCGGCGGTGCGCACCGCCAGCAGATCGCCCTCCTGCACCGCCAGCTTGCGGTCCTTGCCCAGCCAGTCGCCGGTCTCGCACACCGGCCCGACCACGTCGTAGACGCGCGCGGCCTCGTCCTCGCGCGGCTGCACCTGCACGATGTCCATCCAGGCCTGGTAGAGGGTGGGGCGCAGCAGGTCGTTCATCGCCGCGTCGACGATGCAGAAGTTCTTCTCCTCGCCGACCTTCAGCGCCTCGACGCGGGTGACCAGGATGCCGGCATTGCCGGCGATGGCGCGGCCCGGCTCGCAATGCACTTCCAGGCCCCGACCGGCCAGCCGCGGCAGCAGGTGCGCCGCCCATTCGGCCGGCTCGACGGTTTTCTCGTCGCGGTAGCGCACGCCCAGGCCACCGCCGACATCGATGTGCTGGAAGCGGATGCCCGCGGCCGTCAGCCGGTCGATCAGCGCCAGCATGCGGTCGAGCGCGTCGAGCAGCGGCGCGTCGTCGAGCAGCTGGCTGCCGATGTGACTGGCGATGCCGGCGATCTCGATGCCGGGCAGGCTCGCCGCCTCGCGGTAGAGGCGCTCGGCCTCGGCAAGATTGACGCCGAACTTGTTGGCCTTCAGGCCGGTGGAGATGTAGGGGTGGGTCTTGGCATCGACATCGGGATTCACCCGCAGCGCGATGCGCGCCCGCACGCCGCGCGCGGCAGCTACCGCCGAGAGCCGGCGCAGCTCGGATTCCGACTCGACGTTGAAGCAGCCGACGCCGGCGACCAGCGCCTGCTGCATCTCCACCGCGGTCTTGCCGACGCCGGAGAACACCACCTTGCGGGCGTCGCCGCCGGCGCGCAGCACCCGCGACAGCTCGCCGCCGGAAACGATGTCGAAGCCGGCGCCCAGGCGCGCCAGCACATTGAGCACGGCGAGGTTGGAATTGGCCTTGACCGCGTAGTGCACGCAATGCGGCACGCTGGCCAGCGCCTCGTCGAAGGCGCGGTAGTGGCGCTCCAGCGTGGCGCGCGAATAGATGTAGAGCGGCGTGCCGTGGCGTTCGGCGAGCGCGGCGACGGGCAGGTTTTCGGCGTGCAGCGCGCCGTCACGCAGGGTGAAGTGGTCCACGGGCGAGGGAGGCTTTATCTAGGGCGCCGGAGCTGGCGCGGGAGCGGGTGTGGCGGGATCGGTGGTGGGCGCCACGGTGGGCGCCGACTTCGGCTCTGCCTCGGCGGCCGGCACCGGCGCCGGTGCGGGTGCCTCGCTGGGCAACACCAGCGGACCCATCTGGCCACAGGCCGCGATCAGGCTGGCCAGCAGCAGGAGCAAGGAGCGGTGGGCGCGGTTCATGCCGCTATTCTAAGGCGCCTGCTCCCATTCACTCCTGCTCCCAGCCCATGTCCCGCAACGAAGACGCCGTCATCCTGCCCGCGCCCGGCAAGCACACCGCCACCGTGATCTGGCTGCACGGCCTGGGCGCCGACGGCCACGACTTCGTGCCTATCGTCCCGGAATTGGGCCTGGGCAAGGAGCACGGCATCAAGTTCGTGTTCCCGCACGCCGCGATCCGGCCGGTGACCATCAACAACGGCTACTCGATGCGCGCCTGGTACGACATCCTCTCGCTCACCCGCATGGAGAAGCAGGACGTCGCCGGCACCCAGGCCTCGGCGGCGCGCATCGCCGGCCTGCTCGACGCCGAGCGCGCCGCCGGCATCGCCAGCGAGCGGCTGATCCTCGCCGGCTTCTCGCAGGGCTGCGCCATGGCCCTCTACACCGGCCTGCGCTATCCGCAGCGGCTGGGCGGCCTGCTGGCCCTGTCCGGCTACCTGCCGCTGCACGAGAGCCTGGCCGCGGAAGCCAGCCCGGCCAACAAGGACGTGCCCATCCTCATGTGCCATGGCCAGTACGATCCGGTGCTGCCGCTGGTGCTGGGCAAGTCCTCGGCGGAAATCCTGGGTGCCGCCGGCTACCGCGTCGATTGGCGCGAATACCCGATGCAACACCAGGTCTGCCCGGAGGAGATCGACGACATCGGCCACTTCCTGCGCCAGCGGCTGGCGCTGGCGTGAACGATACCGGCACGCAGGATGCCCAGGCGCCGGACCGCCCGGCACGCCAGGCCATTCTGCTGTTCGCCATCCTCAGCGGCGGCCTGCTGCTGATCGCCCATGAGGCGCTGGCCGCCAAGGCCGCCTGGTTCGAGCCTCGCCTGCTGCGCTGCCTGTGGTTCACGCTGGCCTGTCTGCCACCGCTGTTCGCGGCGCTGAGCATCCAGCGCGTCGCCGACCGGAGGTTCTGGGCCGGAGTCGGCGCCTACACCCTGCTGCTGGTCTATCTCGCCTACTACGCGGGCCGGGCGATGGAGCCGGCGCGCGTCGAGGTCAGCGCGGTGGCGCTGCCCTACGCCGGAGTGCTGCTCGCCAGCGGCCAGGTGCTCTGCGCCTGGTTCGCGGTGAGCCTGCGCCGCGAGGGCTTTTGCTATCCGCTGCTGTTCGAGGCCGCCTGGCGGATGGTCTCGACCCTGGTCCAGGTGCTGGCCTACACCGGCGCCTTCTGGCTGCTCCTGGTGCTGTGGGCGGCGCTGTTCAAGGCCCTGAAGATCGAGTTCTTCACCGAGCTGTTCCAGCAGGCCCGCTTCATCTACCCGGTCACCAGTCTGGTGGTCGGCTATGGCCTGGTGATCGCCCGCACCCGGAGCAGCCTGGGCGACGCCGTGCACCTGCGGGTATTGGCGCTTTGGCGCGGCCTGCTGCCGCTGGCGGCGGTGCTGGCCCTGGCGTTCACCATGGCCCTGCTGCTGTACGGTGTGGAGCCGCTCTGGGAGACCCGCCACGCCACGCAGTTGCTGCTGGCCCTGGTGTTCATCCTGATCGCGCTCGCCAACTCCGCCTATGGCAAGGGCGGTGAGGCGGCGCCGCGGCCGGCGCTGCGCTGGCTGGTGACGGCGGCGCTGATGCTGTTGCCGCTGTTTGTGGCACTCGCCGCCTGGGCGCTGGCCTTGCGCTGGCAGCAGTACGGTCTGAGCCTGGACCGGCTGTGGGCGGCCCTGCTGATTTTGATCGCCGGCCTTCATGCGCTGGGCTACGCCGCCGCCGCCTGGCCGCGGCCTGGCGCGGTCTGGCTGGCCGGCATCGCGCCGGTCAACCGCGCCGCCTCGCTGCTGGCCGCTGGCCTGCTGCTGCTGACCCAGACCGGTGCGCTGGACCTGCGCGCCATCACCGCCCACCAGCTGCTGGCGCGCGGCGACAGCTTGAAGGACGAAGACCTGCGCTACCTGCGCTGGGAACTGGGGCATCCCGGCCTCTATGCCCTGGAGCGTCTGCGCGACGCGGCCGGGCCGGAGCGGGCGCGGCAGCTGAGCCGCTTGCTGGCGCTCGAGCGGCGCTGGGATGCGGCGCCGGAGACCGGCGCGCAGGGCCCGACCCAGCTGCACCTCGCCCCCGACCTGGGGCCGCTGCCAGCCGGCCTGCGCGCCTTCGCCGAGACCTGGAACGAGGGCGAGGCCGGGGCGCGCCCCTGCGCCGCGCCGGTGGAGTGCTGGCTGTTGCGCGCCGATCTGATCCCCGGCGGCGAGCCGGAATGGCTGCGCCTGCGGCTGCCGGCCGAAGGCCCAGCAGAAGCGAACCCGGCGCTGCATCTGCTCCTGATCCAGGCCTGCCCCCAGGGCTGGTGCGCCGGCGAGACCCGGGTGCTCTGGCGCGATGCCGCGGATATCGCGGCCTTGCGCGCGGCGCTGCAAGCCGGCCGCTATCGCGCCGCGCCGCCGGAGCGGCTGGATCTCGAGATCGGCGGCGAGCGGCTGCCGTTCTGGCGCTAGGGGCGGTCACCAAACGGGCACCGCGCACCAGTCCGGGGCACGCTTATTGCTAAATCGGTGCCGTCCACTGCGAGACCCCGGATTCCACCTCGATGCGCGTGATGCTGATAGACGACGACCGCGAGCGACTCGCCATGCTCGACGCCGCGCTCATTGCCGAAGGCCATCTGGTGGTGGCGCGGCTGATGGGGCAGGACGATCTCCTGAGCGCGGTCGCCAACCATCAGCCGGAAATCATCCTGATCGATGTCGATGCCCCCGGCCGCGACACCCTGGAAACCCTGGGCATGATCTCCCGCGACCGGCCACGGCCGATCGTGCTGTTCGCCGCCGAAAGCGACGCCGACACCATCCGCCGCGCCATGCAGGCCGGCGTCTCCGCCTACGTGGTGGACGGTCTGGCGCAGGCGCGGCTGAAGCCGGTGATGAATGTCGCCATCGCCCGCTTTCACGAGTACCAGGCGCTCAAGGGCCAGCTGGAAGACGCGCGCATCCAGCTCGCCGACCGCAAGGATGTCGAGCGCGCCAAGGGCCTGTTGATGGAGCGTCGCAAGCTCGGCGAGCCCGAGGCCTTCGCTGCCCTGCGCAAGCTCGCCATGGACAAGAGCATCCGCATCGGCGAAGCCGCCCGCATGCTGATCGCCGCCGCCGAGTTGCTGTAAGCGCTGCGGTATTCACCGCCGCCCTTGGCACGGTGATTGCTGCGTATTAATTGCCCTGGCACGAGCCGGCGACGGCGGGACCAACGAAGGTCTCGGTGCAGAGGGTGACAATCTGAATTTGGGCAAAGGCGTCCAGTGCGTCGGCAATAGCCGGCGGCCTGGACGCTTTTTTTTGTGCCCGCGAATCAGCAACTCATAACTTCACGGAGCTTTGATTTTGATGCACCACAACGAGGCAGGGCTGGGCTTGGTTCTTGGTTTGTTCGGACTGACGCCGCTGGCCGGCGCCGCCGAACCGCTGGAGAACCTGCCCTACGCGGTGTCGGGCGGCACGCCCAACCTCGACCTCAGGCTGCGCTACGAAAACGTCGACCAGGAGCTGGGCGCCGGCAGCGCCGAACAGGCCAGCGCCTTCACCCTGCGCAGCCGCCTGGGCTACACGACCGGCAAGTGGAACGGGCTCGACGCCCAGCTGGAATTCGAGAACCTGACCGCCATCGGCCAGGACGACTACAACAGCACCGAGAACAGCGGCATGGCCGTCTATCCGGTGATCGCCGACCCCGAGGGCAGCGAGCTGAACCAGGCCTGGATTCGCTACGCCGGCCCGGCCAAGACCACGGCGAAGCTCGGCCGCCAGCGTCTCGTCTTCGACAACGCCCGCTTCATCGGCAATGTCGGCTGGCGCCAGCGCGAGCAGACCTATGACGCGCTGCTGCTCAGCAACAGCTTCGTTCCGAAGCTGAGCTTCGACTACGCCTACCTGGGCAACGTCAATTCCTTCCGCAGCTTTGTGATCGACGGCAAGCCCAGCACCAACCGCGATCTCAAGGGCCAGGTCGCACACCTGAGCTACGACTACGCCGCGGCGCTGAGGCTGAGCGCCTACGACTACCTGCTCGACTTCCAGCCGCCACTGGCGCCCGACAACAGCCCCAGCGCCGACAGCCAGACCTGGGGCCTGCGCGCCAGCGGCAGCCTGCCTCGCGGGGCGCTGCGCTTCAGCTATGCGCTGGAGTACGCGCAGCAGTCCGACTATGGCGACTCCACCAGCCTGGTCGACGCCGACTACCAGCTGATCGAGCTGGGCCTGGGGGCCAAATCGGCCGGCATCAAGCTCGGCTACGAAAAACTCAGCGGCGACGGCAGCTACGCCTTCCAGACGCCGCTCGCCACCCTGCACGCCTTCCAGGGCTGGGCCGATATGTTCCTGGTGACGCCGGCCAATGGCTTGCAGGAGCTCTACCTGAGCCTCAGCGGCAAGCTCGAGAACGTCGCGCTGACGGCGCGCTGGAGCCAGTTCAGCGCCGACGCCGTCGATGGCGACTACGGCAGCGAGCTGGATCTACAGGCCACCCGACCGCTCGGTGCCCAGCTCACCGCTGGCCTGAAATATGCGGCGTACTACGGCCAAGACGCCGCTCCGGTGACCGGCGTCTCGCCGATCAAGGGCGACGTCGACAAGGCCTGGGCCTGGCTGGAACACAAATTCTGATGCCCACCTTAACGACCAAGCTGAAACGGAGACCGACCCCATGAGCCACCGCAACCCCGTCGACGCGCCCGCGCCCACCGACGCTTCCCGCCGCAGTTTCATGAAAAATGCCCTGATGTCCGCCAGCGGAGTCGCCCTTGCCGGGGTTGCTCCCGCGATCCTGCCGCAGCGCGCCTACGCCGCCGACTTCGGCAAGCCGGAGAAGACCGACCTCAACATCGGCTTCATCCCGCTCACCGACTGCGCCAGCGTGGTGATGGCCGGCGAACTGGGCCTGTTCAAGAAGTACGGCCTCAACGTCAATGTCACCAAGGAGGCCAGCTGGGCTGCGGTGCGCGACAAGCTGGTGCTCGGCCAGCTCGATGCCGCGCATGTGCTCTACGGGCTGATGTACGGCGCCCACCTGGGCATCGGCTCGCAGAAGAAGGACATGGCCATCCTCATGGGCATCAACCACAACGGCCAGGCGATCACGCTGTCGAGCAAGCTGGCCGAGGCTGGCGTCAAGGACGGCGCCTCGCTGAAGAAGCTGGTGGCCAAGAAGGAGCGCGAATACACCTTCGCGCAGACCTTCCCCACCGGCACTCACGCCATGTGGCTCTACTACTGGCTGGCGGCGAACGGCATCGATCCCTTCAACGACGTCAAGAACATCGTCATCCCGCCGCCGCAGATGGTCGCCAACATGCGGGTGGGCAACATGGACGGCTTCTGCGTCGGCGAACCCTGGAACGCGCGCGCCATCTTCGACAAGATCGGCTTTACCGCCACCACCAGCCAGGCGATCTGGAAGAACCACCCGGAAAAGGTGCTGGGCACCACCAAGGAGTTCGTGAGCAAGTACCCCAACACCACCCGCGCGATGATGGCGGCGGTGCTGGAGGCCAGCAAGTTCATCGACGCCGCCTCCAACCGCACCAAGGTTGCCGAGATCATCGGCGGCAAGTCCTACGTCAATGCCCCGCCGCAGGTCATCGGCGGCCGCATGCTCGGCGAGTACGAAGACGGTCTGGGCAAGAAGTGGAAAGACCCCGACTACATGAAGTTCTACGACGACGGCGCGGTGAACTTCCCCTACTACTCGCACGGCATCTGGTTTCTCACCCAGCACAAGCGCTGGGGCCTGATCAAGGGCGAGATCGACTACCTGGCGGTGGCCAAAGAGGTCAACCAGGTCGGGCTCTATACCGAGGTCGCCAAGCAGCTCGGCATCGCGGTGCCGGCCAGCGCGATGAAGGCCGAGACGCTGTTCGACGGCACCGTGTTCGACCCCGGCAAGCCGGCCGACTACGTCGCCGGTTTCAAGATCAAGGCCTAAAGGTTTCCCGCGCACGTCACCCCGGTGATGGTTCCGGCCCGTTCCTCCCTTGGGGGGCCGGGGCCGTCACCGGGGCGGCGGCGCCTGCATCTGGAGCAAGCCATGTCCGCTGCCCTGAAATTCGTCTCCCGCCGCGCCGCCGCCAGCGAGGCGGCCTCGCTGCTCACCACCGCCACACCCGCCAACCAGCCACGCATGCCACCTTCCCGCCCGCTGACGCTGCCGCCGCCGGTCTCGGCTCTGAGCCTGCGCCTGCGCGCGCTGTTCGCGCTGCTGCTACCGCCCTTGCTGGGCATCGCCGGCCTGCTGCTGGTCTGGGCGCTGGTGGCGCAGGGCAGCGACTACCTGCCCGGCCCGGGCAAGACCTTCACCTCGGCGGTGCAGCTGTTCTCCGACCCCTTCTACCGCATCGGGCCCAATGACCAGGGCATCGCCTGGAACCTGCTGGCCTCGCTGGAGCGGGTCGCCAAGGGCTTCGGCGCGGCGCTCTTGGTGGGCATCCCGCTGGGCTTCCTGATCGGCCGCTTCAGCATGCTCAACCGCGCGCTGCAACCGATCATCAGCCTGCTCAGGCCGGTATCGCCGCTGGCCTGGCTGCCGATCGGCCTGGCGGTGTTCCAGGCCGCCAACCCGGCGGCGATCTTCACCATCTTCATCTGCGCGCTCTGGCCACTGCTGATCAACACCGCGCTGGGTGTCGCCAGCGTGCCGCAGGACTACCTCAACGTCGCGCGGGTGCTGAATCTCTCGGAATGGAAGGTGTTCACCCGCATCCTCCTGCCCGCCTCGATCCCCTACGTGCTCACCGGCGCCAAGCTGTCGCTGGGCATCGCCTGGCTGGCGATTGTCGCCAGCGAGATGCTGACCGGCGGCACCGGCATCGGCTTCTGGCTCTGGGACGAGTGGAACAACCTCAACATGGAACACATCCTGATCGCCATCCTGGTGGTCGGGCTGGTCGGCCTGCTGTTGGAACAGGGCATGAGCGCCATCGCCCGTCGCTACGACTACCGGAGTCAGTAAGCATGTCCGCCTATCTCGAAATCGACAATCTCTCGGTCGCCTTCCGCAGTCGCGGCGGCGGCAGCTTTCTGGCCGTGCGCGACGTCGACGTGAAGGTCGCGCAAGGTGAGTTCATCTCCATCATCGGCCACTCCGGCTGCGGCAAGTCGACGGTGCTCAACGCCATCGCCGGCCTGGTCGACCCGGCGCGCGGCGGCGTGGTGCTGGGCGGCCGCGAGATCAACGGCCCCAGCCCGGAGCGCGCGGTGGTGTTCCAGAACCACTCGCTGCTGCCCTGGCTGTCCTGCTACGGCAACGTCCACCTGGCGGTGGAGCGGGTATTCGGCGGCAAGGAGTCGCGCGAGCAGCTGAAGGCGCGCAGCCTGGCGGCGCTGGAGCTGGTGGGCCTGAGCCATTGCCGAGACAAGCGGCCGGCGGAAATCTCCGGCGGCATGAAGCAGCGCGTCGGCATCGCCCGCGCGCTGGCGATGGAACCCAAGGTGCTGCTGATGGACGAACCCTTCGGCGCGCTCGACGCGCTGACCCGCGCCAACCTGCAGGACTCGCTGATGGAGATCCAGCTCAAGACCCAGGCGACGGTGGTGATGATCACCCACGACGTCGACGAGGCGGTGCTGCTCTCCGACCGGGTGGTGATGATGACCAATGGTCCGGCGGCGACGGTGGGCGAGATCCTGAGCATCGAGCTGGCGCGGCCTCGCAAGCGCCTGGAGCTGGCCGCCCAGCCGGCCTACAACCACTACCGCAGCGAGATCCTGCGCTTCCTCTACGAGCGCCAGGGCCACCCGAGTTCCGAAGCGGCATAAACGCAGCACCGGCACCGTGCATGGCACGGTGCATGCGTCAACACTTCTGAGCCTCCCGGCCAACGACGGTCGGGAAGCACAGACATTCAAAGGGCAATGACGTCCATGAGCCGGCCTAGGGCCGCTCGTGGACTTTTTTTTGGGCGCT
The DNA here is from genome assembly GCF_058782965.1 of Stagnimonas sp. FW305-C-60. NCBI lineage: Bacteria > Pseudomonadati > Pseudomonadota > Gammaproteobacteria > Nevskiales > Nevskiaceae > Stagnimonas > Stagnimonas sp. FW305-C-60. The sequence continues at coordinate 506,928 of NZ_JBYSYF010000001.1, forward strand.
GACATGAAAAAACGAGTGATCCTCGCCGGGCACGGCATGGTCGGGCAGAAGTTTCTGGAGCAGCTCGCCGAACGCGCGGGCGACTGGCAGGTGGAGGTGCTCTGCGAAGAGCCGCGCCCGGCCTACGACCGCGTGCACCTGACCAGCTACTTCAGCGGCAGCAGCGCCGAGCAGCTGTCGCTGACGCCGCCGGACTTCTTCGCCAGCACCGGCTATGCACTGAATCTGGGCGAGGCGGTGGTCGCCATCGACCGCGAAGCCAAGACCGTCCGCAGCAGCCTGGGCCGGGTGCTGCCCTACGACCTCCTGGTGCTGGCCACCGGCTCCTATCCCTTCGTGCCGCCGCTGCCCGGCAAGGAGCGGCCGCACTGCCTGGTCTACCGCACCATCGAGGATCTCGAAGCGATCAAGGCCTCGGCGGCAGGCGCGCGTAGCGGCACCGTGATCGGCGGCGGCCTGCTCGGCCTGGAGGCGGCGAAGGCGCTCAAGGATCTCGGCCTCGCCACCCAGGTGGTGGAGTTCGCGCCGCGCCTGATGGCGGTGCAGATCGACGAGCTGGGCGGCCGCCTGCTGCGGCGCAAGATCGAGGCGCTGGGGGTGGCGGTGCACACCCAGAAGAACAGCACCGACATCGTCGATGGCGAGCAGGGCCGGCACCGCCTGCGCTTCGCCGACGGCAGCCATCTCGACACCGATCTGATCCTGTTCTCCGCCGGCATCCGCCCGCGCGACGAGCTGGCGCGCGGCAGCGGCCTGGCGGTGGGCGAGCGCGGCGGCATCGTCATCGACAACCACTGCCGCACTTCCGACCCCAGCATCTACGCGATTGGCGAATGCGCGCTGTGGGAGAAGAAGATCTACGGCCTGGTCGCACCCGGCTACCAGATGGCCGAGGTGGCGGCGGCGACCATCGCCGACGCGGCGTCGCCGGCGCAGTTCCAGGGTGCGGACATGAGCACCAAACTGAAACTCATGGGCGTCGATGTTGCCTCGATCGGCGACGCCCACGGCGCCACCGTGGACGCGCTCAACTACGTCTACAGCGACGAGGTCGCCGGCATCTACAAGAAGCTGGTGGTGAGCGGCGACCAGAAGCGCCTGCTCGGCGCGGTGCTGGTTGGCGAGGCCGCCGACTACGGCAACCTCCTGCAGTTCGCGCTCAATGGCATCGCCCTGCCGGCGCACCCGGAGGAGCTGATCCTGCCGGCGCGCGAGGGCGGCGCCAAGAAAGGCCTGGGCGTGGAGCTGCTGCCGGACAGCGCCACCATCTGCTCCTGCAACAACGTCAGCAAGGGCGCACTCTGCAGCGCAGTGGCCGAAGGCTGCACCAGCCTCGGCGCGCTGAAGAAATGCACCAAGGCCGGCACCAGCTGCGGCGGCTGCGCGGCCTTGGTGAAGCAGGTGCTGGACGCCGAGCTCAAGGCCCAGGGCTTCAGCATCAGCAACCACCTCTGCGAGCACTTCCCGCACTCGCGCCAGGAGCTGTTCCACCTGGTCAAGCTGGGCGGGCTGAAGAGCTTCGACGCGGTGCTGCTCAAGCACGGCCAGGGCCGCGGCTGCGACATCTGCAAGCCCACCATCGCCTCGATCCTCGCCTCGGTGTGGAACGAGCACATTCTCAAGCCGCGCCACGCCGCGATCCAGGACAGCAACGACTACTACCTCGCCAACCTGCAGAAGGACGGCAGCTACTCGGTGGTGCCGCGCATCCCCGGCGGCGAGATCACGCCGGAGAAGCTGATCGTGATCGGCCAGGTGGCGCAGCGCTACGGCCTCTACACCAAGATCACCGGCGGCCAGCGCATCGATCTGTTCGGCGCGCGGGTCGAGCAACTGCCGCTGATCTGGAAGGCGCTGGTCGACGCCGGCTTCGAGTCGGGTCATGCCTACGGCAAGTCCATGCGCACGGTGAAGAGCTGCGTCGGCTCGACCTGGTGCCGCTACGGCGTGCAGGACTCGGTGGGCATGGCGATCCGGCTCGAACACCGGTATCGCGGGCTGCGCTCGCCGCACAAGATCAAGCTGGCGGTGAGCGGCTGCACGCGCGAATGCGCCGAGGCGCAGGGCAAGGACGTCGGCGTGATCGCCACCGAGAAGGGCTGGAACCTCTACGTCTCCGGCAACGGCGGCATGAAGCCACGCCACGCCTCGCTGCTCGCCACCGATCTCGATGACGCGAGTCTGGTGCGCTACATCGACCGCTTCCTGATGTTCTACATCCGCACCGCCGACCGCCTGCAGCGCACCTCCACCTGGCTGGACAACCTCGAAGGCGGCATCGACTACGTGAAGAAGGTGGTGCTGGAAGACTCGCTGGGCATCGCCGCCGAGCTGGAAACCGAGATGCAGGGCCTGGTCGACACCTACGAGTGCGAGTGGAAGAAGGCGATCAACGACGAGCAGACGCTCAAGCGCTTCCGTCACTTCGTCAACTCGGCCGAGCCGGACGCCAACATCCAGTTCGTCGACGAGCGCGGCCAGATCCGCCCGGCGCGCGCCGCCGAAAAAATCACGGAGACCGTCGCATGACCGCGCAAGCACTGTGGACCTATGTCTGCCCGCTGAACGCCATCGTCCCCAACACCGGCGTCTGCGCCAAGGTCGGGCGCGAGCAGGTGGCGGTGTTCCGGCTGGTGTCGCCGGACGGCGTGGAGGAGGGCGTGCATGCGCTCGGCCAGTTCGATCCGCGCTCGCAGGCCAACGTGCTCTCGCGCGGTCTGCTCGGCGATCTCGGCGGCGTCGCGGTGGTGGCCTCGCCGGTCTACAAAAATCATTACGCCCTGGAGACCGGCGCATGTCTGGAGGACGAGTCGCTGTCGGTGCCGGTGTACCCGGTGCGCGTGGCGGAAGGGCAGGTCTTCGTGGGCCGCCGGCCTGCGGACAGAGCCTGAGTCAGGGCGATGCAGAAGCTGGTGATCGTCGGCGGCGGCATGGCGTCGGCGCGGCTGCTCGAAGAGCTGCATGCGCGGGCGCCAGACCGCTATGCCATCGAGGTCCACGGCGAGGAGCCTGAGGGCCACTACAACCGTGTGCTGCTGTCGCCGGTGCTGGCCGGCGAGATGGCCGCGAGCGAGATCATCACCCACCCGCCGGCCTGGCATGCCGCGCGTGGCATCCGCTTTTTCGGCGGCGATCCGGTGACCGCCATCGACCGCGCGCGGCGGCGCCTGCGGACACGCAGCGGTGCCGAGTCCGGCTACGACCAGCTGGTGCTCGCCACCGGTGCCGCGGCCTTGCGGCCGGCGCTGCCCGGCATGGACCTGCCGGGCGTGCTGGCCTTCCGCGATTTCAGCGATCTCGCGCAACTGGAAGCCGGCATCCGCCGTGGTGGCCGCGCCCTGGTGGTCGGCGGCGGCGTGCTTGGCCTGGAGGCGGCGATGGCGCTACGGCACCGCGGCCTCGACGTCTGCGTGCTGAACCGCTCCGGCGCGCTGATGGAGCGCCAGCTCGATGCCGAGGCCTCCGGCCTGCTGCGGGCCGAGCTGGAGCGCCAGGGTCTGCGCTTTGAGCTGCACGCCGAGACCCAGGCGCTGCTCGGTGAGGAGCGGGTCACGGCGCTGCAACTGCGCGACGGCCGCGTGCTCGCCGCCGATCTGGTGCTGTTCGCCACCGGCATTCAGCCGCGCATGGCGCTGGCGCAGGCGGCGGGCCTGGCCTGCGGACGCGGCATCCAGGTGGACGACGCGCTGCGCAGCTCCGATGCCGCGATCAGCGCCGTCGGCGAATGCCTGGAGCATCGCGGCCAGTGCTACGGCCTGGTGGCGCCGGTCTACGAACAGGCGCGGGTGCTGGCGGCGCGGCTGGCGGGCGAGCACGCGGCGCATTACCCGGGCTCGGCCACCTCGCTCAAGCTCAAGGTCAGCGGCATCGAGCTGTTCTCGGCCGGCGAGTTCGTCGGCGCCGAGGGCGACGAGCTGCTCCGCTACCGCGACCCCCGGCGCGGCATCTACAAGAAGCTGGTGCTGCGCGCCGGCCGCCTGGTCGGCGCGGTGCTGATCGGCGATGCCCGCGACAGCGGCTGGTACTTCGAGCTGATCCAGAGTGGCCAGCCTATCGGCGCCTGGCGCCGCTCGCTGTTGTTCGGACGCGCCTACTGCCTGGTCGCGGACGCGGCATGAGCACCAGTGCGCCGGTGCGCACCACCTGCCCCTACTGCGGCGTCGGCTGCGGTGTGCTGGCGAGCCCGCGCACCGACGGCGGCGTCGACATCGCTGGCGACCCCAGCCACGGCGCCAGTCTCGGCCGGCTGTGCGTGAAGGGCTCGGCGCTGGGGGAGACGGTGGGGCTGGAGGAGAGGTTGCTGTACCCGGTGCTGAGAACGCCCCCTCCCCAGCCCTCCCCCGTACACGGGGGAGGGAGTTCCGACTCCTCCCCCCGCGAGCGGGGGGAGGCCGGGAGGGGGGCGGTTGCCGAGCGCAGGGCGACCTGGGACGAAGCCCTGGACACCGTCGCCCAGGGCTTCGCCCGCATCATCGCCGAGCACGGCCCCGACGCCGTCGCCTTCTACGTCTCCGGCCAGTTGCTGACCGAGGACTACTACCTCGCCAACAAGCTGATGAAGGGCTACATCGGCTCGGCCAACATCGACACCAATTCGCGGCTGTGCATGTCCTCGGCGGTGGCCGGCCACAAGCGCGCCTTCGGCGAAGACCTGGTGCCCGGTTGCTACGAGGATTTCGAGACGGCCGAGCTGGTGGTGCTGGTCGGCTCCAACACCGCCTGGTGCCATCCGGTGCTGTTCCAGCGCCTGAGTGCCGCCAAGCAGGCGCGGCCGGAGCTGCAGATCGTGGTGATCGACCCGCGCCGTACCGCCAGCTGCGAGCTGGCCGACCTGCATCTGCCGCTGGCGCCGGGCAGCGATGTGGCGCTGTTCAACGGCCTACTCGCCTGGCTGCACCAGAAGGGCCTGGGCGATGCCGCGTTTCTCTCCGAGCACACCCGCGGCGCCGAGGCGGCGGTGGCGGTGGCGGTGGAGACCAGCGGCTCGCTGGCGCATGTGGCGCGCGCCTGCGGGCTGCCGGAGCCGCTGCTGCGGCAGTTCTACGCGCTCTGGGGCCGCAGCGAGAAAGTGGTGACCGCCTTCTCGCAGGGCGTCAACCAGTCGTCGAGCGGCACCGACAAGGTCAACGCCATCAGCAACTGCCACCTCTACACCGGCCGCATCGGCAAGCCGGGCGCCAGCCCCTTCTCGATCACCGGCCAGCCCAATGCCATGGGCGGCCGCGAGGTCGGCGGCCTGGCCAATATGCTGGCCGCGCATCTCGACCTCGACCAGCCGGCGCATCGCGCGCTGGTGCAGAGCTACTGGCGCTCGCCGCGCATCGCCAGCCAGCCGGGGCTCAAGGCGGTGGAGCTGTTCGAGGCGATCCACGCCGGGCGGGTGAAGGCGGTGTGGATCATGGCCACCAACCCGGTGGTGAGCCTGCCCGACGCCGACCGTGTGCGCGCGGCGCTGGCGCGCTGCGAGCTGGTGGTGGTCTCCGAGGTGATGGCGCGCACCGACACCGCCGACCTCGCCCATGTGCTGCTGCCGGCCCTGGCCTGGGGCGAGAAGGACGGCACGGTGACCAATTCCGACCGCCGCATCTCGCGCCAGCGGGCCTTTCTGCCGGCGCCCGGTGAGGCGCGCGCCGACTGGTGGGCGATCGCCGAAGTGGCCAAGCGCATGGGCTTTGCCGAGGCCTTCGCGCAGCGCAGCGCGCAGGAGATTTTCGTCGAGCACGCCAGGCTCTCCGCCTACCGCAACCGCCCTCGCCCCATCTCGCAAGCGGGAGAGGGCTCAGGCGCCGAGGCGACCGACATCCATCGCGTCTTCAACCTCGCCGGCCTCGCCGGGCTGAGCGCGGCCGACTACGACCGCCTCGAACCCCTGCAGTGGCCGCTGCCGAACCCGCCCCCGGTCTCCGGCGCGCCGGCTTCCCGGCTGTTCGCCGACGGCCAGTTCGCCCATCCCGACGGCCGCGCGCGGCTGCTGCCGCTGTGGCCGCGCGGGCCGGCGCACCAGACCGACGACGACTGGCCGCTGGTGCTCAACACCGGCCGCGTGCGCGACCAGTGGCACACCATGAGCCGCACCGGCAAGTCGCCGAAGCTGGCCGCGCATCTGCCCGAGCCCTATGTCGAGATCCATCCCCAGGAGGCGCTGCTCTGGGGCGTGCAGGACGGCCGCCTGGCGCGGGTGAGCAGCCGCTGGGGCGCCTGCGTGCTGCGGGTGAAGACCTCCAGCGGCATCCCGCGCCGGCAGCTGTTCGTGCCCATCCACTGGAACGGCCGCACCGCCTCCGATGCGCGGGTCGGCGCGCTGGTGAATCCGGCGGTGTGCCCGCTCTCCGGCGAGCCGGAGTTCAAGCACACGCCGGCGCGGTTGGAGCCCTTCCAGGTCGACTGGCACGGCTTTGTGCTGAGCCGCCGGCCGCTGCCCGAAGCGGTATTGCGCGGCCTGCCGGAGCTGACCTGGTGGACGCGCATCCAGGGCAGCCGGTTTTTGCGCTACGAACTCGCTGGCCGCGGCCCGGCCGCCATGGACAGCGCCTGGGCGCGGCAGCTGCTGGCGGCACCGACCGACGAGCCCGACTGGCTGGAAGCCAGCGACCCCGGCGAGGGCCAGTACCGCGCCGCGCTGCTGGCCGACGAGCAGCTCGCCGCCTGCCTGTTCCTGTCGCCGCGGCCGGAAGACCTGCCGACCCGCAACTGGCTGTCCGGCCTGTTCGTGCAGGAGCGGCTCACCGAGGCCGACCGCGCCGCGCTGCTGGCCGGCCAGCCGCTGGACCCGGCCAGCGACCCCGGCGCCACGGTCTGCTCCTGCTTCGGCGTCGGCCGCAATCCCATCGTCGCCGCGATCCGCGCCGGCTGCGCTAGCCCGGAGGCCCTGGGTGCGCAGCTCAAATGCGGCAGCAACTGCGGCTCCTGCATCCCGGAGCTGCGGCAACTGATTGCCGCCGTGCACGCCGAGCAGACCTAGCGGCAAGCGCTAGCTATGATCGCCGCCATGCCCACCGCCGCCACCGCCGTTGCCACTCCTCCGCTGTCCGCCGGCGTGCTCGCCGGCGGCGCCGGCCTGCGCCTGGGCGGCGCCGACAAGGGCCTGCTGCCTTTCCGCGGCCGGCCGCTGATCGACTGGGTGCTGGCGGCGCTGCGGCCACAGTCGGTCGAGCAGCTGATCTCCGCCAACCGCCATCCCGAGCGCTACGCCGCCTATGGTCTGCCGGTGCTCGCCGACCGTGGCGGCCAGGGGCCGCTGGCCGGGCTGGCCGCGCTGCTGACCGCGGCGCGCCAGGACTGGCTGCTGTGCGTGCCCTGTGACAGCCCGGAGCTGCCCGCCGAACTCGGCGCCCGCCTGTACGCCGCCGCCCTGGCCGCCGACGCGCCGGCCGCCTATCTGCACGACGACCTCGGCCCGCACCCGACCTTCTGCCTGGTCCGCTGCGCTCTAGCCGCCTCGGCGCAGGCGGCGGCCGAGCAGCAGCAGGGCCTGGTGGCCTGGCTGGACGCGCAGGGCGCGGCGCGCCTACGGGCGCCGGCGCCGGTGAATCTCAATACCGTGGAAGACTTCGCCGCCGCCGAGGCCAGGCCATGAGCGGGCCGGTGCAGGCGCCGCTGGTCGATGCGCGCGGCCGGCTCAAGCGCAAGCTGCGGGTCTCGCTCACCGACCGCTGCAATCTGCGCTGCCACTACTGCATGCCCGAGCAGCCGCGCTGGCTGCCGAAGGCGGCGCTGATGAGCCGCGAGGAGCTGCGCCGCCTGGTCGGCCTGTTCGTGCGCGCGCTGGGCATCGCCGAGCTGCGGCTTACCGGCGGCGAGCCGCTGCTGCGGCCGGATCTGGAAGACATCGTCCGCGAGCTGGGCGCGCTGCGCGCCCAGGGCCTGGAGCGCATCGCGCTCACCAGCAATGCCTCGCGGCTGGCGCCAAGGGCGGCGGCGCTGCGCGCGGCCGGGCTGGACGACCTCAACATCAGCCTCGACGCCATCGAGCCCGAGCGCTTCCGCGCGCTCACCGGCGGCGCGCTAGCGCCGGTGCTGGCCGGCATCGCCGCCGCGGTCGCCGCCGGCCTGCCGCTCAAGCTCAACTGCGTGCTGATCCGCGGTGCCAACGACGACCAGGTACTGCCGCTGCACCAGTGGGCGCGGGAGCGCGGCCTGCCGCTGCGCTACATCGAGTTCATGCCGCTCGACGGCCGCCAGAGCTGGGCGCCGGAAAAGGTCTACCGCGAAGACGAGATCATCGCCCAGCTGTCGGCGCTGGAGCCCCTGCGGGCGCTGCCGCGCGGCCACGATCCGGCCGCCTATTACGCCAGCGCCGACGGCTATCGGGTCGGCGTCATCTCCACCATCTCCAAGCCGTTTTGCAGCCGCTGCGACCGCCTGCGGCTGGACGCGCGCGGCCAGCTCTACACCTGCCTGTTCTCGGCGCAGTCCTGCGATCTGCTGACGCCGCTGCGCGCCGGCGCCGACGATGCCGCGCTGCTGGCGCTGATCCGCAACGCGGTCTGGCACAAGCCGGCCGGCTACGCCGAGCAGCCCGGCTATGTCGAGCGGACCATCACCATGCATCACCTGGGGGGTTGAAGCGCATGCAGGTTCGTGTCGAATGCTGCGGCGCCAGCGGCCGCCTGGCCGGCGCGGCGCAACTGGACGTGGAGTTGCCGGAAGGCGCCGACGTGCGGGCGCTGTTCGCGCGGCTGGGCGAGCGCTCGGCGGAATTCGCAGCACTGCTGGAGAGCTGCGCCTGCGCGCGCGGCGATGCGCTGGTGCACCGGGCCACCCCGCTGGCGGACGGCGACCAGTTGGCGCTGCTGCCACCGGTGGCAGGAGGGTGAGCGGGCGCGCCTTGCGAGTGCCTGCGGCACTCGCTGCGCCCGCGAACGCCAGGCCAGGGAGGGCCGGGCCGGGGCCTGATCGGAGCGCGTGGTCGCGCCAGGGACGGCATCTGCCCTTTTCGAGGAGCTGGACATGTCCGATTGGGAACTGAACCGCATCCAGTCGCAACCGCTATCGCTAGACGCCCTGCTGGCCGGCAGTGAGCGCAACGACTGCGGCGCGCTGGCGATCTTCGCCGGCACCGTGCGCGACCACCATCAGGGCCGCGCCGTGGTCTCGCTGAGCTACTCGGCCTACGCGAAGCTGGCCGAAAAACTGATCCGGGAAATCGAGCAGGAAGTCGCCGAACGCCACGGCGTGGCGGTCTGTCGGGTGGTGCACCGGGTCGGCGCGCTGGCGATCGGCGATACCGCCATCCTCGCCCTCGCCCGTGGCGCGCACCGCGCCGAAACCTTCGCCGCCCTGCGCGCCCTGGTCGAGGCGGTGAAGCAGCGCGCGCCGATCTGGAAGGAGGAGTTCTATGCCGACGGCAGCAGCGCCTTTGTCGCCGGCTGCGCCCTGGTGACGCCGGAGGACGCGCCGCCCGCCGAGAGCCGTCTGCACTGCCTGCCCAGCCATGCGCAGGTCGAGACCGGAGTCGAAGAACCCATCGAGATTCTTGGAGAGCCGTACTGATGCGCGATGTCAGCCTCAAGCCCAACAGCCTGCGCAGCGCCACCGCCGAGGGCCGGGTGCGGCTGTCCGCCGCCGGGCTGGCGCTGATCCGCGAGCGGCGGGTGGACAAGGGCGATGTGCAGGAATGCGCGCGCATCGCCGGCCTGATGGCGGTGAAGAAGACGCCGGACTGGCTGCCGCACTGCCACCCGCTGCCCATCCTCGACGCCGGCCTGGACTTCACGCTGGAGGAGACCGCGCTGCGCATCACCGCGCGGGTGCGCACCATCGCCGCCACCGGCGTCGAGATGGAGGCGCTGACCGCGGTGAGCGCGGCGGCGCTGACCGTCTACGACATGATGAAGCCGCATGTGCCGGCCGCCGAGCTGGGCATCGACGGCATCCACCTGTTGGAGAAGCAGGGCGGCAAGTCCGACTTCAGCCGCGACGCCGGCGGCGCCAGCGCGGCGGTGATCGTGCTCTCCGACACCGTCGCCGCCGGCCGCAAGCCCGATACCGCCGGCAAGTCGGTGGCCGAGGGCCTGCAGGCCGCCGGCTTCACGCTCGCCGCCTACGAGGTGCTGCCGGACGAGCCGGCGCAGCTCGAAGCCCGCGTGCGCCACTGGCTGGATCAGGGCCTGGCGCTGATCGTCAGCGTCGGCGGCACCGGCGTCGGGCCGCGCGACAAGACCGTCGAGACCCTGCGGCCGCTGCTGGTCACCGAGCTGCCGGGGCTGATGGAGGCGGCGCGCAACTTCGGCCAGCAGCGCACGCCCTACGCCATGCTCTCGCGCGGCGTCGCCGGGCTGGCCGGCAGCAACACCGTGCTGATGACCTTTCCCGGCAGCCGCAAGGGCGCCGAGGAATCGCTGGCGGCGGTGCTGCCGGGCCTGGTGCACCTGATCCGCGCCTGCCGCTGGGGCCAGCCGCATGCCGGCGGCTATCGCTAAACGACGCCACCGACCATGACCGAGCAACTGCCCCTGCTGATCGCCGCGGTATTCACCGTCGCCCTGCTCTATGCCTCGGTGGGCCATGCCGGCGCCTCCGGCTATATCGCGGTAATGAGTCTCCTGGGCCTGGCGCCGGACAGCATCAAGCCGCTGGCGCTGATGCTCAATGTGCTGGTCGCCAGCATCGGCAGCGTCCAGTTCTGGCGTGCCGGGCATTTCCGCTGGTCGCTGTACTGGCCGTTCGCGCTCGCCGCCCTGCCTTGCGCGGCGCTGGGCGGCTATCTGCAATTGCCGACGCTGGGCTTCCAGATGCTGGTCGGCCTGGCGCTGCTGCTGTCCGCCGCCAATCTCCTGCTGCGGCCGCCGCCCGAGACCACGACCCGGCCGCCGCCGCTGCCACTGGCCCTGGCGGTGGGCGCCGGCCTGGGCCTGCTCGCCGGGCTCACCGGCACCGGCGGCGGGATCTACCTGACGCCGCTGATGCTGTTCCTGCGCTGGGCGCCGATGCGCCAGGTCGCGGCGGTGTCGGCGCCGTTCATCCTGCTCAACTCGCTGGCCGGCCTGGCCGGGCATTTCGCCGCCGGCCAGGCCTTGCCGACACTGGCCGCGCCGCTGCTGCTGGCGGTGGGCCTGGGTGGCCTGATCGGTGCGCGCCTGGGCGCGCTGCATCTGCCGGTGGCCAGCATCAAGCGGCTGCTCTCGCTGGTGCTGCTGTTCGCCGGGCTCAAGCTGGTACGGCTGATATGAGGTGCGGACGATGATCCCGGTCGACGAGGCGCTGGCGCGGGTGCTGGCGGCGGTGCCGGTGCTGGGGACCGAGGAGTTGCCGCCGACGGCGGCGCTCGGCCGGGTGCTGGCGGCACCGGCGCACAGCGCGCACCCGCTGCCGCTGTTCACCCAGAGCGCGGTCGATGGCTATGCCGTCCGCCAGGCCGATCTCGCGCGGCTGCCGGCGCGGCTGCCGCTGGCGCAGCACATCGCCGCCGGCGCCCATGCGCAGGCGCCGACGCTGGCACCGGGCAGCGCCGCGCGCATCCTCACCGGCGGCCTGCTGCCGCTGGGCGCCGACACCGTGGTGCGCCAGGAGCGCTGCCAGCGCGAAGGCGCGCACTTGCTGGTGGCGGAGCCTGTCGCCATCGGCACCGACATCCGCGAGCGCGGGGAGGAAATGCCCGCTGGCGCCGAGCTCGCCGGCGCGGGCAGCCGGCTCGGTCCCGGTCTGATCGCCGCCCTGGCCCTGGGCGGCATGACTCGCGTGCGAGTGCATCGACAACCGCGGGTGGTGGTGCTGGTCAGCGGCGACGAGGTGGTGGCCGGCGGCGCGCCGCTGGCGCTGGGCCAGGTGCCGGACGCCAACGGCCCGCTGCTCGCGGCTTACTTTCAGCACTGGCGCCTGCCGCTGCTGCGGCTGGAGGCGGTGGCCGATACCGAGGCGGCGGTGCGCGCGGCGCTGGCGCGCGCCTTCGCCGAAGCCGACTTGGTGATTACCACCGGCGGCGTCTCGGTGGGCGATCATGACTACATCCCGGCGGTGGCCGAATCCCTGGGCGCCGAGCGGCTGCTGTGGAAGGTGGCGCAGAAGCCGGGCATGCCGCTCTACGTCGCCCGCCGCCAGGGCGCCCTGCTGTTCGGGCTGCCGGGCAATCCGGCCTCGGTGCTGGTGAACCTCTTGGTCTACGTGCGCGCGGCGCTGGACGCGATGGCGGGACTGGAACCCGCCGCCCGCTGGCGCAGCGCCGAGGCGCCAGCGACAAATCTGCGCGCCGATCCGCAGAAGACGCTCTGGCTGCGCGCGGTGCAGCAACCCGACGCCGAAGGCCGGCCACAACTGCGCACGCTGAGCGGCCAGGCCTCGCACATGCTCGGCAACCTGGCCCAGGCCAATGCCCTGCTGCGCCTGCCGCCTGCCGGCGAGGGGCCGCTGCCGGCACAACTGCGCTGGCTGGCCCTGGAAGAGTGAGGGCGGCGGCCGTTGGCCGCCTGTGAGGGCGCGGGTTCGCTGCGCTCCCCGCTGTGAGGGCGGGCCGCTGCGCGACCCTGTGAGGGATAAGCAATAGCAAGCATTGCGGGGCTAGCGACGCCCGCGATTCGCTTCGGCTTTTCCCTCACAGCGATGCGTAGCATCGCGCCCTTACAGCGAGCCCGCGCAGCGGGCAGCGCCCTCACAGGCGGCCAACGGCCGCCGCCCTCACCGCTCAGCCGCCTTCGAGATTGCCCAGCAGCTGGCGCATCAGCCGGTTGTTGGCGGCGAAGTTCGGCAGCTCGGCGAGGATGCTCTCCGGCCGCTGCACATAGCGCGCCGGCGCCGGGCGCTCCACCGCGAACCAGTCGCGGGCGTTGGCGGCGGTGACTTCCAGATGAAACTGGATACCGGCCACCCGCGTGCCCAGTGCATAGGCCTGGCGCGCGCAGGCCTCGCTGCCCATCAGCGACTCGCAGCCGGGCGGCAGCGCGAAAGTGTCGCCATGCCAGTGAAAGGCGGTGAATTCTTCGGGGAAGCCGGCGAAGGCGGCGGCGCCACGGCCGGCCTCGGTCAGCCGCAGCGGATGCCAGCCGATCTCCACCTCGGGATTGCGCGATACCGGGCCGCCGAGCTGGTCGGCGACGAGCTGGCTGCCCAGGCAGATGCCCAGCACCCGCTTGCCGCCGTCCAGAGCGCGGCGGATCAGCTGCTTCTCCGGCACCAGCCAGGGGTAGAGCGCGTGCTCGTAGATGTTCATCGGCCCGCCCATCACGATCAGCCAGTCGAAGCTCTCCGGCGCCGGCGGCGCCTCGCCGCGCTGCAGGCGGGTGTAGCGCACCTCGTGGCCGCGCGCGGCCAGCCAGGGGGCGATGCAGCCCAGGTCTTCGTGCTCGGCGTGCTGTAGCCAGTGAACGCGCATGTCGTAAGGGCAAGAGGGTTTGTGCCAGTGTAGCGAGCCCGGCGCGTGGCGGGACGGCGCTGGCGCCGCTCCCGTCGGCGAACCGGCGGGGTTTTCTCAGGTCCATCCACCGTGCCGCACCGTTTCCCTCCCTCATGCCCCGCGTCGGGGCCCACGCCATGAGTTCGCCAGCGGCGCGTCGCTGGCGACGGCTGTTGCTGGGCGCCAGCCTGCTGATCTCGGCCTGCGCCTATCTGCGCGCGCAGCCGCTGGATGCGGTCGCCAACCCGGAGCTGGACGAGCTTTCCGGCCTGAGCCGCTCGCTGGCCAGCGACGACTGGCTATGGGCGCACAACGACAGCGGCGACCGTGCGCGGCTGTTCCGGGTCGGCTTCGATGGCAGTGATGGCGGCGTGGTGGCGGTGCCAGGAGCCAAGGCTGTCGACTGGGAAGACATCGCCGCCTTCCGCTGGCGGCAACAGCCGGCGCTGCTGATCGGCGACATCGGCGACAACTACGCGCTGCGAAGGTCGGTGACGCTCTACGCGGTGCGCGATCCCGGCGCCGGCGGCGACACGGCAAAACTGCTGTGGTCCCTGCAGCTGCGCTATCCCGACGGCCCACGCGACGCCGAGGGCCTGGCGGTGGACCCGGTGAGCGGCGACATCCTGATCTTGAGCAAGCGCGAGCGGCCGCCACGGCTGTATCGGCTGGCGATGCCAGAGCAGGCGCCGGCGGCAGATCAGCTGCGGACCGCTGAACTGGTGGCGACGGTGTCGCATCTGCCCAAGCCGACACCGGCTGATCTCACCGACGATCCCAAGTTCGGCTTCCTGCGCGACTGGCCCACCGCCTTCGATTTCGCCCCCGACGGCAGCTATGCCGTGGTCGGCACCTACAAGGACGCCAATCTCTACCGCCGCCAGCCCGGGGACAGCTGGGCGGCGATGTTCGCGCGCCAGCCCGAGACCATCGACCTGCCGCAGTGGAAGCAGACCGAGGCGGGAACCATCAGCGCCGATGGCCGTCTGTACTGTGCCGGCTCCGAGCAACGCGCCGGCTTTGCCTGCCTGCCGCTGCCGGCGCCCTGAGGCATCCGGCGGCGCCCCGGTCACGTAATAGGAACAGGGCGCCGCGTCGCGCCCCGTTTGGAGGACACCCTGATGAATCGCCGTGCTCTGCTCAAGTGGATCGCTCTGCTGCCGGCGCTGTCGCTGGCCCGCGGCGCCGAGGCCGGAGTGAAAGTGCTCTCCAAGTTCAGCAAGAGCGACTGGCAGAAGCTGCTGCCGCCGGAGTCCTACCAGGTGCTGTTTGAAGAGGCCACCGAACGCGCCACCTCCAGCCCCCTCAATCACGAGAAACGCGAGGGCGTGTTTGTCTGCGCCGCCTGCTATTCACCGCTGTTCGACAGCGCGCACAAGTACGAGAGCGGCACCGGCTGGCCCAGCTTCTTCCAGCCGCGCGAGGGCCAGGTCGCCACCAAGACCGACTACTTCCTGCTCTACCCGCGTACCGAGTACCACTGCGCGCATTGCGGCGGCCACCAGGGCCATGTCTTCGACGACGGCCCGCCACCCACCGGCAAGCGCTACTGCAACAACGGCGTGGCGCTGCGCTTCGTGCCCAAGGGCGAAGCCCTGCCGACGACGCGGGGCCTGTCGTGAAGCGCGCCGGGCCGTTGCTGGCGCTGGCCTTGGCCCTGGTTCTGGGAGCGGCGCCGGGTGCCGGGCAGGCGGCTGGCGCCACCGCGCCTGCGCCAGGCAAGACCGAGCAGGCGATCTTCGCCGGCGGCTGCTTCTGGTGCGTGGAAGCCGATTTTGAAAAGCTGCCCGGCGTGATCACCGCCGAGTCCGGCTACACCGGTGGCAAGGAGCGCAACCCCAGCTACGAGCAGGTTTCGGCGCACGCCACCGGCCACACCGAGGCGGTACGCCTGACCTACGACCCGGCCAAGGTCAGCTATGCACAGCTGGTCGAGTACTTCTGGCGCCATATCGACCCGACCGTGCAGGACCAGCAGTTCTGCGATCACGGGCCGCAGTACCGCAGCGGCATCTACCCGCTGGACGCCAGCCAGCAGCAGATCGCCGAGGCCAGCAAGGCGGCGCTGGTGAAGAGCGGGCGGTTCAAGAACATCTACACCGAGATCGTCGCCGCCGGTCCGTTCTGGCCGGCCGAGGACTATCACCAGGGCTACTACCAGAAGAATCCGGTGCGGTATCAGTACTACCGCTTCGGTTGTGGCCGCGATGCGCGAGTGAAGGAACTCTGGGGCGAGGCGCACTGAGCGGGGTACGCAGTACACACGCGGTCGCAGGACGGCTCCCGCACCCACGCTGCGCGACACCGTGTCGCCGTCCTACCGCTTCGGTTGTGGCCGCGATGCGCGGGTGAAGGAACTCTGGGGGTCGGCCGGGTAAAGGACGATGGCCTTGAATGGCCATCGGCCCCGGCCGACGGGCATGCAGGGATGCATGCCCCGGGGCTCAATGCAAAGTGCGGGCTCGCGCCAGGGATGGCGGCGAATATCTAGGCTGCGCGTAACAGCGCCCCCACCCGTCAGAGCAGTGCTCTGACCCCCCGCACGCGTGTGAGGGAGACGAGCGCGGCTCAGGCCGAGGCCTGCAGCCACAGCGCCGCCACCCGCTCCAGCCCGGCGCGATCCGCTTCGTCGAAGCGGCCGGTCAGCGGGCTGTCGAGATCGAGCACGCCCAGCAGCTGGCCATCGCGGACCAGGGGCACGACGATCTCGGAGTTGCTGGCGGCATCGCAGGCGATGTGGCCAGGGAAGGCGTGCACGTCGAACACCACCTGAGTCTCGCGGCTGGCGGCGGCGGTGCCGCAGACGCCCTTGCCGAGCGCGATGCGCACGCAGGCGGGCTTGCCCATGAACGGGCCCAGCACCAGTTCGCGGCCGTCGTACAGATAGAAGCCGGCCCAGTTGAGGTCGGGCAGGCTGTGCCAGATCAGGCTGGCGAGGTTGGCGGCGTTGGCGATGCGGTCGGGCTCGCCGTGGAACAGGGCCTCGGCCTGCTGCGCCAGCAGCGCATAGGTTTCGGACTTGCCGGCGGCGGCGGTGCTGGTGTCGAGCTGGAACATGCGGATTGTGGATTCGAGATTGCGGCCACCATGGGGCCGGGAGCGGCAATCCGCAACGCCGGCCGCGCGCCGGCTGCGAAAAAACTTCCGGGCCGGTTTAAACCCTGGAGCCGGCACCGGCATCCTTGCCGGTCGCGTTACGATCACGCATTGCCTTTTCGAGGTCTCCCCAATGAATCGTTTTGCCCTGAGCGCCATGGCGCTCGCCCTCCTGGTTGCCTGCGGCAAGAAGGAAGCACCGCCTGCCAGCTCCGAGGTCGCCGCCCCGGTTGTGGCCGCCGCGCCGGTGTCCGGCATCGACCTGAGCCAGATCGAGGCCACCGTCCGTCCGCAGGACGACCTCTACCGCCATCTCAACGGCAAGTGGCTGGACAGCTTCGAGATCCCCGCCGACAAGTCCAACTACGGCTCGTTCACCAAGCTCGACGACCAGGCGCAGGAACAGCTCAAGGCGATCATCGAGACCGCCGCCGCCAGCAAGGACCGCAAGCCGGGCTCCGAGGAGCAGAAGGTCGGTGACTTCTTCGCCAGCTTCATGGACGAAGCCAAGCTGGAAGAGCTGGGCCTCAAGCCGCTGGCGCCGGAATTCGCCGCCATCGACGCGATCAAGGACAAGAAGGAGCTGGGCGCGCGCTTCGCGCACTTGAGCCGGCTCGGCGTCGATGCGCCGCTGTTCCTCTACATCCACCAGGATGCCAAGGACGCCACCCAGTACACCGCCGATCTGCTGCAGGCCGGCCTGGGCCTGCCGGAGCGCGACTACTACCTGCAGGACGACGCCAAGTTCAAGGACATCCGCGCCCAGTACCTGAAGCACCTGGAGACGGTGTTCGGGCTCGCTGGCCTCTCCGAGCCGGCGAAGGCCGCCAAGTCGGTGATGGCGCTGGAAACCCAGCTCGCCAAGGGCCATTGGGACAAGGTGAAAAACCGCGATCCGGTCGCCACCTACAACAAGTTCGAGGCCGGCAAGCTCACCACGCTGACCGGCGCCGTGGACTGGACCGCCTACCTCGACGGCCTCGGCCTCGCCGCGCAGCCGACGCTGGTGGTGAGCCAGCCCAGCTACGTCAGCGCGCTCGGCAAGGCGGTGCAGACGGTCAGCCTCGACGACTGGAAGATCTACCTGAAGTGGCGCTTGCTGGCGGGCTTCTCGCCCTTCCTGTCAAAGCCCTATGTCGATGCCGACTTCGCCTTCTTCAAGAAGACGCTCAACGGCCAGCAGGAAATGGAGCCGCGCTGGAAGCGGGGCGTGGACGTGGTCGAGTTCGGTTCCGGCGGTCTGGGTTTCTCCCGTGGTCTCTCCGAGGTCCTGGGCAAGCTCTACGTGGAAAAGCACTTTCCGCCGGAAGCCAAGGCGCGCATGGAGACCCTGGTCAAGAACCTGCTCACCGCCTACGGCCAGAGCATCGACGGCCTGAGCTGGATGAGCGACGAGACCAAGGCCGCGGCCAAGGTGAAGCTGTCGAAGTTCACTACCAAGATCGGTTATCCCGACCAGTGGCGTGACTACTCGGCCTTCGAGGTGAAGGCCGACGATCTCTACGGCAACCTGGTGCGCGGCGCCGAGTTCGACTACCAGCGCAACCTCGCCAAGCTCGGCAAGCCGATCGACCGCAAGGAATGGATCATGTCGCCGCAGACGGTGAACGCCTACTACAACCCGGAGATGAACGAGATCGTGTTCCCGGCGGCGATCCTGCAACCGCCGTTCTTCGATCTGAAGGCCGACGACGCGGTGAACTACGGCGGCATCGGCGCGGTGATCGGCCACGAGATCAGCCATGGCTTCGACGACCAGGGCAGCCAGTACGACGGCGACGGCAATCTGCGCATGTGGTGGACCAAGGACGACCGCGCCAAGTTCGAGGCCCTGGGCGCCAAGCTGGCCGCGCAGTACGACAGCTACGAGCCGGTGAAGGGCTACCACGTCAACGGCAAGTTCACGCTCGGCGAGAACATCGGCGACCTCGGCGGCCTCACCGTCGCGCACAAGGCCTATGTGCTGTCGCTGGCCGGCAACCCAGCGCCGGTGATCGACGGCTACACCGGCGACCAGCGCTTCTTCCTCGGCTGGGCGCAGGTCTGGCGCCGCAAGTACCGCGAGGAGAACCTGCTCACCCGCATCAAGACCGATCCGCACTCGCCCAGCGAGTTCCGCGCCAATGGCACGCCGGTGAACATCCCGGCCTTCCACGCCGCCTTCGGCACCAAGGAGGGCGACAAGATGTACAAGCCCGAGGCCGAGCGCATCGTGATCTGGTGAGCCACAGCAGCAACAACCGGGCCGGTCGCAAGACCGGCCTTCTTGTTTTCAGACTTCGAGGAAGCCCATGACCACGCTCCTGTTTCGCCGCTCCACCTTCGCGCTCGCCGCCGCGCTGCTGCTCGCCGGCTGCGGCCTGCATCGACTCGATCGCCCCGATGCGGCGGCCACCACCGCTGCGCCGGCCGCAGCCGCACTCGGTTCCGGCGTGATCGACGCCAACCTCGACCGCAGCGTGCGGCCGCAGGACGATCTGTTCCGCTACGTCAACGGCAGTTGGCTCAAGGCCAACGCCATCCCCGCCGACAAGACCAGCTACGGCATCGACGGCCTGCTCGACGACCGCAATCAGGACTGGCTCAAGGCGCTCGTGGAGCAGGCCTCCGCCAGCGGCGCGCCGGGCAGCGAGGCACGCAAGATCGGCGACCTCTACGCCGCCTATCTCGACGAGACCAAGCTCAACGCGCTCGGCGCCAAGCCCTTGTTCCCGCTGCTGACGCGCATCGACGGCGTGGACTCGCGCAAGGCCATGCCGGCGCTCTACGCCGAGCTGGACCTGCTCGGCGTCGGCACGCCAGTGGCGCCCTATGTGCACCCGGACGCGCGCGATGTCTCGCGCTACAGCCTCGATCTCTACCAGTCTGGCCTGGGCCTGCCCGATCGCGACTTCTATCTCGACAGCGGCGAGCGCTTCGTGAAGCTGCGCGCGGCCTATCTCACCTACATGACGCAGTTGTTCAAGCTCGCGGGCGAGAAGAACCCCGCCGGCAAGGCCAAGGAGGTGCTGGCTTTCGAGACCGCGCTTGCCAAGCTGCACTGGAGCAAGGTCGAGAACCGTGACCCGGTGAAGACCTACAACCCGCGCACGCTCAAGGCGCTGGCCAAGGAAGCGCCCGGTTACGACTGGTCGGCCTGGGTCGCCGGCCTGGGCCTGAAGACCGACGCCGTGGTGGTGAGCCAGCCCAGCTATCTCAAGGGCTACGCCAGGCTCGCCGCGAAAACGCCGCTGGCCACGCTCAAGGCGCATGCCAAGCTGCGCGCCATCGCCGCCTCCGCGCCTTACCTGAGCCAGGACTTCTACGACGCGCATTTCGCGCTACGCAAGGCGCTCTCCGGCGTCGAGCAGCCGCAGCCGCGCTGGAAGCGCGGCCTGGACGTGGTCGAAGGCGGCCTCGGCGAGGCGATGGGCAAGCTCTATGTCGCCGAGCATTTCCCAGAAGCCTCCAAGCAGAAGGTGCAGGCACTGGTCGGCAATCTGCTCAAGGCCTATGCGCAGAAGGTGGATACGCTGGAATGGATGAGCCCGGAAACCAAGGCGCAGGCCAAGGACAAGCTGGCCAAGTTCACCGTCAAGGTCGGCTACCCGGACAAGTGGCGTGACTACTCGGGGCTGGAGATCGTCGCCGGAGACCTGCTGGGCAACATCCAGCGCAGCAGCCGCTTCGAGGCGCGCTACAACCTCGACAAGCTCGGCCAGCCGGTGGACCGCAGCGAGTGGCAGATGACGCCGCAGACCATCAACGCCTACTACGATCCGCAGCAGAACGAGATCGTGTTCCCGGCGGCGATCCTGCAGGCGCCGTATTTCGACGCCAGCGCCGACGATGCCGTGAACTACGGCGCCATCGGCGCGGTGATCGGCCACGAGATCAGCCACGGCTTCGACGACGAGGGCAGCCAGTTTGACGGCGACGGCAATCTCCGCGACTGGTGGACCAAGGAAGACCGCGAGCGCTTCGAGGCGCGCGCCAAGCAGCTCGCCCAGCAGTTCGACGGCTACGAGCCGGTGCCCGGTCTGCACGTCAACGGCGAGCTGACCCTGGGCGAGAACATCGCCGACCTCGCCGGCATCATCATCGCCTACCGCGCCTGGGAGATTTCCCTCAACGGCCAGCCGGCACCGGTGATCGACGGCCACACGGGCGCCGAGCGCTTCTTCGCCGGCTACGCGCAGAGCTGGATGACCAAGGTGCGCGAGGAGACCCAGGTCACCCGCCTGAAGTCCGATCCGCACTCGCCGCCGGACCTGCGCGTCAACGGCGTGGTGGTGAACGTGCCGGCCTTCCACGAGACCTACGGCACCAAGCCGGGCGATGGGCTCTACAAGGCGCCGGAGGCGCGCGTCGCGATCTGGTAAGCGCGCGTCGCGAAGCGACGACCCGGCGCGCCGCGATGGTGCGCCGGGTTTTCTTTGGCTACTCTACATACCGAACAGTTTGGAGATTTCCATGAGCAGCCCCAAGAGCTTCGTCGAGCTGTTGACGCCCACTGCCAGCGCGCCCGGCGAGTTGCAGTTCGAGATCAGCGAGGACTGGCTGCAGGGCCGCAGCGCCTTCGGCGGCCTGCAGGCGGCACTGGCGCTGGCGGCGATGCGCCAGCTCACCGGTGTCACCGCGCCGCTGCGGGTCTTGCAGACCACCTTCATGGCGCCGGTGCCGCAGGGCCTGGTGAGCCTGCGCGCGCAGGTGCTGCGCGCCGGCAAGTCGGTGACCCATGTCGAGGCGCGCATCGAGGCCGAGGGCAGCACGCTGGCCCTGTTCGTCGGCGTGTTCGGCGCCGGCCGGCCGTCCAACATCGTGGTGCCGATGGCGGTGCCGGCGCTGCCGGAAAAAGGTCCGGAAGGCTTGCGCGACCTGCCGTTCGCGCGCGGCATCGCGCCCAACTTTCTGCAGTACTACGCGATGCGCTGGGCCGAGGGCGGCTGGCCGTTCAGCAACACGCCGGGGGCGACCACGCGCATCTGGCTGAAGTCGCGTGAGGCCGCACCGAGCGTCGCGCAGTTCGGCGAGCACGCCGCCGAGCTGGCCTTGGTGGCCCTGGCCGACGCCATCCCCTCGCCGGCGATCTCCTGGCTCAAGACACCGGCCCCGGCCAGCTCGCTGACCTGGACGCTGGAGCTGATCGAGCCGGCGCCGGCGCCGGACGACGCGCAGCGCTTTGGCGTTGGGCACGACTACTGGCGCATCGACTCCGAGATTCACTCCGCGAAGGAGGGCTACATCGCCCAGACCGCCATCGTCCACAGCCCGGACAACCGGCCGGTGGCGCTGTCGCGGCAGTCGGTGGTGATCTTTGCCTGAGCGCCCCTGAGTCAACCCTGGTGCCATCGCTCCGCCAGGACTGAGACAGGGCCCGACATCCGGGCCTGCCAAGACCGGCTGTCATCTCCAACCTTTGGTTGGTTGACGCCGCTCCACCCGCCACGCCTAATGGACCAACCGTTCAATTGTGCGCCATGGAGGAGAACCCCTTGCGCTCTACCGTCCCCGCTGCCCCACGCCCCGGCGTGCCCAAAGACCCGCTCTACCAGGCGCCCGCCATCGCCTGGCCGAGCCTGGGCCTGTTCGCCTTGGCGCTGCTGATCTGGGGTGGCGCGCTCTGGGGCGCGGTGGAAGGCTACCTGCACCCGGCGCTGGCGGTGGCCCTGCAAACGGTGGCGGCATTCATGCAGTTCACCGTGCTGCACGACGGCGTGCACCGCTCGCTGCTGCGCGGCTACCCGCGACTCAACGATCTGGTTGCGGGCATTGGCGGTAGCTTCCTGGGCATCGTCGGCTCGGTGACCGCCTTCCGCTATGCCCACTTCGCGCACCACCGCTACACCAACGAGACCGAGCGCGACCCCGACCTCTGGAGCGGAACGGCGCGCTCGCCCTGGCTGCTGCCGCTGCACTGGGCCACGGCCGACCTCTACTACGCCCTGCTGATCCTGCGCGACCGCGCGCGCATCCCGGCCAAGGACCAGCTCGCCATCGTCGGCACCGTGGCGCTGATCCTGGGCGGCTACGCCACCGCCTGCGCACTCGGCTATGGCTACGAGGCGACGCTGTACTGGCTGCTGCCCTCGCGGCTGGCGATTCTCTGGCTGGCCTGCGCCTTCAACTACCTGCCGCACCATCCGCATGCGGTGGAGCAGTCGCACAACCCCTACGCCGCCACCAATGTCCGCGCCGGCGGCGAGCCACTGATGCGCTGGCTGTTCCTCTACCAGAACTATCACCTCATCCATCACCTGTTCCCCAGCGTGCCGTTCTACCGCTACCGGCGGATCTGGCGGCAGCGCGAGACCGAGTTCGTGCGCCTGGGCGCGCCGGTGGTGCGTTGGTGGCAACTGGAGACCAGCTCCGGGCACTAGGGCCAGGTGGTGAGGCTACGCGGGCCGCTGCGTTAACAGGCCCCAAGCCGCTCGCTATCATCCGGCGATGCCATCCAGCACCGCCGCCTTAAGCCTCTCCGCCGAGCACCGGGAGTTCATCCAGGGCGGCGTATCGATCACCGCCGGCAGCGTCAATGCCGAACGCCTGCCGTCGATGGCGCGGGTGATCGGCTGCGCGGCGAGCGAGGATGGCCGGCAGGTGCGGCTGCTGTTCTGCCCCGTGCGCGCCGCTGGCCTGCTCACCGATATCGCCGCCAGCGGCCGGGTGGCCGTCACCTTTTCGCAGCCTTCCAACAACCGCACGCTGCAGCTCAAGGGCCGCGATGCGCGCGTCGAGGCCGGCAGCGCCGAAGACGAGGCGCTGCGCGAGCGTTACGCCCGCGCCTTTGTCGCCGACCTCGCCAAGCTGCACTTTCCCGAAGCGCTGGTGCGGGTGCTGTTGCAGGTGCTGGCAGAGGCGCCGGTGGCGGTGGTGTTCCACCCAGACGCCGCCTACAGCCAGACGCCCGGCCCCGGCGCGGGAGCGCGGCTGCCATGAAGCTCACGCTCGACGCCATCCGCGACTGCCTGGACGGCAGCATCCCCGGCACGCTCGCCACCTGCGCCGCCGACGGCACCCCCAACATCACCTACGTCTCGCAGGTGGACTATGTGGACAGCGAGCACGCGGCGCTGTCGTTCCAGTTTTTCAGCAAGACCCGCGAGAACGTGCTCGCCAACCCCGAGGTACGGGTGACGGTGATCAACCCGCTCAGCGGCGCCAGCTACCACTTGCGGCTGCGCTACCTGCGCACCGAGAGCGAGGGCCCGCTGTTCGAGCGCATGAAGGCCAAGCTCGCCGGCATCGCCTCGCACGAAGGCATGGCCGGCGTGTTCCGCCTGCGTGGCTCCGATGTCTATCGGGTGCTCGACATCCAGCCCGTGCCCGGCCCGGTTCTGGCGGTGGAAGCGCCGCGCCGCAATCTGCTCGCCGCCCTGCGTCAGGCCAGCGCCCGGCTCGCCGCCAGCGGTGAGCTGGACGCCTTGTTCGACCAGGCGCTGACCACGCTGCGCGATTGCTTCGGCGTCGAGCACAGCCTGCTGCTATTGCTCGCCGAAGCGGGCGACCGGCTCTACACCGTTGCCAGCCAGGGCTATGCGCGCTCCGGCGTCGGCTCCGAGATCGCCGTCGGCGACGGCGTGATTGGCGTCGCCGCCCAGCAGCGCACCGCCATCTGCGTGCCGCACGCCACCGCCGAGTACAGCTATGTGCGCGCCCAGCGCGAGGCCGCGCTGGCCCAAGGTGGCGGCGAAACGCTGCCGCGCGAGATTCCCTTCCCCGGCCTCGCCGAGCCGCACAGCCAGCTCGCCGTGCCCATCGTCGCCGGCAGCCGCCTGCTCGGCGTGCTCTATGCCGAGAGCCCCGAGGACCGCCGCTTTGGCTATGACGACGAGGACGCGCTCTCTGCCTACGGCGCCCAGCTCGGCACCGCCATCCAGTTGTTGCAGCAGTCCGCCACCGAAGACGACGGCGAGCCCGAAGCCGCACCGCGCTGCCCACTAGGCGCGCCAGTGCAGGTGCGCCACTACACCGCCGACGACAGCATCTTTCTTGGCGAGGACTACCTCATCAAGGGCGTGGCCGGCGCCATCTTCTGGAAGCTCGCAAAGGCTCACGCCGAAGGCGGCCGCGTCGAGTTCTGCAACCGCGAGCTTCGTCTCGACGCCTCGCTACGACTCCCGGAAGTCGGCGATAACCTGGAAACCAGACTAATCCTGCTCAGCCGCCGTTTAGCCGAGCGCTGCGACTACCTCGCCATCGAAAAGACCGGGCGCGGACGGTTTCGCTTCCGGGCGGAGCGGGCTTTGCGGTTGGTCGAAGTGGTTTAAGTAAGGGACTGCCGTCAGCCCAAAGCAGACCCTCAGACGCTTTGAGATTTAGGTCGTAATGTGCTCGAAGTCCGAGACGTCGATATAGGCGTGTTACGAGGCCTTGGGCATCCTGCCCGTAGTAGATAGATATCTACATATGTGCGTGAGAGTTTGAATCCTTCTGCTACACAGACTTTGATAAGGCGCATGCGGCAGCGTTCAGCAAACATGACCATTGAAAGCCAACAAAAAAATCCCGTAATCGAGCAACTGCTCGCGCAGATTGCGCGCGAGCCAAAGATGCAAAAATTCCGCCGCAGAGCCGTTCTCAGCGATAGCAGCAGCGACTGGATGCTGCTGTGCTGCGTCGTCGAGTCCATGACTCCGGACGAGAGCATCGTTTCTACATCCTCTCGCGTCTATCCGAGCACCGTACTATTCGAGGACATCCTTCAGGTGCCGCAGCTTTTGGACTTCGTCGAGAAGATACAGGAGGGCTCGGCCACGTTTGGAAAAATAACCACGACGCTGGAGCCGTCGAGTTGGGATCGACCGAACGATTGGCAGATTTACATGAAGCGCTCTGGCGTGGTTTTCACCGCATCGGTGGCGAGAAACAATCAAAACCGCCTCTTCGACAAGCTGGTTACGGCAGAACAGCCGTATTACCCGGACACCTATGAAGCCGCGCGTCATTGGCTAGGCCTGGCGGTCTATCACGGTTCAAGCGACGCCAGGAATGGGCAGATTCTGTTTCACTTTCCGCAGGTTCGCGCCTTCATCCGCAACGTCGCTTTCCAGACAAATGGCCAGCTACTGGTCGAGCTTGATGGCACAGCGCTGCTCGAAGGCGGTATGCGTTTGAAGGGCGCCTATTGGCTGGATCAACAAATCCATCACCTCGATTCGGCGGTCGAGGACCGAAAGGTCGTTCTGGATGTCCCAAAGAACGCGGATCGCCTGGACCTCGTTCTTATCGATAAGCACGACGAGGTATTCGACAGTCAATCTGATCGACGGATGAACTCGGTCGATGGTGGAGGGAACGCCTTCAGCGGCTCCGCGGGGAACCTGAGCGAACAGATCAAGTTGGCCGCGCAGGAAGGGGAGGGCCTGCTCATCGAGTTCAAGCCTTTTATCCAACTGGCGAGGAAGAGCATCAAAGAAAAGTCAGGCAAGAACGACGACCACGTCAAGTTGAAAGAGGTGATCAGAACGGTCGCAGCCTTCGCGAATTGCCAGGGTGGTGCGATCTACCTAGGCATCACCGACGAATGTCAGATCGAGGGCGTCAATCAGAAGGTGAGCGCCTGGGCAGAATCTGACTTGGAAGAAGCTTTGAACCAATATCGCGGCGCCTTGCTGCAGGCGATCCGCGATCAAATGCACGGCGGCGTCGACCTCAGTGTTTCGGTAGGTCAGGTCGACGATCGCGCCATCGTCATCGTGATGGTCGAACCTGCCGATCCGGAAATTGTGGCGATTACCGACGACTACACGCTCTACGTCCGAAGTGGCGGCACGAACCGCAAAGTTATGCCCGATGATTGGCCGTCGCTTCGGAAGAGAAAGATGAAGAAGCGTGAGCAGCTCGTTTTCAACGAATGAACAGGACAGCCATGACGCAGACCTCCCCGACTGAAGAGCAATCTGAAGAGAATGTCTTTGCTTCGTAGGCGTTCGCGCTAGCTGCGTCCGACCGATAAAAAGGTGCCAGAACAGCCTCAGGGGGAACGTCAGTTCATGGCGCCGAGCCGCAGTCGCGGATCAGCTATGGCTGTCCGCTTCTGGAACTTGATGCATGCTCGCCGCGAGTTGCGCGACTGACCGCTGTTGGCACGAATGCACCTGTCGATGTCGGAGTTCTGAAGCGCGTACAGCTATCGCCATGGTCAATTTGCGCGCACCGCATCACAGTCGCCCCGCGCTTAGCGTTTTTTTAGGATTCGCTTAGGGAAGATTTAGCAGCGGCGCGCGGCCACGCGCCCTAGTCTGGCGGCCCATCGCAGCACGCATTTCGCGGGCTGCCAAATAGCCAACCACGACAAGGAAATCATCATGGCCAGCGAGTCCACCCGCTACAGCATCTACGCCGTCATCCACAAAGCGCTGCGTGCGCAGATGTCGCACACACTCATGGAGGTCGGCCGTTGCGATTGGCACGACGCCAGCGAACGCACGCAGGTGCTGCAGACCGTGGAGCAGTTGCTGCAAGCCTGCGGCGCGCACCTGCAGCACGAGAACGAGTTCATCCACACGGCGATGGAAGCCTGCCAGCCGGGTTCGGCGGCGCACACCGCCACCGAGCACCGCGGCCACCAGCGCGAGATCGCCGAGCTGGCGGCGCTGAGCCGCTGCATCGCCCAGACCCCGGACCGCGCCGCCCGCGTAGGCGCGGCCGCGCAGCTCTACCGGCAACTGGCGCGCTTCGTCGCCGAGAACTACGAGCACATGGAAGTGGAAGAGAGCCACAACAACGCCGTGCTCTGGGCCGGCTACAGCGACGCCGAGATCCACGCCATCGAGCAGCGGCTGGTTGCCAGCATCCCGCCCGAGGAGATGATGGGCGGCCTGCGCTGGATGCTGCCCTACGCCAACCATCAGGAGCGCAGCCAGATGCTTACCGGCATGCGCCAGCAGGCGCCGGCCGAAGCCTTCGGCGGCGTGATGGAGATGCTGCGCCCGCTGCTGCGCTACAGCGACTGGCACAAGCTGGAAACCGCGCTCGCGGCCTGAGGTGCGGCAAGCTCAGCTGGCCGCCGTCGGTGGCGGCCGGCCCATCCAGCTGTGGAAGCGGCCCTCGGGATCGTGCTCGGCACGGATGCGGTCGAGCCGCGCCAGGTTGGCCTCGGCCATGAACCGCGCCGGTCGCCGGCCGAGGTTTTCGTCGGCGAGCTGGATGCCCTTGCCGTGCATCGCCATCGCCTGCATGCGCTCGGTGGCCCAGTTCGCGTAGCGGGCGTCGTCGTCTGCACGGCGCCACTCGCCATAGACGGCGAAGTAGCGCTTCGCTTCCAGCGAAAACGCCATGTCCGGCCGCTGCGCCGGCGGGTGCCAGTTGAGCCAGAGCGCGTGGCTGGGCGCCGGCGGCAAGCTGTCGGCGACCGCGCGCAGGCCGGGCAGCAGGGCTTCAACCGGCGCGTCGGTCCAGAGGTTGTCGGCGCACCAGCGCATGCGCGGCGGGAAGTGGGTGATCGAGGCGCCCCAGGCCATCATCGCGGTCGACAGCGGCAACAGCGGCGTGGTCAGGTGCGCCTTGCGGCGCAAGGGACTGCGGCGGACGAAATCGACCATGGCGCTGGCGCGCGCGCGGCTGTCAGTCATCACCGGCGCCAGCACCTCGATACCGGGCGCAAACAGGCCCATGGCCTTGGGCGTGAGCAGGATCTGGAATTCCACCTCGCGCGCCACCTCGGCACCCACCGCGTCGGCCCAGGTGAACACCTCCTCCAGATGCCGCATGGCGAACACCTGGGCGAGCATGCCGGTATAGCGCGGCCGCGGATGCAAACGCAGGTGAAAGCGCACCACCACTGCGAAGAAGCCCGGCCCTGCGCCGCGCGCCGCCCAGTAGAGGTCGGCGTTCTCCTCGGCGCTGGCGTGCACCAGGCTACCGTCAGCGAGCACTAGGTCGAGGCCGATCACCTGCTCGCAGCCGAGGCCGTAGACGCGGCTGCTCCAGCCGAAGCCACCCTGCAGAAGAAAGCCGCCGAGGCCGACGTCGGGCGCGTGCGCGACCGGCATGAACAGGCCCTGCTTCTTCAGCGCCGTGTCGAGATCGACGCACCAGCATCCGGGGCCGACACGGGCGACGCGCTGGCCAGCGTCAATCTCGATGCCGCGCAGGCGCGAGAGGTCGAGCAAGAGCCCATTTGGTCGCAGGTGGTTCTGCGCCCAGCTGTGGCCGCCGGAGCAGATGCTGATCTTCAAGCGCTCGCGGCGCGCCTGCTTCACCGCCGCGATAACCTCGAAGACGTCGTTGGCCTGCACCATGCGCTGCGGCCGGTGGCCGGGATCGCGACCGCTGAAGCTGGTGGCGAGCACAGCGGCGTCGAAACCGGGTTCGCCGCGCTGCCAGCTGCGGCCCCTCGTGGTCGGGCGTTTCATGCGCGGCTCCCGGGCCCGAAGGCGGCGTAGAGCTCCGGCAGGAT
This sequence comes from Stagnimonas sp. FW305-C-60, assembly GCF_058782965.1. NCBI lineage: Bacteria > Pseudomonadati > Pseudomonadota > Gammaproteobacteria > Nevskiales > Nevskiaceae > Stagnimonas > Stagnimonas sp. FW305-C-60. The sequence goes on from NZ_JBYSYF010000001.1 coordinate 535,733, forward strand.
GGCGGCGAGATGGCCCATCTCCTGGGCGTCGTGAACCATCAGCGCCTGCGCCTGCGCCGACTGCACCGGCTTCAGGCGCGCGGCGACATGGCCGAGCGCGGCGCCGACGCGATTCTCCCAGCCGAACAGGCGCACGTCGGCCCCGCCCAGCCAGAAGCGCGAGCGCATCTCGGCACCGCCCGGCACCGGCCGCAACTGGTGCAGCAGCCAGCCGGAATGCAGTGGCAGGCCGGCGATGACCATGCCCAGGCGGGCGCAGATGGCGACCTCGCCGCGTTCCGCGAGGCGGCGCTCGTCGAGGCCCATCGCCGAAGGCGCGACGAAGGCGACACTGGCGCGCACGCGCTCGGAGCCGACGTATTCCTCGACTTCGGAGACGCGCCCGACGTAGTGCGGCCGTTCGCCATCACCGTCGCGCCAGCCGACATCGAGATGCGCCTGCGGGTGCCAGAGCTTGTAGCGCAGCGCCTCGCTGCCGTGCCAGGCGAACCACCAGTCCCACATCGCCGGCGCCACGCCCGGCATCGGTGTCAGCACCGCGAGGCGGGCGCCGCCCTCGGGCGTCAGCGCGTAGCCGGTCTCGACGGTCTGGTAGCCCTCGTCCTGGATGCGACATGCGTCGCCGACCGGCGGCAGTAGCTCGGTGGCGAGCGCGCCGACGGCGAGCGCGGCGCGCACCGGCTCGGCGAGCGGCGCCAGCGTCGGCCGGTAGTAGGCCGCGTAGGGACTGTGCGCCAGCGCCTCGGCGTCGTAGCCGAGGGAGGTATTGGGTCGGATGGGGGGCATGACAGGCTCGCGGGCAAGGGGTCAGAAGGTCCAGCGCACCGCGGTTTGCAGGAAATCGCGGTCGCGCAGCAGGTTGTGGGAGCCGCCGCCGAAGAAGGCGGAGTAGCCCAGCGTCCAGCCCCAGCTCGCGCCGAAGCGGGTTTCCAGGCTGGCGATCAGGTTCTTGCGGCCGGCGACAAAGTTCTCGCCGGGGCCCGGAGCGGTGCCCTGCACGTCGTGCATCCACACCAGCGAGGGCGAAAGACTGATGCCGGGCCAGACGCTCTCGTAACGGAACAGGCCGATCAGGCGGTAACCCCAGGCGAAGGCGTCGGCGAAACCTTCGCGCTGCTGGGTCGGGTTGAAGCGCAGGCCGCTGCTGCCGATCACGCCGGAATTGGACTGCGCCGAGCCATCGGCGCCGCTGCCGTCGATGCCGGCGCTGGCGTGGGTGAAGGTGGCGGGGCCTTCGATCTGCAGACGGTCCAGGCTGGGCAGGTCGAAGACCTGGGTCGCGCCCAGTTCGCCAATGAACAGAATCTGGTCGGCACCGAGGCCATTGTCGGGGCCGAGCACGTAAGTGGCGCCGAGGTTGTATTGGGCGGTGGCGAAGTTCTCCCAACCGCGGATGTACTCGCCAGGCTGGTAGTTGAGCGGGTCCCGGCCCCGGTAGGCGCTGACGAAATCCGGGATCGCCAGCCGCGCGCCGGGCAACTGGGCGATGACGCCGACGCCAGGCAGGCCGACGTCGAAACGGTCGTCCGCGCCACCGCTGCCGCTACCGCGCGGAAAGCTGCTCTGTAGCGCCGCGAAGCCGAGGTCGGTGTCATCCACCTGCAGGGGCGCGTCCGGCCGATAGGCGATCTCGCCCTGCAAGGCCCAGTCGCCCACCGTGGTGTTGAAGCTGAAGCCGAACAGCGCGATGTCTTCGGGGTATTCCAGTCGCGCCTGGACGGTGCCGATCGACAGGGCGTTGCCATCGGCGCCGATACGCTGGTCGCGCACCGGCGGCGCGAGGCCCACCGGCAGAGCGCTCTCCAGCACCAGGGCGGCGTCGGCGCCGGGGCAGGCAAGCAGCAGGCTGGCCATGTCGCTCAGATACTTGCCCGGCCCCTCGGCGGCCGGCGTCGGCGCACTGGGACCGCTCGCGCAGCCGTACTGCCCGGCGTAGAAGCTCAGGTAGGGCAGGCGGCTGTGGTAGCGCGCCGCGTAGAGCGCCAGGGTAGTGCCGTTGCCCAGGCCTTCGGCGTAGTACTGCAAGGAGACTCCGAACTGCCCGCCGTCGCGCGCCGCGCGCTCGGGCAGCAGTTCCGGCGTGCCATGCGAGTCGGTGAGCGCGGACAGCATCAGCTCGTCGGGCAGGCTCAGCCGGTAGGGGTTTTCCGCCACCTTGCCGAAGCCGAGGTAGAAACGGTCGGCGGCATTGCCGGAGCCGACGTCCACGGTGGAAAGATACGAACCCGGCGGCGCGATCTCGGCCGACTCCCAGCGGTACTGGTAGAAGGCCTCCAGAGTCAGCTCGCCGCTCAGCGCGGTGCTCAGGCGCAGCGCGTCTACCGGCCGCAGCACCTCGCTCAGTTCCAGGAAGCCGGGCCGGTACAGCGCGTTGACGTTGGGCGCGCTGAAGGTGTTGAGCGAGTTGACGATCAGCAGCGTGCTCTCGCCCCAGTTGATCGACTGGCGGCCGATCTGGAGATTGAGCTGGCGCTCGCCCGGCAGTGGCAACCGGGTACTCAGGTTGAGGTCGAGCAGTCGCAGGTCCAGACCCAGTTGCCGGTCGGCGGCGGCAGTGGCCGGAATCTTCACCGCGTCGCCGCGGGCTCCCCGGTAGAGGCCGGTGCGCTCGACATAGGCCTCGGTGCCGGCATTGGGGTGCCAGACCGCGCGCCCCTCGTTGACCGGGTCGAAGTAGGCGTGACCGCGCGCGAACAGCGTGAACTCGCCCCAGTGCAGCGTGAGGTCACTGTTGAGGCGCGCCACCGCCTGGGTGAGATCGCCGGGATCGAAGTTGAGATTGCCGTCGTCGGCATTGGTGGAGAACTGCCCCGGCGCGTCGATGGCGACCTGGTTGGCGGCCGGCCCCTCGCCGACATAGCTGTTGAGGTTGAGCGCGCCCGGCGCGTGGGCCGGATCGGCCTGGGCGAGGTGCGCGAGGCAACTGGTGCCGGCGCCGTTCGGCGCCACCGGGCACAGCTCCGGGTTGAGGTTGGCCTTGCCGACCAGATCGGCGGCGCGGCTTTCCACACGCCACTGCGCCCCCAGTTGCAGGCCGGTGTTGAGCACCGCCTGCAGGCTGTCACCGCCCAGGTCCCAGGCGCCCTCCAGCGCCGGGGCCGGCGCGCTGGCGGCCAGCATGGCCAGCAGCCATGCCGCCCGCCGCGCGGTCGCGCCGATGTCGTGTCCGGCCATGCTCGCCCCCAATACCTGTTCTCCTTGCACTTGGGGCGGCATCTTCGGCAGGTCGTTGGCGCCGGTATTGGCCCGGCGCGCCAGGCATTGACCGCGCATGCCAGGCTGTGATGACCTCCGGCGATGTCCCAAACCGTCGATGGCGCCGAGCCGCCCTACCTGATCGCCGCCTATCTGCGCGCGCTGTTCGACTACCTGCGCCAGCAGGGTCTGGAATTGGGCCCGGTGCTGGCCGCGGCGGGACTGAACGAGGCGGCGCTCGCCGACCCCGACCGGCGCATCGAAGCCAGCGCCGAGGAACGCGCCTTTCTCGCCGCCGAGCAGCTCAGCGGCGACGCCAACATCGGACTGCATGTCGGTTGCAGCCTGCGCCCGACCCACTTCGGGTTGCTCGGGCACCTGATGCTGACCTCGCGGCAACTGCACGAGCTGTTCGAACTGCACGGCCGGTACGCGCAACTGGTCGGCAACGACATCAGCGCCCACTACACGCTACGCGGTGAGGAGATGTGCCTGGAGGTGCAGGTGCATCCGGCGCGCGGGCTGTATCACCGGCACTGCACCGAGTCCAACCTCGCCGGCTGGATCAGCACCGCGCGCTGGCTGGCTGGGCAGACGCTGTCCCCGTTACGTATCGAGTTTCCGCATGCCGCACCGGTGGACATCCGCGAGCAGGAGGCGCTATTCGCTTGCCCGCTGCGCTTCGGTTCCGAGCACCTGCGCGTGCATTTCCCGGCGCGCTACGCGGCGCTGCCACTGCTGCACGGCGACAGCGGCCTGAAGCAGACGCTGGAACTGGAGGCAAGACGCCGCCTGCTGGCGTTGCGCGTCGAGCAGAGCCATGGCGACTTGCGCCTGGCGGGCATCCGTCAACACATCGCCGACCGGCTGCCGCACGGCGCGCCGGAGCTGTCCTCGGTGGCGGCGGCGCTGGACCTCTCGGCGCGCAGCCTACAACGGCAGCTCGACGGCCTGGGCACCAGCTACACCGGTCTGGTCGAGGTGGTGCGCCAGGATCTGGCGCGGCGCTACGTCGATGATGCCTCGCTGTCGCTGGTGGATGTCGCGCTGATGCTCGGCTTCGCCGAACAGAGCAGCTTTCAGCGCGCGTTCCGGCGCTGGTTCAACATGACTCCCGGCGAGTACCGCCGCGTGCAGGCCCGCCAATCCGTGTAGCCGTTCACAGTCGGCCCGCGCTTAGCAAGTTTTTAGGATTCGCTTAGGGAAGACTTGGCGGCGGCGCGCGGCCACGCGCCCTAGTCTGGCGGCCCATCGCAGCACGCATTTCGCGGGCTGCCAAATAGCCAACCACGACAAGGAAATCATCATGGCCAGCGAATCCACCCGCTACAGCATCTACGCCGTCATCCACAAAGCCCTGCGTGCGCAGATGTCGCACACGCTGATGGAGGTCGGCCGTTGCGATTGGCACGACGCCAGCGAATGCCGTGCTCTGGGCCGGCTACAGCGATGCCGAGATCCACGCCATCGAGCAGCGGCTGGTCGCCAGCATTCCCCCCGAGGAGATGATGGGCGGCCTGCGCTGGATGCTGCCTTACGCCAACCATCAGGAGCGCAGCCAACTGCTCGCCGGCATGCGCCAGCAGGCACCCGCGGAAGCCTTCGGCGGCGTGATGGAGATGCTGCGCCCGCTGCTGCGCTACAGCGACTGGCACAAGCTGGAGTCGGCGCTCGCCGCCTGAGGCCCCTGGGCGTAGCTAGCCCGCTTTGCCGACCGAAAAGGCCGCCGCGCTCCAGCCGGGCGCGGCGGCTTCGATGATCTTCAGTAGCTCCGGCGGGATGTCGCCGGCGCCAGTAAGCGGCCGCACATCCAGCAGCTCGGCGCTGGCCATGCCGACGGGGCAGCGCAGCGCCCACTGGATGGCCTCGTCCAGCGTCGGCACCTCGATGAGGTAGAAGCCGCCGACCAGCTCGCGGGTTTCCGCGAACGGACCATCAACGACGTAGCGGCGGCCATCGCGCACGGCGATGCGCGCGCCACCGGCCGCCGGGTTGAGGCCCTCGGAGGCGATCAGCACGCCGGCGCGATGCAGCTCCTCGTTGTAGCGCATGTAGTCGATGAGCTGCTGCTCGCCGAATGGCTGGTCGGCGCCGGCCGCGCCGGGGCCGGTGGTGGCGGTGATGATGAAACGCATGCCGGGTTCTCCTGGGAGGGATGAGTGAAAGTGCTTGCCGCCTTTCACGTCGGATCAGCCTGGGCGAAATCGACAAGGCGCGGCGCACGGCCGCCGTAGAATGCGCGCCTCAGTCCACCGGGCGCGCACCTGGTCGCGACTTCTCCGGCGCGGGGCGGCGGCGAGACGATCCACCTTGCCGGGTGTCGGCGCGGATCAGGCTGCGGGCTGGCCAGTTGCCGGAACCGGAGGACAATGGCATTCGCTACCTCAAGATTCCCCTCAACACCCTCTGAACCCAGAACCACCGGAGCCATCCCGATGCCCTCCCGCAGACTCACCGACCAGCTTTCCGTCTCCCCACAGATCGAGCCCAGCGAGCTGCCCGCCATTGCCGAACAGGGTTTTCGCACCCTGATCTGCAACCGCCCGGACGGCGAGGGCGCCGACCAGCCCACGCATCAGCAGCTCGCGCAGGCGGCGGCGGCGCTGGGCATGCGCCTGCACTACCTCCCGGTTACCCCGGGTCAGCTCGACGAGGCCAGCATCGCCGGCTTCGGCAAGCTGCTGGCCGAGGCGCCGGGGCCGGTGCTCGCCTACTGCCGCACCGGCACCCGCTCGACCATGCTCTGGGCGCTGTCCCAGGCCGGCCGGCAGCCCGCCGCCCAGTTGCTGCAAACCGCGCAGGAAGCCGGCTACGACATCTCGGCTCTCGCCGGCCGGCTCGGCTAGAGGCTTGGTCAGCAGGCCGCGGCGCGTTCCAGCAACAGGGCGCGCTCGCGCTCGTTGGCGGTGAGCGCGGCGGCCTGCTCGAACTCGCGGCGCGCCTCATCCAGGCGCCCGAGCTTGTAGAGCAGATCGCCGCGCACGCTGGGCAGCAGGTGGTAGCGCTGGAGCGCCGGCTCGCGGCGCAGCGCATCGACCAGCTTCAAGCCTGCGGCCGGGCCTTCCGCCATCGCCACCGCGACGGCGCGGTTGAGCTCCACCACCGGTGAGGGTCTGATCCGCGCCAGCAGCGCATAGAGCGCGGCGATGCGCGACCAGTCGGTGTGCTCGGCGCGCGCCGCGCGGGCATGGCAGGCAGCGATGGCGGCCTGCAACTGGTAGTTGCCGGGCGTGGCACTCAGGGTCTGCGCGCGCTCCAGCGCCTGCAGGCCGCGCTGGATCAGCAGGCGGTCCCAGCGGCTGCGGTCCTGCTCCAGCAGCAGGATGGGCCGGCCGTCGGCCGCCACCCGCGCGGCATTGCGCGAGGTCTGGATCTCCATCAGCGCGACGAGGCCGTGCACCTCCGGCTCCAGCGGCGCCAGGGCCGCGAGCACCCGGCCCAGGCGCAGTGCCTCCTCGCAGAGCGCGGGGCGCAGCCAGTCCGCACCACTGGTGGCGGCATAGCCTTCGTTGAAGATGAGATAGATCACTTCCAGCACCGAGGCCAGTCGCTCCGCCAGCTCGGCGGGCGGCGGCAGCTCGAAGGGCACCTGCGCCTCGGCGAGCGTCTTCTTCGCGCGCACGATGCGCTGCGCAACGGTGGGCTCCGGCACCAGAAAGGCGCGGGCGATCTCGTCGGTGGAAAGCCCGCCGAGCAGGCGCAGCGTGAGCGCCAGCCGTGCCTCGGTGCCGAGCACCGGATGGCAGGCGATGAAGATCAGCCGCAGCAGGTCGTCCTCGATGAACTCATCGAGCGCGGCGGCGCGGTCGGCGGTTTCGAGCTGGTGTTGCAGCTCCAGGTCGGGCGCGAGCAGTTGGTGCTTCTCGTCTTGCAGACGCAGATGCCGCAGGCGGTCGATGGCCCTATGTTTGGCGGTGGCCATGAGCCAGGCAGCGGGGTTGTCGGGCACTCCCTCGCCCGGCCACTGCTCCAGCGCCGCGAGCAGCGCGTCCTGCGCCAGCTCCTCGGCGAGGCCGACGTCGCGCACGATCCGCGTCAGGCCGGCGATGATCTTCGCCGACTCCATGCGCCAGACCGCGTCGATGCGGCGATGTATGTGCTCTGTGCTGGTCACGGGCGGGGATCAGAGCATCGCCAGCCAGGCGACGCAAGCAAGCGCAGCGCAGCGAGCGCTCCTTCCCCTGCGGGCGGGGGAAGGCTGGGATGGGGGCGTTAGGCGACCGCCACTGCCCGCCGCGCGCGCGACCTTCGGCGGCGCCCCCACCCCGACCCTCCCCCGTACACGAGGGAGGGAGCGCTTCAGGCGCGGACATGCTCGGGCTCGCGGGCCGCCATCGCCGCGTCGGCGACGCTGTTCCAGGGCAGGTTGGCGAGATAGGGCGCGAGTTCCGCCGGAAGGTCGGCGGCGGAGATGATCTGCCGCACCTCCATTTCGGCAACACCGTCGCCCGCCATCGAGGGGCAGGCCTTGGCCCAGCGGATGGCCTTGGCCAGCGAGTCGCACTCGACGATCAAAAAGCCGGCGATCAGCTCCTTGGTTTCCGCGAAGGGGCCATCCACCACGGTCCACTCGCCGTTGTCGATGCGCAGGCGGGCGGCGCCGCGGCTGCTGGCGTGCAGGCCGTCGCCGTAGACATAGACGCCGGCGCGCTCCAGCGCGGCGCGGTAGCGACCCATCGCCGCGAGGAACTCCGGTGTCGGCGCGAAGCCGGCCTCGGTGCGCGCGTCGGCCCGACGAAGAATCAGGTAGCGCATGGTGGGGCCGTGAGATCCATCCACTTCGCACCCCAGACATGGCCGTCGGGGTCGGTGAAGTCGCGGCCGTACATGAAGTCGTAGTCCTCGACGGGATTGATGTCGGCGGTTCCCCCGTGTGCGGCGGCCGCCTGGTTCATCGCGTCGACCTGCTCGCGGGACTCGCAGGAGAGCGCGAGACCGACCTCGCTCGAGGTGTTCGGCGGGATGGGCCGGCTGGTCAGCTTTCGCCAGGTTTCGTGAGGCAGGAGCATGAGGCTGATGGTCTCGCTCCAGACCATGAGCGCGGCGCTGTCATCGCTGAACCTTGGCTCGCTGACGAAACCGAGTGCCGTGTAGAACGCCCTGGCAACTCTCAGATCGGTCACGGGCAGGCTGATGGTGATAGTTCTGGGCACAGCGGTTCTCCGGTTGCGGGGTTCCGTTCAGTCGGCGGCGGCGAAGTGCGCGAGCTGGTCGGCGTGGGCCTTGATGAAAGCCGGGCGGGCGGTGGCGCGGCCGACGTAGGCGCGGCAGGCCGGGAACGCCGCCAGCCGCTCGGATCCGTCCACCAGACGCAGCGCATCGGCCATGGCGATGTCGGCAACCGAAAAGCTCCCGGCCAGCCACTCGCGACCGGCCAGCACCGGCTCCAGATGCCCGAGGCGCGCCTTGAGGAAGGCCTCGAATGGCTGGGTCACCGGCATGTCCGGGGTGAAGCCCGCGAACTCGAGCACGGTCATCGGCAGGATGGCCGGCTCCATCGAGTTCAGCGCCGCGAACAGCCAGGTCGTCGCCTCGCTGCGCGGACCGGCCTCGGTCGGCAACAGCGCGGCGCTGCGCTGGCCGAGGTGCAGCAGGATGGCCCCGCTCTCGAAGATCGAACGCCCACCGTCGACCAGCCACGGCACCTGCCCGAACGGCTGGTGCGCGTAGTGCGCGGCCGCGCGCTCGCGGAAGGGTGTGCTTTCGACGCGATAGGGCAGGCCGGCTTCCTCCAGCGCCCAGCGCACGCGCAGGTCACGCACGTAGCCGCGCGGTGTTTCCGGCACCCAGTCGAAGGTGGTGACAACCAGCGTGTCGTTCATGCCGCCACCGCGCGCTCGACGGCCGCGATGTCGATCTTCACCATCTGCATCACCGCGCGCATGGCCTTGCTGGCCTTGTCCTTGTCGGGGCCGGCGAGCCATTCGACCACCGATTTCGGCGTGATCTGCCAGGACAGACCGTAGCGGTCCTTGAGCCAGCCGCAGGCCTGCGACTTTCCGCCGCCGCCTTCGGCGAGTGCGTTCCAGTAGTGGTCGACCTCGGCCTGATTTTCGCAATAGACGATCAGCGAGACCGCCTCGCTGAACTTGAATTGCGGGCCGCCGTTGAGCGCGAGAAAGCCCTGGCCAGCCAGCTCGAAAGCGACGGTCATCACGGAGCCGGCGCGCTGGCCGTGCACCTCGTGGCCGTCCTCGGTGTAGCGGCCGATGTCGACGATGCGCGAGTTCGGGAACAGGCCGACGTAGTAGCACGCGGCCTCCTCGCCCTGGGTGTCGAACCAGAGACAGGGGCTGATCTTGCTGGCGAAATCCATGTGCTTGCTCCTCAGCGCGGGTTGTCGAGGCGGGCGCGCAGGGCGTCTTCCTGGGCACGCAGTTCCGGTGTGAACTCGGCGCCGAAATCTTCGGCCTCGAACACGCGGCGCAGCTCCAGCTCGAAGTGTTCGCCTTCCGGGTTGGGGCAACGGGCCGCCCATTCCAGCGCCTCGTCCATCGAGCGCACCTGCCAGAGCCAGAAGCCGGCGACCAGTTCCTTGGTCTCCGCGAACGGCCCGTCGACGACTCGCGAGCGGCTGCCCTCAAAGACCACGCGGTGGCCGCGCGAGCTCGGGTGCAGGCCCTCGCCGGCCAGCAGTACGCCGGCATTCACCAGCGCTTCGTTGAACTGGCCCATGGCCGCCAGCATCGCCTCGGTCGGCATCACGCCGGCTTCCGAAGCCGGGCTCGCCTTCACCAACACCATCACGCGCATGGCCGTACTCCTAGTTGCAGGGCTGCGGAGCGCCGGCCATCGCCGCGGCGGCGCGGGCGGGCAGGTCTTCCGGCGACACGTCCTCGATGTGGGTCGAGAACATCCAGCTATGGCCGAACGGATCCTTGAGGCAGCCCATGCGGTCGCCCCAGAACTGGTCGGCGACCGGCATCACCTGGGTGCAGCCGGCGGCGAGGGCGCGCGCGAAGAAGGCGTCGACGTCTTCCACGAAGATCACCGCCGAGCTGGCCGAGCCGCCCAGAGTCTGCGGGCTGACGGCGCCATATTCCGGCATCTCCTCGGTGAGCATGAACGGCGCAGCGCCGACGCGCAGCTCGGCGTGCATCACCCGGCCGCCGGGCGCGAGGCACGCGACCTCGGTGGCACCGAAGGCGGCCTTGTAGAACTCGATGGCGCGGTCGGCGCCACGGACGGTGAGGTAGGGCGTAGCGCCCGGGTACTGCGGCGGGATCGGCGGGACGGTGGGGCGGCTGCGGCTCATGGGGGGCGGTCTCCTGTCGTGCGCGGCGCGGAACCGATTCCGCGCCTTCATGAACACGTCGAACGGCCAGGCTAAAAATCGACAGACGCCGCGCGCCAAACCCCGACGGCAAGACCAAGCCGCTGAAGCAGAAGAGATTTATGCTGACCGCGAGGCCTCAGCCCAGCGGCCGTCGCCGCTTGGCAATGGATCAGGAGATCCCTTGGACAGCTCCCCGCGAACGCTTTACCAGATCGCCCTGGCGGACAACGAGGGCTCGGTGACGCTGCTGCACCTCGGCGCCGAAGACAGCACGATCATCGCCGGCAGCGGCGCCGAACCGGCCCATGAGTGGCGCCTGCCGCTGGGAGCCGGGAGAACCGCGCGCGCATTCTTCCGGGCCGCGCTGCCCAGCGCGCTGGAGATGGAAACCGCCATCGCCGCTGTCGAGGATGAGGTCATGCGCCTCCCGGCCCTATCTGTCGGTTCCCGGCTGTACTCCGCGGACGCCTGGACACCGCGCGTCGCCGAACTCGCCGGCGTACCGCGCGGCAGGCGCATGGTGCTGAGCCTCGATGCCATGGAAGCCTTGTTCCAGCGGCTCTCGGCGGTGATCGAGGGGCGCCCGGCGGCGCACGAAGGTCTGCCCGAAAGTGCCGAGTTCGCCGCCGCGCTGCTGATCCTGCGCGAGTTCATGCACCACCAGCGGTTCGCCACCGTCACCGCGTTGCGCGAAGACCCCGCCGCCGGCGAGGGCGGATGACCGCGTCCGCGCCCCGATATGCCGGCTAGGGTCGCCGCCAGACGCGCGACTGCCCCAACAGCGGCAGGCCGACATAGGCCCTGAGCACCAGTTCGCCGTCGAGCAGGCTGAGGTCGGCATTCGCCTCCGCGCCCTGGCTCAGACCCGGACGCAGATCGAGCACCCGTCCGCCCACCCAGCCTCCGTCACTGAACCGCAGGCCCCAGAGGAAGCGCAGGCCGATGATCGGCCGGCCCGCGAGTGGCGGCGCGCAGCGGTCGCAGAGAGGCGCGATCCGCTGGCCGTGGGCGTCGAGCACTTCCAGCACCCGGCCCGCGAGTAGGCCCTGTTCGAGATACAGCTCGACGACGGAAGTGGTGCTGTTGCTGGCCTCGTAGGCGATCCAGCGGCCGAGCACCGCCTCCGCCCCGCCCGGCGCCGGAGCGGCTCCGCTGGCGTTGGCGAGCAGACCCAGCAGCAGCAGGGTGAAGGCGCGTAGCGGGCGCATGCCTAGTACCGATAGACCAGGTCCAGGCCGTAGGCGCGCGGCTCGCCCCAGACCACGGCGCGGTCGGCGTGCGGCAGGTTGTCGATCGCCGCCGCCGGGTATTCCTCGTCGAGGATGTTCTTGGCGGAGACCGCGATATCCAGCTTGCCGCGCGCGCCGAGCCGCAGCTCGGCGAGGCTGAGTCGCGCATTGAGCAGGCCGTAGCCCTCGATGGCGGTCAGGCCGCGCTTGTCCTCGGTGATGACAAAGCCCTGGCGGTCGCCGATGTACTGGTAGTTGAGATAGCCGCGCAGCTTGCCCCAGCCGCCGCGCAGCATCGTCCAGTCGATGGTCGCGACATAGGAATGCGGTGGCGCGGCGATGAAGGGGTAGAGGTTGGCGACGTTGTTGCCGTTGATGTCGATGACTTCCTCGACACGGGCGTCGAGGTAGGCGTACTGCACCGAGAGGATCAGGTTGCGCAGCGCCACAAAGGCCGCTTCCAGCTCCACGCCACGCATGCTCGCCTTGCCGGCGTTGCGGGCCTTGGTATCGGAGATGGTGCCGGCGATCATGAAGTTGGTCTGCATGTCGCGGTAGCGGCTGTCGAACACCGCGCCGTTGAGGCGCAGGCGCCGCTTCATCCAGTTGCTCTTGATGCCGAGCTCCAGCGAGCGGACCGTCTCCGGCTTGAAGCCTTCGACAAAGCCGAAGCCGTAGTTGATGCCGTCCGAGGCTGCGCCCGAGGCGGCCGAGACCTGCGGATCGCGGGTGTTGAAGCCGCCGCTCTTGTAGGCGGTGGCATACGAGGCGTAGGTGGTGGCGGCCGGCGTGATATCGAACTGGAGGTTGAAGGAGGGCGAGAAGTTGCTGTCTTCGCGCGAGGCATGGACATCGACGAAATCATCGACGCCGCCAAACAGCGCACCGGGGATATTGACCGCGGTCAGCCCGATGCCGGCGATCTGGCCCTCGATGTACTGAGTCTGGATGAAGTTCTTGCGCGCGCTGCGCTGGTCCCAGGACTGACGCAGCCCCAGCGTGGCGCGCAGCCGGTCGTCGAGCACCGGCGGCGTCCAGGTGAACTGGCCGAACAGCGCGGTGGCGGAGTTGTCGATGGCGATGTCGTAGTCCCAGAACGCCGCCAGCCCCGGGAGCACCAGATCGCGCAACTGGTCGCGCAGACCCGGGATGGCGTCGAGCAAGGTATTGAACTGGGAGGGGTCGAGCTTGGTGTTGAAGATGTGGTGCGTGGGGCCGCCGTACTCGCCGCCTTTTTCGCTGAAGTGGTAGGCGCCAAGGATGTATTCGACCCGCTCGAAGGCGCGCCCGCTCAGTTGCAGCTCGTGGCTCCATTGCTCCTGATAGACCTGCGGGATCACCAGCGGCGTCGGCTCTCCGCCACCCGCCATCAGGCCGGCCGGACCATCGTAGGCATGGGTATCGACGCGATAGCCGGTGGAGCCACCGCCACCACCGAGGTCGGCGTACTGGTTGTCGATGAGCTTGCGGTAGGCGCCGATGTACTTGGCCTCCAGATCCGGCATCAGCGGCGCGGTCAGCACCAGCGCATGGCCCTGAATCTCTGAGGACGACTGCTCATAGGGCGCGCCCGAGGCCAGGCTGGAAAGGCGCTGCGTCGCATACACCGACTCGGACTGCGCGTAGGGCTTGAACAGGTCGGCCATCCCGTGTGGCGTGTTGGAGGGGATGATCGACTGGAACATGTAGTTGTAATAGCCGAGGTCGCTGTAGTCGTAGGCATAGTCCACGGTCAGCCGCTCGCTGGCGTTCCAGCGCGCGTCGAGGCGGTAGGCCTTTTCCTCGCGGTCGCCGAAGTCGCCGCCCGGCCCGGTGTTTTCCATGAAGCCGCCCTGGCGACTGCCGAGCGCGGCGAGCTTGACCGCCAGCGTGTCGGTGATCGGCAGGTTGAACGAGGTCTTGGCGGTGAGCTGGTCGCGCGAGCCAACCGAAATCTGCTGCTGCATCGAGAAGCCGCTCACCGACGGCCGCCGGGTCACCAGATTCACCGCGCCGCCGGTGGTGTTGCGGCCGTAGAGCGTGCCCTGCGGGCCGCGCAGCACTTCGATGCGTTCGAGGTCGGCGAGGTCCAGCGCCAGGCCGGCGGAGCGGGCGAGGTAGACGCCGTCCAGATAGATGCCCACGGCCGGGTCTTGCGTCACCTGCGCGTCGGTGACGCCGACGCCGCGGATGCTGATGCGCAGCGTGGTGCTCGACAGCGGATGCGGCTCGATGACCATGCTGGGGACATTGCCGCTGAGGTCTTCGACGCTGGCGATGCCGCGTTGCGCGAGCTTGTCGCTGCTGAAGGCCTCCATCGAGATCGGCGTGTCCTGCACCGAGGCCTCGCGCCGCTGCGCGGTGACCACCACCTCTTCCAGCACCGCCGCGCCTGGGTCGGGCCGGCGCACGGTTTCGGCGGGAGCCGGCGTGGCTGCGACCTCGATGGCGGCGACCGGGATGCTGGCGACCGGCGCCGCTTCGATGGTCGCTCCCGTCTCGGCCTCGGTGGCTGGCGGCGACTGGTTGTCGTCGGCCATCACCGACGCGCAATGGAACACGAGGGCGGCTGCGCCCCAGCACCTGCTTCGCTTCATCCTCTCTCTCCTCGTTATGTACTGCTGGTCCAGATGACGCTAGGGCACTGCCTTTGGATCTAGGTGGGCGTCCAGGGCGCTCCCGTGAGTTGTTCCGTGCGGGCCCAGAGCTGCGCCGCCAGTTGGGCGTCGCGCGCGGCCGGTCCCAGCCGGCTGCGCGCCGGCGCGCCGAAGCTCTCCAGCAGCCAGCGCGGGCCGATCAGGCTGCCGGGCTCGAAGTCGCTGGTGGTCGCGGCGGCGATGATCGAGGCGGCGCCGTTCTCCGGGGTCTGCCCGACATAGCGCAGCCCCCAGTCCATGGTCTTGGAGGTGAAGCCCTGCCAGGCGCTGTCGCCGGGCGTGCGCGGCCGGTGCCGGCCGATGCCGGTGCGGCACACGCCGGGGTGGGCGGCGTAGCTCTGGATGGGGCTGCCGATCTGGCTCAGGCGCCGCTGCAACTCCTGGGCGAACAGCAGGCAGGCCAGCTTGGCCTGGCGATAGGCGAGTATCGGCTGGTAGTTCTGCTCCAGCGTCAGATCGTCGAGGTCGATCTGCGCCTGGCGCTGCACCATGCTGGACACCGAGACCACTCGGGCCGCCTGGGCCTGCCACAATAGCGGCCACAGCGCCTTGGTGAGCCGGAAGTGGCCCAGGTGGGCGATGGCGAAGGTCAGTTCCTGACCTTCGGCGGTGAGCCGGCGCTGCGACGGCGAGTAGATACCGGCGTTGTTGACCAGGACGTCGATGGGGCGCCCCGCCTGCAACAGGCGGTCGGCGCAGGCGGCGATGCTGGCCGGGTCGGCGAGATCGATGGGCGCGGCACTTAGCCGCGCCGCACCAGGACCCAGCAGCTGCAGTTGCTGCAGCGCCCGGTGCGCGCCGTCCAGATCAAGGTCGGCGATGGTGACGTCGTAGCCCAGACGCCGGAATTGCCGTGCGCAGCCCAGGCCGAGACCGCTGGCCGCACCGGTGATGACCACATGTTTTTTGCCCATCCCCGGACAATACGATACGTATCGTACACATCAACATCGCCCAAAAGGACGAGCCCGGCCCCGATCAGCGGGCCGGTTTGCGGCGACGGTGGCCGCGGCCGATGCCCTGCAGCAGCAGCTGAACCAGCCCCTGTATCCATTCCTCGCTGAGCCGGTCGAGCAGGAAATACAGGCGGATCGAGATCGCTCCCTGGATCACGTCGATGGCGAGTTCGATGTCGGCATCGGCAGGCAGCTCGCCACGATCGATGGCGTGCCTGAGCACCTGGCGGATCGGCACCCGGCGGCGCTCGTTCACCTGGATCAAGGCCGCGGATAGTTCCGGGTTGTTGATGCACTCGGCGGTGAGATTGGGCAGCACGCCGCGCAGCGGCGAGTTCTCCATGATCTTGGTGAACTGCCCGAACAGGGTGATCAGGTCCGCTTCCAGGCTCGGCCCCGCCACCGGTTCGGCGATGGGCAGCTCCGCGAACACCGCCAGCACCAGATGCTCCTTGGTGGCCCAGCGGCGATAGATCGTGGTCTTGCTGGCGCGCGCCGTGGCGGCGACGCGATCTATGGTGAGCGCCGAGTAGCCGCCCTCGGTGAGGATCTGCAAGGTGGCTTTCAGGATCGCCTGTTCGACCGCGCGACCGCGCGACCGCGGCACCGCGGGTTTTGCATTGGCCATCGTCGCTGCTGCTGGGCGGAGATACGAGGGCGGCACATTAACCCGCAAGCGCGGCGGGTGGAATTGCTGCGAGCGGCTCAATCAAGCAGCGGGCTTGGGTCGGCGGGCTGCCAGCCGTGGTGCGCGAAGCTGACCTTGCCGTTGAGAAAGACCACGCCCTCGGCCTTGAGCAGGCGGATTTGCGTGCGATGGCCAGGCGAGTCCTTGGGGATGGCGATCTTCCCCTGGGCGTTGATCACCCGCTGCCAGGGGATGACGCCGTCGGCTACTTCGACATCGCCCAGCACCCGCGCCACCAGCCGCGCGCGGCCGGGCCAGCCGGCGACGTAGGCGACCTGGCCATAGCTCGCCACCTTGCCCATGGGAATGCGGCGGATGGTGTCGAGGATCTGCTTGCGTGCCGTCTGGTAGTTGAAGGCACTGAGCGGTTTCGGCTTCGGCGCTTTCGATCTCATAGCGATAGCGCCGCTCAGGCCCTGCGCGCCGGGTCGAGGATGCCGGTACAGATATCGAGGATCTCATCCAGCACCGGTCCCTTCAGGCGATCAGTCTTGCTGGCCCGCCTCGCGGACCAGTCGAGTGCCTTGATCTGGTGGCATAGCACGCTGCCACTAACCTTGAGGCCGGTGCCCATCAGGGTCACGGCTGTCAGCCCGCGTGCGGCGTTTTGCGCGCCGGTGGTGATCGGCAGCGTCCAGGCCAGCCCGAAGTGCTGGTTGAAGGCCTTGGGCGTTACCACCAGACAGTAGTGGTTGCCCTTCATCTCGCGTCCACTGGCGGGGTCGAACGCTAAGTGCAGGATGTCACCAAGATCAGGGGTCACGCCGCCTCTCGGCCGGTGGCAGGCATTTCGTCCCAGCCTTCGGCGCGCTGCCGCGCAGCCTTCTTGGGCGTGCCGCGCAGGATTTCGGCCAGCGTGACCCGCTTCTTCGCCGACGGGCGGATGGTGAGGGTATCTCCCTTCATTTCCAGACTGACAGTCTGACCAGCCGAAAGGCCGGTGTGTTTCAAGTAGGCAGGCGGCACGGTGACCATTACCGAGCCACCGGCCCTACGCAGCGAGGCTTGAGACATGGAGCGCTCCTAACAAGTGCGACAAATGTAGCACTTTTGCCCTAGCCGCTGACAATCTCCGCCGCCAGCTTGAACAGCGTCAAGGGCGCGCTGCCCTCGGCCTTGTTGTTGGCGATGATGTAGACGCTGCCGCCGCCGTCCAATGCGCGGCGCGCCAGCCTAGCGATGGCGCGGCGGGTCTCCGGGTCTTCATCCACCAGCTGATCGAAGGGCGCGTAGCGCTCGCGCGCTTCTTCGTAGGCGAAACCGGCGTGCAGCATCCAGCGGATCACCAGTGGCTCAGGCCGGCGGCCGATGAGCTTGGCCTGTTCGATCACCGACACGCCGCTCTTGGGATGCACGTTGATGCAGTGTTCGGCGCCGTGCCGCTGCAAAGCAGCGAAGTAGTCGGGCGTGAGCAGCTCGGCATCGCGCAACTCGACCACCACCGGGATCGGGCTGGCGAAGGCGGCGAGAAAGGCATCGAGCCGTTCCGCGAAAGTTCGCGGCGTGAGTCGCGCGCGACGTGGCAGCCCGGGCGAGAACTGCAGCACCTGTACACCGGCCTTGGCGCCGGCGCCATCAAGAAAGGGCTGGAGGATCTGCTCGCGGGCGTAGTCGCCGTCCATGAACAGCGGGTTGGGCGTGCCTTCGATCACCGGGTCGGTGATGCCGCGCCAGCACTTGCTGGTGAAGCGAAAGCCCGGCCCGACCTGGTTCGCGTAGCGCGCGTAGTCGCTGGCGGTCATCGGCGTGTAGTAGGCGCGGTCCAGGCTGACGCTCTGCAACAGCGGGTGCTGGGCGTAGGCGCGCAGGCCCTCTCGGGAAACCTTCTGCTCGCTGGCCTCGCGCGCCGACGACGACCAGACGAAACCGGCCCAGCCGGGGAAGTACCAGGACGAGGTGCCGAGCCGCAGCCGCTCGCCGTAGCTCGCACGCAAACGTTCGGCGAGGGCGATCAGCTCGGAATTCGGCTCGGCGGGCTGGATGCCCTTGGTGCGCGGCGGCTTCGGTTCCGCGGCGCGCTTCGGCGGCTTTGGCGGCGCGGGCCCCTCGTCACCGAACAGGTCCATCGGCCACCGCTCAGACCGGAACCTGGATGCGCCCCTCGGTGATGCGCACGGCGTAGCCACCAACGCGCACCGCCGCCACCTTGCCGCCGCGCTTGCTGGCTTCGGCATAGAGCTGGCTGGGGCGGCCCATCTCCACACCCTGATGGATGGTCCAGCGCAGGTCGGCCTCGGGCTGCGCGGCTTCCAGCGCCAGCGCGCCGGCGAGTGCGACGGCGGCCGAACCGGTGGCCGGGTCTTCGGCGACGCCGAGATCGGGCGCGAACATGCGGGCACGCAACTCGCCGTCCTCATAACCGCGGGCATAGACGTAGATCGCGTGCGCCCAACCACCGGCCAGCAAGGCGCGGGCGCGCTGGGCATCGAAACTGATCGCCGCCAGCAGCTCGGGCTGTTTCACCGGCACGATCAGGAAGGGATTGCCGCAGCTCGCCTGGCGCGGGACTTCCGCCTCGCTGCCCAGGGCCTCCGGCGCCAGCCCGAGCACGGCGGCGATCTCGGCGAAGTCGCCGTCCCAGGGCCGGGTCTCCGGCGCGACGGCGGCGGTGAGCTGGGCAAACCAGGGCTGACCGGCCTCGTGGCGCAGCTCCACCGCCACCGGGCCTACGCCCTCGTCCAGCACCAGGCGCGACGCCCCGGCGGGGACGAGGCCGAGATCGGCGAGCAGGCAGGCGCTGCCGACCGTGGGGTGACCGGCGAACGGCAGTTCGCGCGCCGGCGTGAAAATGCGCGCGGTGGCCAGCGCACCCGGCGTGCGCGGCTTGCAGACGAACACCGTCTCGCTCAAATTGAACTCGCTGGCGATGCGCTGCATCTGCCAGTCCTTGAGGCCATCGGCGTCGAGCACCACCGCCAGCGGGTTGCCGGTGTAGGCGCGCTCGGTGAAGACGTCGAGGGTGTGAAAGGCCAGTGTGCTCACCGGCAATCTCCTGTTGCTGGGATCAGTGGACCTTGCGGGACTTGCCGGCCAGACGCTCGGCGTCCTTCTGCGCGCGGGCACCCTCGCCCTTGTCGGCGCGCAACACTAGCTTGCCACCGGGGCCGGCGGCCTTTTTGTTGGCCAGCGCCGCCTTCAGGGCAGCGGCGGCGGGATTGGTCTTTTTCGAGTCGGACATGATTTGCATCCTGCGTAGCGCGGACCCGTATTATCCGCCGCAGACCGGTCTCGTAGCGAAGACCGGCGCATGCGGAGGAGACCGCCGATGAAAACCTGGAGCCCGTGGCTGTGCGCCGCCCTGCTGTTGAGTGCCTGCGCCGGCAGCGAACCCGGCACGCCCGGCGCCGCCACGCCACCCGCGCCGACGCCGGTGGCCGGCGCCAAGTGCGACAGCCGCTACGGCAACACGCCGCGGCCGCAGACCAATTCCTTGGACGGCGTGCTGGCCCTGGCCTCGCTGTGCACCACGATCTACGGTGAAAGCCTGGCCTGGACCGATGCCGACGGCACCGCCCGCGCCGGCTGCCTGGTTGCCGGCCCGGGCGCGGCGGCGGACAAGCCGCTGCCCCTGCTGGTGTTCCTGCATCCCTCGCTGTTCCCGATGGACACCCTGCTGATCACCGACCTGCTGCCGCGCCAGACCAGCGCCGACTTGAGCGGCGATCCGGCGCGGCCCGGTTTCTCGTTGCTGCTGGTCGCCGGCCGCGACACCGAGCACTACTACCCCTTTCCCGACGACACCGGCCTGGGCTGGGACAACTGGTACCGCAATCTCGACCGCGGTAGCCCGACGCTGAACGTCGACGTCGCCACCATCGACCACTTCATCGCGGCGGTGAAGGAACGCGGCATCGTCGACCGCAAGCGCGTGTATCTCTCCGGCTGGAGCAATGGCTCGGCGATGGCCGAGCTGTATGGCCTCAATACGCCCGGCATCGCGGCGGCGGCGGTGTACTCCTCGCCGAATCCTTTTGGCGACTCCACCGACCCCTGCCCCCAGTCCGCCTTCGGCAACAACAAGATGGCTCTGCTGCACGTGGGCAATCAGTGCGACATCATCGGTATCTGCGA
This sequence comes from Stagnimonas sp. FW305-C-60, assembly GCF_058782965.1. Taxonomy (NCBI): domain Bacteria; kingdom Pseudomonadati; phylum Pseudomonadota; class Gammaproteobacteria; order Nevskiales; family Nevskiaceae; genus Stagnimonas; species Stagnimonas sp. FW305-C-60. Next base: position 555,784 of record NZ_JBYSYF010000001.1, read on the forward strand.
TTCCTCGGAGGCCTTGCTGAACGACCTGCGCTCGCGCGGCCTGGCGGCTCCGGTGGAGAGCATCCGCGTCGGCAATCTGTTGCAGGAAGTGCAGGGCTGCGACGCCCTCTGCGTGGCTCCGTCGGACCAGGCCAACATCCTGCTGGCCAACCCGGTCGGCACCGCCAACCATCTGCGCTGGCCGCTGGGTTATACCGACCGCATGCTCAACTTCCTGCGTGACCACCCGCTGCCCTGAACCGGCGCGGGTCGCGGCAAGCCGCGACTACTGGAACTTGCCGCCGACGATGCGGCCTTCCGCATCCAGCTCGGCGAAGTAGCGCGAGTGGTTCATGCGGAATTCCTTGGTGGCGATCTGTCCCGGCAGCACCAGGGTGACGTCCGGGTAATGCGTCTTGAACTGCGCCGGCGTCGGCTTGCCGGCGAGGTAAGCCTCGAAGGCCGCCAGATCGGTCACGTAGCCGGCCACCGGCGCCTCAGTCACGGCCGGAGCCGTTTGCGCAGGCGCACCGGTGGCGCTGCAGGCGGAGAGCGCGAGCAGCGCCAGGGCAGATAGCAGGATGCGCGGCATGGGCAGGCTCCGTGAGGTTTACCGCAATGGGACCGGGGCGGCGGCTCAAAGTGCCAGCCGCCGCAGATCGCCGATCAGCTTCACCAGCGCCACGGTGTAGCGCGCGGCATAGGCGCCGTCGATCACCCGGTGGTCGTAGCTCAGCGACAAGGGCAGCATCAGCCGCGGCTGGAAGGCCTTGCCGTCCCACACCGGCTTCATGCTCGCCTTGCTGACGCCGAGGATGGCGACTTCCGGCGCGTTGACGATGGGCGTGAAGCCGCCGCTGACGCCGAGACCGCCGAGGCTGGAAATGCTGAAGCAGCCGCCGCGCATTTCCTCCGGCTTGAGCTTGCCGTCGCGCGCCTTCTTGGCGAGGTCGGCGCAGTCCTGCGCAAGCTGGACGATGCCCTTGCTCCAGACATCGCGCACCACCGGCACCACCAGGCCATTGGGGGTGTCGGCGGCGAAGCCGATGTGGCAGTACTGCTTGAGGATCAGCGCGTCGCCTTCGGGTGCCAGCGAGCTGTTGAACTCCGGGTAGGCCTTCATCGCCGTCGCCACCGCCTTCATCAGGAAGGGCAGCAGGGTGAGCTTCACGCCGGTGTCTTCGCTGGCAGTCTTGCGGAAGGCCTCCAGCTCGGTGATGTCGGCTTCGTCGAACTGGGTGACGTGCGGGATGTTGAGCCAGCTCCGCGAGAGATGGGCGGCGCTGAGCTTGCGGATGCGCGCCAGCTCCTTGCGCTCGATGGGACCGAACTGGCTGAAGTCCTGTGCCGGTATCGGCGGGATGCCGCTGCCACCAGAGACGGCGGCGGCCGTTGCGGCTGGCGCTGCCGACATGCGCGCCTTCACATGCGCCTGCACGTCCTCGATGGTGACGCGGCCCTTGGCGCCGCTGCCTTTCACCTGGCTGAGGTCGACTCCGAGTTCGCGCGCGAACTTGCGCGTCGCGGGGCCGGCGTGGGCGGCGTCGCCACCGGTAATGGCCGTCACGGGAGCCGGTGGCGGCGATGGTGGCGATGGCTGTGAAACGACGGGCTGGGCGTCCGCCGCCGGCGCGCTGGTTGGCGCCGGCGATACCGGCGCTGGCACTGGCGTTGCCGAAGACGCCGCGCCGACGGTTTCCAGCTCGCAGATGAAGTCGCCGACATTTAGCTTGTCGCCGGCCTTCAGCTTCAGACCGCGCACGGTGCCGGCGGCGGGCGCCGGCACTTCCATCGTCGACTTGTCGGACTCAAGCACCAGCAGCGCCGCGTCCTTTTCGACGCTGGCGCCGTCGGCCACCAGCACCTCGATCACCGGCACATCCTTGAAGCTGCCGAGGTCGGGCACCGTCACTCGACGCGTCCCCGTACTCCCTCCCCCGCTTGCGGGGGAGGGTTGGGGTGGGGGCGTCTGCACGACAGCGACTGGCGCAGGCGCTGCTGGCTTCGGCTCGGCCGTCGGAGCCGGACTGGTGGCGGGCGGTGCAGCAGCCGGCGCGGCGGCGCCTTCCACCTCCAGCTGACAGATCAGGCTGCCTTGGGAAAGCTTGTCGCCAACCTTCACCACCAGACCGCGAACGATGCCCGCTGCCGGCGCCGGCACTTCCATGGTCGCCTTGTCGGATTCCAGCACCAGCAGCACGGCATCTTTCTCGATGGCATCGCCATCCTTCACCAGCACTTCGATCACCGGCACATCGCTGCTGCCGCCGAGATCGGGGACTTTCACATCCTGGAGCTTGCTCATGGCGTTCAGGCCTTCCACGGAGCGACGCGCTCCGGCTTGATGCCGTAGATCTTGATCGCCTGGCTGACCCGCTCGGCCGGGATCGCGCCCTGCTCCGCCAGCGCCTTGAGCGCCTTCACCGTCACCCAGCGGCGGTCGATCTCGAAGAAGTCGCGCAGCGCCGGGCGGTTGTCGCTGCGGCCGAAGCCGTCGGCGCCGAGCACGTGATAGGGCATGGGGATGTAGGCGCGCACCTGTTCCGGCCAGGCGCGAACCCAGTCACTGGAGGCGATGGCCGGCCCGGTCATGCCGCGCAGGCATTCGGTGACATAGGGCGTGCGCGGTGCCTGCTCAGGGTGCAAGAGGTTCCAGCGCTCGCAGTCCTGCGCGTCGCGCGCCAGCTCGGTGAAGCTGGGCACGCTCCAAACATCGCTGGAAACACCCCAGTCGGCCTTGAGCAGCTCGGAAGCCGCCAGCACCTCGCGCAGCAAGGCACCGCTACCGAGCAGCTGCACATGCGGGCCGCTGGGAACCCCCTCGGCCGGCTTGAGCAGGTACATGCCGCGCACGATGCCGCTCTCGGCACCGACCGGCATCGCCGGCTGCGCGTAGTTCTCGTTGTAGACCGAGAGGTAGTAGTAGACATCCTTGTGCTCGACATACATCTCGCGCATGCCGTGCTGGATCAGCACCGTCAGCTCGTAGGCGTAGGCCGGGTCGTAGCTGCGGCAGTTGGGGACCAGACCGGCGTAGATGTGGCTGTGGCCGTCCTCGTGCTGCAGGCCCTCGCCATTGAGCGTGGTGCGGCCGGCGGTGGCGCCCATCAGGAAGCCGCGGGTGCGCATGTCGCCCGCCGCCCAGGCGAGATCGGCGACGCGCTGGAAGCCGAACATCGAATAGAAGATGTAGAACGGCATCAGCGCCACGCCGTGGTTGGCGTAGCTGGTGCCGGCGGCGATCCAGCTCGACATCGAGCCGGCTTCGGTGATGCCTTCTTCCAGGATCTGACCCTTGATGTCTTCCTTGTAGAAGGCGAGCTGCTCGGCGTCTTCCGGGTCGTACTTCTGGCCGACCACCGAGTAGATGCCCAAGGACCGGAACATGCCCTCCATGCCGAAGGTGCGCGCCTCGTCCGGCACGATCGGCACCACCCGCTTGCCAACCTTGGGATCACGGCAGAGCGTCTGCAACAGCTGCACGAAGGCCATGGTGGTGCTGATCTCGCGCTCGCCCGAGCCTTGCAGCAGCTTGTCGAAGGTTTGCAGCGCCGGAATCTCCAGCGTCTCCTCCACCACCTTGCGCGCCGGCAGCGGCCCGCCGAGGGCGGCGCGGCGCTCCTGCAGATACTTCACTTCCGGCGAATCCGGTGGCGGCCGGTAGAACGGCGTGGTCGCCACCTGCTCGTCGGTGAGCGGCAACTGGAAGCGGTCGCGGAACTGCCGCAGCGCCTCTTCGCCAACCTTCTTCTGCGAGTGGGTGATGTTCTGGCCCTCGCCGGCCTCGCCCATGCCATAACCCTTGACGGTCTTGGCGAGAATCACTGTTGGCGTGCCCGTGTGCGCGCTGGCGGCGGCGTAGGCGGCGTAGACCTTGTGCGGATCGTGGCCACCGCGGTTGAGCGCGCCGATCTGCTCGTCGCTCCAGGTCGCCACCATCTTTTCCAGCTCCGGATACTTCTTGAAGAAGTGCTCGCGGGTGTAGGCGCCGCCCTTGGCCTTGTAGTTCTGGTACTCGCCGTCCACGGTCTCGTTGAAGGCCTGCAACAGCTTGCCGGAGCTGTCCTGCGCGATCAGCGCGTCCCAGGCGCCGCCCCAGATCAGCTTGATGACGTTCCAGCCGGCACCGCGGAAAGCGCCTTCCAGCTCCTGGATGATCTTGCCGTTGCCGCGCACCGGGCCGTCGAGGCGTTGCAGGTTGCAGTTGACCACGAACACCAGGTTGTCGAGCTTCTCGCGCGCGGCGATGTCGAGCGCGCCCAGCGACTCCGGCTCGTCCATCTCGCCGTCGCCGCAGAAGCACCAGACCTTGCGGCCCTCGGTGTTGGCGAGGCCGCGGTTGTGCAGGTACTTCATCAGCCGCGCCTGGTAGATCGCCTGGATCGGGCCTAAGCCCATCGAGACGGTGGCGAACTGCCAGAAGTGCGGCATCAGCCAGGGATGCGGATAGCTGGACAGGCCCGGCGACAGCGCCTCCATGCGGAAGCGGTGCAGCTGCTCCTCGTCCAGCCGGCCTTCGAGGAAGGCGCGCGCGTAGAGGCCCGGCGTGCAATGGCCCTGCACGTAGATGAGGTCCTGACCCTGGGGATGATCCGCACCTTTCCAGAAGTGATTGAAGCCGACGTCGTAGAGCGTCGCCGCCGACTGGAAGGTGGCGATGTGGCCGCCGATGCCGGCGTGCTCGCGATTGCTGTTGACCACCATCGCCAGTGCGTTCCAGCGGATGATCGAGCGGATCTTCCATTCCAGCGCGTGATCGCCGGGCGAGCGCGCCTCCAGGTGCGGCGGAATGGTGTTGACGTAGGCGGTGTTCGCCGAGAACGGGATCTGGGCGCCGCTGCGGCGCGCCTTCTCGGTCAGCGTTTCCAGCAGGAAGTGCGCACGCTGCGGACCTTCGCGCTGCAGCACCGAGGCCAGCGCGTCGAGCCATTCCTGGGTTTCCAGCGGGTCGCTGTCGCCCGCCGCGTTGTTCACTGCCTGATCCTGCGCCATTACCTGGTTCTCCTCACCCGCAAATTTTGGGTTTCAATGTAGACCGGCGCCGGAACATACGTCCAATATATGAAGTAGGTGGTTGCCATCTTTATTTCATATCGCACATGGAACTGCGGCATCTGCGTTACTTCGTGGCGGTGGCCGAGCAGCAGCATTTCACGCGCGCCGCGCGAGTGCTGGGCATAGGCCAGCCGCCGCTGTCGCAGCAGATTCAGCAACTGGAGCGCGAGATCGGCACCGCGCTGTTTGTGCGCCTGCCGCGCGGAGTCGCACTGACTCCGGCCGGCCATGCCCTGTTCGACGACGCCCAACGCATCCTGCGCGAAGCCCAGCAGGCCACCGAGCGGGCGCGGCGGGTCGCCCGTGGCGAGCAGGGGCGTATCCGCGTCGGCATGATCAACTCCGCGCCCTTTCATCCCCTGGTTCCGCGAGTGATCCGCGAGTTCCGGCGCCGCTATCCGGAGGTGGCGCTGTCGCTGGAGGAGCGCACCACGCCGGGTCTGGCGGCGGCGGTGCGCAACGAGACGGTGGACGTCGCCTTTGTGCGGCCGCTGCTGGATTCCGCCGAGGGCCTATGCACCGAGCCGGTGCTGGACGAGCCGCTGGTGGTGGCGCTGCCCTCGGGCCATCCGCTGGCACGGCGCAAGAGCCTGGAACTGCTGGCCTTGTCGCTGGAGCCTTTCGTGCTGTTCTCGCGCGCAGTCGGCGCCGGCCTGCACGACGAGATCATCCAGGCCTGCCACAGCGCCGGCTTCCGGCCACGGGTGGTGCAGGAGGCCTCGCAGGTCACCTCCATCGTCAATCTGGTGGCCTCCGGCCTGGGGGTCTCCATCGTGCCGGCCTCGATGCAGCAGATGCACATCGAGGGCGTCACCTACCGCGACATCCGTGGCGAAACGCCAAAGGCCCGGCTCAGCCTGATCTACCGGCAGGGCGATCAGGATTCGCCGCAGATCCTCAACCTGCGCAAGCTGGCGCGACAGCTGGGACAGCAGGCCGCGGAAGGCCTGCGCTAGCGCTTGGGCCAGGCCATCGGCTGCGGGTCATAGCCCTTGCCGCGCAGCCAGTCGCGCACAGCGTAGCCGGTGCCGGCGGGCCAGTACTGGATGTCCTCGAAGGCAACGTGCTTCCAGTCCGCCAGCTCCTCGTTGAGCTTCACGGTGCCGGTGGCGGGTACGTGGTAGGCGACGATCAGCTGGTTGTTGCGGGCGAACTCGTAGACGCCGATGTAGTTCGCGCCCTGCGGCTGCAGCCCTAGCTCTTCCTCGACCTCGCGCTGGACGCCGATCTCGGGCGATTCCTCACGCTCCAGAAAGCCGGTGATCAGCGCATAGAAGCTCGCCGGCCAGGCGACATTGCGGGCGAGGATGATCTTGCCCTCGTGCTCGACCACCGCCGCCACCACCGGCACCGGATTGTCCCAGTGGATGAAGCCGCAACTCGTGTCGGGACAGGCGCGGCGCAGGCGGCCGCCGTGTTCGGCTTCAATCAGGGGCGTGGCGCACTGCGGGCAATAGGCATAGGGCTTCATGCACCACAGGCTAGCGAGGTACCGGGCGCTTGTCAGCCGGGTCTACTCCTAGCCGCCGCTAGAACAGGCGGTAGACCAGCAGCGTGCCGAAGAAGCCCAGCAAATAGCAGATCAGCGCCCAACGGTAGCGGCGGCGCATGCCACCCCATCCCTCGTCGAGAATACCCATGCGGCCTCCCTTTTGGATCATTGCCTGGCAATAGCGCGTCTGCGACTGCCTGCGACTGGAGCGCAAAGGCGGTGCCAAGACCGGTGGGTCCGGACGGTGTTCGTCGAAATTACTTGCCGATGCAGAAGCGGCGGAAGATCTCGCCCAGCAAGGCGTCACTGCTCTGCGCACCGGTGATCTGCCCCAACGCCACCTGCGCCAGCCGCAACTCCTCGGCGGCGAGTTCGACCTGGGCACGCTCGGTCAGCCGTTGCCGCGCCTGAGCCAGATGTGCCGCAGCCTGGTCGAGGGCGCGCAGATGGCGGGCGCGGGCGAGAAACACCCCCTCGCCGACCTCGGACAAGCCGGCCTGGGCCTTGAGCGTCTGCACCAGCAGATCCAGCCCCAGACCAGCCTTCGCCGAGAGGCGCAGCTCCTGGCCTTCGGCGCCGGAGGAGAGTGCGGGCGGATGGCCGGCGAGATCGCACTTGTTGCGCAACAGCAGCCGCGGCATCGCCGGCAGGCGGGCGAGCAGGGCGCGATCCGCGGCGGTCACCCCCTCGCGATCATCGACCAGGAACAGCGCCAGCTCGGCTTTCTCCAACGCCTGCCAGGCACGGCGGATGCCCTCGCGCTCAATGGCGTCCTCGGTGTCGCGTAGGCCGGCGGTATCGACGATGGTCAGCGGCAGGCCGTCCAGCAGCAGGTGCTCGCGCAAGAGATCGCGGGTGGTGCCGGCCTGCTCGGAGACGATGGCGGCCTCGTAGCCGGCCAGCGCATTCAGCAAGGTCGACTTGCCGACATTGGGCTGACCGACGATGGCGACCGTCATGCCTTCGCGCAGGCGCTGTCCCTGGCCGGCCTGCTGGCGGGTTTTCTGTAGCAGCGCCTCGGCCGTCCGCAGGCGGTCCAGCAGGCGGACATCGGCAAGCCAGTCGATGTCTTCGTCGGAGAAATCCAGCGCGCCTTCGACGAACACCCGCAGGTCGGTGAGTTGCGCGACCAGGCTGTGGACGCGCCGCGAAAACGCGCCTTCCAAGGTTTTCTGCGCCGCGCGCACCGCCTGGCCGGAAGCGGCGTCGATCAGGTCGGCGATGGCCTCCGCCTGCGCCAGATCCAGCCGGCCGTTGAGATAGGCGCGTTCAGAAAACTCGCCCGGCTGGGCGATGCGGGCGCCGGCCGTCACCGCGGCCTGCAGCAACTCGGTGAGCACCACCGGTCCGCCGTGGCCCTGCAACTCCACCACGTCCTCGCCGGTGAAGGAATGCGGGCCAGGGAAGCAGAACACCAGGCCTTGATCGAGCACCTCGCCCTGGGCATCGCGCAGCGGGCGTAAGCCAGCCTGACGCGGCGCAGGCAGCTCGCCGGCGATCTGGCCGGCGATGGCGAACGCCCGTGGCCCCGACAGCCGGACGATGCCGACCGCACCACGACCGGCCGCGGTGGCGATGGCGGCGATGGTGTCGGTCATGCCCGCCACACCGCCGCCGTGCCTACTTGTGGGTCGCCGCCTTGGCGGCCATTTCGTGGTCGAGCTTGCGGGTGATGTACCACTGCTGGGCGATGCTGATGACGTTGCTGACAAACCAGTACAGCACCAGGCCAGCGGGGAAGAAGGTGAAGAACGCCGCCAGCGCGATCGGCATGAACTGCATCATGCGCTGCTGCATCGGGTCCATGGTCGCCGACTGGCCGCCGAGCTTCTGCTGTAGCCACATGGAGACACCGAACAACACCGGCAGCACGTAGTAGGGGTCGGGCGCCGAAAGATCGTTGAGCCAGAGTCCGAGCGTGGCCTGACGCAGTTCCACCGATTCCAGCAGCACCCAATACAGCGCGATGAACACCGGGAACTGCACCAGGATCGGCCAGCAGCCGGCCAGCGGGTTGAAGCCCTCCTTGGTGTAGAGCTCCATCATCGCCTTGTTCAGGCGCTCGCGATCGCCGGCATAGCGCTCGCGCAGCTCGGTGATGCGCGGGGCGAATTTCTTCATCTTCGCCATCGAACGGAACTGCGCTTCCGACAGCTTGTACATCACGCCCTTGACCGCGAGGGTCAGCAGGATGATGGCGATGCCCCAGTTGCCGAACAGGGCGTGGAATTTCTGCAACAGCCAGAACAAGGGTTTGGCGATCGGGGTGAGGATGCCGTAGTCCTCGGTCAGCTCCAGGCCAGGGGCCACCTCGTCGAGCTTGCCCTGCAGCTTGGGGCCGATGTAGAGGCCGGTCTGGAAGGTTTGCTCGGCGCCGGGGGCGACGGTCTGCATGGGACCGTAGTACTGGCCGAGGAAGCCCTTCACCGTGCTCGGCTTGCCGGAATAGGTGGCCTTCTCGCCAGCGGGCGGGATGATGGTGGCAATGAAGTAGTGCTGCAGCATCGCCAGCCAGCCGCCGGTCTGCGTCACCTCGAAAGGTTCCTTGCCGATCTTCTTGAAGTCGATCTTCTTGAAGCGATAGCCACCGTCTTCCTTCTGCTCGTAGAAGCCGATGCCGAGGAAGGTGTGCACGAAGGGGGCTTCCGGCCCGGCGGCGGTGGGCGTGCGCTGCATGCGTGCGTAGGGCGAGGCCTGCACCGGCGCGGCGCTGCCATTGCTGAGGGTTTGCAGCAGTTCCAGCTGGTAGCTGCCGCGGTGGAAGCGATAGACCTTGCGCACTTTCACGCCATCGGCGCCGACCGTCTCCAACGGCACGTCGAGGCTGTCGGCACCCGGCGCCAGGCTGTAGCTCTCGGCGGCGCTGCTGAACACGGTGCTGGCACTGACTAGTGGCTTGTCGGCGGCGGCGAGGCCACTCTGCAGAATGAAGAAATGCGGGTCTTCTTCGCTGATTAGCGCGAGGTTGATTTCCGGCTGGGCCTTCGACACCGGATAGCCGACCAGTTCGACGCGGCGCAGGTCACCGCCAGCGAGCGAGATCTCGACGATCAGCTTGTCGGTAGCGACCTTGATACGGCCGGCGGCCGGCGCGACTCCGGGCTCGGCGACGGCCGCCGGGCTCGCGGCGGGCACCGCGGCCGGAGCACTGGCCGCCTGCACCGGATCTTCCTGCAGCTTGGGCGCTACTGCCGCCGCTGCTGCCTTCGGCACTGCGGCGTGATCCTTTTGCCAAGCCTGGTAGGTGAAGAACAGCAGCACGCCAAAGATGGCGATCAGGAAAAAACGGCGGCTTTCCATAACTGGGGCTTGTCCTTGCAACGAGTTCTATCGGGCTTGCGACTTAGGGGACCGGATCGTAGCCGCCAGGGTTCAGCGGATGACAGCGGCAGATGCGCTTGACCGCCAGCCAACTGCCCTGGGCGGCACCATGCCGCTCCAATGCTTCAATCGCATAACTTGAGCAGCTGGGGACAAAGCGGCAACGCGGCGGCAGCAGCGGACTGATCAGCCGCTGGTAACCACGGATCGGCAGGATCAGGACTTGACGCATGCGCTGCTGAGCTTGGTCCAGAGGCGATCCACGGCATCTACCTCGGCGTTCGGCTGATCGGGCAGAGTGGCACGCAGGAACACCACCAGATCCACGGCCTGCAGATTCTGCTGGTGGTGCCGGAATTTCTCGCGCAGCAAACGCTTCAAGCGATTGCGCTGCACCGCGCGCTTTGCATGCTTCTTGGCCAGCGCAAACCCAAGTCGCGCCTGGCCCAGGGTATTGCTGGCAACGACCACGCTCATCGGCCCTTGGTGCAGACGGCGTCCCTGCTTGAAAGCGCGGTCGAACTGCGCCGGCGTCAGCAACCGGACGCGCTTCTGGAAGCGCGCGCGGTTCACCGGCGTCTCCCGAGGCTTACGGGATGAGGCGCTTGCGGCCCTTGGCACGGCGACGCGACAGCACCAAACGGCCACCGACGGTAGCCATGCGGGCACGGAAGCCGTGGGTGCGCTTGCGGCGCACGGTGTGCGGTTGATAGGTGCGCTTCGACATGGGATGTCTCGAGTGAGGTCAGCAAAAAGGCCGCAGAGTCTAAGCAAGGGGGCGGTTTTGGGCAAGTTTTAGTCGGACTAGCTGAATTAGCCCATGGCAGGCCGCGGCAACGGAATTCATTGAGACCCCGTGCTCTGGGGGATAGACTTGGCCGCTCTTTGAAAGTATCTGGCGCTTCCGATGTCGGGCGATACCCTCTGGCTGAACTGTGTACGCCGACTGGAAGCACAGCTTTCGGAAACGGATGTCAACGCGTTTCTGCGCCCGTTGCATGCCGTGCTGTCGGCCGACCAGCTCACCTTGCTGGCGCCCAACCGGGTGGTGGTGGAACGGGTTCGTCGCGATTTTCTGGCTCCCATCCGCAAGACCCTCAGCGAGTTGCTGCCTTACGACCTGACCATCAATGTCACGGTCGGCGCGCCCAGTGCCATCGCGCCCCGGGCGGCGGCAGAGAAAATCGAAGACCCACTGCCGATATCGAATTTTGCTACCGGCCGGCTCGACCCGCGCTACACCCTGGATGCCTTCATCGAAGGCAAGTCCAACTCCCAGGCGCGGGCCGCTGCCGAATATGTGGCCAGCGCACCGGGCGGGCAGTACAACCCCTTGCTGATCTACGGCGAGTCTGGCCTCGGAAAGACCCACCTGATGCACGGTGTCGGTCACGCCATCCTGGCGCGCAACCCGCGTGCACGCGTGGTCTATATCGGCGCCGAGCAATGGTTAAACCAGTTCACCTCGGCGATTCGCCTGGGTCGGGCGGAAGAGTTCAAGAACCACTACCGCACGGCAGACGCCTTACTGATTGACGACATTCATTTCATTGCCGGCAAGGAACGTACGCAGGAAGAGTTTTTCCACACCTTCAATGCCCTGATTGAAGGTCGCAAGCAGATCGTCCTTACCTGTGATCGCTATCCAAAGGAATTGGATGGCCTGGATGAGCGGTTGAAGACCCGGTTTGCTTGGGGCTTGTCAGTGCCGGTGGAGCAGCCGGACCTGGAGACCCGAGCGGCGATCCTGATCAGCAAGGCCGATCAGCAGAATCTCAAGCTCAAGGAAGACGTAGCTCTGCTGATTGCCCGCAGAGTGCGTTCCAATGTGCGTGAACTCGAAGGCGCACTCAATCGCCTAGCCGCAACGGCGCGACTGACCGGCAGTCCGGTGACGGTCGAATTTGCGATGGAAAGCCTGCGCGACATGTTTGCGGTCTACGATCGCGCGGTAACGCTGGACAACATCAAGAAAGAGGTTGCTGGCTATTTCAACATCCGCCTCACTGATCTGACCTCGGTCAGGCGCACACGGTCTTTGGCCAGACCGCGACAGATCGCGATGGCACTGGCAAAAGAGTTGACCCAACACAGCTTCACCGAGATCGGCGACGCCTTCGGTAAAGACCACACCACGGTGTTGCATGCACACCGAAAAGTGGCGGAATTACGGGAGTCTGATCCGCGCGTGCGGGAGGACTACAGCAACCTGTTGAGAAAGCTAACAACCTGATGGCAAGCCTGGGGATGTAAGGCCAGGAACTTGTGGATAAGCTTGTGGAAATACCAACTGACTTTCTTATCCACCGGTAGTGCAGCGTCAATCGACGCGACAGCTAGGGCTGGAAGAGGGCAAAATTTTCGATGTAAGGTGTTGGTTTAAAAGCAGTTTTTAAACTTATCCCCAGATTAAGTGGCGCATTAATATTATTACTGTTGAGGATTCCTGTTTATGCATATTCGTCACGTCCGCAACGAACTCCTGGGAGCACTTCAGACTGTCGTCGGTGTGGTGGAACGGCGTCAGACCTTGCCCATCCTCAGCAACGTCTTTCTGGAAGCACGCGATGCTGAACTGGTGGTGCGCGCCACCGACCTCGAAATCGAGATGGAAGTCAGCACACCGGTACAAAACCTCAAACCAGGCAAGGTGACCGCTCCTGCACGGAAGCTCTACGACATCCTGCGTGGCCTGTCAGAAGGTGCCGAAGTCAGCTTTGAGGTTGCCGAAGAAGGCCGCATGCTGGTCCGCTCCGGTAAGAGCCGATTCACATTGGCGACTTTGGGGGCAGAGGAGTTTCCTTCTTTGGCAGGCATCCAGGCCGATACCCAGGTGACGCTGAAGCACAAGGATCTACGCAGCCTGATCGAGCGAGTGTCGTTTGCCATGGCTCAGCAGGATGTCCGCTACTACCTCAACGGCATGCTCTTGCACATCGGGCCCAACTGGGTGCGCGCGGTCGCGACCGATGGACACCGTCTGGCGATGTCCGAACTCAAGCTGGAAACCGGCGTCAAGGATGACCTGCAGATCATCCTGCCGCGCAAGGCGGTGCTGGAATTGGCCCGCTTGCTCGATGGTGGTGATGCAGAGGTGACGTTGAGCATCGGTGGTGGCCAGATTCAGGTGCAGCTGCTGAACCTGCGGATCACCTCCAAGCTCATCGACGGTCGCTTCCCCGACTACGAGCGGGTGATTCCTGACTCGCAGGATCGCCGGGTGCTGGGCAATCGTGAAAAGGTTCGTGCTGCCCTGTCCCGTGCTGCCATTCTTTCCAACGAAAAATTCCGTGGCGTCCGGTTGCAGCTGGAGCCTGATCTGCTGCGCATCCAGACTCAGAATCCGGAGCGTGAGGAAGCCGAGGAAGAGGTCGAGGTGGAGCTGGATGGCGAACCGATGGAGATCGGCTTCAACGTTACCTATCTGCTCGATGCGCTCGACGCCATGAAGACCGAGAACTTCGTGCTGGAGCTGCGTGGTCCGGATGCCAGCGGCCTGCTGTTTGAAGCTGGCGACACCCAGAGCAAGTACGTGGTCATGCCGATGCGGCTCTAGACGGGCCGCTCGCTTCTCGTTCGATGCGCATTACCAGGGTCGCAGCGGAATCGCTGCGACGTTTCGAACGGTTTCGCCTGGACCCTCACCCTAGGGTCAACGTCCTGCATGGCGCCAACGCTGCAGGCAAAACCACCATTCTCGAAGCGGTTTACCTAGCGACCCGCGCCAGCAGTTTTCGGGCGCGACGGTTGGAAGAACTGATAAGGGAAGGCCAGACGCAGGCGCGGGTACAGGTGGCACTTGCTGAAGACAGTGCGACAGCTTCGCCTCCAACCCCATGGTCGGTGTCTGTGCAACGTGGTGAAGTGCAGGTTAGGCGCTTTACGGAAGTCAGCAGTCGCAAGGACTTGGCTGAAGCCGCACCGGTTGCCCTAGTGGATAGGCAGTTGCATCGGGTTTTCGAAGAAGGGCCGGTGTATCGGCGCCGTTATCTCGATTGGGGTTTGTTCTACGTGGAACATTCCTTTTTTTCACTCTGGCGCCGTTATGAACGCGCCTTGCGGCAACGTAATCAGGCGTTGCGCCAAAGGCTGGCTCCCGCGCAGATTGCGGCCTGGGACCCAGAACTGGTTATGGCAGGCGAGGCGCTGCACCGTCTGCGGCACAATCATCTGTCGGTGCTGGAGGTGGAGGTAAAGATCTGGCTGCGTCAGTTGCTGGATACCGACCGCGTCAGCCTGCAGTTGGCAGCTGGCTGGGATGAAAGCCTCGATTTGCAGTCGGCTCTGAACCAGGGACTCGCAGGCGATCGCAAAATGGGTTTTACCCATGCCGGACCGCACCGGGCCGAGTTGCGGCTACGTTTTGAGGGGCACGACGCCCGCAGCTTTGTCAGTCGCGGCCAGCAGAAATTGTTGGCCGTTGCGATGATCCTGGCGCAGGCCAGTTTGGTTGCCAGAGTGCGCAGAAGTGCGCCGGTGATCTTGCTGGACGACCTGGAAGCCGAGCTGTCTCTGGATTGGCAACGTCGGTTGTTGGCAACGCTGACAGAGTATCCCGGACAAAGCATGGTGACGTCGCTAGAATGGCGTGTTGGCTTGATGCCTGCGGGGAATGCCAGCACAGATTACCGCGTGTTCCACGTGGAACATGGAAATTTGAGTGTCGTGGATCCTGCCTAAGCGACGCTCCAAGTAAGCCGGAAACCAAGATGTCTGATCAAGAAAACAAGTACGACGCCTCCAGTATTCAGGCTCTGGAGGGCTTGGAAGCTGTTCGCAAGCGGCCCGGCATGTACATCGGCAATACCGATGACGGTTCTGGCTTGCACCATCTCGTGTTCGAGGTGGTCGACAATTCGGTAGACGAGGCACTTGCTGGCTACTGCTCGCAGATTGACGTGGTCATACATTCCGACGGCAGCGTGACCGTCACGGATAACGGTCGTGGCATGCCGGTGGACCTGCATCCCAAGTTCAACGTCTCCGCCGCCGAAGTCATCATGACCGTGCTGCATGCCGGCGGTAAGTTCAACCAGAATTCCTACAAGGTATCTGGCGGTTTGCACGGCGTTGGCGTGTCAGCAGTCAATGCGCTATCCAGCCGCCTGGTGCTCAGTGTCTGGCGCGATGGTCAGGCGTATCAGCAGGAATATCAGTTCGGTAAGCCGATGACCCCGATGAAGACTCTGGGTCCCAGCGAGCGCCGAGGCACCGAAGTGCGCTTCTGGCCGGATGCCAGCATCTTCAAGCTCACCGAGTTTCATTACGACATTCTGGCCCGCCGTCTGCGCGAGCTGTCCTTCCTCAACTCAGGCGTGCGCATCCACCTGCGCGAAGAGCTCACTGCGCGCGAGGATGTGTTCGAGTTCAAGGGCGGCATTCAGGCCTTTGTCGACTTTCTCAACAAGGGAAAGACGCTCGTCCACCCGACGATCGTGCACTTTGTCAGCCAGCAGGACCGCGTTTCCGTGGAAGTCGCTCTGCAATGGAACGACAGCTACGAAGAGCGCGTGTTGTGTTTTACCAACAACATTCCGCAGCGCGACGGCGGCACCCATCTATCCGGCTTCCGCGCCGCGTTGACCCGCTGCCTAAACAACTACATCGACAAGGAAGGCCTGGCCAAGAAAGAAAAGGTCGACTTCTCCGGCGAGGATTCGCGTGAAGGCCTGACCGCGATCATCTCGGTGAAGGTGCCGGAACCGCGCTTCTCCAGCCAGACCAAGGACAAGCTGGTCACCGAGGAAGTGTTGCCGGCGGTCACCGCCGCCATGAACGAGAACTTTGGCAACTTCCTGCTGGAAAACCCCAAGGAATCACGCGGCATCGCCGGCAAGATGATCGAGGCCGCCCGCGCCCGCGAAGCCGCCCGCAAGGCGCGCGACATGACCCGCCGCAAGGGTGTGCTCGATATCGCTGGTCTGCCTGGCAAGCTGGCCGACTGCCAGGAAAAGGATCCTGCGAAATCGGAACTGTTCCTGGTCGAGGGTGACTCTGCCGGCGGCTCCGCCAAGCAGGGTCGTGACCGTGCCTTCCAGGCCATCCTGCCGCTCAAGGGCAAGATCCTGAATGTGGAACGTGCACGTCTGGAGAAGATGCTCAGCTCGGCCGAGGTCGGCACCCTGATCACCGCCCTGGGCTGTGGCATTGGTCGCGACGAGCTCAAGCCGGAGAACCTGCGCTACCACCGCATCATCATCATGACCGACGCCGACGTCGACGGCGCCCATATCCGCACTCTGATCCTGACCTTTTTCTACCGGCACATGCTGCCGATCCTGGAACGTGGGCACATCTACATCGCCCAGCCGCCGTTGTATAAAGTAAAGTCAGGAAAATCAGAGAGTTACGTAAAGGACGATCACGCGCTGACCCGCTGGCTGATGGGGCAGGCGCTGGACGAGGCCGAGCTGATTCCGGGCGAGGGCCAGCCGGCCCTGCCGGCCGAGCGCCTGAAGCGCTTGATGGAAGAACGCGCCGCTATCGGTGACGCCCTGGCCCGCCTGGGCCGCCGCTACGATGCCTTTGTGCTGGGCCGCCTGCGTGTGCACGCACCGCTACCCACAGACGAAACCGGGATGGCCGCTTGGGCGGAGCGCTTCTACACCGATCTCAACAGCGTCGGCGTGCTGAACGGCGCTTATTCGGTACAGGCCCGGATGGTCAACGGCCATCCGCAACTTACCGTGCTGCGCAACCAGCACGGCGCCGAGCACAGCACCTTCTTCGGCGAGGATTTCTTCACCGGCGGTGAATACCGCCAGATCGTCGCGTTCAACGAGGCCCTGCGTGAGCTGATCAAGCCGGGCGCGGTGGTACGGCGTGGCAACCGCCAGAAGGCGGTCGAAAGCTTCCCGGAAGCCGACGATTGGCTGATGAGCGAGGCTCGCCGCGGCCTGCATATCCAGCGCTACAAGGGCCTGGGCGAGATGAATCCCGAGCAGCTGCACGAGACCACCCTGGACCCGGCCAATCGCCGCCTGGTGCAGGTCAGTATCGAAGACGCGGTGGCCGCCGACCTGATCTTCACCACCCTGATGGGCGAAGACGTGGAACCGCGCCGCGAGTTCATCGAGAAGCACGCGCTGCTGGTCGGCAATCTCGACGTCTAGAATCGGGCTACCGGGGTCGCGTTCTGCGCGATCCCGGTAGCCCTGCGACACAAGAGCCCCCCAGGGGCCGGATCGAACTGAGGAGAAACCCATGAAACTGGCCCAGGCGGCTAGCACCGCCCTGTCTGTCGCGCTCGCGACCACGCTCAGCCTGCTGGCCGCTTGCGGCACCGGCGATAGCAGCGACCACAGCAGTGGAATCGGCGATGAAACCGGAACCGGTGCCAAGCAGGCCTGGTTCAGCTACCAGCGCGCCGAAGAAGCGCCGGGCACGGTGGCCCAGAGCGGGCTGAAGATCACGCTGCGTGACGGTGTGCAGCTCTCGGCTTCGGTGGCGCTGCCGGCCGATGCGGACGGCAAGGCGCTGCCCGGGCCGTTCCCGGTAATCCTGACCCAGACCGGCTACAACAAGAGCGTTCCGGCGATCCCGGCCAGCAATGCCTTCCTGGTCCGTCACGGCTACGCGCATCTCAGTGTCGATGTGCGCGGCACTGGCATGTCCGGCGGAACCTGGGAGGCCTTCGGCGAGAACGAACAGGGCGACTACCTGGAGGTGATCGACTGGGCCGCCAAGCAGAGTTGGAGCAACGGCCAGGTCGGCACCTGGGGCGCCTCGTTCATGGCCATCACCCAGTTGTTCACTGCCGCGCATCAGCACCCGGCGCACAAGGCGGTGTTCGCCATCGTGCCGATGGGCGACGCCTACCGCGACATCGTGTTCAGCGGCGGCCAGGTCAACATCGGCTTCATCCCGCTCTGGATGGGACTGGTCACGGGGCTCGGCCTGTTGCCGGTGGAGCCGGACCCGCAGTTGCCCCTGGTGCTGGCCGAGCATCTGCTGGGCGCCCTGACCCAGTTCCAGGTGCCGGTCATCGCCCAGGCGGCGGTCGGTTCGGGTGGGCAGAACTATGACAGCGATTTCTGGCGCATCCGTTCGCCGCTGGAGTACACCGACCGTATCCGGGTGCCGACCTTCGTTGTCGGCGGTCTCAACGATATCTTCCAGCGTGGCGAGCCCCTGCTGTACGAGGCGCTCAAGGGCCACACCACCAGCAAGCTGCTGATTGGTCCCTGGCAGCATGTGGGTGGGTCAATGGGCGAGGGCCTGCCGCGCGACAACGTACCCGATCTCGACTCCATTGCCCTGATGTGGTTCGACCGCTACCTGAAGGGCATGGGCAACCAGGCCGAGAGCGTGCCCAACGTCACCCAGTATCTCTGGGGCGAGGAGCGCTACAGCACCGCCGCCGACTGGCCGCATCCGCAGGCTCGCCCCGAGCGCTGGTATCTGCGCGGGGACCAGAGCCTCAGCAAGACCGGGCCGGCGGCTGATGAGGCCAGCCGCGTAGCTCTGCAGCAGCCGGTCAACGGCCTCTGCTCCACCAGTACCTCGCAGTGGACTGCCGGCCTGCTCGGCGCGACGCAACTGCCCTGCTTCAGCGACAACCGCTTGAACGAGGCCCTGCTGGAGCTGAGCTACACCAGCGAGCCGATGGCCGAGGACTATTACTTCAATGGCCCGATCCAGGCCGACCTCTGGGTGTCGTCCACCGGCACCGACGCCGGCGTGCTGGTGCGGGTCACCGAGGTGACCGCGGACGGCGTTTCTCACGAGCGCAGCAACGGCATCCTCACCGCTTCCTTCCGCGCCACCGATGAAGCCCGCTCGCGCAAGCTGGCTGGGCAGATGATTCAGCCCTGGCATGCCTACACCGAGGCCTCGCGCCAGCCGCTGGTGGCCGGCGAGCCGACGCTGCTGCCGATCGAGGTGTTCCCCACCAGCGTGGTGATCAAGAAGGGCAACCGCCTGCGCGTCACCGTCAGTGGCAGCGACTTTCCGCATGGCTTGCCGCCGGTGACCGATCTGGTCGATCAGGCACTGGGGCTGATCACTTTCTACAGCGATGCCGCGCACCCATCGAGCCTGCTGCTGCCGGCGGTGCCGGTGAGCGCCATCACCGCGCCCTAAGCAGGCGGCGGCGTAGGCGCAGCAAGATCGGGCGTTTCCAACCTCTGCTGGCTGCGGCGCATCTATGGGCCGCAGTTCTTTAAGGAGGAGAGACGCCGATGAAACGGAATTTACGGCCCAAACATGGCCAGACGGCCAGCACTCGGATGCTGGAAACCATCAACAACAGCGTGGTCGCCGCCGCGATGCTGGCCTGCACCCTGCTGGCCTTTGGCGGCAATCAGCCGCTGGCCGCCGCCAGCAGCACTGCAGCGCCAGTCGCGGTGATCGAGCTGGAAGGCCTGGTGGTCACCCCGCGCGCGAACTATGGCGCCAAGGCCTGGGAAGCCCGGCAGCTGGCGCTGCTCCGCGCCTCACAGTTAGCAGCCCAGGTCCGGCCGCTACCGCAGCGCCAGTGCACGCTGCCGGCGCCGGCGGCCCGGCCACGAACCCAGACTTGCTAGCGCTACCGCGCGAGTTCCGCGGGGATGGGCGACGCCCGCTGGTCGCTGGCGACATAATGCGCTGGAGCCCGCAGGGAGCGGTCCATGAAGACAGTCGCGCTCTACCACCTCAAGGGCGGTGTCGGTAAGACCGCCGCCGCGGTGAATCTCGCCACCCTGGCCGCCAGTTCCGGCCTGCCGACCCTGCTCTGGGATCTCGATCCCCAGGGCGCGGCCAGTTGGACGCTACGTGCCGAGCCCCCCGAGGCCGCCAAGCCGAAGTCGCTGTGGACCGGCGGCGCGCCCATCGGCCAGTGGGTTCAGGAAACCGCTTGGCCGAACCTGTCGCTGATTCCCGCCGATCTTGCCAGCCGTCATCTCGACACCTGGCTGCGCAAGGATGGCCGCGACACTCTGGCGACGCTGCTCGAACCGCTCTCGGAAAGTTTCTCGCTGTGCGTGCTCGACTGTCCGCCCAGCCTCTCGCATCTGGCCGACAACATCTTCACTGCCGCCGACCGCGTGCTGGTGCCGACTGTGCCCACGCATCTCTCGCTGCGCGCACTCAAGCAGCTGCTCGACTACTACGCCGGAAACGATTTCCCCAAGGCCAAGCTGCGCGGATTCTGGTCGCTGGCCGACCGCCGACGCAGCCTGCACCGGGCGCTGATCGAGCAGCCACCCAAAGCTATACCCAGGCCCTACAAGGCGGTGATCCCCTACGCCTCCGGCGTGGAGAAGATGGGCGAGCACCGCGCGCCGATCGAGGACTACGCCAGCAGCCACCCGGCCGCCGAGGCCTACCGGCTGCTGTGGAAGGAACTGAAAGCCGACCTCAAGCCCTGAACGCCCAGCTCCAGCCTCAGCCGGCATAGCGCTCCACCAGCGCCTGCACCGGCGCCAGCAGGGCCAGCAGCTCGTCGTGGTGATTGGCGGTGACGGTGATGTGGCCGATCTTGCGCTGCGGCTTGGGCGTCTTGCCGTAGAGGTGTACATGCACGCCGGGCAGTGCGACCAGCTCGGCCAGCGGCGGCGCATCGCCGATCAGGTTCACCATCGCCGATACACCGCGCAGGCCGGTGCCGCCCAAGGGTAGACCAGCGACCGCGCGCAGATGATTCTCGAACTGCGAGCACTCCGCGCCCTCGATGCTCCAATGCCCGGAGTTGTGCACGCGCGGCGCGATCTCGTTGGCCAGCAGATGGCCGCCGGCGACGAAGAACTCGAAGGCCAGCACGCCGACGTAATTGAGGTGCTCGGCGACCCTACGGGCATAGTCCTCGCCCTCGCGCTGCAGGGGATCGGCCAGAGTCGGGATCGCGGTGCGCAGAATGCCGTCGCGATGGACATTCGCCACCAGCGGGTAGAAGCGCATCTGGCCGTCCTGGGCACGCACCGCCAGACAGCTGACTTCCCGTTCGAAGGGGATGAACTGCTCGAGGATCAGTGGCTGCGAGCCCAGGCGCTCCCAGGCGGCTTCCAGCTCGGTCTCGCTGCGCAGCACCGCCTGGCCCTTGCCGTCGTAGCCCATGCGCCGGGTCTTGAGCACCGCCGGCAGGCCAAGCTGGCGCACTGCCAGTCGCAAGCCTTCCAGCGAGCTGATCGCCGCGTGCGCCGGCACCGGGATGCCCAGGTGCTGGAACAGCTGCTTCTCGTGCAGGCGGTCCTGGCCGGCGGTGAGAGCGGCCGGCGCGGGATGCAGGGGAATGCGATTGGCGACGAACTCGGCGCTCTCGGCGCGGACGTTCTCGAACTCGAAGGTGGCGACGTCGACGCTCACACAGAACTCGGTCAACGCGCGCTCATCGTCGAAGCCGGCATGGATGTGCGTGCCCAGCGGCGCCGCACAGGCCTCGGTGGCCGGGTCAAGAAAGACGAAGTCGAGGTTGAGCGGATAGCCCGCCAGCGCCAGCATCCGGCCCAGCTGGCCGGCGCCCAGAATGCCGATTTTCATGGGGCGGGAGGCAGTTCCAGCGGGGCGTCTTCCAGCACCTTGCGGGTCTGGGCGGCGCGGTAGGCGTCCAGGCGCTCGGCCAGGGCGGCGTCCTCGTTGGCGAGGATGGCGGCGGCCAGTAGCGCGGCATTGGTGGCGCCGGCGCGGCCGATGGCCAGGGTGCCGACCGGGATGCCGGCTGGCATCTGCACGATGGAGAGCAGCGAGTCCTGGCCGTTGAGCGCCTTGCTTTGCACCGGCACGCCCAGCACCGGCAGCCGGGTCTTGGCGGCGCACATGCCTGGCAGGTGGGCGGCGCCGCCAGCGCCGGCGATGATCACCTTCAGCCCACGGCCGACGGCTGCTTCGGCGTAGTCGAACAGGAGATCGGGGGTGCGGTGCGCGGAGACTACGCGAGCCTCGTGCGGTATGCCGAGATCGACCAGCGTCTGCACGGCGTGCTGCATGGTCTCCCAGTCCGAGCGGGAGCCCATGATCACACCGACGAGGGGTTTAGCGGAGGCGCTGTGGCGCGGACTTTCCGGCACGAGGTTTCCGTTGTTTGGCGGGAAAGTGCCCAATTCTGCCATCCTGCGCGGCAGGCTGCATGTTTTGCCGTTCGACGGCGTGGCGGCTGCCGAGTCTAGGAAGGACAATAAGAAAATGATCGACAGCCCCAACCAGGCTTCCCTACGGGACGCCGCCCTGTTCCACCTGGCGTTCTTCGCCCTCGCCCTACCGCTGACCTTGAGCCTTGAGGGCCACGATCTGGGCCGCGCGCTGATCTGGCTGGCGGCGCTCTACAACCTGGCGCTGCCGCTGGCGGCGCGCTGGCGCCGGCACCCGCAGTGGTATGTGCTGTGGACCTTCCTGCTGCCGCTGTCGCTGACCCTGCCGGCCGCCGACTGGCTGCTGGTCAAGCGCCTGGGCACCCTGGTGTTCCCCAACTACGGCGTGCCCAAGCTCGCCAACGTGGTGCCGGTCTACTTCGCCGGCATGTGGATCATGCTGCTCTGGCCGATCACGCTCTACGCGGCGGCGGTACAGCGCGGCTGGTCCTATTTGTTCGCTGGTGTCACCGGGCTGCTGCTGTTCCTGCTGGCGGAATGGGCCGCGCCCGGTCTGGGCCTCTGGCATCCCCAGAACGTGCTCACCGTCGGCGGTGTCGCGCTCTACCTGCTGGTCCCGGAAGCCCTGCTGGCGGTCGCCGCGCTATGGATGTGGCGGGTCACCGCCGAGGCGCCGCGCTGGCAGAAGATCGCCGGCGCGCTGGCGGTGACGGTGTTCTATGCCGGCGCGTTGTCGCTGTTCCTGCTCTGGATCAAGTAAGGCCGCCCAACCTCCGTTTGATCCGAGCGCGCGCCGCGTAGCAGCGCCCCTCCGCGGCCTCTCGACTTTCTGGAATACCCCGCGGTGTGCGGGGTGCAGTCCTCAGTCAGATCGGGATTCCCGCCCAGGCGGGAATGCCCGCAGCGCGCCGAAACAACCCGGCGCTAGTTCGACCCGAGCAAGTCGAACTCGACCGTGACGCTGGCGTTGGCGCGGATCTGGCCGCCGGCGAAGCCCATCTGCTCGTTGCCGGACATCTCCGGCGCGGCATCGGCGCGCATCGCCATGGCTTTCACCATCGGCACTGGCGGCGGCAGCGGCTGGCTGCCACCGGCGACGACATTGCGGGCGGCGCCCAGCTTCAGTCCCAGGGTCTCGGCCAGCACCTGCGCCTGCGCCTGGGCGTCGGCGGCGGCGCGCGCCAGGGCGCTGCGCTCGATCTCCTTGAGCTTCGAGGACTCCAGCACCGGCGGGTTGACTTGGTTGACCCCCACCTTGGTGGCGCGCAGCAGGGCGTCGCCAAGCTGGTCGAGCTTGCGCACCGTCACCTCGATCTGGCGCCGCGCCAGATAGCCGCGGAAGCGCTGCTGGTTATCGACCCAGTCGTATTCCGGGTTCACCGAGTAGCCGGCGGTGTTGATGTCCTCGTCCTTGAAGCCCAGGGTCTTGAGCTCGGCCAGATAGGCACGCACCACCTTGTTGACCTCGGCCTCGGCGAGGCGCAGGTCGAGATTGCGCGCCTCCACCGCCATCGACAGCCGCGCCCGGTCGGGCAGGCCGCTGGCCTCGCCCTGGCCGCTGACGGTAACCACCCGCGCCGCCGGCGCTGGCGGCTGGGCCTGGGCGAGAGAGGCGGCGGTGAGCAGCGCGAGGGCGGGCAGCAGCAAGACAGGACGCATGGGGACTCCCAGGGAGGACGGACAGGATCGGTGCCGCAGGCTAGGTGAGTAGTGTGAACCCTGACTTAAACGTTTGAACTAACCGCGGTCACCGGCCGCGCCGGTCTGGCTGGCGACCGCGCTGCGCAGATCGACCACCTTAACCGTCGCGCCGTCGGACAGCGTTTCACCGCCGCGGATGACCACCTCGTCGTCCGGCGCCAGCGCGCCCTCCACCGCCACATAGGCGCCGTCGGCCACGCCCAGGCGCACCGGAATACGCTCGGCGACACGTGTCTGTTGCGGGCCGTCCTTGAGGCGGAACACGGCATTGCCTTCGGCGCGGATCACCACCGCGTCGCGCGGCACCACCAGGGCGTTGCGCGAGGCTTCCAGCGGCAGCTCGACGCGCAGGGTCTCGCCCACTGGTGGTTGCGGCTTGAGGCTGGCGACATCCACCAGGGCCTCGAAGGACTGCGAGCGCGCATCGCCCACCGGCACCACCGCCCGCACCTTGCCGGCGCTGGCCACGCCGGCGGCGCTCAGCACCCGCACCTCGGTGCCGCTGTGGATCGCCCGCACATGGCGCAGCGGCAGGAACAGCCGCAGTTCCAGATTGCCGGTGTCGGCGAAACGCGCGATCACCTCGCCGCGCGCGGCCTCCTCGCCGGCGCGCTTGATGCGCTCGCTGACCACACCGGCGACCGGGGCACGCAGCACCGCGCGGCTCAGGCGCTCCTGGGTCTGGCGCAGGCTCACGCGGGCGATTTCCAGATCGCCCTTGGCAAGATCGCGGGTGTCCTCGGCCTGGTTGAGCTGCACCCGCGAGATCGCGGTGCCAGCGGCGCGCAGACGCTCGGCCTCGCGCTCGGCGGCCTTCACCGCCACCTCGCCGCGGGTGACCCGCGCCTGTTGCTCGGCGCGCTGCAATTGCAGCTCCTCGATGTCGAAGCGCGCCACCACATCGCCCGCCTTCACCGCGGTGCCCGGTTCCGCCACCCACAGCAGGCGGCCAGCGACCGGCGCGGCGAGGTCGGCAGCAGCGCGCGACTGCACCACCCCGGTGACGGTGACGCTGGGCGCGATGGCACGCAGCTCGGCGCGCGATACCCGCACTGCGGCAGGCGCGGGGCCGCCCTGGGCAAAGGCCGGGGCGGACAGAATCAGCAAGGAGAGGAGCAGGACGCGGTTCATGGTTTGAGCCTCGAAGAATCGGATGAAACCTTCCCTCTCCCACCAGGGGAGAGAGGCGCAATGCGTATTCATTTGCCGTAGGCCTCCAGGTCGCTGATTGGCGCGTGGGCTGGCTGTGCTGCCGGCTTGCGCGCTTCGCCGATGCGCAGCAGCGCCGGCATCAGGAACCAGGTGAACAGGGTGCCGATCACCATGCCGCCAGAGACCACCGCCGCCAGGCCACGGTACACCGCGCTGCCCAGGCCGGGCATCAGGATCAGCGGCAGCATGCCCAGCACGGCGGTGAGGGTGGACAGCACGATGGGCCGGGCCCGGGTTTCCAGGGCCTGTTGCACAGCGTCGCGACGCGACATGCCGGCGTGCTCGCGGGCGCGGGTCTGATCCACCAGCAGGATCGCGGCATTGACCACCAGGCCGAGCAGGATGATGAAGCCGATCATGGTCAGAAGATCCAGGGCCTGGAAGCTGAACAGCCCCAGCAGGCGCAGCGCGGCGATGCCACCGGCGGTGCTGACCGGGATCACCAGCATCACCAGCAGGGAATCCCAGACCGAGCGGAACAGCGCCGCCATCAGCGCGAACAGGATCAGCAGCGCCAGCGCGAAGTTGTTGGCCATCGCCTTCAGCGCCTCCTGCAGGTCGTTGGCGGAGCCGGCGTAGGTGAGCTGGGCGTTTTCCGGCAGCACCGCCCGCACCTTGGGCTCCACCTGCTCGCGGATGCGCTGGATCGCCTCGTCCAGGCTCATGTCCTCCGGCGGCTCGAAGCCGACGGTGATGGTGCGGCGGCCGTTGATGCGCGCCAGCTCCGAAGGCCCGACGGTGGTCTGGATGCGGGTCAGCTCGCCGACGGTCTGGATGCCGGCATTCGGCGTCATCAGCGGCAGCTCAGCCAGCTGCTCGGGGCTGGTCCACTCGCTGCCCTTGAGGATGATGTCCAGGCGCTCGTTGCCGTCGAAGTACTCGCCGGCCCACAAGCCCCCGGTGTAGGCGCGCAGGCTGCGCGAAACCGTGTTGCGGTCCAGGCCGGCGCGGCTGATGCGCCACTCGTCCGGCTTGAGCTGCAATTCCGGCTGGCTGAACTCCAGCGGCGGATAGGGCTGCGGGAAGGTATCGGGGATGGCCTTGGGGATTTCCTGCTCGGCCACCTTCGCGGCCGCCATCAGGCCTTCCAGCTCCGGCCCTTGCAGCCAGAGCCGGATTTCGCGGGCGTTGTTGCCATCCACGCTCAGCAGCGAGCCGCGGTTGGCGAAGGCGGCGGTGTCGGGCAGTCCGGCGAGGATCTCCTCCTTGAGCAGCTTCACCACCTCCTGCGTCTTCTCCGGGTCGCGGGCGTAGGCCACCACCACGCCCTGGCCGCCGCCAGCGAAGGCCGAGAAGTTGTAGTACTTGATCGCCGGCTCTTTCTTGCCTTCGTAGTAGGGCTGCAGGCGGCCGATCACCACCGGCGCCACCTCGCGCTTGAAGGTTTCCAGATTGCCGCCCGGCGGCAGGCGGAAATTGCCCCAGACGTTCTCGGTGGGCGCCACCGGTAGGTAGTCGGGCTTGGGCCGCATCAGCAGGGTGAACGCGGTCGCACCCACGACCAGCGCGGCGATCCAGGCGGCGCGCGCCGCCGGCGCCTCGGTGGCGCGCATCGCCAGCCGCGCCATCGCCTGCCACCAGTGGCCGTGGCTATCGGCCGGAATGCCGCGCGCCAGCGCCCAGCGGTTGGCGGCCGGGATCACTGTCATCGCCACCAGCAGCGAGGCGGCGTGGCTGACGCTCATGGTGATCGCCAGATCCTTGAAGAGCTGGCCCTCCAGGCCTTCCATGAACAGCACCGGCAGGAAGATCGCCACGCTGGTGAGCATCGAGGCGAACAGCGCCGGGATCACCTCGCGGGCGCCGTCGAGCGTGGCATCCCAGGCGCTTTTGCCCTCCTGCACGTAGCGCAGGATGTTGCCCTGCACGATCAGCGCGGCGTCGATGACGATGCCGGTACTGAAGGCCAGGCCGGCCAGCGAGATGACATTGAGCGTGCGCTCCAGCGCATGCAGGGTGATGACCGCGAAGGCCAGAGACAGCGGGATGGTCGCCGCCAGCACCACCAGGGCGCGCGGCCCGCGCAGGAAGTACCAGAGGCCGCCGACCGCCAGCAGGATGCCGATGATCAGGCTCTCCTGCACGAAGCCCACCGCGCGGCGCACGTAGACGCTGGCGTCCCAGGACAGGTCCATCACCAGCTTTTCCTGCGCCAGCGGCCCGGCGTTGAGTTCGGCGATGGCTTCCTTGATGCCGTCGAGCAGGCCGACGATGTTCGATTCCGAGGTGCGGTTGACGGTGATGTAGTAGCCCGGCACGCCGTTGCGGTAGGTGAAGGCGCGGGCGTCCTGGTAGGCGATCTGGATGTCGGCGACCTCGCGCAGGTACAGCGGCCGCTCGCCGTCATTGCCCAGCAGGCCGCTGCCGCCGCCGCTCCAGCCGACGATCAGCTCGCCCAGCTGGCTCACCGGCTCCTTGCCGGTGAAACGCACGGTGAACTGCCGGCGGCCGACATTGGCGAAGCCGGCGGAGACGTCGCGGGCGCCGGCCACCAGCTCGGCCAGGCGCGAGGGCGTCAGCCCCAGCGCCGCCAGCCGGTGCGGGTCGAAGGACACCCGCACTTCCCGGGGCCGCCCGCCTTCGAGGTTGACCCGGGATACGCCGGGCACCCGCGCCAGCCGTGGTTCGACCACCTCCTCCATCAGCTTCTGGTAGACCGAGGCCGGGTCCTGCACCGGGTTGCCAGGCAGCGGCCGCACCAGCATCGAGGCAGCGTTCGCGCCCTGCCAGTTGTCGCCGGCGAACACCTGCGGCTCGTCGGCGTCCGGCGGCAGGCTGGGCAGGGTGTTGAGGCGGCTGACCACGTCCAGCATCACCCGGGTCATGTCGGTGCCGATGCCGAAGGTCAGCGCCACGCCGCCAAAGCCGCGTCCGGCGTTGGCACGCATCTCCTTCATGCCCGGCAGGCCGCGCATGGCCTCCTCGATGGGTTCGATCAGCGCCTCTTCCAGCTCGCTGGGTGCGGCCTCGCGCCAGCCGACCTGAATGAACAGCTGCGGCTGCTGGGTGTCGGGTAGCAACTGGATCGGCAGCCGTGCCATCGCGATCCAGCCGAACAGCAGGACCAGCAAGGCGGCCGCGATCACGGCCGCCGGATTGTTGATGGAAAATTTTTCCAGGCGCATGTTTTCTCCCCCTCCGGGTTCTGCGGCCGCTGATGAAAGGGCGCAGCAATTCAGGGCTTCGATACGCGACCCCCGGTCAGGGGTTTAAGATGCGCGCCCGAAAGTTTTCTTCTGGGTGGTTAGCAGCCGTGCAGGGTCAGGAAGAAGTCACCCTCAGTCGCGACGTCATCGGTGTCCTGATTCCCCAGGGCACCAAGGTGGAGTTGCCGGAAGGCGCCGTGGGCGTCATCACCCAGGCCCTGGGCGGTAGCTATACCGTGCAGGTGCAGGGGCATCTGTTCCGTCTCGACGGGCAGGACGCCGACGCCATCGGCAAGCCCAAGCCGGCGCAGCTGGAGCTGCCGGAAAACCCCACCGACAAGGAAATCGAGCAGGCGGTCTGGGGTCAGTTGAAGACGGTCTACGACCCCGAGATCCCCATCGACATCGTCAATCTCGGCCTGGTCTACGACTGCCATGTGCTGCCCGGTGCCAGCGAAGAGCAGCGCAAGGCCAGCATCCGCATGACCCTGACCGCGCCCGGCTGCGGCATGGGCGACATCCTGGTGGCCGATGTGAAGACCAAGGTCGCCTCGGTGCCGAAGATCGCCGAGGTGGAGGTGGAGCTGACCTTCGATCCGCCCTGGACTCGCGACATGATGAGCGAAGAGGCCCAGCTCACCGCCGGGTTCATGTGAGGCCAGCTCGGAGGGCGATGCAATGAGCGAAACCCTCACCCGACAGGTTCGCATCCAGGTGCAGCCGGAATACCTGCCGGCGCAGTCCATGCCGCAGGTGCAGCGCTGGCTGTTCGCCTACCACGTCCGTATCGAAAACCTCGGCAGCTACGCGGTGCAGTTGCTGAACCGCCACTGGGTCATCACCAATGGCGAGGGCGAAGTCGACGAGGTGCGCGGCCCGGGCGTGGTTGGCCAGCAGCCGCTGCTGCAGCCGGGCGAGAGCTTCAGCTACACCAGCGGCTGCCCGCTGGATACGCCGGTGGGCACCATGCACGGCGAGTACGAGATGCTGATCCCGGCCAGCGGCGAGCGTTTCGACGCCCTGATCGCACCCTTCCGCCTGGCGGTGCCCGGCGCGCTCAACTAGTAGCGCGGCGCCTGCGGCCCAGCTAGCGGCCGTTGCTGGTGATCGACGGGTCCAACCGGTTCAGGGCCCGGCCGACATCGGTCTCGCCGGTGCTCTGCAAGTCCTCACGGTCGTAGACCCGCCCCGGCCCGGCGACCTCTGGGCACTCGCCCTTGGCGTCGCGCTCCGGGCGGATGCGCGAGCCGGTCGGGGTCTCGCAGCGTTCCAGCTTGGGCTTGGATTCGGCTTGGGCCTGGGCCTCCTCGGCCTGGGCCGGCAGCCAGCCCGGCAGGGTCAGCAGGGCGGCGAGCGTCATGGCAAAACGGATATGGCGCATGAGGGACTCCGTAGGCGATGGGGACGCTCCTAGGACCGCCGCATCCGCCAGGCCGTTCCGTACTCGTTTTTCAGGTAGCGCAAAAACGCCGCCAGCACGCCGCGCTCGAGGTTCAGCGGCTTGCCGTCGGCCAGGTCTTCGATCTGCGCGTAGTACCAGCCCATCTGGCCGAGCAGGTTGATCAGCTTGACCACGAAGTTGCCGGAGCTCGGCGCGAACATCCCACCGCCCAGCTTCAGGCTCTTCTCGAAGGACGGCGCCTCCAGGCTGGCGCCGCTGAGCAGGCGCTTGGGCAGGTCGGGCTCGGTGCACAAAGGCCGGGCCAGGCCGATCACGTCGATGTCGCCGCTTTCCAGCGCCGCCTCCA
Source organism: Stagnimonas sp. FW305-C-60 (assembly GCF_058782965.1). Taxonomy (NCBI): domain Bacteria; kingdom Pseudomonadati; phylum Pseudomonadota; class Gammaproteobacteria; order Nevskiales; family Nevskiaceae; genus Stagnimonas; species Stagnimonas sp. FW305-C-60. The sequence continues at coordinate 585,443 of NZ_JBYSYF010000001.1, forward strand.
TGGCCTCGCGGTGGCGGAAGCCGCCGGGCATCAGGATCGGCATGGTCGCGACCTTGCGGATCGCCGCCGCGTATTCGAGGAAGTAGGCCTCGCGCTGCCGGGTGCTCTGGCGCATCGGCCTGGCGTCTTCGGCGCGGCCCTCGTAGCCGAGCAGCTTGGGCTGCTCGTAGGTGCCGCCGGAAATCTCCAGCAGATCGACGCTCTCGGCGTTGAGCCACTGCACCAGTTGCAGGCAGTCGCTGAACTCGAAGCCGCCCTTGCGGAAGTCGTCGGAATTGAGCTTCACCGACAGCGGAAAGTCCGGCCCCACCGCCTTGCGCACCGCGCGCAGGGTTTCCAGCAGGAAGCGCGAGCGGTTTTCCAGCGAGCCGCCCCAGGCGTCCTGGCGCTGGTTGGTGACCGGCGAGAGGAAGCTCGAAAGCAGATAGCCGTGCGCCGAATGCACCTGCACGCCGGTGAAGCCGGTGTCGCGCGCCACCCTTGCCACCGCCGCGAAGCGCTGGATGAAGTCGAGGATCTCCGCCTCGGTCAGCGCGCGCGGCCGGCGGTAGTTGCCCATCAGGTCGAGCTGCACCTCCGAGGGCGCCAGCGGTTGCTTGGCCACGTACCAGGGCGACTGCCGGCCGGCGTGGCTGATCTGCATCCACAGATGGTTGCCGGCGACGGTGCCGGCCTGCGCCCAGGCGCGCAGGCGCTCGTAACCCTCGTGGCCGGGCCGGTAGGCCGAGGCCGGGTCGATGGCGACATTGCCCGGCCGCTCCATCACCCGGTTGTCGATCATCACATTGCCGGTGATGAGCAGGCCGGCGCCACCCTCGCTCCACTGCCGGTAGAGCCGGTTGTGGCGCTCGCTGGCGTAGAGCCGGGGGTCGGACAGGCCCTCGGTCATCGCCGACTTGCACAGGCGGTTGAGCAGTTGAGCGCCGCAGGGCAGGCTCAGGGTTTGCGCGAGTCGCGTCATCGTGGGTTTCTCCTGGAAGCCGGCGACGCTAACGCAGTTTTGCGCTGACGAGAAAGAGCGTGGCCGTCAGCGCCTTCGCCGTTCGTCACCTGGGCTTTGCCGCCACCCGGCGCCGGGTCTAGGCTCGACCGGCGCGTCGGGAAACGCGCCTTGTCAGAGGCTTTAAGACCAAGAATTTGGGGAGGGCGATGCTATGAAGCTCGTCGATCTTTTGAACCTTGCCCGCTACCTCGCGAGGCGGACATGAGTGCCGCCACGCCACGGCCGCCGCGCTGGCGCCGCGCCTACCCGGACGCGCTGTTGCAGGCGGAGCGCGAGCGCCTGTTGCTGCGCCGCGCCCATCTCGGCCGCGCCGCCGAGCCACCACCGCCGGAGCTGGAGCTGCCCGCCGACAGCACCGGTCTGGCCCTGTCCGGCGGCGGCATCCGCAGCGCCACCTTCGCACTGGGCTTCTTTCAGGGCCTGGGCAAGGCCCGCCAGCTGCACCATCTGGATTTCCTGTCGACGGTGTCCGGCGGCAGCTATTTCGGCGCGGTGATCAGCAGCCTGCTGGCGCGCCCGGGTGGCCCGAGCATCGAGCAGGTCGAGGATCTGCTGCCGGAAAGCCCGCCGCTGAACGCCCGCCCGGCCGCGCACAAGGACGGCCGCCCCGCGCCCTGGCTGCGGCGCAATGGCTATTACCTGGCACCCAACGGCGGCGATGTGCTGCTGGCGGGCAGCATCTGGCTGCGCAACTGGCTGGCGCTGCACCTGGTCATCTTCATCGCCCTGGTGACCGGCGGCCTGCTGTTGCAGCTGCCCTGGCTAGTGCTGGGAGATTCCACCCACAAGCTGCCACTGACCGCGGCTTTGCAGGCCGGCGTTTCGTCCGGACTCGTCGTCAGCCCCTGGCTGGATGTGCTGCTGCTGCCCCTGCTGCTGGCGCTCGCCGCCGGCTGGGCTTTCTGGCTACTGCCCGGCAGCGCCCCGCCCCCGGCGCAGCCGGCGATGCCGGGTCGGCTGAGCGAGCGCCTGCGCGAACCACATCCGGTGCTCGGTGCGGTGCTCGCCGTGCTGCTGGCCGGCGCCATCGCGCTGCTGCCGCGCTACGCGCAATCGCCCTTGCTGAACTGGCCCTGGCTGCCGGGCGCGGCGCGGGCGCTGCTGCTGGTGGCGCTGCTCAGCCTGGTGCTGCGGTATTGGGCAACGCGAAAGGCGGCGCCCGGCGATGGCGCCGCGCGCAACTGGCTGTCCCGCTACCTGGCGCGCTGTCTGGGCCTGGCCGGGCTGCTGCTGCTGGTGGCGCTGACCGACAGCCTGGGCCAGAGCGCCTACGCCAGCCTGTTTGTGAAGGAGAGCTACTGGGCCGGCGCCTCGGCGTTTGCCGGCCTGGTGCTGGCGGCGCTGTCACGCCTGCTGCTGCTGCCGAAAACCGCCAAGGCCTGGCTGACGGAGAAACTGCCGGAAGGCCAGTCGCTGCTGTCCAGCCTGCCGCAGCTGTCGTTGCAGAAGCTGGTGCCGGTCATTGCCGCACTGCTGGCGCTGTTCTGGCTATCGGCGGCGGTCACCTTGAGCCATGCCATCGCTCGCGACTTCAAAGACCCCTGGCTGGTGCATCCGACGCGGTCGCCGCCAGCGGTCGCGGCGACCGCCGTAGCCGAGCCGGAGACCGAGAGCGAACCCGAACCCGAACCCGAACCCAGCAAGGACAGCTCCGATCAGCCCGCGCCGGCTAAGGCAGTATCGGCCACAGAGGTAGGCGCCAAGACAGAGACCAAGGGCAAGGCCCCGCCTGCCGCACCTGTCTGCCCGCTGGCGCCGCCCGAGACGCCGACCTGCCCGCCACCACCGGCGGCGCGGCTGGCGCCACCGGGGCCTGCGCAGCTCTGGCCCTGGCTCTGCGGGCTGGTGCTGCTGGGCTCGTTCAGCCTGCTGTTCGGGCACACCTGGTCGTTCGTCAACCGCTCGTCCTACCAGGCGCTGTACGCGGCGCGGCTCACCCGCGCCTATGTCGGCGCCGGCAACCCGGAGCGCACCCGCGAGCGCAAGCCGGTCACCGATCCCCTGCCGAACGACGATGTGCCGCTGGCGCAGTTCGCCAGCGAAGACGTGCAGCGCCGGGGCGGGCCGCTGCATCTCATCAACGTCACCGTCAACGAGACCGCCAGCGCCAACGAGGGCACCGTCAACCGCGACCGCAAGGGCATCGGCATGAGCGTCGGACCCTGCGGGTTCTCGGCCGGAGTCAGCCATCACGCCCTGTTGCTGAACGGGGCAACCGAGTTGCAGGCCCTGCACCGGCCGGCCAGCGCCCAGGAGCGCGAGCGCGGGCTCAGCCGCTACAACATGTTCGGGCTGGCGCAGGGCGCCGACGAGGCCGCACCCAGCCGGCTGGAGGCGCTGACGCTGGCCAACTGGACGGCGATCTCCGGCGCCGCCGTGGCGCCCGGCCTGGGCCATCACGGCGGCCTGGGCCTGAGTTTTCTGATCGCCTTCGCCAATCTGCGCCTGGGCTATTGGTGGCGATCCGGCTCCGACGCCTATCGGGCCACCTCGGTATCGCGCAATGCCCGCGGGCTCGCGCGCCAGTTGCGCCGGCTGCTGCCGGTGCACTTCTACCTGGGCTTGGAATTCGCCGGCCGCTTCCCGGGCGCCGACGAGCCCTACTGGTATCTCACCGATGGTGGTCACTTCGAGAATCTCGGGCTCTACGAGCTGATCCGCCGGCGCCTGCCGCTGGTGATCAGCGTCGACGCCGAGGCCGACCCCGACGGCGGCTTCGAGAGCTTGGTCGGCCTGATCGGCAAGGCCCGCGTCGATTTCGGCACCGACATCGAATTCCTCGACGAGACCGAGCTGAAGGACTCAGGCCTGCTGCTGCCCGGCCTGGTCGGTCCGCTGGACCAGCTGGTGACCGTCACCGGCGACGCCCCGGCGCCGGCGAAGGCGCGGCTGGCGCTGGCGCGCCTGAAATACCCCGAGGGCGCGCCCGGCTGGCTGCTGTACCTGAAGGCCGCCTATGTCGGCGATGAACCCCGCGATCTGCACGCCTACCGCCAGCAGCAGCCGCGGTTTCCGCACCAGACCACCGGCGATCAGTTCTTCGACGAGACCCAGTGGGAGTGCTACCGCAAGCTCGGCGAGCACACCGCCGAGCGGCTGTTCGGCGAGGGCGCGCCCTACGCCGGCTTCAAGCCTCCGCAGCCGCAGCCACAGCCCCCTAACGCTGGCAGCGCGGGCAATAGCAGCTCTGGCGATTCCCCAGGCGCAGACTCCTGATGGCGGTGCCGCAGACCCGGCAGGGCTGGCCCTCGCGGCCGTACACGTAGAGATCCTGCTGGAAGTAGCCGGAGCGGCCGTCGGCGCCGGCGAAGTCGCGCAGGGTGGTGCCGCCCTGCTCGACCGCCTCCGCCAACACCTCGCGCACCCGCTCGGCCAGCTGCCCGTACTCGGCGCGCGTGAGCTTGCCGGCCGGCCGGGTCGGGCGGATGCCGGCGCGGAACAGGCTCTCCGCCGCGTAGATGTTGCCGGCGCCGACCACCACGCCGCCGTCCATCAGGAAGGTTTTCACCGCCGCGCTCTTGCCGCGCGAGCGCTGGAACAGATAGTCGCCGTGGAAGTCGGCGGAGAACGGCTCCGGCCCCATGGTCTCCATCAAGGGATGCGCGCCCTGCGCCGCCGGCCAGGGCAGCACCGCGCCGAAGCGGCGCGGGTCGTGGTAGCGCAGCACCAGGCCGCCTTCCAGCTCCAGGTCGAGATGGTCGTGCTTGCGCAGCGGCACGTCTCCGGCCACCACCAGCAGCCGCCCGGACATGCCCAGATGCACGATCAGCCGATCCGGCGGCGCGCCTGGCTCGCCCTCGAGCAGCAGCAGCAAATACTTGCCCCGGCGGTCGGTGCCGACGATGCGGCGGCCGGCGACCCAGGCCGCGAAATCCGGCGGCACCGGCCAGCGCAGGCGCGGCTCGCGCACCAGGGCGCGCAGGATGCGCTGACCAAGCACATGCGGCTCCACGCCGCGGCGGACGGTTTCGACTTCGGGCAATTCGGGCATGGCGGCGATTTTAGTGGTGCGCTGCTAGGCTGCGCGCCATGAATGTCAGCACCCTCAACGATCAGGACGTCATCGCCGCCACCCGCCTCTGGCTGGAGCGCGCGGTGATCGGCCTCAACCTCTGCCCTTTCGCCAAGGCCGCCTATGTGAAGCAGCGCGTGCACATCGCGGTGAGCGCCGCGACCACGCCGGAGGAGCTGCTGGTGGATCTGGCCCGCGAGCTGGAAGACCTGCGCGACGCCGACCCCGCCGAACGCGAGACCAGCCTGCTGGTGCATCCGCAGGTGTTGCAGGACTTCTACGACTACAACGATTTTCTCGACACCGCCGACGCCGCCGTCGCGGCGCTGGAGCTGGAAGGCGAGATCCAGGTCGCCAGCTTTCACCCCGACTACCAGTTCGACGGCACCGCGCCGGGCGATGTCGAGAATTGCACCAACCGCTCGCCCTATCCCTGCCTGCACCTGCTGCGCGAGGCCAGCATCGAGCAGGCGGTGGCGAGCTACCCCGATATCGACGCGGTGCCGGCGCGCAATATCGAAACCCTGCGCAAACTCGGCTATGCCGGCTGGCAGCGGCTGTTTCAGGCGCCCTAGCCGCTCTGCACCGGGATGTACCCGCCGGCTTTGAGCTAGGATGCTTTCGCAGCCCATCGGCGGGCACTTGAAGAGAGCCGGAAACCCATGTCCGACCATCGCGAACCGCGCAGCGGGAGCTTCGATCCACGCCAGCACGAAGAGTTGGTGCGTCTGGATCCGCAGAGCTATGCCCAGGCGGTGCAGGAGGTTTCCGAGTTCGGCATCTACCTGCTCAATGACCAGGGCCTGATCCAGAGCTGGAACCGCGGCGCGAGCAACCTCACCGGCTTCAGCGAGGACGAGGTCCTGGGCCAGCCCTTCGCGTTCCTGTTCTCCGCCGGGGCCAATGCCGAGCGGTTGCCGCAGCAGACTCTGGAGTTCGTCCGCGCCAATCGGCATCACCGCGACGAACAGGCGCGCCGCAGGAAGAACGGCGAGCCGCTCACCGCGCTCTGCACGCTGGACGCGATCCGCGACGACAGCGGCCGCGTGCTCGCCTACGTCGAGGTGTTCAACGACATCACCCAGCAGAAGGAACGCGAGGCGGCGCTCTACCAGCGCGCCACTCGCGATGCCCTCACCGGGCTGGCCAACCGGGGACACTTCACGGAAATGGCCTCGCAGGAAATCGAGCGCGCCCGTCGCTTCAACGACCCTCTGTCGGTGGCGCTGCTTGATCTCGATTTCTTCAAGCGCGTCAACGACAGCTACGGCCATGATGCCGGCGACCTGGCGCTGATCACCTTCGCCAAGGTCTGCCAGGAAATGACCCGCAAGATCGATCTGGTGGGCCGCATCGGTGGCGAGGAGCTGGCGATCCTGTTGCCGCGCGCCAACAAAGAGCCCGCCTACGAAATGCTGCAGCGCCTGCGCCTGCGGCTGATGGAATGCCCGGTGCGGACGGCCGACGGCAAGGAATTCGGCCTCACGGTGAGCATCGGCCTGGCCTCGCTCAACCCCGACATCCGCGACTTGCGCGAGCTGCTGCGCAATGCCGATGCCGCGCTGTACCGCGCCAAGCGCGAAGGCCGCAACCGGGTCGAAGCCTGGTTCGAGTAGGCCGCTTTCCCTGACCCGCCGCGGCACCGCGGCGACGCCTGTGTGCGCTGGCAGACCGAGCCGCGGCGCCATGCCGCGGTATACCTGCAGCCACTGCAGGTAGCGCTGAAGCCGGTGTGCCGCCGCGAGCTGTGCGGTCCGGGCCGTTGCCGAAAAGCGCATACTCAACCGAGTTGGCAACATCGCCGACAGCGGCATGGTCGCCGCGTAGCTTGATCGCAGTGCATGGGGCCGCCGGGCAATTTCGCCCGGCGCAGCAACGATAGGACTAGCGATGAACACGTATGACAGCAAGCCGCCGGCAACGCCGCCGGTCGCCTTAGCAACCCGGCCGGTTGCGCCGCGCAGCAACAAGCAGATTCGCGCCAACGTCATCGCCGACGGCCTCGCCGCCAAGCAGAAGTGGAAGACGCTGATCGCCGAAGCCAAGGCCACCTGGGAGCGGATTTCCCCGGAAGAACTGGCGGAGGTCAATGGCAGCTTCCATCGGCTGGCCGGACTGGTGCAGCTGCGCCAGAAAATCAGCCGCGTGGAATCGGATCAACAGGTGCGAGCCTTCCTCGACAAGCATTACGCGGTCGCCGGCTCGCAAATTCCGAAGCCCTGAGTGCCGGCCTTGTCCTCCGACGAGGCCAACCCGGCGGGTGCGTTCAGGCAGTTGTGCAAGACCCTGGCACGAGCTGCTGCCGGTGGTGTCCGCAGCTGGCGCCGCCAGCACGCTGGCGTGCCCGGGCATGACGACCAGACGCCGCTACGCGCCGAGTTGTTCAGCGCCGACCAGATGGAGCAGCACGGCCGGGCGCTGGCCAGTGCGCATGTCCTGGGCCCGGCCAATACCAAGAACCGGCTGCTGCCGCGACTGGATGACAACGAACAGGTTCTGATCGAGGCGCGCCGGCTGCTGGCAGTGGCGGTCAAGGCCAAGCTGCAGATCGCGCCCGCCGGCGAATGGCTGCTCGACAACTTCTACCTGATCGACGAGCAGATCCGCACCGCCCGCCGGCACTTGCCGAAGGGCTACAGCCGGGAGCTGCCACAGCTGGCGCTGGGGCCTTCGCGCGGCCTGCCACGGGTGTACGACCTGGCGCTGGAGGTGATCTCCCACGGTGACGGCCGGGTGGATGCGGAAACGCTCAGCCGCTTCGTCGCCGCCTACCAGACCGTGACGCCGCTGAAGCTGGGCGAGCTCTGGGCGATTCCCATCACCCTGCGGCTGGCGCTGATCGAGAACCTGCGCCGGGTCGCCGCCCGGGTCACCGCCGCCCGCCTGCACATCAACCAGGCGCAGGACTGGGCGGAACGGATGATGGCGGTGGCCGAGACCGATCCCAAGAGCCTGATCCTGGTGATCGCCGACATGGCGCGCTCGCAGCCGCCGATGGTGAGCGCCTTCGTCGCCGAACTGGCGCGCCGGCTGCAGGGCCACGGTCCGGCGCTGGCGCTGCCGCTCACCTGGGTGGAGCAGCGGCTGGCCGAGTCGAGCCAGACCATCGAGCAGCTGGTGCTCTCGGAAAACCAGCAGCAGGCCGCCGATCAGGTTTCGATCAGCAACACCATCGGCAGCCTGCGCTTTCTCGGCGCCATGGACTGGCGGGTGTTCGTCGAGGCCATGAGCGTGGTCGAGCGGGTGCTGCGCGAAGACCTGCACGGCGCCTATCGGGGCATGGACTTCGCCACCCGCGATCAGTACCGGCAAGTCATCGACCGGCTGGCCAAGCGCAGCCCGATGATCGAAGTCGAGATTGCCCGCACCGCGATCAGGCTGGCGCAGCAGAGCGCCGGCAAGTTTCCCGACGAGGAGCATTGCGCCCATGTCGGCTACTACCTGATCGACCGCGGGCTGCCGGAGCTGGAAGCCGCAGTCAGGGCCGATCTGCCGCTGATCCCGCGGTTGCGCCGCTGGTTCAGCGGATCGCAGCTGGTCATCCATCTCGGCCTGATCCTGCTGATGACGGTCGCCTTCACCCGCATCCTGCTCGGGCCGGCCCTGGCCGATGCGGTGGCCGGCGGCAAGCTGCTGCTGCTCGGCCTGCTGTCGCTGTTCGCCGCCAGCCAGCTGGCGTCGGCGCTGACCAACTGGCTGGCGAATCTGGCGGTGGCGCCGCGGCGGCTGCCGCGCATGGACTACAACCTGGGCATGCCGGAAGCCGTGCGCACGCTGGTGGTGGTGCCGACCCTGCTGTCCAGCAACCAGCACATCGACGAGCTGCTGGAGGCGCTGGAAGTCCGCTATCTCGGCAACCGCGACGCGCAGCTGCTGTTCGGCCTGCTCACCGACTTTCGCGACGCCGCAACCGAGCTGCTGCCCGAAGACGAGCCGCTGCTGCAACGCGCCCGACAGGGCATCGAGCGCCTGAACGAGCAATACGCCGGTGCCGACGGCAGCCGGTTTTATCTGTTCCATCGCCCGCGCTGCTGGAACCCCGAAGAGCGGCTGTGGATGGGCTATGAGCGCAAGCGCGGCAAGCTCGCCGATCTCAACGCGCTGCTGCGCGGCCGCGGCGCCGGGCGCTTCTCGCACCTGGTCGGCGGGCTCGCCGGCCTGTCCGGCGTGCGCTATGTGATTGCGCTCGATACCGATACCCAGCTGCCGCGCGACACCGCCCGCCAGCTGGTCGGGGCGATGGCCCATCCGCTCAACCGGCCGCGCTACGACCCTCAGCGCCAGCGGGTCACCGGCGGCTACGGCATCTTGCAGCCGCGCATGGCCACCAGCCTGTCGGGTGCCAATCGCTCCGGCTATGCGCAGCTCTGCGGCAGCGAGCCGGGCATCGACCCCTATACCCGCTCGGTGTCCGACGTCTATCAGGATCTGTTCGACGAGGGCTCGTTCATCGGCAAGGGCATCTACGACGTCGATGCCTTCGAGACCGCCGTCAGCGAACGGTTCCCGGAAAACCGCATTCTCAGCCACGACCTGCTGGAAGGCTGCTATGCGCGCTCGGGCCTGCTCAGCGATGTGCAGCTGTTCGAGGACTATCCGGTTCGCTACCAGAGCGACGTCAACCGCCAGCGGCGCTGGATCCGCGGCGACTGGCAGATCGCCCGCTGGCTGTGGCCGCGGGTGCCCGGCCCGGATGGCGGCAGCCTGCGCAATCCGCTGTCGGCGCTGTCGCGCTGGAAAATACTCGACAACCTCCGCCGCAGTCTGGCGCCGATCGCCTTGCTGCTGCTGCTGCTGATGGGCTGGTCGGTGCTGCCGCGGCCCTGGCTGTGGACGCTGACGGCGCTGGGCATCGCGCTGATTCCGACCCTGCTGGCCGGCCTGGTCGACGCCTTCCGCCGACCCGAGGAGGTGGAACTCAAGCAGCATCTGGCCGAGGTGCTGTACTCGGCCGCGCGCAGCTGCGCGCTGGCGGCATTTCGGCTCGCCTGCCTGCCCTACGAGGTGCTCTACACCCTCGATGCGATCCTGCGCACCGGCTGGCGCATGCTGGTCAGCCACCATGGCCTGCTGGAGTGGACGGTGTCCTCGGCCCTGGCCAGGGACCCGGCGGCCGGCACCGGCTTCATCGCCTCCTATCGGCAGATGTGGGTCGCCCCCGCCGCCGCGCTGGCGACCGCGGCGGCGCTCAGCCTGGTCCGCCCCGAGGCGCTGGTGGTGGCCGCGCCCATCCTCTGCCTGTGGCTGCTGGTCCCCGGTATCGCCGAGTGGCTGAGCCGGCCGCAGCCACGCCGCGAAGCCCAGCTGAGCGCGGGGCAGCAACTGTTCCTGCGCCGGCTGGCGCGCAAGACCTGGGCGTTCTTCGAGCGCTTCGTGGTGGCGGAAGAGCACTGGCTGCCGCCCGACAATTTCCAGGAGCAGCCGGGCCCGATCATCGCCCACCGCACCTCGCCGACCAATATGGGCCTGTCGCTGCTGGCGAATCTCTCGGCCTGGGATTTCGGCTACCTGGCGACCGGCGGCCTGCTGCGGCGCACCGGCAACGCCTTCCAGACCATGCAGGCGCTGGAGCGGCACCAGGGCCATTTCTACAACTGGTACGACACCCGCACGCTGCAGCCCTTGCCGCCGCGCTACATCTCCTCGGTGGACAGCGGCAATCTCGCCGGCCACCTGCTGACCCTGCGCGCCGGCCTAGTCGCGCTGCCGGAGCAGCCGATGGTCTCGGCGCGGCTGTTCGCCGGCTTGTCCGACGCGCTGGCGATGGTCGTCGATGCCCTGGGCGAGTCGGCTTCCGACTCCGGCGCAGCGGCGGTGGAACGCCTGCTGGGGCTGCTCGACCACGCGGCTGCGCAGCCGCCGCGGACGCTGCTGGCGGTGTGGCAGGCGCTGGAGCCGATCAGCCTGGCGGCGGCGAATCTTGCCGTCACCCTGGCCGCCGATCCGCCTGCCGCCGCCGGCGAGGCCGCGCGTGCCCTGGCGCGCCAGGGGCGGGAGGCGCTGGAAGAACTGCGCGAGCTGGCGCCCTGGCTGTCGCTGCCCGCCGCTCCCGGCGCTGTCGAGGCTGCGCCGGCGCCGCCGCCCGGCATCCCGACACTGCGCGGGCTGGTAGCGGCCGTCGAGCAGCAGCTGCCGGAGCTGGACGCCCAGTTGCGCCAGCCCGGGCCGCCGGAGTGGCTGGCCTGGCTGGGCGAATACCGCCGGCTGCTGCTGGCCGGCGCCGAGCGCGCCAGCCAGCGCATCGCCGCCAGCACCGCGCTGGCGGCCGAGGCTGGCGAGCTGGCGAACATGGAGTACGAGCTGCTCTACGACCGCACCCGCCACTTGCTGGCGGTGGGCTACAACGTCGACGAGTTCCGTCGCGACACCAGCTTCTACGACCTGCTGGCCTCGGAAACCCGGCTGTGCAACTTCGTCGCCATCGCCCAGGGCAAGCTGCCGCAGGACAGCTGGTTCGCACTTGGGCGGCTGCTCACCAGCGCCGGCGGCGAGACCATCCTGCTGTCCTGGAGCGGCTCGATGTTCGAGTACCTGATGCCGCTGCTGGTGATGCCGGCCTATCCAGGCACCTTGCTGGAGCAGACCTACCAGGCGGCGGTGGCGCGGCAGATCGCCTACGGCAGCCAGCGCGGCCTGCCCTGGGGCGTGTCGGAGTCCGGGTACAGCACCGTCGACGCCAGCAACAACTACCAGTACCACGCTTTTGGCGTGCCTGGCTTAGGCTTGCAGCGCGGCCTGGCGGAGAACGCGGTGATCGCGCCCTATGCCTCGGCGCTGGCGCTGATGGTGGCGCCGGAGGCGGCCTGCATCAATCTGCAAAAGCTGGCTACCTCCGGCCTGGAAGGCCGCTACGGCCTGTACGAGGCCATCGACTACACGCCTTCGCGTCTGCCGCGCGGCCAGACCAGCGTGGTCGTGCAGTCGTACATGGCGCACCACCAGGGCATGAGCCTGCTGGCGATGGCCTATCTGCTGCTCGACCGGCCGATGCAGCGGCGCTTCGAGTCCGACCCCTTGTTCCAGGCCACCCTGCTGCTGTTGCAGGAGCGCATCCCCAAGCACACGGTGTTCCATACCCGCATCGCCGAGCAGATCGAGGGCGGCGGCATGGTCGCCGCGCCGGAGTCGGCCCTGCCGACCCCGTTCGGCTCCGACACGCCCTCGCCGGAGGTGCAGCTGCTGTCCAACGGCCGCTACCACGTCATGGTCACCAACGCCGGCGGTGGCTACAGCCGCTGGAAGGATTTCGCCCTCACCCGCTGGCGCGAGGATCGCAGCGCCGACAACTGGGGCGCCTTCCTGTACCTGCGCGACGTGGTCAGCGGCGAGGTCTGGTCGGCGGCCCACCAGCCGACGCTGCGGCGCGCCGACAGCTACGAGGCGATGTTCTCCGAGGGCCGCGCCGAGTTCCGTCGCCGCGACCACGGCATCGAGTGCTATTCGGAAACCGTGGTCTCGCCGGAAGACGACATCGAACTGCGCCGTCTGCGGCTCACCAATCGCACGCGCTCGCGGCGCACCATCGAGATCACCAGCTATGCCGAAGTGGTGCTCGCCGCGCAGGCGGCGGACCTCACCCAGCCTTCGTTCGGCAAGCTGTTCGTGCAGACCGAAGTCGTCGAGAGTCGCAGGGCGATCCTGTGCACGCGGCGGCCGCGCTCGGTCAACGAGCCGACGCCCTGGATGTTCCATCTGCTGGCCGGGCATGGCGTCGAGGTCGGAGCGGTGTCCTATGAGACCGACCGCATGCGCTTCATCGGCCGTGGCCGCAGTGTCGCCGCGCCGCTGGCGATGGCCGCGGCGGGCGCGCTGTCGGGCACCACCGGCTCGGTGCTCGATCCGATCGTCGCCATCCGCTGCCGCGTGGTGCTGGAGCCCGAGCAGTCGGCGACCCTCGATCTGGTGACCGGCGCCGCCGACAACCGCGAGGCCTGCCTGAGCCTGGTCGACAAATTCCAGGACCGCCATCTCACCGACCGCGTGCTCGATCTGGCCTGGACCCACGGTGGCGTGACGCTGCGGCAGATCAATGCCGGCGAGGCCGATGCCCAGCTCTACCGGCGCCTGGCCGGCTCGGTGCTGTATGCCAATGCCTCGCTGCGCGCCGAGGCCAGCCTGCTGCGCCAGAACCGGCGCGGGCAGTCGGGGCTGTGGGGCTACGCGATTTCCGGCGACCTGCCGATCGTGCTGCTGAAGATCGTCGATGCCAGCCAGCTGGATCTGGCGCGCCAGCTGATCCGCTGTCACGCCTACTGGCGGATGAAGGGCCTGGTGGTCGATCTGGTGATCTGGAACGAGGACAGCGGCGGCTACCGGCAGCGTTTGCAGGATCAGATCCTGGGCCTGATCGCCACCGGCACCGAAGCCAGCGCCATCGACCGGCCGGGCGGCATCTTCGTGCGCTCCGCCGAACAGATCGCCGCCGAGGACCGCGTGCTGCTGCAGGCGGTGGCCCGGGCGGTGATCGCGCCCAGCCGCGGCACGCTCGCCGAGCAGATCCTGCGCCGCGCCATCGCCGACAAGACCGTGCCGCGGCTGGTGCCGACCCGCAGCCATCGGCCGATACCGGTGATCGTGCCGGAGGCGCCAGCGCCGGAACTGCAGCTGGGCAACCAGCTGGGCGGCTTCAGCGCCGACGGCCGCGAATACCTCATCACCACGACGCCGACCCAGCGCACGCCGCTGCCCTGGGTCAATGTGCTGGCCAATCCGCGCTTCGGCAGCGTCATCGCCGAGAGCGGCCTGGCCTACACCTGGAGCGAGAACGCCCACGAGTTCCGGCTGACGCCCTGGAGCGACGACCCGGTGGGCGCGACCGGCGGCGAGGCCATCTACCTGCGCGACGAGGAGAGCGGCCACTACTGGTCGCCGACACCGCTGCCCAGCCCCGACACCGAGTCCTATCTCAGCCGTCACGGCTTTGGCTACAGCCGCTTCGAGCACCGCAGCGGCAACATCCATTCGGATTTGCAGATCTACGTCGATCTCGAAGACGCGGTGAAGTTCTCGGTGCTGACCGTGCGCAACGACTCCGACCGCGTGCGGCGGCTGTCCGCCACCGGCTATGTCGAGTGGGTGCTGGGCGACCTGCGCCACAAGTCGGCGATGCATGTGCTCACCGAGATCGACGCCAGCAGCGGCGCCCTGTTCGCGCGCAATGCCTACAACACCGAGTTCGCCAAGCGGGTCGCCTTCCTCGACGTCGATGATCTCTCGCGCACCCTCACCGGTGATCGCACCGAGTTCCTCGGCCGCAACGGCACGCTCGCCGCCCCCGATGCGATGAGCCGGGTACAGCTCTCCGGCCGGCTGGGCGCGGCGCTGGACCCCTGCGGCGCGATCCAGGTGCCCTTCGATCTCGCGCCCGGCCAGCAGCGCCAGATCATCTTCCGCCTGGGTGCCGCCGCCGACGTGGCGCAGGCCAGGGCCTTGGCCCTGCGTCTGCGCAAACCGGGCGCGGCGCGCGCGGCGCTGGAGCGGGTGCAGCAGTACTGGCAGCAGACGCTGGGCGCGGTGCAGGTGCAAACCCCCGATCCGGCGTTCAACGTGCTGGCCAACGGCTGGCTGGTCTACCAGACACTGGCCTGCCGGATGTGGGCGCGCAGCGGCTACTACCAGTCGGGTGGCGCCTACGGCTTCCGCGATCAGCTGCAGGACGCCATGGCCCTGGTGCACACCGAGCCGCGCCTGCTGCGCGAGCACCTGCTGCGCTGCGCCCGCCACCAGTATCTGGAAGGCGATGTGCAGCACTGGTGGCATCCGCCCTCCGGCCGCGGCGTGCGCACCCGCTGCTCCGACGACTACCTGTGGCTGCCGCTGGCGGTCTGCCGCTATGTGCAGAGCAGCGGCGATACCGTTGTGCTTGACGAGCGCATGCCGTTTCTCGATGGCCGCGCGCTCGGCCCCGACGAGGAGTCCTACTACGATCTGCCGGCGCGTTCCGCCGAGCAGGCTAGCGTCTACCAGCATTGCGTACGCGCCATCCGCTACGGCCTGCGCTACGGCGAGCGCGGCCTGCCGCTGATGGGCTCCGGCGACTGGAACGACGGCATGAACCTGGTCGGCATCGAGGGCAAGGGCGAGAGCGTCTGGCTAGGGTTCTTCCTCTACGAAGTGCTGACCGGCTTCGCCGACCTGGCGCGCCGCTATCAAGATGCCGACTTCGCCGACCACTGCCAGGCCGAGGCCGCGCGTCTGCGCGAGCGCCTTGCCGAGCACGCCTGGGACGGCGCCTGGTATCGCCGCGCCTGGTTTGACGATGGCACCCCGCTGGGCTCGGCCGCCAACAGCGAGTGTGCGATCGACTCCATTGCCCAGAGCTGGTCGGTGCTCTCCGGTGCCGGCGAGCCCGAGCGCCAGCGGCTGGCGATGGACGCCCTCGATCAGCACCTGGTGCGCCGCGACCACCGGCTGGTGCAGCTACTCGACCCACCGTTCGACCATTCGACGCTGAACCCCGGCTACATCAAGGGCTATGTGCCGGGCGTGCGTGAGAACGGCGGCCAGTACACCCATGCCGCGATCTGGGCGGCCATGGCCTATGCCCGGCTCGGCGACAGCCGCCGCGCCTGGGAGCTGCTGGCCCTGATCAACCCGGTGAACCATGCGCGCAGTGCCGAAGATGTCGCCATCTACAAGGCCGAGCCCTATGTGGTTGCCGCCGATGTCTACGCGGTAGCGCCGCACTCCGGGCGCGGCGGCTGGACCTGGTACACCGGCTCCGCCGGCTGGCTGTACCGGCTGATGCTGGAATCGCTGCTGGGCCTGCGCCGCGAAGGCGAGCGCCTGCGCATCAGCCCCTGCCTGCCGGCGGACTGGAGCCACTACGAGCTCCGCTATCGCTATGGCAGCACCTGGTATCGCATCCGCGTGCAGCAGCTATCGCCCACGCCGGTGGCGACCACCACCGTCCGGCTCGACGAGGTCGTGCAGGCCGAGCCGAGCATCCCGCTGGTCGACGACCAGCAGGAGCACCGGGTGGAATGGCAGTACAGCCACGCGCTGCCTACCCCAGCGCTTCAGACCTGAGCCTTTTCGCGGTGTACAATCCGCGCCACAACGCGCCCGTAGCTCAGCTGGATAGAGTATTGCCCTCCGAAGGCAAGGGTCACAGGTTCGAATCCTGTCGGGCGCACCAAATCAAGCACTTTGAGCAAGCCCCTTAGCGGGCTCGATGCGGTCGAAGTCATGGCCTCGATCAAGCGAATGGCGAGGCGGCAAGCGACCGTGACAGGTCGCGCAATGGTTTCCTGGGTGGTTGGGCGCACCCGCTCAGAGCACAAACTGGAGCTGGCCGACTTGCCGCAGTCCGAGCGCCCAAGAATTCGTCGATTCGGGAGACTTTCTTCGCGCCAGCGGTGGGCGGAGGCAAGTTGTCACGACCATGACGCCTCGCTAGCCTCGGGCCGGGAATAACAACAAGGTCCAGCATGCCGCCGGGAAGTCTCAGCGAAGACGACGTCAGCGTGAAGTTCATCACCCCGGCCCTGCACCAGGCCGGCTGGGATGAAGACACGCAGATTCGCCGTCAGGTGAGCTTCACCAAGGGGCGCATCATCGTGCGCGGCAAGCTCGTGGCGCGCGGCAAACCCAAGCGGGCGGACTTCGTGCTCTTTTACCAGCACATCCCGCTTGCCCTGATCGAGGCCAAAAAGGCCGATGTCGATCCGTCGCACGGCATACAGCAGGCGCTGGACTACGCCCAGGCCTTGGACGTGCCGTTTGTGTTCTCCAGCAATGGCCGGGGTTTCGCCTTTCGCGACAAGACCGGTCAGAGCGCCACGCTGGAAACCAGCCTCGGCATGGACGCCTTCCCCAGCCCCGCCACACTCTGGGCCAAGTACCAGCAGTGGAAGGGCCTGACCCCCGCGCAAGAAAAGATCGTCCTCCAGCCCTACTACGACGACGGCAAGGGCAAGGAACCGCGCTACTACCAGCGCAATGCCATCAACGCCACGTTAGAAGCCATCGCCAAGGGGCGCGACCGCGTGCTGCTGGTGATGGCCACCGGCACCGGCAAGACCTACACCGCCTTCCAGATCATCTGGCGCCTGTGGAAGTCCGACTGGCGCTCGGGCAAGCAGAAGCGTGTGCTGTTTCTGGCCGACCGCAACGTGTTGATCGACCAGACCATGGTCAACGACTTCCGGCCCTTCGGTCAGGTCATGGCCAAGCTCTCGACCAATGCCCACACCATCGAGCGCGACGACGGCACGCAGATCGTGCTGGCCACCGCCATTGACCACAAGCGCCGCATTGACGCCTCCTACGAAATCTACCTGGGCCTCTACCAAGCCCTGACCGGGCCGGAAGAGCGGCAGAAGCTCTTCCGCGAGTTCTCGCCGGACTTCTTCGACCTGATCGTTGTCGACGAATGCCACCGCGGCAGCGCGGTCGAAGACTCGGCCTGGCGCGAGATTCTGGATTACTTCGGCTCCGCGACCCAGATCGGCCTCACCGCCACGCCCAAGGAGACCGCCTACGCCTCCAACATCCACTACTTCGGCGCGCCGGTTTACAGCTACTCGCTCAAGCAGGGCATCAGTGACGGCTTTCTCGCGCCCTACAAGGTCATCAAGGTTCACCTCGACATCGACGTGGAAGGCTACCGACCCCACAAGGGCGAAACCGACAAGCACGGCCAACTGATCGACGACCGCATCTACAACCTCAAGGATTTCGACCGCAACATCGTCATCGACACCCGCACACAGCGCGTCGCCAAATGGGTGTCGGACTACCTGAAGCAGAGCGGCAACCGCATGCAGAAGACCATCGTCTTCTGCGTCGATACTGAGCACGCCGCCAAGATGCGCCAGGCGCTGGTGATCGAAAACCAGGATCTCGTGCTCAAGAACGAGCGCTACGTTATGCGCATCACCGGCGATGACCCTGCCGGCACCGCCCAGCTCGGCAATTTCATCGACCCAGAAGCGGCATACCCCGTTATCGTCACCACCTCGCGGCTGCTATCGACCGGGGTGGACGCCCAGACCTGCCGCCTCATCGTGCTGGATCGCGAGGTCGGCTCCATGACCGAGTTCAAGCAGATCGTCGGTCGCGGCACCCGCGTGCACGAAGACACGCAGAAGTACTACTTCACGCTGGTGGACTTCCGCAAAGCCAGCAATCACTTCGCCGACCCGGACTTCGACGGCGAGCCGGTGCAAATCTACGAGCCGGGCGAAACCGACCCGGTGCTGCCGCCAGAAACCGCGCCCGGCGACGAAGCCGGCCCCAGCGAGAGCGACGAGCCGGAAGAAGCGCCCCTGGTCTACCCGCTGCCCGCACCCGTTGGCGGCGGGGTTCAGCAGGTGCAAGGCAAGTACTACGTGCACGGCCGGCCGGTAAAAGTCGCCACCGAGCGCGTGGAATACCTCGACGCCGACGGCAAGCTGGTCACCGAATCGCTCAAGGACTACTCCCGCAAGGCCATCCGCCAGCAGTACGCCAGCCTCGATCAGTTCCTGCGCCGCTGGAAGGGCGAGGAGCGCAAAGACGCCGTAATCGAAGAGCTGGCCGCCGAAGGTCTGCTGCTCGCCCCGCTGATGGAAGAGATCGGCAAGGAGCTGGACCCCTTCGACCTCATCTGCCACATCGCCTTCGACCAACCGCCGCTCACCCGCCGCGAGCGCGCCAACAACGTCAAGAAGCGCGACTTCTTCACCAAGTACGGCCCGCAAGCCCGGGTGGTGCTGGAAGCGCTGCTCGCCAAGTACCAGGACGAAGGCCTGGTCACCGGCCTCGATGACGTGCGCATGCTGCAAGTGCCGCCGCTTTCGCAGATGGGCACCGTCACCCAGCTCATCAAATCCTTCGGCGGCAAAGCCGGTTTTGAACAAGCCGTCCACCAACTACAAGACGCCCTGTACCAGGAAAGCGCCTAACCCATGTCTGTACGCAACGCCGTCAAATCCATCCAGGACATCATGCGCCAGGATGCCGGCGTCGATGGCGACGCCCAGCGCCTCTCGCAGCTCTGCTGGATGTTCTTTCTCAAGATCATTGACGACCAGGATCAGGAGCTGGAGCTCACCCGCGACGACTTCCGCTCGCCCATCCCCAAGCGCCTGCAATGGCGCACATGGGCCGCCAACCCGGAAGGTCTCACCGGCGATTTGCTGCTCGATTTCATCAACGGCGATCTGTTTCCCACGCTCAAGGAGCTGCGCGCCAGCGGCAGCGCCGCCAACCGCGCCCGCGTGGTGCGCGGCGTATTTGAAGACGCCTACAACTACATGAAGTCCGGCCAGCTCATGCGGCAGGTGGTCAACAAGATCAACGCCGTGGACTTCAACGACCTCGCAGAGCGCAAGCACTTTGGCGAAATCTACGAGCAACTGCTCAACGATCTGCAAAGCGCCGGCAACGCCGGCGAGTACTACACGCCGCGCGCCGTCACCGCCTTCATGGCCGAGCGCATCGACCCCAAGCCGGGTGAAGTGCTGTTTGACCCGAGTTGCGGCACTGGCGGCTTTCTCACCTGCGCCATCCGCCACATGCGCGACCGCTATGTGAAGAAGCCGGAGGACGAAGCCAAGCTCCAGGCCGGCCTGCGCGCGGTCGAGAAGAAACAGCTCCCGCACATGCTCTGCGTCACCAACATGCTGCTGCACGGCATCGAGTTCCCCAGCTTTGTCGCCCACGACAACACCCTGGCCCGCCCCTACATCAGTTGGGAGCAGAAGGACCGCGTCGACATCATCCTCGCCAACCCACCCTTTGGCGGCAGGGAAGAAGACGGCATTGAGGCCAACTTCCCCCAGCACTTCCGCACCAAGGAAACCGCCGACCTCTTTCTGGCCCTGTTCATCCGCCTGCTCAAGACAAACGGCCGCGCCGCCATCGTGCTGCCGGACGGCTCGCTGTTCGGCGAGGGCGTAAAGACGCGCCTCAAGGAACACCTGCTGGAAGAATGCAACCTGCACACCGTCGTGCGGCTGCCCAACTCCGTCTTCAAACCCTACGCCAGCATCGGCACCAACCTGCTGTTCTTCGAAAAGGGCACACCGACGAAGGAGGTCTGGTACTACGAACATCAGGTGCCCGCCGGCCAAAAAGCCTACTCCATGACCAAGCCGATCAAGGTCGAGCACCTGCAAGGCTGCGTGGACTGGTGGGGCGGCGCCGAGCGGGAAGGTCGGCAGGAGACGCCCCAGGCCTGGCGTGTGGGCATCGAGGACATCAAGGCGCGCGGCTACAACCTCGACATCAAGAACCCCCACACCGTCGCCGACGATCATGGCGATCCGCAAACCCTGCTTACGGAACTGGAGGCGGCGGAGGCGGAGACGGCGAAGCTGCGCGATCAGTTGAAGGCGATTCTGGCTGAGGCGTTGTTGCGATGAATGCGGAGCAACTGCTTGCGCACTACGAGCGTGTTGCCGAAGCGCCTGACGCGATTGCGTGGTTGCGCGGGTTTGTCCTCGACATTGCGGTGCGAGGAAAGCTCGTTCCGCAATCCGACAACGAGGAATCCGCTGGAGGCCTGCTTCAGCGGATTGCGAGCGAGAAAGCCCGGCGCGTGAAAGCTGGCGAGGCTCGACAACCTAAGAATCTGCCGTCACCTGATGACCCGCCGTGCGCGCTTCCGAAGTCGTGGCGGTGGTCGTGCTTGGCGGAAATCGGTTTTATCAGCCCGCGGGTCGATGCCGACGACGACGCTCAGGCCTCGTTCGTGCCAATGCCAATGATCGCCGCCGAGCTAGGAGTTGCGCATCAGCACGAGCCGCGCAAGTGGGGCGAGATCAAGAAGGGTTACACCCACTTCGCTGATGGCGACGTGGGCCTTGCGAAGATCACTCCGTGTTTTGAGAACGGAAAATCGACCGTCTTCCGAAACCTCAGCGGCGGAATCGGCAGTGGCACTACAGAGCTGCATGTTGTTCGGCCCTTGATGGTTTCGCCGGAGTACGTGCTGCTGTTTCTGAAGAGTTCGTACTTCATCGAGACCGGAATCCCGCGTATGACGGGCACAGCCGGCCAGAAGCGTGTCCCGGCCGAATACTTTGCGCACTCTCCGTTCCCGCTTCCGCCCCTCGCCGAACAACACCGCATCGTCGCCAAGGTCGAGGAACTGATGGCGCTGTGCGACCGGCTGGAAGCGGCGCGAGCGCAGCGCGATGCGACGCGCGACCGGCTGACGGCATCGACCCTCGCCCGCCTCAACACCCCCGAGCCCCTGGCATCGCAAGATGGCGATGCGGCTAGGGAATCGTCCTTCCAGTCCGACGCCCGCTTCGCCCTCAAGGTCCTTCCTGACCTCACTACCCGCCCCGATCAAATCAAGCAGCTCCGACGCACCATTCTCAACCTTGCCGTGCAGGGGAAAATGCTTGCGGCGCCGGCAGCTGACGAAGCGCCGCTTGGAAGTTTGGCGACCATTGTTCGCGGCTCTTCTCCAAGGCCGAAGGCCGATCCTCGCTACTACGGAGGATCGATACCCCGCTTACTAATTGCAGATATCACTCGGGATGGAAAGCGCGTAACTCCAAGACTCGACTCTCTAACTGAGGAAGGCGCGAGGCTTAGTCGACCGATGATTTCGGGTAGCTTGGTGATTGCAATTAGCGGCTCGTATGGCCTGCCGGCATTTCTTGCCGTCGACGCCTGCATCCATGACGGATTCATTGGCTTCCGCCGAATTTCGGATTCAATCCTTCCTGAGTACCTTTACTTGGTGCTTATCTACAGAAAGCCATATTTCGACGATGTAGTAAAAGACAGCGGATTGAAGAACCTGACGACCGATCATCTGAAGTCGTTGTCGGTTCCATGTCACCCTTTGCACATTCAGGCGCAAATCGTTTCTCAGGTCGATCAACTGATGTCCCTCTGCGATCAGCTCGAAGCCAGCCTCAGTCGTCGCGATAGCACTCGTAGTCGTCTGCTCAATGCGCTGCTGCACGAGGTGCTCGCGCCGGCTGAATCCATACTGGAGGCCGCCTGATGCCGATCCGCAATGCCATCTGGAAGGTCGGTAATTCGCCGCAGTTGCTGACCGAGTCCCAACTGCCGAGCGAGAAGGCGCTGGAAGACATGATCGTCGCCGCGCCGAGCATGCTCTCCGACGAGTGGATGCTGATCGGCCGGCAGGAGAAAACCGGCTCCGGCGGCATCATCGACCTGCTCGCCATCGCGCCGGACGGCACCCTGGTGCTGATCGAACTCAAGCGCGACCGCACGCCGCGCGAGGTGGTGGCCCAGGCGCTGGACTACGCCTGCTGGGTGGAGCGGTTGGATAGCCAGGGCATCGCCGAGATCTACAAGCGCTTCAAGCCGGGCAGCAGTCTCACCCGCGACTTCGAGGCGCGCTTCGGACAAGCGCTGGACGAGACGACGCTGAACAGCGGCCACCAGATCGTCGTCGTCGCGGCTTCGCTGGATGCCAGTACCGAGCGCATCGTCGGCTATCTCAACGAGCGCGACATTCCCATCAACGTGCTGTTCTTCCAGGTGTTTGCCCACGGTGCCGAGCAATTGCTCTGCCGCACCTGGCTGATCGACCCGGGCGAGACGCAAGTGAACGCGGCGGTGAGCGCCAAGGGCGACAAGGAGCCCTGGAACGGCGAGGTCTACGCCAACTACGACCACAGCGGCGCACGCGACTGGGAAGAGGCGCGGCGCTACGGCTTTATCAGCGCCGGCGGTGGAAGCTGGTATAGCAACACACTGAACCTGCTGAGCGTCGGCGACCGGCTGTGGGTGAAGGCGCCAGGGTATGGCTTTGTCGGCGTCGGCGAGGTCACTGGCCCGCGTGTCCGCGCCAGCGAGTACGAGATTGCCGGGCAGGCGGCGCTAAGCCTGCTCCAGGGCGGCCACTACCACCGCGAGTACGCCGACGACCCGGACCGCAGCGAATACTTCGTGCCGGTGCGCTGGCTCAAGACGGTGCCGGTGGAGCAGGCCTTCAACGAGATCGGCCTGTTCGGCAACCAGAACACGGTGTGCAAGCCGCGCACGCCCAAGTGGCGGACCACGGTGGAGCGCCTGCGCCAGGTGTTTGGCCTAACGGCCTAGTTGCGGCAGGCTATTGGCCTCGGCTTCGCGGGAGGCGAAGCGCAGGCAACAGAAAGGGAATTCCGGGATGGCACGCCGACGACGCAAATCCGACTTCGACCTCTGGGTCGAGGCGCTCTCCAAGCTGCCCTGGCAGCTCTGCCTGGCGCTGGCGCCGCTGGCCTACTTCGGCTTTCACGCGCTCTCCAAAGTCAGGCCGCCGCCCGCCACCAATGCCGACCAGTTTCGCGACGCGATACTGGTGACGATGGCGCAGGTGGCGGGGGTGTTCCTGCAATGGCTGGTTCCCGTCGCGCTACTGCTAGCCGCGCTGACATCCTGGCTGGGGCGCCGTCAGCGGGCGCGCCTGCTGAGCGAAGCCGAAAGCCGCGGCGCCAGTGCGCCGCTGCAGGCGCTGAGCTGGCGCGAGTTCGAGCAGGTGGTCGGTGCTTACTTCGAGCGCAAGGGCTACGCCGTGAGCTTCACGCCCGAAGGCGCCGACGGCGGTGTGGACGTGATCGCCCGCAAGGGCGCGGAAACCTTCCTGATCCAGTGCAAGCAGTGGCGCGCCACGCAGGTAGGCGTCAGCGTGGTGCGCGAGCTGTTCGGCGTGATGGCGGCCCGGGGCGCGACGGGTGCCTACGTCGTCTCGATCGGCCCGTTTACCGCCGATGCCCTTGCCTTTGCCGAAGGGCGCAACATCACCCTGCTGGACGCCAACCGGCTGCTGCGATCCACCGGCCGGCCGGCCTCGGCAACGCCGCCAACCGCGCCGGTGTCGCCGCCGGTGGCGCAAGCCCGCATGCAGGCAGCACCGAGCTGTCCCAAGTGCGGATCAGCGATGGTGCGGCGGGTCGCCAAACAGGGTGCCAATCAAGGGCGTGCGTTTTTCGGCTGCAGTACGTATCCCAAGTGCAGTGGCACGCGGCCGGCGGACTAAGGCACGGGAATCAAGCGGCTTGCTCCCCCAGCGGGATCCCGGCGTCCTTGCCCAAATGGATCGGACTACGTGCACCATCCGCTTCCCAGGTTTTGACCGAGGCCGGCTTGACCACATCCCTTCTTACCCTCCCACATGAGCGTGGTGGCCATGCACGTCGCTGAAATCCGCGAGCGACTGCGGCTCGCCGGTGCGGCACCGATCCACGAGCAGTACCTGCTGCGTCAGTGGGCTCAGGCCTCGGCATCGTCCGGCAAGCGCAATCTCGAGGACTTTCTGCCGCGGCCTGTGCGCGAGGCCTTGCCGCAGTTGGAGGCTGATCTCTCGGCCTTGGTGGCACTGCGCTCTGTTCATCCGAGCGAGGACGGCTCCGAGCGGCTCCTCGTCGGTCTGCGAGATGGCCAGACTATCGAGAGCGTGCTGCTCCCCCGCGACGGGCTATGCGTCTCCACCCAAGTTGGCTGTGCGGTGGGTTGCGTCTTCTGCATGACCGGCCGCACGGGTCTGATTCGCCAGATCGGCAGCGCCGAGATCGTGGCCCAGGTGGTGTTGGGCCGCCAACGCCGGCCCGTCCGCAAAGTGGTGTTCATGGGCATGGGCGAGCCCGCACACAATCTCGATGCGGTGCTGGAGGCCATTGATCTGCTCGGCACCAGCGGAGCCATCGGACACAAGAACCTGGTGTTCTCCACGGTGGGCGACCTGCGTGTGTTTGAGCGCCTGCCGCGCGGCACGGTAAAGCCGGCGCTGGCCTTGTCGCTGCACACGACCGACGCGGCCTTGCGCGAACAACTGCTGCCGCGTGCGCCCCGTATCACGCCAGACGACTTGGTGGCGCTGGGCGATGACTACGCCCGCCGCACCGGCTATCCGATCCAGTATCAGTGGACCCTGCTCGAAGGGATCAACGACGGCCCGGCCGAGCTCGACGGGATTGTCCGTCTGCTCAAGGGTCGTTACGCCGTGCTCAACCTGATTCCGTTCAATACGGTTGACGATCTGCCCTTCCAACGACCGAGCTGGGACCGGGCACGCGAAATTGCTCGCGACCTCCACCTGCGCGGCGTGCTCACCAAGCTGCGCCAGTCGGCTGGGCAGGACATCGAGGGCGGCTGTGGCCAGTTGCGTGCGCGGGCGGCCCGCATCCGGAATCCGATCCCTTCACCCTCCCTCATCCCTGGGCGGAAGTAAGAAGCGCCGAGGTCGCGGTGGTCTCAGGCGCCGCCAGTCATTCCAAGCCGCCAGCGATCAAAGCCTGGCGCGCCAGCACCCAGGCGGTTGTCGCTCAATTGCAGACTAAGATCGCCAATCGATCACGGAGAGTCTGCGATGCCAGGGCTGCGCCACCTGAACTTCAAGCACCTGCGCTACTTCGCGGCGGTGGCACAGCAGGGTTCAGTCACCGCCGCCGCGAAAGCGCTACACGTCGCTCCGCAAACCGTGAGTGCGCAGCTCGCGGAACTCGAAAGCGCGATGGGGCGCCAGTTGTTCGACCGCTTCGGCAGGCGCTTGCTGCTCAACGCCGAGGGGGAAGCGGCGCTCGAGTACGCCAAGTCGATTTTCTCGCTGGGGGAAGAACTCGTCACCGTGATGGACGGCCGCACGGCGCCTCGGCGGACGCGCCTACGGATCGGCATCACCGATAGCGTTCCCAAGATGCTGGCAACCAAGCTGCTCCGGCCGGTGATCGCGAAGAAGCCGGAACAACTTGAGCTTTACTGCACCGAAGGGCCTCTCAATCTGCTGGTGAGTCAGGTGCTCGACCACCGACTGGACCTCGTGCTCTCCGACTCTCCGCCCTTGGCGGAGCTGAATGCCAGCCTGCGCGTGCAGATGCTCGTAAAGCCTGGGCTGAGCTTCCTGGCCGCGCCGGCCGTCGCCGAGCGCTATCCCGGACGATTTCCGGATCGCCTGGATGGAATGCCGTTCCTGCTCGGCTCGGCGGACTCCTCAATGACGCTGGCCATCCAGCAATGGTGGGTCGCCAACAACGTCCACCCCAGGCTGACCGGCCGGTTTGACGACAGCGCGCTCATGAAGGCCTTTGCGGAACAGGGGCTCGGAGCGATTGCCGTTCCGTCCACAGTTGAGCGGGAGGCCTGCCGTCACCACGGGTTGAAGGTGCTAGGAAGGACCGACGCTCTTCATCAGCCGATTTACGCGGTGGCTTCCCGGCTTCGCCGTCAGAACGCGATGGTCGAGGTGCTGTTCAGCGCGTCCGGCTAGCGGCCTTGATGGCTATGCAGCGGTATCCCTGTGGCGCCCTGCGTCGAAGGCCTTCGTCTGCTTCCGCCTGTGCGGGCCTGCGGGCAGGGCCCTATGGTCGCCGCCAATCAGAAAAGACGGGATAGCCCTTAAATATTTATCTGCTTTTCTTTGTTAGCGCGTCGTCAAAGAATGCCGCTTCCCAAAGCTTGAGAAGAAGCTGCCATGCAAATTGACATCCAGACCAAAGGATTCGGATTGACGCCCAGCCTTGTGGCCCACGTCGCCAGGCGGTTGAGGGCCATTGCGGGCCGGCTGGGGCCGCGCCTGCGCCAGATCACGGCCCATCTGTCCGATCAGAACGGCCCGCGTGGAGGTATCGACAAGCAGTGCCACCTGGTGCTCCACGTCGACGGCGCTGCCCCGGTGGTGGTGACCGATGCCAGACAGGATCTCTACCTGGCCGTTGACCGCGCCGCCGAGCGTGCCAGACGCGCGCTGACGCGGCGGCTCAAACGTGCTCGCCGGATCTCCGACCGCCACTCAGCGTCCGGGCAATGCAAGCTGGAACTCGGTTCATGAGCAGCATCGGTACTCCCTTGATGTGGACGCTGTTCGGCGGCCTGGTGCTGGTATCCCTCGCGCTGGACTTCTTCGCGATGAATCGCCAGGGCGCGCACAAGGTCTCGATGCGCGAGGCGGGCCTGTGGTCCCTGATCTGGGTCGCGGTCTCGTTCGCCTTCGTCGGCTGGATGTGGTGGCACCTCGGCGGACTCGGCTCGGACCCGGCAGCGCGTGAGTTGGCCAATCTCAAGGCCGTCGAGTTCACGACCGGCTATCTCATCGAGAAGGCGCTGGCCGTCGACAACGTCTTCGTGTTCCTGATGCTCTTCACCTACTTCGCCGTTCCCGCCGAGTTCCAGAAGCGGGTACTGATGTTCGGCGTGCTCGGCGCTCTGCTACTGCGTGCCGTGATGATTCTGGTGGGCGCCTGGCTGATCGCGCGATTCCATTGGCTGCTGTACTTCTTCGGCGCCTTCCTGGTCTTCACCGGCTTCAAGATGTGGTGGGCCGCCGGCAAGGAGCCGGACCTCGATTCCAATCCGGCCCTGCTCTGGGTGCGTCGCAAGGTGCGGATCGCTCCGGGCTTCGACGGCGAAAAGTTCTTCACCACGGTGCAAGGCACCCGGATGCTGACCCCGCTGGCGGTGGTGATGGTGCTGATCGGGATCGTCGACATGGTCTTCGCGGTCGACTCGATTCCGGCGATCTTCGCGATCACGACCGACCCCTTCATCGTGCTGACCTCGAATGTCTTCGCGATCCTCGGGCTGCGTGCGATGTACTTCCTGCTGGCCGGGGTGCACGAGCGCTTCCACTTGCTCAGCCACGGTCTGGCGGTCGTGCTCGTCCTGATCGGCCTCAAGATGTTGCTGATCGACATCTACAAGATCCCCGTCGTTTGGTCCCTGGTGGGTACCGCCCTGATCCTGGGTGTGACGATGGTGCTGTCGCTGTACATCCCGCCGAAGGGCGCGAAGGGAAGCGCTTATCCCTTCGCCCCCAAGCCGGAAACGTCGGCGGAGACTGAGCGATGAGCGACCGCGCCTCAGGCGGCACCCACGCAGCCTCCTCCGCCGAGGCCGCATCTTCACGTTCTAGGTACTACGCGAGGCCAAGTCGATGAAATGCCCCGTCTGCACCGATATACCTCTTGCCATGACGACCCGGCAGGAGATCGAGATCGATTACTGCCCGAACTGCCGGGGAGTATGGCTGGACCGCGGAGAGCTCGACCGCTTGATTGAGCGGTCCGAAGGCCCCGGTTCTGCCCAGCATCGGGATCGGGATCGGCTCATGGAGCGCCCCGGACACGCCCATCGCGGGGAGCGGCCCTACAAGCGGCCCAAGTCCTTGCTTGGGGAGCTGTTCGACTTCTGAACGAGTTTGGTGGACTTGTCCCGATGCGCAGGCACCCCGAGCCTATGACGTGAGCATAGGAGGGAGCCCATGGGCAGCCAGCGATTGACATCCGAACCTGGCCGGGCTGGCTCTACCTAGCCGTCGTCGTCGATCTACACTCTCGCAAGTTCGTCGGCTGGTCGATGAAGCCCAGCGCGCCGGCTTCTTCGGCACATGGCTCATCGCGCACCACCCGCAGTCGGTTGGGCCTCGTCTTGTCGGTGGCATAATGGCAAACGTGAAAACCGCGAAGCGATTCCGTCTCGGCCTGCTACTCAGCCTCTTGGCGCTGATGGGGCAATGGCTGTTGCCGATGGCGCACGCGCAGGCCTGGGCGAAGCGCAATGGCGACCCTCTCCTGTATGCGTTCTGCGGCGACCTCTCGCCGGCGCTGCTGGAAAAGATTCAGGCCTCGACACTGCCCGAGCTGCTGAAGCAGCGGCAGAGCGATCACGAAAAGCTGGCCAAGCTCTCCTGCAATCTCTGTGTCGGCATGCACGCCGGCCAACTCGCCGGTGGCCAGCTTCCGGTATTCGCGCTCCCCAGCATCACCGAGGCGCCGTCGCTGCCCGAAGCGCTACGCCTGCCGCCCTCGGTACAGCAGCTCTGGCTGCCACCTCTGCGCGGGCCGCCCGGGCTCGCCTGATCCGCATCGCCCTTCTCCGGGCGATCTCCGACTCCCTCGACGAGGTTCGGCGCGACTGGCGCCGGGCGCGAGAGTTCGCGGCGGTCCAGATGCTCACGGCGTTCTGGCGCAAGCCTGCGCCAGCCGGCACCGAGCCTGCTCCCCTCTTGTCGAGGCATCGGCCACGCAGATCCGAGTCTTCACCGATCTCGGCTCTTCCCCGCTAGCGCGGCGCCGCCTGGCTCCCTTGCCTGGCGACGCCAGTGATGCCGCCGCATCCAAGGATTTCCATGACCCCCCGCTCCAACTCCCCGCGCCACGCCGCCTGCTTCCGCAAGCGGCTCATCGCCACCGCCGCGGCCTGCCTTTGCGCGACCCCGGCGTTTGCTCAGCAAGACCTCAGCCTGCCCGACCTCACCGTCGAATCCGCCACCACCACCGAACCGCTGGAGGCGCCGCTGGCCACTTCCACACTGTCTGCCGACACGCTGTTGCGGCAGGCGCCGGCAAGCAGCGACCTCGCCGGCCTGCTCAGCGTTCTGCCGGGCGTGAGCGCCTACGCCGCCGGCGGATTCTCCAGCCTGCCGAGCCTGCGCGGCCTGAATGACGATCGGGTCAAGGTGCTGGTCGACGGCGTGCCGATCGACAGCGCCTGCCCCAATCACATGAATCCGCCGCTGTCCTACACCGACCCGCAGACGGTGCGTCAGATCCAGGTGATCGCCGGAATCACGCCGGTCAGTCTGGGCGGTGACAGCATCGGCGGAACCATCGCGGTGGAAACCGCCGATCCGCGCTTTGCCGAGCCTGGCAAGACGCTCTTCGATGGCTCGATCAACAGCTTTTACCGCAGCAATGGCGATGCCGTCGGCGCGGCACTGAAGACCACGCTCGCCTCGGAGCGCCTGCACCTGAGCTACGCCGGTTCCGGCGTGCGCTCCGGCAACTACCAGGGCGGCGACCAGGATGGCGTGGTGCGCTCGAGCGAATACGAGAAGCTGGACCAGACGCTGAACCTCGCGACGCAGAGCGCCTACGGCTTGTTCGAGCTGCAACTGGGCTTGCAGCACTCGCCCTATGAAGGCTTTCCCAACCAGTACATGGACATGACTTTCAACCGCTCCGCCCAGGGCAATCTCAGGTGGCGGGAGGTGTTCGACTGGGGCGGCCTGGAGGCACGCGCCTACTACCGCGACACCGAGCACAGCATGAACTTCCTCGACGACAAGGGCGGCTCCGCGAACGGAGGCATGCCGATGGAGACGCGCCTGCGGACCGCCGGCTATCTCGTCAAGGCCGACATCCTGCTGTCGTCGCGGGATGCGCTGCGCGTCGGCAACGAGCTGCAGCGTCAGAGTCTCGACGACTACTGGCCGCCGGTGCCGGGCAGCATGATGATGGGCCCCGATACCTATCTGAACATCAACGACGGCCGCCGCACCCGGCTCGGCAGCTTCGTGGAATGGCAGGCGAAGTGGACCCCGCGCTGGACCTCGCTGCTGGGCCTGCGCAACGACCTGGTGTGGATGAACGCCGGCGACGTGCAGCCCTACTCCAGCATGGGGATGATGAGCGCCGCCGATGCCGCCGCCGCCAGCGCGTTCAATGCCGAGGATCATGCACGGCGCGACAGCAATGTCGACGCCACCGCGCTGCTGCGGTACACGCCGACGGAGGGGAAAACCCTGGAGTTCGGCTACGCGCGCAAGACCCGTTCGCCGAATCTCTACGAGCGCTATTCCTGGGGGCGTGGCTCGATGTCCAGCCGCATGATCGGCTGGTTCGGCGACGGCAACGGCTATGTCGGCAATCTGCAACTCAAGCCGGAAGTCGCCGACAGCCTCAGCGCCAGTCTGCAGCTCGACGGCCGCGGTGCGCGGCCCTGGACGGTCAGGGCGACGCCCCATTACAGCCGCGTGCACGACTACGTTGACGCGGTGAAGCTGAAAGACCTCTCCAAGGGCTTCGTGCAATTGCAGCTGAGCAATCAGGAGGCCGAGCTGTATGGCCTGGATCTTTCCGCCCAGGCCCTGCTGTGGAACTCGGCCACGCTGGGGCGCACCGGCGTCAATGCCAGCGCCTCCTGGCTGCGTGGCAACAACCTCGACGACGACGCGCCGCTGTATCACCAGATGCCGTTCAACGCGACGCTGGCGCTGGAGCACGAACGGCGCGGCTGGAACACGCAGTTGCAGCTGGTCGTGGTGGACGCCAAGACCCGCGTCGATCCCACGCGCGTAGAACCACAAACCGCCGGCTACAGCCTGGTCAACCTCGCCAGTGGCTATACCTGGGGCCGCTACCGCATCGACTTCGGTGTGGACAACCTGTTCGACGCCGGCTACGCGCTGCCGCTCGGTGGTCAGTCGCTGGGCGACTACGACGCCACCGGGGTGCTGCGGCCGGTGCCGGGGCGTGGACGATCGGTGAATGTCGGCTTCGGCATCCGCTTCTGATCGGCCTCGCTGTCCAGGCCTGGCGTGAATAGCGCATCGAGCCAGCGGCGTTTCCAGGTTCGTGGCGGCGCCGTGTTGGGCGTCGCCGCGAGCCTGCTGGTGCATGCGGTGCTGGCGGCCTTGCTGTGGCAATGGTCCTTCGCGTCCGGACCGTCGCCAACCACCGTGCGCCGCACCATCGAGGTTCGCCTGCTGGCCGTGCCCGCGCCGATGGAGGCGGCGCGGGAGCCGCCCATAACGAGGCCGGCGCCGCCTAGGAAAAGTCCGGCGGAGAGCCCGGCGCGCTTGCCTGCGAGGGCCGCAGGTGCTGAGCCTCTAAGCCCGACTTTAGTTCCGGAGTTGCCGCCGCTGCCATCGGCGCCGGCGGCGCCATCCTCAGTGGAAGACGCGACCGAAGCCCCGCTTCCGCCCGGCTCCGAGGCGTCACCCGCAGAAGCTCCTGCTTCGGGTGAGGACAGCGCGCTGGAGGAGGAATACCGGCAGCGCTTGTGGCTCGCCATCTCCGCCGCCAAGCCGCCCGGAATCCGTCTGGCTGGCAAGGCCGTGGTGTCGTTCTCGCTAGACACCAGCGGACAGATACGCTCGCTGGAGATCGTCCGCTCCAGTGGCAATGTCCTGCTCGACAAGCTGGCGCTGAGCTGCGTGCGCCGGGCCGCGCCGTTTCCGCCGCCGCCACCGGCGCTGTCGGCGAGCACGCCGCGCTTCTCCATCGCCGTCCAGTTCCATTAGCGGGCCGCCTGGCGAGACGCGCTGGTGTAGTGTCCTGGTTCGCGATCATCAGCCCTCGGCCAGATGCCGGAGGTCAATACCCAAGGATCCAGTAGGTGCTATCCGAACTCGACCCTCTGATGGACTTCCGTTGCCCGCACTGCGCGGCCTCGCTTCGCCTGCGGCGGGTTCCTAGGCAGCCGGGACCGGAGGGCCGCCTGGTCTGTCCGCTTTGCGCCGGTGAGCTGGTGGAACGCCGGCACCCGGCCATCGCCAACAACTGGCTGTGGTCGCGCTTCTATCTGCCCGGCGTCTTGCTCTGCGCGCTCGGCATCTTCCTGCCCTCGCTGGCCTGGCTGCTGCCTATTGCGGTGGCGGTGTTGCTGCTCGGCTTCGTCGCCCTGTTGGTCTACGTGGTGCGGGAGCGCTGGGGCTGGAAGCGATATGCGGCGCCCGAGCCCAGCGTGGACAGCGGCGGGCACTGATCGCCTGGCTCGGCTCCCGCGCTCGCCGCGAGCCCTGATTCCGCCAGCTCAGTGCTGACCCAGCGGCGTGTGCACGATGATGCCGTCGAGCTCCGCCGTCATCTTGATCTGGCAGCCCAGGCGCGAGGACGCGTCGCTGCCGGCGGCAAACTCCAGCATCGACTTCTCGAAGTCCGCCATCGGCGGCAGCTTGGTCAGCCAGGGCGGGCTGACGTGCACATGGCAGGTTGCGCAGGCGCAGGCGCCGCCACAGTCGCCGTCGATGCCGGGGATGAGGTTGGATACCGCGGTCTCCATGATCGAGGCCCCTAGGCTGGCCTCGACGCTGCGGGTGGTTCCGTCGTGTTCGATGAAGATGACTTTCGGCATTGCTTACTCCAGTGGATTTCCCTGGGTCGCCGGCGGGCCGCGCGGTGGCGGATCTGGCTATGCGAGCTCGGGCGGGGTCTGGCCCCGATGGGTCTTGATCGTTTGCGTATTGGCAGGTGCGCCCGCCTTGGGCCTTGCGCCGGCGGAGTTCTCCGCCAGCGCAAGGGGGCGCCTCAGGCGTTGATGCGGACCGGCAGCGACTCGTAGCCCTTCACGAACGGTGAAGGCACTCGCCGCGGCTCGCCGATGACCTCGATCTGCCCGGCGCGCGGCCAGCGCTTGAGCAACTCCTCCCAGAGGATGCGGATCTGCATCTCGGCCAGGCGGTTGCCGACACAGCGGTGGATGCCGAAGCCGAAGGACAGATGGTGGCGGGGCCGGGCGCGGTCGATGATGAAGGCATCGGCGTTGTCGATCGCCTCGGCATCGCGATTGCCCGACACGTACCACATCACCACCTTCTCGCCCTTGCGGATCTTCTTGCCGCCCAGCTCGGTATCCATCAGCGCGGTGCGGCGCATATGGGCCAGGGGCGTCTGCCAGCGGATGATCTCGGGCACCATCGAAGGCCCGATCAGCTCCGGGTTATCGCAGAGCTTCCGGTACTCGGCGGGATTCTGGTTGAGCGCCAGCAGCCCGCCGGTCATCGAGTTGCGGGTGGTGTCGTTGCCGCCGACGATGAGCAGCAGGATGTTGCCGAGGAATTCCTCCGGCGACATTCCGCGGGTGCGCTCGTCGTGGGCGAGCATGGAAATCAGATCGTTGCCGGGTTCGGCGTTGACGCGCTGGTTCCACAGGCCGGTCATGTAGGCCGCGCACTCGCCGAGGATGGCCATGCGCTGATCTTCGGAGTCGATCAGTCCCTGGCCCGGCAGGCTGGTCGCCACGTCCGACCAGTACGGCAGCTTCGCCCGATCCTCCCAGGGAAAGCCGAACAGCGTCGCCAGCATCTGGGTGGTGAGGTTGATGGAGACCCGCTCCACCCAGTCAAACGGCTCGTTGACCGGCAGGCTGTCGAGTGCGGTGCTGGTGCGCTGGCGGATCAGCCCTTCGAGCCTGGCGAGATTCTCCGGCGCGACGATCGGGCTCACCACCTTGCGCTGCTCGTCGTGCTTGGGCGGGTCCATGGCGATGAACATCGGCAGATAGGCTGCCTTGTTGTTCTCCAGGATGGTGATGCCGCCGTAGACCGATTCGGAGGAGAAGATCTGCGGGTTGGTATCAACCTGCATGATGTCCTTGAACTTGGTCACCGACCAATACGGTCCGAACTGGCTCTGCTTGCAGTAGTGGACCGGGTCTTCCTTGCGCAGGCGCTCGAAATAGCCCCAGATCTCGTCGCGGCGGAACAGCTCGGGATTGCTGACGTCGATGTCTTCAATCGGTATCGAATAGGCCCCGCTGCTGCTGTGGGCCGGGCACGCGCTAGGCGCGGTATTGCTCATGGTTCGTCTCCTAACGAAATGGCGATGGCTGCGACGAACCTGCAGTGCTTGCTGGCAGCCTGAACGCTGCGCAGGTCGTCGACGGGAGCATCCTTGCTCCGGGCCGTGCACAGCGTCACCTATCAATCGATCGGAAATCCGCGAGCGGTGCGCTACTGCCGGTCAGAAGGCTGGGCCGCCGGAGCTACTGCTGGAGGATGCCGTGGGCCCTGGCGGCGCGCAGCGC
The DNA here is from genome assembly GCF_058782965.1 of Stagnimonas sp. FW305-C-60. Classification (NCBI taxonomy): domain Bacteria; kingdom Pseudomonadati; phylum Pseudomonadota; class Gammaproteobacteria; order Nevskiales; family Nevskiaceae; genus Stagnimonas; species Stagnimonas sp. FW305-C-60. The sequence continues at coordinate 619,876 of NZ_JBYSYF010000001.1, forward strand.
GGCGGTGCGGCTGCGCACGCCGAGCTTGCCGTAGAGGTTGTGCAGGTTCCATTTCACCGTGCCTTCCACCAGAAAGCAGCGCGCCGCGATCTCGGCATTGCTTAAGCCTTGTTCGAGCAGGGTGAGGATCTGCCGCTCGCGCTTGTTCAAGGGCTCGAAGGGCGCATCGCCGGCGGGCTTCTGGCGCAACTGCGCGCTATCCAGCGTGGCGAGGATGCGCTCGGCCCAGATCGCCTCCGGCTGGCTGCGCGCGGCGTCGGGGCAGGACTTCAGCCAGCGCCCCAGCAAGCGATGCAGCTCGCCGCCTTCGTCCAGAAACAGCCGCACATAGCTCTCCGCGCTTGCCAGCGAGAGCGCCTCGCGCAGCGCCGCGAAAGCCGCCGGCTCGTCGTTGCGCAGCTCGTGGGCCAGGGCCGAGAGGATCAATAGCTCGCAGAGCTTGTAGCGCTGCATCGCCGCGCGGGAATGCGCGATCAGCGGATCGATCAGACTATGTGCCTGCTCGAACTCGCCCTCCACCAGCGCCAGGCGGGCAAACAGCCGGCCGGCGCGGTCCCACTTCAGGCCGCCGGCGGAAGTCGCATCCGGCACCAGGCCGGCGGCCTCGGCGACCTGCCGGGCCTGGCCAGTGGCGCCGCTGCGCAAGAGCAGCAGCGCGCGTTCGGCGCCGAGGCTGATCGACAGCCGCGGAAACTCGCGCTGGATGCCGTAACGCTCGCCTTCGGAAAGGATGTCTAGCGCCGCGCCGATGTCGCCGGAGGCGGCGCGCAGGCGCGCGGCGGCGGTGTAGCCCAGGGTGATGGTGTCGACCGCGCCCTGATCGGGCAGCAGCACCAGCACATCGCTCAGCACATCGGTGACGCTGGCCAGCTCGTTGCGCTCATAGCGGATGAACGCCTCGACGCTGCGCAGCATCGCCCGCTGGCCGCCCAGGCCCGAGGCTTCGCGGCAGCGCTCCAGGCCGCGCTCGACCTCGGCCAGCGCGTCGCGATGCCGGCCCATCTTGATCATGGTGAGTGCGCCCACCAGAAACGCCCAGGTGGTGCCAAAGCCGGACTGTGTTTTGTTGTAGCCGATGTGCGCTTCGCGCAGGGCGGCGCTGGCGCCGGCGATGTCGCCCACGCACTTGAGGTGAAAGCCGTATACCGACCAGGCCGCCGCCGAGTAGAAGGAGTACTCGCCCGGGTGCCGCGCCAGCCAGGCCGATGCCCGCCGGCCGGCGCTGTCGTAGTCGTCCTGCAAGGCGCTGCTCACCGCCAGCTGCAGCTGCATCTCGTCGCCGGCGTCGTGGCTGGCCGCGCCGGCGCTGGCGCGCTGGAGGCGATCCTCGGCGGCGCTGAAACGGCGCTGGAAGATCAGTGCCCAGGCGGCGATCCGGTCCAGCTGCGCGTCGGAACGCGAGGCGACGTGCTCCCAGTGCTCGACCAGATCCAGCAGGGTCTGATGCTGCCCGTTCTTGAACACCAGGGAATTGGAAAGCTCCACCAGCCAGTCGCGCGCCTGCGGCAAATGCTCGGCGTCGGATTCCAGCAACAGGCGCACCGCGGCGGCACCGCTGCCATGCCGCCAATACCACTCGGCGGCCGCCAGCTGCAGCTGGGTCTTGCGCAGCGCGCGCTCCTGCGAGAGCGCACGCAGCATCGCATCCGAGACCAGGGGATGCAGATGGATCATCACCTCGGCCGCCGAGTCGTCCTGCTGCACGATGCCCAGCGCCAGCAGACGCGGCAGCTGGGTGTCGGGATCGGTGCGCGTGGCCGAGAGCGCGCGCAGCAGATCCAGCGGAATCTTGCCGACGCAGGCCAGCGTCCAGGCCATCTCGTGCTCGCTGGGTTCCAGGCGGGTCAGGAAGCGTTCGTAGATGTACTCGCGGACCGGCCCCAGCCTGGCGATGTTGCCGGGCACGTAGCGGCCGCTGTCCGGCGAGGTGGCGAGCGCCAGCTGCACCAGCGCCGGCCAGCCCTGGGTGGCGCGTAGCAGCCAGTCCAGCTGCTGCGCCTCCGGGTGCTGGTCGCGCAGCCTGGCGCAGGCTTCGATCTCGGCGCGGGTCAGGGCCAGCGTGCCGGCATTGATCCAGCAGGCCTTGCCGCGCGCGGTGAGCTCGCCAAGTGAAACATCGAGCGCCACCGGTTGCAGGGTGATGAAGATGCGCAGATGCGCGCCGGCACCGGCGAGCAGGCGTTGCAGGTAGAGCCGGCTGGGGCTGCCCGCCAGGCAGTGGGCATCGTCGAACACCAGCCAGGTCGGCCGCTGGGCATCGGAGAGGCGGTCGGCGATCCGCGAGAAGCGGTCGGCGCGATCGGCCTCGTCATCGAGCGCCGATTCCCACAGCCGGCTGCCGGGGCCAAACAGCGCCAGCGAGAGCCGCTCCAGAAACACCGTCGGGTCGCGGTCCTCGTCGGTGAGCGACAGCCAGACACGTAAGGTTGCCTTGGGCGCCCGACGCAGCCAGCTGCGTGCGAGCACGGTCTTGCCGAATCCGGAAGGCGCTTCCGCGACCATGATCGGCTGACCCTTGTCGAGCGCCAGCAGGCGCTGCCGGTCCAGCTCCAGGACAGCGGGGTTCTGCAAGCCCACGGCCGGGCCTTCGGCGACTTCGGCCGCGCGGCTGGCTTCCACGTTGTTCTCCTCGTCTCCACCAGTTTTTACTGGCCTTTCCATCATTCGCGGGGAAGCCTAGCACGCCATCGGAGCCATTCCAGGTGCTGAAAAAATCTCCTTCCGAAAGTTGGGTGACGGCTGGTTTCGGCCCGGCGCACCATCTTTGCAAAGAGCAATAAAGCGCCACGGCGAGCTGCCGGCACCGTGGCCAATAGTGCGTTGCAGAAGGGCTGCAAAAGCCCCGAAGGAGAGACGATGAGGTTTGCCTTGATTGATGCCGCCGCGCGGAGCTATGGACAGCGCCCGCGTGGCTTGGGGAAGCGAATGCTTCCCGCCCCGCCACGGACCATCCGCTGCCGCTGCAAGCCCGCCTGAAGGGCGGGCTTTGACCTGATCGCTCCAAGCGCTGTGCGCAGGCGGCCGCAACGGCCGTCGCGCTGACTACTTCATTCATTACTACCAAGGCTGGGCATGCACGACTCCCGCAGTGCCTTTTCACAGGCGTTTGTACGCATCACCGAGCCGCTGATCTTCAGCCGGCGCCGGATCACCCTCACCGTGATCGCCCTGATCACGGCGGTGCTGGGCTGGCAGGCGACCCATCTGAAGATCGACACCGGCTTCGACAAGCAGCTGCCGCTGGGTCACCCCTACATCAGCATCTACAAGCAGTACCAGAAGGAGTTCGGCGGCGCCAACGTCACCCTGGTCGCGCTCACCCGCAAAAGCGGCGACATCTACGAAGCCAATTTCATGGCGACGCTGCGCAAGGCCACCGACGCGGTGTACTTCACGCCGGGCATGGACCGCTCGCGGGTCAGCTCCATCTTCACCCCCGACGTCCGCTATCTGGAAGTCGTCGAAGGCGGCTTCGCCGGCGGCAATGTCGTGCCGGCGGACTTCAAGCCGACGCCCGAGGGCCTGGCGCAGGTGCGCGCCAACGTCGAGAAGGCCGGCATCACCGGCCGGCTGGTCGCCAATGACCAGCACGGCGCGATGATCTTCGCCGAGTTGCTCGAGCGCAATCCGGTCACCGGCGAGAAGCTCGACTATCTGGAAACCGCGCACCGGCTCGAAGACATCCGCCGCCGCTTCACCAGCGCCAAGCTCTACGAGTACCGCCTGGCCAAGGACGTTCCGCCGTTCAAGGCCGGGGAGCTGGTCAAGCGCGGCTACGTCGACGAGCGCGGCTGGAGCTTTCCGCTGCGCGGCTTCGAGCTCAGCCAGACCGGCGCCGACGGCGTCGAACAGACGCTCAGCCTGCGTGGTTACCAGCTGGAGGTGCGCGAGGCGGAGAACCCCGACTACAACGCCGATGTCGAGGTGCACATCATCGGCTTCACCAAGGCGGTGGGTGACATCGCCGACAGCGCCATCGAGGTGTTCAGCTTCTTCGGCCTGACGGTGTTCCTGGTCTGGCTGCTGCTCTGGCAGTACTGCGGCTCGCCGAAGGTGGCGCTGCTGCCGCTGGCCTGCGGCGTGCTGGCGGTGATCTGGGAGCTGGGCCTGCTGCATCTGGTCGGCCTGGCTCTGGACCCGTTCGCGGTGCTGATGCCCTTCATCGTGCTCGCCATCAGCACCTCGCACGGCATCCAGATCACCAGCTTCTGGCTCAACGAGGTGGCCGACAACGGCCTGCCGCCGTTCGATGCCGCGCGCGCCACCTATCGCCGTCTGGTCATCCCCGGCCTCTCGGCGCTGGCCACCAACTTCGTCGGCTTCGGCACCATCCTGCTGATCCCCATCGACATCATCCGCGAGATGGCGATCAACGCCATGCTGGGCCTGGCGGCGATCGTGCTCTGCAAGAAGATGCTGCTGCCCTGCCTGCTGACTTTCGCCTCGGTGCCGGATCCGGAGAAATTCCGCCTGCACCAGCAGCGCCGCGACCGCCGCTTGGCGCCGATCTGGCATGCGCTGTCGGCGATCACGCTCAAGCCGGTGGCGGCGACGGTGCTGGTCGTCGCAGCCGGCCTGTGGGCCTGGGGCGAGTGGGTCGCGCAGGATCTGAAGATCGGCGAGCTGCACGCCGGCGTGCCCGAGCTGCGCCCGGACTCCCGCTACAACCTCGACTCCGCCGAGGTGGTCAGCAAGTTCGCCATCGGCGTCGATGTGCTCAAGGTGGTGGCCGAGAGCAAGACCGACGGCTGCATCGACCATGCGGTGGTCTCGCTGATGGACCGCTTCGCCTGGCGCATGGAAAACACGCCGGGCGTGCAGTCCACCCTGTCGCTGCCCAAGCTGCAGCAGAAGGTGTTCAGCAGCTACAGCGAGAGCAATCCGAAGTTCAACACGCTGCCGCGCGAGAGCGGCGCGCTGGTCATCACCGTGCAGCCGTTCCCGAGTTCCACCGGCCTGCTCAACGAGGATTGCAGCGCGATGCCGGTCCTGGTGTTCACCAAGGACCACAAGGCCGAGACCATCGACGGCATCGTCGCGGCGGTGAACAAGTTCATCGCCGAACAGCCCGCCGATTCACCGGTGAAGTTCCGCCTCGCCACCGGCAATGTCGGGGTGATGGCGGCGGCCAACGACGTCATCAAGGACACCGAGCACACCGTGCTGCTGTGGCTGTTCCTGGGCATCGGCGTGTGCGTGCTGGCCTCGTTCCGCAGCTTCGCCGGCCTGATCTGCGTGCTGGTGCCGCTGGCCCTGGTGCACATCGTCTCCTACGCGGTGATGGTGCATCTGCAGATCGGCATCAAGATCTCCAACCTGGCGGTCGCCGCCTTCGCCGCCGGCATCGGTGTCGACTACGGCATCTACATCTACAGCGTGCTCGAGGAGAACGTCTTGTCCAAGCGCATGAGCCTGCGCGCGGCCTACGAGAACACCCTGCACCAGACCGGCAAGGCGGTGATCTTCACCGCGCTGACACTGGCGGCGACGGTCTGCACCTGGCTGTTCTCGGGCCTGCAGTTCCAGGTCGATATGGGGATCTTGCTGACCATGATGTTCGTCGCCAATGCGGTGGCGGCGGTGGTCCTGCTGCCCGCCTTCGCGGCCTTCCTGCTGCGTCCTGGCAAGGAGACCGAGGCCGCGCCAGCCGCGCTTGCCGCTGTCGTTCCCGCTGTTCATTCCGGGCAGCTCGACGCTGCCCGGTGAGTCATCCACGGCTGCGTAGGGATACGCGCTGGGTCTTATGGAAATTGTGAGAGGAGATGAAGTGCGATGAAAAAGTCGATCTATCTGACCGCCCTGCTGGCCGTCTATCTGTCTGGTCCGGCGCTGGCCAAGGTCTCGCCCGAGGAGGCGGCCCAGCTGGGCCAGAAGCTCACTCCGGTGGGTGCCGAGCGCGCCGGCAACAAGGAGGGAACCATCCCCGAATGGACGCCGGCGGCCCAGAGCGGCGCGCTCAAGGGCAACTTTCCCTCGGACCCGACGCTGAAGAATGAAAAGCCGCTGTTCACCATCGACGCCAAGAACGCCGCGCAGTACGCGGCGAAACTGACCGAGGGGCACAAGGAGCTGCTCAAGCGCTTCCCGGCGACTTACAAGATGAACGTCTACCCGAGCCATCGCAAGGTCAATTTCCCGCAGAAGATCCTCGATGAAACGGTGAAGAACGCCACCCGCGCCGAGCTGGAAGGCGTCGACAATCCCAAGGGCGCCTACGTCGGCTTTCCCTTCCCGATCCCGAAGAGCGGCGCCGAGCCGATCTGGAACCACCGGGTGAAATGGCGCGGCGACGCGGTGCGTCGCTACAACAACCAGATGATCGTGCAGCAGGACGGCAAGTTCTCGCTAACCAAGATCGTCGAGGACGTGAAGTTCTATTACGCCAACATCGGCTCGCCGAACCCGCCGGAGCTCAAGCCCGGCGTCGACTTCCTGCGCTATCTCTCTGAAACCATCGCGCCGCCGCGCATCGCCGGCACCTTCATCCTGGTGCATGAGAAGGCCGGCTTTGGCACCGAGGGTCGTTCCGCCTGGCTCTATGCGCCGGCGCTCAAGCGCATCCGCCGGGCGCCGGCGGTGTGCTGCGACAACCCCTACGAGGGCACCGACGGCCACCAGTTCTACGACCAGGTGGACATGTACAACGGCGTGCTCGAACGCTTCAGCTGGAAGCTGGTCGGCAAGCGCGAGGTCTACATCCCCTACAACTCCTACAAGATCGCCACGCCGCCGACCAAGTACGCCGACATCGCCCGGCCCAACCACGTCAATCCCGAGCTGCCCCGCTACGAGCTGCACCGGGTCTGGGTGGTCGAGGCCGAGAACAAGCCCGACCAGCGCCACACCTTCAAGACCCGCCGCATCTATCTGGATGAAGACAGCTGGAACATCGTCGCCATCGACGACTACGACCAGCAGGGCGTGCTGATGCAGTTCCAGGAAGGCCATCTGGTGCCCTCGTTCAACGTGCTCGCCGCCAGCACGCTGCCGGAAGTGATCTATCACCTCAACTCCGGCCGCTACTTCGTGACCACGATGATCAACGAAGACCTGCCCTACGACTCGACGGTGACCTACAACGACAACCTGTTCGAGGCCGATACGGTGCAGAAGCGCACCTCGAAGTAAGCCCCGTGTGAGTCCCGCGCGCTGCTGGCAGCGCGCGGGATCTTCCAAACAAGCGAAACAAACGGTGACGTGCGGCCCTTTTGCGCCGTGCGCTGGGGGAGGTTTTATGACCAAGATGAAAAAGTACGCGATCCATGGCGCGCTGGCGCTGCTGCTGGCGGCTCCGTCGGTAGTGCCGGCCGCCGAATTCGATTTCAGCCTGCTCGACACCGATTTTCGGGCGGTGCTCAACGACACCCTGACCTTCGGCGCCTCCTGGCGCGTCGAGGATAGGCAGGACTATCTGGTCGGCAAGTCGTCGCTGAATCCCGATGTCTGCGCCGGCGTCTACCAGTCCTGCCAGGGCCTGCACCGCACCCAGAGCTATCCGGCCGCGCACCTGCGCGCGGCGCCCGGCATGGCCTCCAACAACTTCGACGACGGCAACCTCAACTACGACCTGGGCGAGATCACCCAGGCGCCGCTCAAGCTCTCGCAGGACCTCAACATCAAGTTCGGCGACTTCGGCTTCTTCTTCCGTGGCATGGGCATCTTCGACGTCGTCAACTACGACGGCTTCGACGACCGCTACTACAACCGCATCACCGCGCAGAACGCCGGCCAGACCGGCATCACCAACGACACCGGCATCAGCAACCGCTACCTGCCCAGGGTCTATGGCCACGGCGCCTATCTGACCCAGGAGCGGGATGGCCGCGAGGCCCGCGAGATCGGCCTGCGCTACGACCTGCTGGATGCCAACTTCTACGGCACCACCAAGCTGCCCGGCGAGCGCGACCTGCTGTTCCGCATCGGCCGCCAGACCGTCAACTGGGGGCAGAGCACCGTCGCCCTCATCAACAGCATCAACCAGGCGCAGCCGGTGAACGCCAACAGCCTGCACCGCCTCGGCTTCGGCCTGCTGGAGGAGCTGTTCGTGCCGGTGGGCATGGTCCGCGCCAGCACCGAGGTGATCGACGGCCTCACCGTCGAGGGCTATTACCAGTACGAATGGGAGCCGATCGAGATTCCGACTCCCGGCAGCTATATGTCCTTCGTGGACATCGGCACCGACAACAAGCGCGGCTCGGTGAACGCCGCCTTCGGCGGCTCGGCGGATGATCCGGACCATGTCGGCTCGCCGCTGGACAGCCCGCTCACGCTCATCACCCCGACCACGCTCACCATCGACCGGCTCGCCGACAACACGCCCAGCAACCAGGGGCAGTTCGGGGTGTCGTTCAAGTACTTCGCCGAAAACCTCAACGACGGCACCGAGCTGGGCCTGTACTTCGTCAACTACCACTCGAAGCTGCCCTATGTGAGCTTCCAGTCCACCGACGCCAGCTGTGCGCGGCGCGAAGGCAATGCGCTGGGGCTCGATGCCCGCAACACCAGCGAGTTCCTGCGCGCCTGCCCCAACCTGCCGGTGACCGCGCTGTCGGCGGCCTCGGCGCTGGCGCTGGACGCGGTTTCCCTGATCGCGCAGCGCCCCGGCGTGCTGTTGAATCTCGGCACCGATGTACTGGGTCTGGCCAACCTGCTGATCCCGCAGCCGGGAGTGGGCGAGACCGACTCGCTGCCGCTGGATACCGCCAAGCTGCAGGTGGAATACCCCGAGAACCTGCAGATGTTCGGCCTGGATTTCACCACCACCTACGGCGACTACTCTTTCCAGGGCGAGCTGAGCTATCGCCCGAACCTGCCGATGCAGGTGGCGCTGATCGACCTCGCCTTTGCCTCGTTCGGCCCGACGCTGACCCGCTGCCATGACCAGGCGCTCGGCTGCTATGGCAGCACCGCCACGCTGGGCTTCACCGAGGACGGCGGCGCCAACTACAGCGTCTACGACCAGAACAACTTCACCGACGCCAACGGCAACAACCCCTATCCGGACACGGTGAATCTGGTGGTCGGCTCGGCGCCGGGCTCGGCGCGCTCCTTCCCCAACTTCATCATTCCCTACCGGGGCGGCACGGTCGGCGAGAACGCGCCCAACAGCTACATCCAGGGCTGGATACCCGGCAAGGTGGCGCAGTACAACCTGGGTGCGACGCGGGTGCTGGGCGCTTCGGAAAACTGGATCCACGCCGACCAGGTGATCCTGCTCTACGAACTGGCCGCCACCCATGTGCTCAACATGCCGGACTTCGACCAGTTGCAGATCGAGGGGCCGATGACCGCCACCACCCATGCCAGCGCCGGTGCCGACGGCAGCGGCGCCGATGGCTCGCGCCTGGCCTGCTCGACCAACCCCAGCTGCACGGTCGGCCCGGACGGCCTGCGCTTCAATCCCTTCCAGGCGCCGCGCAATGCCTTCGCCGATGCCTTCTCCTGGGGCTATCGCATCGTCGGCCGCATCAGCTACGAGTCGGTGCTGCCGGGCATCAGCGTGCAGCCGCTGTTCATCTGGTACCACGACATCCAGGGCAATTCACCGGGCCCGGCGGGCAACTTCGTGGCCGGCCGCAAGCAGCTGAGCTTCCTGCTGGAAACGCGCTACGGAAAGTCCTACGCGATGACGCTCGCCTACAACGCCTTCTTCGGCGCCGGCAGCAACAACCTCTACCAAGACCGCGACAACCTTGGCCTCTTCTTCAAATACCAGTTCTGAGCCATGAACACAGGCAAGACCGTTTCGCATGGAAGCCGCAAGGCCTGTCTCTTAGGCCTGCTGTACGGTGCCGCCCTGCTGCTGAACCCGGCGCAGGCGGCACCCGGCAAGGCGATGCCGGCGGAGATTGCGGCCAAGGCCGAGCACAGTCCGATGACCAAGATTGTGCGCGCTGGCGATCAGCTCATCGCGGTCGGCGCGCGCGGCCACATCCTGCGCTCCACCGACGGGCTCGGCTGGCAGCAGGTGCCGGTGCCGGTCAATGTGCTGCTGACCTCGGTGTACTTCCTCGACGCCAAGCTCGGCTGGGCGGTGGGGCATGACGCCAGCATCCTGCACAGCCGCGACGGCGGCAAAACCTGGGTCATGCAGAACTACCAGCCCGATCAGAACCTGGCGCTGCTCGACGTGCTGTTCCTCGATGCCCAACGTGGCTACGCGATTGGCGCCTACGGCCTGGTCATGGAGACCCGCGACGGCGGCGCCACCTGGGCCAAGAACGAGTCCGAGATCGCCAGCGCCGGCCTGCACCTCAATGCGCTCAGCCGGCTCGGCGATGGCTCGCTGCTGCTGGTGGGCGAGGAGGGCATGTTGGCGCAGTCGCGCGACGAAGGCGCCAGCTGGCAGCGGCTGCCTTCGCCCTATGAAAGCTCGCTGTTCGCGGTGCTGCCGCAGGGCCAGAGCGGTGCGCTCGTCGCCGGCCTGCGCGGCAATGCTTTCCGCACCGAAGACGTCGCCGCCGGACAGTGGGCGCGGCTGGATAGCCGCAGCACGCAGTCGGTGTTCGGCCTGACCGGCCTAGGCAACGGCCGGGCGGCGCTGGTGGGCGCCAACGCCAGCATCCAGCTGTTCGACCCGGCGACGGGCCTGCGGCCGCTGCCGCTGCGCAGCGCGCAACCGCTCGCCAAGGACGGCCCCCAGGCGCCGCCGCTGACGCCCGCCGGCACGCTGCCGAACGCCCAGGAGCTGGGTGCGTTCTCCAGCGCCCTCGCCTACCGGCAGGGCCTGGTCAGCGCCGGCGAGTCCGGCCTGCATTACTGGCAACTGGAGGTGGGGCGGTCGAGCGAAACCAAGCCCTGACCAGCGCCAGAATCGCCAGCAGCGCTTCTACCCAGCGGCCACCGCTGCGCTATTGCGCAGAGGCATTGTTGTTCGTGGTGGCAAGCCCAGCGCAGCTAGGCAAGCTGGTCCTGCGCGGCGGTGCATAGATCCCCTGACGGATTTCCACCACGCTGGTCCGCCCCAAATCCTCGATGATGGATATCACCGCGCGGGTCAGCGGCAGCAACGAGGGTTCATGGATCATGTTCAGGCGATCGGCTGGATCGAACAGGTACATCGGCGCAGTCAGAAAGCTGACTATCGGGGTCAAAGGGTGAAAGAACGCCGCGTCGGTCGGCGGATGCTTGCTGGCTGGAGACGGGAAGCCTTCCACCGGCATGATCAGCGAGCGGTCCAGATGCTCGGCGCAGATGGCGCGAGCGACGCTTTCCTCTAAGCGAGGGATGAAGCTGGTGAACCACCAGCGCACCTCAGGACGCTCGGTTGGCACCAGATGGCCATCCACCACCTTCGCCTCGCGTGCCGCGTGCTCCAGGTGCACTTCGGCAACCACCTTCTCCTTCAAGAAGCTGGCCTGACTGTTGGCGAAGTGGATCAGGCCGGCGCCGCCCGACATGTGCCCGCCATTGAGCAAGAACATCAGGTTGTGCGGCCTTTGCTCACGTGGTACCTGCGCCCAGTAATGCGCCTGCGCCAATACCAGGGCCACGCCGCTGGCGTCCTCGACCGCGGAATTCCAAGGGCCGTCGTGATGGGAGCCGATCACAACCCATTCGTCGGTGCGACCTGGCAGGACCGCAATCACATTGTGCGAGCGGGCCTTTACCTGCTCCCTCAGCAGGTTGATACGCGCGTGACGATAGCCGCCAGCCATCAGGGCTTTGAGCCGGTCGCCATTGGCTCGGCTCAGGTATAGCCCAGGAATGCTGCGTGGCACTGCGTCGTAGGGGACGAAATAGTGGTCGGTCTGCCAGGGGAAGTCGAGGATGCCGATAAAACCTTTCGCCCCCGACTCGATGTCCGGCTCCATCACGTTCGAGAAACGCGGTCCCAGTGGCCAGACCTGGGTCAGTGTGTCGAATTCACGGCCGGGATCGTAGGCCCAAGTCGCCACTTGATCGCGCATGCGCGACTGCGGCGTCGACAGCAGGCCCAATTCCACCACGGCGAGCTTGCCGCGCTCGCCGGCGCCCGGCTTGGGGGTGAGTATCAGTTCACCTACCAGGTTCTCGGCGTTCGCCGACAAGGGTATTGGCCAGGAGTCGATGGCGATTGCGCCCGCCTCATCGCCATCGCGCCAGACCTGCAGTGACCAGTGTTTTGGCTCCCAGCGCAGTACCTCGATAGGGTCCAGCTTGACGTCTCGCAGCCCGAGCGCGATGAACTGCTCCCGCAGCCACTCCTCGGTGCGGTCGTCGGCGGCGTAGCCGGGCCGGCGGATGCCCAGTTGCTCCACCGCCGAGATCCAGCCCTTGATGGTGGCGCTTGACGCTGGCTTTGGGGTTGGTGGTGAGGTATCAACGGCCGGAGCATGTCCGCAGGAGATGCACAGCAGGGCGACCAGCAGTGGCAAGAGTCCGCGCAGGCCGGGCTTTGTGGCGTGCATGCTTCAACCTCCGAAGTTGTAGCGGAACGACGCGTAGATCGTCCGCGGCGAGTCCAGTCCCTCGGCATCTATGCCGGTGATCAATTGCCCGTGACGGATGGTCACTCGCTCGTTGGTGAGGTTCTCACCCTGGATGCGGAAAGCCCAACCGGTCAGCAGGTTGCCGATGCCGATGGTGGCTCGCCAACGGATCACCGCCTCCTGCTGAAAGCGCTCATCCAGGCTGGTGTCGGAATACTGCTTGGACTGATAGTCGAAGCCACCGCCAGCCTGCATTCCGAGGCCATTTGCCGAGAGCGGCAAGGTGATCATCCCCAGCGAAGTTCCGGAGAACTTGGGGGTTAGCGGGAACGGCTTGCCGGTGACGTCGCAGAGTGGGTCCGAGTCACCATCGGTGTTGGCGTTGTCCGGCGCGCAGGCATTGTTCTTGAAGTCCAGATACTCGGTGTCGCTGAGCCCCAGGGTGGAGAACAGGGTGAACCAGTCGGTCACCAACCATGTTAGGTCTGCCTCTATGCCTTGAGAGCGCGCCTTGGCTGCGTTCTGGACCATGGTGGACCCCAGGCCGACGCCGGTGCTCGAAGGCTGACTGACCAGTACCTGAAAGTCATCGACATCGAGACGGAACAGAGAAACGTTCAGACGCATGCGGCCGTCAAGCAGCGTGGACTTGAAATCGAGGCCCCAGTCGGTCGCAGTTTCGGGCTCGAATTGCAAGGTGTCAGGTGCTCCGTCGAAAGAAAATGCGTTGAAACCACCACCACGAAATCCCTTCGCCCAATGCAGGAACAGGCCGTAGTCGTCCCCGGGCTCGAAGTTCAGCGAAACCCTATGGGCGATGTTGTCTTCGGAACGACTTAGGTGGTGCTCGTACTCGTTTACATTGAGCAGAGGCAGCAGGATCGACGGGCTGGAGGAGTAGTACTGGTTGAGATGCGCCTTCTTGGACTCATGGTTGAAGCGAAGGCCGTACTCCAGGCCCCAGACGGGGGTCAGCTGCCACTTCAGCTGAGTGAACGCCGCGGCCGCCTCAGCTTGCTGATCGAAGTCCTGGGTCACTTCCTCCGTGTAGCGCGAATTGGTGGTCTGGAAGATCGGGGGAATCAGCGGATAGACCAGGCTCAAAAGTCCGCGTGCCAGCCCAGGGACTGGGCTGTTCTGGGCGGATGTGGTCGAGGCGATCAGCAGATCGAGGTAAGAAAGTCCGAATCGAAACACGATGCCATCGCCGTTGATGTCGCGACCCTGGTAGTACAGGCCCGACAGCACATTGCTGTGGCCGAGGTCGGCTCCAAACAGGCTGTCGATACCCAGCAAGCCGTCGAAATCCGGCGACTGCAGTCGGAGTTCCCCGGTCAGCGTCGGCGAGGTGTCCTTGTCGCCGGCGAAGATCGCCGGCACCGGTGTGGCGTCGGTATCGAGTGCGGCGTCATCGCGCAGTACCGAGTACCCGGCGAGACCGGTGAGTCCCCAGTCGCCGAGCTCCGCCTGCCATTCGGCGTTGAAAGTATCGATTGCTACGTCGCGGTAGTCGGGGTCGTTGATGGTATTGACATGGTTGGCGCGGATGAAATCAGAGTTGGGCTCATACCGGCGTATGGCGGCCTCCAGCGTGGCGGTCGGGTTGTACATCTCGAGTCCGGCGCCGCTGAGGGCGACCTTCACGGTCTCGGCGCTCAGCTTGAGCGTCGAGCCGCCCAGATCGACGAAATCCAACTTGGCTCGCAGGCCCTTGCGGCGGGTGCCGCGGCCATACTCCGATGCGCCGCTCAGTGAGGTTTCGGTGGCGCTGTTGCGTACAAAGCCCTGTCGCTCGTCGGAAAGTGCGGCAAGGCGGAAGTTGACCACGCCCTCCACCAGCGGGCCGCCGACGGCGGCCTCGACGCGGTGCCGGTCAAAATCGCCGTACTGGCTGTCGATGAAGCCGGTGAACTCGTCGGTCGGCGAATTCGTGATGAGATGAATCAAACCGGCAGTGGTGTTCTTGCCGAACGAGGTGCCCTGCGGCCCCCGGTACACCTCCATGCGTGCGAGGTCGAAGGTTGCCGAGGTGAAGTACTCCAGGCGTGTGTACGGGACGCCATCGATGGCGACCCCCGCCGGAGGCTCAAAAGCCTTGTTGTTCTGGTCGGTGCCAAAGCCACGGATACGCGGCAGGATGAAGTAGCCGGCGTCGACAATCTTTACGTTGGGGGTATAGAGAGCCGCAGTATTGAGGTCGGTGATCGACCATTCTTCGATGAACTTCTCGTCGAGTACCGAGATTGAGATCGGCACGTCCTGAATCAATTCAGCCTTTTTCTGGGCGACGACGACGATGTTCTCCAGCGTCTTCGATGGTGTGCGCTCGACCCTGGCCGGAGCGTCTGTTCGCGGCAGTTCCTGTACGGCAAGGGTCTGCAAAGGCTTCTCTGGCGAGGTGTCCTCGCTTTTGTCACCGGCCGCGGCGGGTTCGGTGTTTGCCTGATCGGTTGTGCCCGGAGTCGGCGCGCCCGGCTCGGTCGTGGTCGGCTTGCTGGGCTCTGCCAACAACGCCTCCAGGTCATCCTGGGCTGTCGCAGACAGCGGACAAAACATGGCGCCGGCAGCAAGGCAGGCGATCGTCAGGGCTTGATTCAGTTTGTGGTTGTGGTGGCTCAAGGCCTTCTCCTCCTTCTCTAATTTCTTATCGAATGACTGCGGGCCTTCGACTGTCTGTCCACAGTGGCCAGTGAACATCGGTCGCGTACCGGTTTGGGTCGCCCGACTCGATGAATCCGCGGAGCCCGGCGACCATTTGCTGGTGGATAGCTTCGCGCTCAAGGGCGTTGTCCTCGCTCCAGGAGAAGCGGCCGAAGTTCGGAATTTCGGTCTGGAAGTTGCCGAACAGGAAGGGCACGTCCAGCCCGTGGTAGCTGCCAAACAGGTGTCGCCAGGGTTCGGGTTGGTGATTCCACTCGAAGCGGTAGCCGTAGACCGGCACCCCGGTCTGCGCGAGCCGGTCGGCCGCCGTGGCCACCTCGCGGCGCGCATATACGTTCAGTAGTGGCACCATCACCTTGTACTTGCACCAGCCCCACCAGGTCATAAAGCTGCTGCGGCGCAGGTCGGCGCGCCCGCTGTTCATCAGTTCCCAGAATTCGGCGGGCTTGGTCTTGGCGACGACCGGGAAGGCGAGGAAGCTCATCTCGTTCGCGACGATGCCGAACAGGGTGGGCACGGCATTGCTGAAGTCGCGTGTCGGGTTCTCGTCCCGAGTGTTTAGAACGGTTCCGTCTTCACCACCGGCCAGTGCGCGGATGCCGTAACCGGCATTGATGAGCTGCTCGGTGGAGCGGGCGTATAGATAGTCCCGCAGCGCCACTCCCTGAAGCGGCGCGTCCTGGCTTGGCTTGGCTGCGGGTGTTGCCGCTGTCGGTTGCGCCACCGTGCCCGCCTCCTGGGCCTGCGCCGCCTGCTGCGACAGCGATTCAGGAACGAGGTCGAGCGGTGCATTCGGCGCGGCTCGGGCCTGACGCTCGAACTGCCGTAGACGGTCGATCAATTGGCTGGTCCGTGTCGACAGTTCATCCTTGCTGCTCGACACCGGGAATCCAGACAGCACGACGGCCCGCTTGAACTTGCCGGTAGCCAGAGGGGAACGCTGCATTGCCCAGATGCTCACCGCGCCGGCCGAGTGGCCCATCACTGTGACGTTGGCCGGATCGCCGCCGAAGGCGTTGACGTTGCCCTGCACCCACTCCAGGGCTTTGATCTGGTCCAGCAGCCAGAACACGCCGGCATCGTCCACCGGATCGCCGGTCTGTAGCGCGGGGGTGTTGATGCCTCCGAAAAAGCCCAGCCGGTAGTTGATGGAGACCACGACCGCGTTCAACTCCAGGCTCAGGCGTGAGGCTTCATAGGCACCCAGGGACGCCGCCCCTACCACGCCGCCGCCGCCGTGGATAAAGACCAATACCGGTAGGCCGCCGGCCTTCGCCGGCGCCCAGACGTTGAGGTAGAGGCAGTCCTCCGACCCGTAGGGCCGGTCAAAGCTCTGCGGGTCATCGCTGCCGTAAAAAGTGCCGGTTTGAGCACAGGGCTCGCCGAAGGCACTTGCCTCCAGGACGTCCTCCCAGGGTGAAGGATTACGGGGTGCCCGCCAGCGCAGCGAACCTACTGGCGGTTCGGCATAGGGGATGCCCAAGTAGCGGATCACGCCGGCATGCAGATGTCCACGCACGGCGCCGTAAAGGGTCTGTACTGGCGTAGGTAGATCGGCGGCGGTCACTTTCTGCGGCGATAGAACGGCATACAGGGAAATCAGCGACGCAGACAACAGCTTTCGGGTACTCATCCGGCAGAAGCTCCAGCAGGGGCGATGGACGAAGGCGACGCCGTAGCCGAAGTCGGAGACGGGATTGAGGCTGCGAGGAAGCGCTGCACTTCGAGGTTGAATTGGTCCGGTCGCTCCATCGGCAGGGCGTGGTGCGAGTTCGGAATGATGCTCAGCCAGGCGTTGGGCATCTGGGCGACGTAGGCCTTCTTGGCGGCGTTGGACGTGTAGTCGTTGTCGGCACCGATCACGAGGGTCGGGCAGGTGATCTGACACAGCTCCGATTCCACGCTCCAGCAAGTCAGCGCCTTCAGGGTTTGCAGATAGCTGCGCTTGCGGTTTTGACCAAAGCGCTCGATGAACAGCCGCTGCAATGCGATATCTGCCGGGAAGAGCTTGCGGGCAAGAACGCGCGCCATCGCCGTCATCCCCATCAATCGAATCAGCAAGAGGCGTTGCCAAAGCATGCCGCGCAGGCGCCAGGTTTTTGGAATGAAGCTCGGCGAGCTGTTGACGATGACCAGGGAGCGAGTCTTGGTTGGATAGCTGCGCGCGAACTGGAAGGCCACCGCGCCACCCAATGAGAGGCCGACTATGTCGGCTTCCGACAGGCTCTGGTGATCCAGCAGTTCGGCGAGGTCGGCGGCGAAGCCGGCGACCGATGCCGGCGTGTCGCCGAAGTCTTCCGAGCGGCCGTGACCGCGCAGGTCCATAACCAGCACGGTGTGGTCGCGGGCCAGGGCCTCCAGTTGCGGCGACCAGTCCCGGGCGCTGGAACCCAGACCGTGGATCAGGACCACCGCCGGGCCACTGCCATGGCGTTCGTAGTACAGCTTCGCCCGATGGATCACCGCATACGGCATGCCCTGTCTTCCTCCCTTGCGTCCGACTCCGCCAAACCTTGGCAGTGTCAAAATCTAAGCTAACGTTTGTTAGTGTTTGATGAAATGTATATTGCCTTAGAACTTCAAACAAGCTACCGTTGCCAAATCAACCAATGTAACGATTGTTCTAATGTCTGCCTCCGCCCGAAAGATTTCCGCACACCGCCGCATCGCGGCCACCGACTCGGTGTTGCCGCCGGACGTCAATCCGGGAGGCACCCGTGGCGAGATTCTTTGCGCCGCTCTGGAGCTGTTCGCGGAGCGTGGCTACAGCGGCACCTCGGTGCGTGACATCTGCACCAAGGCCGATGTCCAGGCGACCACGCTGTATGCGCATTTCGGTTCGAAGGAGGACGTGCTCGCCGAGATCATCCGGCTGGGGCATGACGAGCATTTCCGTCGCCTCCGCAGTGCCCTGTTGGAAACCCAGCCTGAGCCTGCCAAGCAGCTCGCCGCTCTGGTCCGGGCGCATGTGATCGCGCACTGCAAGTACTCGATGCTGGCGGTGGTCGCCAATGCCGAGCTGCATGCGCTGCCGGAGGCCAAGGCCGCTCCCGGCCTGGCGATCAATCGCCAGAACGAGTCCTTGCTTGCCGAGGTATTCGAGCGCGGCATCCGCCTGGGGACTTTCCATGTTCCCGACAGCTTTCTGGCCCAGCGGGCGATCGGCAGCATGGGCATGCGCGTCGCCTACTGGTACGGCCCGGATTGCGGTCGTACGCCGGAGCAGGTGGCGGAGGCCTACGCGGAATTGGCGCTCCGCATCGCTGGCGTGCGCGGCGAAGGCCAGACACAGCCCTAGGCCGCGCGCGAGTAGCTCAAGTGATTCCCTCGTCGACTCGGAGAACCCTGTGAGGCTGGTCTGGCGTCTGCTGCTGTCTTTAGTGGCTCTAGTCGCGGTGGTGGCGGTTGCCGCATGTGCCTTGCTGGGCGCCAGCCTGCCCCGTCTCGACGGTCGCGCCGCTCTGACCGGGCTGAGCGCGGTGGCGACCGCAGCGCGTGATTCGCAGGGGGTGGTCACGCTGACCGCGGCCAGTCGTTTGGATCTGGCGCGCGCAACCGGCTTTGTTCATGCGCAGGACCGCTATTTCCAGATGGATCTGCTGCGTCGTACCGCCGCCGGCGAACTTGCGGAGTTGCTCGGGCCGGCGCTGCTGATCCAGGATCGCCAACGCCGCCTGTTCCAGATGCGCACGATGATGCGCGCCATGCTGGTGGCGATGCCGGGCGAGGATCTGTCCCTGCTGCAGGCCTACACCGAGGGCGTCAACCAGGGGCTGCAAGGCTTGTCGGCGCGGCCGTTCGAGTACCTGCTGCTTGGCAGCCGGCCGCGTGCCTGGGTGCCGGAAGACAGTCTGCTGGTGCTGGCCACGATGTTCTTCGGGCTCAGCGACTCACGCGGCAGCCGCGACCTTACACTGGCGGTGCTGCGCGAAGAGCTTCCGGTGTCGATGCTGGCCTTCCTGAATCCGCTCGGCACCCGCTGGGATGCGCCGCTGATCGGTAATGCTCCATCGACCGACGCACCGATTCCACCGGCCTCTGACTACGACCTGCGGCGCTTCGATGCCGCCGCGTTCCCGCCGGTTGCCGATAGCGCGGTCACGCCCGATTCGCTGCCCGGCAGCAACAACTGGGCGGTGGCTGGCGCCCAGGTGGTAGGTGGCGGCGCCCTGGTCGCCGGCGACGTGCACCTGCCCTATGGCGTGCCGCACATCCTTTACCGCAGCCATTTCGTGGTCGCCGACGCTGGTATTCAGGGCGATGCCGCGTATGAGGTGCTGGGAGCCACCATCCCCGGCGTGCCGTTCACCATCCTCGGCAGCAACCGGAAGATCGCCTGGTCGCTGACCACCACCTATGGTGACTGGACTGACCTCGTGGCACTGGAGCTGGACCCGCAGAACCCGCGGCGGTACCGCACGCCCGCGGGCTGGCGCGAGATCGAGCGCATCGAGGAGACCCTGCCGGTACGTAAGCAGGACGCCGAGACCCTCGTCGTCGAGCAGAGCATCTGGGGGCCGGTAATCCGTGACGCCAAGGGCCGCGCCTATGCCGTGCACTGGCTGGGCACCGTACCGGGCGCGCTCAACATGGGCTTTGCCGGCATCGAGCAAGCGCAGAGCGTCAGGCAGGCCATAGACATCGCGCAGCTGTCTGGCTTGCCGCCTCAGAATTTCACCGTTGGCGACCGCGACGGTCACATCGGCTGGACCATTGCCGGGCGTATTCCCCTGCGCCAGATGCAGGAGGGTCTGGTGCCGGAATCCTGGGCGGATGGTGCGGGTTGGGCGGGCTTTCTCGACCGCGCCGACTACCCGGTGGTGATCGATCCTCCGCAGGGTCGCATCTGGACCGCCAATGCGCGGGTGGTGGATGGTGCGGCGTTGCGGCGAGTGGGCATCGGCACCTATGCGCTAGGCGCCCGCGCCCGGCAGATACGCGACGACCTGATGGCCATCGATCAAGCGCGGCCGCAGGACATGTTCGCGGTGCAGCTCGATGACCGGGCACTGTTCCTGCAGCCATGGCAGACACTAATGTTGCAGCTGCTGAGCCCTGAGGCCGTACGGGATCGTCCGCTGCGTGCCGAGGCCAGGGCGCTGGTCGAAGGCTGGGGTGCCCGCGCGGACCAGGACTCGGTGGGCTACCGCCTGGTCTCCGAATGGCGCTTGCGCGTGCATGACGCAACTTTCGCGGCGCTGCTGGCGCCCTGCCGGCAGCGCAACCCGGACTGCGGCTATGGCGCGCCGATGTTCCAGTCCGAGGCGGCGCTATGGCAGTTGGTGACCCAGCAGCCGCTGCACCTACTGCATCCTGGCTACACCTCCTGGCCGCAGTTTCTGCTGGCGACGCTGGACGCGACGCTGGAGCCCTACTCCAAACAGGCGGGCGGCCTCGCCGCTCGCAGCTGGGGCGAGCGCAATCGCTTGCAGATGCGTCATCCGCTGTCCGCCGCCTTGCCGGCGCTGTCGCGCTATCTCGACATGCCGGCCGAGCCGCAGTCCGGCGACGCCAATATGCCGCGCGTGCAGCTGGCGCAGATGGGTTCTGCCGAACGCTTTGCCGTGACGCCCGGGCGCGAACAGGACGGCTACTTCGCCATGCCCGGCGGGCAGTCGGGTCACCCATTGTCCCCGTATTACCGCAGCGGCCATGCCGAATGGATGGCCGACCGGATGGCCCCCTTCCTGCCCGGCGAGGCGCAACACCAGCTGAGATTGGAACCGGCTGGAAACTAGATCAACGAGGAGAAGTAGACCCATGGATCATCGTTCTGCGTCCGCCGCCCGGCGGCTGCCTGTAAGGCAGGCCATCGCCCGCCGAAGCGCCCTTGCACTTGCCGCACTGTTTGGGGCGCTGCTGCTCGGCGCCATGGACGCCTCTGCTGCCGGGGTTTCGTCGCTATTCGACGAAAACAAGGCCTGGCTGTCGGCGCAGGTGGACACCCAGAAAAAGGTCGATGCCCTGGATGGTGAGCGCACCGACCTGATGACTCGCTATCAGGACGTGCTGCGCGAGACCGACGGCCTGCGCATCTACAACCAGCAATTGCATGCACAGATTCGCAGCCAGCAGGGCGAGATGGAAAACGTGCGCAAGGAAAGCTTCGAGGTGGAGCGTACCAATCGCGAGATTCTGCCGCTGATGCAGAAGATGCTAGACACGCTGGAGGTCTTCATCGATCTCGATGTGCCGTTTCTGCCTGAAGAGCGTCAGGGCAGAATCAAGAAGCTGCGCGAGATGATGAATCGCGCCGACGTCACCACCAGCGAGAAGTACCGCCGCATCGTCGAGGCCTACCAGGTGGAGATGGAGTACGGCCGCACGCTCGAAGGCTACGAGGGCAAGCTTGGCGACAAGGTGGTGGAGTACCTCCGGGTCGGCCGCGTCGCGCTCTCCTATCAGACGCCGGACCTAACCGAGACCGGCTACTGGGATGCGCAGGAAAAGAAGTTCGTCCGCGACGATAGTTATCGCGATGCGGTCAGGGATGGTCTCAAGGTGGCCCGTAAGCAGGTGTCGCCGAATCTGATCGTGGCGCCGGTGTTGGCGGCGAAGGGAGGCAACTGACATGCGCGTGACCATATGCGGCGCCATGCTTGTGCTTGTCCTCGCTCTCGGACTCACCGCGCCGGTCTCGGCGCAGCAGTCGGCCGGCCGCGAGGCGGTTTCCCTGGACGAGCTACTGGAGCGGACTCGCACCGCTCGCCAAAGCGACAACAAGATCAACGCCGAGCGCATCGCCCGCTTTCAGGCGGCGCGCGATCAACAGGCACAGCTCCTGGCCCATGCCGAGAGCGAGCGGGCCGAGGCGGAGGCGGAGTCTGCGGCGCTGGGGCGCGAGTTCGAGGCCAATGAAAAAGCACTGACCGAACTGCAGGACTCATTGAAGATCAAGGCCGGCAATCTCGGCGAACTGTTTGGCGTACTGCGCCAGACCGCCGGGGATTTCTCTTCGGTGGCGCGCAACTCGTTGATCAGTGCCCAGTACAGCGGGCGGGTCAGCAAGCTCGACGAGCTGGCACAGACTAAGAGCATGCCGCCGATGGAAGAACTTGAACGCTTCTGGTTCGAGATGCAGCGGGAAATGACCGAGACCGGCAAGGTGGTCCGCTTCCAGGGCCAGGTGGCCGACGCCGATGGCAGCACCCGCGGGCAGACGGTGACCCGCATCGGCCCCTTCGTTGCCATCGCCGACGGCAAGTACCTAGAGTTCAAGCCGGGCGTCAATAGCCTGGTCGCCCTGCCCAAGCAGCCGGAAGGTGACTACGCCGAGATGGCCGAGGATTTTCCAGAGGCCGACAGCGGCTATCAGCGCATGGTTGTGGACCCGACCCGCGGCGTGCTGCTGGGGCTCCTGGCGCAGAGGCCGGGGCTGCAGGACCGCATCCGGGTCGGTGGCTGGGAGGCGCTGCTAATTCTCACCGTCGGCTTCATCGGGGCGCTCGCGGCGGTCTACCAGTTCTTCTACCTCAATCTGGTCGGGATCAAGGTCAATCGACAGCTGGCGAATCTAGCCAGCCTGAACGCGGACAATCCGCTGGGACGGGTACTGCTGTCCTTCAAGGGTGCTCGCGCTCCTTCCGCGGGCGACGAGGCGGAGGTGGTGGAGCTGCGCATCTCCGAGGCGGTGCTGCGCGAACTGCCGAGCCTGGAGCGCTTCCAGAGCCTGGTGAAGCTGGTGGTGGCCGCGGGGCCCTTGCTTGGCCTGGTCGGCACCGTGCTCGGCATGATCGAGACCTTCCAGAGCATCACCGAGTCCGGCTCCAGCGATCCCAAGCTGATGGCGGCCGGTATCGGCAAGGCGATGATCGCCACCGTGCTCGGTCTGGGCGTGGCGATCCCGCTGCTGTTCATCCATTCCGCATTGGTGTCGCGCTCCAAGCGCGTCATCCAGATCCTCGACGAGCAGAGCGCAGGCCTGTTGGCGGAGTTGCTGGAATCCAGGCTGCGCGATGGCGGACGAGACACGCAGACAGCGGCGATGGGAGCGCCGAGTCGTGGCTGACTTCTGGATGGCACCGTTCGCGGGCTTTCTGGCCCTGCTGCACGCCGGCGGTATCTGGGTACTGTGGATATTTCTCAGCTGCTGCCTGATGTGGGCGCTGATCTTCGAGCGCCTCTGGTATTTCAAAGTAGTGCTGCCGCGCGAGGCGAAGTACCTGTTGCGGTGCTGGCAGCAGCGTGCCGACCATCACAGCTGGTCGGCGCACCAGGTGCGCCGCGCGATGATCTCGCGGCTCAACGCCGGCATGACGGCGAACATGCCCATGCTCAAAGTCATGGTGCCGCTGAGCCCGTTGCTGGGACTGGTGGGCACGGTGTCCGGCATGCTGGTGGTGTTCGACTCGATGGCCGCGCTCGGATCGGCCGATGCCCGCACCATGTCCAGCGGCGTTTCGGAGGCTATGAACTGCACGCTGACCGGTTTGGCGGTCAGCATCTCGGGCATGTATCCCGTCTACTACTTTCAGGCACGCGCACGTCGCCTGACAGAGTGGCTGGGCGATCAGTTCACCTACTGAGCCGATCGGCAATGGAGACCAGATCATGAGAATGCGAAGGCACTCGGCGAGCGAGGACGACGGCGAGAGCGGCATTGATCTCGCACCCATGCTCGACTTCGTGATGAACTTGCTGATCTTCTTCATCATCACGGCCGTGTTCGTGAAGGAAGTCGGCTTCTCGCTGTCCCGCCCCTCGGCCAGCAATCAGAGCACGCAGCAGGAGCAGAAGAAGGACGACAAGACGCTCTATATCGTGCTGCATGGTGGTGGCGAGGTTTCCATCGATCGGCGACCGATCGACGTGCGTGCGGTGCGCGCCAACGTCGAGCGGTTCAAGGCCGAGTACCCCGAAGGGCCGGTCATCGTCGTCGCTAACGGTCAATCCCTGACCGGAGTTCTGGTGCAGGTGATGGATCAAGTCCGCCTGGGCGGAGTAATGAATGTCTCCATCGCGTCATCCGGAGGTTGAAGCCGCATGCGCGGACGCCGACATAGCGAACAGGAAGAGAGCCATGGCATCGACCTCGCACCGATGCTCGACTTCATCATGAATCTGCTGATCTTCTTCATCATCACCACCAGCTTCGTGAAGCAGACCGGCGTCAAGGTGACCCGCGAGGAGGCCATCACCGCCGAGTACAAGGAAAACGGGAACATCCTGGTGGCGATCCGTCCCAATGGTGAGATCTGGATGGACCGTCGCCGGGTCAGCCTGCCGGAAGTGCGCGCAACCATTGAGCGCATGCACGCCGAGCGTCCGGAGGACACGGTGATCATCACCGCCGATCGCATGGCCGAGAACGGCGTGCTGGTCAAGGTGATGGACCAGATCCGTGCCGGCGGCGTCGAGTCGGTGTCACTGGCCACGCTCGGCCAGGGGGGCTGATGACCAACATGCACCAAACACCCCTGACCCAGCCGTTCGTGGGCGGACCACTCAACAGTGCGCCGCCACGGCTATTGGCGGCGCTGGGCCTGGGCCTGATGTTCGGACTGCTGTTCTTCGGCGCCCTGCACGCGGTCATGAGCCACAAGGGCGCGCTGCTTGGTGCCGGAGCGACGCTGCCGACCATCGACTTCGTCCGCCTCAACAAGAACTTCGAGCTGGAAACCCGCACGCGCGAAAAACCCAAGCCGGAAAAGCCGGAGAAACCAGAAGCCGCGCCGCTGTCGATGAACCTGCCGCAGGCCAGGGTTGAAGGCCCCAGCCAGACGGTCGACTTGCCGATGGGCCCGATGGTCGTGGTCGGCGACCTGCAGGTGGGCACTGGCCTATCGCTCTCTAAAAACGACCTGGGCAGCGATGGCGATTATCTGCCGATCATCAAGGTGGAGCCCAGCTACCCGCGGCGCGCGCAGGAGCAGGGGATTGAGGGCTATGTGGTGCTCAGCTTCACCGTCACGCCGACCGGATCGGTGGTCGATCCGGTGGTGATCGAATCGCATCCCGAAGGAGTCTTCGACGAGGCGGCAAGCCGCGCCGTGCTGCGCTTCAAGTACAAGCCGCGAGTAGAAAACGGCAAACCGGTGGCGGTGCCAAACGTTCAGCACGTCATCACGTTCGCCATCGATAAGGGCAAGGGGAGGCGCGGCTGATGCGGATTCACACGATCATCGGCCTCCCTCCGCAGGCCAGGGTGCGCCGATATGCCGTCGCGCTGCTGCTGCTGGCCGCTGCGTTGCCTGGCCTGGTGGCGGGCGCGACCGAGGCAAAAAAGCCAGTCGCCCAACCCGATGCCGCCAAGTACCAGACCAAGCGTACCCAGGCGCTGAGCAAGCAGACTTACGCCACTCTCGAAGCCGCGCAGCTGCTCTACGACGCCAAGGACTTCAAGGGCGCCATCGTCAAGCTCGACGAACTCAAGCCCCGGTTCGAGAAGCTCAACAGCTACGAGAAGGCGATGTACTGGAACTTCATCGCCAGCATCCAGGTGGCGATGAACGACAACAAGCGCGCGATGGAGTCGTACAAGAACGTGCTTCGGCAGCCTGATCTACCCGATCTGCTGCGGGGTAACACGCTCTATGTCATCGCCCAGCTCTCGTTCGCCGACGGCAACTACAAGCAGGCGATCAAGGTGATGTCGAACTGGATGCGCCAGGCCACCGAAATCAAGCCGGAACAGCATCTGCTGATCGCCCAGGCTCGCTACCAATTGAAGGAGTACGCCGAGGCCGAGCAGGCGACGTTGGCCGGTCTCAAGTTGGCCAAGGAAAAGGGCATTGCACCCCGCGAGAGCTGGCTCTCGCTGCTGCGCGCTAGCTACTACGAGCTGAAGAACTACCTGCGCGCCATCACCGTGCTGGAAACCATGGTGCAGCGCTGGCCGAAGACGTCCTATTGGCAACAGTTGGCCGGGATGTACGGACTGGCTGAAAAGCCTGAAGAGCAGCTGGCGGTGCTTCGTGCCAGCTATGAGGCAGGTGGACTCAGAAGCGAGCCCGACCAGTTAAATCTGGCGCGACTCTATCTGTTGAAGGAAACCCCCTATCCGGCCGTGCAGCTGCTCAAGAAAGGATTTGAGAAAAAGCAGATCAAGGAGTCGTCAGTCACGCTCCAGCTGTATGCGCAAGCGCTGAGCATGGCCCGGGAGCATGACGAGGAAATCGCCACACTGGCCCGGCTGGCACAGCTGAGCAACGAGGCCAAGCACTACATCTACCTGGGGCAGGCCCATGTGCAGCTGGGCCATTGGAACGAGGCCGCGGAGGCCTATCGAACAGCGACCAAGGCTCAAAATGTCGAGCGCCCTGGGGCATTGCAGATGATGCTCGGTAACGCTCTTTACAACCAGAAGAAATACGTCGAGGCCCGATCGGCGTTCCAGGCTGCCCTGCAGTACAGCGACACTGTGAAGGACGCCGCCACCTGGGTGAACTTCATGGACAAGGAAATCCAGAGACTGGCGGCGCTGCAAGCCCTATAGCCCCCAGAAAAGAGGCTTGGCTCTTGGCGCCGCCGATGGTCCTCCGCCGCAGCGATTCCCTTAGCGTTAATAGGGCCTAGCGAAAGCCCACTGAAAAATCGTGGCCCCAGAGGCTCACCGCGGTGGCCTCGAAGACGCTGTGCCGGCTCCAGTCCACCACCCGGCCGCCGTAGCCCAGCTCCAGCGCGAAGCCGGCCGGTGTGCGCAGGTAGAAGGAGGTCACCTCGTCGTTCACATGCCGGCCCAGAGTCGCCATCAGCGGCACCTGGTGCTTGAGCATGCGGTCGTAGGCGCGGCCCAGCGCGTCCATGTCGGGCAGCTCCAGCATGATGTGCACGCAGCCCGAGGGCACTTCGCCCTCGAACAGCGCAAGGCTGTGATGGCGGCCGTTGGCGCAGTGCGTGAAGTAGATGCGCTGCGCGCCGGCCTCCGGCGCCGCCGGATTGCGATGCCGGTAGAGGTCGGCCAGGCCAAAGCCGAAGACGTCGCGGAAGAAGCTCCAGCTGGCGTCGAAGGCCGGCGCCGGCAGCACCGTGTGGCCCATGCCCAACTCGCCGGTCAGGAAGGCCGGCACGCCCACCGGTGAGCAGAAGCGCTGAAAGTCGGACTGCGGCCCCCAGAACAGTTCGTGGCGATTGCCGGAGGGGTCGTGCACCACCAAGAGCTGCTGCGCGCGCCGCGCAAAGCACAGCTCGGCGCTGCCTTCCTCCACCGCGACTCCGGCGGCACGCAGGCTGGCGAGAGCCTCGGCGTAGGCCGCCTCGTCGGCCAGCTGCCAGCCGGAGGCGTAGTAGCGGTCCTGCGTGCCGGCGACGATGGCGATGCGGAAGTCGCGCTCGTCGGCCTTCAGGTACAGCCCGCCGTCGGGCGCCGGGCGGGCCATCAGGCCGACCACCTGCTCGCCGAAGAGCTGCCACTGCGCCGGCTCGCGGCTCTCGGCCACCACATAGGCCAGTTGCTCGATGCGAATCATGGCGGCCTTCTAGATGAACAGGTCGTTGTTGTCGTAGCCGAGCAGCACGCGCCCGAAGTTGCGGCTGAACAGATCCGGATTGTTGGCGTAGTGGCTGCGGCCGGCGCTGATGTCCTGCACATGGCGCGCCAGCGGCAGGTCTTCGAAGATGCCGCGCGCGCCCGACAGCGCCAGCAGCTCGGCGGCGTGATGGGCGCAGCGGTCGACCACCATCGCCGCCTGGCAGCGGTAGTGCAGGCGCTCGCGGATGCTCAGCGATTGGCCGCTGCGGGCGCGTTCCATCAGCGTTTCGAAATTGCGTCGCAGAACCAGCTTCATCTCGTCGATGGCCACCGTCGCCTGCGCCACCGCCGCCTGCACCTGGTTCTGCTCGGCGCTGCGGGTGCCCATGTCGCCGACTCGCACGCGGGCGAAATCCACGAAGCAGTCGAGCGCGCCCTGCAAGGCACCGATCGCCGAGCTGGACACCGCGCGCACGAAGATCTGGCCGAACGGCAGCTTGTAGAGCGGCGACCGGTTGACCGCGAGGCCTGGGCTGGTGCCGGCAAAGCCGTCGGCGGACTTGTGCGTGCGGTGCTCGGGCACGAAGGCGTCGCGCACCACCACGTCGTTGCTGCCGGTGGCGCGCAGGCCCATGGTGCGCCAGGTGTCGAGCACCTCGAAGTCCGAGCGCGGCACCAGGAAGGTGCGGTATTCCGGCGCGCCCTGGCCATCGACCGGTGGCACCAGGCCGCCGAGCAGTACCCAGCGGCAGTGGTCGATGCCGCTGGAATAGCCCCAGCGGCCGCTGAAGCGATAGCCGCCCTCGACCCGCTGCACCTGGCCCTTGGGCATGTAGCTGGAGGCGATCAGCACCGAGCGGTCCTGGCTCCAGACCTCGTCCGCCGCTTGCGGGTCGAACAAGGCCAGCTGCCAGTTGTGCACCGCCACCACGCCGTACACCCAGGCGGTGGACATGCAGCCCTCGGCCAGCGTCATCTGGATGTCGTAGAAGGTCTGCGGGTCGAGTTCGTAGCCGCCGTACTGGCGGGCCTGCAGCACGCGGAACAGGCCGGCGTCCTGCAGATCGGCAATGGTCTCGGCGGGAAGCTGGCGGCCCTGCTCGGCCTCGCGGGCGCGGCGGGCCAGCACCGGCACCAGCGCGCGGGCGCGTTCCAGCAGAGAATCGGGAGTGACGATGGGACTGACGCTGCGTTGAGTTTGCACGAGGCTCTCCTGGATCGGTGCGAGCGGCCACTTCGGCCGCCCTGGGATGACCGGCGCTGGTTTCTCAAAGCGCTCTGGCAGCGACCTCATCCGAACTGACGATCCGACGCGACTCGCATTTTTTCGCGCCGCGCCCGTGCGAGCGCCGCCAGTGCGGTCAGCGCCTAGTGTCGTGGCATCGCGAGCGCCGGCTAAGGCCAACGCCGGCTACAACAGCGCGTCTGCGCGCGTCGTTGATCTAGATCAAGGCCGGCGCCGGCAAAGCGAGCAGCATCAGCGCTCGTAAACGCTGCGCTGCGGGCGGGTGCGTTGCCCGCACAAACGGATGAGGTGCCGGCGCCTCGGCTGCAAGAGCCTGTATGCGAGGGTTCACGTTCTCTAGAGAGGTATGCCCATGCTCGCCAGTGAAGACTGCGCCACGGCCAGCCACAACGACTGCTCGGTCTGCCCGGTGCGCGCCTGCATGGTGCGGCGCGCCAGCAGCACGCTGGCCAGCGCCTTGCTGGGCATCATGGAACCACCGGTGGCGGTAATGCCGCGCGCCAATCCGCTGTTTGTCGCCGGCGAATGGTCGGACGCCATCTACACCGTTCGCGGCGGCTGCCTGAAGACGTTTACCGTCGACGCCAGCGGCAGCGAGCACATCCGCGGCTTTCATCTGCCCGGCGACTGGATCGGCCTAGATACGCTCACCGCGCCGCGCTTCGGCGCCAGCGCCACCGCCATCGTGCCCTCGCAGGTCTGCGTCACGCCCTTGGCCAAGCTGCGCCAGCTGATGGCGCGCGAGCCGGAGCTGGGGGGCTTGCTTGCCGACTACGCCAGCCGCGAGCTGGCGCTGGCGCTCTCGCAACTGGGCGACTACTCGGCCGAGCAGCGCATCGCCGCCTTCCTGCTGCGCATGCGCGAGCGGCTCTCGGCCTGGGACGGAACCCTGCTGTTGCCGATGACCCGGCGCGACATCGGCAACTCCATGCGCATGGCGATGGAAACCGTCAGCCGCACGCTCAAGGGCTTCGAGCGCAACGGCTGGCTGCGCTGCGAGGATCGCTGCATCCGCCTGCTGTCGACGCGGCCGCTGTTCGAGCTGGCGGCCGCGGTGGGCGTCGAAAAGCGGCTGGCCGAGCCGCAGCTCGCGCAGGGCTGTCGTTGATCTAGATCAAAGCCCGCGCTGCTGCACGCGGGGGATGTTGCGGGGCCGTGGAGCGGGAACAGTGCTGACACCTCCACACGGGAGTTTCAGCCATGGTCAGCCTCCTCAACACCGCGACGAAGGTCGCCGGTATCCATCTACCCAAGGCCGCGGAAATGCCCGACCGCTACGCGCGCGGCTGGCATTGTTTGGGCCTCGCCAGCGAGTACCGCGACGGCAAGCCGCATGGCATCAAGGCCTTCGGCACCCGCCTCGTCGTGTTCCAGGGCGAAGACCAGCAGTTGCGCATCCTCAACGCCTGGTGCCCGCACATGGGCGCCGATCTCTCGATCGGCCGCATCGAGGGCAACAACGTCGTCTGCCGTTTCCACGGCTGGGCCTACGACGGCAACGGCCGCTGCGCGCACATCCCCTACAGCAAGACCATCCCGCCGCGCGCCGCGGTCCGCGCCTGGCCCGCGCTGGAGGTCAACGAGCTGCTGTTCGTCTGGAACGATCCGGAAGGCGCGCCGCCGCCGCCGGAGCTGGCGATCCCGGAGCTGCCGCAGGGCTTCTCTACCGAGTGGTCGCCCTGGTCGATGTCGCGCTGGGAGATCGACAAC
This sequence comes from Stagnimonas sp. FW305-C-60, assembly GCF_058782965.1. Taxonomy (NCBI): domain Bacteria; kingdom Pseudomonadati; phylum Pseudomonadota; class Gammaproteobacteria; order Nevskiales; family Nevskiaceae; genus Stagnimonas; species Stagnimonas sp. FW305-C-60. The sequence goes on from NZ_JBYSYF010000001.1 coordinate 650,312, forward strand.
AACTGCCGCGAGCTGGTCGACAACCTCGCCGACTTGGGCCACTTCGGACCGGTGCACGGCTCCTCCGACGTCAAGTACTTCGCCAACATCTACGAGGGTCATCGCGCCACGCAGGTGATGGTGGGCATCAACGAGCGCCTGGGCGGCACCCGCAACCATCTCACCACGGTCGCCACCTATTTCGGCCCGGCCGTGCTGGTCTGCCACATGACCGGCGAGGCCGAGGGCATGCCGGTGGAGTCGATCCTGGTGGTCAGCCATGTGCCTATCGACCAGCAGCATTTCGAGCTTCGCTTCGGCGTCAAGGTGAAGAAGATCGCCTCGCTCAACGAGGAGCAGAACCAGCGCATGGCGGCGCAGTACACCGAGCTGGCGATCCAGGCCTTCACCGAAGACGTCGCGGTCTGGCACAACAAGGTGCGCGTCGACAACCCGCTGCTGTGCGCGGGCGATGGCCCGATCTTGCAACTGCGCGACTGGTACGAGCAGTTCTACACCGACGTCCAGGCGGTGCCGGCGCGCCTGGCGCAGCGCCGCGTCATCGAAATCGATCTCGGGCTGAAGCAGCACCCCGACTTGCAGCACGCCTTTGGCCTTTGAGCGGCCGTCCCCTTTTTGTCCAGCAACACATTCCTTGGAGAACCTCATGAATACTGCCGTCCTCTCGCAAGACCGTCTGATCTCGGTCGACTCCCACGTCCACTTCACCGATGACTGGATCAAGGCGCGCCTGCGCAAGGATCTGCACGGCCTCTGGGACGAGGCCAACCGCAAGGCCGAGGACTACGCCGCCAAGGTGCTGCGTGGCGGCCAGAAGAACCTGGAGCTGGAAGACTTCGTCGACCCCGAGGCCTCGCGCGACCCCGGCCACTTCGAGCCCAAGGCCAAGCTCAAGGCGATGGACCGCGACGGCGTCTACGCCGAGGTGATCTTCCCAGAACTGGCCGGCGCCAAGATCGTCAACCCGACGCTGATGGGCTCGGACTGGAAGGAAGTGTTCCAGGGCTACAACAACGCCATGGCCGACTTCGCCTCCGAAGACCCGGTGCGGCTGATGACCGCCTACCAGCTGCCGCTCTACGACATCGACTTCGCGGTGAAGGAAGTCACCCGCCTGGCCAAGGACAAGCGCGCGCGCTGCGTGCAGATCACCCCGTACCCGGCCGACTACGGCCTGCCGGATGTCTACGACAAGCGCTACGAGCCGCTGTGGGCGACCATCCAGGAAGCCGGCCTGACCATCCTCAACCACCTCGACCTCAAGGCCAATCTCTGGGACGTGTTCCGCCGCGACCCGACGCCGCAGAAGGGCATCTTCACCGGCCTGGCCTGGACGCCGATGGCGGAGTCGATCTGCATGTGGATCCTGACCGGCACGCTGGAGCGCTTCCCGCGCCTGAAGGTGCTGCTGGTGGAGCCCGGCCTGGGCTGGCTGCCCTGGTTCTTCGCCACCCTGCTCGATCCGCGCATGCACCAGCACTACCAGTTCCCGGGCGTGAAGCTGATGCCTTCGGAATACTTCAAGCGGCAGATGGGCGCGACCTTCATGTACGAGCCCCTGGGTCTGAAGGCCGCCTACGACTATTTCGGCGCCGACTGCCTGTACTGGTCCACCGACTTCCCGCATCCGGCCACCTGCTGGCCCAACTCGCGCTCGCAGGTGGTGAGCCAGTTCGCCGAGGCCGGCATCCCCGAGGCTGATCGCCGCAAGATCACTTCGGAAAACGGCTTGCGCACTTTCGGCCTGGTCTAGGCCGGCAGCCAACGCGGAGGACAGTCGATGAACCTCACCCAAACCATGGGCCCGGCCCGGGCGCCGCTGCCTCCGCCCCGGGTCCGCGGCTGGCCGCTGCTCGGCAACACGCTCTCGTTTGCCCGCGATCCGGCGGCCTTCTTCCTCAAGTGCTACCGCGAGTACGGGCCGGTGTACCAGGTCAGCGTGCTCGGCAATGCCTATACCTGCATCGCCGGTGCCGAGGCGGCCAACTTCATGGGCACCCGCGAAGGCAAGGAGTGCCTGCGTTCCTACGAGGTCTGGGAGCCGCTGATGCGCGAGTTCGGCGCCTCCAAGATGCTCAGTGCCGCCGACGGCGAGCTGCACAAGAAGCTGCGCGACATCATGCGCCGCGGTGTCTCCAAGGAGGCCCTGCGCGGACGCTACAACCTGGTGCTGGATATCACCGACCAGGCCATCGCCCGCGACTGGCCGGTCGGCCACGCGGTGCCGGTGGTGGAGGCCATGCAGTACATGGTGGTCGACCAGCTCGGCACCATCCTCACCGGCTCGGCACCGCGCGCCTACGTCAAGGACATCCGCACCACCATCCTCTACATCCTCAACGTGCTGGTGACCCGGCAGCGGCCGCTGTTCCTGATGAAGATGCCCGAGTACAAGCGCGCCAAGGCGCGGATGTTCGAGCTCGCGCACCGGATGATCGCCGACTACCGCGCGCAGGAGGCCCTGCACGGCGAAAAGCCGGAGGCGGAGCGCTCGCTGATCGACGATGTGATGGCGGCCCACAAGGCCGACCCGGTGCTGGTGCCGGAAGGCGATCTGCCGATGCTGGTGGCCGCTCCCTATGTGGCCGGACTCGATACCGTCGCCAACACCACCGCCGCGATCGCCTACACCGTGCTCAAGCATCCTGGCGTACTCGCCCGCGTGCAGCGGGAGGTGGACGCCCTGTTCGCCAAGGGCCCGGTGAACGAGGACGAGTTCATGAAGAGCCTGCCGGCGCTCAACGGCGCGATCATGGAAACCATGCGGCTCTACCCGATCGCGGTGGCGCAGATCCGCATTGCCAATCGCGACTTCGTGTTCGCCGGCCACCAGATCCGCGAGGGCGAGCGCGTCTACCTGGGCACCAGCGTGCCGCACTTCCAGGATCAGTACTTCCCCGACGCCGCCAAGTTCGACATCGACCGCTACGAGAAGCCGCGCGCCGAGCACATGTGCCCGGGCGCCTATTCGCCCTACGGCCGCGGCCCGCACACCTGTCTGGGCAAGAGCTCGGCGGAAGTGCTGCTGGCGCTGACCATGGCCCGGCTGTTCTATCGGCTGGATCTGGAACTGCCGACGCCCGGCTATGTGCTCAAGACCAAGACCGCGCCGACGCCCGGCCCGGCGATGAACTTCAAGCTGCGGGTGCGTGGTCTGCGCCAGCATTAGGGAGGCGGGCCGCCATCTACCGGAGCGGGCTTGATGCAGGTCAATGCCCCGGCCCCCGGCCGGGGCTCAGGCTCCTGAGCCGGACCGCCAGTCGGCGAATTCGCCAGGGCTGGGTCCAGGGCCGGGGGGGGCACCGCCATGTTTGAAGCCGCAGAACTCGGGCACAAGCTGTCCAAGAGCCGCTACCGGCAGATCGAGCCGGGCCTGCGTGCCGATCTGCTGGACGCCCAGTACGACCTGAGCCAGAACGGCCGCTTCCCGGTGATCATCCTGATCTCCGGCGTGCGCGGCGCCGGCAAGGGCGAGACCGTCAATCTGCTCAACGAGTGGATGGACCCGCGGCATATCCACACCCACGCCTTCGACGATCCCTCGGGTCTCGCGCATGACCAGCCGATGGCGGCGCGCTACTGGAGCGCGCTGCCGCCCAAGGGCCGCATCGGCATCCTGTTCGGCTCCTGGTATACCGCGCCGATCATCGACCGCGTGTTCAAGCGCAGCAGCAAGGGCGATCTGCTGCGCTCCATCGAGGAGATCAACCACTTCGAGCGCATGCTCGCCGACGAGGGCGCGCTGATCCTGAAGTTCTGGTTTCACCTCTCGCACAAGCGCCAGAAGAAGCGCCTGGAGCAGTTGCAGTCCGACCCCGATACCCGCTGGCGGGTCACCGCCCGTGACTGGGATTTCTTCCAGCATTACGAGCGCTTCTACCGCATCAGCGAGGAAACCCTGCGCCAGACCAGCACCGCCCAGGCGCCCTGGCTGGTGGTCGAGGGCTCCGATCCCCGCTACCGGGCGGTGGCGGTGGGCAGTGCCCTGCTGCAGGCGCTGCGGCAACGCCTGCAAGCGCCGTCGCCGAAAGCCATGGCCAAGCCCTCGGCGCCACCGCTGGTCCGGCCGCCGGACCATCTGCACATCCTGGCGCGGATGGATCTCAAGCAGAAGCTGGCCAAGCCCAGCTACCAGCGGCAGCTGGAGAACCTGCAGGGCCGTCTGGCGCTGGCCTCGCGGCACCCCCGCTTTGCGCGGCACAACGTGGTCTGCGTGTTCGAGGGCATGGACGCCGCCGGCAAGGGCGGCGCGATCCGCCGCATCACCTCGGCGCTGGATGCCCGCCTGTACCACACCATTCCCATCGCCGCGCCCAGCGACGAGGAACGCGCCCAGCCCTATCTCTGGCGCTTCTGGCGCCATCTTCCGGGCAAGGGGCGCTTCACCATCTACGACCGCAGCTGGTACGGGCGGGTGCTGGTGGAGCGGGTCGAGGGGTTCTGCTCCGAGGCCGACTGGTTGCGCGCCTATACCGAGATCAACGACTTCGAGGAACAGTTGACCGCCAATGGCACGGTGGTCGCCAAGTTCTGGTTGCAGATCTCGAAAGCCGAGCAGCTGCGACGCTTCAAGCAGCGCGAGCAGACCCGTTTCAAGCGGTTCAAGATCACCCCCGAGGACTGGCGCAACCGGGAGAAATGGGATGCCTACCAGCTTGCCGCGGCCGACATGATCGAGCGCACCAGCACCGCGCAGGCGCCCTGGGTGCTGGTCGAGGCCAATGACAAGTATCACGCCCGGGTGAAGATCCTCTCGGCCCTGGTGGACTCCCTGGAGGCGGCGCTGGACGCGCGCTGAGGCGCGCGCCGCGCCGACGGGCGCATGGACTCATTCGCGAACACCGCCTGGGCGCTGTTCTGGCGCGCCGAGCTGCCGTATCTGCTGATCGTCGGCGCGCTGGCCGGCCTGACGCTCGGGCGCGCCGCGCCCGCCGACCGGGCGGCGCTGCGGCACAGCCTGGTGGCGCTGGCGCTATGCCTGCTGCTGGAGCTGGTGACGGCCCTGGTGGTGGCTCTGGGGCTGGTGCGTGCCGGCACGCTGGCGCACGGCGCCGCCCTGGTCGCCACCGGCTTTGCGGTGATCCGTCTGGTCGGGCTGGCGCTGTTCCGCGTGCTGCTGCGCCGCCGTGGCCTGGCGCCGCCGCGGATCGTCGAGGACGTGGCGCTGATCGCCGCCTACGCCGCCTGGGGCCTGCTGCAACTGCGGCTGGCCGGCGTCGATCTCGCCAGCCTGGTCACCACCTCGGCGATCATCACCGCGGTGCTCGCCTTCGCCATGCAGGACACGCTCGGCAATGTGCTCGGCGGCCTGTTCCTGGAGCTGGACGACTCGCTCGCCATCGGCGACTGGGTGAAGCTCGACGAGCTCTCCGGCCGCGTCATCGACATCCGCTGGCGCCATACCGCCATCCGCACCCGCAACGGCGAGACCGTGGTGGTGCCCAACAGCGCGCTGATGAAGTCGCGCTACGCGGTGATCGGCAATCCGGACAGCCAGGCGCTGCGCTGGCGGCGCTGGATCTGGTTCGAGGTCGGCTACGAGACGCCGGCGGCCCAGGTGATCGCGGTCGCCGAGCAGGCCCTGGCCGGCGCCGAGCTGGCTCAGGTCTGCGCCGAGCCGGCGCCGCAATGCCTGCTCATGGAGCTGGGCCCCGGCCTGCGTCGCTATGCGCTGCGCTACTGGCTGGCCGACCCCGAATGCGACGATCTCACCGACAGCCGGGTGCGCGTGCATCTGCTGGCCGCCCTGGAGCGCGCCGGCATCGCCCTGGCGCTGCCGACCACGGTGATCCACCGCATCGCCGAAGACGAGGCCCGCGCGGCGCGGCTGCGTGAGGAGCAGCTCGCCGCCCGGGTGCGGGCGCTGCAGGGCGTGGAGCTGTTCTCGCAGCTCACCGCGGCGGAACTGGAGGCCCTGGCCGGCCATCTGGTGCGCACCCCGTTCGCCGCCGGTAGCGTCATCACCCGCCAGGGCGCGGTCGCCCACTGGCTGTATCTGCTGATCGCCGGCGAGGCCGAGGTCTGGCACGAGGCCAATGGCGGCGCGCGCCAGCGGGTGGCGCTGCTCAGCCCCGGCACGGTGTTCGGCGAGATGGGCATGATGACCGGCGAGCCGCGCGCGGCCACGGTCATCGCGCGCAGCGAGGTCGAGTGCTACCGCCTGGACAAGGCCGGCTTCGAGAGCATCCTGCGCGCCAGGCCGGCGCTGGCGCAGGCGATCTCGCAAGTGCTCGCCGCCCGCGCCAGCGGCCTGTCGCAGGCGGTGGCGAACGCCGAGGCACGGGCCGCGAGCCCGGCGCCGCATCCCGACAGCCTGCTGCGGCGCATCCGCGGCTTCTTCCATCTCGACGAGCCGCCCGCGCCGCCGAAATAGCGCGGCCCGGCGCCGCGCGCCCGTTACCATGGCGGCCACATCCGCCGGTTTCTCGTCATGACCAAGCTCGATTTCACCCTGGACGCCGACTACATCGAACTCAACCAGCTGTTGAAGCTGGCCGGCCTCTGCGAGAGTGGCGGTGCCGGCAAGCTGCTGGTGGCCGAGGGCCTGGTGTCGGTGGACGGCCAGCCGGAGTCGCGCAAGACCGCCAAGATCCGCGCCGGTCAGGTGGTGGTCTGCGACGGTATGCGCATCCGCGTGCATGCCGCCGCCACCGGCTGAGTCGATGAGCTCGGGGGTCGAGCCGGCGCTGCTGGAGCGCCAGCTCCGCGCCTATCTCGGCGCCTATTCCGAGAGCGTGCAGGCACAGGTGCGCGGCCTGCTGCGGGAAGGCCGGCTAGGCGAGCATCTGGCGCGCAAGTATCCCGGCCAGCATGCGATCCAGAGCGATGCCGCGCTCTACGACTACGTGCAGGGCATCAAGCAGGCGCAGCTGCGCAGCGCGCCGCCGGTGCACAAGGTGCTCTGGCAGAACAAGATGGATGTGATCCAGAACGTGCTCGGCCTGCATACCAGCGTCTCGCGGGTGCAGGGTTCGCGGCTGAAGGCCAAGGCCGAGATCCGCATCGCCAGCCTGTTCAAGTCCACCGCGCCGGAGTTTCTGGAAATGGTGGTGGTGCACGAGCTGGCGCACCTGCGTGAGCGCGCGCACAACAAGGCCTTCTACCAGCTCTGCGAGCACCTCTTGCCGGACTACCACCAGATCGAGTTCGACCTGCGCCTGCTGCTCTTGCAGCGGGCGGTGGCGGGCGCATGAGCGCCGTCGCCAAGCTGCGCGCCATCAAGCTGGCGCACACGCTGATCTGGGCTTTCTTCGCCGGCTGCGTGCTGGCCCTGCCGTTCGCGGCCTGGCTGGGCGCGCAGCGGTTGGCGGCGCTGCTGGCCGGCGTGGTCGCGCTGGAAGTGCTGGTGCTGGCCGTCAACCGCCTGCGCTGCCCGCTCACCGCGCTGGCGGCGCGCTACACCGAGGACCGCCGCGCCAACTTCGACATCTATCTTCCGCTCTGGCTGGCGCGCAACAACCAGCGCATTTTTGGAAGTCTCTACTTCGCCGGCCTCGCCTACGCGGCGTACTGCTGGCTGCGCGACAGCGGCGTGCTCTAGCCGAGCCGCCTCGGCCTCAAATCGGCGCCGGCCGCAGCAGCGAGGAATCCACCCGGTTGCCGCTGCTCGCGGCGCGGCCGGCGAGGTAGTCGTCGGCATTGGTCAGCGTGGTCTCGGCGATGGCGGCGAGCGCCTCACGGGTGAAGAAGGCCTGGTGGCCGGTGATGACCACGTTGGGGAAGGTGAGCAGGCGCTGGAACACGTCGTCGGTGACGATGGTCGACGACAGATCCTCGAAGAACAGATCGCCCTCCTGCTCGTAGACATCCAGGCCCAGCGCGCCGATGCGGCCGGACTTCACCGCCTCGATCACCAGCGCGGTATCGAGCAGGGCGCCGCGGCTGGTGTTGATCAGCATCACGCCCGGCTTCATCCGCGCCAGCGCGGCGGCGCCGATCAGATGATGAGTGGCCGGCGTCAGCGGGCAGTGCAGCGAGACCACATCGCTTTCCGCCAGCAGCGGGTCGAGCGCGCTGGCGATCGCGCCCTCGGCGAGCAGGGCCGGCGGCACGCCGAGCGGATCGTGGATCAGCACCTGGCAGCCGAAGCCGCGCATGATCCGCGCGAACACCGCGCCGATGCGGCCGGCGCCGATCACCCCGACGGTCTTGCCGACCAGATCGAAGCCTTCGAGGCCTTCGAGCCGGAAGTCGTTCTCGCGGGTTCGGTTGTAGGCGCGGTGCAGGTGGCGGTTGAGCGTCAGGATCAGGCCCACCGTGTGCTCGGCGACCGCGTGGGGCGAGTAGGCCGGCACCCGCAGCACCGTCAGGCCCAGGCGCTCGGCGGTCTGCACATCGAGCTGGTTGTAGCCGGCGCAGCGCAGCAGGATCAGCTCGGTGCCGGCGGCGCGCAGCTGCCCCAGGGTTACCGCATCCAGGGGATCGTTGACGAAGGTGCAGATCGCCGGTACGCCGGCCGCCAGCCGCAGGGTTTCCGGCCCCAGCCGGGCTTCGACGAACTCCAGGCTGTGACCGCGCGTCTGGTTGGCCGCGGCCAGGTCGCGGCGGTCGTAGCTGCGGGCGCTGTAAACCAGAATTCGCATGGTGGACATCCTCGTGATGGCGGCCAGCCTAACCGACCCCCGTAGTGATAACAGGCCCTAGTGGATACCCGCCGCCGCCCCCGGTGCGCTAGGCTGCGGTTTGCAAACGGTTAATCACCAGTGCGGGGAGTCAGGATGAGGCGGGTACGGGGCAGCATGGCCGGGCCACGGCAGGTGAGTGCATGAGGCGCCGGCTGGCGCTGGCGGCAGTGTTGTCGGCCCTGGCGCTGCCCGCCGCGCCGGCGGCGACTCCAGCTGCCACTGCGACTTCCAACCCGGCACCAGTGGTGCCGTCGCCGGTCGCCACGCCGCAGCTCACCGCGCCCGCCAGCGCGCCGGGGCAGGAGCGCCAGCTGCTGCTTAGCGAGCTGGGCGGCAACCCCGCCGAGACCATCAAGGGCGTGGAAGGCCAGCACAGCTGGAATTTCGGCCTGCGCCTGGACCAGACCGTGCAGCAGGCGCGGCTGCGGCTGCGCTACAGCTATTCGCCGGCGCTGCTGGCCGAGCTTTCGCATCTGAAGATCCAGCTCAACGGCGTGGTGGTGGCGACGGTGCCGCTGCCGCGCGAGACCAATGGGGCCGAGCAGACCAGTGAGGTCGAGCTGCCCGCCGAGTTCTTCACCGACTACAACCAGCTCAACATCCAGCTGATCGGCCACTACACCACCGGCTGCGAAGACCCGCTGCACAGCAGCCTCTGGGCCTCGATCAACGGCGCCAGCGAACTGCTGCTGAACCTGCAGCCGCTGGAGCTGAGCCCCGATCTCGCCCGTCTGCCGGCGCCGTTCTTCGACGAGCGCGACAGCGAGCGCCTGCAACTGCCCTTCGTGTTTCCAGCCAAGCCCAGCCTGCCGATGCTGGAGGCGGCCGGCGTCGCCGCCACTTGGTTTGGCGCCCTGGCCGACTATCGCGGCGCCTACTTCCCGGTGCTGCGCGGGCAGCTGCCCAAGGGCCATGCGCTGCTGTTTGCCACCAACGACGCGCGCCCGGCCGGTCTGGAACTGCCCACGGTGCAGCAGCCGACCCTGCGCATGCTCAAGAACCCGACCGACCCCTACGGCCAGCTGCTGGTGGTGCAGGGCCGCGACGCCGCGCAGCTGCAGCAGGCGGTGAACGGCCTGGTGCTGGGCTCCACCCTGCTCAGCGGCCCGGTGGCCCAGGTCAAGGCGGTGCGGCTGCCGGAGCGCCGCCCGGCCAACGACGCGCCGCGCTGGCTGGCGGGCGATCGCCCGGTGCGGCTCGGCGAGCTGGTGCAGGATCTCTCCGAGTTGCAGGTCTTCGGCCATGCGCCCGGCCCGATCAATGTGCGGGTGCGGGTGGCGCCGGATCTGTTCACCTGGAACCGTCGCGGCGTGCCACTGAAGCTCAGCTACCGCTACACGCCGCCGCTGGAAGACGACAACTCCCTGCTCACCGTCAGCGCCAACAAGCAGATCGTCAGCTCGTTCCGGCTCAAGCCGGGCGAACCGGGCGAGGTCAGTGGCGTGCTGCGGGTGCCGCCCTATCTGCTCGGCGCCGACAACAACCTGCAATTCCAGTTCGGGATCGACTACCACCGGCCCGGCCCCTGCCGCGATTCCGGCCTCGACCTGGTGCGCTCCTCGCTGGACCCGGAAGCCTCGACCATCGACGTCTCCGGCTTTGACCACTACGCGCTGATGCCCAACCTGCGGCTGTTCGCCAACGGCGGCCATCCCTATACCCGCTATGCCGATCTCGCCGAGACCGCACTGCTGTTGCCGACGCCGGCCAGCGACGGCGATCTGGAGGCGGCCTTCCAGCTGCTCGGGCGCCTGGGCGGCATCACTGGCGCGCCCGGCCTGCGCCTGCGGCTGGCCGGCGACGACGCGCTGGACGAGCTGGACGACCGCGATCTGCTGCTGATCGGCAACCAGCCGCTGCTGGAGCGCTGGCGGCAGAACCTGCCGGCGGTGATCGAGCGCGAGGCGAGCAGCAGCGGACCGCTGGCGCGCGCCGGCCTGTGGTTCCGTCGCGGCCTGGACAGCGACAACGCCGCCGAAGTCAGCGAAGGCGGCGTCAGCAGCCAGAGCGGCGGCGCCATCGGCGCGCTGGTCGGCTTCGAGTCGCCGGCGCGCAGTGGCCGCAGCGTGGTCGCCCTGCTCTACAACAGCGAGCCGGCGCGGCAGGCGGTGCTGGCGGCGCTGGCCTCGCCGGGCGCGGTGGCGCGCATCCGTGGCGATACCGCGGTCATCCGCGGCAGCGAGATCAGCGTGTTCAGCGGCAATGGCAGCTACGCCGTCGGCCGGCTGTCGCCGCTGACCTGGCTGTGGCTGCAGTTCTCGCTGCATCCCTGGCTGGTGGTCGGGCTGGTGCTGCTCGCCGCCCTGCTGGCCGCCGCCGGCGTCTACGGTTATCTGCGGCGGCTCGCCGCACGGCGTATCGCGGCGACATGAGCCGCACCGGCCTGCCGGCCCTGTGCCTGCTACTGGGCCTGGCGGCGCCGCCGGCCTGGGCGCAGGCGCCACCCGGCGCGGCGGTGGGCGAGCTGCTGACCTCGGCGCGCGCCTGGCAGGCGCATGGCCGCGCCGATCTCGCCCGCGTCGCGCTCAACAAGCTGTTGCAGTCGGCGCCCGATGATCCCGAGGCGCTGCTGCAACTGGGCCTGCTGGAGCTGGAGGCCAACCAGATGGAAGCCGCCGCCAAGGTCTTGCAGCGGCTGCGCGCCAGCCACCCAGCAGACCGCCGGGTGCGCGAGCTGGAAGACGCCCAGCGCATCGCCACCAAGGACCGCATGCGCATGGCCAATGTCCGCCGCCTGCTGCAGTCCGGCGAGGTCGACGCGGCGATGCAGGGGATGCGCGAGCTGTTCCCCGACGGCGCGCCCGGCGGCCTGCTGGGCATCGAGTACTACCGCGCGCTGGCGCGCGTCGATGGCCGCCGCGACGAGGGCCTGGCCGGCCTGCAGCGGCTGTTGCGCGAGAACCCCGGCGAACCGGAGTTCGAGATCGCCATCGCCCGCCATTACCTGGGCCGCGCCGCCACCCGGCCGGACGGTCTGGCGCGGCTGGAGGCGATCAGCGCCCGGCCCGATGTTTCGCAGCGGCGGGTGCTCGATCTCTGGCGCGATGGCCTCAGCGAGCAGCCCGGCAGCGCCGCCGACCAGCAGATGCTGGCGCGCTATCTGCGGCTGGCGCCGGACGATCAGCAGATGCTGGCCTTGCAGGCGCGCTGGCAGGGCCGGGTGCCGGCGCCGGTGCCAGAGGCGCCGGCAGTGGCGAGTCCCGGCCGCCCGAGCGAACCCGCTGCTGCTGCCGCGCCGGTCAGCCGCGCCGCCACCGTGCCGGCCAAACCCCGGCCGGGGCCGACCAAGCCGGTGCCGCCAGCCGCTGCACCCGCACCAGTCATTGCCGCGGAGACCGAGCCGCTCGTTGCGCCGGAGCCCGCACCCGCACCCGCCGCGCCCGATGCCAGCGGCCTGGCGCTGCAACTGGGCAGCGGTCCCGAGCCGGCCGCCCCGGCGCCGGCGCCGCCGGCACCGCCGCTGGACTTGCAGCTGGCGGCGCAGCTGCAGGAGCCACCGCCGGTGCCCGATACCCGTGCCGAGCAGATCGAGGCCTGGCAGACCGAGGCGCGCGCGGCGCAGGTGCGGGGCGATCTGGCCGGCGCGCGCAAGGCCGCCGAACAGGCGCTGGCGCTGGTACCGGAAGATCCCTGGCTGCGCTACCGGCTGGCGCGGCTGGAGCTGAGCGCGGGCGACAGCGAAGCGGCGCGGGCGCGGATGGCGGCGGGCGTGCAGCTCGCCCCCGGCGCCGACATGTACTACGCCCAGGCCCTGCTACTGGCCGGGCTCGATCCGCGCGCGGCGCAGGCGGCGCTGGCCAGGATCCCCGCCGGCGAGCGCAGCGAGGGCGTGCTGCGCCTGCAAAGCCGCTTGCAGATGCGGCCGCTGCTGGCCGCCGGCCAGCGCTTGCTGCTGGCACAGGATCAGGCCAGCGGCGAGGCCCTGCTGGAAGGTGCGACCGCGCTCGCCGGCGAAGACCCGCGCCTGCAGGCCGAGGTGGCGCAGACCTGGATCGCCGCCGGCCAGCCCGAGCGCGGCCGCGAGTCCATGCGCCGCTATCTGGAGACGCGCAGCGAGACGCCGGAGCTGCTGCTGGCCTGGGGCGGCGTGCTCGATGCCGCCGCCGACCGCGCGCCGGACGCCGACACCGAGCTGGACGCCCTGCTGGCGCGGCTGCGCGCCGAGCCCCTGGCCGACGCCGATCTCGCCGAGGAGCGCGCCGCGCTCGTCGCCAGCCGCGCCCGCCGCCAGGCGCAGGCCCAGCAAGCGGCTGGCGACAGCGGCGCCGCCTTCGCCACCCTCGATTCCGCGCTGCGCGAGGCGCCGCGCCAGCCGGCGCTGCTGACGGCGCGCGAGGCCCTGCTCGATGACACCCGGCCGCAGCGCGAGTCCAGCCTGATGCTGGCGCTGGACCTGGTCGACAAACCCGGCGACGCCGGCATTTCCCGCTACCGTGGCCAGCAGCTCCCGCTGCGCTATCAGGGGCCGCTGGGTCGCGAGGGCCGGCTGGAAGTGCAGCTGGATGCGGTCTCGGTGGACGCCGGCCGCCTGCCCGCCGAGTTCGAGGCCGCAGCAGCCTATGGCCAGTTGCAGGCGGTGGGGCCGAGCGCCAGTGGCTACGCCGGGGTTTCGCAGTCCGCCGAGGGCTGGGCGCCTACCGTCGGCTATAGCCAGGGCCCCTGGCGCGGCGACATCGGCAGCACGCCGCTGGGCTTCCTCGTCGAGGATGTGGTCGGCGGCCTGCGCTATGGCGGCGACTGGGGCCAGTTCGACTACGCGGTCGAAGCCTATCGCCGGCCGCTGACCAGCAGCCTGCTCGCCTATGCCGGCGCCCGCGATCCGCTCAGTGGCGAGGTCTGGGGCGGCGTGCGCAACAGCGGCCTGGGCCTGCGGCTGGCGCGCTACGAGCGGCGCTGGAGCGGCTTCGCCAGCCTAGGTTTCAGCGCGCTCAAGGGCGAGCAGGTGGCCGACAACCGTCAGTGGAACCTGCGCCTGGGCGGCGACTGGGAGCTGCTCAACCGCGACGACCAGCGCCTCTATCTCGGCCTCACGCTCAGTCATCAGCGCTATGCCGAGAACCTGCGCTACTACAGCTTCGGCCAGGGCGGCTACTACAGCCCGCAGCGGCGCAGCGCCCTGAGCCTGCCGCTGGACTGGCGCGGCCGCCATCGTGCCTTCAGCTGGCAGTTGCAGGCGGTGGCGGTGCTCACCCGCACCCACGAGGACGACTCGCTGTTCTTCCCCACCCGCCCCGATCTCCAGGCCGCGGCCGCCGCACGCCTGGCCGCCACTGGCGAGACGGCGGTGTACGCGGGCGGCGATGGCGGCGGTTTTGGCTACTCGCTGACGGCGGCGCTGGAATACCGCCTGAGCCCGCACTGGGCGCTGGGCGGCCGCACCGACCTCGACCGCTCGGAGTTCTACGAGCCCCTGCAGTTCAACCTCTACCTGCGGCGCTGGCTGGACGGTGCGCCCGAGGGGCCGCTGGTGCCGCCGCAGCCCTTGCGGCCCAATTCCGAGCGCTGAAAAGCGCGGCGCTACAGCGCATTTCGCGCCGGTGGACGTAGCGGCTGAGTGCCGTCGCCAATCAGCTTTCTCGGTGCCAGCGGTGGCTGTACAAAAGCTTCAGGGCTCGGTGCTGTACTCGGCCCAGCTCTGGTCGGGACTGCGCAGGTAGTAGCGCCCGCGCAGGCGCATCACCACGGTGGCGTCGTTCTCGGCGACGAACTCGGTCTGTGGCAGCTCACGCAGATAGTCGGCGAGCACCGGCGGTTCGGTGCCATACGGACTGCGCTCGACCAGCCGCGCCACCAGGCTGCTCAGACCGAACAGGCTGGTCGCTGCGCCTACCGTCACCGGCCCGTCCTTGGGTGGGGCGGCGAGGCCGATCAGCTTCACCGCCACCGGCGCCAGGGCGATGGCCGGGCTGGGGATCTCGCGCAGACCGGAAATCTGCATGCGGTCGCCGCGCACCGCGGCGCCATGCTCGGGCACCAGCACCACCACCGCCTTGCGGCCGGAGGCCTGCAACTGGTCGAGAAACTGGCCGAGGTCGCTGAACAGCAATTGCAGCCGCTCGCGGAAGTTGTCGCGGACATTGCCGCTACGGCTGCCGACCACCTTGTTGCCGTCGTGCAGGCTGACGCTGTTGTAGTAGAGCGTCACCGGCGGCCCTTCCGCCGGACGCTGCGCCAGCCAGCCGGAGAGCAGGGCGAGATCGCCGTACACCGGCGAGTCGTCGAAGGCGCGCATCTTCACTGGCGCCGAGCGGTTGTCGATGGCCGGCACCTTCAGCCCGCCGCCCTCGCGCAGATCGCCGAGAAAATCGCCGAAGTGGCCGTCGTGGTTCATCAGCAGCTGCGGCTGGTAGCCGGCCTGCGCCAGCGTGTTGAACAGATAGCACTCGCCCGGCGCCGGCTTGTAGAGCGCGGCATGGCTGGTCTGGCCGCAGGCCGAGCGCAGCAGCCGGATCGCCGCCGGGCCGCTGTAGCTGGCGGCGGTGCTGAAGTTGCTGAAGCGGATGTCGAAGCGGTCCAGCACCGCCGGCTTGCTTTCGCCGACGTAGTCCATGTCGTCCCAGGCCAGCGAGCAGATGTGCAGGAAGATCACGTCGAAGGGCACCGCCGGGCTGGCGGGGGCATTGAGCTTGAGCTGGCGGCCGGCCTCGCGGCGGTAGAAGTCTTCCAGCGCGCTGTTCAACTCGGCACTGTCGGCCGGGCGGGTGTCGGTCACCGCCGTCGCTACCGTCGCCGCGTCGCCACCGGCGCTCGTCGCGGGAGCCGCGGCGGTGAGCGCGGTTGCCGGCTGCGCCAGTCGCAGGCTCAGTTGCTGGCCCAGTTGCTGGCTCAACGGCACCAGCAGGATGCCGAGCACCGCGAAGGTGCCCATGCGCAGGCGTTGCCCCAGTAGCCACCAGGCTGCGAACAGCAGCACCAGGCCGAGCAGGGCCAGCGGATTCACGAAGCGGCCCAGCAACTCCAGCAGGTAGGCGAAGCTGAACTGCTGCAGATAGCCGGCTTGGCTGATGAGGCGTTGGAACGGCGGCAGCCAGGAGTCGTAGTAGAGCAGCGCCAGGCCCGCCGGCACCGCCAGCACCTGCCGCAGCACCCGCAGCCAGCGCCGCTCCAGCGGCCAGGCCAGGGCCAGCGCGAAGCCCAGATTCGGCCAGATGTGAAAGCCGATGAACTTCCCCAGGTAGAGGAAGAGCTTGAGAAAAAAGTAGTAACTCCAGACGCCCATGGCTTTATCCGCCTCGCTCGGTCAGGAGCTTGCCCGAGTCGGCCTCGCCTGGCACCAGCGGTCGCCGCCAGACCAGCGCGGCGCGGCCGAAGCTGCGCAGGAAATACCAGAAGCCGCGCAGGCCGAAGTGCAGCACTTCCAGCATGCTGGCCATCGGCCGGTCGCTGGTGTCGGGCGGCAGCCATTGCAGCCAGGCGTCGGCGCGGCCGAAGGTGCATTCGATCAGATCGCGCTCCTGCTGCAGGCTCAGCGGCTCAAACTGCACGCCCAGGCGCGGCGCGCTCCAGTCGCTGACCCGCGCCGGGAAGTCGTACTGACCGCCGCGGTGGAACAGGCTCACGGTCAGCGCCGCGCCGGGCTCCAGCGGCAGCTCGCTGTCCAGCGACAGGCCCAGGCCGTTGAGCGAGTAGTCACGCACCTCGCAGCGCTGGCTGGCGCCGTCGCCGAGCCGGACCGCCGCCGGCAGCCACATGCGGATGCGCGGCGTCAGCCGCACCTGCCGGGCCTCGGCGCAGACGCCCAGCGCGGTGCCGACCATCACCAGGTTGTAGAGCGTCCAGGCGAGGTTGATCAGCACCGTGCCGGCGTCCTCGGTGTTCCACCAGAGCAGGCGGATGACACCCAGCACCAGGCCGGCGAGATTGAGCAGGGCCAGCACCATGAACGGCGCGGCGATGCGCCAGTCGAAATAGGCGCGCTCCACCAGCCCGCCCTTGACGGTGACGTTGAACTTGCCGACGCGCGGCGCGAGCAGCGCCAGGGTGGTGGGCAGGGCGATGTACCAGGCCAGCACCGTCTCGTAGGCCTCGGCCCAGAACGAGTGCCGGTACTGGCCCTGGATGCGCGAGTTGGCGAGGCTGGCCTGCATCAGATGCGGCAGCGCGTAGGCCAGCAGCATCGGCGCCGAGGTGGTGATGACGTGCGCCTCGAAGAACAGATAGCTGAGCGGCGCGGTGAGAAACGCCAGGCGCGGCAGGCCGTGGAAGAAGTGCAGCATCGCGTTGGAATAGCAGAGCCGCTGGAACAGGCTCAGCCCCGGCCCGAACAGCGGGTTGTCGACGCGAAAAATCTGCGCCATGCCACGTGCCCAGCGGATGCGCTGGCCAACGTGTGCCGACAGCGATTCGGTGGCCAGCCCCGCCGCCTGCGGCAGATTGAGATAGGCGGTGGTCCAGCCGCGCCGGTGCATCTTCAGCGCGGTGTGCGCGTCCTCGGTGACGGTTTCCACCGCGATGCCGCCGACCTCCTCCAGCGCCGCGCGGCGCAGCACCGCGCAGGAGCCACAGAAGAAGGCGGCGTTCCAGAGGTCGTTGCCGTCCTGCACCAGGCCATAGAACAGGCTGCCCTCGTTGGGCACCCGGCGGAAGGTATCGAGATTGCGCTCGAAGGGATCGGGCGAGAAGAAATGGTGCGGGGTCTGCAGCATCGCGCAGCGGCGGTCGCGCAGAAACCAGCCCATGGTCATCTGCAGAAAGGAGCGGGTCGGGATGTGATCGCAGTCGAAGATGGCGACGTACTCGCCGCGGGTTTCGGCCAGCGCGTGGTTGAGGTTGCCGGCCTTGGCGTGGCGGTTGTCCGGTCGGGTCAGGTATTCGACCCCGGCTTCGGCGGCGAAGGCGCGGAAATCCTCGCGGCGGCCGTCATCGAGCAGGTAGACCTTGAGCTTGTCGGCCGGCCAGTCGAGGTTGGCGGCGGCCAGCACGGTGGGCTTCACCACTTTCAGCGGCTCGTTGTAGCTGGGGATGTAGACGTCCACCGTCGGCCACAGGCGGCTGTCGGCCGGCAGCAGCACCGGCTGGCGCTTGAGCGGCCAGACGTTCTGCACATAGCCCAGGAGCAGGATCAGCCAGGTGTACATCTCCGCCACCACCAGGCCGTAGCCGAGAAAGTGCGCCAGCGGGCCTTCGAGATCGAGCGTGCTGGTCAGCCGCCACCAGATGTAGCGGCCGGAGGCGATCAGCGACAGGCCAACCAGAATCAGTGTCGGCACATCGCCGGGCAGGCGCCGCACCAGCATCGCCGCGCCCCACAGCAGGGCCAGGAACAGGAACTGGCGCGGCAGGTCCAGCGGCGTGCTGATCGCCATGAAGGCCAGCGGCAGGCTCACCAACAGCAGCAGGACGCGCAGCCGCCGGTGCGATTCCACCGACTGCACCAGCTGTTCCAGCCGCGCGCCGCCGGCGCGGTAGTCGAGGCGGTCCAGCTTGGCCAGCAGCCGCCGCAGCGGCCATAGCAGGGGCGAGAGCCAGGGTTCCGCCAGCCAGTAGGCAGGAGCGAGGAAGCCCGGCCGCCAGGTGCCGGGGAGGGGCGCCGGGAACTCCGGCATCGGCCGCGATAGCAGCAGCGCCGCGCACCAGTCGCGCCAGCGGCGCGGCGCCGGCACCGCCAGTCCGCGCGCGGCGGTCGTTCCCAGCCAGGCCAGTCCCCGGGCCAGCGGTGCCGGCAGCGGAGGTCGGGCTTCCGGTGGCAGCAGCACCAGCCGCAGGCCCCATTCGGCCGGCCGGCCGGGGTCGCGCACGCCCAGGCTGGCGGCCAGCCTCAGCAACCAGCGCCGAACGGCGCCGGCAGGGCGCTGGTGCGGGTGGGGGACGGCAGCTGGCGAGGCATCCATGCCGACAGTGTAGGCATGCCGCCCCGGCCCGCTGCCAGCCAGGGGGCAATCAAAACCCGCCGGCTACGCAAGGCCGGCGAGTCCGGCTAAGCTTTGCGCCCCAGCCTTCGGTATTCGCGCGGAGGAGCGGCATGAGCCTCATCCCGGCAATCGACGCGAGCGACTGCGAACTCCTCAGTTCGCGCCTGCTCGAGGCCACGCCGGAGCAGGTCTACGCCGCTTTCGCCGACCCCGGCCGTCTGGCGCGCTGGTGGGGGCCGCAGGGCTTCCGCAGCAGCTTCCAGCAGTTCGAGCCCTGGCCGGGCGGCATCTGGCGCTACGTGATGCACGGCCCGGATGGAAGCCACTACCCCAACGAGAGCCGCTTCGTGGAGCTGCTGCCGGCGCGACGCATCGTGCTGCGGCACCTGTCCGGCCCGCCGTTCGACCTGAGCATCGACCTCGAAGCCCATGAGGGCCGCACCTGCATCGTCTGGTGTCAGCGCTTCCAGTCCGCCGCTGACTGCGCGCGCATCGCCCGCTACGTGGCGGTGCCCAGCGAGCAGCACCTCAACCGCCTGGCGGCGCTGCTGGCGGACTCGCTCTGAACTGAAATCCAGGCTTGGATTCGCGGCGGCCAGCCCGTATCGTCGCCGGCCGCCTGCAACCGCCTCTGCGACCCCATGACCGCTGCCGCCGACGTCCGTACCCAGATCCTGCGCACCATCGCCGGCGAGATCGCGGCCCAGCCCCGGCAGGTGGAGGCGGCGGTGGCGCTGCTCGACGAGGGTGCCACCGTGCCGTTCATCGCCCGCTACCGCAAGGAGATCACCGGCGGCCTCGACGACACCCAGTTGCGCCGGCTGGAAGAGCGCCTGGGCTATCTGCGCGAGCTGGAAGACCGCCGCGCGGCGGTGATCGAGTCGATTCGTGGCCAGGACAAGCTCAGCGAGGCGCTGGAAGCGCAGCTGCTCGCCGCCAGCAGCAAGGCCGAGGTCGAGGACCTGTATCTGCCCTATAAGCCCAAGCGCCGCACCCGCGCCGAGATCGCCCGCGAGCGCGGCCTGGAGCCGCTGGCGGACCTGCTCTACAGCGACCGCAAGCAAGTGCCGACGGAAGCCGCCGCCGCCTACGTGCAGGGCGAGGTGGCCGACGTGAAGGCGGCGCTGGAAGGCGCCCGCGACATCCTCAGCGAGCGTTTCGCCGAAGACGCCAGCCTGCTC
The DNA here is from genome assembly GCF_058782965.1 of Stagnimonas sp. FW305-C-60. Lineage (NCBI taxonomy): Bacteria > Pseudomonadati > Pseudomonadota > Gammaproteobacteria > Nevskiales > Nevskiaceae > Stagnimonas > Stagnimonas sp. FW305-C-60. The sequence goes on from NZ_JBYSYF010000001.1 coordinate 669,968, forward strand.
GGCCGCCTGCGCCAGTACCTGCGTGATCGCGGCGTGCTGCGCTCACGGCTGATGGAGGGCAAGGCCGAGGCGGGTGCCAAGTATTCCGACTACTTCGACCACGCCGAACCCTGGGCGCGGGTCGCCGGCCACCGCGCGCTGGCGATGCTGCGCGGCCGCAACGAAGAGATCCTGATGCTGGATCTGGAGATCGACGCCGACGACCCGTCATCGGTCAAGCCGGTGGAGCGGATGATCGCCGAGCAGCACCACATCCGCGCCGAGGCCGGCGCCGCCGATGCCTGGCTGCAGGAGGTGGCGCGCTGGTGCTGGCGGGTGAAGCTGTCGCTGAGCCTCACCGTCGATCTGATGATGGAGCTGCGCGCCCGCGCCGAGGCGGAGGCCATCGAGGTGTTCGCGCGCAATCTCAAGGATCTGCTGCTGGCCGCACCCGCCGGTTCGCGCGCCACGCTGGGCCTGGACCCGGGCATCCGCACCGGCGTGAAGGCGGCGGTGGTCGACGGCACCGGCAAGCTCTTGGAGACCGCCACCGTCTATCCCTTCCAGCCGCGCAATGACGTGCGCGGCGCGCAGGCCGAGCTGGCGCGGCTGATCAAGCAGCACGGCGTGCAACTGATCGCCATCGGCAACGGCACCGCCAGCCGCGAGACCGAGAAGCTGGTCGCCGAGCTGCTGCCGGCGCTGCCCGAGCCGCGCCCCCGCACGGTGGTGGTCAGCGAGGCCGGCGCCTCGGTGTACTCGGCCTCGGAGCTGGCGGCGGCGGAGTTCCCGCAGCTCGACGTCTCGCTGCGCGGCGCGGTGTCGATCGCCCGCCGCCTGCAAGACCCGCTGGCCGAGCTGGTGAAGATCGACCCCAAGTCGATCGGCGTCGGCCAGTACCAGCACGATGTCGATCAGTACCGGCTGGCGAAGTCGCTGGATGCGGTGGTGGAAGACGCGGTGAACGCGGTCGGCGTCGATCTCAACACCGCCTCCGCCTCGCTGCTGGCGCGGGTTTCCGGCCTGGGCAGCTCGCTGGCCGAGTCCATCGTCTTCCACCGCGACCAGCACGGTGCCTTCCAGAGCCGCAAGCAGTTGCTGGAAGTGTCGCGCCTGGGGCCGAAGACCTTCGAGCAGTGCGCCGGCTTCCTGCGCATCCGCGACGGCGCCGAGCCGCTGGATGCCTCCGCCGTGCATCCCGAGGCCTACGAGCTGGCGCGCCGTATCGTCGCCGCCTGTGGCCGCGAGCTGAAGACCCTGATGGGCGACAGCGCCGCGCTCAAGCAGCTCGACCCGCGGCAGTTCGCCGACGCGCGCTTCGGCCTGCCGACGGTGCGCGACATCCTCGGCGAGCTGGAAAAACCCGGCCGCGATCCGCGCCCGGAATTCCGCACCGCGGCCTTCGCCGAGGGCATCAACGAGCTGAAGGATCTGCTGCCGGGCATGGTGCTGGAAGGCACCGTCACCAACGTCGCCGCCTTCGGGGCCTTCGTCGACATCGGCGTCCATCAGGATGGCCTGGTGCACGTCTCGCAGCTCTCCGACAAGTTCGTGAAGAACCCGCACGAGGTGGTGAAGGCCGGCCAGATCGTCAAGGTGCGGGTGGTGGAAGTGGACCTCAAGCGCCAGCGCATCGCGCTGTCGATGAAGAAGGACGACGGCAGCGCCAGCAGTCGCGCGCCGACGGCGGGTGAGGCCAGGGGCGACTCTCGCGGCCGTGGGGCTCCACCCTCGCGCGCGGGCGGCAAGCCGCCGCGCGCGACGCCGGCACCGCAGGGCTCGCTGGGCGCGGCGCTGGCCGATGCCCTGAAGCGGCACTAGGTTCAGACCACCAGCGGCAACCGCACCCGTACCCGGGCGCCGGGCTGCTGGTCGAGCACCGCCACCTGGCCTTGGTGCAGGTCGACGATGGCGCGCACCAGCGACAGGCCCAAGCCCAGGCCGGGTTCGTGGCGCGAGGCATCCAGCCGAACCAGGCGCTCGAACACCCGCTCGCGCTCGCCGGCCGGAATGCCCGGGCCGGCGTCGCTGACTTCCAGCACCCAGGCGTGCGCCTCGGGGCGGGCACTGAGGCGGATCAGGCCGCCGGCCGGGCTGTACTTGACGGCGTTGTCGAGCAGGTTGACCAGCATCTGGAACAGCAGGTGACGGTGGCCGCGCAGCGGCGGACCCGGCAGCAGGTCCAGCTGCAGGCGCTGCTGCTTTTCCTCGGCCAGCGGCTCGATGTAGTCGGCGGCGTCCTGCGCCAGCTGGGCGAGGTCGCAGGCCTCGAATTCCTGCCGCAGCAGGCCGGACTCGACGGTGGCGATGCGCAGCAGCGACTGGAAGGTGGCCAGCACCTGGTCGAGGTCGGCGAGGTGGCGCTCGATCCAGGCCGGCAGCTCGGCGGCGGCCGGCGGACTGGCGAGTGCCGCCTCCAGGCGCGAGCGTAGGCGGGTGAGCGGCGAGCGCAGGTCGTGGGCGATGTTGTCGGTAGCGCCGCGCACCGAGGCGATCAGCGCGTTGATGCGCTCGAGCATGGCGTTGAGCGTCTCGCCCAGGCGATCGAACTCGTCGCCATCCGGGCGCGCCGGCACCCGGTGGCGCAGGTCGCCGGCGATGATCTTCTGCGCCGCGGCGCGGATCGCCTCCACCGGCCGCAGCGCGGCGCGGGTCAGCAGCAGGCCGGCGGTGAGCGAGATCAGCAGCATGGCCCCCAGGCTCCACAGCGCGGCGCGGCGGATGTCGCTGCGCACCTGCGCGATCTCGATCTCGTCATAGCCGACCAGCAGGCGGCTGCCGTCGGCCAGCCGGGTCCATTCGGCCACCACCCGGGTCTGCCCGGGATACTTGCGGCTGGGCAGGCGGAATACCTGCTCGGCCTCGGGGGTGACGGCCGGCCAGACATCGACATTGCCGGCCAGCTTCCGGCCCTTGGCGCTTTCCAGCCGGTACAGGCGGTCGTGATTGGGCGTGCCGTTGCGCAGGCGCTGCTCGATCAGCGCCTCGACGCCGCGGCGGCCATCGATGTACTCCTCGGCTTGCAGGATGTGCAACTCGGCATCGACGCTCTCTTCGACATGGCTGACCATGAAGCGGTCGGCCAGCCAGGTGATGAACAGCAGCAGCAGACCAAAGCTCAGCGCCAGCAGGGCGCTGTTGGCGAGAGTCAGGCGGGCGGAGGTGGAGAGTCTGAGCTTCATCCCCCACAGCATCTCATTGTGGCTCGCGCAGGCAATAGCCGGAGCCGCGCAGGGTGTGGATCAGCGGCGTCCAGGGTTCGCGATCGACCTTGGCGCGCAGCCGCGAGACGTGCACGTCGATGACATTGGTCTGCGGGTCGAAGTGATAGTCCCAGACACCTTCCAGCAGCATGGTGCGGGTCACCACCTGGCCGGCGTGGCGCATCAGGAATTCCAGCACCCGGTATTCCTGCGGCTTGAGCGTGATGACCTCGCCGCCGCGCTTGACCACATGCGCCATGCGGTCGAGTTCCAGGTCGGCGACGCGCAGGCGGCTCTCGGCCGATGGCAGCAGGCCGCGACGGGTGATCGCCTCCAGGCGGGCCTGCAGCTCGGCCATCGCGAAGGGCTTGACCAGATAGTCGTCGCCGCCGGCGCGCAGGCCCTTGATGCGCTCGTCGACCTGACCGAGCGCGGAGAGGATCAGCACCGGCACCCGCGAGCCGGTGGCGCGCAGCGCGGCGAGCATGGCCAGGCCGTCCATTATCGGCAGCAGGCGATCGAGCACGATGGCGTCGTAGGCCTCGCCGGTGGCCAGGAACAGGCCCTGGCGGCCGTCGGCCGCATGCTCGACGACATGACCGGCCTCGCGCAGTGCTTTCAGCAGAAAGCCGGCGATCTCGGCGTCGTCCTCCACCACCAGAATGCGCATGGCCTCAGGCTCCCCGGAACATGCGGCGCAGCAGGCCTTCGCCACGCCATTCGTGGATCAGGGCCATGCCGGCGTGGCCGGCGAGGTAGGCCTGCAAGGGCAGTGCGCCCCATTCGTGGATGCTGCCGATCTCGTGCATCAACTCGAGCTGGTCTTCCAGCAGCCACATGGCGACGCCGGTGCTGGCGAAGAACAGCAGGGTCAGCACGCCCAGGCCCTCCACCGCCGCCGCCAGCACGCGGGTCTGACTGGCGTCAGGCGCTTGCAGTCGCGGCAGACCGTCCAGAAGGCCGCGCAGCTCGCCGGCCAGCGCGCCACGGCCGACACCGCTCAGCCAGGGCAGGAAGCGGGCCAGAGTGTCGGCGCCATAGCGGCGCCACAGGCTCCAGATCAGCAGCACCAGCAGCAGACTGGCGGCCAGGCCGGTCCACTCGTGCAGTTCGTACAACTGGATCTGCCAGGCGCTGGCTTCCTTGAAGCGCCAGGGCTTGGACATCCACTCCGAACCGATCAACTGGTGCAGCACCGCCAAGGCCAGCACGGCGTGGCTGTAGCGCAGGTTGGCGCCGCGAGGCTTGAGGTCGGTCATGACGGTCTCCTTGGGGACTGGACTCTGGGTCATGGCGGTGCAGCCTAGGTGCCTGCTCCTAACCGGATGATGGCCGCAACATTAACGTTTGTTCATGCTTCGGACATGCTCCGGCAAGGCTCGATTGCCGAAGGTAATCGCCATACTTCGGCCGAGCGGCAGATATGTTTTCCAGGCAACTCCCCAGCACGCTGCTGATCCTGCTGATGGCCCTGGCCGCGCCGGCGTGGGCGCAGAGCCCCGCCGACCACGAGGCCGAGGAGCGCCTGGTGCTCGAGACCGATGCGGACTTGAGCCTGGCCGGCGTGCTCGAGGCGGCGCTGGCGCGCGCGCCGGGCGCCGCGCTGGTCGCCGCGCAGGCCGGGTTGGCCGACACCTATCGACAGCGCGCCGGGAGCTGGCTGGCCGGCGCCCCCAGCGCCCAGTTGCGCTACCTCAGCGACCGCTGGCAGACCCGCCAGGGGCTTAGCGAGGCCGAGTTCGGCTTCGAGCTGCCGTTGTGGCGACCCGGCCAGCGCCAGGCCCTGGCCGGCGAGGTCGGTGCCAGTCGCGCGCTGGCTGGCGAGGCCGCGCGCCTGCACCGCTGGCGGCTCGCCGGTCTGGTGCGGGAGCGCTACTGGGAGCTGCGCGAAGCGAGCGAGCGCCTGAACCTGGCGCAGGCGGAACTGGACTCCTTCCGGCAACTGGAAGCCGAGGTGCGGGCCCGGGTCGCCGCCGGTGACGCCGCGCCAGCCGAGGTGCTCAGCGCCGAGGGCCTGCGTCGCGAGCGCGAGGCGGCGGTGCACGAAGCCGAGGTGGTGCTGGCCGACCGGCACTTCGCCTGGCGGGTGCTGACCGGCCTGTCGGCCTTGCCCGCCGAACGGGTCGAGCCGGTCACCGCGACGCCGGGCGATTACCTGCCCTTGCTGGCGGCACGCGCGGCCAGGGACCAGGCCGAAGCCGCGCTCGCCGCCGGCCGCCGCGAGGGCGCCGGCGCGCCGCGCTTGCTGCTGGGCCTGCGCCAGGATCAGCAGGACGGCGCCGATACCACCGACAGCCTCTCCGCCCAGCTCAGCCTGCCCTTCGGTGGCGGCAGTCACCGGGAGGCGCGCCTGGCGCCGCTGGAGTTGGAGGCGGCACGCGCCGCCGACGAGCTGCGCCGCCAGCAGCAGGAGGCGGAACTGGCGCAGCACGAGGCCGAGCACGAGTTGCACGCGCGCGAGGTGGCGCTCGCCGACAGCCAGGGCCGCTACGCGCTCGCCAGCCAGGAGCTGGCGCTGGCGCGCCGCGCCTACGCACTGGGCGAGAGCGCCCTAGTCGAGCGCCTGCTCAGCGAAGTCCGCGCCGCCGAAGCCGGGCGCGTCCAGCAACTGTCGCGACTGGCGCTGGCCCGCGCCATCGCCCGCTACAACCAGGTTCATGGAGTGTTGCCGTGAGAGTTCCCGTTCCCTTTCTGATTTCCTGCTACGCCAGCGGCTTGCTGCTGGGCGTCTGTCTTGCCCTGCCGGCAACGGCGCGGGCCGCGCCGGAGACGTTGGCGATCAGCGCCGCGCAGATCCAGAGCCTGGGCATCCGCCTGGAGCGGCCGCGGCGACTCGACCAAGCCGCCGGTACGCGGCTGTCGGCGCAGGTGGTGCCGGCGCCCGAGGCCGAATGGGTGGTGACCGCGCCCGCCGCCGGCGTGCTGGTGCGCCTGCCGGTGGCCGAGGGCGAGGCGGTCGCCGCCGGTGCGGTGCTCGCCGAGCTGCGCAGCCCCGAGGCCCCGCAACTCGCCGCCGAGCTGGCGCAGGCGGAGTCGGCGGCGCGGCTGGCGCGCGCCGACAGCGACCGCGACCAGCAATTGCATCGCGAGGGCATCATCGCCGCCCGCCGCGCCCAGGCCAGCGAGCAGGCCGCCTTGCAGGCCGAGAGCCAGTTGGCCGCCATCCGCATGCGCCTGCGCCTGCAGGGTCTGAGCGCCGCCGAGGCGAGCCAGGGCCGGGTGCTGGCGCGCGCGCCGTCTGCCGCCACCGTGGTCGAGCGTCTGGCGCGGCCGGGGCAGCGCCTGGCCGAGGCCGATCCGCTGCTGCGGCTGATCGACCCGCGCCGGCTGATGCTGGAGCTGCAATGGCCGGTCGCCGAGCCGGCGCCGGTGGCGGGCGAGCGCCTGCGCCTGCCCGATGGCCGCGAGGCCAGCGTGCGGCAGGTCGGCTGGGCGGCGAGCAGCAGCACCCAGACCCTGCCGGTGCGCGCGACGCTGCCGGCGGCGGCCGGCGATCTGCGGCCTGGCCAGTGGCTCAAGGTGCAGCGCCTGCTCGGCGGCGAGGGGCCGGCCTGGAGCCTGCCGGCCAGCGCGGTCAGCCGCCATGCCGGTGGCGCGGTGGTATTCCTGCGCGAGGCGCAGGGCTTCCGGGTGCTGCCGGTGACGGTGCTCGCGCAGGACGGTGAGCGACTGAGCCTGCGTGCCGAGCTGAGCGCCGACAGCCAGGTCGCGGTCAGCGGCACGGTGGCGCTCAAGGGCGCCTGGCAGGGCCACGGCGGAGGCGAATAGCCATGCTGCTTGCGCTTACCCGCGCGGCGCTGACGCGACCGCTGCTCGCCTTGCTCGCCGCCCTGGTTCTGGTGGTGGCCGGCGGCTATAGCTTTCACCGCCTGCCGATCGACGCCTTCCCCGACGTCTCCGCGCCGCAGGTGAAGATCATCGTCAAGGTCGCCGGCATGACGCCGGAGGAGATGGAGACCCGGGTGACCGCGCCGGTCGAGCTGGAACTGCTGGGCCTGCCCAGCCAGACCATGCTGCGTTCCACCACCAAGTACGGCCTGGCCGACATCACCCTCGACTTCGCCGACGGCACCGACATCTATTGGGCGCGCAGCCAGGTCGCCGAGCGGCTCAACGCGATCTGGGGTTCGCTGCCGGCGAACGCCAGCGGCGGTCTGGCGCCGATCACCACGCCGCTGGGCGAGATGCTGATGTTCACGGTGGAAGGCCCGCAGTCGCTGGCCGAACGCCGGCAGGTGCTGGACTGGCAGATCCGGCCGGCGCTGCGCACGGTCGCCGGCGTCGCCGACGTCAACGTGCTGGGGGGGCGCGCCACCGCCTATGAGGTGGTGCCCGATCCCGCGCGTCTGGCCGCCTCCGGGCTCAGCCTCGACGAACTGCGCGCCACGCTGGAGCGCTTCAACCGCAACGACGGCGCCGGTCGCGTCAACGAGGGCGAGGAGGCGCTGCTGGTGCGGGTGCAGGGGCGGCTGGAGTCGCTGGACGACATCGGCAATCTGGTGCTGCGCGCCGAGGGCAGTGCCCTGGTGCGCGTGCGCGACGTCGCCGAGGTGCGCCTGGGCGCGCTCACCCGCATGGGCGGCGTCACCCGCAACGGCGAGGGTGAAACCGTGCAGGGCCTGGTGCTGGGCCTGCGTGGCGCCAATGCCGGCGAGCTGGTGGCCGGGGTGCAGGCGCGTCTGGACGAACTGCGGCCGCGGCTGCCCGAGGGCATGCACATCGTCACCTTCTACAACCGCGGCGAGCTGGTCGGCAAAGCCGTGAATACCGTCGCCAAGGCGCTGGGCGAGGCGGTGGTGCTGGTGCTGATCCTGCTGGTGCTGTTCCTCGGCAACCTGCGCGCCGCCCTGGTGGTGGCCCTGGTGCTGCCGCTGTCGGCGCTGTGGACCTTCGTGCTGATGCGCGCCAGCGGGCTCACCGCCAACCTGATGAGTCTGGGTGGCCTGGCCATCGCCATCGGCATGCTGGTGGATGCGGCGGTGGTGGTGGTGGAGAACATCGTCGCCCATCTGCACGAGAGCGATCACGGCGGCGCCGTGCAGGACCACAACAAGACCCGGCTGGTGCTGGAGGCGGTGCGCGAGGTAGCGGTGCCGGTGGTGGCCGGCATGGCGATCATCGCCCTGGTGTTCCTGCCGCTGCTGAGTCTGCAAGGCCTCGAAGGCAAGCTGTTTTCGCCGGTGGCGCTGACCATCGTCTACGCGCTGGCCGGCTCGCTGCTGCTGTCGCTGACCGTGATCCCGCTGGCGGCGCGCTGGCTGCTAAACGAGAGCGGCCACGACGATCCCTGGCTGCCGCGCAAGCTGGCGCGGCTCTATCAGCCACTGCTGGTCGCGGCGCTGGCGCGACCGCGCTCGGTGGTGGCGGCGGCGCTGGCGCTGCTGCTGGTCACCGGCGTGATCTATGGCCGCATCGGCAAGACCTTCATGCCGACCATGGACGAAGGCAGCCTGATCGTGCAGTTGGAGAAACTGCCCTCGATCAACCTCGACGCCTCGCTGGCGATCGACACCGCGTTCCAGAAGGCGGCGCTGGCGCGGGTGCCGGAGCTGGAGCTGGTGGTGGCGCGCGCCGGCAGCGACGAGATCGGCCTCGACCCCATGGGCCTCAACCAGACTGATTCATTCTTCGCGCTCAAGCCGCGCAGCGAATGGCGCTTCCAGACCAAGCAGGAAATCCTCGACGCCCTGCGCGAGGTGCTGAAGGATTTTCCCGGCGTCGCCTACGCCTTCAACCAGCCGATCGAGATGCGCGTCTCCGAGCTGATCCTCGGCGTGCGCGGCGATCTGGCGGTGCGGCTCTACGGCCCCGATCTGGCGGTGCTCAACGCCAAGGCGGCGGAGATCGCCGACAGCCTGCGCACCGTCGCCGGCGCCGAGGACGTCTACTACCTCGCCAACGAGGGTGTGCAATACCTGCGCGCCCTGCCCGACGGCGAGGCGCTCGCGCGCCACGGCCTGAGCGTCGATGCGCTGTCGGAGCTGCTGCGCCTGCAGATCGAGGGCGAGCCGGTGGGGTTGATCCAGAAGGACGGCCGCCGCTATCCGCTGTTGCTGCGCGCCTCTGGCGCCGCGCAGTCGCCCGAGCAACTCGCGGCGCTGCCGCTGCAACTGCCGGACGGCGAGCGGCTCAGCCTTGGCCAGTTGGCGCGCATCGAGCGGGTCAGCGGGCCGGTGCAGATCGGCCGCGAGCTGGGCGAGCGCAACACTGTGGTGATCGCCAATGTCCGCGACCGTGACCTGGTCAGCTTCGTCGAGGAAGCACGCGCCCGCGTGCAGCAGGCGGTGCCGCTGCCGGCCGGCTACCGCCTGAGCTGGGGCGGGCAGTTCGAGAACCAGCAGCGCGCCGCGCAGCGCCTGGCGCTGGTGGTGCCGGTGGCGCTGGCGCTGATCTTCCTGATCCTGTTCGGCGTGTTCGGCTCGCTGCGGCAGGCGGTGCTGGTGCTCAGCAACATCCCCTTCGCGCTGATCGGCGGCGTGCTGGCGCTCGCGGTGTCCGGCGAATACCTCTCGGTGCCGGCCTCGGTGGGCTTCATCGCCCTGCTCGGCATCGCCGTGCTCAACGGCGTGGTGCTGGTCAGTTACTTCAACCAGTTGCGGGCCGAAGGTCTGCCGCTGGCGGAAGTGGTGGTGCAGGGCGCGCTGCGCCGACTGCGGCCGGTGCTGCTCACCGCCAGCATGACCGCCATCGGCCTGGTGCCCATGCTGTTCGCCAGCGGGCCGGGCTCGGAGATTCAGCGGCCGCTCGCCATCGTGGTGATCGGCGGCCTGGTCAGCAGCACCCTGCTGACCCTGGTGCTGCTGCCCATCCTCTACCGGCGCTTCGCCGAGCCGCGGCCTTCGGTCGGCGGCTGAGGGCCGATGAACAGCTATTCATGCTCCGGCAATGTTTCAGACAGGCGGGTCCAGGCAGTATCGGCCTGCCGCTGGTATGCGGCTCTTTCTGGAGCAGACATGAAAAAACTATCTCTCGCCGCGATCGCGGCGCTTGGTCTTGGCGCCTGTGGTGGCGGCAATGACCCCAGCGGAGCCAGCCTGGTGATGCCGCCGGCGAAGACTGCGGCCGGTGTGGTCGGCGGCACGCCCACGGCGCTGACCTTTGGCGGCCTGCCGGCCAGCATCAGCGGCAGCGTCACCCAGAACGGCAAACCAGCCAGCGCCAACGACGTGCAGCCCGGCGATGTCATCCAGGCCCGCGTCGTCGCCAGCAGCGCCAAGGCTGACGGCGCCGTGCAGTTGTCGGAGGTCGCGGTGCGCTTCGAGGTGAAAGGTGCGCTGTCGCGAGTCGACGTCGCCGCCGGCCTGCTGGAGCTGTACTCGCAGACCGTGCTGGTCGATGCCCTGACCCGCATCTACGAGGACAACCCGGACGACAGCTATACCTCGCTGACGCTGGCCGATCTGAGCGTGGGCGACTATGTCGAGGTCTCCGGCCAGCGCCAGGCCGATGGCCAGGTGGTCGCCACCCGTGTCGAGCGCAAGCTGTTGCAGGCCGGCGATGCCGGCTATTCCGAGGTGGAGCTGCGCGGCCCGGTGAGCGGCCTCGATACCGTGGCCAAGAGCTTCCTGATTGACGGCCAGGGCGTCGACTACGGCAGCGCGACGCTGAGCGGCAGCCTGGCCAACGGCGTCCGGGCGGAGGTCGAAGGCAGCCTCAGCGGCAGCCGCCTGGTCGCCCGCAAGGTCGAGGTGGAATCCCGCGCCAGCGGCGAGCGCAGCGGCGAAGGCGAGTTGGAAGCCCAGCTCAGTGGCCTGGATACCACGGCGCGGCGCTTCAACCTGCTCGGCTATGTGGTCGACTACAGCCAGGCCAGTCTCAGCGGCACGCTGGTGGAAGGCGCGCGGGTGGAGGTCGAGGGCCGCTTCGACGCCAACGATGCCAACCTGCTGCGCGCCAGCAAGGTCGAGGTCAAGCACCGCAACGCCGGCTCCGGTGCCGCCGACGGCGAGGTCAAGGGCGCGCTCGCGGCGGTCGATGCGATGGCGCGGACCTTCGAGGTCGGCAGCGCCGGCTACTACGCCGATGATTCCACCGTGATCGAGCGCGACGATCGCGCCGTGAGCTTCGACCAGCTGCAGAACGGCGGCTTCGTGGAAGTGAAGTTCGACAGCACTCGCCAGGTTTCTGGCCGCAGCTATGCGGTGAAGGTCGAGCTCAAGTCCGGCAGCGGCGGCGGCTCGGGCAGCAGCGGCGGGCAGGAGCTCAAGGGCGAGATCAGCGGCTTTGACGCCGGCGCCAAGAGCTTCGTGCTCAATGGCACCACGGTGCAGGTGAACGCCAGCACCCGTTACGAGGAAGGCGACCAGGCCAGCAGCGAGGCGGCGTTCTTCGGCGCCGATCGCAACGGCCAGCGCTGCGAGGTGAAGGGCAGCTTGAACGGCGCGGTGCTGCTCGCCGGCAAGATCGAGCTGGAGAGCGAGTAGGAGTCCGCGTGACGGCGGCGGCCCGGTAGCCCCCGGGCCGCCGCCTAAGTGGCGCGGGTACTGTGTGCGGCAACGTACATGCGGGTCCAGGCAAATGCGCCTAGAGTGTCGCCAAGCCGGCGCGCATCCCCTATGAATTTGCGGGGGGATTGCCCCCACGGCAGCTCAACGGGAAAGGGCGCATGGACGAAACTCACCTGCCGCAACAGAATCATCTGCTCTGGGCGCTGCCGGTGGAAGCCAGGGAGAGGGTGTTCCCGCGCCTGGAACTGGTGCCGATGCCCTTGGGGCATGTGCTCTACGAGTCCGGGCGCAGCTTGCAGCATGTTTACTTCCCCACCGATTCGATCGTCTCCCTGCTGTACGTGATGGAAGACGGCGCCTCGGCGGAAATCGCCGTGGTCGGCAACGAGGGCATGGTCGGCGTCGCGCTGTTCATGGGCGGCGAGACCACACCCAACCGCGCGGTGGTGCAGAGCGCAGGCCACGCCTATCGCCTGAAGGGCGCGCTGCTCAAGCAGGAGTTCAACCGCTCCGGCCCCCTGCAGCACCTGCTGCTGCGCTACACCCAGGCGCTGCTGACCCAGATGTCGCAGACCGCGGTCTGCAACCGCCATCACAGCGTCGACCAGCAGCTCTGCCGCTGGCTGCTGCTGAGCCTGGACCGTCTGCACTCCAATCAGCTGAACATGACCCAGGAGCTGATCGCCAACATGCTCGGCGTGCGCCGCGAAGGCGTCACCGAAGCCGCCGGCAAGCTGCAGGCGCAGGGCCTGATCCGCTACCGCCGCGGTCAGATCACCGTGCTCGACCGGCCCGGCTTGGAGCAGGCCGCCTGCGAGTGCTACGCGGTGGTCAAGCGCGAGTTCGACCGCCTGTTGCCGGAAGTGGTGGCGATCTAGCACCGAGCGAGCCGTCCCGGTATCGCCTGCGTGTCCCAGCGTACCGACGCGGCCTTGTGCCGACGACAGTCTGGGTTCGGCGGTATTCCGGGCACGGCAGGGTGCCGGGGTTTCGGGCCGCACCCCCTCGCTCCTGGAGTCCGCACATGCCTAGCCTGGGCGCCAAACCGGTCACCAACAATCAGTTGCTCGACCGTCTGCCCAAACGCCTGGGGCAGGGCCTGCGTGCGGATTGCGAGCTGGTGCAGCTCATGGCCGGCGAGTCGCTGGGTGAGCCCGAGTCACCGATTAGCGCGATCTACTTCCCCAGCGGCAGCTACATCTCGCTGAGCGCGCCGGTGGTCGCCACCACCGCGCTGGAAGTGGCGCTGGTCGGCCGCGAAGGCATGCTCGGCCTGCCTTTGCTGCTTGGCGGCCGTCATTCCTCGCTGCGGGCGGTGGTGCGCGGCGCCGGGCCGGCCTGGCGAATGCGGGCGCCGCAGTTCCGGCGTCTGCTGCGGGCCCAGCCCGTGCTGCGCGGCCAGCTCGAGATCTATGCCTGCGTGGTGTTCAGCCAGCTGGCGCAGACCGCGGTCTGCGCCAGCTTCCACCCCATCGAGGCGCGGCTGGCGCGCTGGCTCCTGATGGCCGACGACCGCGGCCAGGGCCAGCGCATCCAGCAAACCCATGCCCAGCTCGCCGCGCTGCTGGGTGTGCGCCGCAGCGGTGTGACCACCGCCGCCGGCGAGTTGCAGCGGCGCCAGCTGATCCGCTACAGCCGCGGCGGCATTCGCATCCTCGACCGGCCCGGCCTGCAGCAGGCCGCCTGCGACTGCTATCAGCGGTTGAACGCGATCTATTCCGGGCTGCTGCCCTAGCTCCAATCGGGCCTGGGTGCGCCAGCGTACCGACGCCGGCTGCTGCCGGCCCTAGCCTGTCTGACTTGATGCCGCCGACCTCGAAACAGGCGGGGCACCACCGGCACTGGAGCAGCGCCATGATCCGACACGATGACGATCAGGAAGTCAGCTACACCGCTCCCCTGTTGCTGCCGCTGCCCGAGCGCATCGGCCAGGCGCGGCCGGTACTGGCAGCCCCGACGACCCACGCTTACGTCGAACTGCTCAACCGCAAGGGCAGCCTCGATGGGCCGGTCGCCGTCTATGGCCCCAAGGGCAATCTCGATCTCTTGCCGGCGGCGGTGCCGCTGCTGGTACCGGCGCTGCTGGCGGTGCTGGCGCTGTCGCAGCTGGGCTGGCTGGGTTGGTCCTTGCGCCGTCGCCAGCGTGACGCCCGCCGGGCTGCGGTTTGAGCGGCACCAGCGCCGTGGCCGTACCGACGACCGCGCTGCCAGCGGCGCTGGCCCGGCTGCCGCCCTAGACTAGAGCTTGTACTGGCTGAGAAAGCCGAGAACCTGGCGATCGGCCACCGGCGCTGCGCGGCTGTAGCGGGCCTGCACCAGGAGGCTCAGCCTGCCGGCATCGCCACCGGACTCCAGCAACTCCGCCTCGCTGAGCCGCGACCAGACGATGCGGGCGCTGCCGATGTGCAGCTTCCAGCGCGCGCTGGCCAAGGCCACGCCCGCCGCCTCGCGCTCGGGCGCGGTGCTCTGATCTACCGAAGGGCTGGTGCTGCGGCGGACCATCAGCTCGCCGGCGGGCTTCTGGCTGTAGGGCTCTAGCTTGGCGGTGTTATGCGCAGCGGGTGGTTGCTTGGTCATGCTTGCGGCTCCTCGCAGCTCGCTAAGCCTCATGCCGCGTGCGCTGCACCGGCAGCTTGGCCGCCGCCGGGCGCGCGGTCTGTACGTCGTCGCACGTACGCCAACAACGCCGGGTGGCTAAGAGCGCCAGCGTACCGACCTTGGCCGGCAGGCTCTCTACCGTGGCGGTTGTAGTCAGAGCGCCCTTCGCAATCTCGCGAGCCGCTGGCCACGGAGAACCTCATGACCCATCTGAATCCCCCCAACGGCGGCGCTGGCATCGGCAGGCCGACCATCGCCACCGCCCACGCCAAGCCCAACCCCGCCGCCTACAGCAAACCGCAGCCGGTGCCCGCCAAGACCCTCAACAACCCCAAGGACACCGCCCAGGAAGCGGTGCATGAGATCCAGCCGAAAGCCTCGGCGAAGGCGGCCGCCACACCGGCCCCGAGCACCGCCGCGAAGGGCGATGACGACGCCATGAGCAAGCCGGCGAAGCGCTCATGAGCCTGCCCAGCGTGGATGCCCTCAAGGGCCAATGGAAGCAACAGGTCGGTGCCGCCAAGATCGCCTGGGGCAAGCTCACCGAAGACGAGTTGCTGCGCCTGGAAGGGCATCAGGAAAAGCTCGCCGGCCTGGTGCAGGAGCGTTACGCGGTGACGCGCGACGAGGCCGACAAACAGGTGAAGAGCTTTTTTGAGAAGAACAAGATTTAAAGCTCGGCAATAGCCAATAAGCCGCACCGCGCCCAGTCGGGCCGGTGCGGCTTTTTTGTCGGCGATGCCGACTGCCGGGTACGCCAGCGCACAGACCCTGTGTCCGCACCCCGCCATTGTGCAAACCGTCAGCAGTGCCAGCGCCAACCGGCGTCTGGTTCGCCGGGCTCCTAATAAAGCCCCGCAAGCGCTGGCTTTCTTTGAGTCCCGATCACTTCACTTTCTTCGGCGTGCTTGGAGAACCGCTCCGCTCCACTTTCACCAGGACGATCCCCATGCAGCCAACAAAGTATCCAGCCATTTCACTACCCCCAACACGCAAGCCCTTGCGGCCGGCACTGTTGGCCATGCTGTTGTTCGCTACCGCCTGCGCCTCGGCGCCGCAGCCACCCACCGACGCCCTGCAAGCGGCGGAGTTGGCGATCCGCAATGCCGAGCAGGCGCGGGTGGCCGACTACGCCTCGCCGGAACTGGGCGAGGCCCGCGACCAGTTGGCCGCCGCCCGCAGCGCGGTGGAAAAAGAGCAGATGGTGCAAGCCCAGCGGCTGGCCGAGCGCGCGCGGCTGAGTGCCGAGCTGGCCAGCGCCAAGGCCGAGCAGGCGAAAGCCCGCGGCGTGAATGAAGAACTCCTGAAAGGCACCGACAGCCTCAAGCAGGAAATGCAGCGGAACACCGGAGCCAAGTAATGAACCAGCTAAGCCCTAACCTCAAAAAACTGATCCCGATCGCCGCCGCGGCGCTGTTTCTGGCCGCCTGCGCCCCCGCCGCCACCAAGCCCGATGGCGCCGATGCCTTGCACGCCAGGCTCCTGGCGCTGCAAGCCGACCCGCAGCTCGCCAGCCGCGCGCCGGTGGCGCTCAAGGAAGCCGAGCAGGCGGTGCAAGCCGCCGAGCAACCCACCGAAGACACTGAGTTGGGTCAGCATCTGGTGCTGATCGCCGATCGCAAGCTGGATATCGCCAGCGCGCGGGCGCGGAGCCGCTTGCTGGAGGACCAGCGCAAGACCCTGGCCGAGCAGCGCGAGAGCACCCGTCTGGAAGCCCGCACCAACGAGGCCGACCGCGCGCATGAAGCGGTTCGTGTGGCGCGCGGCGAGACCGAGCTGGCACGCGGCCAGGCCGATGCCGCCGCGCTGGCGACGCAGACCGCGCAGCAGCAGGCCGAGGAATTGCAGCGGCAGATCGCCGAGCTCAACGCCAAGGACAGCGAACGCGGCCTGGTGGTGACCCTGGGCGATCTGCTGTTCGCCACCGGCCGCTCCGATCTGCGTGGCAGCGCCGCCGGCCATCTCAGCAAGCTGGCGCAGTTTCTCACCCGCTATCCGGCGCGCACCGTGGTCATCGAAGGCCACACCGATACCGTCGGCAGTGAGGACTACAACCAGGGCCTGTCGCAGCGCCGCGCCGAAGCGGTGAAGGCCTATCTGATCGGCCAGGGCGTCGGCGCCAGCCGACTCGCCGCCGCCGGTCTCGGCGAAGGCAGTCCGGTGGGCAGCAATGAGTCGGCCACCGGCCGTCAGCAGAATCGCCGCGTCGAAGTAATCATCAGCAACGCCCTGACCTCGGCCAGATAAGCCCAGGCAGAAAAGGCGGCGAGTCGGCGCAGGCCGGCTCGCCGCTTTTTGTTGGTCACGCTCTGCGCTCAGTCGCGCCACCCCGGCCGGCCGCCGCCGAAGGGGTTGGTGGCGGCGCGCAGGTCTTCGGCCAGCTGCGCGGCGAGATCTATGCGGAATCGCTGCTGATCCTGGTCACTACCAGCCCGCCGCTGAGCTTCTCCACGCCGGATCGCCCGGAGCAGCGCGAGCGCGGCGTGCAGCAGTTGCTGGCGCTGTGGAATCAGCGCATCGAACCGCGCTCCGATCTGCCGGAGATCATCAGGCGCCTGATGCTGGCGTGGCGCTAGCGGCGGGCGTCGGGTCGGCGCAGCGTCAGGTAGATGGTGCCGCCCAGCAGGGCCAGCATGAGGCCGGCGATGGCATAGCCCAGCTCCTCGCCGTCGAGATCGAAGGCGGGACTGACGCCGCAGATGGAGTCGGGCGCGAAGTCGGCGGCGGCCATGCCGGTGTAGTGCATGCCGCTGATCGCCAGGCCCATGACCAGGGCAGCCAGCAGGCGCAGCGCGCTGCCGCGGTGGCTGGTGTGGGCGCGCAGCACGAAGGCAAGGTAGAGCGCCGCCACCGAGGCGCTGACTGCGATCAGCATCGAGGCGGCGAACACCGCCGGCTGGTAGTCGATGCCCGGCTGCATGCGCATCGCCGCCATGCCGGTGTAGTGCATGGCGCAGATGCCGGCGCCCATGATGATTCCGCCGGCGACCAGTACCGGCGGGTCCACTTCATCGGCGCTGATGACCGCCAGTCGGCTGACCACCGTGAGTGCGAAGCCCGAACTGACAATCGCCATCAGCAGCGACAAGGCGGTGAGTGCGGGGTCGTAGGCCATGCGGATCGGCAGGCTGTAGGCCAGCATGCCGATGAAGTGCATCGACCAGATGCCGCTGCCCATGGCGAAGGCGCCTCCCAGCAGCCACTTCCAGGTGGCGCTGCCGCGGGTGCCGACCACGTGTCCGGCCAGCGCCAGCGCGGTGTAGGAGGCCAGGGCCGCGATCAAGATCGACAGCAGAACCAGGTCAATGTCGTAGCTGGCAGTCACCGTACGGTCTCCATGCGCGTTCGGCCTTGGGATGTCGGGGCCTGTCACCCGAGGAAGAATCCCATATCCACAACACGGACGGCTGCGGTCAGCGTAATCTGGCTCCAGCCGTTGGTTTGGGAACAAACATAATTCTGTCTGGAACTGGGGGGAGAATCCTGGTGCGCCGGAAATTCGCCAAGCGGTTGCTGATGTTTGGCCGTAGCGCCCTCTTGTGGCTGCTGGTCTGCGCCTGCCCGGCCGCCGCCGAAGACGCGGTGCAGATCATCACCAGCCCGGATTTGAGCGGCCAGGAGTTCAGCCGCTCGACCTTGCAGGCGATCTTCCTGATGCGCGTCCGCCAATGGCCCGACGGCACCCCGATACGCACCTTCGTGATGCCGGAAAGCAGCCCGCTGCACGATCGCTTCGCGCGTGAAAAGCTCGGCACCTATCCATACATCCTGCGCCGCAACTGGGATCGGCTGGTGTTCACCGGCACCGGCCTTGCGCCCGAGGTGGTACACAGTGAGGAAGAGATGCGCCAGAAGGTGATGAGCTCGAAGGGTGCCATCGGCTATCTGCCGGCGGGGCCGCGCTCGCAGCTGAGTTTCCATTCCCTAGCCAGCAATGATCGCAAGGAGCGCGAGCATGCGAGTCCCTGAACGGGTGCGTCCGGATCGACCTGGGCGATTGCGCCTGGCCCTGGCCTGGGCGCTGGCGCTGGGCCTCGCCGGGCCGGCGCGGGCGCTGGACTACCAGGTGCATGGCTTTCTCTCCCAGGGCTTCATCCTGAGCGAGGGCAATGACTACTACGGCGACAGTACCGCCGGCAGCTTCGAGTACTACGAGGCCGGCCTCAACGGCTCGCTCAAGCCGCTGCCCGATCTGCTGCTCTCGGCGCAGTTGCTGTTGCGCGACGCCGGCCCCACCGACGATGGCGGTCCGCGCCTGGACTACGCCTTCGCCGATTACCGCTTCCTGTCCGGCGAGGCCGGCAATCTCGGCCTGCGTGCCGGGCGGGTGAAGAATTCCTACGGGCTGTTCAACGAGACCCGCGACGTGGTGTTTACCCGCCCTGGCGTCCTGTTGCCGCTGTCGGTGTACTTCGAGAGCCAGGGCGCGCGCACCCTGTTGTTCTCCTCCGATGGCGTCCAGGCCTATGGCGGCCTGAACCTGGACAGCCACTACTTCTCGCTGGCGGCGACCTACGCCCCGGATCATGGGCTGGGTACCGCCGAGGAGGAGCGCCTGGTTGGTTCTCTGGCCAGTCAGGGCCGGGTTGATTTGCGCGACTTTCGTATGGCGCGCCTGCAGGACGACTGGGGTGGTGGCCGCTGGACTGCGGCGCTCTCCTACATCCATGGACGGCTGGCTTTCGAAGCCAATCCCGGCGTGCCCACCGACTTCGACTTCGGCTTTGATCTCTACCTGCTGTCCGGCCGCTACAACGCCGAGCGCTACAGCCTGACCGCGGAATACGGGATCACCAGCTTCGATGGCAGCTTGCGCACTTTCGGGGTTCCCGCGCATCTGGATTTTCTCAGCGACGGCTACTATCTGCAGGCCGACTACTTCCTGAGCCCGCGCTGGACGCTGATGGCCCGCTACGACGTCGGTGCGCTCGACCGCAACGACCGCAACGGCAGCGACTGCGCCACTTCCAACGGCCTGCCGCAGGACAAGCACGCCTGCTACGCGCACGACCTCAGCGCCGGGGTCAACTGGCGGCCGGACGAGCACTGGGGTTTCTGGGCCGAGTACCACCTGATCGACGGCACCTACAGCGTGTCCCAGCAGGACAACGCCAACAAGCCGCTGGACCCGCACTGGTCGATGCTGCTGCTGATGGGCTCCTATCGGTTTTAGCCGCCCATGCCGACCTGGAAGGCGGGAGCGCCCACCCCTTATCGCCTGTCCCTGCGCTGGAAGCTGCTGCTGGTGCTGGGCCTGCTCCTCGGGGTGGTGCACAGCTTTCTGGGCTATCTCGGCTACCGCAATCTGATCGAGCAGAGCGAGCGGCAGACGGGCAGTGACCTGGCCACCTATCAGGCGGTGTTGGAGGCATTGCTGGAGCAGTCGGTACACGAGCAGGAGCGCCTGGCGGCGCAGATCGGTACGGCGGTCGATGCCGAGCAACTGCACGGAGCGCAGCCCAGCGAGGCGCTGGCGGTGGATCTGCTCGCTGATCTGACCGCCGTCGAATACTTCGACAGCGCAGGCGCGGCGCTGGCGGTGTGGAGCTGGAGCGAGCTGATCGCCGAGAGCGGGCCAGCCGCGGCACCTACCACCGCTCTGCAGCTGGCCCGCGAACAGGCCTTGCGGGTGGTGGCGCGCGAGCACCGGCCGCAAGCGTTTCTGTACTGCGCGCAGCAGTGCGTGCAGCAGGTGTTCGTGCCTGCCTTCGACCGCGCCGGCAAGGAGGTGATCGTCGGCGTCGGCCGCACCCTTGCCAGCACCCTGCTGGCGTTCAAGCAGCTGACCGGTGCCGATGTCGCCCTGCTGATCCGGCCCGGCACCGCCGGCGCCGGGTCCGACGCCGGCGCCAGCTTCTGGGGGCGGCGGCTGATGGCGGTGACCGACGCCGGCGAGCTGCTGCCGCTGCTGCAGGCCTATGGTCAGCGCTCCCGGCCGCCGGGGCCGGACCAGCAATTACCGCTGCCGGGTGCCGATGGGCAGCTGATGCTGGCGCTCAAGCCGCTGCCAGTCAGCGTCGTCGATGGTCGCGCCGAAGCGCTGTACATCAAGGACAACAGCGCCGCCGCCGCACGCATCCGTCAGGACCTCTGGCGCTTCGAGTCAGTCGCGGTGTTCGGGCTGGTGGTTTCGGTCGCCGTGGTGTTTCTGCTGCTCACGCCCTCGCTGCGCCGCCTGCGGGGCGTCAGCCGCGCCCTGCCGCTGTTGGCCGAGCAGCGCTTTGCGGAAGCGCGCGGGCTGATGCTGAAGGCCAGGCGCGACCATGGCTGGAGCGACGAGATCGACGGTCTCAACATGATCGCGCTGGAGCTCGGCGATAAGCTGGAGCGGCTGATGGGCGCCGAGGCGGCGAGCGAGGCCAAGTCGCGCTTCCTGGCGGTGATGAGCCACGAAATCCGCACGCCGATGAACGGCATCCTCGGCTTGCTGGAGCTGCTCCAGCTCTCCGATTTGAGCCCCGAGCAGCACGAGCGGGTGCGGGTCATCGGCGACTCCGCCACCACCTTGCTGGCGGTGCTCGACGACGTGCTCGATTTCTCCAAGATCGAGGCCGGCCAGATTCGCATCGAGCAGTTGCCGGTGCCGCTGCGCGAGCTGGTCGAGGGCTGCATGCTGACCTTCACCTCCGCCGCCTACGACAAGGGGCTGCGGCTGGTGGTGTTTGTCGATCCGGCGTTGCCAGCCCTGGTGCGTGCCGACCCGGTACGCCTGCGCCAGATCCTGTTCAACCTGTGCAGCAACGCCATCAAGTTCACCGCCCAGGGGCGGGTGCTGGTGCGCGCCGAACCCCTGGGGACCACGGCCGGTGCGGTGCGGGTACGCTTCAGTGTCGCCGACACCGGCATCGGCATGCCGCCCCAGGTGCAGGAGAAGCTGTTCCGGCCCTTCCAGCAGGGCGAGATCTCCACCACGCGCCGCTATGGCGGCACCGGGCTTGGGCTTTCGATCTGCAAGGCCCTGGTCGAGCGCATGGGCGGGTCGATCAGCGTCCGCAGCGCGCCCGGCGAGGGCAGCGAGTTCTGCGTCGAGCTTGAGCTGGCGCTCGCCGAGCCGGCGCCGCCGGCCTGGCCGACCGATCTGCTCGCCGGCGTCGCGGTGGCACTGCGCCTGCGCGACGCCGACGAGAGCGAGATCCTGCGCTGCTATCTGCGCAGCGCCGGAGCGACGCCGCTCGCCGCCGACGCGGCCGGGGCCGACTATCACCTGGAAGAGGATTCCAGCCGCGAGGCCATCCATCTGCGCCGGCACGGCGACCAGGTCACCGCCTTTCGCAGTCTTGACCGCCCGGTGCGCGCCGCCACCCTGCTGTACTGGCTGGCGGAAATGAGTGGCCGCGCCGACCGGGCACCGCCGCCTTCGTCTTCGGCCCAGACCCGCGCGAACGCGCTGCTGCTGAGCCCGGCCGAGGCAGAGCGGCAGGGCCGGCTGATCCTGGTTGCCGAAGATCACCCCACCAACCGCCTGGTGATCGGCGCCCAGCTCAAGCGCCTGGGCTATGTCGCCGACCTGGCGGCCGACGGCCGCGAGGCGCTGGCTCTGGCCGGCCAGCGTGATTACGCGGCGCTGCTCACCGATCTGCACATGCCGGAGATGGACGGCCTGCAGCTGGCCCGGGAACTGCGCGCGCAGGAGGCCGCCGGCCAGCGGGCGGGGCGGCTGCCGATCATCGCGCTCACCGCCGATGCGCTCTCCGGCGAGGTCGAGCAATGCCGGGCGGTGGGCATGGATGACTTCCTGATCAAGCCGGCGACGCTGGATCATCTGGCGGCGCGGCTCGAGCGCTGGATACCGGCACGGGTGCCAGAGCCGCCACCGCCCATCGATATGGCAGCGCTCAAGGCGATCCATGGCGACGACGCGGAAATGCTGGAGCTGGTGTTGCAGGATTTTCAGCGGATCAACACGCCGCTGTTCGCGCAACTGGAAGCGAGCTGGCGGGACGGGCAGTCGGCGCAGCTGCTGGCGCTGGCGCACAAGCTGAAAGGCTCCGCCCGCTTCGCCGGCGCCCAGCAACTGGCCGAGCGGCTGGCCGAACTGGAGCAGCAAGCCCGGCATGGCAGCCCGAATGGCCTGCAGCAGGCCATGGAGCAGACCAAGGCCGCCTACACCGTAGTCTGCGACTGGCTGACCGGGCGGCGCCAGCACGACGGCAAACCCTAGCCGCGCAGCGTCGCCTCGCGCGCCAGGGCCCAGCGCGGCAGATCCTGCTTGGGCATGGCATGCGCCACGTAATAGCCCTGCACCAGGTCGCAGCCCAGTTCGCGCATCAGCTCGTAGTCGGCCTCGGTCTCCACGCCTTCCGCGCAGGTCTTGAGGTTGAGCGCGCGCGCCAGCCGGATGCTGGATTCGGCGATGCTGCGCAGGCTGGGGTCGCGCGAGGCGCCGTCGACAAACGCGCGGTCGATCTTGAGCTCGCTGAACGGGAAGCGCTTGAGCTGCTCCAGCGAGGAATAGCCGGTGCCAAAGTCGTCGATCGACAGCCGATAGCCGCGCAGGCGCAGCCGGGTCACCACGTCCAGCGAGCGTGCCAGATCCTTCATCACCCCGGACTCGGTGATTTCCAGAATCAGCTTGTCCGGCGCGGTGTCGTAGCGGGCCGTTTCGGCGCTCAGCTGTTCGGGCAGGTCGAGGTGGTCCAGGCTGTCGATAGTCAGGTTGACCGACACCGGAATGTCCAGGCCGTGGGCGCGCCATTGCTGCTGGGCGGCCAGCGATTTACCCACCACCAGCTGAGTCAGCAGATCCGCCAGGCCGGACTGCTCGGCGAGCGGGATGAAGCTGCTCGGCATCAGGATGCGGCCATCGGGCTTGAGCCAGCGTGCCAGCGCCTCGGCTCCCGCCAGCCGGCCGCTGCGCAGGCCGACCTTGGGCTGCATGTAGACGTCGATTTCCCCGGCTTCCAGGGCGGCGCGCAGTTCGGCGACGGAAATCTCCGAGCCCGTCTTCGACGGCGGCATCGGCGCGGGCTCGGGCTCGCCGATGTGGGAGATGAGCTGGTTCAGCGCCGCTGAGGAGACCGGCTTCTGCAGGGTGCCGAGGATGCGCAGCTGCCGGGCCTGGGCCACCTGCTCGGCGGCGCGCAGGGTCTTGGCGTCGGCACTGCTCATCAGGATCAGCGCGGCGGAGGCCTGCAGGCTGGCGAAATCGCGCAGCAGCTCGATGCCATCGAGTCCGGGCATCTTCAGATCGCAGATCACCAGATCAAACTGGCGCGCCTCGCCCAGTATCCGGCGGGCGGTCTGGCCATCGGCGGCGGTCACCACCTCCGCGCCCAGCTTCTGCACCATCCTGGCGACCACCGAGAGCACGAACTCGTCGTCGTCCACCACCAGTGCCGCATTCAGCTTGCTCGCGGTTGACGGCATGCATCCTCCATATGGTGGCTGCCCCGGCAGCCTGTTGATCGGCGCCGTTCCGGTCTGGACAGACCAAGCCGGGCGGCACTCGTCCCTGCGCATGACTATAGCCCGGCATCGGTGCCGACAGCGCCAATGCCCGGCGATGCTGGCTGCCGATGGCGCAGGCCGTGGCGCGGCTTGCGAGCGCCTGTGTCAGCAGCTGACAGGCTTTGACAGTCCTGCGCCCGGCGTCGGCTGTCAGCAGTGGCGCATGACAAATCGTTCATGGCCTTGCGCGAGCCGAAGCTGCTTCATGACTCTGCTGTCGCTTTGCAAAAAACTAAGCAAACACCCTGCACAAAGCGGACCCGATCCTGCATCCTTCGCCCCGCAACACGACCGCGATGGAGCGAATTTTGTGGGTTGCATCCTCGCCGGTTCTGTTTACGCCCCCACATTCCGACCGCTCAACGCCGACCCGCGCACAGTTCCTGCGTGGTGACGGAAAGTTGGCGCGAAGAGTGCTTGTCACCCAATTGCCAGGTTCAACTAGTAGGTTGTTGTACATGCTCAAGCCAGCCAAAACACAGGGTCGCCGGCGTCCGCGGACGCTCCAGTGGCTGCTGCTGGCCGAGTGCCTGTGGGTCTCTGTCAATGCAAGGGTTCGGCGCAAGCGGCGTTAACGCACCGACCGGAGCCCCGAGCAAGGGCTTTCCGGCAAGGCCCAGAGGCTCAAGCAAAAACCTGACGTCGGCGCCAACTTTCAAACCCGTCACTTCCGGGCGCTTTCTTCCTTCTTTCGTTTCTCGCGGGCCGGACAGGCGAGTCGGCTCCCGACCGTCTGCCTCGGTGGTCTGCACCCGCCTGCTCGTCGCTGTCGATGGCGCCGCAGGCGCTGAGTCCGCGCGCCTCTCTGTTTCTGGTTCCGGATAGCCCATGGCCATCGTTCTTTCCGTGCGCGAGTTGCGCAAGCACTATCCGAAGGTCAAGGCCGTCGACGGCGTGAGCTTCGAGCTTGAAGAGGGCCGCTGCCTGGGTCTGCTCGGCCCCAATGGCGCCGGCAAGAGCACCACCATCGAGATGCTCGAAGGTCTGGTGGAACCGAGCTCGGGCGAAATCCTCTATCGCGGCCGCCCGCTGGACGCGCGCTACCGCCAGCGGGTCGGCATGCAGTTCCAGGCTACCGCCCTGCAGGACTTTCTCACCGTGCGCGAGAACCTGGAGCTGTTCCACGCGCTCTACGACCGCACGCTGCCGCTGGAGCAGCTGATCGCCGCCTGCCACCTCGAGGACTTCCTCGACCGCGACCATCGCAAGCTCTCCGGCGGCCAGCGCCAGCGTCTGCTGCTGGCCATCGCCCTGGTCAACGATCCCGACCTGGTGTTTCTCGACGAGCCCACCACCGGTCTTGATCCGCAGGCGCGGCGCAACTTCTGGGAGCTGGTGCAAGCGGTGAAGGCGCGTGGCACCACGGTCGTGCTCACCACGCATTACATGGAAGAGGCCTACCTGCTCAGCGACGACATCGCGATCATGGATCACGGCCATGTGATCGCCCGCGGTACGCCGCAAAGCCTGCTCGCCGAGCACTTCAACGACAGCGTGCTGGAGCTGCCGGCCATCGAGGTCGAGGGGCGCCAGATCGACCTGCCGCTGGTGCGCAAGGATGACCGGGTGGAAATCCTCAGCGCCGACGTCAACGGCGCCCTGCGCAAGCTGCTCGACGCCGGCCTCTCGCTGGCGCAGCTGAAGATCCGCCCGCGCACCCTGGAAGACCTGTTCATCCAGCTCACCGGCAAGGAGTTGCGCGCATGAGCTACCGACCGAGGGCCCCGCGCAGCGGGATCGGGCGCAAGGCGAATGCGCGCCATGCGCGACCAGAGCCCAGCTTCCGCATCCGTCTCGCTTTCGGGAGCGCAACCGCGTGAAAAGACTCTTCGCAATGGTCAAGGCGCGCATGCTGGAAGTGGCGCGCGACCGCCTGGTGCTGATCTGGAACCTGGTGTTCGCGCCGCTCTTGATGGTGGGCATGGCGCTGGTGTTTTCCGGCAGCCCGCAGATGGTCGCCAAGGTCGGCGTGCTCGGCGACGCGCCGCTCACCGCCGAGACCTATCCCTTCCTGGGCACGCCGGCGGTGCAGTTCTACCGCGAGAGCACGCCGGAGGAAGGCATCCTGAAGGTGGAGCGGCAGAGCATCGACCTGCTGCTCGACCTGCGCAGCCAGCCGGCGCGCTACTGGCTCAACGACGACTCCGCCAAGGGTCGCCTGCTGCAGCAGTTGCTGATGGCCGGCGACGGCCGCGCCCAGCCACAGCCGGTGAGCGGCGAGCAGCTGCGCTATGCCGACTGGCTGGTGCCGGGCCTCTTGGCGCTCAACATCATGCTGTCCAGCCTGTTCGCGGTCGGCCATGTGATCGTCCGCTACCGCAAGTCCGGCTATCTCAAGCGCCTCAAGGGCACGCCGCTGCGCGCGGTGGAGTTCGTCGGCGCGCAGATGATCGCCTGCCTGATCCTGGTGGTGGTCATCACCGCCGCCATGTTCACCGCCTGCAACGCCATGCTCGGCCTGCGCATGGAAGGCAATTACCTCAACCTGCTGCTGGTGGCGACGCTGGGCTCGATGAGCATGATCGCCATGAGCCTGCTGGTGGCCGCGCGGGTCGCCAGCGAGGAGCTTTCCGGCGGCCTGCTCAACCTCATTGCCTGGCCGATGCTGGTGCTCTCCGGCGTGTTCTTCTCGCTGGATGGCGCGCCCTCGCTGGTGCAGGCGCTGGCGGCGCTGCTGCCGCTCACCCACATGCTCGATGCCGGACGCGCGGTGATGCTCGACGGCGCCGGCCTGCTCGATATCGCTCCCGACCTGCTGGCGCTCTGCGCGATGACCGCGGTGTTCCTGGCCTTGGGCGCGTGGCTGTTCCGCTGGACCTCGGATTGAAACCGGCCGGCCCTTTTGAGCCCGCCGCACTTTGTTGAAGGAGTTGCACCATGCGTAAGCGAACTGAGCAGAAGACCGACACCGCCGCCCTGCCGCGGCTGGCCGGCGGTGCCGAGCGCTACCGCCTGCTGGCGATCACGCCTTTCGAGCGGCCTGACCTGCCGCTGGCCCGCGCCCTGGCCCGCCAGGGCGTGGCCGCCGCGCTGGACCTCGGCCGCGATCCCGCCACCTGGCCGGCGCTGTTCGCGCAGCTGGCGCAGGAGCGCGGCGCCGGCTTCGGCCTGCGCATCGCCGACGGCCTCGACCTCGGTGCGCTGGTGCCGCCGGCCTGCATCTCCTTCCTGATGCTCGACGGCGATCCCGCCAAGCTGCCCGCCGCCTGGCGTGCGCTGCCGGTGCTCGCCCAGGTCTGCTCGGTGGAAGAGGCGCAAGTAGCGCTCAAGGCCGGTGTCACCGGTCTCATCGCCAAGGGTCAGGAGAGCGGCGGCCGCATCGGCGCCGAAAGCAGCTTCGTGCTGCTGCAACGCCTGGTGGCGCTGGCCGACGAACAGGCCGGCGCCGACGAGCCGCTGCCGGTGTTCTGCCAGGGCGGCATCGGCCTCAACACTGCCGCCGCCGCCTTTGCCGGCGGCGCCGCCGGCGTGGTGCTGGACTCGGTACTGGCAGTGTTCCCGGAATGCAGCCTGCCGGAGGAACTCAAGACCCAGGTGCTGGGCATGGATGGCAGCGAGGCCCGCGAGGCCGCCGGCTACCAGGTCTATGCGCGCGGCCAGCGCGAGGTCGCGGCGCTGGATGGCCTGGACGCCGACAGCCTGCGTGCCCGTCTGGTCACCGGCGAGCTGTTGCCCATCGGCCAGGACGCCGCGCTGGCGCGCCTGCTGCTCGGCGAGTGCTCCAATCTCGAAGCTCTGGCGCAGACCCTGCGCCTGCGCATCGCCGGCCAGATCCAGCAGGCGCAGAGCCTGCGCGTGCTCGACGAGGGCAATGCCTGGGCGCGTTCACATGGCACCCGCTACCCGGTGGCGCAGGGTCCGATGACCCGGGTCAGCGATACCGCCGCCTTCACCGCCGCGGTCGCCAAGGACGGCGGCCTGCCGTTCCTGGCGCTGTCGCTGATGCGCGAGGCCGCCTGCCGCGAGTTGCTGGAAGCGACGGTGGCGCAGGTCGGCGACAAGCCCTGGGGCGTGGGCGTGCTCGGCTTCGCCGATGCCGCCATCCTGGAACCGCAGTTGGCGCTGGTGAAGGAGTTCAAGCCCAGCGTGCTGCTGCTCGCCGGCGGCCGCCCTTCGCAGGCGCGGCCGTTCATCGAGATGGGCATCCCCACCTATCTGCACGTGCCCTCGCCGGGCCTGCTGGATCTGTTCCTCAAGGACGGCGCGACGCACTTCGTCTTTGAAGGCCGCGAATGTGGCGGCCACGTCGGCCCGCGCTACAGCTTCGTGCTCTGGGAGCAGGCCATCGCCCTGCTCGCCCAGCACGAGCAGCCGGAGAGCCTGCACATCCTGTTCGCTGGCGGCATCCACGACGAGCGCTCGGCGGCGATGGTCGCGACCCTCGCCGCGCCACTGGCGGCGCGCGGCGCCAAGATCGGCGTGCTGATGGGCACCGCCTACATCGCCACCGTCGAGGCGGTGCGCGACGGCGCGGTGCTGGAAGGCTTCCAGCAGAAGGCCCTGTCCGGCGCCGAGACCGCGCTGGTGGAAACCGCGCCCGGCCACGCCATCCGCTGCCTGCCCTCCGGCTTCATGGACCTGTTCGCGCGCGAGAAGGCGCGTCTGCACGAGGAAGGTGTCGATACCAAGGAGGCCTGGAAGGCGCTGGAAGGCCTCACCGTCGGCCGCCTGCGCATCGCCACCAAGGGCGTGGACTATGTCGATGGCGTTCTGTCGCCGGTCGATGTTGCAGTGCAGGAAGCGGAAGGCATGTACATGATCGGCCAGGTGATCGCCATGAAGCGGGCGGCGACCACGGTGGCCGCGCTGCACGCGCAGGTGACGCGCGGCGCCAGCGCCTATCTCGCGCAGGTGCAGGCGCCGCAGCCGCAGCGCGCCGCCAATGCCGAGCCGGTCGCGGTGGTCGGCATGGCCTGCATCTACCCCGGCTCGCCGGATCTGGAAACCTACTGGGCCAACATCCTCGAAGGTCGCGACCTGGTCACCGAGGTGCCGGCCGAGCGCTGGAGCGTGGCGCAGTACTACCGCGGCGCCGACGCGCCCAACGACAAGAGCGTCAGCAAGTGGGGCGGCTTCATTTCCGATACCCCCTTCGACCCCTTGCAGTACGGCATTCCGCCGGCCTCGCTGGCGGCCATCGAGCCGGTGCAGCTGCTGTCGCTGGAAGTCGCCAAGCAGGCGCTCAAGGACGCCGGCTACGCAAGCAAGTGGTACGACCGCGAAAAGACCTCGGTGATCTTCGGCGCCGAGGCTGGCATGGATCTCGGCAACCAGTACAACTTCCGCAACCTGTTTCCGCAGTACTGCGGCGAGCTGCCCAAGGAACTCGCCGAGGCCCTGCCCAGCCTCACCGAGGATTCCTTCCCCGGCATGCTGGTCAACGTCATCTCCGGCCGCATCGCCAATCGCCTGGGCCTGGGCGGCGTCAACTACGCGGTGACCGCCGCCTGCGGCAGCTCGCTGACCGCTATCGAGCTGGGCGTGAAGGAGCTGCGCTTCGGCAGCAGCGACACCGTGCTCGCCGGCGGCGCCGACTTCCACAACGGCATCGCCGACTTTTTGATGTTCTCCTCGGTGGGCGCTCTCTCGGCCAAGGGCCGCTGCCGCTCCTTCGACAACGAGGCCGATGGCATCGCCCTGGGTGAGGGCGTCGGCGTGGTGGTCCTGAAGCGCCTGGCCGACGCCGAGCGCGACGGCGACCGCATCTACGCGGTGATCGACGGCGTCGCCGGCTCCAGCGACGGCAAGGGCCTAGGGCTGACCGCCCCGCGCAAGGAAGGCCAGAAGCGCGCCCTGGAGCGCACCTACTGGCAGGCCGGCGTGCTGCCTGGCGAAGTCGGTCTGGTCGAGGCGCACGGCACCGGCACCGTGGTCGGCGACCGCACCGAGCTGAAGACGCTCACCGAGGTCTACCTCGCCAGCGGCGCGGTGCCCGGGCAGGCCAATCTCGGCTCGGTGAAGAGCCAGATCGGCCATACCAAGTGCGCCGCCGGCATCGCCGGCCTCATCAAGGTCGCCAAGGCCCTGCACCATCGCGTGCTGCCGCCCACCGGCCAAGTCACCAGCCCCAATGCCGCCTGGAAGCGCGACAGCAGCCCGTTCCAGCTCAACCGCCAGCCGGCGCCCTGGCTGCCGCGCGCGGCGCTGGCGCGCGGCGCGGTCAGCGCCTTCGGCTTTGGTGGCGCCAACTTCCATGCGGTGCTCTCGGCCTACCCGGCGCACCAGAGCGCGGTCGGCGCGGCGGCACTGCCGGCCGAGCTGTTCGCGGTGCGCGGCGGCAGCCGCGCCGAGGCCGAGGCGACGCTGCGCCGGCTCGCCGACTTCCTCAGCGCCTCCGACGCGCCGCTGGCGCTGCGCGAGCTGGCCCGTACGGTCTGGGAAGCCGGCGAGGGTCCGGTGCAGATCGCCTTCGTCGCCAGCGATGTCGCCAGTCTGGGCCAGCGCATCGTCGCGGCGCTGTCCGGTGCCGGCGCTACCGGCATCGCGGTGCGCAAGGACCTGGCCCCCGGCAAGCTCGCCCTGCTGTTCTCCGGCCAGGGCAGCCAGTACCCGGGGATGCTGCGCGATCTCCTGGTGTACTTCCCGCCGCGCGCCGAGCTGCTCGCCGCCGGTCGCGCCGAGCTGCCTTACATCTACCCGACCACCGCCTACGACGACGCCACCCGCGCCCAGCAGCAGCAGGCGCTCACCGACACCCGCCGCGCCCAGCCGGCGCTGGGCCTGGTGGAACTCGCCGCCTTCGAATGGCTGCGCGGGCTCGGCATCACGCCGGACATGGCCGCCGGTCACAGCTATGGCGAGCTGGCGGCGCTGGCCGCCGCCGGCGCCTTCGACGCCGAGACCCTGCTGCGACTGTCGCGCGCGCGCGCCGAGGCCATCGTCTCCGCCATCCAGGGCGACGACAACGGCGCGATGGCGGCGGTGCGGCTCGACGCCGCGACGCTGGCGCCGCTGCTGGAAGGCTTCCCCAGCGTGGTGATGGCCAACCAGAACTCGCCGATCCAGACGGTGATCTCCGGCCCCACCGCCGATGTCGAAGCCGCCTGCGCCTTCCTCGGCCAGGCCAATGTCGGCTACAAGCGCATCGCCACCGACTGCGCCTTCCACTCGCCGATGATGGCCGCCGCCGAGGCCAACTACGCCGCCGCCCTCAAGGGCCAGGCGGTGGGCGCGCTGGCCTGGCCGGTGTATTCCAACAGCAGCGCCGAGCCGCATGTCGCCGAGCCTGCCGCGATCCGCAGCGCCCTCGCGAGCCACATCGTCAGCCCGGTGCGCTTCGTCGCCGAGATCGAGCGCATGCACGCCGACGGCGCCCGCACCTTCATCGAAGTCGGCCCGCGCAAGGTGCTCACCGGCCTGGTCGGCCGCATCCTCAAGGACCAGCCGCACCAGGTCTACGCGCTGGACGCCGAGGAGCGCGGCCTCGCCGGCCTGCTCGACACCCTGGCGCAGCTGGCGGTGCTGCTGCCCGGCTTCGACGCCGCCGCGCTCTACGCCGGCCGCGCCGAGACCATCGACCTGGCCAAGCCGCGCAAGCTGGCCGCCACCACCTGGATGGTCAACGGCGGTCATGCACGGCCGCTCAAGGGCCGCGCTCCGGCCTATGCCGGCGCGCTGATCACCGCGCCGGTGATCGAGGTCGCCGCCGCACTCGCCGCGCCGCCGGTGGTCGCCCCGCAGTACGCCGCCGCCGCGCCGGCGCTGCCGCTGGCCAGCAGCGCCGGTGAGCAGGCCCTGGTCGGCTACCTCAGCAACATGCGCGAGCTGGTCAATGCCCAGCGCGATGTGCTGCTGGGCTACTTCGGCGCGCCCGCCGCGCCGCGTGCCGAGCGTCTGGTCAATCCGCCGTCGGCGCCGCGCGTCGCCGCACCCACCGTCAGCGCGCCGGCCCCGGTCGCCGCACCGCCGCCGGCTGCCGCCACCACGGCGGCCGCCAGCCGCGCGCCGGCCGCGCCGGACAGCCAGGGCGTGCTGCTGGCCATCGTCAGCGAGCGCACCGGCTATCCGCCGGAAATGCTCGACCTTGATCTCGACCTCGAAGCCGATCTCTCCATCGACTCGATCAAGCGTCTGGAAATCATCGGCGAGCTCTCGCAGCGCTTGTCGTTGCGCAACGCCATCGGCAGCAATGCCGATGCGCTGCTGGAGCAGCTCGCTGCGCAGAAGACCCTGCGTGCGGTCATCCAGTGGCTGGGCGAGAAACTGCCGGCGGCCAGTGCGGCGCCAGTGGCGAGCAGCGCACCGGTCGAAGCGCCGGCGCCGGTGACCGCCGCGACGCCGCCGGTGGCGCAGGTGCTGCTCGACATCGTCAGCCAGTCCACCGGCTATCCGCCGGAGGCGCTGGACCTCGATCTCGATCTGGAAGCCGATCTCTCCATCGACTCGATCAAGCGCCTGGAGATCATCGGCGAGCTTTCGCAGCGGCTATCGCTGCGCAATGCCATCGGCAGCAATGCCGATGCGCTGCTGGAGCAGCTCGCCGCGCAGAAGAGCCTGCGCGCGGTGCTGGCCTGGCTGAGCGAGAAGCTGCCGGCGCCCGTTGCCGCGCCTAGCCTGCCCAAGGCTCCGGTGGCGGCTCCGGCCGCCGCCGCGCCGGCGCCGGTCGCGGCCCGGCCCTCGGTCTCGCAGCTGCTGCTCGACATCGTCAGCCAGTCCACCGGCTATCCGATCGAGGCGCTGGACCTGGATCTGGATCTGGAGGCCGATCTTTCCATCGACTCGATCAAGCGCCTGGAAGTGGTCGGCCAGCTCAGCGCCCGCCTGGGTGCCGACAGCGGCCAGGACAAGGACGCGATGCAGGAGCAGTTGTCGCGGCTCAAGACGCTGCGGGCGATGATCGCCTGGCTGGAGCAGCGTCACCCGCAGGCGGCGACGCCGCCGCCGGCCGCGCCGGTCGTGGCGCCCAAGGAGGCCGGCATTCCGCTGGAGCGCTATGTGCTGCGTCGCCAGGATGCGCCGCCGGCGGTGCCGGCGAGCTTCAGCTTGAGCGGCAAGAAGTTCCTGATCAGCGACGACCGCCTCGGTCTCGCCGAGCGCGTCGCCAGCCTGCTGCACGCGCGCGGCGCCGTCGCCGAGATCGTCGACTTCCCCAGCGCCACCGCGATCCCGGCGGAGCTGGACCGCATCGACGGCCTGATCCACCTCTGGAGCCTGAACCCGTCCAGCCGCCTGCGCGATGTGAAGCGCTTCTTCGCGGTGGTGCGCGAGTCGCTGCAGAAGCGGGCGCGGCACCTGCTGGTGGCGAGCGCGCTTGGCGGTGACTTCGGCGCCGCCGGCGCGGCGAACAACTTCCGTCGCGGCGGTGGCTTCGCCGGCCTGGTGAAGTCGGTGGTCAAGGAGTTCCCGGAGCTGCGCGCGCACTGGATCGACTTCGACCTCTCGGAGTCGCTGGACGCCATCGCCAAGCACATCGAAGCGGAGCTGCTGGCGGCCAATCCGCTGCCGGAAGTCGCCTACCAGGCCGGCCGCCGCTACGCCCGCGAGATCGTGCCCACCGAGCTGACCGCCGGCTCGCTCGACGGCCTGCCGCTCACCCCCGAGAGCACGGTGCTGATCACCGGCGGCGCGCGCGGCATAACCGCGCTGATCGCCATCGAGCTGGCGCGCCGCTACCGCTGCCATCTGGAAGTGGTCGGCCGCTCGGCGATGCCGGTGGGCGAGGAAAGCGCGCTCACCCGTGGTATCGACGATCCGCGCAAGCTGCGTCAGGCCCTGCTCGCCGCCGACCCCAAGCAGAAGCCGGCGGAGATCGAGGCGCAGGCGCGCCGCATCCTCTCCGACCGCGCCTCGCGCGAGACCTATGCGCAGGTGATCGCCGCCGGCGGCAGCCTGCTCTACACCAAGCTCGACGTGCGCGACGGCAAGGCCTTCCTCGGCTTCATCGACCAGGTCTACCAGCGCCGTGGCCGCATCGACGGCGTGATCCACGGCGCCGGCGTGGTGGAAGACAAGCTGGTGCGCGACAAGACCGACGAGAGCTTCGGTCGGGTGTTCGACACCAAGGTCGGCGGCGCGCTGGCGCTGCGCAAGCGCATCCGCGACGACGTCAAGTTCGTGGTGTTCTTCTCCAGCGTCGCCAGCGCCTTCGGCAACAAGGGCCAGGTCGACTACGCCAGCGCCAACGATGTGCTCGACAAGCTCGCCTATAGCTGGCAGCAGCGCATCTCCGGCCGCGTGCTCTCGGTCAACTGGGGCCCCTGGGCCGACACCGGCATGGTCTCGGAGTCGCTCAAGAACGAGTACCAGCGCAAGGGCATCGGCCTGATCCCGCAGCAGGAAGGCGTCGATGCGCTGCTGCGCGAGCTTTCGCAGGGGCAGGGCGACTCGCAGGTGCTGCTGATGTGCGGCAAGCCGGAAAGCTTCGACGGCCGCGCCACGCCGCCTAACCGGGAGGTCGGTGCCTGATGACCGAGCGGATCGCGATCATCGGTCTGGGCTGCCTGTTTCCGGGCGCGCCCGATCTCGGCCGCTACTGGCGCAACATCGTTGATGGTGTCGATGCCATCAGCGAGGTGCCGGCTGGCCGCTGGGACCCGAGTTTCTACGATCCCAACTCCAAGGCCATCGACCGCTTCTACTGCAAGCGCGGCGGCTTCGTCGACGACTACACCGACTTCGATCCGCTGCCCTTCGGCGTCATGCCCAAGGCCACCGATTCGGTGGAGCCCGACCAGTTGCTGACGCTCAAGGTCGGCTACCAGGCGCTGCGCGACGCCGGCTACGAGCACAAGCCGTTCGCGCGCGAGCGCACCGGCGTGATCGTCGGCCGCGGCAACTACATCGGCGCCGGCGTGCTGCGCCTGGAGCAGCACGTACGCCTGCTGCCGCAGATCCTGACCACGCTCAAGGATCTGTTCCCCGATCTCGGCGAGGCGGCGCTGGCCGCCGTGCGCAGCCGCCTGGAGCAGCAGTTCGCCTACTACGGGCCGGACGTGGCGATCGGCATGATCCCCAACCTGCTCGCTTCCCGGCTCGCCAATCGCCTGGACCTGCACGGCCCCGCCTATACGGTGGACGCCGCCTGCGCCAGCTCGCTGCTGGCGGTGGAGCAGGGCTGCCAGTCGCTGCGCCGGCGCGAGACCGATCTGATGCTGGTCGGCGGCGCCCACCTCACCCACGACCTCACCTTCTGGGCCACCTTCTGCCAGCTCGGCGCGCTGTCGCGCACCGGTGTGGTCAAGCCGCTGTCGGCCGAGGCCGACGGCATCCTCGCCGGCGAAGGCGTGGGCATGGCGGTGTTGAAGCGCCTCGACGACGCGCTGGCGGATGGCGACCGCGTCTATGCGGTGATCGAGGGCGTGGGTTCCTCCAGCGACGGCCGTGCCGCCAGCCTGGTGGCGCCCTCGGTGAGCGGCCAGCGCATCGCCCTGGAAAAAGCCTGGGCGCAAGTGCCCTTCGAGCGCGAGTCCATCGGCCTGGTCGAGGCGCACGGCACCGGCACGCCCACCGGCGACGGCGTCGAGCTGGAAACCATGGGCGAGTTCTTCGGCCCGCATGCCGGTGCAGGTCCCAAGCCGGTGATCGGTTCGGTGAAGTCGATGATCGGCCACGCCATGCCCGCCTCCGGCATGGCCAGCCTGATCAAGACCGCGCTCTCGGTCTATCACGGCGTACTGCCGCCGACCCTGCATTGCGAAACCCCGCATCCCAAGCTGGCGGCGACGCGCTTCCGCACCGTCAGCCGCAGCGAGCCCTGGACCACCGCGCGCGAGCACCGCGTCGCCGCGCTCAATGCCTTCGGCTTCGGCGGCATCAACGCCCATGTGGTGCTGCGCGGCCTGCCGCAGTGGCCGGCGGTGAAGTCGCTGGCCGGGGCGGCGCCCGGCGCCGTACAGACCAATGTTTCGCCCCAGGGCGAGCTGGCGCTGCCCGAGGTGCTGCTGCTCTCTGCCGACAGCCCGCAGGCGCTGCTGGCGCGGCTGGACGCCGGCGAGCGCGACGCCACGCCGCAGTCGGCGCCTTGCCGGCTGGCAATCATCGCGCCGGACGCCAAGAAGCTCGCCACCGCGCGCAAGGCCATCGCCAGCGGCAAGCCCTGGCAGGGCCGGCAGCAGATCTGGTTCTCGCCGGCCGGCCTGCTCAGCGAGGGCGGCAAGCTCGCCTTCGTGTTCCCGGGCGTGGACAGTAGCTTCGAGCCGCAGGCTGCCGATCTCGCCGCCTACTTCGGCGCGCCGCTGCCGCCGTACTGTGAGGCGCAGGATCCGAGCGTCTCCCTGAGCCGCATGGTGGTGGGCCTGTTGGGCTTCAACCGCTATCTGTTTGACCGCCTCGGCGAGCTGGGCATCCGCGCCAGCGCCTACGCCGGCCACAGCGTCGGCGAGTGGAGCGCGATGCTCTGCGCCGGGATGATGGACCAGGGTCTCTCCGACCGCACCAATGCCTCGCTCGACTTCGACGCGGTGAAGTTCCCCGACCTGCAATTCCTCGCCGCTGCCTGCGACCAGGCCAAGCTGGAAGCGGCGATGGCCGGCTTGCCGCGCATCGGCATCTCCCACGACAACTGCCCGCACCAGGTGATCGCCTGCGGCAGCCGCGAGTCCATCGCCACGGCCGCCGAGCGGCTGCGCGAGGCCGGCGTGTTCGCCAAGGTGCTGCCCTTCGTCTCCGGCTTCCACTCGCCGCTGTTCGCCGAGCACATGGACTGGTACCGCCAGTTCTTCGGTGCCGCGCAACTTTTGGAGCCGCGGGTGCCGGTGTGGTCGGCGACCATCGCCGCGCCGTTCCCGCCGGAGATGGCCGGCAAGCGCCAGCTGGCGCTCGATCACCTCTTGCAGCCGGTGCGCTTCCGCGAGCTGACCGAGCGTCTGTACGAGCAGGGCTACCGCGTGTTCATCGAGGTCGGCACCGGCTCGCTCACCGGCTTCATCGCCGACACTTTGACTGGTAAGCCGCACCAGGCGCTGCGCGCCAATCACGAGGCGCGCAGCGGCCTGGCGCAGTTGCAGCAGCTCAGCGCCGCGCTGTGGGTGGAAGGTGCCGCCTTCGACACCCGCCTGCTGATTTCCGCCGCGCCGGAGCGCCCGAGCGAAGCCGCCGAGACCGCGCCCAGCGCCAGCAGCCGGCGCCTGGCGCTGGGCGTGCCGCTGGTGCGCCTGCCGCAGCCGCTGGAAACCGAACTGCTGCCGGCGCGGCTGGCGCCTGCCGCCAGCAGCACCGCGCTGCCGCCCATCGCCGCCAATGACGCGGTTGGCCAGTTGGTGCGCGACACCCTGGCCGACATCGAGCGCGCCGGCCGCGAGGTGCTGAGCGTGTGGCAGCAGCACCGCGCGCAGGCGCCGACCGCGCCCGCCGCCATCCCCGCCGCCGCGACTAGCGCCTCCGCGCTGCCCAACCGCATACAGCGCCTGCTCGACCTCAATCGCAGCATCCCCTACGTCAAGGACCACGAGCTGTATCCGCAGCGTCCGGGCTGGCCGATCGTCGCCGACCGTCATCCGGTGGTGCCGATGACCATGGAGGTGATGCTGGTGCGCGAGGCGGTGGAGGAAACCCTGCCCGGCCTCAAGGTCATCGAGGTGGCGCAGATCCAGGCCTACAACTGGCTGGCGGTGTCGCGTCAGCTCAACGTCGACATCACGCTCAAGTGGAGCGGTGAGAACCGCATCGAGGCCGAGATCGTCGGCTACTTCCGTGCCCAGGTCCTGGTCGCCGCCGACTACCCGGCGGCCACGCTGCCGGCGCCGGAAGCCCTGCGCGCGCCGCGCGCCACCGCCGTCGCCGCCGAGGATCTCTACCGCGAGGGCTGGATGTTCCACGGCCCGGCCTATCAGGGCGTCGCCGCCTTCGAGGCGATCGGCGACAACGGCATCAATGGCCGCCTCAAGGTGCCGGCCGGCAAGGGCGCCCTGCTCGACAACATGGGCCAGCTTGCCGGCTACTGGGTGATGGAACAGCCGCAGGACTGCCTGGCCATGCCCATCGGCGTCGATGCGATCCGCTTCTACGCACCCGACCCGTTGCCCGGCGAGGAGCTGCGCGCCGAGGTGCGGGTGAGCGAGCTGGACGCGCTCAACTGCGTCACCCAGCACCAGTTGCGCGATGCCCAGGGCCGGCTGCGCATCAGCATCGAGGGCTGGCGCACCCGCCGCTACCAGATGGACAAGGCCTTCTGGGTGGCCAGCCGCAAGCTCTCCGAGCTGCAGGCCTCGCAGTTCGTGCCGCCGAATGTCGCGCTGTTCGAAGACCGCTACGACACCGCCATCCTGCGCGACTACCTGAGCCGCCGTTACCTGAGCGCCAGCGAGCGCGCGGTCTACGACGGCCTGTCGCCGCGCCGTCGTCGGCAGTGGCTGGC
This sequence comes from Stagnimonas sp. FW305-C-60, assembly GCF_058782965.1. NCBI lineage: Bacteria > Pseudomonadati > Pseudomonadota > Gammaproteobacteria > Nevskiales > Nevskiaceae > Stagnimonas > Stagnimonas sp. FW305-C-60. Next base: position 707,935 of record NZ_JBYSYF010000001.1, read on the forward strand.
CGGCCGGGTCGCCGCCAAGGACGCGGTGCGCGCCTGGCTGCACCGCGAGCGCGGCGTCGAGGCGGTGTGGCCGCAGGAGATCCTGGTGGTCAACAACGAGGCTGGCGCGCCGCAGCTCAAGGCCAATGTCACCGACACCCTGCCCGAGGGCCTGCACGTCTCGCTGGCGCACAAGAACAATCTGGCGGTGGCCATCGTCGCCGAGCAGCCGGTGGGCATCGATCTGGAAGTGATCGAGCCCAGAGAGCCCGGCTTTCTGGAAATGGCCTTCCACCCCGCCGAGCTGGCGCTGCTCAAGGGCCCCGACGTGCCCGCCGAACACACCCGCGGCTGGGTCGCCAAGGAAGTCGCCGCCAAGGCCGCCGGCACCGGCCTGCAGGGGCGACTGCACGACTTCGTGATCTCCGCCCGCGATGGCGACTGCTTCTGCGTCAACGGCCACTGGGTGGTCACCCACCCGCTGCGCGACTGCATCGTCGGCTGGAGCCTGTTGCCCACCCATCCCCTCACGACCGCCGCACAGACGGTGGCGCCCCGCAAAACTGCCTGAACTGTCAATCTCACTTCAACGCCCATGAGCAGCCATCAAGAACAAGTCCTCGCCCTGGTGATCGACAAGATCCGCACGACGGTCAATGAGGACTGGATCGCCGATTTCGACATCGGCCTCGAAACCCGCTTCAACGACGACCTGGAGCTGGAAAGCATCGAGTTCGTGAAGATCGCTGACGCCCTCCAGGCGCACTACGGCAGCCAGCTGGCGATCATCGCCTGGCTGTCGGGCAAGAGCATCCACGAGCTGATCGGCCTTTCGGTGGGCGATCTGGTGGACTACATCGCCGGCACGCTGGCGCCGGCGCAGGCCTAACAAGGAGCCCCGCCATGGCCCGCATCCTGTTTTCGGTGCCGCCGCTCACCGGCCATCTCAACCCGGCGCTGGCAGTGGCCGAATGCCTGGTCGAGCAGGGCCATCAGGTGGCCTGGGCGGTCCACGCCAAGCAGATCCGCGACAAGCTGCCGCCGCGCGCCTGGGTGTATCCGCTGGACGCCGAAGACGTCGACGGCCCGGGCATCGCCGACCCCAAGGTGCGTGGCCTGGAAAGCGTGCGGCTGTTCTTCGAGGACTACACCCTGCCGATCGCCGAGCGCATGTTGCAGCCGCTGGAAGCCAGCGCCCGCAGCTTTCAGCCCGACGTGATGGTGGTCGATCACCAGTTGCCGGGCGGCGCCCTGGTGGCGCGCAAGCTGGGCCTGCCCTGGGCCAGCTTCGTCACCACCACCGCCTCGATCCTGAAGATGTCGCCTATGGTCGATGCCTGGGTGGCCAACCAGTACCGCGCCTTGCAGAGCCGCTACCTGCCGGCGGAGCTGGTCGTCGAGCGCCCAGATTTTTCGCCGCACCGGGTGGTGGTGTTCTCCACCGAGACCCTGATGGGCAATGCCCACGACCGCGTCGAGGCGCCCTACCGCTTCGTCGGCCCGGCCAAGGGCGATGGTCGCCGCAAGGTGGACTTCCCCTGGGACTGGTTCAAGGCCGACTCGAAGAAGCTGCTGATCTCGCTGGGCACGGTGAGCCGTGACCGCGACACCCGTTTCTTCGAGGTGATGATGGCCGCCCTTGCCGAGCTGCCCGAGGTGCAGGCGGTACTGGTGGCGCCGGAAGCGCTGGCCGCGCAGGCGCCGGCCAATGTGCTGGTGCGCGACTACGTGCCGCAGCTCGAACTGCTGGATCGCGTCGACGCGGTGATCTGCCACGCCGGCCACAACACCGTCTGCGAGGCCCTGAGCCGCGATCTGCCGCTGGCGGTGGCGCCGATCCGCGACGACCAGCCAGTGATCGCGCGCCAGGTGATCGACGCTGGCGCGGGTCTCTTTATCCGCCACGGCAAGGTCAGCCCGGCGGTGGCCAAGGCCACCATCGAAAAGCTGCTGTCCACGCCCGAGCTGGTGGAGAACGCACGCCGCCTGGGTGCCGATCTGCGCGCCGCACCGGGCGCGGCCGGCGCCGCCGAGGCGGTGCTGGAGCTGGCCCGGCAGACCAGCGATCAGTCGCTGCGCAAGGTGGCCTGAGCGCCGGCATGGAAACCATCGCGGTCGCTGGTGCCGAGCTGCAATCCCTGGCCCTGGGCCAGGGCGCGCCGCTGCTCATGCTGCACGGCCTGGCCAACGGCAACATGGCGAGCTGGTTCTCGGCCATCGCCTCGCCGCTGTCGGCGAGCCGGCAGGTGCTGCTCTACGACCAGCGCGGCCACGGCGGCAGCAGCCTCGCCGCTTCCGGCTACGACCTCGACCAGCAGGCCGATGACTTGCAGGCGGTGCTCGACCACTACCACTGCGGCCAGGGGCCGGTGGATCTGGTCGGTCACAGCATGGGTGCGCTGATCGCCCTGCATTACGCCTTGCGCCACCCTGGCCGCGTGCGCCAGTTGGTGCTGGTGGATGCGCCGATGCCGGCGCGCGACTACGTGGCGCCCAGCCTGTTCAACGCCACCAGCCGCGAGGCGCTGGCGGAATGGGTGCTGGGCGAGCTGGCCAGCGCCGCGGGCCTGAGCGGCCGCCGCCGCGAGCGCCTGCTGCAACGCCTGGGCGCGCTGCTGTTCGACACCACGCTGCGCCAGGACGTACTGGCGATGGACGCCGAGCCCGAGGCCGCGCTCGCCGCGCTGGAGCTGCCGGTGCTCCTGGTCTACGGCCTGCGCTCGCCCTGCCTCGCCGCCGGCGAGCGGCTTGCCTCGCTGCTGCCACAGGCGCAGCTCAAGCTCCTGGCCTGTGGCCACTACATCCCCGAGGAAGCACCGGCCGAGCTGCTGGTGCTTCTGGAAAACTTCCTGAACCCGATTCCGCATTCCATGCGTCTTCCCGCTGAAACCACCACGGTGCCGCCGGTCACCGGAGTCCTGCCATGAGTGCCCGCTACGAGCGCCCGCTGTCCGGCCTGGAGCGCTATTCCCTGGTGCTGCACGGCGCCTACCGCTACCACGTCGACGGCATCGTCGAAGGCGACGGCACGGTGGACCCGGTGGCCTTGCAGAAGGCGGTGGACATCGCCGCCGCCGCCAACACGGCGATCCGCGTGCGCCTGCGCGGCGTGCTCGGCTGGTGCAAGTGGGTCGACAGCGGCGTGGCGCCCAAGGTGCGCCCGCAGCCGCTGTCGGACTGGGACGGCAACAGCGAGGCCGGCGCGTCCTTTCTCGACGAGCCGCTGAATCCGCGCCAGGCGGTGGCCGACATCCTGCTGGTGCCCTGCCGCGACGGCCGCACCCGCCTCGTCTTCCGCACCCTGCACGCCGCCATCGACGGTCGCGGCTGCATCCACTGGATGGCCGAGGTCTGCCGGGTGATGCGCGGCGAGGCGCCGCTGGGTTCGGACTCGCGGCTCACCGACTACGACGTGCAGCAGCAGTACGCCGACAAGATTCCCGAGGAGCCGGAGCGGCCACCCTCGCAGTGCATCCCGGTGCTGGCGGTGGCGCCCGAGGGTGAGCGCGGGCCGCTGCGCTACGTCTGGCGCCGGGTGCTGCTGCCGCGCGACGTGCCGCAGCTGCTGACCAAGGCGGCGGTGTTTCTCGCCGAGTGGGCGCGCAAGCGCGAGGCCGGCGAGGTGGGCTTCACCGTGCCGGTGGACTACCGCGGTTTCCGCATCCAGGAAATGGGCATCGGCAATCTCACCGGCTATCTGCGCCTGACCGTGCCCGAAGGTGCCACCTCGCGCAGCCTGGTGGTGCAGCTCGGCCAGCGGCTCAAGGCCTATGCCGACTGCCGGCAGTTCCCGGGCATCCGCAAGCTCCTGTGGGTGCCGGTATGGTTCATGCTGCGCCAGCTCAGGCCCAACATCGACAAGGTGCTCTACACCGTGACGCCGGCGCTGCCGACCGGCGGTGTGGTGTCGATGGGTAGCCTGAAGACCGAGACCTACAGCTTTCCCGGCTTCGCCAACGGCCGCTGCTACGGCGTGCCGGGCGCGGTGGGCAAGCTCAATCTGATCTTCGTGAATTACCCCGACCATGTGACGGTGAGCTTCGCCGCGCCCGCCGCCTACAACCACCAGGGCCAGCTGGATGCCCTGGTGGCCGCCTTCCAGCAACATTTCTCGCCGTCCGCGACCCCCGCAGGAACCTCCCCTTGAAAGACCTAGACCTCGGCAAGCTGCGTGTCAGCCGTGATGGCCGCCTGAGCGCACAGACTTCCTCCCGCAAGGGCCTGTTCAGCCGTCGCAACCTGCTGCTGGCCGGCGGCGGCCTGCTGATCGCCGCCTGGGCGCTGGTGCCCGGCCCGGTGCCGGTGCAGACCACCCAGGTGGTCAGCGCCTGGCCCTCGCAGCAGTTCGTGATGCTCAACTCCACCGGCTATGTGGTGGCGCGCCGCAAGGCCGCGGTGGCGCCCAAGGGCACCGGCCGCATCGAATGGCTGGGGGTGAGCGAGGGCGACTTCGTGAAGGCCGGCACCGTGGTGGCGCGGCTGGAAGGCATTGATGTCGAGGCCGCCTACCAGGCGGCGGTCGCCAACACCGCGGTGGCGGTGGCCGGGGTCAGCAGCGCGCAGAACGAGCTCGACGACGCGCAGCGCAATCTCGACCGCGTCAACATCCTGTTCAAACGCCGGCTGGTGTCGCTGATGAACCTGCAGGACGCCAAGTCGCGTCATGCCCGCGCCAGCGCCGGCCGCGCCAGCGCCCAGGCCTCGCTGGAAGCGGCCAAGGCCAACGAGCTGCACGCCCGCAGCGCGGTGGACTACACGGTGATGCGCGCACCCTTCGACGGCGTGGTGATCGCCCGCGCCGCCAACGTCGGCGACATCGTCACCTCGCTGTCCTCGGCGGCCGACGCCAAGGGCGCGGCGGTGGTGATCGCCGACATGAGCACGCTGGAAGTCGATGCCGAGGTCTCGGAATCGGCGCTGGCGCAGATCAAGGCCGGCCAGCCCTGCGAGATCGTGCTCGACGCCTTCCCCGACCGCCGCTACCGCGGCGAGGTGGCGGTGGTGGTGCCGGCGGTGAACCGCTCCAGCGCCACGGTCACCACCAAGGTGCGCTTCCTCGACACCGATCCGGAGATCCTGCCCGACATGAGCGCGCGGGTGGCGTTTCTCTCGCAGGCGGTGGACTCCGCCAACCAGCAGCCGGTGCTGGCGGTGAGCCCGGAAGCGGTGCTGGAAACCGAGGGCAAGGCGCAGGTGTTCAAGACCGGCGCCGACGGCCGCGCCGAGGCGGTGACGGTGAGCGCCGGGCGCCTGCTCGGCGGCGTGCGCGAGATCGCCGGCGAAGGCCTGAAGCTGGGCGACAGCCTGCTGCTGGCCGCGCCCGGCGCGCTCAAGAACGGGGCGCGGATCAAGCTCGCCGAGAGCAAGTAATGAGTTCCTCGCTGATCAGCATCCGCGAGCTGAGCAAGACCTACCGGCGCGGCAACCAGCCGGTGCCGGTGCTGCTGGGCATCGACCTGGAGATCGCCGCCGGCGACTACGTGTCGCTGATGGGGCCTTCCGGCTCCGGCAAGAGCACCCTGCTCAACCTCATCGCCGGCATCGACAAGCCTTCCAGCGGCAGCCTGTTGATCGACGGCATCGACATCGCCGCGCTGCCGGAGAACGACCTCGCCGCCTGGCGCGCCGCCAATGTCGGCTTCGTGTTCCAGTTCTACAACCTGATGCCGGTGCTCGATGCCTTCGAGAACGTCGAGCTGCCGTTGCTGCTCACCGGGCTCAACCGCGCCGAGCGGCGCGAGCATGTCGAGACCGCGCTGGCGATGGTCGGCCTTTCCGACCGCATGGACCACTATCCCAACGAGCTCTCCGGCGGCCAGCAGCAGCGCGTGGCGATTGCCCGCGCGCTGATCACCGACCCGACCCTGATCGTCGCCGACGAACCCACCGGCGATCTCGACCGGCAGTCCGCCGACGATGTGCTCAACCTGCTAGACCGACTCAATGGCGAGCTGGGCAAGACCATCGTCATGGTCACCCACGATCCCAAGTGCGCCAACCGCGCCAAGCGCCAGGTGCATCTGGAGAAAGGCGTGCTGCTGTCCGGCAGCGGAGCGCATTAGTGCTCTACGGCTATGTGCTCAAGCTGGCGCGCAAGAACATGCTGCGCCACCGCCTGCGCACCGGGCTGACCATGGCCGGCATCGCCATAGCCATCGTCAGCTTCGGGCTGCTGCGCACCGTGGTCGATTCCTGGTACGCGGGCGCCGAGCTGGGCTCCTCCGGGCGGCTGATCACCCGCAGCGAGGCCTCGCTGAGCTTCCCGCTGCCGGCCACGTACTCCGAGCGCATCCGCAAGGTGCCGGGGGTGCGTAGCGTCACCTTCGCCAACTGGTTCGGCGGCATCTACATCGACGAGAAGAACTTCTTCGCGCAGTTCGCGGTGGATGCCCAGAGCTACTTCGACCTCTACCCGGAATTCCGCGTCGCCCCGGCCGAGCTGGCCGACTTCAAGCGCGACCGCCGCGGAGCCATCGTCGGCCGCAAGCTGGCGAAGAAGTACGGCTGGAAGGTCGGCGACCAGGTGCCGCTGCGCGGCACCATCTACCCCGGCAACTGGAGCTTCACCATCCGCGGCATCTACCAGGGTGCCGACGACAAGACCGACGAGAACCAGTTTTTGATGCACTGGCACTACGTCAACGAAACCATCAAGGCGCTGCTGCCCTCGCTGGCCGACAAGGTCGGCGTGTTCATCGTCGACATCCGCGATCCGGCGCAGGCGGCGGCGGTGTCAGCGGCCATCGACAGCAGCTTCAAGAACTCGCTGGCGGAAACCCGCACCGAAACCCAGAAGGCCTTCCAGCTCGGCTTCATCGCCATGGTCGATACCATCCTGTTGGCGATCCAGACCGTCGCCTATGTGGTGGTGCTGATCATCATGGCGGTGATGGCCAACACCATGGCGATGGCGGCGCGCGAGCGCATGCGCGAGTACGCCACGCTCAAGGCCCTGGGCTTTTCCGACGGCTTCGTGTCGCTCTTGATCTTCGGCGAGTCGCTGGCGCTGTCGCTGGCCGGTGGCCTGCTAGGCATTGCGCTCACCTTCCCGGCGGCGGCTTCGTTCTTCCGCGCCACCCGCGATCTCTTCGTCGTGTTCGAGGTGCGGCCGGAGACGGTGCTGCTGCAACTGGGCTCGGCGGTGCTGATCGGCGTGTTCGCGGCACTGGCGCCGGCGATCAACAGCACCCGCGTGCGCATCGTCGACGGTCTGAGGGCGGTGACATGAGCCACCCGGCGAGGGACCCGCGTAGCGGGATCGCCGGCAAGGCGATGGTCACCAACCGCCGACATCGGGCCTCCGCCGCCGATGCGCGCGGGTTCGGAGGTGGTGACATGAGCCACCCGGCGAGGGGCCCGCGCAGCGGGATCGCCGGCAAGGCGATCGCGCCCGCGCACCGTGATTCGGAGGCACAGATATGAGTGCGCCGCTCGGTAGCGGGCTGTCGATCGCCTACGTGGCGCGCAATCTCATCGCCCGCAAGCTCACCACCATCCTCACCGCCGCCGGCATGGCGCTGGTGGTGTTCGTGTTCGCCACCGTGCTGATGATGGCCGAGGGCCTGCGCCAGACCCTGGGCGGCACCGGCTCCTACAACAATCTGGTGATCATCCGGCAGGGTTCGCAAACCGAGGTGCAGAGCACCATCACCCGCGAGCAGGCCAACATGGTCGAGTCGCTGCCCGGCCTCGCCAGCGGCGCCGGCGGCCAGGCGCGCATCACCCGCGAGGTGCTGGTGCTGGTCAACATGCCGCGCAAGGACGGCAAGGGCCTCGCCAACATCGTGGTGCGCGGCACCACGCCCATCGGCATCGAGATGCGCCCGCAGGTGAAGATCACCTCCGGCAGCCTGTTCCGTCCTGGCTCTTCGGAAGTGGTGGTCGGTTCGGCGATGGCGCGCGGCAAGGTGGGGCTCAAGATCGGCGACCGCCTGAGCTTCGGCCTGCGCGACTGGACCGTGGTCGGCGTCTTCGATGCCGGTGGCAGCGGTTTCGATTCCGAGATCTGGGGCGACAGCGAGCAGATGATGCAGGCCTTCCGCCGCCAGGCCTATTCCTCGCTGGTGGTGGGCCTGCGCGATGCCGGCAGCTACGCGCTGTTCGACGAGGCCCTGCAACGCCAGCCGCAGCTCAAGCTCGACACCAAGCGCGAGGTGCAGTTCTACGCCGATCAGTCGGAGAACCTCGCCAACTTCATCAGCATCTTGGGCCAGACCATCACCATCATCTTCTCGCTGGGCGCGATCATCGGCGCGATGATCACCATGTACGCCAGCGTCGCCAACCGCACCCGCGAGATCGGCACGCTGCGGGCCTTAGGCTTTCGGCGCGGAAACATCGTGATGGCCTTCTTGCAGGAGGCGATGCTGCTCGGCCTGGTCGCCGGCGTGTTCGGCCTGATCGCCGCCGCCTTCATGCAGCGCATCGAGATTTCCACCACCAATGTGCAGACCTTTTCCGAGGTGGTGTTCCGGCTGATCCTGACGCCGGGCATCGCCGTGGAAGTGCTGTTGTTCTCGGTCCTGATGGGCGTACTCGGGGGAGTGCTGCCGGCGGTCAGGGCTTCAAAACTGGAGATCGTCGATGCCCTTCGCTCTGTTTAAGCCCAAGCCGCTGCCGCCCCTGGCACCGGTGAGCCGTTACACCCGCAAGCTGTCGGTGATCGAGTACTACCACGCCAGTGTCGGCATCAGCGGCAAGACCGTGGAGATTCCGCGCGAGAACGGCATCGTGCTGGAAGGCGAGGGCCAGCTCAGCATGGAGCAGTGGCGCTCGGCGCTGGATGCCGCCGCCGCCGCCAACCCCGGCGCCCGCCTGCGCCTGCACGGCGACTGCTGGTGGGCGCGCTGGGACAGCGACGGCCCGATGCCAGGCCTGCGCCTGATCGAGAACTGCGAGTGGGACGCGCATTCCGACCGCGGCGTCGAAGTGCTCTACGCCACCAAGCTCGATCTGCGCGCCGGGCCCACGGTGGAGCTGGTGGTGATTCCCCGCCCCGGCAATCGCACCACCCTGGTGTTGCGCAGTCACCACGCGGTGATGGACGGCATGGGCAGCGTGCACTTCTACCAGGAGCTGTTCCGCGCCCTGCGCGGCGAGCCGCTGGTCGGCACCAATGCCAGCTTCGCCGATGTCGAACTGATGCTCAGCACCGGGGCGAACGAGTCCACCTCGCGCCACATCAAGACCGACTCGGTGACCGGCGCGGCCAGCGGGCCGGAGGTGGGCGATGTCTGGCGCCGGGTGCAGCTCGGCAAGCCGCTGAAGAACCAGATGGCGCGCGTCGCCGAGGCGATCGCCGAGTTCATGCAGCAGAAGACCGATCTGCCGGCGCTGATCGGCGTGCCGGTGGACATGCGCCGCCACGCGCCCGGCCTGCTCAGCACCGCCAACTACGCCAACATGCTGCTGGTGCCGATCAAGAAGGGCGAAGGCGCCGAGCAATTCCGCCTGCGGCTCAAGGAGATGCTCGACCGCAAGATGGAGGCCTATTACCCGCGCATCCTGGGCATCTTCAAAATCTTTCCGCTGGCCTGGCTGGACAAGATGATGGGCCGCACCGCCAAGAACTATCTCAAGCGCAAGCCGATGGAAACGGTGGCGCTGTCCAACCTAGGCAAGTTCGATCCACGCCCGCTGCTGGCGCCCGGCTTCACGCCCACCAGCCTGCTCGGCATCCCGATCCGCGGCAGCGCCTGCGTCGGCCTGGTGTGCATTGGCGAGCAGGTGGAAATGACTGTCGGCCTCACCAAGGAGCGCGCCAGCGAAGGGCGCTTCGATGCGCTGATCGAGTTCATGAAGAAGCGTTTGGCGGAATAGCGAAGCTCCCAATCAGGGATAGTGCAGGTCGCCGCCAGCGACCTCCGGTAGGGCCGGCTCCCCCGTTTGCAGCAGGTAGGTCCGATTCGAGTCGGACATGGTGCTGACCTGCATGCCCAGCGAGGGGAGCCCATGAGCCCAAGACAGCTCGTCGACCGTTTCGACATCCAGGATCTGCTGGTGCGCTACTGCCATGTGCTGGACCGCCGCGACTGGCCGGCCTTCGAGCAGCTCTTCACCGAGGACGCGAATCTCGACTACACGGCGTTCGGTGGTCCGCGCGCGGACGCCAAGGCGATGGCGGCCTATCTCGCCGCCGCCATCGCCGGCGTACGTGGCACACAGCACACGATCTCCACCAGCCTGATCGAGTTCGAGGGCGACGATCAGGCGCGGGCGCGCTCGGCGGCGCAGGTGATGATGATTTCCGGCCCCGAAGCCGGGCCGGACCAGGTGCTGTTTATCGGCCTCTGGTATCGGGACCGCCTGCGGCGCACCGCCCAGGGCTGGCGCCTTTGCGAGCGCGTGCAGGAGCGCAGCTGGATGCACAACCTGCCGGCTGCCCAGGCTTGAGCGGCATCACGCGATCGTCGCTCAGTCGCCGACCAGCAGGCCGTCCACTTCCTTCAGATCGCGCAGCACCAGCTGGCCGGCGAGCGCTTTGAGGCGCAGCAGCGAGAGCAGGTATTCGTAGCGCGACTGCTCGTAGTTGCGCTCGGCGGCGTAGCGCTGCTGGCGGGAATTGAGCACGTCGATGGCGGTGCGGGTGCCGATCTCCAGGCCGGTTTCCACCGCCACCAGGGCGCTGCGGCTGGAGGCGGCGGCGGCCTTCAGGGCCTTCACCTTGGAGCTGCCGGTGACCACACCCTGGTAGGTGCTGCGCAGCTGGCGCTCGGCCTGACGACGGGCGGCATCGACTTCCGCCAGCTTCTGCTCGCGGGTCGCCACCGCCTGGCGCACGCCGGACTGGGTGGCGCCGCCGGCGAACAGCGGCAGGCTCAGGCGCAGGCCGTAGGAGGGGCCGGACAAGGTATAGGGCAGGGTGCCGGACTCGCTGGTGCTGTCGGCGTAATTGACGCTGCCAGAAAGCGTCGGCAGATGACGCGCCTGGGCGGCTTTCACCGCGTAGCTGGCGACGTTGAAGTTGAGCTTGGCGGCGAGCACGTCGAGATTGCCGAGCAGGCCCTGCGTCACCCAGGCCTGGGCGCTGGCCGGCTTGGGGCTGGGCAGCGGCAGGTCTTCGCGCAGCGCCGCCAGCGGCTGCTTGGCGGCCTCGCTGAGCGGCACCACCTGCACCGCGCGCTCTTCGAGATTCACCAGCGGCTCGCGGCTGATCTCTTCCAGCGCCTCGGTGGCGGTGGCCAGCGCCTGCTCGGCTTCCAGCGCGCTGGCGACACTCAGGTCGTAGCGCGCCTGCACCTCCTCGGTGTCGGTGACGCTGGAGATGCCGACTTCCAGATTCTGCTTGGCGAGCTCCAGCTGCTGGGCCAGCGCCTGCTTCTCGGTACGCGCCGAGCGCAGCACGTCGCGGGCGCCGAGCACGCCAAAGTAGGCCTCGGCGACTTTCAGCAGCAGGGCCTGCCGGGCGGTCTTGTAGCTCAGCTCGGCGAGCGCGACCTGCTCGTTGGCCTGCTTCAGGCGGTTCCAGCTTTCGAGGTCGAACAGCGGCTGCTTGAGGGTGATGCTCAGGCTCTTGTCGCTGCCGTCGTTCTTGCGCGAGTAGGGGATCGCGGTGCCGGTGGTCGGCTCGGTGTAAGTGATCTCGATCTCGGAGTCGTTGACCACGTAGTCGTAGCCGGCGGCGATCTGCGGCAGCAGCAGGGCCTTGGCCTGCGGCGCGGCTTCCAGCGCGGCATCGCGGGCAAAGCCGGCGGCGCGCAGGTTCGCGTCGTTCTTGCTGGCCAGCTCGTAGATGCGGAGCAGATCCTTGGCGTGGACGGAGAGCGGCAGGGCAAGCAGCGAGGCCAGGAAAGAGACTCGCAGGGTGGTCTTCAGCGGCATGGATGCGCAGCGCCTCGCGGCGTTCAAGGGTTCACAAAGGATGCCCATGCATTGTTGCATGGCGAGTGCGGGTTTCCGCGTGGCCTGTGCGCGGTTTCGCGTAGCGGTGGCGATATTCATGGCAAGCCCGTAGCGGTGGCGAAGTCGCCCGCGCTTTCCGCATCAAAAATCGTGCTGACGATGAACTGGCAGTCAGCTTTCGCGCCTGAAAGTTTGCACCCGCCAACGGCCCGCTCGGGCCGGCGCAGCCAGGCCGGCATTCAGTCTTCGCTCACGGCGAGTCCGGGGAACAGCACCTCGCTGAAACCGAACTGGCGCGGATCGCTCATGCGCAGCACCTCGCGGATCATGGCCGCGGCTCCGGCCGGGTGCTGACTCGGGGCAGGGCGTGCTGGCATGGAGGTGCTCCGCGGGTGGGCTTGCGAGGTAGGCAGCATACGACGCTGCGCCAGCGTCAACTCCGCTCGCGACAGCGCCGGAATCGCTGCAGCAGCGGCGCGTAGGCCGACTCCTCGACGGGGCCGAGGCGCAGCCACTCGATCGCCATCGCGTCCAGTTGCGACTCGTCCGCCTTGAGACGCTGTCCCATGCCCTGCACCAAGCGTTGCAACTGATAGTCGCGACGCAAGGCCTGATCCTCCGGTGGGGTTGGCAGGTCTGCCAGTATTTCGGCGCGGATGCAGAGCAGCCTTGCCGCCGCCTCGTTCGCCGACGGATCGGCCGAGCGCTCGCCCGCGAGCGCCTGCTGGAGCGCGTCGAGGCCGTTCCTGGGCCATCGCGGCACGGAGGCCATGAAGGTTTCGGCCGCCTTTTTCAGGGCGTCGATCTGATTCCTGTCCGCTGTGCGCGCGACGGCGAGCCGGTAGGCACGGATCTGGTTGGCGGCTTCGAACAGATCGTTCCAGGCGCGCTCGGCGTCACGCACCTGTTGACGGGCCACAGACTCCTTGCAGCGCTCCAGCTCTCGTTCGAAACGGCTGCGAAGCTCGCGGGTATCGGCACGCGGAAACTCGCCCAGCGCCTCGAAGGCGTTCCGCATGTCGCCCAGCGTCCCGGCCTGCGCCAGCAATTCGGCGCCGTCGAGCGCGGCGATCTTCTCGATCTGCTCGCACAGGGCGATGGCCTGTGCCTTGTTGTTCTCGAGTCCGGCGGTGTAGGCGGCGAACTCCTGATCGCGCTTCTGGAACACGGCATCGCAGTGCTGGCGGAATTCGCCCCAGAGGCGTTGATCGACCTCGCGCGGCACCAGGCCCACGGTCCGCCACTGCTGTTGCAGCACCTTGATTCCGTCGATGGCCTTACGCCCGTCGTCGCTCGCGAGCAAGACCTGGGCACGCTCGATCAGCGACTCCTTCTGCTTCTGGTTGCGGGCGTACTCGGCGTCCAGTCGACCTTGCAGGCTCGCGGCGAGCGCGGTGAATCGCGTCTGCTGTGGCTTGGCGGCCTGGAGGTCCACGGGCGAGCAGTTGCGCCACTCCTGCTTCGTCTCGCGCAGGGTCTTGATCACGACCTGCCAGTCCGGCTGCTCCCAGTCGGTTCCCGCCTGGAACGCTGTCAACTCGGCGAGCAAGGTTTCGCGACGCCGCAGATTCTCCTCACGGACCAGGGCCTGCGCCGCAAAATACTCGCGGCAGGGCTGGTAGGCCTTTTGGGCGGCGTCCTGGAAGCGCTGCCAATCCGCGTCGGCGCTCTCGCCGGCACCCTTGCCTAGGGTGCGCCACTCGTCTTGCAGGTTCTTGATCCTGTCGGCGAGGGTCAGCGGCTCCAGTGGCGCGTCAATGAGCGCTTCCATCGCCTCGATCAGCTCGGCGCGCTTCGGCGTCACCGAGAAGCTCTTCCAGTCCTTCAGCTCGTCGAGCAGCTTGTCGAGCTGCTGCAACTGGCCGGCCAGGTGGTCCGGCAGCGGCGGAGCCCCCGCCCGCTTCTCTTCGATGACTCGGCGCAGACTGGCCGCGCGTGCACTGCCGCCGTCGCTCAGCGCCGCTCGTGCCTTGCGGATCAGTTCGGCGATCTGGCGCAGCGCCTGCTGCTCGGCCTGCTGCTGTTCAGCGAGGGTGCGTGTCTGCTCCTCGAACAGCCGTGCCTGCTCGGCGGTGGCCGCCGCCGATGCCTGCGCCTCCTGTTCACGCTGTCGCCTGGCCTCGGCCGCCGCATCGGCCGCCGCCTGCGCACGCGCGGCCTCGGCCGCCACCTGGCGCGCCTGTTCGGCGATGGTTTCCCGTGCGCGGTCTATCCATTGCTGGACCCGGCCCTGCAACTCGGCATCCGCCTGAGCCGCCACGGCTTCCCAGCGCGTCTCCAATTGGGTCAGCCAGGGGCCGAACCCGACGTCGTACGGCTGCCGGCTGTGGCGCTCGATCGCCTCCGAGGCCGCGCTGATCTCGGCCTGCAACAGCTCCTGCTGGCGGGCCTGTTCGAGCAGGGCTTCGCGCTTGGCGCTCAGGATCTTGTAGACGTTCTTGTCATTGCCGCCGCGAACCTCGCGGATGAGCTGCCGCAGCAGGTCCGGATCTTCGATGGCCTGGGCCGCCGCCTGGCGAATCCGGGTCGATGACCCGGCCACCACCAGCCGCGCCACGGCCGGGAAGTCCCGGGCATCGATGGCCGACTGCAAGGCTTTTTCCTCGGCAAAAGCAGCCAGCGCGCGCTGGGCGGCGTTCGGCTTCCCGAGCGCCTGATCGGCTTTTTCAGAGGGCGCCAAGGCAGGCGCTGAGGGCGGAACGGACGAAAGCGAAGGCGCTTTGCGAAACCAGCGCGAGAACAGCGACATGTTGACCTGCACCGCATTGGGGCCGGCGGGCATTCTACCTGCGCTGGATGGCCTGCTTCATTCCAGCCGCAGGAGAGCGATCTGGCGGCGACCCACCTGGGTTTCCGCACGGTGGCGAACCCGCCCCGAGGCTCCGGCGCGGCGCTGACCTGGATCAACGCCGGACGCACCTGGCGGGAGGAAAGTGAGCGGTGTCTCCGCCAGGTGCGGAGATTGTCCCGTTCCTTCTTCAACGCCACCGCCCACTCCGATGAACGCCACCGAGTTTGATGCCAGCACTACCGGACGCCGTGTCCGGTGGTGGACGGGCCTGAGCGCGCTGCTGCTCGCCGGCTGTGTGTCGCTGGCGCCGGACTATGTCGCGCCGGCGCTGCCGGTGGCGGCGCAGTATCCGGCCGATACCGCCGGCCGCCTCACCGAGACCGCGACGCCAGACCTCGACTGGCAGGACTACTACGCCGATCCGCAGCTGCGCGCCTTGATCGCGCAGGCGCTGGAGCACAACCGCGATCTGCGGGTTGCCGCGCTGCGGGTGGAAGAGGCGCGCGCCGGCCTGGGCCTGCAGCGCGCCGAGCGCTATCCGCTGATCGGCCTGGGCGCGCAGGACAGTCGCGCGCGGGTGCCGGGCGATCTCAATGTCAGCGGCCAGCCGGTGATCGGCAGCCAGTATCAGGTCGGCTTGGTCAGCAATACCTGGGAGCTGGACTTCTGGGGCCGCATCGCCAGCCTGGAGACGGCGGCGCGGGAAAACCTGCTCGCCAGCGAGTCGGCCCAGCAGGCGGTGCGGCTGTCGCTGATCGCCCAGGTGGCAAATGCCTATCTGGGCCTGTGCGAACTGGACGAGCGCTTGGCGCTGGCCCAGCGCAGCATCGCCAGCCGCGAGGAATCGCTGCGCATCTTCCGCCGCCGCAACGAAGTCGGCGCCACCAGCAAGCTGGAGCTGACCCAGGTGCAGAGCCTGCTGGCGCAGGCCGAGATGCTGGGCGCGCAGCTGGCGCAGGCGCGCGCGCAGCAGGCGCATGCCCTGGTGCGGCTGCTGGGCAGCAACACCGATCTGAGTGCGCCGCTGCCGTCCAGCGACGAGACCGAGCCGGTGCTGGCGCCGCGCACCGGCCTGCCTTCGGAGCTGCTCAACCGGCGCCCCGACCTGATCGCCGCCGAGCACGGCCTGCGCGCCGCCCACGCCAATATCGGCGCCGCGCGCGCGGCGTTCTTTCCGCGCATCACGCTCACCGGCAGCTACGGCAGCGCCAGCGCCGAACTCGCCGGCCTGTTCGACGCCGGTAGCGGCGCCTGGAGCTTTCTGCCCAGCCTGTCGCTGCCGATCTTCGACGGCGGCCGGCGTCGCGCCGGGCTCGATCTCGCCGAGGTACGCCGCGATCTCGCGGTGGCGCAGTACGAGGGCGCGGTGCAGAGTGCTTTCAGGGATGTCGCCGACGCACTCGCCGCCGAACGCTGGCAGGCCGAGCAGCTGCGCATCCTGCAAACCAGTCTGGCCGCGCAGACCGAGCGCGCGCGCCTGGCGCAGCTCCGCTACGACCATGGCGCCGCGGCATTTCTGGAAGTGCTCGACGCCCAGCGCGAGCTGCTCAACGCCGAGCAGCAGAGGGTGCAGACCCGCCGCGCCCTGCTCAGCGCCCGCGTGCAGCTGTACGCGGCGCTGGGTGGCGGCGCCACCTCCCCAGGGTCTGTTAACACTAAGGGGATCGCTGCGTTGCCGGTCAAAAGCGCGTCAGGCAAGGCGCGAGCTGACGCAAAGGCTGGAGCCTTTGCTAAGTGAGCAACGCGGCATGACGCGCTTTGGGCCAGCAACCCTCCGGGGCGGGACGGTTTTGGGGCATTGCAGCGTCAGCAAGAGTTTCAATAGAACCACTATTGCGCACTCTTGCTTCCTTGCACTGCCCCAAAACCGCCTTCCGCCGCAGCGATCCCCTTAGTGTTAACAGGCCCTAACCCAACCCTGAGCCCGCCGATGAAGCCCTACTCCAACAAGATGTTGCTGGCCCTGGTCGCGTTGGTGGTGCTGGCCGCCGTCGGCTACTACAGCTGGATGCAACTGCGCCACACCGGCCCCGGTGAGGGCTTTGTCAGCGGCAATGGCCGCATCGAGGCCACCGAGGTCGATCTCGCCACCAAGCTTGGCGGCCGGGTGGAGGCGGTGCTGGTCAACGAGGGTGATTTCGTGCAGGCCGGGCAGCTGCTGGCGCAGATGCAGGTGGACGTGCTGGAAGCGCAGCGCGACGAGGCACGGGCGCATCGCCAGCAGGCGCTGGACGCGGTGGCGAGCGCCGAGGCGCAGGTCGCGGTGCGCGAGAGCGACGCCGCCGCCGCGCAGGCGGTGGTGACGCTGCGCGCCGCCGAACTCGATGCCGCGCGCCGTCGGCTGGCGCGCTCGGAGTCGCTGTCCGCCGAAGGCGCGGCCTCGATCCAGGAACTCGACGACGACCGCGCCCGGGTGCGCGGCGCCGAGGCGGCGCTGACCGCCGCGCAGGCGCAGGCGGCCGCGGCAAAAGCCGGCATCGGCGCCGCGCGCGCGCAGGTGGTGGGCGCTCGGTCGGCAGTGCCGGCCGCTGCCGCCACCATCGCCCGCATCGAGGCCGACATCGCCGACAGCGCGCTCAAGGCGCCGCGCGATGCCCGCGTGCAATACCGCATCGCGCAGCCCGGCGAGGTACTGGGTGCCGGCGGCAAGCTGCTCAACCTGGTCGACCTCTCCGACGTCTACATGAGCTTCTTTCTGCCCGAGACCGCCGCCGGCCGGGTGGCGCTGGGCAGCGAGGTGCGCATCCTGCTCGATGCCGCGCCCAATTTTCCGATCCCGGCGCGGGTGAGCTATGTGGCGAGCACCGCGCAGTTCACGCCGAAGACGGTGGAGACCGCCAGCGAGCGGCAGAAGCTGATGTTTCGGGTGAAGGCCAACATCGACCGCGCACTGCTGCAGAAGCATCTTGAGCAAGTGAAGACCGGCCTGCCGGGTGTGGCCTGGCTCAAGCTCGATGCGGCCGCCGAGTGGCCGCCGGAACTGGCGCTGCGGATCAGCGAATGAACTCCCTGCCGGAGTCGCCCAGCCGGCCGGCGGTGGTTCGTCTGCAAGAGGTCAGCCATCGCTACGGCAAGACCCTGGCGCTCGATGGCGTCAGCCTGGAGCTGCCGGCCGGCTGCATGGTCGGCCTGATCGGCCCCGATGGTGTCGGCAAGTCCAGCCTGCTGGCGCTGGCCGCCGGCGCGCGCGCGGTGCAGACCGGCAAGGTCCATACCCTGGGTGGCGACATGGCCGAGCGCCGCCATCGCGAGCGGGTCTGCCCGGACATCGCCTACATGCCGCAGGGCCTGGGCAAGAACCTCTACCCGACGCTGTCGGTGGAGGAGAACCTGCAATTCTTCGCGCGCCTGTTCGGCCACGCCGCCGGCGAGCGCCGCCGTCGCATCGACGAACTCACCCGCAGCACCGGGCTGTATCCCTTCCTCGACCGCCCGGTCGGCAAGCTCTCCGGCGGCATGAAGCAGAAGCTGGGCCTGTGCTGCGCGCTGATCCACGATCCCGAACTGCTGATCCTCGACGAGCCCACCACCGGCGTCGATCCTTTGGCGCGCAGCCAGTTCTGGGCGCTGATCGGACGCATCCGCGCGCAGCATCCGGGCATGAGCGTGATCGCCGCCACTGCCTACATGGACGAGGCGCAGCGCTTCGACTGGCTGGTGGCGCTGGATGCCGGCCGCGTGCTGGCCAGTGGCACGCCGGCGCAGCTGCTGGCGCAGACCGGCAGCCACGATCTGGAAGCCGCCTTCATCGCCCTGTTGCCCGAGGCCAAGCGCCAGGGCCACCAGGCGGTGGTGATCCCGCCGCTGGCGGAGACCGCCGGCGAGGAGGTGGCCATCGAGGCCCGCGAGCTGACCATGCGCTTCGGCGACTTCGTGGCGGTGGACCACGCCAGCTTCAGCATCCACCGCGGCGAGATCTTCGGCTTTCTCGGCTCCAACGGCTGTGGCAAGACCACCACCATGAAGATGCTCACCGGCCTGTTGCCGGCCAGCGAGGGCCAGGCCTGGCTGTTCGGCCAGACGGTGGACCCCAAGGATCTCGCCACCCGCCACAGGGTCGGCTACATGTCGCAGGGCTTCTCGCTGTACGCCGAGCTGAGTGTGGCGCAGAACCTGGTGCTGCACGCGCGACTGTTCCAGGTGCCGGAGGCGGAGATTCCTACGCGGGTGCAGGCGATGAGCCGGCGTTTTGGTCTGGAGAATTTTCTCGGCGCGCTGCCCAACGCACTGCCGCTGGGCATGCGCCAGCGGCTCTCGCTGGCGGTGGCGATGGTGCATGAGCCAGAGCTCTTGATCCTCGACGAGCCCACCTCCGGCGTCGACCCGGTGGCGCGCGACAACTTCTGGCGGCTGCTGATCGAGCTCTCGCGCCGCGACCGGGTGACCATCTTCATCTCCACCCATTTCATGAACGAGGCCGAGCGCTGCGACCGCATCTCGCTGATGCACGCCGGCCGGGTGCTGGTCAGTGACCGCCCGCAGGCGCTGTGCCAGGCGCGCGGCACCGAGACTCTGGAACAGGCCTTCATCGCCTATCTGGAAGAAGCCGGCGCGCGCGGCGAGACCGCAACCGAGAGCCTGGTGGTCGAGGCCGCGCCAGCGATCGCGCCGCTGCCGCGGGCAGCGCGCCGCGGCGGTTTCAGCCTGGCCCGCGCCTGGAGCTACACGCTGCGCGAGCAGCTGGAGCTGCAACGCGATCCGGTGCGCGCCACCCTGGCGCTGATCGGCAGCCTGCTGCTGATGTTCATCATGGGCTATGGCATCAGCCTGGATGTCGAGGACCTGAGCTTCGCGGTGCTCGACCGCGACCAGACCACGCTCAGCCAGAACTATGTGCTGGGCCTGTCCGGCTCGCGCTACTTCGTCGAGAAGCCGCCGATCCGCGACTACGCCGACCTCGACCGGCGCATGCGCAGCGGCGAGCTGTCGCTGGCCCTGGAGATACCGGCCGGCTTCGCCCGCGATGTCAGCCGCGGCCATCCGGTGGCGATCGGCGCCTGGATCGACGGCGCCATGCCGTCGCGCGGCGAGACCGCCGGCAGCTATGTGCAGGGCATGCACCAGGCCTGGCTCGCCGAGCAGGCCCGGCATCAGGGCCAGCGCGTCGACGCCGAAGTGGCGAGCCTGGAGACGCGGTTTCGCTACAACCCCGACGTGAGAAGCCTGCCGGCCATGGTGCCGGCGGTGATCCCGATGCTGCTGATGATGATCCCAGCGATGCTGGCGGCGTTGTCGGTGGTGCGTGAAAAGGAACTGGGCTCGATCGTCAACCTCTACGTCACGCCGGTGCGCCGCAGCGAATTCCTGCTTGGCAAGCAGCTGCCCTATGTGCTGCTGGCGCTGTTCAACTTCCTGCTGATGGTCCTGCTGGCGGTGACCGCCTTCGGGGTGCCGATCAAGGGCAGCTTCCTCACCCTGTTCACCGCCGCCGTGCTCTACGTGATCTGTTCCACCGGCGCCGGCCTGCTGGCCTCCAGCTTCACCCGCAGCCAGGTGGCGGCGGTGTTTCTGACCATGATCGGCACCATGATCCCGACCATCCAGTATTCCGGCCTGCTCGATCCGGTGAGCTCGCTGGAAGGTGCTGGCGCCATCATCGGCCAGGTCTATCCGGCCACCCACTTCCTCACCATCAGCCGTGGCGTGTTCAACAAGGCGCTGGGCTTTGCCGACCTCGGCGCCTCGTTCTGGCCGCTGCTGCTGGCGGCGCCGCTGATCCTGCTGCTGGCCATCAACCTGCTCAGGAAGCAGGAGCGCTAGGCATGCGCAGCCGGCTCGCCAACATCTACCGCCTGGGCGTCAAGGAGCTCTGGGGGCTATGGCGCGACCCGATCATGCTGGTGCTGGTGGTGTTCATGTTCGTGTTCGCGGTGTACTCGGCCGCCAAGGCGATGCCGGAGACCCTCAACAAGGCGCCCATCGCCATCGTCGACGAAGATGGCTCGCCGCTGTCGACGCGCATCATTTCCAGCTTCTACCCGCCGCAGTTCCTCCGGCCGGCGCTGATTCCGCTGAACGCGGTGGACCCTGGCCTGGACGCCGGCGACTACAGCTTCGCGCTGATCATCCCGCCCGACTTTCAGCGCGATGTGCTGGCCGGCCGCTCGCCCAGCCTGCAGCTGAATGTCGACGCCACCCGCATGAGCCAGGCCTTCGCCGGCAGTGGCTACATCCAGCAGATCGTGCTGGGCGAGATCGCCGAGTTCGTCCAGGGCCATCGTGGCGCCAGCACGTCGATGGTCGATCTGGAGCTGCGCGCGCGCTTCAATCCCAGCCTCAACCAGGGCTGGTTCGGCGCGCTGATGGAAATCATCAACCACGTCACCATGCTGTCGATCCTGCTCACCGGCGCCGCGCTGATCCGCGAGCGTGAGCACGGCACCGTCGAGCATTTGCTGGTGATGCCGGTGACGCCGGCCGAGATCATGCTGTCCAAGGTCTGGTCCATGGGCCTGGTGGTGCTGCTGGCCGCCGCGCTGTCGTTGCACTTCGTGGTGCAGGGCCTGCTCGGCGTGGTGATCGAGGGCTCGGTGGGTCTGTTCCTGGTCGGCGCCGCGCTGCATCTGTTCGCCACCACCTCGATGGGCATCTTCATGGCCACCCTGGCGCGCTCGATGCCGCAGTTCGCGCTGCTGCTGATTCTGGTGCTGATGCCGCTGGAAATGCTTTCCGGCGGCTCCACGCCGCGCGAGAGCATGCCGGTGTTCGTGCAGCACCTGATGCTGTCGGCGCCGACCACGCATTTCATCTCCGCCTCCCAGGCCATCCTGTTCCGCGCCGCCGACTTCTCCGTAGTCTGGCCGTCCTTCCTGGCACTGCTGCTGATCGGTGCGCTGTTCTTCACCATCTCGCTGGCACGCTTCCGCAAGATGCTCAGCCAGCTGGCTTGAGGCGGCTGGCGCAAGGGCCGCTGCGCTTCTTACGCGTTTGCCGACCTTCGGAGCTTCAAGGACTCACTCCTTGCCCTGCGTAGCGGGGGAGTCAGAGCATTGCTCTGACGGGACGGGGGTGGCTGGCTGTACCCGTACTTATCCTTGGGGCGAACGCCCCCACCCTAGCCCTCCCCCGCATGGCGGGGGAGGGGACTGATTGCCGTTTTTTGTTACTCGATGTGCCACCAGCTGGGTAGCAGCGCCTGCACCTCGGGCTCGGCGTAGCGCTCGTCCAGCAGGTGCAACACGCCGCGGTCCTGGGTGCCGCGGATCACCCGGCCGGCGGCCTGCACCACTTTCTGCAGGCCCGGGTAGAGATAGGCGTAGTCGTAGCCGGCGCCGAACTGCGCGTCGAGCCGGCGGCGCAGCTCCTCGTTGAGCGGGTTGATCTGCGGCAGGCCCAGGCTGGCGATGAAGGCGCCGATCAGGCGCTCGCCGGGCAGGTCGATGCCCTCGGCGAACACCCCGCCCAGCACCGCGAAGCCGATGCCCTCGCCGCCGGCCTGGAAACGTTCCAGAAAAGCCGCGCGTTCCGGCTCGCGCATGCCGCGCTGCTGCGACCAGACCGGTATCTCCGGGTGAAGGCTGCTGAACGCTGCCGCCGCCTGCTGCAGATAGTCGAAGCTGCTGAAGTAGGCGAGGTAGTTGCCGGGCTGGTCCCGGTACTGCGCCGCCATCCGCGCGACGAGCGCGGGCAGCGAGCGCTGCCGGTGCCGGTAGCGGGTGGAGATGTCGCGCGCCACCCGCACCCGCAGCTGCTCGGCGCGAAACGGCGAGGCGACGTCCAGCCATTGCGTGCCGGCCGGCAGGCCCAGCAGATCGCGGTAGTAGTGCGGCGGGCTCAGCGTCGCCGAGAACAGCACCAGCGCATGAGTGCGCGCGGCGCGCGGCGCCAGGAAGGGCGCCGGCACCAGGTTGCGGATCGCCAGCCGCGAGCGCCCCGGCCGGCGCGGCTGGGCGGCTGCCTCCAGCACGATCTCGAACAGCGAATGCTCCGCGGAGTAGCTTTCGGCCAGCCGCAGGAACTGCGCGGCGTCGAAAAACCAGGCCTGCAGCGGGCTGTCGTTGGCCGGCGGCGCGTCGACGTAGTGGCGGGCGATGGCAGAGACCGCCTCCTGCAAGGCGCGGCAGAGCGCCTCCGGCAGCTGCGACTGCGCGACATAGGCTTCGGTCTGGTCGCGGTGCAGGCGGTTCCAGGCACGCTGGACCTTGTCCAGCGGCTTGCGCAGCTCGGCCGGCGGAGCACGCCGCAAGGCCGCCAGCTGCGCGGGGTCGAGTTCCGCCGAGTACATGCCGCGCGCTCGTTCGACCAGGTTGTGGGCCTCGTCCACCAGCACCGCCAGCTTCCAGTCGTTGAGCTGCGCCAGGCCGTAGAGCAGGGCGCTGCCGTCGAAGTAGTAGTTGTAGTCGCCGACCACCACATCGCTCCAGCGCACCAGCTCCTGGCCCAGGTAGTAGGGACAGACCTGGTGCTCCAGCGCCACCGCGCGCAGGCCGGCCTGATCCAGGCGCTGCCGCTGCACGGCTTCGGCGCGGGCGGCGGGCAGGCGGTCGTAGAAGCCGCGTGCCAGCGGGCAGGACTCGCCGTGGCAGGCCTTGTCCGGGTGCTCGCAGCTCTTCTCGCGCGCCACCAGTTCCAGCACCCGCAGCGGAATGGCGCCGGCCTGGTGGTCGGCGAGCGAGGCGGCGGCGTCCAGCGCCAGCCGCCGGCCGGAAGTCTTGGCGGTGAGAAAGAACACTTTCTCGATCTCGCCGCGCGCCAGCGCCTTGAGCGCCGGGTAGAGACTGCCGATCGACTTGCCGATGCCGGTCGGCGCCTGCGCCAACAGGCAGCCGCCGCGCGCGGCGCTGCGATACACCGCCTCGGCCAGCCGGCGCTGGCCGGCGTGGAACTGCGGATGCGGAAACGCCGCCGCCGCCAGCGCCGGGTCGCGCTGCGCGCGGTGCGCCAGCTCGCTCGCCGACCAGTGCAGGAAGCGCGCGCACTGCGTCTCGAAGAACTCGCGCAGGCCAGCCGCGCCGTGGCGCTCGCTGAACAGGGTTTCCTGCTCGCTGTCGATATTGAAATAGACCAGGCTCAGGCGCAGCTCGGCGAGCTCCAGCGCCTGGCACAGCAGCCAGCCGTAGACCTTCAGCTGCGCCCAGTGCAGCGCGCGCTGGTTTTCCGGCAGGCGCTCCAGGCGACCGCGATAGGTCTTCACCTCCTCCAGCTCCTGGCGCGCCGGGTAGTAGCCATCGGCGCGGCCGCGCACTTCCAGCGCGCCGTAGCGGCCACGCAGCGGCAGCTCCTTCTGGTAGTCGCCGCCACGCCGGGCGGCGACGGTGGCGTGGCCGGCGATGCCTTCCAGCGCGCTCGGCGCCGGCGTGAAGCGCAGGTCGAGATCGCCGTGCTTGGCGGTGAACTCGCAGAGCTCGCGGGCGGCAATGCGGTAGCGCGGCGGCCCGGCTTCGCTGGGCGGTGGCGGGTGTGGAGACAAGGTCGGAGTCGGTCTGCGGCGGAGTCGGTGCGCGTCGCGCCATTGGCATCGCGGTGCGCGAACAATGTACCCGTCAACCAGCCGACGAGCGTTTCGAGCGAGCAGGAAAATTTGCGCGCGAGCTGCGCGAAACGCGGCTGATCCTCGCTACTGATCGCGGATTCGCGAGCCGCGTGACGCGGCGCGCAAGTCGCAGCAAGCGCCGGTCTAGAAAGACGCCGCGCACGCGCCGCGACTGGGCCGGCAGAATTTCCGTTTTCCCTAGTAAAACGCCCATTTTTTTGCGCGCGCGCGGCATCGGAAATTCACGTCGCGTGAGCTGTCGAGGATGGCGGCGAAGCCGCTCTGTCGGCGGCGGTTTTCAGGATTCCGAAAGCGCTGTCGCGCGCTTTAGCACAGTTGCTGCGTGCAAAGCGCGCGCGCTCTTGATAGTGTCCGATTAAGGCTTGTCATATCAGTGTCTTGGACAGCCTTAACCAACCTGACCTCGGGAGCATAAACATGGCAGTAGCGAAGAAGGCGGCAAAGAAGCCGGCGAAGAAAGTAGCCGCGAAGAAAGTGGTGAAGAAGGCCGTGGCCAAGAAGCCGGTGGCCAAGAAGGCAGTGGCCAAAAAGGCCGTTGCCAAGAAGGCGGTGAAGAAGGTTGCCGCCAAGAAGGCTCCGGCCAAGAAGGCCGTAGCGAAGAAGGCAGTCGCCAAGAAGGCTCCGGCCAAGAAGGCCGCCGCCAAGAAGGCTCCCGCCAAGAAGGGCAACAAAACCCTCGCCAAGGTCGTCAAGAAGATCAAGGCCGAAGTTGCAATGGTGAAGAAGGAAGTCAAGAAGGACGTGGCCCTGGTGAAGAAGGCTGCCAAGGCGATGAAGAAGTCCGCTCCGACCACCACCCCGTCGGCGGGCTAAAGCACTGCGGCTGGCGGAGCGCGTCAGACGCGCCCGCCGACGCAGCTTTTGCCTCAAGGCCGAGCAGCGATGCGCTGCTCGGCCTTTTTTTGTCTGCGCGGCGCGGGCGGGTTCAGGGCGCGGCGGGAAACAGCGCCACCGGCTCGGCCAGACCGTAGGTTTCGACCCGCAGGTCGGGGCGGCTTTCCCGCAGGCCGGCGAAGAAGCGGTCCAGTCGCACCACCAGCGGGAAGGGTTGCAGCGGCTCTTCCAGCGGCCGGCTGAAGTCGTCCCAATGGCTGGGCACGATGCGCTTGGCGCCGACCGCGTCCACCACCTCGGCCAGATAGGCATCGAGGTCGTCGATCAGCGCCACACCGAGAAACACGATGTCGGCGCGCTCGCCGCGCAGCGCGCCCGGCAGATACCCGGCACTGCCGTGCAGCAGCACCCGGCCCTGCGGATGCGCGACCAGGATCGAGTAGACGCCGCCCAGCCTGTAGTCCAGATAGCGGGCGGGCGGCTTCAGCGGCTTGCCGATCTCGCCGGTGGGCGCGCCGCCGGTGGCGCCGGCGTGGCGGCTTTCGATGAAGCGCAACTCGAAGTCACCGAAGCGGTAGCTCTGGCCGGGAGCGATCACCGTCAGCTGCGTTTCCGGCAGGCCGGCGCCACGGCCGAGGTTGGCGGTGCTGGCCGAGCCCAGGAGCTGCGCACCGGTGAGCTTCGCCACCAGGCCGGCGTCCAGCGCGTGGTCGTAGTGCGAGTGCGAGACCAGCACCGCGTCCAGCTTGCTCACGCCCAGGCGCGTGAGCCAGGCGCGGATGCTTGCCTCATCCGGCGCGATGCGGCGGTTGAGCGCCAGCGGCAGCAGGCCCTGTGGCCGCGAGAAGAAGGGGTCCACCAGCAGCGCGTGCTCGCCGTCGCGCAGCAGCAGGGCGGTGACGCCCAGCCAGGTGGCGGTGAGCGCGCCGGCGGGGATCGGCCTGGCGGCGACCCGGTGGCGCTGGTACTCGGCCATGCCGGGGCGGTAGCAGTACAGCCCGGTCAGCAGTACTGCGAGCAGCAGACCCAGACCCAGCAGCAGGCGCGCAATCCATTTCACGGACTATCCTCCGGTGGCGGGCCGCGAGGGCCGACTTAGAATGCACATCTTCCCCTATCAGGCGGGCGCCGCGTGCCGCAGTCCAACATCATCTCGGTCCGGAATCTTTCCAAGACCTATGCCTCCGGCTTCACCGCCCTCAAGAACGTCAACCTCGACATCCGGCGCGGCGAGATCTTCGCCCTGCTTGGCCCCAACGGCGCCGGCAAGACCACGCTGATCGGCGTCATCTGCGGCCTGGTGAAGGCCAGTGCCGGCAGCGTGATCGCCGACGGCCACGACATCGACAGCGACTACCGCATCGCCCGCGAGAAGATCGGCCTGGTGCCGCAGGAGCTGCACACCGATGCCTTCGAGAGCGTGTGGGCGACGGTGAACTTCAGCC
This sequence comes from Stagnimonas sp. FW305-C-60, assembly GCF_058782965.1. Taxonomy (NCBI): domain Bacteria; kingdom Pseudomonadati; phylum Pseudomonadota; class Gammaproteobacteria; order Nevskiales; family Nevskiaceae; genus Stagnimonas; species Stagnimonas sp. FW305-C-60. The sequence continues at coordinate 734,318 of NZ_JBYSYF010000001.1, forward strand.
GTGGCCTGTTCGGCAAGCCGCGCGATCCGGCGCTGGTCGAAAAGCTGCTGCGCGAGCTCTCGCTCTGGGACAAGAAGGACGCGCGCATCATGACGCTGTCCGGCGGCATGAAGCGGCGGGTGATGATCGCCAAGGCGCTCTCGCACGAGCCGAAGATCCTGTTTCTCGACGAGCCCTCGGCCGGGGTCGACGTCGAGCTGCGTCGCGACATGTGGCAGATGGTGCGGCGCCTGCGCGACAGCGGCGTGACCATCATCCTCACCACCCATTACATCGAGGAAGCCGAGGAGATGGCCGACCGCATCGGCATCATCCGCCAAGGCGAGCTGATCCTGGTCGAGGACAAGACCGCGCTGATGCGCAAGCTGGGCAAGAAGCAGCTGCGCCTGCAACTGAAGACGCCGCTCGCTGCCATCCCCGACAACCTCGCCGGCTATGCGCTGGAGCTGGCCGGCGAAGGCCAGAGCCTGATCTACACCTACGACGACCAGCAGGACGACACCGGCATCGCCGAGCTGCTGCGCCGGCTGGCGGCGCAGGGCATCGACTTCCGCGAGCTGCAATCGAGCCAGAGCTCGCTGGAAGACATCTTCGTCAGCCTGGTCCAGGGCCGCCCATGAACATTTACGCGATCCGCGCCATCTATCGCTTCGAGATGGCCCGCACCTTCCGCACGCTGATGCAGAGCATCGCCTCGCCGGTGCTCTCCACCTCGCTGTACTTCGTGGTGTTCGGCGCCGCCATCGGCTCGCGCATGGGCGCGGTGGACGGCATCAGTTACGGCGCCTTCATCATCCCCGGCCTGGTGATGCTCTCGCTGCTTACCGAGAGCATCTCCAACGCCTCCTTCGGTATCTACATGCCGAAATGGTCGGGCACCATCTACGAGCTGCTGTCGGCGCCGGTGTCCTCGGCGGAGGTGATCCTGGGCTATGTCGGTGCCGCTGCCACCAAGTCGGTGATGCTGGGTCTGCTGATCCTCGCCACCGCGCGGCTGTTCGTGCCCTATCACATCGCCCATCCGTTCTGGATGCTGGCCTTCCTGCTGCTCACCGCGTTCAGCTTCAGCCTGTTCGGCTTCATCATCGGCATCTGGGCCGACAGCTTCGAGAAGCTGCAGATCGTGCCGCTGATGATCGTCACCCCGCTGACCTTCCTGGGCGGCAGCTTCTACTCGATCAGCATGCTGCCGCCCTTGTGGCAGAAGATCGCCCTGTTCAATCCGGTGGTGTATCTGGTCAGCGGCTTCCGCTGGAGCTTCTACGGAGTCGCCGACGTCGCGGTCGGCATCAGCGTCGCCATGACCGCGCTGTTCATGCTGGTCTGCCTGGCCGCGGTCTGGTGGATCTTCAAGACCGGCTACCGGCTGCGCCGCTGAGGCCCTATTCGCGCTCCTCGCCGGGCAGGCGGTCGTGGATAGCCAGAAAGTCCGGATAGTGGTCGAGGAAGAGGTCCACCAGCTTGGGCTCGAACTGCAGCCCGCGCTCCTGGCGCAGGTACTCGGCGATGCGCTCCGGCGTCCAGGGCTCCTTGTAGACCCGCTTTGAACTCAGGGCGTCGAAGACATCGGCCAGCCCGGTGATGCGGGCAAACAGATGGGTGCCGGTGCCGGCGAGGCCGCGCGGATAGCCGCCGCCGTCCCAGCGCTCGTGATGGCCGCCGACCACCAGCTCGGCGGTTTTCAGCAGGTGGCCCTTCTGCCCTTCCAGCATCCGCTGGCCGCGCAGCACATGGGTTTCCATGATCACCCGCTCGGCGTCGTCGAGCTTGCCGGGCTTGTCGAGGATGGCGTCGGGGATGCCGATCTTGCCGAGGTCGTGCATGGCCGCGGCCACCCCCAAGGCTTCCACCTCCTCGTCGTTCAGGCCCAGCAGGCGGCCGAGCAGCTTGGAGTATTCCGACACCCGGCGGACGTGGTTGCGCAACAGCCGCGAGCGCTCTTCGATGCCGGTGCTGAGCAGGATGATCAGCTGGCGCTGGGAGTCGAGCAGATCCTGGTTGAGCGCCAGGTTCTCGAAAGCGATGGAGACATTGCGGCAGAACAGCTCGATCAGCCTGGCGTCGGCCGGCGAGAAGTTGGTGTCGCTGCTCAGATAGACCACGTGCTCGCTGTGCAGGCGGGTGGAGAAATAGGCGGCGAACTGGCGCTCGCCGATCTCGAACGAGCGGGAGGCGATGGCCCGCTGCACATGCGCCATCGCCTCGGCGTCGAGCACCGTCTCGGCGAGCACGCCCTCGCTGGCCTGGTAGCTGCCGGTGCCGGCGGAAACCCTGAGGCCGCCGTCGGTGAGGCTGGCGGCGACGCCGTTGGCGCCGATCACCAGCGCATCGCGCTTGGCATAGAGCAGGGCGGTGATCTGTTCCAGCACGCCGCGCTGAAACTGCACCAGCGAGTGGGTCTTGAAGATCGAGGCCGAGGCCTCGATCACCTGCTCCAGACCCAGCCGGTTGCGCTCCATCGCGATCAGCTCGCGGTACAGGCTCAGGCCGGTCTGCAGCACCGTGTAGAGCTTGGTGGTGGTGAGCTCGGTCTTTTCCTTGTAGTCGTTGATGTCGAATTTGCGCACCACCTCCAGCTCCGGCGCCTGGCCGGGCTGGCCGGTGCGCAGCACGATGCGCACGAAGCGATTGTCGAGCTCGTGGCGGATGCGCTGCACCGCGTCCAGGCCGGCGTGCTCGGTTTCCATCACCACGTCCATCAGCACCAGGGCGATGTCGGGTTCGCGCTTCATGATCTCCACCGACTCGTGGCCGGTGTAGGCGTCGAAAATCTGCAAGGGCCGGCCGAGCACGGTGAACGACTCCAGCGCCAGCTTGGTGACCTTGTGGATCTCCTCCTCGTCGTCCACCACCAGGATCTTCCAGGGCTCCGGGCCTGAGCCGCTGGGCTCCGGTTCGCTGGCGGCGAAGCTCATCAATTCGGTATCGGCCTGTTCCATGGGGGTGTTGTCCGGTTCTAGAAGCGGATGGTGAAACGGGTGCCCTGGCCGGGGCTGCTCTCGACGTCGAGATTGCCGCCCAGGGTCTGGTGCACCAGGTTGAAGACGATGTTGAGACCCAGGCCGGTGCCGCCCTGGCCGCGGCGGGTGGTGAAGAACGGGTCGAAGATGCGCGGCAGGTTTTCGGCGGAGATGCCACGGCCGTCGTCGGCGAAGCGCAGCTCCACCTGCTGGCCCAGGCGCCGCACCTGGATCGACATCTGCCCGGCGCTGTCGGCATCGAAGGCGTGGGTCACCGAATTGACCACCAGGTTGGTGAGGATCTGCGACAGCGCGCCGGGGGTGGTCAGCACCTCGATGTCGTCCGGGCAGTCGAGGGTGATCTGGTGGCGGCTGGCCTTGAGCTTGGGGCGCAGGCTGAGCAGCACCTCCTCGATATAGGTCTTCAGATTGATGCGCCGCTGCTCGTCGCTGGACTGGTCCACCGCCACCAGCTTGAAGCTCTTGATCAGGTCGGCGGCACGCTGGAGGTTGAGCAGGATGATGTCGCTGGCCTGCTCGAAGGACTGCAGGAGCCGGTCGAACTGCGGCTTGGTCAGCTTGTTGTCGCTGGCGGCGGCGCGCATCGTGCGCACCTCGGCCTGCAGGTGCGAGGCGGCGGTGACGCCGACGCCGACCGGGGTGTTGATCTCGTGCGCCACGCCCGCCACCAGGCCGCCCAGCGAGGCCATCTTCTCGGCCTGCACCAGCTGGCTCTGCGCCACTTTCAGCTGCGCCAGTGCGCGCTGGGTTTCCTGCACCTGCGCTTCCAGCGAGTGGTTGAGGTCGTGCAGTGCCTGCTCGCTGCGCTTGCGCTCGGTGATGTCGATGATCGAGGCGAGCACGAACACGCCGTCCTCGGTGCGGATCGGGCTCAGGCCGATCTCGATCGGCACTTCCTGGCCGGCGCTTGTGAGGCCGTACAGGTCGCGGCCGGCGCCCATCGGCCGGGTGCTGGGCTGGGCGAAATAGCCTTCGCGCAGACGCGGATGGTGACCGCGGATGCGTTGCGGCACCAACAGGTCCAGCGACTCCCCGAGCAGGGCCTCGCGGGAATAGCCGAACAGCTGCTCGGTCTGGCGATTGACCAGGGTGATGATGCCCTGGGCATTGACCATCAGGATGGCATTGGGTGCCGCCTCCACCACCAGGCGGAAGCGCTCGTCGGCCTGGCCTGGCGGCGGCGCAGCGGGGCGGGGTTCGGCCATCGGCATCGTGCGCTGTCTCCTGGAGAGCTTGCTGAAACTGGCGGCGGGACTCCTCGCCGCTGGCAGAGCCTCGCCCTGGCCTGGTCGCGCGGTGCTGTGGTCAGGAAGTCGCGATCCGGCAAGCACCGTGGGCAAGAGCTTGCCCGCGGCGCGTTGCCGCGGCGTTCGGGCCGGCCGCAAGGTAGGCGTCGGCGGACGGGTGGATGCGCGGCGAGAGCCAGGCGCCGAAGTCCATTGACGCCGGTCAACGCGGCCAGCCGCGCTCGCCACTAAGGTCCACTCCATTCGCAGGAGCATCCCATGGACCTCGCCCTATTCGACCCCGCCCTGATCGAGCGCTACGACCGCCCGGGGCCGCGCTATACCTCCTACCCGACCGCCGCGCAGTTCAGCGAGAGCTACAGCGCCAGCGACTACCTGGGCGCCGTGCAGCGCAGCCGTGACAGCGGCGTACCGCTGTCGCTCTATGTGCATGTGCCGTTCTGCGCCAGCCCCTGCTTCTACTGCGGCTGCAACCGCATCATCAGCCGCTCGCGCAGCATCGCCGCCGGCTACATCGAGCGCCTGGAGCGGGAGATCGAGATGCAGGCGGCGCTGTTTGCCGGCCGCGGCCCGGTGTCGCAGCTGCACTTCGGCGGCGGCACGCCCAGCTTCTTCAGCCTGAGCCAGATGGAGCAGGTGATGCAGGCCCTGGACCGTGGGTTCGGGCTGAGCCAGAGCGCGGAGCGGGAGTATTCCATCGAGGTCGATCCGCGCGCCCTGCTTCCGGACAGCATCGCCTGCCTTGCGGCGCTGGGTTTCAACCGCATCAGCATCGGCGTTCAGGACTTCGATCCCGCCGTGCAGGAGGCGGTCAACCGCCTGCAGAGCTACGAGCAGACCGAGCAGGTGGTGCTCGACGCTCGCAAGCACGGCTTCAATTCGGTATCGGTGGATCTCATCTACGGCCTGCCCCGGCAGACCCTGGAAGGCTTCGGCCGCACGCTGGATCAGGTGATCGCGCTGGCGCCGGACCGCGTCTCCGCCTACAGCTATGCGCACATGCCGCAGCTGTTCAAGGCGCAGAACCAGATCAATGCCGCCGAGCTGCCCAGCTCGCAGCAGAAGCTGGGCCTCTTGCAGCTCACCGTCGCCAAGCTGCAGGCGGCGGGCTATGTCTATGTCGGCATGGACCACTTCGCGCGGCCCGACGACGAGCTGGCGCGCGCGCTTTCCGACGGCAGCCTGCAACGCAACTTCCAGGGCTATTCCACCCATGGCGGCGCCGACCTGATCGGCCTGGGCCTGAGCGCGATCAGCCGGGTCGCCGACAGCTACTGCCAAAACGCCAAGACCCTGGATGCCTACTACGCCGCGCTCGATACCGGCCGCCTGCCGCTGCAGCGCGGCTTGCAGCTGAGCGCCGACGATCGCCTGCGCCGCGCCCTGATCGAAGACCTGATGTGCCGCGACCGGGTCGATTACGACCGGCTGGAGCGCGAGTACCACATCAACTTCCGCAATTACTTCGCCGACGCCCTGGCGGCGCTGCGGCCGCTGCAGGCCGACGGCCTGGTCGAACTGGGCGAGCACGAGCTGCGGGTCACCGCCAAGGGCCGCTTCCTGCTCAGGGCAGTGGCCATGCCCTTCGACGCCCACCTGGTGGCGGCGCAGGCCCGGGCAGCGAGCCATGAAGTCGTCGTGGCGCCGCCGCGCTATTCGCGGGTGATCTAGGCCCTAGACTGGCGGCATGCACGACCTGCCACTCAAGACCCCGATCTTCGCCGAGGCCCTGGCCTCCTCCGAGCACTGGCTGATGCTGGGGCTGTGCCTGCTCCTGGTCGGCAGCGTGGTCGGCCTGCATTACGAGGCGCTGGAGCGGCTCAACAGCTGGCTGCCCCGGCTGCGCCTGCCGATACGGCTGCGGGTGCTGGTACTGATCTACAGCCTGATGGCGGTACACATCCTGGAAATCTGGATTTTCGGCGCCGCCCTCTATGGCGTCACCCTGTGGCCGGAGCTGGGCCGCATCACCGGCGCCGACGGTCTGGTGCTGCTCGACGCGGTGTACCTGTCCACCGTCACCTACACCACCGTCGGCTACGGCGACCTGACGCCGGAGGGGCCGCTGCGCCTGCTGCTGGGCATGGAGAGCCTGAGCGGCTTCCTGCTGGTGACCTGGTCGGCCTCGTTCACCTACCTGGAGATGCAGCGCAACTGGCGGGTGTCCTGAATCGGCGGTAGCAGAGCCGGTCCCGTTTGTGGATTGACCTGGGTCAACGCGCCACCGGGGGCTGGCGCCGGATGCTTCCACCTTGGATTTCGGAGCCCGCTATGCCCCACCGCAAGATATTTCTGATCGCCCGGCGCAGCGAGCCGCACTCGCCGGCGCTCAACCGCGCCGCGGCGCTGGCGCGGGCCAGCGGTGGCGAGCTGCACCTCTGCCTGTTCGAGCAGCAGCCGCTGCTGGAGGCGGTGTCGCATCTGAGCAGCGAGGTGGCACGGCTGGCCCGTGAGGCGCAGCTGGCCGAGGCCCACCGCTGGCTCAACGACAAGGTGCAGGCGCTGCGGGAAACCGGAGTGAAGGCGAGCGGGGAGGTGGTCTGGGGCCGGCCACTGCTCGAGCACATGCTGAACAAGATCCGCCAACAGCAGCCGGACTTGGTGGTGAAGGACATCCACCTGGAGCCACTGCTGCGTCGGGTGCTGCTGACGCCTATCGACTGGCACCTGCTGCGCGACTGCCCCTGCCCCTTGATGCTGGTCAACCCGCAGGCGTTGCCCCTGCCGCGGCGGGTGGTGGCGGCGGTGGAGCCGGTCTCGATCGAGCACAGCGGCGGTCACCTTAACGAGCGCATCTTTCAGATTGCCACCGAGATTGCTGCCCTCAGTGGCGCCAGCACCGAACTGGCTTTTGCCTACGAGGGCCTGTCGCCCCTGGCGGTGAGCCAGCCGGAGGAATACACCGTGGTCGCCGCCGAAATCTACGAGCAGCTGCGGCAGACCCAGGTGCAGCGTTTCCACAGCTTCGCCGCCGCGCAGGGGGTGCCGGCCGAGCGTCAACAAGTGCTCTACGGCCCGCCCTGGCTGGCGCTCGCCGACTGCGCCGACGATCCGCGTGCCGATCTCCTGGTGCTGGGCACCGTCCAGCGCAGCGGACTGGAGCGCGCCCTGATCGGCAGCACCGCCGAGCGCATCCTCGATCAGGCGCGCTGCGATCTGTTGGCGATCAAGCCGGAAGCGGTGGCGGACAAGTAGGCCGGCTGCGCCTCAGGCGCGGCCTAATTGCGAATTTGGGATTGAGCAGCGGCGGCGGCCGGTGGCAACTTCGCCGCAATCCGCAATCCGCAATCCGCAATCCGCAATCCGCAATCCGCAATCCGCAATCCGCAATCCGCAATCCGCAATCCGCTCAACCGCCGCGCCGCAGTGGCAGGCCCACCCGGGCGATCTCCATCAGGCGCTCGACATTGCGAATCTCGATGGAGGTGCGCCGGCAGCGCAGCGCGCCGCTGTCCTGCAGACGGGTAAATACCCGCGACACGGTCTCAGTGGCCAGGCCCAGGAACTGGCCAATGTCCCGGCGCGACATCGGCAGCCGTTGCGCCCGGCCGGCGAAGCCGACACCCTCGGTCTGCGCGCTCTGATTGAGCAGGAACACCGCCACCCGCTGCTCCGCCGTGCAGCGGCCCAGGTGCAGCAGTCTTTGCAGGCGCTGGATCTCGCGGCCCATGCGCGCGGTCAGCCGTTCGCGGAAGTCCGGCGATTCGCCGATGCGCAGGCGGATGGCCTCGGCGGGCATGCGGCAGACCCGCGCCGGCGCGATGGCCACTGCGCTGCTCTGGAAATGCGGATGGGTCAGCGAGTCGATGCCCAGCACATCGCCCGGCAGCACGAAGCCCAGCACCTGCTCGCCGCCATCCGGCGTCACCACATAGGATTTGAAGGCGCCGCCGCTGACCACGTACAGCGAGTCGCTGGGCTCGCCCATGCGATACAGATGGTCGCCGCGCTCCAGGCCGGTGCGGCTCATGCGGCCGGCGGCGCTGCCCTCGTCCAGCGCGGCGCCGAGGCAGTCGACCCCGCGTTCGCAGCCGGTGCAGCGCAGGGGTTCGGTGCGGCGTCGGCGGGTGGGAGTGGGTACGGCGGACACGGGCGGCTCCAAGTTTCACCCCTCAGCTTGCGGCCGCTGAGCCGCGATCCGCGTTGACCCAGGTCAGCGCGTACGCGCCGGGGCTGACTTACCCATCCACTGCTGCGGTGTGCGCGATACGCCATTGCGTATCGTCCACTGGATATTGCGTAACGCACTTAGGTCGCGCAGCGGATCGCCGCGGACGACGACCAGATCGGCGCGCTTGCCGGCCTCAATGGTGCCTATGTCGTCCCCTTTTCCCAGCATCGCGGCCGCTACTCTGGTCGCGGCCGCGAGGGCCTCATGCGGCATTAGCCCTGCTTCTCCAAGAAGTTCAATCTCGCGCAGGCTGGTCGGTCCATGGAACTCGTACGGAATGATCGGCCAGTTCCCCGAATCGCTACCCATCACAATAGGTATCTTCCGGGCATGCATCAAGCCGACGGTGCGCAGCACATTGCTGCGCCAGCTGCGCATTTTTTCTTCGGTTGCCAGCAGACGCGCCAGAGGTGCATACAGGAAGGTCGGCATCCACCGCGGCAGCATGATTGCCATCGACCGGCTCGACAGTTCCCGACGCGACCGGGGATCGGCGGCGGTCTTCAACTCGATCAGCGGAACCGTCAAGCGCAGCAGCGGGTCCTCAAGCCGCTCGGGATGAAAACCGGTCAGCAAGGCATCTTCGATCGCAATCGTGGACACGACATAGGTGCCGGATGCGGCCAGGCGCCGGACGAACTGTGCGGAAGGTAGTTCTTCGGTGAAGCCCGCGTGCACCAGCGCATGTGCGCCCATGTCCAGTGCCAGGTTCTGGTCTGCTTCGACGAATGCATGTACGTAGATCGGCAGCTCTCGTTTGGCGGCGGCGCGGACGATGTCCTTGCGCATCGCGAGATCATGCACCGGTAGGGTTGGCACCGGGCCGAAGCCGCTTTCCATAAAAACCTTCACGCCCGCCACCGGCAGTCCATGACTCTCGCTGAAGCGGTCCTCGATATCCTGCGCGCGGGCCACGCCCACGAAGGGCTGGCCCATGCTGGCAAAGGTGGCGTAGCCCTGCGGAGTGGTCAGGGCGGGCATCAGCATCAGGACCTGCGGGCCCGCATGTCCAGCGGCTAGCCAGGCGTCGACTTCGCGCGCGTCGGTGGCCGTGATGCCGGTATCCAGCACGGTGGTCACGCCACAGGCGAGGTAAGCGCGCAGATGCTGGTGGCGCAGATCCAGTGATTCTGAGGTCGTATCCGAACGCTGTGTGCTCCCTGGATTGAGGGACACATGCACATGTCCGTCGATCAACCCTGGCAGCACTGTGTCGCCGTGAACGTCCAGAACCGCAATCCCGGGCGCGTCTGCAATATCGCCGATCCGGGCAATGCGCCCGCCTCGGATCAGGATGGAGACGTCGGGCCTCACCGTGGCTCCAGTTCCGTCCCACAGGCGCGCATGGCGGATGAGCAGATCTTGCGGCGCGAGCAAGGGCTTCGCATCCGCTGCGGCCGTCGCGGTCGCCCCGCCCAGCATCCAGGCCGCTCCCAGAAACCAGCTACACAACGGCGAGCGCATCATCGCGTCAACTCGCGCAGACTCGGTGATTCCTGTATCGCTGACATTGGCATCCTCATCAATCGTGTATCCCGCAGAGGACGGTAAGTCTCACGACACGGTGCGTCTTGAACAGAATCGCTACGCGGCTCGCGCATGCGGCGGCGATTCAAGCGGAATAATTCAGGTGCTAAGGTGTCTCCATGGAAGGCTGGACCGGAAAGATTGTCTTGGGCGACGCCTGCGCTTTGTTCGTGGGCTCTGGCGGACGCACGCCGATGCATCGCCATCTGGCCTACAAGTTCGTGATTGGGCTTGATCGCTCGGTCGACGTCGTCGACGGTGATGGCAGTCGGCGCAGCGGTCGCCTGCTGCCGGTTCGGCCGGGTAGCTTGCATCAGGTGCTCGCGGACGATGCGCGCGTCGGTCTTTACTACGCCGATGCCGGCGCATTTCCGAATTCTTCCTTGCCTGGGTCGAGAGCGATACGCGCGCTCGTCTCCCTCTGCAGACGACTCGACGGCGGTGATGAGGCAACCATACGCTCGTTAAAGACCGTTCCCGTGCTCGACGGCTCGTGTTCGGCCGATTCAAGAGTCACGGCGGTTGTCGGGGAGATGCGTAGACCCGAGAACACGCGACTGGAGGCCATCGCTTCCGGAGTGGGCCTGTCGCACAGCCGGTTCAGCCACATTTTCACATCCACCGTCGGCGGCGCCCCAGCACGTTACCGAAGGTGGCGACGATTGTGGATCGCAGCCGAACTTCTGGGTCGGGGCGAGCGCATCGTTGATGCCGCCCTCGAGGCTGGATTCAGTGACTCGGCGCATCTGACCCGAACCTTTGTCGAGATGCTCGGCATCACCCCCGGCCTGTTCCAGGCCAGCGAGGTGATTCTTCTCCCGATGCGGATCGATCAAACCTGAGCGGTAGCGGTTTTGTTCAAGACGGGGCATGTGCGCGTGCCTAGAGTCCACTGCGTGCTGCATCCGCAAGTGGATCGCTGAGGAGCCCCTATGTCGCAGAAAAAAATCGGATCGATCGCCTGGTTGAGGGAGACCCAGGGCAAGATGACGCTACGCTCGCGCCTGACGCTGCTGCGGCAGGTGCTCGCGCCCGGCGTCGGTGGTGTGATCAAGAGCCTGTTTCGTTCCGGAAAAGATCATCCGCTCGCACTCGCGGATATTCCGATCCCCGATAGCGCGGCGGTCAAGCATGCGTTGGATGAGCTGGAAAGCTGCGCCAGCCCCGGCGTCATCCAGCACTCGTTCCGCACCTATCTCTGGGGTGCGGCCTTCGCCCGGATTGACCGGCTCGAATACGATCCTGAGTTCCTGCTGGTGGGCTGTTTGCTGCATGACCTAGGCATGACTGCGCGACATCACGGCCAGTACGCCAGCTGCAGCTGCTTTGCGGGCGATTCCGCGATCGCTGCGGCCGGCGTGATGCGCAAAGCTGGCTGGAGTGAGGAGCGCATAGAGCCACTGGCCGACATGATCTGCCTGCACATGAACGGCCACATGACGGCCGCAGACGGTCACGAGGCATTTCTGTTGCAGCAGGGTACGGCCTGCGATGTCGTGGGAGCGCGCTACTACGATTTCCAGTCGACGTACCGACAGGCGGTGCTGCAGCAACATCCCCGCGAGAAGCTCAACCGGGAATTCATCGGATTCATGGCGAAGGAAAAGTCGTTGCGCCCGACTTCCCGGGCCGCTCTGCTGGTCCAGGTGGGACTGCCGCTGATGATCAAGCTGAATCCCTACGCGGAGTGAACCGGCGCAGATCACGCGCACGCGACAACCGGGTTCGGCATCACTTCAGGAGAACATTGTGGAATACCTAATCGGCGCGGGACTGGGCGTCTTCATTCTGGCTTTCGCGGCACTGGTCGGACTGGGTCGGGATCGGGCGTTCTATCCGACCGTGCTCATCGTCATCGCCTCCTACTACTTGCTATTCGCCGCGATGGGCGGCTCACTGCGGGCTGCGGCCCTTGAAGTACTGGCCATGTCGGTCTTTGTGGCCGTGGCTGTCATGGGCTTCAGAGTCAGTCTCTGGTGGGTCGCCATCGGGCTGTTCGCGCATGGCCTGTTCGATTTCACGCACGGCATGTTCATCGACAACGCCGGTGTTCCGGTGTGGTGGCCGGGGTTCTGTCTGACCATTGACGCGGCGCTCGCCGTGGGTCTGGGCGTGTTGCTGGGCCGAGGTGCCGGCCCGGCGGCGACGAGGCAGACGGCATGAGGAATCTGCGCTCGCTCAAGGCGACGCTCTGGATCAGCGCCATCGTCGAGTTTGTCTACTTCTCCCTCAGCCATTGGTTCTTTCATCGCGAGTTCTTCCACGCGCTGGGCATCCGGGGGCCTGATCTGGAATCGCCGTTCGTCATCAGCCAGCTGCAGCTGATCGGGGCGATGGTGATGGGCTATGCGTTGATGAATCTCATCATCGCTAGCGACCCTCTCCGATATCGCCCCTTGCTGAAGCTGATCCTGGCTATCGGATCTGTCTGCATCGCCATCTTTGTCGTCAGCGTCTGGGTGGGAACCCTGCCGACGATGTTCCTAGTCAACGCCGCACTGGTTCTGGCACAGGTCGCTCTGGTGGCGATGCTGCTGCCCGCGGTCACTCAAGAAAGCCATCCATGAAAACGCTCTACCGCCTGTCTGCCCTCATCGTCGCCGCGATCGGCCTGTTCTGCCTCGTCGCCGTACTCAGCGGCAACGGTCATGTGCTGACGGCAGTCCGCGATCTTTATCTCCGTGGCCGTCTGACGCCGCCGATCACCGATACCGGCAGCACGCTGACCCACCACGTGCGCGAAGTCGCGGTCGGCACGCCGCAGCCATGGCCGCTGGCGGAGCACTACAACCGCGTGGCGTTGCCGAAGGATGTTGAGGCACGGATGGCCGCCTATCGGACGGCGGCCTTCCTGGTCATCGAGAACGGCGCCATCAGCAGGGAGATGTACTGGCCCGGCTTTGATATGCACTCACGGACCAACTCCAACTCGGTCGCCAAGACCTTCGTGGGCACGTTGACCGGCATTGCCCTCGCGGAGGGCAGGCTGCGCAGCCTGGACCAGCCGGTCGGCGACTTCATCCCCGAATTCTCGCAGGGTGAGCGGGCGAAGCTGACGTTGCGGCACTTGCTGACGATGAGTGCCGCCACCGATTTCGTCGAGGACTACGACAATCCGCTGGCGTTTCCGGCGCGCGCGCATTTCGGCAATGACCTCACCCGCCTGTTGCTGACGGATTTCCGCATCGTCGGCGAGCCCGGCAAGACGCACAAGTACGACAGCAGCAACACCGCCCTGCTCGGCCTCGTGCTGACCCGTGCCACGGGTCAGAGCCTCAGCGACTACGCGTCCGACAAACTGTGGAAGCCGCTCGGCGCGGAACAGCCGGCGTTGTGGAGCCTCGATCACGCCGCCGGCATGGAACGCGCGTATTGCTGCCTCTATGCGACCGCCCGTGACTATGCACGCCTGGGTCAGCTCTATCTCAACAACGGCGGGTGGAACGGCCAGCAGCTGGTGCCGGCGCGCTATGTGGTCGAAGCGATCAGCGCGGCGCCGCTAAACGACGCGGCGGGCGCCAGGACCGAACGCTACGGCTACCAGCTGTGGCGCATGCAGCATCGCGGACACACTGTCTATTACGGCTGGGGCTACCAGGGGCAGTACGTCGCGGTGATCCCCGACCGCAACATGGTCATGGTGCGTCTGGGCGATGGTGGCGGCTACACGCAGGATCACCACAGGCTCGATCTGCCGCTCTATCTCGACGCCGCCCTGGATCTGGGCTGATCGGGACGACGGAGGATCGACATGGATGGGGTACATGACATGGGCGGGACCCCGGGCTTTGGCGCTGTGACGGTCGAGCGCGACGAACCCGTCTTCCATCATCCCTGGGAAGCCCTGGGCTATGCGCTGGGTGGATATGGAATCGACGTGCTGCGGATGTTCAACTGGGACGACGCCCGGCACGCCATTGAACGCATCGAGCCGCAGCAGTACCTCGCCTCGTCCTACTACGAGCGGATCATCACCGGCGTCGCGAGCCTGTACGTCGAAAAAGGCCTGGTGACGCAGGCAGAGCTGGAGCATCGCGCGCGCGGTCGCTTCCCGCTGGCGCGACCGGTCGCAACGACTGCCGCCGCCGAGGTTCCGGCACCGCAGCCCACCCGATTCGCGGTCGGCGACACGGTCGTCGTCCGCACGCTGCGGACCTCGGGTCATATCCGCATGCCGGCCTATGTGCGCGGCAAGCGTGGCGTGGTGGTCCATGTGGCGCCGCCGTTCTCGTTCCCAGACGCGGCCGCTCATGCACCGGCGCCGCGGCATGAGCCGACCTATCACGTTCAGTTCGATGCCCGCGCACTGTGGGACGACGCGGCCGAGAACTCGGCGGTCGTCGTCGACCTGTGGCAAAGCTATCTGGAGAAGGCATGAACAAGCTCGATGGAATGCTCAAGCTGCTGCGTCTTTCACGGCGGATCCAGGCCCCTTTCAGAGCCCTCGATCGTCGTCTGCGCAAGCCGCAGGCACCGGACTTCACAACACCCGGGCTGGCGCTCCTGCCGGCCGATCATGCCGTGGCCAGTGCAGAGCGTCGTGCACAGGCCCTGCAGGCTGCGGTCACCGCGCGGGAGCCGAGCTTCAGGCCGTATCAGGAATTTTTTTCGAAGACGGCGGTGGAGGACTGGAGTCCGCGCAACGGCGCCCGCGTGGTGGCGCGTGCCTGGCTGGACCCCGACTATCGGTCACGCTTGCTGAAGAACGGCACCGCGGCCTGCGCCGAGCTCGGCTACTCGGGGCCGCAGGGCGAGTACATCGTGGTTCTCGAGAACACGCCGGCCGTCCACAACATGATTGTCTGCACGCTGTGCTCCTGCACTGCCTGGCCGGTTCTGGGCCTGCCGCCGGATTGGTACAAGAGTTTTGAATACCGCTCCCGTGTCGTCCGCGAGTCGCGCGCGGTGCTGCACGAGATGGGGTTCGACCCTCCGGTCGAGACCCAGATCCGCGTGTGGGACACCACCGCCGAGACGCGCTACCTGGTGCTGCCGATGCGGCCCGTGGAAACGCAGGGCTGGAGCGAGGGGCAACTGGCCGCGATCGTCACGCGGGAAGCGATGATTGGCGTCGCGCCGGTGATGGCGAAGCACGTAGAAACCACCTGAATCTGGAAGGAAGCACATGAATGCGGTTGAAATCGCCCTGATCGGCAGCGGACTCTTCTTCATCTGCGGACTGCTGACTGGTCTCTGGAAATACCGCTGCATCTCGAGCAGCCCGGACGCGCAGGCGCCGGTGTATGTCGATATCGCGCATCGGGCATCGCTGATGTACGCCTTTGCCTGCCTCGTGCTCCTTGAGTTTGCAGAGCGCAGTACCTGGCCGGAATGGGTGAACCAGATCGCCGTGACTGTTCCCGTAGTCTTCTTTGCTTCCGCAATCGCAACGTACATCGTGCACGGCTGCCTGCGCGATACGGACAACCAGTTGCGCCGTCCACACGTGCTGGGCACCCGCCAGGTTCATGGCGCGGCGATCAGCACGTACATGATCCTGCTGACTGCAGGCGAGATCGGCGGCTTCGTGGTTCTGTTTGCCGGGTGGGCGCGTGGCCTGTAGGGGCGTGACGTTGTTCTGAGCGACGACCCGTCGCGCGCCCTTCAGTCCGGACGCTCGAATGGCGACGGAATCGTGAAGAAGTCCCCCCGCATCATGACCGATGGCGGCATGCCGAACATTTCGCCGAACGTGCGCGTGAGGTGCGCGGCGTCCGCGAAGTCCGAGCCGTGCGCCGCCTCGCTGATGGTCCGCTCCCGACTGATCGCGAGCATCGCGCGCGTGACCTTGCGCCACAGGATGTAGCGCCGGAACGGCAGTCCGACCTGTTCCTTGAACAAGTGGGCGAAGCGATCCGGCGACAGATGAACCCGCCTGGCCGCGGACTCGAGCGACAGTCTGAGGTCATCGGACTCGACGATCGTGCGCAGGACCGTGTTCACGCGAGTATCGATCTTTCGGGTCGGGGGTGCGCCCGGACATAGCGAAGCCACGCAGTGCCGTATGAGATCGCCCGGATCCAGTGCGGCGAGCGGGTCTTCCCAGAACGTACGCAGCTCGCGCGCGCAGGCCCCGAGCCGGGCGTCCGGAACCACCGTGATGTCCTGAGTCAGCGCGGAGCGCAACCACAGACCTTCACTCGACTCCGCGTCCACGAACAACAGCGCTCCCGTCGCTGCCTGGAAGTTGAACCCGTGCGAGACGTCGGGTTTCACGATCAGACCGCGCCCCTCGCGCCAATCACCGCCCGGGTGGCGGATTGCCGCTGTGCCCTCGATCGCGAGGTACACCTGGATCGCGTGGTGAGCGTGCGCAGGCACCTCGCCGCCACCTTCGCCCAGCGCGATGAACCCACCGTCCCACAGATACCAACGTGTCGGTCTCCGCGAGGCTGTGGATAAGTCTGCCGCCTTGGCAGCCGGTTTGTTCAAGTTCGACATCGGCATCGTTCAAGAAAGAGGCCGTCCTTCTTCAATCCCCGGCGGCTGCGGACTCCTATCTTGCTCGGCGTCGTGCACGACCTTGCGCACCTCACTGAAAAGACCGGAACCCCTATGAACCACGCAACTCCACAGCGCGCCACCGCGCCCAAGCTTCTCCGCCGCTTCCTGGTGGCAGTCGGTGCGCTCGCCACCATCGTCGCATGCGGCCACGCCCCCGCCCATGACGGCAAGCACCGTCCCGCCGCCGACGAGTTCGGAAGCGGACCGCGCGCATCGGTCAGCCAGCTGTACGTCGCAACCCTCCAGGTTGGCGAGCCGCTGCGCAAACGCCGCCTGCAGACGGTGTCGGTCCGGGTCGTTGACGCAGCCGGCAGGCCAGTCGAGCACGCGACGATCGCCGTGGGCGGCGGCATGCCGGAGCACGGCCACGGCCTGCCGACGCAACCGCGCGTATCGCGGATGCTGGGCAATGGTGTGTACGAGATCGACGGCCTTCGCTTCAACATGAGCGGCTGGTGGGAGCTAGAGCTCGCGATCCAGGCCGAGGCAGGGACGGACACGGTCACCTTCAACCTGGATCTGTGACGGAGACGCCAATGATACCCCTGCGCGCTTCGGCGCCAATCGTCGCCGCTCTGCTGGTTCTGGGCACCGCGCTCGCCGATGCCGGCGCGGCGGTTCCACCGACTGTGGTCGACCTTGTTCTCGACGGACTCGAGCCGCTGCCGCCGGACGCGAGCAACCGCTATGCCGCCGACCCGGCCGCGGCCCAGCTCGGGCGGCGTCTGTTCTTCGATCCGCGGCTGAGCGCCAACGGCCGCGTCGCGTGCGCGTCGTGCCACGACCCGCAGCGACAGTTCCAGGATGGGATCGCCCTCGGCAAAGGCGTGGGTACGACGGCTCGCCGCACGATGCCGGTTGTCTCCACCGCCAGCAGTCCCTTCCTGTTCTGGGACGGACGCAAGGACAGTCAGTGGTCGCAGGCGCTCGGGCCGCTCGAAAGTCCGGTCGAGCACGGTGGCAGTCGCGCGCAGTACGCCCACATCGTCGAGCAGCATTATCGGCGCGAGTACGAACGCATCTTCGGATCCCTGCCCGACATGCGTGACGTACCGTTTGCCGCTGGGCCGGTTGCCGATGCCCAGGCACGCGCGGTGTGGGAGGCACTCGCACAGCCACAGCGCGAGGCGGTGACGAAAGTATTCGTCAACATCGGCAAGGCGATCGCGGCCTACGAACGCACAATCCACTACGGGCCTTCACGCGTCGATCGCTACATTGCCGAGTCGGACCGAACCGGAGTTCCGCCGCAGGACGTGCTCACTGGCGATGAACGCGCAGGGCTCGCCTTGTTCACCGGCAAGGCCCACTGCACGCAGTGCCATAACGGCCCGTTGCTCACCAACAACGAGTTCCACAACACCGGCGTGCCGCGCGGCGCTTCGCCGGATCGCGGCCGGATCACCGGCATCTCGGAAGCCCGCAGTGACGAATTCAGCTGCACCAGCCGCTGGAGCGACGCGCAGGGGCACTGCCCCGAGCTGGCCTTCCTCGCCGCGCCGGGCCGCGAGCACGAGCGTGCATACAAGGTGCCGTCCCTGCGCAATGTCGCCGAGCGGGCGCCATACATGCACGCCGGCCAGTTCGCGACCCTCACACAGGTACTGGATCACTACAACCGCGCACCCGCGGCGCCCGCCGGCCACACCGAACTGCGGCCGCTCGGGCTCAACCGCGCCGAGCTGGACCAGCTTGAGGCATTCCTCCGCGCGCTGACCGGCGGCATCATCGAAGGAGCACAGCCGTGAAGCACTATGACAGCATCGTGATTGGCGCCGGCCAGGCCGGCCTGGCGGCGGGCTTCTACCTGCGGCGCGCGAGTCTGGACTTTGTCCTTCTCGAGTCGGCCGCTGTTGGCGATTCATGGGCGCAGCGCTGGGACAGTCTCAGGCTGTTCACGCCGGCACGTTATAACGCTCTGCCGGGGATGCCCTTTCCGGGACGCCCTTACGACTTGCCGGGCAAGGATGACGTCGCCCGCTACCTGCGCGCCTACGCGGCGCGATTCGCACTGCCGGTGCGTGAGAACCTGGACGTAGCGGCTCTGCGCAGGCACGGAAGTGGCTACGTCCTGCACGCACGGGACGGCGAGACCCTGACCGCATCCTCGGTGATCGTCGCGACCGGGACGAACCACCGGCCCTACGTGCCGGCGCTGTCGCACTCGATTGCGCCGCACATCGTCCAGATCCACTCCAGCGGGTATCGTCGTCCGTCGCAGTTGCCATCGGGCCGCGTACTCGTCGTTGGCGCGGGCAATTCCGGTGGGCAGATCGCGCTTGAACTGGCCAACGCCGGGCGCGAAGTCCTGCTGTCGGGTCCGGACGTCGGTGCCTTGCCGCGGCGGCTTCTGGGTCGTGATATCTACGACTGGATCTGGCCCACTGTGTTGCGCGCGTCGGTCGACACCATGCGTGGGCGGCGCCGTCAGACGCATCGCTTTGCCGCGGATCCGCTCATCGGCATCCCTGCCGCCAGCTTCGCCCACGCCGGTGTAAGGCGCGTCGGACGCGTCGAGTCCGTGTCCTGCGGAGTGCCGCGACTGGACGATGGAGCGTCTGCCGGCGAACTTTCGGCGATCGTATGGTGCACGGGTTTCAGGCCGGATCATTCATGGATCGAGCTGCCGGCCTTCGGCCTCGACGGCTATCCAGTCCACCGGAGCGGCCTGGCGGTCGACGTGCCGGGGCTGGCGTTCCTGGGACTGCGTTATCAACGCCGCCGGCGCTCGCCGCTGCTCGGCGGTGTCGGCGAGGACGCCGAATACGTCGTCCGACAGATTGCCGTGCACGTCAAAGCGGTGACCGTACAAGGACGGACGTCCGCTGAAAGAGCTCCGCCTCGGACAACCTAGCCCCATGTCCGAATGCGGGGAGGCAGGGGTCGTGAATAGCTCCAGCCCGCCAAACATGCCGGGGTCACATTCTGACGGCGCTGCATCCGCGATAAGGGAAACTTGCCGAACAGCATTGCGATGTCGCTTTTGTACTGCACCGCTCAGTCATCGTATTGATGCTTGCCGCGGCGGACAGGATGCGAGGTATGCCCTTCAGATCAGCTCAGCATATTCACCAAACTGGCATCCTGTGGCCATCCGAACAATGCTCAGCCGCAATTGCCCACCCAGCCGCAATGCGTGCAGCTCTGGCAGCCGTCGCGCTTCACCACCGCGTGTACGCCGCACTCCGGACAGGGCTTGCCGGGCAGCGCCGGGCTGCGTGCGCTGCTGCTGCTATGAGGCGCGGCGAGCACGCCCAGCGGGGTCTGTGGCAGACCCTCGGCGTTGAGGATGCCGAGCATGTGGTAGCGGTGCAGCATCAGCTCGGCGAGGTAGGCGACGGTGGAGGGGTAGATCTGTGACTTGACCTTGCCGGGCACCCGGGCAAAGAAGCTGCCGCCGGTCTCCGGGTAGGACACCAGCTTGCGCAGCTTCTCGCCGATCCAGGCCGGGTCGAGCACGCGCATGTCGTAGCTGAGCAGGCGGCAGAGACCGTCGAGGTCTTTCGGGTAGTCGCCGTAGAGGCCGACGGCATAGGGGCGGCGCTCGCCGTCCGGCAGCTGCAGCTCGCGCACCACCAGCACGCAGTCGTCGCCGGTGTTGGCGTTCTTCACGTCCACCGTCCAGGACATGGTGCCGTCGGTGCCGGTGAGCGGCTCCTCGCGGCTGAGCAGGGCGTCCACCACCGGGGTTGGCCCCGGCTCGCTGAACGCGCCCAGCTCCTGGCAGCGGTGCAGTACCAGCCGCGCCAGCGCGGCGGTGGGGCTGGCCAGCAGCTGCGGTTCGCCGGCCGGCGGCATGCGCACCAGCACCGGATTGCCCTGGGTGCGCACCAGCGCCTCCAGCTTCAGTTGCAGCCAGGCGCGGTCGTCGGAGCGCATGTCCATCGACAGCAGCTTGGCGGTGGCGCCCAGGCCGCGCGGCTGCTCGGCGCCGTTCACCCAGACTTCGAACGGCCGGGTGTGACCGTTCTTGGTGTGACCGACGAACACCGCGAAGCGGCAGCCGGGGCCGGCGTCGACCATGTAGGTCCAGGCCGGGTTGCCGCCAGCGAATTCCGGCCGCCCCGGCCACTTCAGCGAGGCCAAGGGCGGCGAGGGCAGCGATTCCAGACGCAGACGCTGGTCGAGGCTGGCGGCGCTCAGCTCCAGCGTCGGGTTCTTGGCATCGGCGCTGGGCGCGGGTGTCACGCTCAGCACCGCCCCGGTGATGTCGTTGGGGCGGTAGGTGGTGCAGCCCTTGCAGCCCCATTCGTAGGCGAGGTCGTAAATGCGCTTGAACTCCTCGAAGCCGCATTCCACCGGCACGTTGACGGTCTTGGAGATCGAGGAGTCGACATAGGGCTGCACCGCCGCCTGGATGCGCAGGTGGTCGGCCGGCGAGAGCGTCTGCGCGCTGGCGAAATAGCCGGGCAGGTTCTGGGCATCGCCGCCCATGCGCAGGTACAGGCGGTAGCCGTAGTCCTGGATCGGATACTCGATGGCCTCGCCATCGCGGTTGCGGCTGCGCCGGCGGTATTCCCAGGCGAAGGCCGGCTCGATGCCGCCGGTGACATTGCGGCCGAAGGCCAGCGAGATGGTGCCGGTGGGAGCGATCGACAGCAGATGGCTGTTGCGCAGGCCGTGCTTGGCGATGGCCGCGCGCAGCGGCTCCGGCAGCCGCTGCACGAAGGGGCTCTTCAGATATTTGTCGGCGTCGAACAGCGGGAACGCGCCGCGTTCCTTCGCCAGAGCCACCGAGGCTTCGTAGGCGCTGTCGCGCAGCGTGCGGGCGATCTCGGCGGTGAGCTGCACCGCCTCTTCGGAACCGTAGCGCTGGCGCAGCATCATCAGCGCCGTGCCCAGACCGGTGAACCCTAAGCCGACGCGGCGCTTGTTCATCGCCTCGCGCTGCTGCTCGGGCAGGGGCCAGTGGGTGAGATCGAGCACGTTGTCGAGCATGCGTACCGCCACTGCGGCGGTCGCTTTCAGGCGCGGCCAGTCCAGGTGCGCCTGTTCGGTGAAGGGTTCGGTGACGAACAGCGCCAGATTGAGCGAACCGAGACAGCAGCAACCGTAGTCGGGCAGCGGCTGCTCGCCGCAGTTGTGCACGTAAAGACCGTTGGCATCGAAGGCGTTGATGCCGGGAATCTGGCAGTCGTAGACGGTCTCCTCCGGGCCGGTCTCGATGCTCGCCACCCGCGCGGCGAAGCGGCTGCGGTTGAGGCCGCGCTTGTAGCCGGCCAGCCGCTGGCTGAGGCGCGCGGCTTTTTCGCCATCGGCAAAGCCGATGCGTTCGGCGTAGATCGCCAGGTTGTCGCCGGAAAGCATCAGCTCCCAATGCCGGCGCTCGTGATGCAGGCTGCTGACCATGCCCAGGCGCAGCAGCATGCGCTGCACCGCCTCGGCCTGGCCGTAGTCGGCGAGGCTCAGGCGCAGGCTGGCGCCCTTGCCGGCGCTGGCCTGCACCTGGCCGGCGCCGTCGAACAGGCCGCGCAGCAGGCCGCAGTAGAACTGGCTGGAGGCACGCTCCATGGCCGGCGTCACCCGGGTCGGTCCCTCGCCCAGGCCCATGCGCTGGGCAAGATCGGCCAGCACCGGCAGCGACAGGCGCCACTCGCCACGTCCGGCCTGCGGCAGCCAGTCCGGCAGCGGCGCGCTGGGCGCCAGCTTGGCGACGCAGTGCAAGGCCTCGGTCATCACCCCGCGTATGCCGTCCTGCGCCTGATCGCCGCCCACCGCCAGCGGCCGCGCCCACAGCGAGAGCACCGCCGCCTCGGTCCGCAACTGGCCCTCGGCCAGCAGCAGACCCAGCAGATAGCCCTCCTCGCGGCTCTCCACGCCTGGCCACTGCGGCTGGTCGCGATGGTCGTGCAGCACGATCAGCTCGCCCGGCTGCAGCTCGCCGGCCTTCTTCCACACCGGCTCCTGGGTCCAGCGGCCCATCCAGCGCAGACTCAGCACCGGGTGGTCGGCGGTGAGCCGCAGCCGATAGCCCTCCTCGGTGCAGAGGTTGAGCACCGGCTTGTGGCCGGTGACGAAGAAACCGCGCGCGCTGGCGGCATGCGACTCGCCATCCACCCGCGCCACGAACGCCCGGCCGAGCAGTTCGCGCACCTGGCGCGGGCCTTCGTCGGTATGCACCCAGCTATCGGCGGTGATGCAGGGGTTGGTGGCCTCGATGCGCTCGCAGTAGGCGAGGTTGTTCTCGGCGTTCATGCGGTCGATGAACACCACGCCGGGGTCGGCGGTTTCGTAGGTGGTGCGCAGCAACTGGTCCCAGAGCGTGGTGGCGTTGACGCGCCGGTACACCCAGAGCCCGTCGGCGCGCTGGTAGGCGTCGGGATGCTCGCTGCGGTCCGGTTCGGCGGCGTGCGCCAGCTCGATGTCCTCGCCCCGGTCCTTGGCGGCCATGAAGGCATCGCTGACCGCCACGCTGAGGTTGAAGTTGGCGAGCGTGCGCTGCTTCTGCAAGAGCGCGTCCAGCTCGCTGCCGCTGTAGCCGGCGGCGGCCAGCTGACGCGCCGGCTCACGCAGATCCTTGGCGGCGATGAAGGCCTCGATGTCCGGGTGGTCCACCCGGAGGATGCCCATCTGCGCGCCGCGCCGGGCGCCGGCCGATTCCACCGTTTCGCAGGAGCGGTCGAACACCCGCATGTAGCTGATCGGCCCGCTGGCGCGGCTCTGGGTGCCGTGCACCTTGGCACCGCGCGGGCGGATGCTGGAAAAGTCGTAGCCGACACCGCCGCCACGGCGCATGGTCTCCGCCGCCTGCAGCAGCGCGGTGTAGATGCCGACCTTGCCGTCGCGGGTCTGGGCGATGGAATCGCCCACCGGCTGCACGAAGCAGTTGATCAGCGTCGCCTGGATGTCGGTGCCGGCGGCGCTCATGATCCGCCCGGCCGGGTAGAAGCCGGCCTTGAGCGCGGTGAGGAATTCCGCCTGCCAGTGGGCGCGCTGTTCCGGCGCCTCGGCCTCGGCGAGGCCCTGCGCCACGCGCTGCAAGACTTCGTCGACGCTGCGCTCCTCGCCCTTGGCGTACTTGTCGCGCAGCACGCCGTCGTAATAGCGGTCCTGTTCGGTCAA
Source organism: Stagnimonas sp. FW305-C-60 (assembly GCF_058782965.1). NCBI lineage: Bacteria > Pseudomonadati > Pseudomonadota > Gammaproteobacteria > Nevskiales > Nevskiaceae > Stagnimonas > Stagnimonas sp. FW305-C-60. The sequence goes on from NZ_JBYSYF010000001.1 coordinate 757,810, forward strand.
CAAGTCCTGCAACATCAGCCACCTCGCTGCTTGGGCGCGCGGAGCTGGCGGCGGCAGAGCCGTCACCACCACCGGCCACCTAGGCCCCGGAGCCAGAGTCCGCAGTCTGCGCCCGAATCCATGAGCCTGGAATTAAAGGCCGACCAGCGGGAGCGCGCATTTGTAATGAGCGCTCCCGCGAGGCCGGAATGGAGACGCAGCTAGGCTAGGCCTGGGTGCTGGGAGAGAAACTGACGTAGGTCAAGTTGGCCGCCTCAGCTTGATTGCCAGCGTGGATCGCGCGCACCGACGACCTGCGTCGCGACGCCGGAGTCAGTGCCCGGCGCTTGCTTGATCCGGACAGACGTGAATCTCGATGGTCGAGTGGACGATCTCCTCGTGCACCGCCAGCCGCGCACGGAGGTCTTCGGCGGTCAGCTTGGGGTCGTGCGTGACCACCGTCAGGGCGCAGGAATACACGCCCTTGCCGACGCGCCAGACATGCAGGTCGGTGATCTTGGTTTCTTCGCCCTCGGCACCGGCTTCCACCACCTCGCGGATCTCCTCGACCACCGGGTGATCCATCTCGCGGTCCAGCAGCACCTTGCCGGTATCGGCGATCAGGCCCTTGGCCCAGACCGCGACCAGCACCGCACCGACGATGCCCATCAATGGGTCCAGCCAGGACCAGCCGTACAGCCAGCCGCCGATCAGGGCGACGATGGCGAGCACCGAGGTGGCGGCGTCGGCGATCACATGCACGTAGGCAGACTTGAGATTTAGATCCTGGTGGCTGTCGTGGCCGTGACCATGACCGTGAGGATGGTCGTGCGCATGGCCGTGCCCATGGCCGTGATCGTGACCATGCCCGTGGTGATGGGCCTTGCCGAGAATCAGCGCGCAGACCAGGTTCACCACCAGGCCGAGCACGGCGATGACGATGGCTTCTCGATAATGGATCGCTTGCGGTGACCACAGCCGCTCGACCGAGCCGAACAGCATCATGGCGGCGACGCCGAGCAGAAAGATGGCGCTGGCGAAGCCGCCGAGGATCTCGATCTTCCAGGTGCCGAAGGCAAAGCGCGGGTCGCTCGCATAGCGGCGCGCGCTGGCATAGGCGACGGCGCTGAGGCCGATGGCCACCGCATGCGAGCTCATGTGCCAGCCGTCGGCCAGCAAGGCCATGGAGTTGTACCACCAGCCGGCCAGGATCTCGACGACCATGGTGGCGGCGGTGATCCACATCACCACCCGCGTGCTTTTCTCCGCCGATTCGCTGCTGGCGTTGAAGGAATGATGGTGTTGCCAGGCCGGCAGATTGTCGCTGTGCATGGGGGCTCCGCTGGACTGTCGCGATCAGAAGCCGAGCTTAGCGCCGGCGCCCAGCAGGGTCGCGAGGCCGAGCGCGGCAAAGATCGCGGCGGCGATGCCGTGCACCAGCTTCATCGGGATCTTGTTGGCGAGCTTGTCGCCGGCGAACACCGCCGGCACGTCGGCGATCAGCATGCCCAGGGTGGTGCCGGCCACCACCAGCAGCGGCGTGCCGTAGTGGGCGGCCATGGCGACGGTGGCGATCTGGGTCTTGTCGCCCATCTCGGCCAGGAAGAAGGTCACCAGGGTGGCGCCGAACACGCCCAGGCGTTGCGCGGTCCTGGTCTCTTCGTCCTCGATGGAATCGGGGATCAGGGTCCAGGCCGCCATGCCCAGGAACGACAGGCCCAGCACCCAGCGCAGCACTTCCGGACTCAAGCTGGCGGTGATCCAGGCGCCGAGCGCGCCGGCCAGACCGTGGTTGATCAGGGTGGCGACCAGGATGCCGGCGACGATCGGCAGCGGCTTCTTGAAGCGGGCGGCGAGCAGAAAGGCGAGCAGCTGGGTCTTGTCGCCGATTTCCGCCAGGGCGACGACACCGGTAGAGACGAAGAGGGATTCCATAAGGGGTTCCAGGGCCGGCAGCGGACGAATGACCACGCCGCTACCCCGGCCATCGGAGGCGTCGTGGTCAAAGGTCTTGCCAAGCTAAGGGAACGACTGCCTGCGCCATGGCCTGCGGGCCAAGTGTGTTGACGCAAACCTCTTCGGGTGGAAGAGCGGCTACTCCCCAATGACGGCGACAGTGTAGCTCAGGCAGGCGCGCGGGCGCAGCCCCTCAGCGCAGCAAGACCGGTGCGTCCGGCAGTTCGTTGCCGGCGTCGGGGAAGGCCGGCGGGTAGCGTGCCAGCACGTCGGCGACCGCCTCGATGCCGGCGATCGAGCCTTCGCGGAAGGCGCCGCTGCGGAAGTGGCCCTCCATCAGCCGGCAGGCCGCCTCCCACTCGCCCACCGGGACATGCTGGCTGGAGACACCGCGGTCGGCGACGATCTCCACCGCCTGGTCGGCGAGCAGCACATAGATCAGCACGCCGTTGTTGTGGGCAGTGTCCCACACGCCCAGCTCGGCGAAGGCGGCGAGGGCGCGCTGGCGCGGCCCCTGGTCCTGCCAGACCGCCGCCAGCTTCAGTGCCGGCTCGACGGCGAAGCGGATCTCGCCGGCATGGCGGCTTTCGCAGTCGCGGATCGCTCTCTCGATGGCCGCCAGCGTTGCCGGCGGGAAGCTGCGCCGCAAGGCCAGATCGCCGGTGCAGGCATGGGTCATCAGTCTCTGCAAAGTGCTCATCTCACCAGCGCCCCGATGCGCCGCCACCACCAAAACCACCACCGCCACCGCTGAAGCCGCCACCACCACCGCCGAAGCCGCCGCCGCGACCGCCGCCGTAGCCGCCATGGATGGGCAGGCCGGCGGCCGCGCCGCTGTACAGCAGCAGGGCCACGATCATCGCGAACAGCGCCATGCCCAGGCCGATCAGGCCGGAACCCAGAATCAGGAAGGCCGCGAGCCCGGTACCGCCGCCGACCAGCAGCGAGGCGGGAAAGCTGCCGATCATCCGGCGCAGGCCCTGCCCAATGACGTAGAGCACCATGAACGGCAGCAACAGCGAGCCGAGCAGCCGCTCGGCCTGGCTGCCGCCACGCCTGTCGCGCTGCTTGGGCGCCGGCAGGGGCTCGCCCTCGATCACCTTGATCATCTGGCTGGTGCCGGCGTCGATGCCGCCATAGAAATCGCCTTGCTGGAAGTAGGGCGTGATGGTCTCGGCGATGATGCGCTTGGCGATGGCGTCGGGCAGCGCGCCTTCCAGACCGTAGCCGACCTCGATGCGCAGCGCGCGGTCGTTCTTGGCGATCAGCAGCAGCGCGCCGTCATCGACGCCCTTGCGGCCGAGCTTCCATTGTTCGGCGACGCGCAGGGCGTATTGCTCGATCGCCTCGGGCTCGGTGCTGGGCACGATCAGCACCGCGATCTGGCTGCCCTTGGCCTGCTCGAAAGTAGCGAGCTTCTGCTCCAGCGCGCCGCTCTGCTCGGCGCTCAGGCTGCCGGTCTGGTCGGTGACCCGCGCCTTGAGCTCGGGCACCGCCAGCTCGGCGTGGGCCAGCGCGCCGCCCAGCAGCCAGAGGGCCGCGAACGCGCCCAGGCGCAGACGACGCAAGCTCATTTTTGCGGCGGGGCGGAGAAGTCCACCGTCGGCGGCCGGGCGATGGCCTTTTCGTCTTCCACGGTGAAGCTGGGCTTCACCTGCATGCCGAACATGCCGGCGAACAGATTGTTGGGGAAGCTGCGCACGGTGGTGTTGTATTCCTGCACCGCCGCGATGTAGCGGTTGCGCGCCACGGTGATGCGGTTCTCGGTGCCTTCCAGCTGCGCCTGCAGGTCGCGGAACAGGCCGTCGGACTTCAGCTGCGGATAGTTCTCGGTGACCACCAACAGCCGCGACAGCGCGCTCGACAGCTCGCCCTGCGCCTCACCGAATTTCTTCAGCGCCTGTGCGTCGTTGACCATCTCCGGGCTGACGTTGATGCTGCCGACCTTGGCGCGCGCCTCGGTCACGCCCAGCAGCACGTCCTGCTCCTGCTGCGCATAGCCCTTCACGGTATTGACCAGGTTGGGCACCAGATCGGCGCGCCGCTGGTACTGGTTGAGCACCTCGGCCCAGGCCGCTTTCACGCCTTCGTCTTGCCGCTGCATGGTGTTGTAGCCGCAGCCGGAGAGCAGGGAGGCGCCGAGCAGCGCCAGAAGTGGTAACAGTTTCTTCATGTGGAACACCGGCTTTGTGGGCAGTCGTGCAGACCAATATGCCGACAATACCCCTTCGTTCAAGCCTCTGCGGGTGGTCAGCCGCGCAAATTGATCTGGATCAGTTTGTGCGACCCGGCGCCGGGACAGGATGCCGACGCTGCCGGTCCTCCGGCCGAGGTCTTGTTTCCATGTCCATTGCCCAGTTGGCGCCGTCCGCGCCGTTCACGATTCCGCACCGCAAGGTGCTACGCAGCTGGTTGCTGCCGGTGTCGGCGCGCAGCACCCCGCGTGCGCTGGCCCTGGTGCTGCTGGACTACAGCCTGTTCGCGGCCGCGCTGGCCGCCACCATCTGGCTGCAGCCCTTGCTGCTCAAGCTCCTGTTCGGAGTGATCGCCGGTCTGGTGATTGGCCGGCTGTTCATCCTCGGCCACGATGCCTGCCACCAGAGTTTCACCCCGCGCCGCGGGCTCAACCGGGCGCTGGGGCGGCTGGTATTCCTGCCCTCGCTGACGCCGTACAGCCTTTGGGATGTCGGCCACAACGTCGTCCACCACGGCTACACCAATCTGCGTGGCTTCGACATGGTCTGGGAGCCGCTCACGCCCGAGCAGTACCGCGCGCTGCCACACTGGCGCCAGGCGCTGGAGCGCGTCTACCGCAGCGGCTGGGGGCCGGGCCTCTATTACATGGTCGAAATCTGGTGGCGGCGCATGTACTTCCCCAGCCGCCGCGAAATGCCCAGCCGGCGCGCGGTATTCGTCTGGGACGGTCTGTTGGTGAGCGCCTTTGCGCTGCTGTGGATGGGCGCCCTGGTATGGGCGGCGCGCGCCAGCGGGCAGTCGGCCGGTCTGCTGCTGGCCACCGGCTTCGCGCTGCCCTGGCTGGTCTGGAACGCGCTGATCGGCTTCGTGATCTACGTGCACCACACCCATCCCGAGATCGCCTGGCATGCCGACAAGGCCGAGTGGTCGGCGGCGCAGCCCTTCGTCACCACCACCGTGCATCTGCGGCTGCGGCCCTGGCGCGGCGTGGATCTGGGCTGGCTGCTGCACCACATCTTCGAGCACACCGCGCACCATGTGGACATGAGCGTGCCGCTGTACCGGCTCAAGGCCGCGCAGCGCATCCTGGAAGAGCGCCTGCCCGGCAGCATCGTGATCCAGGACTTTTCCTGGCACTGGTACTTCGAGACCGCGCGACTGTGCAAGCTCTATGACTACCAGCGCCGCTGCTGGACCGATTTCGACGGCACGCGCACCGCCCTGCCGGGCCAGCTGCAACGCCAGGCCGCGGTCAGCCAGCCATGAGCGCTGCCGGGCCCGCAGTGGCCAGCGCCGTCGCCGATGACGCCGAGGTACTGATCATCGGTGCCGGCCCGGCCGGCCTGAGCCTGGCCTGCGCGCTGGCGCGGCAGGGCTTGCGGGTAAAGCTGCTGGAGCGCCAGCCGCGCGCGGCGCTGGCCTCGGCGGCGCCGGATGGCCGCGAGATTGCGCTCACCCATCGTGCGGTGACGATCCTGGAGTCGCTGGGAATCTGGGCAGAAATCCCGGCCGCGGAGGTGTCCACTATCCGCGAGGCGCGGGTGCTCAATGGCGAATCGCCGCGCGCGCTGCGGTTCGACAGCAGCGCCTCCGGCCTCGGCGGCCTGGGCTATCTGGTGCCCAACCACCTGATCCGCCGCGCCGCCTACGTGGTGACCGACCGCCAGGCCAACATCGAGATACTCGACGGCGTGCAGGTGCAGAAGCTCGATGTCGGCATCGACGCCGCGCGGGTGCAGCTGGCCGACGGCCGCCGCCTGCGGGCGCGGCTCCTGGTCGCGGCCGACAGCCGGCTTTCCGACAGCCGTCGGCAGATGGGCATCGGTGCCGATCTGCAGGACTTCGGTCGCGAGGTGATCGTCTGCCACCTCGGCCACAGCCGGCCGCACCAGGGCATCGCCTACGAATGCTTCGGTCATGGCCGCACGCTGGCGATGCTGCCGCTCACCGGCAATCGGGTATCGGCGGTGCTCACCGCGCCCAGCAACGAGGCCGAGCGCCTGCGCCAGCTATCGGACGCGGACTATGCGCGCCTGCTGACCGAGCAGTTCGGCGGTCGCCTGGGCGAGATGCAGCTGGTGGGCGAGCGCCACAGCTATCCGCTGGTGGCGGTCTACGCCCAGCAGTTCGTCGCCCGCCGCTTTGCCCTGGTCGGCGATGCCGCCGTGGGCATGCATCCGGTCACCGCGCATGGCTTCAACCTCGGCCTGTACGGCATCGAGTCGCTGAGCCGGGCGCTGGCGGCGGCGTGCCGCGAGGGCCGCGACCTGGGCACGCTGGCGGTGCTGGAGCGCTACCAGTCCGAACACCGCCGCGCCACTGCGCCGCTCTACTACGGCACCAATCTGCTGGTCGGCCTCTACACCGACGAACGCGCCCCGGCGCGCTTCGCCCGCCAGGCGCTGCTGGGCGTGGCCAATCGCCTGCCACCGCTGAAGAGCGCCATCACCCGGCAGCTGACCGGCCGTGGCCGCGAGCTGCCCTGGGCTCCGGAACGCCGGCAGACGACGTAGCCGGTCCCGGCCGGCGGCTCAGCGCGCCGCCTGCCGCACCCAGGCCAGCAGCTGCGGCAGCGGCATCGCGCCCGCCTGCCGGGCGACTTCGCGGCCACCACGGAATACCGCCAGGGTGGGGATGCTGCGGATGTTGTACTGCGCCGCCAGACCCTGCTCGACCTCGGTGTTGACCTTGGCCAGGCGCAGGCCGGGTTCGAGCTGGGCGGCGGCGGCCTCGTAGGCCGGGGCCATCGCCTTGCAGGGACCGCACCAGGGCGCCCAGAAGTCCACCACCACCGGCAGGTCGTTGCGCTCGATGTGGCGGGCAAAGCTCTGCTGGCTCAGCTCCACCGGGTGGCCGGTGAACAGCGGCTTATGGCACTGCCCGCAGGCCGGCCGCTCGGCCAGGCGCGTGCTGGGCAGGCGGTTGACTGCCTGGCAATGCGGGCAGACGACATGGGTGCTGGAACTGTTCATGGCGGTGATCTTCGCGGTGACGAGGTTTGCGGCGATTGTTCGGGTGGATATATCGGGGCGCAATTGACTCAAGTCAATGTCACCTTGCCGCCGCATTACAACAATGCCGCGACGTACCGAGTAGGCCCGCATTTTTTCGGAGAAGAAACCGATGAGTTCCCCAACGACAGCGTCGGTCGTGAATTACCACGACAGTGTGATTCGCCAGTTCAGCATCATGACCGTAATCTGGGGGATCGTCGGCATGACCGTCGGCGTCCTCCTGGCCGCGCAATTGATATGGCCGGCCCTCAATTTCGACACCCCCTGGCTCACCTATAGCCGTTTGCGGCCACTGCATACCAATGCGGTGATCTTCGCGTTTGGCGGCTGTGCCCTGTTTGCCACCAGCTACTGGGTGGTGCAGCGCACCTGCCGCACCGGCTTGTTCCTGCCCAAGTTGGCTGCCTTCACCTTCTGGGGCTGGCAGCTGGTCATCCTCGCCGCCGCCATCACCCTGCCGTTGGGCATGACCCAGGGCAAGGAGTACGCCGAGCTGGAATGGCCCATTGATCTGCTGATCGCCGTGGTCTGGGTCGCCTACGCGGTGGTGTTCTTCGGCACCATCGCCAAGCGCACGGTCAGCCACATCTATGTCGCCAACTGGTTCTTCGGTGCCTTCATCATCGCGGTAGCGGTGCTGCACATCGTCAACAGCGCGGCGATCCCGATGTCGGCCACCAAGTCCTACAGCGCCTACTCGGGCGCAGTGGATGCGATGGTGCAGTGGTGGTACGGCCACAACGCGGTGGGCTTTTTCCTCACCGCCGGCTTCCTGGGAATGATGTACTACTTCGTGCCCAAGCAGACCGGCCGGCCGATCTTCTCCTACCGGCTTTCCATCGTGCACTTCTGGGCGCTGATCAGCGTCTACATGTGGGCCGGCCCGCACCATCTGCACTACACCGCGCTGCCGGACTGGGTGCAGAGCCTCGGCATGGTGTTTTCGCTGATCCTGCTGGCGCCGTCCTGGGGCGGCATGATCAACGGCATCATGACCCTCTCGGGTGCCTGGCATAAGCTGCGCGACGATCCGATCCTGAAGTTCCTGATCGTGTCCTTAAGCTTCTACGGCATGTCGACCTTCGAAGGTCCGATGATGTCGATCAAGACTGTCAACGCGCTCAGCCACTACACCGACTGGACCATCGGCCACGTTCACTCCGGCGCTCTGGGCTGGGTGGCGATGATCTCGATCGGCTCGATCTACATGCTGATCCCGCGCCTGTTCGGCAAGCCGCAGATGTACTCGGTGCCGGCGATCAACCTGCACTTCTGGCTGTCCACCATCGGCACCGTGCTCTACATCACCGCCATGTGGATCGCCGGTGTCATGCAGGGCCTGATGTGGCGCGCGGTGTCGGACGACGGCACGCTCACCTACAGCTTCATCGAGGCGCTGAAAGCCACCAAGCCGTTCTACGGCCTGCGTCTGGCCGGTGGCCTGATCTTCCTGTCCGGCATGTTCGTGATGGCCTGGAACGTCTGGAAGACGGTGCAGCCCGAGCCCGGCCTGCGGCGCGACAGCAATCCTTCCACTAGCTCCCTCCAGGAGGCCTAAGTCATGAGCGGCCCACTGCACGACAAGATTGAACGCAACATCGGCCTGATGGGCATCCTGATCGCGGTCGCGATCAGCTTTGGTGGCCTGGTCGAGATCCTGCCGCTGATGCATCAGAGCAGCACCACCCAACCGACGCCGGGCATGAAAGTGCGCACGCCGCTGGAAGTCGCCGGCCGCGACATCTACCTCCGCGAGGGCTGCTACAACTGCCATTCGCAGATGGTGCGCTCGCTGCACGAGGAGGTGATGCGTTACGGCCCCGCCTCCACCGCCGGCGAGTCGGTGTGGGATCACCCCTTCCAGTGGGGCTCCAAGCGTACCGGCCCCGACCTCGCCCGCGTCGGCGGCCGCTTCAGCGACGACTGGCATGCCATCCACCTGCGCAATCCGCGCGACGTGGTGCCGGAATCCAACATGCCCGGCTATCCCTGGCTGGCGGCAACGCCGCTCAAGGCCGACGACGTGGTCGCCGAGATGCGCGCGCTGTCGCGGGTCGGCGTGCCGTTCACCGAGCAGGAGATCGCCGCGGCCCCGGCCGCGGTGGAGGGCCACAGCCAGATGGATGCGCTGATCGCCTTCCTGCAGTCCCTCAGGGCGCCCAAGCCGGAAGCCCCGGTCGCCGCTCCGGCTCCGGCTCCGGAAGCCGCCGCCCCGGCCGATGCGGCCGCCACCAGCGAACCCGCACCGGCCACTACCGATGCGGCCGCGCCGGCCCAGTAACTCTTAGGAGAGAAACCCATGATTAGCGGCATCGTCACCGCCCTACTGCTGGCGTCCTTCGTCGGCATCACCGTCTGGGCCTACTCCGCGCGTAACCGTACGCGCTTCGAGGACGCCTCCCGTCTGCCCCTGAGCGACGACCCCGCATCGGCAGCCTGCCAGCACGGCGGCTGCGGTTGCTCCAAGGAGAACTGAAATGGACATGGTTCTGACCTACTGGCACTGGTTCATCGGTGCCCTGCTGTTGTCCCTGGCCTTTGGCGTGAGCTGGCTCGCGCTGAGTGGCCATCCGCACCGGCCGCCGCTGGCCGGCCGCCGCCTGGCGGTGGTTCGCAAGCAGGGAGGGCGCCGGTCATGAATGCCTCCTGGCACTGGTTCATCGCCGCCATCGCCGTCGGCTCCATCATCGGCTGCCTCTGGCTCTTGTTCAGCAATGCCCGCGGCACACCAGGCGAAAGCACCACCGGTCACGTCTGGGACGACGATTTACGCGAGTACAACAATCCGCTGCCGCGCTGGTGGCTGAACATGTTCATCCTCACCATCGTGTTCGGCGTCGGTTACCTGGTCTACTACCCGGGCCTGGGCAACTTCGCCGGCAGCAGCGGCTGGACCCAGGAAAAGCAGCTCGCCGAGCGTCTGGCCGTGGTCAAGGCCAAGCGTCAGGCGGTGTACGCCACCTTGGGTGAACGCGATATTGCCAGCCTGTCGAAAGACAGCGCGGTGCTGTCCTTGGGTCGCGAGGTGTTTCTCGGCAACTGCGCCGGTTGCCACGGCGCCGATGCCCGCGGCGCGCTCGGCTTCCCCAACCTGACGGACAAGGACTGGATCTACGGCGGCACGCCGGAGGCCATCCTCACCACCATCACCAATGGCCGCCAGGGGCAGATGCCGTTCTTCAACGCCACGCTCGACCCCAAGGTCACCGACGATCTGGTCGACACGGTGAAGCACTGGTCCGATCCCAACTTCAACGCCCAGCGGCGTGAGAACGCGATGAAGACCTTCAGCATCACCTGCGCGGCCTGCCATGGGCCGGACGGCAAGGGCAATCCCTTCATCGGTGCGCCCAACCTCACCGACAACATCTGGTTGCACGGGGGTAGTCGCGAGAAGATTCGGGAGACCATCCTGTTCGGGCGCAAGAGCAATATGCCCGCGCACAAGGATATCCTCAGCCCCGACGACATCCGCGTAGTCTCCGGCTACGTCTACAGCCTCTCGCAGACCCCTTGAGCCCAGCCGCCCATGAGCGACGATCCCACCAGCGAAGACGTCCCGGCCGAGACCCTGCTGCGGCATTCCGCAGCCAAGGGTCTGGGTTCCCGGCCGGGAGTCCGGCTGGTGGCGATCACCCTCTGGGCGAGTTTTCTCGGAGCCATCCCCATGCTGTTGACCTGGCTGCTGCTGCTGCCAGAGGAGTACGCGGCCCAGCTCGGCGTCGCCGAGCTGTCGTTCGGCTTCTTCATGTGCTGGCTGGCGGCGGCCGCACCGGCCGCCATCGCGGCCTTGCTCACCCATGCCGGCTCGCCGGCGGTGCCGCTGCCCCCGGAGGCACCGAATGACCGCGTCCACTAAGCCGCCGGCAACCGAAAAGCCGGCGCTGCTCTACGAATCCTCGGCAAAGATCCAGTCGCGCCGCGCCCAGGGCCGCTATGCCCGGCTGCGGGTGCTGGCGATGCTCTTGCTGCTCGGCTTCTATTACATCGCGCCCTGGATCCAGATCGGCGACACGCCCCTGGTCTGGCTGGACCTGCCGCACCGGCGCTTCCACGTCTTCACGCTGACGCTGGCACCGCAGGACCTCATCTTTCTCACCTGGCTGCTGCTGATCGCGGCGCTGACGCTGTTCTTCTTCACCACCCTGGGCGGGCGGCTGTGGTGCGGTTACGCCTGCCCGCAGACGGTGTGGACCGAAGCCTTCATCTGGATGGAGCACCTGGCCGAGGGCGACCGCTACGCGCGCATCAAGCTCGACCGCGCGCCCTGGGGCCCCGAAAAGATTCTGCGCCGGGGCGCCAAGCACCTGCTCTGGGCCAGCTTCGCCTTGTTCACCGGCCTCACTTTCGTTGCCTACTTCGTGCCGGCGCGCGAGCTGTTCCCCGAGTTCTTCAGCTTGCAGCTGGCCGGCTGGCCGCTGTTCTGGACCCTGTTCTACGGCTTTGCCACCTGGGGCAATGCCGGCGTGATGCGCGAGCAGGTGTGCAAGTACATGTGCCCCTACGCCCGCTTCCAGAGCGCGATGTTCGACAAGGACACCCTGGTCATCTCCTACGACCAGAAGCGTGGCGAGCCGCGCAAGACCGCTGCCAAGCTGGCTGGCGTGCCGGCCGGCGACTGCATCGACTGCTCGATGTGCGTGCAGGTCTGCCCCACCGGCATCGACATCCGCAAGGGCCTGCAGTACGAGTGCATCGCCTGCGCCGCCTGCGTGGATGCCTGCAACAGCGTGATGGACTCGGTGCACAAGCCGCATGGCCTGATCCGCTATACCAGCGCGCATGAGGAGGCGGGTCAGAAGTTCCGCCTGCTGCGGCCCAGGGTGATCGGCTATGGCCTGATCTGGGCCGGGCTCTGCGTCGGCTTCGTGGTGGCGATCCTGCTGCGCACGCCGGTGCAGTTCGACGTGATCCGCGACCGCCACTCGCTGTACCGCGAGCTGGACGATGGCGCGGTGGAGAACCTCTACACCCTGAAAGTCAGCAACGAGACCGCCGCGCCGCACCGCTTCAAGCTGGAAGTGCGCTCCGCCGACGGCCGCCAGTTTGTCGCCACGCCGGATAGCCTGCTGGTCGGCCGTGGCGAGGCGCAGGCGCTGACCGTGAGCGTGCGCAGCCTGGCGCCCGATGACGAAGAAGACGAGCATGGCGACGAGCACCGCAAGCGCCTGCACGGCATCCACAGCCTGAGCTTCACCCTGGTGGCCGAGGACGATCCCGCGCTCAAGCGCGAGCGCACCGCCAGCTTCATTGCCGGAGAAGGTCATGACTGAACCGTCCCGTAACGCCGCGCCGCCGCGCCAGAAACCGCGCCTGCCGCTGGTGGAGCTGCTGCTGATCTTCGGCCTGCCGGCGGCGGTGCTGGTGGCCGGCGTGCTGACCATCCTCACCGCCTCGCAGCAGGGCTTCACGCCCATCGCCGAGACCAGCGTCGCGCCCAAGGGGCATTGATGAGCCAGGGCTGGCAGACCTACGACCGGCCGGAGCTGCTGGAGGCGGTCAGCAACCCGCTCTCCGGTGGCCGTCGCGAGGTGCTGCTGGCGGTGGATGGCGTGCACTGCGGCGCCTGCGTGCGCGGTGTCGAGCGCGCCCTCGCCGGCGTCGCCAGCGATGTGCGGGTGAATCTCGCCAGCCGCACCGTCGAGTTCGTGTTCGCCCCGCAGACCGCGCCGCTGTCGGAGGCCATTGAGCGCCTGGACCGCGCCGGCTACCAGCCGCAGGTGCTGGCGCAGGACCAGGCCGTGCAGGCCGGCCAGCGCGAGCGCCGCGCGGCGCTGGCGCGGGTGGGCATCGCGGTGATCTGCGCCATGCAGGTGATGATGCTGGCCTGGCCGGAATACTTCGACGTGATCGACCCCGGCGTCTCCCAGCTGCTGCGCTGGACGCAGTGGCTGCTGGCGACCCCGGCGGTGTTCTACAGCGGCTGGCCCTTTCTGGCCGCCGCCTGGCGCTCGCTGCGCGACCGCAGCCTGGGCATGGACGTGCCGGTGGCCGCGTCCATCCTCATCGCCTACTTCGCCAGCGCCTGGCGGGTGATGGCCGGCGAGGGCGCGCTCTACTTCGACGCCGCCACCATGTTCGTGATGCTGCTCGGCACCGGCCGCTATCTCGAAGGCCGCAGCCGCGCCCTGGCCGGCGAGCGTCTGCGCCTGCTCGCTGGCCGCCGCGCGCTCACCGCCGTGCGCCTCGAAGACGGTGTGCCGCAGAGCGTGCCGCTGATCGCCCTGCAACCGGGCGACGTGGTGCGCGTCGCCCCCGGCGAGGCGCTGCCCGCCGACGGCCAGCTGCTCGACGCCGCCGCCGATCTCGACGAAGCCCTGCTCAGCGGCGAGTCGCATCCGGTGCGCCATCTGCGCGACGAGCGCCTGCTCGCCGGCAGCCTCAATGTCGGCGCCCGCGCGATCGACCTCAAGGTGAGCAGCGCCGGCAGCGCCACGCGGCTGGCGGCGATCACCCGCCTGCTGCAGGAGGCGCAGCGCGACAAGCCGCCGGCGCAGCTGCTGGCCGACCGCATCGCCGGCCGCTTCGTGCTGGCGGTGCTGCTGTTGGCCCTGGCCGCCACCGCCTGGTGGTGGCCGCGCGACCCCGAGCAGGCGCTCAATGTGTTGCTGGCGGTGCTGGTGGTGAGCTGCCCCTGCGCGCTGTCGCTGGCGATGCCGGCGGTGTACGCCGCCGCCAGCAGCCGCTTGGCCGCCGCCGGCGTGCTGCTGGCGCATCCTTCCGCACTGGCGCGGCTGCCACACTTGAGTCACGCGCTGTTCGACAAGACCGGCACCCTCACCAATGCCAGCCTGCGCCTGGAGGCGGTGCGCACCTTGGCCGAGCTTGGCGACGCCGAGGTGCTGGCGATTGCCGCCGCGCTGGAGCAGCAGCTGAAGCACCCGATAGCCCGCGCCCTGGTGGCGGCCGGCGGCCGGGTGGCGCCCGCCACCGAGGTGGAGCTGGACCCGCAAGGCGGCGTGCTCGGCAAGGTGGCCGGCCAGCACTACTGGCTCGGCGCGCCCGAGCGCCTGGGCCTGGATCGCGAGCGCCTGCCTCTGCTCGGCAACGAGGCGAATACCTGGGTGGTGCTGGCGCGCGAAGGCGAGGCGCTGGCCTTGTTCGGCCTGGCCGCGCAGCCGCGGCCGGAAGCCGCCGCCGCCCTCGCCGCGCTGCGGCAGGAGGGCGTGAGCCTGCAACTGGCCAGCGGCGACAGCGAGGCGGCGGTACGCCAGCTCGCACAGGAGTTGGGCATAGACCAGGCGCAATGGCGGCAGACGCCGGAGCAGAAGCTCGCCAGCCTGCGCGCGCTGCAACAGCAAGGCGCGGTGGTGATGGCGGTGGGCGATGGCATCAACGACGCGCCGCTGCTGGCCGCCGCCGACATCGGTGTGGCCATGCCCGGCGGTGCCGCCCTGGCGCAGGCGCGCGCCGACGTGATCCTCACCGGCGACAGCTTGGCCGGCCTGCTGCTGCTGCGGCAGGTCGCAAGCCAGGCGGCGCGGCGGGTGCGCGAGAACCTGGGCTGGGCCTTGGGCTACAACCTGGTGATGCTGCCGCTGGCGTTCTCTGGCGCGCTCACGCCCTGGCTGGCGGCGCTGGGCATGTCGATTTCCTCCCTGCTGGTGGTGGCCAACGCCCTGCGCATCGCGCCGCCTAAGCCAAACAAGCTCCCTGGGCGCTCCCCGCCCACCAACCAGGCGGCCGTCCCCGCGACCGGTATCGCATCATGCAAATCCTCTACCTGCTGATCCCGCTCGGCGTCGGTGTGGTCGCCTTCGCCGGCGCACTCTTGGTCTGGGCGCTCTACAGCGGCCAGTACGACTCGCTGGACCAGGTCGGCAGCCGCATGCCCGACGACGAGCCTTAACCCCAACTGCCTGACCCCTTCCCCCGCAGGCGGGGGAGTCAGAGCACGGCTCTGACGGATGGGGGCGGTCCCCCACCGTGGGGGCCGGCCATTGTCTCCGCCCCAGATTGATCTGCGTCAACGCAGCCTTGCGCCAGCTCGCCGAGCATCCTCCCAAGCCCAAATGAAGGAGATCGCGATGACCACCAGCCCGGCGACGGCAGCCAAGACCAACCAGGCGGCCGCCAAGCACCTGCCCAAGGCGCGCGAAGTGTTGCGCGGCAGGCGCGCGGAGCTGGCCGAGCGTCTGGTGCGCATCCAGCGCGACCGCCAGCGCCAGGAGCAGCCGCTGTCCGCCGACTTCAGCGAGCAGGCCACCGAGCGCGAAAACGACGAGGTGCTCGACCGCCTGGCGGAGAGCACCAGCGCCGAGCTTCGGCAGGTGAGCCACGCGCTCGAGCATCTGGAGGCCGGCCTCTATGGCATTTGCGAGGTCTGTGGCGCCGAGATTGCCGCGCTGCGTCTGGCCGCGCTGCCCGAGGCCACCACCTGTCAGGACTGCGCCAGCGACCGCAAACCCGGTCGTGGCCGGGCCTGAGACCCGGCGATGATGCCGCTGCCGGTGCATGAGCTGAGCATCCCGGCGATGCTGCTGGCGGGCTTGGCCATGAGCCCGCATTGCGCCCTAATGTGCGGCCCGGTGCAGACCCTGCAACTGCGGGGCGCCCCGGCCGGCTTGAGCCCGCTGGCCTGGCTGCATCTGGGGCGCGTACTCGGCTATGCGCTGATGGGTGCCGCCGCCGGCTTTGTCGGCGCGCAGTTGATGCTCTGGCTGCCGGCGCGCGAATTCAGCGGCTGGCTACAAGCCCTGGCCGGCGCCGTGCTGGTGCTGATCGGGGTTTCCTACTTGCGCCGGCCGGTGGTGGACTGCCACGGCCATCATCTGCTGCGCGGCCTCTCGGGCGCCGCACCCAGTCCGCTGCGCCTGCTGGCGCGCGGCCTGGTGTGGTCGCTGATGCCCTGCGCGCTGCTTTACGGCCTGTTGTTTCTCGCCACCGCCGGCGGTGGCGCCCTGAGTGGCGCCCTGCTGATGGCCGCTTTCGGCGTTGGCACCGTGCCGTTGCTCGCCGGTGGCGGCCAGGCCCTGCAAGGTCTGCTGCAAGCGCCGACGCTGCGGCGCCTCACCGCCGTGCTGCTGGTCAGCCTGGGTGCCGCCTCGCTCGGCGCCGTGCTGGCGCCAGAACACTTCGCACCCTGGTGCCTGCCGGCGCAGGCGATGGAGCCCTAGAAGACGAGAAGTTGTTGGCCCGAGCCCCGACGACCCTGCCGCTACACACGGTCCAGCGGACTGATCACGCCGCGCCCGCCGCGATTCAGCACATGGGTGTAGATCATGGTGGTGCTGATGTCGCTATGCCCGAGCAGCTCCTGCACTGTGCGGATGTCGTAGCCCGACTCCAGCAGATGGGTAGCAAACGAATGACGGAGTACGTGCGGCGAAACCGGCCGGGTGATGCCGGCCTTCTGGGCAGCGCGACGAACCAGTTTCTGAATCACCGACTCATCGAGATGATGGCGGCGAATCTCGCCGCTCTCTGGATCGGCCGATAAGCCGGCCGCCACGAAGACGTACTGCCAAATCCATTCCCGGGCCGCATTCGGATACTTGCGAGCCAGCGCGCCCGGCAGGTAAACGCTGCCCACCCCAGACAGGACGTCCCGGTCGAACAACTGCCTGCGTTCATCCAGATGCTGTCGCAGCGGCAGCAGCAGCGATTGAGGCAGGACCGTGACACGATCCTTGCCGCCCTTGCCATGCCGCACTGTAAGTTGCTTGCGCTCCAGATCGAAGTCCTGCACGCGAAGGCGCAAACCCTCCATCAAGCGCAGACCCGTCCCGTACAGAAGGCGAACTAACAGCGCCGAGGGCCGATCATCGCCCAGGTTCTGCAGCAGGCATTGCACCTCCGACATGCCCAGCACGACCGGCAGGCGCTCTGGCTTCTTGGCTCGGGTCACGCCGTCGAGCCAGGGTAGATCGACTCCGAGAATCTCCCGGTACAAAAACAGCACTGCGGCCAAAGCCAGGTTCTGGGTTGCCGCAGCGACCTTTGATTCGACCGCCAGCGCGGTCAGAAAGGCCTCGACTTCCGGCGCGCCCATGTCACGTGGATGCCGCTTGCCGTGAAAAAGAATGAAGCGTTTAATCCAGTGCAAATAAGACTGTTCGGTGCGGAGGCTGTAGTGCTTGGCCCGCATGCGGAGCCGAACCTGATCCAACAACTTGGGAGCCTTGGCCGTGTCCACCCTCTGTTCCATGTTTCATCCCTCCCCAACTGCGAATCTTCTGTGGATTCAGCATGTTGAAATTTCCCATTCCAGATTATACGGACGCGCCGCCAGATTAGACGGCGATCCGTGTTCCATCTAATTGGCGTTGGGCATCAAAGCGCAAATGAAAGCTGAGCTAGTTCATGTGCTCAAGGGTCTACTCGCAATCGCTCTAGCGTTTGTGTGCCTTTACCTCCTCGGCATGTGGTATCACTCCGCCGTCTTCAAGGGCGCTTGGTCTGCTCTCGTTTACCACCAACAAATGGGTTATCTGCTTATCTTCGGCGGCTGGCTCACTGTCATCATTTTTCTGGCTGAGTGCGGCTTTAAGTTTAGGAAACATCGGCACTTAAAGGCCGCTAACACTGCCCAACTAGGCATTCAAGCGGACGCGGCTTCGCCGCGCCGCTTAACTTGAGCGTTGGATTTTTTAGGCGGCAGCAGTCAGCAATTCTTGGTGCAAAGCTGAAGATGTTGCTCCATTTTTTGAGCTGTATGAATGACCGCAATGTGTGCTAATTGCAAAGCGTCAGCAGGTGCCGCCGCTTAACAAGTTAAACGGACAACGCCTGCTGACGCTTTGCAAGGAGCGATCATTGAGGGGCTGAGTTTTTGCCGAATTGGGGACAAGGGAGCGAGAACGGAAAGTGCATCGCGGACAAAAATCCAACCAGTCGTTCAAGCCGACGTCGCCGCGTTGCGGCGATGCCCTCGCTGCGCTCGGCGCGGCTTAACTCCATGCGTTAGCCCTATGGAAAAGACGCGCTGGCTAGTCGCTCCAGAACATGATCTAGCAGTGCGGCAGCGCCTTATGGCTGCCTTGGGGCGCTGTGGCTTCGAGGTCAAAAATGCCAGCTATGGCATCGCTGGCTCGCAAGAGGTCTCGCAGTGGTCAGCTACTAGTTCGGCAGGCAGCCTTGAGGTCGAAGCAGAAACCTATATGGGGCTTACTGTTGAAGGGCCGAGTCATTTAGTTGAGCTTGCCAAAGTCGAGTTTCAAAGTACGCATGGCTAACTATTCATTCAAGCGGACGGGCTACGCCCGCCGCTTAACTTGAGCGTTAGGAGTTACAGGTGAGTTTCGATCTCTTCTTCATTGCCTACGAGCGCGCTGCACCAACTGTTGCAGTAGCAGAAGAAGTGCGTATGGCCGAAGAAGAAAAGCCGATACCGCACTTTGATGCAGAGAGACGAGCCGTTATTAACGATCTCATTAAGCTCTATCCCCAATACGTCTTTACGCCATCTGACGAAGGAGAGCATCTTGGCGGCTCGCTCGGGTGCGACAAGTGCGATCTTCCAGAAATCGTCTTTTGGCCCAGCCACGCGATGACTGGTGTTGAGTTCAGCGCCGATCCGAATTGGTCACAACAGATGCTAGTAACAATCGGACGCACCTTCGAGCGGCATCGTTTTGCAATCTACGATCCAGAAAACGAGAAAGTCTGGACCTCTGGTGACCTAGAGCAGTGGCTACCCGGTGCGGTGCGAGATGAGCAGCGCGCGATAAAAGCTATTCAACAACGTTCGCAGCCCCAAAAGCCGTGGTGGAAGTTGTGGTAACTCCTAACCAGGCATTCAAGCGGACGGGCTACGCCCGCCGCTTAACTTGAGCGTTAGGCGTCAAAGATGACTTTGCTCGAACTGACAACCGATCTAGTGCGGCTCGACAGCACTCATACCCTCTACGTAAAGCAGCCTTGGGCGCCAAACTCCGACGCGGTGGCTGCAGAGCCCGATCCGGACGAGCAGCTAGTTCCTGCCGGGCTTGAGGCTCAAGGCTTTTGCTATTTCCTCGAAGTCAGCATTGCAAAAGAGTTTTCTCAAGGCTGGCAGTCAACGCTGCAGCGGTCACCAACTCCATTACAGCTTTGTGAGAGGCTGATTCAATATGCAGTTAACGACGCCTAACCAGGCACTCCAGCCGACCGCTACGCCTCCGCTTCGCTGCGGCTCCGCGTCGGCTGAGTTTGGGCGTTGGGCCAAATGAAAATCGCGGCCTTCATTGTGTTGTTCGCAGTTGCCGCTTTCGGCGCCGAGTGGGTTTACAGAAGCTTCTTTCGGCCGGTTGATGCGCTCGGGCCGGAGGTCGTTGCCCTCGCAGCGCACTTCACGAAAGGCGGCATTCCAGTTACGCCCTACGCCGTCCGTCATGGCTATCGCCATTCACAGGTTTCGTCGGCAGCAGCTCTGCAAATCCAAGGCTTTCCGCTTCCAGTGTCAGCTGCGGTGTGCCCAACTGAGAGCGCGGCAGAAGCATTTCTTGCACGTGTTGCGGCAAGCCCTAACTTGACTCATCCACAGCGAAATGGCCGGCTCGTAATTGACCTGCCAATGTGGGGTAAGGACACCGAGCAAATGGCGGAAAAGGTAGGCAATGTTGTCGCATCATTTAGCTACTAGGCCCAACAGGGCATTCAAGCGGACGGGCTACGCCCGCCGCTTAACTTAGGCGTTGGGTTTCAAAATGAAAGCATCGGAGAGACCATCTCTTTTCATCGGCTCCTCGGTCGAGGGCTTACCGTATGCGAAGGCAATCCAAGTTAATCTGGATCACGCGCTTCAAGTAACGATCTGGTCGCAAGGCGTATTTGGTCTAAGCGGCGGCACGTTGGAAGAGCTAACAAAAAAGCTCGATCAAATGGACTTCGCAGCGCTAGTTGTGACACCCGACGACCTTATAACGTCGCGCGATGAAGAAAAGCCCGCGCCACGAGATAACGTATTGCTCGAACTGGGCCTATGCATTGGCGCGCTGGGGAGGGAGCGTAGCTTTATCGTGTATGACCGCACGTCCAACATTAAGCTTCCAACAGACTTGGCGGGGGTTACGCCGGCAACTTTTCATCCACACTCCGACGGAAATCTGGAAGCAACCCTTGGGGCAGCGTCCACTCAGATTGAGAAGAAAGCCATTGAACTCGGACTCCGAACAAAAATTGGCCAAGTCGGCCTTGTAGATCAGCAAACTCAATTTCGAATAATTGCCGATCTACTCGGCGTTGTGGCAGACAACTTCATCATTCAACTGGCACTGTCCGACAAGTACCTTGTTCGAGAAACTGGCATGGCTCTCAGGTTAGGGAGGCACTGGTACGGCATAGACTTTCCCAACCGCCACATTGGCAGCGGCCGTTTTTCGGTTGATGAGCTGTGCGAGAAGTTGATGGAGGCAGACATAATCGCGCAGCGACTCAACCATCAGGTTGTTCTCACCCAGCGAGGCAAAGACTTTGCACAATGGCTGATTGACAATGGGTACAAAGCTAGCGCCTTTACCTGCAATTTGGGTGGATGGGGCACATCGAAGTGGTTCATGCGTTCGGGAATGGACCTTTTGAAAGAAGGCGCGCAGTCCTATGACTGAAACCCAACAATCACTTCCAGCCGACGTCCCTGCCGCCGCTTCGCGTCGTCAGGGCCGCGGCTGAAGTGGGGCGTTGGGCAACACAAAATGGCTGAGTCCAAATCTCCTAGCGCGCCAATCATGTATCGGCTTAGTTGCTGCCATACCTTTTGGCTGCAATCAGAAGTTGATGGCCCAATGGACCAGTTGCTGGATTCGGCACAAATGTCATTGCAAAGGACACATCTAAAACCGAGTTGGGGCACATTTGAAGCAGAGTTGCGCCGAGGGTATCTAAGGGTCAAGAAATCACCGGCCACCCGGCCAAATGCGGACATCATTCCAGTTAACACGTCTTGGAAGGCATTCAGTGAACGCGCCTGCTGCGAGCTTGGGGCGGCTTTAACCGACTCTGGCGAGCTCCTTCCGGTTCAGAGTGAGGTTGGCACGTACTTTCTGTTCAACCCACAACGGACAGTCGCTCAGATGCTTGATCTAGAGCGCACTAAAACGGTTACAGGCACAAGCCTGAAACCTCCGTACGTCCACATCAGTGGGCAGATGTATTTTCGGGGCACCGTTCCACAGTCGGAGTCGCTGTTCGTTTTGAGCGAGAGTCCCCTTCGCCCCGGGCTTCTTGCATCGGAGTCTTTCCGGGCTGCCGTGTTGGCAGCAAAACTCAAGGGCTTTGAGTTTGGTGAACTACATGCTGGTGTGGGGTACTCATGAGTGTTGCCCAACAAAGCGCTCCACGCGACGGCTTCGCCGCGCGTGAGCTTGGGCGTTAGGCTATGAAAGAAGCTCCCTCAAGCAGTGGTTCGCTCGTCACGCTTCGCCTGCTCTGCGGCTTGCCGCTACTTGCGTCGCCGGTCCTTCTTATCGGCGGTATCTTTGCGCTTACGGCATACGGCGCGTCACTGTTTCAGCAGGCTTACACCGTAGCGGTCATGGCTTACCCAGTCGTCTATATCGCAGGGTTCAGCTCTTCATCTCAGCGAGCGAAGGCCGGAGACAGTGAGGGTGCGGTGCGCGCCATGATCTTCGTTCTCTATTACCTCTTGGGCATTCTCGCGCTATGGCCCATTTGGGGGCCAAAATGAGTCATCTCGCAAAGCAGCCTAACCACGCGCTCCAGTGCGACGTCTCCGCCTTCGGCGGAGCCGCGCCTGAGCTAGGGCGTTGGGCGGCTTTGAAGACATGACAGCAACGACGATCGCCGCGACGATTCGTGCATCAGTGGCTTTCGGCCTCTGCCTCGTGGTGTCCGTGGCTTGGGCTTCCAAGAAGACCGACCTAACCGGTGTTTACCCCCACACACACCAGAACATCATCTTCAACCCTGAGACTCAACAAAACGATCCGATAGAAACAGAAGATTGCCTAGAGCTTCGTTCGGTTTGGGAGAATCAATTGGCCTTTCATTTCTACGTATATGGTGCAAACGGCCATACGTGCGAAATGCAGGGCATAGCCATGAACATGAAGATGAAACCCAGCATCTACGAATACCGCGAGAGAGTTGGAGACGATCACGCTCAGGACTGTGTGCTACGCATCCACGTGTCAGATGCTGAGGTCGAGCTTGAGGACAGTGACAACCAATGTCGCGCGTTCTGCGGCGTACGAGCCGGATTCGATGGCGTCAAGTTCCCGCGCGCCGCAAACGCAGGCCGCCATCAGTGCCGAGATTGGATCAAATGAAAACGGCATGGCTTTGTGCGGCACCACCCAACCAAGCATTCAAGCGGACGGGCTTCGCCCGCCGCTTAACTTGAGCGTTGGGCGCCATGAAGAGTGTCGGTGTCGCCTTTGCACTAGTTCTTCTAACCATTGTCATCGACGATGCTCAGTACATGATTCGGGCTTGGTCAGAGTTTGAGGCCGACGACGCACAGCATCACATTCAGTTTCAGGTGCTCAGCTGCATCGTCGTTGTGTGGCATCTCGTCCTAACGGGCCTCTCCTGGCGCAGCACTCGCCGCGTACATCTAAGACTCATTGGAGCCTTTGTGGGTCTGGTCAGCCTGGTCCTTTTGCACTCGCTCCTCTGGCCGCTGGCTCATCATGCATCGGAGGTGGAGGGTGCATCGGTCGGGGCCAAAATATTTAGCGGCGGGTTTCTTTTCGCAGCGGCCATCCTCGTGTGGTGGTCATGGCGGGTGTTTTGCGCCCAACCAGCGGTTGAAGGCGACGCGGCTTCGCCGCGCGCCTTAACCTGAGCGTTAGGTCTGCAAAAATGATCCGACTATTCATTGTGTTCTTTGCTTTCGTCAGCCTGACCGCGCGAGCTGATACGCAACCGTGGAAGCCCAGCCAAGAACAGGTTGAAATATTTCGTGCAGCCCATCGTGTAAACGGCACACTGACAAAAGAGATGCACGAACGCTTTTGGTCGCAAATGCCGTCGGCTTCAAGCCAAAGCGATCTCGCTGCTTTTCGTGCAGCAATGGCCCGATCAACCGCAGCTGATCTTGGCAGACAACGCGCAATGTGGCTGAGCATTAGAGATACAGCGGCTAGCCACAAAGTAATAGTTGACCCGTCCTATGAACTAGCTCGCAAAGCTTTTGCTGAAATGATCAGTCTTGGAGAAATCAGCAGAGAGAAAGTGCAGGCCAAAGAAGAAGAGTTCCAGGCGCAACTGGTTCTTGTTGCCGAAGGTCGGCCGGTCAGTAGCAACGGTAGAGAGTTCCTAGTTACTCCAGAGCTGGCCACCAACATCTTGTCAAACTTAGACAATTCGTATGAAAGAGTCAGGCGGTTACTTGAGCCGGTTTGGCAGCCCTAACCAGGCATTCAAGCGGACGGGCTTCGCCCGCCGCTTAACTTGAGCGTTATGCCTTAAGCATTTCGGAGCGAACTTATGTTTATGGGTAGGCCCGCGTCACATCTTGTAGCAATGTTCTATTTCTTCATCTTGTGCATTGCTTTCGCATTCACTGGCTATCGCGCATTTCAGTCAGGTCAGGGCGGCTACATCGGGCAATTCGCATTGTTTGCTCCGCATGCGGTGGCCTTACTTGCGCTCTCGTCCAAAGCGCGGTGGTCCTACTTTTACTGCGCGGCACTGCTTTTCCTTTTCCCCGCTTTTTTGTTGGGCTCCATGCTGCTCATCATTTTCAAAGTTCCAAACGCACCCATAGCAACGTTGGTTCCGTCGCTCCTCGGCTCAGCGCTCTTTTTCTGGCTGTTTTATAGCTTCACCTTGGGCGAGGCCTCCAAAGCCTTCTACGGTGCAAAGGGGAGCGGTAGTGGGGCATAACCAGGCACTCCAGCCGACCGCTACGCCTCCGCTTCGCTGCGGCTCCGCGTCGGCTGAGTTTTGGCGTTAGCTGTTTATGAGCACAGTCTTCGAGGAGCGCACTCTTTCCGCCGCCTTGGCGCGAGCTACTGAGCTATATGAGGCAGTCAAACACATGCCTGGTCAGCCCTATGCAAGCTATTTCAGGCAGCTCGTCTCCAGCTTGGAGGCGCGGAACATTGAAGAAGCGGTCCGTGTGCGTGGCTCTGTTCCCTTTGCCGGCATGGGCGGCTTCGGAGAGTTCCTTGAAGCAACACCTTCAATTCAGGCGTCGCATAAAGCTCTGGGCGAGCTTATTGGTGCCCTCAAACTTCAATCGCGCTATGGCATTGCCC
Organism: Stagnimonas sp. FW305-C-60; assembly: GCF_058782965.1. Taxonomy (NCBI): domain Bacteria; kingdom Pseudomonadati; phylum Pseudomonadota; class Gammaproteobacteria; order Nevskiales; family Nevskiaceae; genus Stagnimonas; species Stagnimonas sp. FW305-C-60. The sequence continues at coordinate 782,096 of NZ_JBYSYF010000001.1, forward strand.
GTGAGCATCCAGCAGCGCACAGCTAACACGGCATTCAAGCGGACGGGCTACGCCCGCCGCTTAACTTGAGCGTTAGGCCACTCTGCTACCTTTGTTCTTTCTTGGGGAGTTAAAGATGAAGCGGGTATCAGCGTTCGTTCTGCTATCCATTTGCGCAGCGTCTGGTTGCACAACACTGGATGACCTACAGGTCCCTACGGAGCAGAAGCACTTCGTCCTCCAGAAGGACCATGTACGAATTGAACATCGAGGTATCGCACAGAAAAAGCACGTCGAAGGGCTAAGAGCCGGGTCCTATTCATTGATTCGCGAGGATCGCGACGGGTTTTACTTTTCAGGCACGGGTGACTGCGTCCTAATCTTGAATGACCAGCGAGGAGACAAATATCTTCAGACCGGCGAGGTTACTCCGTTCGAGATCCGGAACCGTGAGCAGTTCACCTTCGCCGGAGGCGCAGGTGGCCTCTGGTTGCCCAAGCCAGGGGTCCAGAAGGAGCCACGGCTCTTCTGGAATATCCGCAACACCACGGATGGCGCCCCGCTTGGGCTAACAGGGGTTGCCATAGTTGGCGCCACCGAGGGGTCACTCGGCTACTTACCCTTTGGCGCAGAGAAAGACTTTCTCGCAAGCATTGCCGTACTCCCGGGCGCTGGCCCGCAGATTCCTTGCGGCTCGTCGTCTTCGGCCACGGGGTCGTGATTCGTGGCCTAACAAGGTTCCAGGGGACGTCCCAGCCGCGCTACGCGCGTCTGGGCCGCCCCTGAACCTGGGCGTTAGCCAGCATGAAAAGCACCTACACAATCTTCGCCGACTACAACCAGTTCTATCTTTGGGACAAACAAATAGCGCCCGACGCTCCGACTGACTACAGCGACTTGGATGTTGAGAGAAGAATCAAAGCCGCTCCCCATGTCGTAGTTGTTCAGCCAGAGAGAAACATGGACGTCCCTGTTGAGTTCGAGGCGCTTGAAGTAGAGCCTGCATTGGACTCAGAGCATTGGGACCACATCGCAGAAGCAAGCCTTGAGCTTCCTTCGGGCTCGCTCGAAATTCACGAGTGCACCGGCGGCTCAGTTGATCTAATTGCATTGAAGCCTGGCACGTATCGAGTGCGCGCTTACTTCGGCAATCTTGGTGAGCTTAGCGACGATGGCCTTGATGGCAACGACCATTACAGAGTGGTCGTTTGGCCTGCACCGTTTGCGCCACTTTCCGTTCTTAAGCAATACGGTGGGCGTAGTGCTGGCTAACCAGGCATTCAAGCGGACGGGCTTCGCCCGCCGCTTAACTTGAGCGTTAGAAGGCTGATGAACGGACGCGCAATCTTCTTGAAGTCGCTTTTTCGCCTGCTCAAGCAGGCGAGTATTCCGTTCGTTGTGTCGGCCGCATACGCGAGTTGGGTTTACTCGTCCAAAGGAGGCGACGCTTCGCCTACGGAGTGGATTACACCATTCGCAGGTTCGTTCTTCTTCTGCATGTGGCTGCTCGGCCAGTTTCTTCGGACGTCAAAGCAGGTTTCGGATTCTGAGAATTTTTCAGAGTTATCCGCAGGTATTGCAGAGATCAACAAGTCGGTTGGTGAGTTAAAGGCGGCTGGAATGGGCAGGACGCTTTCGGAGGCTCAGCAAGGAAGTGAGCTATTTACCCAAGCCAAGCAGCTCGTTGATAGGGGGAGCGTTCTCGCTGGCTTGCTTCAAGGCGGGCTTGCTTTCGAGCAGGCAGTGCACGACAAAGCGAAGCGCATGGGCCTGGACAGAAAGGACTACAAGGCGCTGCCACATCTCATCTCAGAGATCGAGCGCCAGCTCGGCCCCGGCGCGCAGAGGGAGATTCAGGTTCTCTGGAAGCTGCGCAATCAGATCGTGCATGCTGACGAAGAGGCGGCCAAGCAACTGCAACAGCAGCCCGACCTCATCAAGATGTTTGAGCGAGGCATACAAATGCTGGGGCCTGCGAATGATGCCTTCTAACCATCGCATCCAGCCGACGTATTTGCCTTCGCTTCGCTGCGGCAAATCCGCGGCTGATGCGGAGCGTTGAGGCTGTAGAAAAAACCAGAACGCACTGCGGGCTCGTAGCGAAAAGTCGCCGTGCGTTCTGATCGCAGCAGGCAAGCTGCGGCTTGGCACGCGCCAACAACTCAAGCCGGGCGATATGCCGAAGGTGCGACGCCTTCCCAGCGCTTGAACGCGCGGCGGAAGTTGGCCATGTCGGTATAGCCGAGCACATAGGCGATCTCTTGCAGCGTGAGCCGGCCGGCTTTCAGGTGCTCGACGGCGAGCATGTGCCGCACCTCTTCCAAGATCTGCTTGTACGAGCTGCCTTCATCGAGCAGGCGCCGGTGCAGGGTGCGCGGGCTCAGGTTGAACATCCGCGCGATGACTTGCAGTGAGGGAAAGCCACTCTGCTTTTCCAGCATCGTGCGCCGCACCCGCGCGGCCAGTGATTCCTGCTGGGTGCGCTGCTCCAGCTCGCGCTGGCAGATTTTCGCGGCGTCCTGAAAAGCCGCGGGGTCGGCCATCTTCAGGGGTTGGTCGATGGCCTCCAGCGGCAGTGCGAAGCCGGCCCAGGTCTGCTGGTAGCGTACCTCGCACTTGAACAGATCGCGGGCCAGCGCGGCCTCGCCGGCGTCTTCAAAGGGGAAGGCGGCGTAGCGGATCTGGCAGGAGCCCATGGTGATGAAGTCGAGCACGTTCTTCACCGCCAGGATCACCGCCTCCAGTACCAGCCGCTGCACCTCGCCCAGCGGCACGGTTTCCACGAACTGCACGCGCAGCTCCTGTCCCTTCTGCTCGTGTTGCATGCCCACCAGGGCGGTGCGCAGCGGGATGTAGCGCTCCACCAGATCCAGGCCCTGGCGGATGGTGCTGCTGTTCATCGCCGCGTAGCCGAGGATGCCGTGGGTGTTCACCCGCAGCCGCTCACCCACCAACAGACCCAGCGCCGGCTCGTGGGTGATCTCCTGGGCGTTGAGCACCAGTTTCCGGAAGGCCGGCCAGGACAAGCTCACCAGCGCCTCGCCCAGCTGCGCTTCGCTCAGGCCGCTCTGCGCCAGCCAGCGCGGCACATCGGCGCCGAGACTGCCGACCTGGTCGGCAATCTGGCGGATGTAGTAGCCCGGCAATTCGACGTCTGCGCTTTGCACTTGCCTCGGTAATCCGATCGGCGGTGGGTGATCGTCGCGGACTGTCAATAAATGACCCGTCAATGTCAATCGCGAACCTCGTTCGCGTGGCGGCTGCTACCTACTCTGCATAGCGTCGGAGCCGGTATCGGTTCCCTCGTGCAAGGAGAACGCATGCTTTCATTCCTAAACAGCAAGAAGCCGGTCAACGCCGAGATCAACGGCCAGACCATCGCGGTCGCGGCCAAGGAAACCCTGCTGCAAGCCGCGCTGCGGCAGGGTGTGGAGATTCCCTACAGCTGCCGGGTCGGCGGTTGCGCCACCTGCAAGTGCAAGCTGCTCAAGGGGCGGGTCAAGGAGCTGACCGAGGCCAGCTACATCCTCTCCGACGAGGAGCTCGACCAGGGCTACATCCTGGCCTGCCAGAGCGTGCCGCAGACCGATGTGCGGATCGAGGTTGATCTCTCCCGCGTTGCCGCGCGGCGCACGGTCGGGGCGCGGATCATCGAGCAGGCCCGGCTTACCCACGACATCACCCGCCTGCGCCTGCGGCTGGACGACAGCCTGGCGTACAAGGCCGGCCAGTTCGCGGAGATTTCGGTGGCGGCGCTGCCCGGCGTCAGCCGCAACTATTCCTTTGCGACGGCGATGCAGCCGGACTCGCAGCTGGAGTTTTTTGTGCGCAAGGTGCCGGGTGGTCGCTTCTCGACGCTCATCCACGAGCAGAACCTGGTGGGCCAGAGCGCGCAGGTGGTCGGCCCGCTGGGCGACTTCTGGCTGCGCCCGGCCGAGGCGCCGCTGCTGCTGGTGGCCGGCGGCAGTGGTCTGGCGCCGATCCTGGCGATGCTTCAAGACGCGGCCCAGAGCGGCGTCAGCCGCCCGGTCAGCCTGCTGTTTGGCGCGCGCCAGTCGCGCGATCTCTATGCGCTGGACGAGATCGAGGCGCTGCGCCGCCAGTGGCGGGGGCGCTTTCGCTTCATTCCGGTGTTGTCGGAGGCCGGCGCCGACCCCAACTGGGACGGCGAGCGCGGCCTGGTCACCGAGAAGATCGCTGGCGTACTCGAAGCTGGCGCGCACGCCTACCTCTGCGGCCCCCCCGGAATGATCGACAGCGCGGTCGCGCTGCTGATGCAGCAGGGCGTGGCGCGCGAGCACATCCACGCCGACCGTTTCACCACCCAGCAGGACGCCATGGCGGCGGCTGCCTGAGTTTTCACGAGAGCTTCCTCCCACGAGAGCTTCCTCCCACGAGAGATCCCAACCCGAGAATCCCATGAACCTACTGCACTACCTCAAGTACTTCCTGTTCCATGCCATCGGCCTGATGAGCGTCGTCGCACTGGTCGGCGGCGGCCCCTACGTCACGCTCGGCCTGGTCACCACCCTGATCATCTACATGGTCGGTGATGGCTTAAGCGGCGACGACACCACCACGCCCAAGTTCAAGCACCCCGGCATCCTCACCGTGCAGCTGTGGATGGCGCTGCCGCTGCTGTTGCTGATCGTGTTCGCCGCGGTGTGGAGCGTCAGCTCCGGCGATCCGCTGGGCTTCGGCCAGCTGGTCCAGCAGTGGACCGGTTACGACGCCCTGGCGGCGCGCGAGGCCACCGCCTTCGGTCATCACATCTCGGCGATCCTCCTCACCGGCCTGATGATCGGCATGATCGGCACCATCCCGGCGCACGAGCTGACCCATCGCACCTGGGACCCGGTCTCGATGTTCGTCGGCCGCTGGATGCTGGCCTTCAGCTTCGACACCATCTTTTCCATCGAGCACGTCTACGGCCACCACCGCTATGTTTCCTCGATCGACGACCCGGCCACCGCGCCGCGCGGCCGCAACGTCTACCACCACATCATCGCCTCCACCATCAAGGGCAATGTCAGTGCCTGGAACATCGAAAAGAAGCGTCTCAAGCGCAAGGGCCAGGCCTTGTTCTCCTGGCACAACGCGGTGATCCGCGGGCATCTGATGAGCGTGCTGCTGGTGGCGGTGGCCGCGGCGATGGGCGGCTGGCCGGCGGTGCTCTTCTTCGTGCTGTGCGCGCTCTGGGGCAAGGCGCTGCTGGAGATCGTCAACTACATGGAGCACTACGGCATGGTGCGCAACCCGGCGGTGCCGGTGCAGCCGCGGCATTCCTGGAACACCAACAAGCGCATCAGCTCCTGGACCATGTTCAATCTCACCCGCCATTCGCATCACCATGCGCAGGGTGAAGTGCCCTACCAGGATCTCAAGCCCTTCCCGGACGCGCCGATGATGATCAGTGGCTATCTGACCACCATCCTGGTCGCCCTGGTGCCGCCGCTATGGCACCGTCTGATGACGCCCAAGGTACTGGAATGGGATCGCAACTACGCCTCGGCCGAAGAGCGCCTGCTGGCGGCCAAGGCCAATACGCGCAGCGGGATTCCGGCGCTGATGAACGCCACCTCCAACACCAGCACCACCGTGACCGCCTGAGCGTGGCACAAACCTCGCGCCCCGCCGTTGCGGCCGGGACGCGAGTGGTAGAAAGTCGGGAGGCGGCCGCCCACGCGGCCCCTCCTACTTTTTTTTGGAGACGGCGATGACCAGCCAGCCCGACTACGCTTCCATGCTCGCGGTTGCCCTGGAGGAGGCGCGGGCCGGTCTGGCAGAGGGCGGCATCCCGATCGGCGCGGCGCTGTTCCGCCGCGACGGCCGCCTGCTCGGGCGCGGTCACAACCGGCGGGTGCAGGAGAACGATCCCTCGGTGCATGCCGAGACCGATGCCTTCCGCAAGGCCGGGCGCCAGCGCGACTACCGCGACACCATCATGGTTACCACGCTGGCGCCCTGCTGGTATTGCAGCGGGCTGGTGGTGCAGTTCGGCATCGGCGCGGTGGTGGTCGGCGAATCGCGCACCTTCACCGGCGGCATCGACTGGCTGCGCCAGCGCGGCATTGAGGTGATCGACCTCGATTCGGCAGATTGCCAGCAGCTGCTCGCGCAGTTCATCGGCGCCCATCCCGAACTCTGGAACGAAGACATCGGCGAGCCCTGCGCCGCTCACTAAGTTCTAGCGTTCCTCAGGCAAACAGCAGCACGCCCAGGCCCAGGCCGGCGGCGGTGGCGGCAAAGCCGCGCAGCACCGGCAGCAGCAGGGCGCGGCCGGCGATGGCGCCGACGATCATCAGCTTGGCCAGGAGGTTGGAGCAGTAGGCCAGCACCACGGTGTGCACCACCTCGGTGGTGCTCAGGCCGCCGCCCTCGTGCATCTGCAGGCTGGAGAGGGTGATGGCGTCGACATCGGTGAGGCCGGAGACCAGGGCCACGGCGTAGACGCCACGGGCGCCGGCGAGGTCGTGCAGCCAGGCCACCGCCATCAGCACCAGCCCGAACAGGGCGCCAAAGCTGAGCGCGGCGCGCAGCTCGATGGGGTTGGCGATTTCCAGTGGCGCGCCCTGTGGCGTTTCGCTGCGGATCTCCCGCAGCGCGCGCCAGGTCACCAGGGCGCCGGCGACCAGGCCCAGGCCCAGCACCGGCAGCAGCTGCGGCAGTACGTCACGGCCCATCACGCCGGTGACGATCGCCAGCCGCAGCATCACCACCAGGTTGGCGATCAGGATCACCGTCAGCGCCATCCGCAGCGCGCCCGGCGACTGCCGCAGCTGCCGCGAATAGACCAGGGTGGTGGCGGTGCTCGACACCGCGCCGCCCAGGAGCCCCAGCAGCGGCCCGCTGCGGCTCTCGCCGAAGATGCGCAGCGCGGTGTAGCCGGCCAGACCCAGGCCGGAGATCAGCACCACCATCAGCCACATGCGGAAGGGGTTGAGCACTCCGTAGGGGCCGTAGCCCTGGTTGGGCAGCAGCGGCAGCACGATGAAGCTGATCAGCGCGAACTGCAGAAAGCTGATCAGGTCTTGGTGGGTAAGCCGGTGCGAGAGCCCGTGCAGCTCGGCCTTGAAGTACATCAGGCTGGTGGCGGCCAGCGCCAGCGCCACCGCCAGGTGGATGTGCTGATACCAGAGCATCGCGCCCAGGCAGTAGCAGAGCAGGGCGCCGAGCGGAGTCACGGTGTCGGGGTCTTCGCCATTGGCGGCGGGCGCGCGGGCGCGCAGCAGCACCGCGCCGACCATGGCGAGGCCGGCAACCAGCGGCCAGATGCTCGCGCTGTGTTCGCCGAGCATGGCGGTCGTGGTGCCGAGCAGGGCGGTAAGCGCGAAGCTGCGCAGGCCGGCGCGGGCGTTGGGCCGGCGCTCGCGCTCCAGCCCCATCATCAGCCCGATGCCGAGGCTGACCAGAAAGGGCTGCACCAGTTTCAGTTCTTCCATGGCACGTGGCGCCGGCTAGGCCGGCGCATTGATCTCCACCCGCAGGCAGCCGGGCTCCTCCGGCTCCGGCCGACGGCGAAAGCCGAGCTTCTGCGCGGCCTTGAGCATCGGCGTGTTTTCACTCAGCACCACGCCATACACCTGGCCGATGCCGCGCTGCCAGGCGTGGTCGAGCAGTCGTTGCAGCAGGGCGCGGCCGAGGCCGCATTGCGCGTGATCGTGATGCACCAAGAGGCCGAACTCGGCGTGCCGGCCGTCGGGGTCGGCGACCAGGGTGGCGATCGCCATCACCTCGTCGGGGTCGCCGCCCTCCGGCACCAGCACCAGCGACATCTCGCGGTCGTAGTCGATCTGCGTCATGCGCGCGCCCATGGCGTGGCTGAAGTGGCGGATGTAGGTGAAGAAGCGCATCCGCACTTCCTCGGCGTCGAGCTTCTGCAGCAGGCGGATCAGTGCCGGCTCGTCGGCCGGGCGCACCGCGCGCACCCGGTAGCGGCGGCCGTCGCTGGCCTCGATCAGGCCCGAGAGTTCGCTCGGCCAGGGCGCCAGCACCAGGCGCTGGCGGTCGCTGGCGGGTGCGGCGGTAAGCGTCGCGCTGGCGGCCTGGGTGAGCCAGGCGCTGCCGCTACCTTCGACCGCCAGCCGCAGTTCCAGGCCGAGCAGCGCCGGCTGGTCGACCAGAAGCTGCGCCAGCTGCACCAGGGCGGCGCTCAGCGGCGCGCGCGCGGGATCGTCGGCGGCGAGGCCGGCGCGATCCAGCAGGCGCCCGGCGAGTAGGCCGTCGAGCGGCGCAAAGCCGTAGGCGGGGCTGCCGCCGCGACGGCTGGCGCGCAGATGCTGACCTAGCTCCGGATGGCAGACGATGGCCACATCCAGCTGCCCGCCGGCGCCGGGCTGCGCGGCCGGCAGGCCATAGGCGGCCAGCAACTGGCCCAGCTCGCTGGTGCTCATCGCCGCCGGGCCGGTGGCGGCGCGCTCGCGCAGCTGCGCGCGCAGTGCCGCCGGGTCGGCGTCGGGCAGGCGCTGCGGCGGTGGCGTCTGGGTGAGCAGCTCGCGGCGGCGGTGGTATTCCCAGCGGTAGCGCAGCGCGCGGGCGGCGGCGTCGGCGGAGGTGAAGGTGGCGAGCCCGGCCTGGGCGCAGAGATTGCGCGCCGGCATCACGCTGTCCAGGCCCAGCCAGACAGTGAGCAGGCGCGGGTCCGGGTGCTGGCTGATCAACTCCGCCAGCTCGCTGTGCGAGGAGCCGGTGGCCGGGCTGTGGATCAGCAGCAGCGAGGGCAGCTTGGGGTCGGCGAGCAGGCGTTGCATGGCGTCGGCGAGCACCGCCGCCGGGGCGTTGCCGAAGTCCAGCGCGCCGCCAGACTGCCGATGCCGGGGCAGCTCTGCGCGCCGCTCTTCGCTCAGCGCCAGCGGTTCCAGGCCCTGGCGCGCCAGCGCATCGACGCCCAGGGTGCAGATACCGGCGCCATTGCCGACCACCAGTGCCTGGGCGCTTTGCAGGGCGGGCAGGCGCTGCAGGGCGGCGAGGGCGTCGAACAGGCCGGGCAGGCTTTCGCATTCCACCAGGCCGGCGCGGGCGAAGGCGGTGGAGCGCACCGGGTCCGGCCCCCGGCCGATGCGGGCGGCGGGCTGGGTTTGCAGCACCACCACCGGCTTCAGGCGCGCACAGGCGCGCGCCGCCGACATGAACTTGCGGCCGCCGCGCAGATGGCTCAGTTGCAGCACCACGCCGCGGGTGTGCGGGTCGAGCGCGGCATAGTCGAGCAGGTCGGCGACATCGACATCGGCCTCGGCGCCACTGATCGCCACCCAGGAAAAACCCAGGTGGCGGCCGGTGGCCCAGTCGAGCGCGGCGGCGGCGATCGACTGCGACTGCGCGATCAGCGCCAGCCCGCCCTCGCCAGGCGCGCAGGGAAAGCTGGCGGCATTGAGGTGGACCGCCGGCTGGATCACGCCGCCGCAGCGCGGCCCCAGCAGGCGCATGCCCTGGCGACGGGTCTCGGCGAGCAGCTCGGCGCCGGGTGCCGTGGCCAGGGGCCAGAGCAGGGCGCGGCAGCCGCGCTCGCCGAGGCGGGCGATCAGCGCCACGTCGGCCAGCGCCGGTTCGGCGATCAGGGCGCAGCTGCGATTGGCGCCGCCGCTGGGCCAGCCGGTCAGCCGGGCGTCGGTCTGCACCAGCGGCAGCTGCGGCTGGGCGCGCAGGTTGTCGAGCATCTGCCGCACCGCCGGCTCTTGGCTGAGGCCGACGCAGATCACCGCTTGCGGGCGCAGCAGGCTGTCGAGGTGGCGGATGGTCATGCCAGGAGGCCGTCGCCGACGAAGGGCAGCAGGAAGGATTCCACCGAGCGTGCCAGAGCGTGGGGCTCGTAGCCACCTTCCAGGGTGGCGACCACCCGGCCCTGGCAGCAGCTCTCGGCGATGCCGGCAATCACGCTGCCCAGCCAGCGGAAGTCGTCATAGCCCAGGCGCAGGTCGCCGAGCGGGTCCTGCGCGTGGGCGTCGAAGCCGGCGGAGACCAGAATCAGCTGCGGCCGCAGGGTCTCCAGGAGCGGCAGCCAGCGTTCGCTCACTGCCTGCCGGAACACCGCGCTGCCGGCATAGGCGGGCAGCTCGACATCCACCAGATTGCGCGCCTCGGGCGCGCCGGCCCAGTGCGGGTAGAGCGGGTTCTGGTAGGTGGAGAACAGCCACACCCGGTCGTCGCCCTTGAAGATGTCGGCGGTGCCATTGCCGTAGTGCAGGTCGAAGTCGAGGATGGCGATGCGCTTGAGCCCACGGCTGAGCGCGTAGGCGGCGGCGACCGCGACGTTGTTGAAGAAGCAGAAACCCATCGCCCGGTTGCGCTCGCAGTGATGTCCCGGCGGACGCACCGCGCAAAAGGCGAGGCCGGCCTTGCCGTCCAGGGCCAGATCGACGCCGAGGATGCCGGCGCCAGCGGCGCGCAGCGCGGCCTGGAGGGTGTGCTCGGCTTGCAGGGTGTCGCCGTCGATGGCGACCGGCCCGGCGCGGGTGTCGGCGTGGAATACCCGGTCCAGATGCGCCTCGCTGTGTACCCAGGCCAGCTGCTCGCGCAGCGCCAGCGGCGCCTGGTGGTGCTGCATGAAGTCATAGAGCCCACTGATCCGCAGCCGGTCGAAGATCGCGTTCAGGCGCTGCGGGCATTCCGGATGCATCGCGCCCATGTCATGGCGCAGGCAGTCGGGGTGGCTGATCCATGCGACGGGGCGGTAGCTCATGGTCTTGTTCGGTCTCCTGGCTACCGCACTGTCTCTGTCACCAGCTAGGGGGGCATTGACGCACATCAATGCACCTGCCCGGCGTGGGAACCAGTCTAGCGTTGCCGGTCAGTGCCGGTATGGAGGATCAACCAAGGAGCCTGGTCATGAGTCTGGTGCAATGGAACCCATTCCGTGAAATGGACGATCTGCTGACGCGCTTTGCGCGCAGCCCTGGTGGCTTTCCGGCGCTGTCGGCCGAGGCCGGAGCGCTGGCCAACTGGGCGCCGGCGGTGGATATCAGCGAGAACGCCAAGGAGTATCTGGTCAAGGCCGAGTTGCCGGGCGTGAAGAAGGAAGACCTCAAGGTCACCTCGCTCAACGGCGTACTGACCATTTCCGGCGAGCGCAAGCTGGAAAAAGAAGACAAGGACGAGAAGCACCATCGCATCGAGCGCAGCTATGGCGCGTTCACCCGCAGCTTCACCATCCCCGACGACGTGCTCGACGAGCAGATTGCCGCCGAGTGCAAGGAAGGCGTGGTGACCGTGCGGCTGCCGAAGACCGAGCAGAAGAAGAACCAGGTCAAGCAGATCACCGTTCAGTGATGCCGGCCGGGGCTCCGGTGGCGGCGCGGCTGCCGCTAAACTGTCGCCGCTGTCCCGGCAGCTCTCCCTTTCAAATATCACCATAGGCGCCCGAAGTGGCCGAAGACCGTCTTAGTGCGCTGCTCGACGCGGCTGTCGATGCCATGATCCTGGCCGATGAGCGCGGCCGCATTACCCGTTTCAACCGCGCCGCCGAAACGCTTTTCGGCTACGTGCCCGCCGAGGTTCTGGGCGAGAACCTGAGCATGCTGATGCCGGCGCCCTACCGGCAGGAGCATGACGGCTACTTGCTGCGCTATCAGAAGACCCAGCAGGCCCGCATCATCGGCATCGGTCGCCAGGTGGTGGCGCAGCGCAAGGACGGCTCGACGGTGCCCATCGAGTTGTCGGTGGGCGAGTTCACCAAGGGGGCGGAGCGCGGTTATGTCGGCATCCTGCGCGACATCTCCGAGCGGCTGCGCCAGCAGGCGCAGCTGAAGAATCAGGCCGACGAACTGCGGGTGATCTTCGAAAACGCCCCGACGCCGATCCTCATCACCAGCCTGGATGGGCAGATCCTCAAGGCCAACCGCGCCTGTTGCGCGCTGCTGGGGCGCGACGAGGAGGACTTGCTGGGCCGCTCGCAGCTCGAATTACTGCACCCCGACGATCGCGCCGGTGCGCAGCAGCTGCATCAGCTCAGCGGCGAGCAGCCGGCCAGCCGCTACGAGTGGCGCTACCTGCGTGGCGACGGCACCGTGGTGCATACCAGCAATTACGCAGCGCTCAGTGTCGAGACCGACGAGCAGCCGCCCTTGATCATCAGCGAGATTGTCGACCGCTCGGCGCTGCTCAGCGCCGAGCACGAGGCCGAGGACTTGCGCGCCCGCCTCACCCACGCCGGGCGCATCGGCACGCTGGGCGAGATGGTCAGCGGCATCGCCCACGAGGTGAACCAGCCGCTCACCGCCATTGCCAACTACGCCAATGCCTGCCGGCGGCTGTTGCAGTCCGGCAACGCCGAGCCGGAGGAGTTGATCGGCACCCTGGAGAAGATCAGCGCCCAGGCCGACCGCGCCGGCCAGGTGATCCGTGGTCTGCGCAGCCTCACCCGCAAGCGCGACGCGGTGCGCGAACGGCTGGACTGCAACCAGCTGATCAGCGAGGTAGCCAAGCTTCTGGAATTCGAGCTGCGCAACAGCGGCTGGCGGCTGCTGCTGCGGCTCACGCCCCGGCTGCCGGCGGTGACCGGCGATGGCGTGCAGCTGCAGCAGGTGGTGCTGAACCTGGTGCGCAACGGTATCGAGGCGATGAGCGAGCGCGCCAGCGGCGACTTCATCCAGGTCGAGACCTACCCCGGTGGAACCGGCTTTGTCGAGATTGCGGTCAGCGACTGCGGGCCCGGCATCAGCGAGGCGGTGGAGACGCATCTGTTCGAGCCCTTCTACACCACCAAGCACCAGGGCATGGGACTGGGCCTGTCGATCTGCCAGTCGATCGTCGCCGCCCACGGCGGCGAGATGAGCTACCGTGGCAATGCCATGGGCGGCGCGACCTTCGTGGTGCGACTGCCGACAGCCTAATGTGAGGAAGCATGGATACCGGTACGGTTTTCATCGTCGATGACGAGGAGGCGGTGCGCGACAGCATTGCCATGTTGCTGCGCTCGGTGGGCCTGCGCACGCAGGTGTTCGCCGACGCCACCAGCTTCTTGCGCCAGTACCGCAGCGAGCTGGCCGGCTGCCTGGTGCTGGACGTCCGCATGCCGCGCATGAGTGGCCTGGAGTTGCAGCAGGAGCTCAACCGTCGCGGCTGGGCGCTGCCGGTGATCTTCATCACCGGCCACGGCGACGTGCCGATGGCGGTGGAGGCGATGCGCGCCGGCGCCCTGGACTTTCTGCAGAAGCCGTTCAAGGACGATGACCTGATCCGTCGCGTGCAGAAGGCGCTGGACCAGGACGCCCGCGAGCGCGCGGCGCTGGCCGAGCGCGATCTGCTGCGCCAGCACTTCGAGGAGCTCACCGCCCGCGAGCGAGAGGTTGCCCGACGCATCGTCGCCGGCCAGGCCAACAAGGCGGTGGCGCTGGATTTGGGCCTGAGCGAACGCACCGTCGAGCTGCACCGCGCGCATGTGATGCAGAAGATGGAAGCCCGCAATCTCGCGCAGCTGGTGCAGATGCTGCTGCAGGTGGACAGCGCCTGAAGTCGGGCGCGGTTCCGGCTTCAGAAGGAGCCGGGCAAGCGGCCCCGGCCTGCGGGCACTACCCGCCCGACTAGGTACTTCCCGCAGTCGGCCTGCGGAAACTCCGGATTTTCCCGCCGTCTCCAGGCCGGCAAGCTGTGCTCCATGAATTCCTGAGCTGGAGCCCGCCATGGCCTTCGAGATCCGCAGCAACCCCGCCGCCACCGCCTGCAACCCCGCCATCCGCAGCGCCTGCACGCTCTGCCCGGTGGGTAGCCACTGCGTCACCGCCGGCCTGCCGCAGGCCGATATGCAGCGCTGGGCCGGGGTGATGATCCCGCATCTGCCGCTGGCCCAGGCCGGCAAGTCCCTGTACGCCGCTGGCGCCACCGCCGACTGCGTCTACGTGGTGCGCGCCGGCTGCATCAAGACCTACACCGTCGATGGCGAAGGCAACGAGCGGGTACGCGGCTTCTTCCTGCCGGGTGACGTCGTCGGTCTCGATGCCATCGGCATCGGCCACTACCCGGAAAACGCGGTGACGGTGGTCGGCTCCCAGGTTTGCCGGGTGTCCAAGGGCCAGCTGCAGGGTCTGCTGGCCAGCGCCCCGGCGCTCAACCAGCGGGTGATGGAACGCCTTACCGGCGAACTGCGTCTGGCTCTGGCGCTGGGTGGCGACTACAGCGCCGACCAGCGCGTCGGCGCCTTCCTGCTGCACATCCAGGAGCGACTGAACGGCGCCGGCAACGCGGTGAAGCTGCCGATGAGCCGCCGCGACATCGCCAGCTACCTGCGTCTGGCCACCGAAACCGTATGCCGGGTGCTGACCCGCTTCGAGGACAAGGGCTGGATCGTCTCGGCCGACAAGAACGTCACCCTGCGTGAGCCGGCCGCACTCTGGGCGCTGGCCGAGCCGGTGGGCATCTGCCGTCCGCGTCTGCGCCTCGCGGCTTAAGTCTCGCCAAGGGCGGCGGTCTATGGGTTTCGTGCTGCCGGGGGGCAGCCGGCCCGGCCGGGCGGCGGTGCGTCTGGAGATCTCGCTGCGCAGCGTCCACCAGCTGTTCAACTCGCTGGACCCTTCGCCGTTTTACGATCGCGATCTCGACACGCATGCCGAGAGCTACCTGGTCAGCTGGGCGCAGGAGTTGCCGCGCGACGCGCCGCTGTCGCTGAGCCTGCTGCTGGCTGAGCCGCCGCCGGTGCTGGATACCCCGCAGTGGATCGAAGCCGCGGTACAGCACTACTTCAGCGAGCGCGCGCGCCTGAAGCGCGCCGAGCTGCACGGCCTGCTGCGGCAGGGAAGGATGAGTCTGGTGATCGGCCTGGTGTTTCTGGGCGTCTGCCTGCTACTCAGTCAGTGGAGCCAGAACCTGGCGCTCTCGGGGGTGCTGGCCAGCCTGTTGCGCGAAAGCTTTCTGGTCGCCGGCTGGGTGGCGATGTGGCGGCCGATGCAAATCTACCTGTATGACTGGTGGCCGCTGCGCCAGCAGGCGACGTTGTACCGGCGCATGGCGAAGATGCCGGTGACAGTCAGGGTCGCTCCGGCCGCCGGAGCGCCTCCCCCCGCTTAGGCCGCCAGCGCCGGCTCCATGGCCTGGCGCAGGCGCTGACGCGCCTTCACCTCGATCTGCCGCACCCGCTCGGCCGACACCCCGTACTGGCTACCCAGCTCGGCGAGACCGACCGGCTTTTCGGCCGCCAGCTCGCGGCGGAACACGATGTCGCGCGAGCGCGGGTCCAGGTGCTGGAGCGCGTCGCTGAGCCGCGGCAGCATGCGCTGCTTCCAGTCCTCGGCCTCGATCTGTTCGGCCGGGTCGGCGCCTTCCTGGGCCAGCCAGTGTTCGGGCGAGTAACCCTCGTCTGGCGCCGACAGCGAGCTGTCGCCGCCATGGAACAGGGCATCGGCGCGGCGCACGTCGCGCAGGCTCACATGCAGTTGTTCGGCCATCGCCTGGGCGTCTTCGGCGCTCAGGGGTTCGCAGTCGCGGCGCAGCTTGCGCAGGTTGAAGAACAGCTTGCGCTGCGCCTTGGTGGTGACGTGGCGGACGATGCGGAAGTTGCGCAGGATGTATTCGTGGATCTGCGCCTTGATCCAGTGCACGGCGTAGCTGATCAGGCGCACGTTCCAGCGCGGATCGAAACGCTGCACCGCCTTCATCAGGCCAAGGTTGCCCTCCTGCACCAGGTCTTCCAGCGGCAGGCCATAGCCCTGATAGCCACGGGCGATGTGCACCACGAAGCGCAGATGACCAAGCACCAGGCGCTTGGCTGCGGCCGGATTGCCGGTGGAGCGCAAGTCTTCGGCAGCGGCATGTTCTTCTTCGACACTGAGCCTGGGCTCGCGCTGGATCGCCTGCAGAAAGGCGTCGAAGCCGTTTGCGGGCTGATTTCTTACGGCGGTATTCACGGCGCGGACTCTCCTTCGTCTTTATGTCTTCAGGCTAGAGAGCTGTCGCCACCGGCTCATTGACCTGAGTCAGTCGCGATGGCGATGCTCAGCGACTCAAGATCTGCCGCTGCGCGCGCGCGACCGGCTCGTCGGCCATGCGCCGGTCGAGTTGCCGCAACAGCGCCTCGGCGTTGCGGCCCTCCTGCGGGCCACGCAGCAGCACCTGCCGGTAGTCGAGCACGATGTCCTCTCCGACATAGGGGTAGGGCTCGATCAGCGCCAGGCGTAGTTCGTTCAGCAAGGCCGCGTGGCTGTCCATGGTGTCGCCGTCCAGCAGCAGCAGGAACTCGCCCTCCGTGCTTTGGCAGGCGCGGTGCGGCGGACTGATGAGTTGGCGCACGCGATTGCCCATCTCGCCGACAATCAGATCTTCCATCTCCCGTCCCATGGCCTGGGCGGCCTCACTGAAGCGGCGCAGCGAGATCAGCGCCAGCCCGAACGGCCGCTGGCCGCCGCAGGCTTCCTCCAGAGTTTCCTCGAAGCTGGCCCGGGTAAGCAGACCGCTGCGCGGGTCGGTGACCGTCTCCAGTTCGCGCAGCCGTTGCGCCGCCTTCTGGCTGCTGATGTCGTCGTGCAGTGACAGGTAATGGCTGATGCGCTCGCCACGGCCAAAAGGGCTGATGGTCTGGTGGATCACGTAGCGCTGACCGTCGCGGTCGTGATCGACAGTCTCACCGCTCCACACTTGGCCAGAGCGGATGGTGCTCCAGAGCTCGCGGTAGTAGCGCGTGCCCTGGCGGCCGGACTTGAGGATGCGGGCGTTCTTGCCGCGCACGTCCTCGGCCTGGTAGCCGGTGAGGCGGGTGAAGGCGGGGTTGCTCCAGACGATGTCGCCGTGCAGGTCGGTGATGAAGGCGGCATTGCCGGCCAGACGCAGCGCCGCCGCCAGCAGGCTTTGTTCGCGCAGGCGGGCGTCGTCATCGAGAAAACGGCGCAACTCGCCGAGTTGCTGCTCGATCAGTTGCAGGCGCTGGTCGTCGGCGAAGCCATTGCCGCGCTCGCAGTGGAGCTGCAGCAACCAGGTTTCGCCGGCGGCCTGAAACGGCCAGGCGCCAGCGGCGCGGATGCCCTCGCTCTCCGCCGCGCGGCGCCAGGGCAGAAAACCCTCGTCACTGGTGACCATCAGGGCCGGCCCGTTGTTGCGCAGCGCCCGCGCTGCCGGCCCGTCGCCGGCGACGGTGCCGTCCCAGCGCTCCGGCAGGCGTTGCAGCTCCAGCCAGAGCGCGTCCTCGCGGGCGCTGGCCTCGATGGCGATCACGCCGCTGGCCAGCTTGCGGCTGATCTGCACCCCGCTCAGTGCCAGCAGGGGCGCCAGACCTGCGCACAGGCTCTGCAGCAGGGGCTTGCGCTCCTCGCCAGCCAGCAGCCGGCGGTAGTGGTCGAGCCAGAGTGCCGCACCGACCTGGGCCGGCGCGGAGTCGGAGGGCAGGGGTGAGTCGGTACGGAGAGCGGCGTGCATGCGATTCAACCGAGAGGAGGGGCGTTAGCCGTCAAGCTAGCGCCCCCTGCCGACACCGCGTTGACATGGGTCAATCCGCCCTGCCGGCACCGTTCATGCTGCGCACGGTTGCGTTCAGGTCATGGCTTCGACGAGTACGCCGTTCTGGTAGTCCTGCAGAGCCTGCTCGATCTCCTCGCGACTGTTCATCACGAAGGGGCCGTACTGAACCACCGGTTCGCGTAGCGGCTTGCCGGCGAGCAGGATCACCCGCGCGCCCTGTGGCCCGGCTTGCAGCGACAGCCGTTCGCCAGCGCCCAGCACCAGCGCGGCCTGGGCCGGCGCGGTCTTGCCGGCGACCGCGACGCTGCCCTCGTAGGTGTAGAGGAAGGCGTTGTGGCTGGCCGGGATCGGCTGCTCGAACAGCGCGCCGGCCGGTAGTTCCAGGTCGAAGTACAGCGGCGCGGTCGACAGCGGCTGCGCCGGACTGTTGATCGGCCCGCTGAGGCGCGCCTCGCCGACTTCCGCCGTGCCGGCGATCACCTTGATCGAACCGCCGCCCGGCAGCGCGGCCTGCGGAATCTCGCTGGCCGGGATGTCCCGGTAGCCGGCCGGCTTCATCTTTTCCGCCGAGGGCAGGTTGATCCAGAGCTGGAAGCCGCGCATGCGGCCGCTTTCCTGCAAGGGCATCTCCGAGTGGATCACGCCACGGCCGGCGGTCATCCATTGCACGCCGCCGGGGCCGAGATCGCCGACGTTGCCGAGATGGTCCTTGTGCTGCATGCGGCCGTCGAGCATGTAGGTGACGGTCTCGAAGCCGCGGTGCGGGTGGGCCGGAAAACCGGCGATGTAGTCGCCCGGGTTGTCGGTGCCGAACTCGTCGAGCATCAGGAAGGGGTCGAGGTAGAGGCCGCGCTGGCTGCCAATGCTCCGGCGCAGCTTGACGCCGGCGCCGTCGGAAGTGGCGATGGCGGGGATGACATGCGCCAGGCTGCGCAGGTCGCTGGAGGTGTTGCTCATGACTGGCTCCTGATGAAAGTTGTAAAGCAAGGGCCCGCCCTCTGGGAACGGGCCTAAGAGGTTTAGATGGTGCTTAGCGGCGGTCGAGGCTCAGCGGGCCGGCGCCGTTGGCGACCAGCAGCAGGAAGCCGCCGGCGATCGAGACGTTCTTCAAGAACATGATGGTCTGGATCTGGTCGCCGAAGTTGGCGTGGAACAGCAGGGCCGAGACCAGGCTGAAGCCGGCGAGCAGGAAGGCGACGATACGGGTCTGGTAGCCGACGATGATGGCGGCCGCACCCAGCACCTCCAGGGCGATCACCAAGGGCAGGGCAAAGCCTGGCACACCCATGGCCTGCATGTAGCCGACGGTAGCGGCGTAGGCAGTGATCTTGGACAGACCGGAAAGCAGGAACAGCGAGGCCAGCAGGATGCGGCCGGCGAGTTCGGCGAGGTTGGTGAGTTTCGGTGACATGGCGTTACTCCTTGGAATGTTCGAGGGATGCGTGGGGCGAAGGCGATTGCGGGCCGGGCTCAGGCGGCAAGACGGTGGATCGCGTCCTGGGCCTGGTGCAGGGCAGACTGCTTGCGGTCGGCGTCGATGTTCAGACCCTCGGCGTAGACGAACTCCACATCGGCGATGCCGATGAAGCGCAGGAAGTCACGCACGTAGTTGGTCTGGCTGTCCAGCGGCGTGCCGGCGTAGAGCCCGCCGCGGGCGGCGAACACATAGGCCTTCTTGCCGGTGATCAAGCCCTCGGGGCCCTTGGCGGTGTAGCGGAAGGTGATACCGGCGCGGGCGATGTGGTCGAAGTAGGACTTCAGCTGTGAGGGCACGCCGAAGTTGTACATCGGCAGGCCGAGCACGATGACGTCGGCGGACTTCAGCTCGGCGATCAGCGCGTCGGAGTAGTCCACCACCGCCTGCTGCTCGGGGCTGCGCGCCTCGGCGGGGGTGATGAAGGCGCTGAAGCGCTGGGCGTCCAGATGCGGCACGCCGTCCTGGGCGAGGTCGCGGACCTGGACCTCGGTGTCGGGGTGATGCTGCCGCCACTCGGCGACGAACTGCTCGGCGAGCTGGCTGGACTGGCCCTTGCCGGCAAACAGGCTGGTGTTGATCTGAAGAAGCTTGGTCATGGCACATCTCCGGGTGAACTGAAGGTGTGCGTATTAAATGATTCGACAGATCGATAAAAAAGAACAATATTTGGCGCTCAACAATCAGTTTATTGGATGAATCTGTGAATCCGCGGATCTCCCTGGAGCAATGGCGCGCGCTGATGGC
Organism: Stagnimonas sp. FW305-C-60; assembly: GCF_058782965.1. Classification (NCBI taxonomy): domain Bacteria; kingdom Pseudomonadati; phylum Pseudomonadota; class Gammaproteobacteria; order Nevskiales; family Nevskiaceae; genus Stagnimonas; species Stagnimonas sp. FW305-C-60. The sequence goes on from NZ_JBYSYF010000001.1 coordinate 801,672, forward strand.
GGTAGTCGATGCCGGTGGCTACGCGCAGGCGGCCGAGCAGCTGCACAAGAGCCAGTCGGCGGTGACCTACGCGGTGCAGAAGCTGGAGAGCCTGCTGGCGGTGAAGGCCTTCGAGGTGCAGGGTCGCAAGGCGGTGCTCACGCCCACCGGCCAGCTGCTGTACCGGCGTGCCAGCGCCCTGCTGGCCGAGGCCAGTCGGCTGGAGCAGGCCGCCAGCGCCTTGGCGGCCGGTTGGGAGGCGGAGATCCGCCTGGCGGTGGAAGTGGTGTTCCCCACCTGGCTGTTGTTGCGGGTGCTGGACCGCTTTGGCCAGGACAGTCCGCACACCCGCATCGAACTGAGCGAGTCGGTGCTGGGCGGCACCTCGGAGGCCTTGCTGCAAGGGCGGGTCGATCTCGCCGTCGCGCCGGTGGTGCCGCCGGGTTTCTTCGGCGAGCCCTTGATGCAGATACACATCTTGCCGGTCGCGCATCCCGACCATCCCCTGCACCACCTGGGCCGGCCGCTGAAGCCGGAGGATCTGCGCCAGCACCGGCATATCGTGGTGCGCGACTCCGGCAGCCGGCGCAACGAGTCCGCGCTCACCATCGACGCCCAGCAGCGCTGGACGGTGAGCAATATGCCCACCTCCATCCACGCGCTCTGCCAGGGCTATGGCTTTGCCTGGATGCCGCTGGACAAGATCCGCAACGAGCTGCGTGATGGCCTGCTCAAGCCGCTGCCGCTGGAAGGCCAGGAGCGCCGCGGCACGCTGTACCTGATCTTCGCCGACCACGACTACGCCGGTCGCGGCACCCTGCGCCTGGCCGAGCTGCTGCGCGAGATGACCGCCGCCGAGTGTGCCGCGCACTCGCCGGCCCCGCCCGCGTAGGGATGACTGGCGGCCCAGGCCAGCTTGGCCTCGCGCGGCTGCTGCTTGAGCCAGTGCTCGGCCACCGAAGCGGCCGAGCGTGAGGGGTAGGCGCAGGCGGCCAGCAGGCGCTGCGGCGGATTGGCGCGGGTGTAGCGCGCACCGCGTCCGGCGGCGTGCAGCCGGTAGCGCTGTTGCGGGTCGGGGCTGATGCCGGCATAGAGGCTGCCGCCACGGCATTCCAGCAGATAGAGCCACCAGGGGCGGTCGGGAGCGCTGGCTGCGGTCATGCCAGTGGGCGGTCGGAATGGGGTAGGCGGTCAGCTTAATCGGCGCGACGGCCGACAGCGCCTAAGATGCGCGTCCTTTTTGCGAGCCTCTACTCCCATGCAGATCGCCCTGGCGCCGATGGAAGGCCTGGTCGACGACATCCTGCGCGACGTGCTGACCCGGGTCGGCGGCGTCGACTGGTGCGTGAGCGAGTTCATCCGCGTCAACGAGCAGTTGCTGCCGGCCTCGGTGTTCCGCCGCATCGCGCCGGAACTCGACCAGGGCGCGCGCACCCGCGCCGGCACCGAGATGCGTGTGCAATTGCTGGGCTCTGATCCGCACTGGCTGGCCGAGAATGCGGTGCGCGCCTGCCAGCTTGGTGCGCCGGTGATTGACCTCAACTTCGGCTGCCCGGCAAAGACCGTCAACCGCTCGCGCGGCGGCGCGGTGCTGCTGCGCGAGCCGGAACTGCTGTACCGCATCGTCGCGGCGGTGCGCGCGGCGGTGCCGGTGGCGATCCCGGTCACCGCCAAGATGCGCCTGGGCTACGAGGACAGCGATCAGGCCCTGGACTGCGCCCGCGCCCTGGCCGCCGGCGGCGCCGCGCAACTGGTGGTGCACGCGCGCACCAAGGCGGACGCCTACCGTCCGCCCGCCTATTGGGAGTGGGTGGCGCGGATTCAGGAGGTGGTGCCGCTGCCGGTGTATGCCAACGGTGAAATCTGGAGCGTCGACGACTGGCGACGCTGTCGTGCGGTGAGTGGCGTCGAGGATTTCATGCTCGGGCGCGGCCTGGTGGCGCGGCCCGATCTGGCCTTGCAGATCGCCGCCGCCCGGGCCGGCACGGACTATGTGCCGCTGGAATGGGCGTCGGTGCTGCCGTTGCTACGAGACTACTGGCGCCAGCAGCGCGCACGGCTGCCCGAGCGTTTCGCGCCGGGGCGGCTCAAGCAGTGGCTGGCCTGGCTGGCGCGCAGCTACCCGGAAGCAGAGGCGCTGTTCACGACGGTGCGGCAGGAAAGCGATTGCGCCCGCCTCGATGCCCTGGTCGGTGCGGTGCCGGCTCAGTAGCGCAGCAGCACCGAGCCCCAGGTCATGCCGGCGCCGACGCCGAGCAGCAGCACGTTCTGACCCGCCTGGATGCGGCCGTCGCGCACTGCTGCGTCCAGCGCCAGCGGCACCGAGGCCGCCGAGGTATTGCCCTGGCGCGCCACCGTGGTCACCAGCTTGCTCATCGGCAGGCCGAGCTTGTCGGCGGTGGTGGCGAGAATGCGGATGTTGGCCTGGTGCGGCACTACCCAGTTGATGTCCTCGATCTTCAGGCCGTTCTTGTTCAACGCCTCGTGGGCGCATTCCGCCAGCACCCGCACGGCGGTGCGGTACACCGCCTGGCCGTCCATCTCGACGAAGGGGTGACCGCGCAGCACGCCGTTGGCGATGCCGCCGTCCACCCGCAGGACGCCGGCCTGGGAACCATCGGCATGCAGATGGCCAGAGAGGATGCCCGGAGTGTCGGAAGCCTTGAGCACCACCGCGCCGGCACCGTCACCGAACAATACGCAGGTGCGGCGATCGCTCCAGTCCAGGAGTCGCGAGAACACTTCCGCGCCCACCACCAGTGCGCACTTGTGAGCGCCGCTGGCGATCAGGCGGTCGGCGAGCGTCAGGGCGTAGATGAAGCCGGTGCACACCGCCTGCACATCAAAGGCGGCGCCCTGCTTCACGCCCAGCCGCGCCTGCAGCAGGCAGGCGGTGGAGGGCAGCACCATGTCCGGGGTGGTGGTGGCGACCACGATCAGATCCACCTCGTCGGCACTGGTGCCGGCGGCCGCCAGGGCGCGCTGGCAGGCGTGAAAGGCGAGGTCCGAGGTCATTTCGCCTTCGGCGGCGACATGACGGGACTCGATGCCAGTGCGCGAGACGATCCACTCGTCGCTGGTTTCGATGCGGGTCTGCAACTCCTGGTTGCTGACGCTGCGGGCCGGGAGATAGCTGCCGGTGCCAACGATTCGTGCGTAGGTCATGGTCGCGAGCTTAGCGATTCCCCACTGCCGGTTGATGATGCAAACGCGTTAGGTCGGCCCAGTGGGTGCTCCCGGGGGCGCCATGGGCCAATGCTATACTTTTCAACTGTGGGAGCCGCGGCCGGCGCTGGTGTGCCGGTCGACCCGGGGTTCGACTGATCGGTGGTCTGAGGGGAGTGTGGTGGCGGGCTTTGATGCCTGCTCGCCCGCGTCCGCCGGCCGGCGGACGGACTTCCCCCATGTAAACGCCTTGCCGGCACCTTAATGGCCGTCGACACGGTGCACCGAACCCGATCTCTAAACGTACCCGGAGCTTCACCCGTGAGCAGCAATAACAGCCATCACGACGACCAGGCGCATGACCAGGCATTTTTCCGCACCTTCGCCATGGTGCTGGCCGCCCTGTTCAGCATCTTCGGCTTCTGCATCTTCGCCGCCAGCCTGATCGTGCCCAAGGCTGGCCCCAGCGAGGCCGATATCGCCCGCCTGGAGGCGCGCATCAAGCCGGTGGCGAACGTGGTGACCGATCCTGCCGCCCTGCTCAAGGCCGCCGCCCCGGCGGTGAAGCGCGAGCCGCTGACCGCCGACCAGGTGTTCGCCCAGGCCTGCGCGGCCTGCCACAACGCCGGCGTGCTCGGCGCACCAAAAGTGGGCGACAAGGCCGAGTGGAGCAAGCGCCTTGCGGCGGCCGGCGGTGCCGATGGCGTGGCGACCAATGCCATCAACGGCAAGAACCAGATGCCGCCGCGCGGTGGCAATCCTGATTTCACCGACGACGAGATCAAGGCGACCGTCAAGCTAATGCTGGGCAAGAGCGGCCTGTAAGCGATCACTGGCGCCGGCAACCACGGCGCACCATTGCGGGGCCTGAAAGGCCATGCCGGTATGCACTGGCATGGCCTTTGCCTTTTCTGGGCTGTGGTGAACGATTTGTGACTGCGCACCAATGTCGGGCAGTCCTGGTCACGCCATAAAAAGTTGGCTCAAAAACTGCTGTTGCATAAATGCCTGGGTCGAATCCATCGCCAAGGCAGGCGTTCCCACCCATATCAGGAGAGGATGTACTCATGAAGATGAAGCAGATCGTGGCTTGCGCGGCTCTCGTGGCAGCGTCGGGCGTTGCCGCTCCGGCTTACGCAGGCGCGTCCGCGAACGTCGGCCTGTTCTCCAGCTACATGTTCCGTGGCGTCAACCAGAACCCGCTGTCGACGGACCTGACGGCCATCCAGGGCGGTCTGGACTATGCACACGACTCCGGCCTCTATGTCGGTACCTGGCTGTCGAACATCGACTTCGCCGGTTACACCGACACCGTCACCTACGAGACCGACTTCTACGGTGGCTACACCTTCAAGGCCGGTGAAGTGGGCCTCGACGTTGGCGCCCTGCATTACTACTACGCCGACGACAGCAAGCTGGACACCACCGAGTTCTACGTCGGCGCCACCTACGGCCCGGTTACCGGCAAGGTCTTCTACACCTCCGACTACTTCGGCACCGACGAAGACGGCTACTACTACACCGTCAGCGGTTCGCTGCCGGTCATGGATGGCTTCTTCACCGTTGGCGCCAACGTTGGCTACTCGGTGGGCGACGGCCCCAAGCTGTTCGTCGGCAGCCTGTACGACAGCGCGCCGGAAGATTCCTACCTCGACTACGGCGTCACCATCTCCAAGTCCTTTGATCCCGGCTACACCTTCAGCCTGGCCTACATCGGCAGCAACCTGGATGGCGACATCGCCAAGGAGCAGGAGCGCGTGGTATTCGGCGTGAAGAAGGTGTTCAGCTTCTAAGCTCAGCAGTCTCTGGTTGTACGAAGGGCCGCCCTTGGGCGGCCCTTTTTTGTTTCCAGCATGCCGCCGGATCAGCCGTTGCCACGGTCGAGTTCGCGGTAGCGCAGGGCTTCGGCGACCTGCGCCATCCCGATCCGCGTCTGTCCGGCCAGGTCGGCGAGGCTGCGCGCCACCTTCAGCGTCCGGTGATAGGCGCGGGCGGAAAGATTCAAGCGCGCCATCGCGGTTTCCAGCAGTGTGGCCGCATCGGCTGCCGGCGTGCACAGGCGCTCGACCTCCGGCACGCTCAGCTGCGCGTTGGGCTTGCCTTGCCGGGCTAGTTGCAGCTCGCGGCAGGCGATCACCCGTTCGCGTACCCGCTGGCTGGTCTCCGCGGGTTCTGTCTGTGCCGCCAGCGCCTGGTGTTCGACCCGCGGCACCAGCACCTGCAGATCGATGCGGTCCAGCAAGGGGCCGGACAGGCGTGCGCGATAGCGCGCCACTTGGTCGGGCGTGCAGCGGCAGCGGTCGCTGCGGTCGCCGAGAAATCCGCAGGGGCAGGGATTCATCGCCGCCACCAGCTGGAAGCGCGCCGGAAAGTCGGCCTGGCGGGCGGCGCGTGACACAGTGATCTGGCCGCTTTCCAGCGGTTCGCGCAAGACTTCCAGCACCGCGCGCTCGAATTCCGGCAGCTCGTCCAGGAACAGAACCCCGCGGTGAGCGAGGGTGATCTCGCCCGGACGTGGCAGCGAACCGCCGCCGACCAGGGCGACCGCCGAGGCAGTGTGGTGCGGGGCGCGATAGGGCGGCCGGCCCCAGCGGGCGAGATCCGGGCCGGAACCGGCCACCGAGGCTACCGCCGCCACTTCCAGCGATTCTGCCTCGCTTAGCGGCGGCAGCAGGCCGGGCAGGCGTTGCGCCAGCATGGATTTGCCCGAGCCGGGTGGCCCGATCATCAGCAGCGAATGGCCGCCGGCGGCCGCCACTTCCAGTGCCCGCTTGGCCTGGTACTGGCCGCGTACTTCGGCGAGGTCGGGGCCGCTGGCGACGGAGGTGGTTGGCGGTGGTGCCGTCGCCAGCGGCAAGGGGCCGGCGTGCAGGGCCGCGGCCAGGCTGGCGAGGTGGTTGGCGGTGTGCAGGCTGCTGTCGCGCGCCAGGGCCGCTTCCGCCAGATTGGCTTCCGGCAGCAGCAGCGCGCGGCCGGCTTCGCGGGCGCGCAGCGCCGCAGGCAGCGCCCCACGTACCGGACGCACTTCGCCCGAGAGCGACAGCTCGCCCAAGACTTCCATGCGGCTCAGGCGTTCGGCGGGAATCTGGCCAGACGCCGCCAGCACCCCGAGCGCGATCGGCAGGTCAAAGCGCCCGCCCTCTTTGGGCAGGTCGGCGGGTGCTAAGTTGACGGTGATGCGGCGGCTGTTGGGAAACTGATAGCCGCAGGTGACGATGGCTGCCTTGACCCGGTCGCGGGCCTCCCTCACCGCCGCTTCCGGCAGGCCGACGATGGACAGGCCCGGTAGGCCCGGCGCCAGATGTACTTCGACCACCACCGCATCCGCCGCAAGTCCATTCTGGGCCCGCGAGTAGACGGTGGCGAGACTCATGGCGGGGCTAGTCGCGGCGATTCATCAGTACGCCCAGCACCAGGGTGACCACCGCCAGGATGGCCAGGCTGGACAGGCCCTTGATGGCGGTATCGGCCAGCGTCGCGCGCGGCAGCAGATCCAGCACCAAGGCCAGCGCCAGTGCGCCCAGCAGCAGTACCGCCAGCATCGCCAGCAGCCGCAGGCTGCCGTTCAAACCTTGATTCATCCCGTTCCCCTGCCCCGATGGAGCACTTGTTTGGGAACTAGCCTAGTGCATCCGCGACTAGCCGGCACGGCCTCCTGCTTCCAGCAGTTTCACCCGCTCTTCGAGCTTCTTGAGCTTGGCCTGGGTGCGCGCCAGCAGCTCGGCCTGCACGTCGAAGCGTTCGCGCGAGACCAAGTCGAGCTTTTCCAGATTGGCGCGCAGCACCGCGCGGAAGTTGTCCTCCAGTTCGGCGCGCAGGGTCTTGAGGCCAGGAGGCAGCAGGCCGGCGAGCTTGCCGGCCAGATCTTCGATGCGGTTGGGTTCGAGCATGGTGGTAGGTGCGGGCAGATTGAAGATTTCAGAAGAACAGGAAGGCGCAGATCGTGACCAGGGTCGGCGCCAGCGCGCCGAGAAACAGGCCGCCGGCGCTCACCGCGCCGTCGGGGAAACGATCGCGCAGGATCGCCAGCCCGGCCGGATTGGGCGCGTTGGCGATCACCGTCAGGCCGCCGCCGCTGATCGCGCCCGCGACCACGTAGTACTTGAACTCGTCGCTGAGTCCCGGCACCTGGGCGGCCAGGTAGGTGAGCGCGGCATTGTCGGTGATCGCGGTGAGCGCGGTGGCGCCGAGGTAGACGGTCTTGGCGTCCATCTGCATCAGCAGCGGTTGCAGCCACCATTGCTGCAAGCCGCCGAGCACCACCAGCCCCGCCAGGAAGAAGGCCACCAGTAGCGCCTCGCGCAGCATCAGCTGGCTCTGGTACTGCGGATAGGCGGCGGCGACGCCGAGAAACAGCAGCATCAGCCCGAGGAACAGCGGTGGATGGTGGGCAAAGACGACGATGCCGGCGAGTAGGGCCAGGTGCAGGGCGATCACCCCCGGCGGCGAGCCGGCCTCGCCATCGACGGGGAGCTTGATCGCTGCCAGTTCGCGCCGGAACAGCAGGGTCGCGCCCGCGGCATTGAGCGTCACGATGGGGACCACGTGCTTGCCGAAGGTGGTGAGCATGTGCGCCAGATCCCAGCCCCAGGTGCCGGCCACCATCAGCACCGGCGGCGCCGCGAACGGCGTCAGCGCGCCGCCGATGGAGACATTCACAAACAGCACGCCCAGAGTGCCGTAGCGCATGCGGTTGGACAGGTTCTGGCCGAAGTAGCGGTCGCGCAGCATCAGCGCCGCCAGGGTCATCGCCGCCGGCTCGGTGATCAGCGAACCCAGCAGCGGGATCAACGCCAGCACGGTGAAATACAGGGCGGTGGGCGTGGGGAGTGGCAGCAGGCGGGCAAAGCCGCGTGCCAATAGCTGGGCGCCGCTCAGGATAGGCCGGCTGCCGGCGACCACCATGATCGCAAACACGAACAGGGGCTCGGTGTAGTTGCGGCCGTCGAGATACTCGACCGCCGCCAGCTTGCCCTGGAGCGCCATCATCACCGCGGTGAGTGCGATGGCCCAAAGGCCGAAGACGATCTCCACCTCGCCGACCAGATGCCAGAGCCGGGCGTGCTGCGGCTGGCGGTGCGCCAGCCCTTCGAAGAACTTGGTGGAAAAGGTATGGATCAACGCCAGCCCGAACAGCAGGGTGGCGACGATCTCGATCGGGCTGGGATTCATGTGGGCGTTGGCCGGAGCGCAGTCGGGCGAGCTTAGCTCAGGCTCAACGCTACGGCGTCCGCTGCTCCGAAACGGCATCGTTCGCCCCAGAGTCGCTGGATGGACGCACCATGTTGGTGCACGACAATCCGGCTGAAAGCGGAATTCAGCCGATTCAGCTTGGCACGCAACATGCGTTTGCACATCCACCATTCCGGCTTCGGGGCTGTGCCGGTCGGTCTGCGCCAGGGACACCAAGCAGAAAAGTCAGTCCGAACATGAAGTTGGAGTTGAACTGATGAAACTGATTTCAGCGATCATCAAGCCGTTCAAGCTCGACGAAGTGCGCGAAGCGCTCTCCGAAATCGGCGTGGCCGGCATCACGGTGACGGAGGTGAAAGGCTTCGGCCGCCAGAAGGGCCATACCGAGCTCTATCGTGGCGCCGAGTACGTCGTCGATTTTCTTCCCAAGGTCAAGATCGAGGTTGCCGTCGACGACGACAAGCTCGATGGCGCCGTGGAAGCCATCAGCAAGGCGGCCCATACCGGCAAGATCGGCGATGGCAAGATTTTCGTCTTCGCGCTTGACCAGGCCATTCGCATCCGTACGGGTGAGACTGGCAAGGAAGCCCTTTAAGTCAGGAGCATAAAGAACATGAATCTCCGAAAGCTTTCCCTCGGCCTTGCGTTGGCGCTGGCTGCCTCGCTGGGCTCCATTGGCGCTGGCGCGGTCTACGCGCAGGATCCGGCGCCGGCTGTTGCTGCCGAAGCTGCACCGGCGGCCGCAGCACCTGCCGAAGCGACTCCGACTCCGGTCGAAGCTGCCCCGGCAGAGGCGGCTCCCGCCGAAGCAGCTCCGGTGGCGCCCACCTTCAATGAAGGCAACGTGACCTGGATGATGGTCGCCACCGCCTTCGTGCTGCTGATGTCGCTGCCCGGCCTCGCGCTGTTCTACGGCGGCATGGCGCGCAAGAAGAACATGCTGTCTACGCTGACCCAGACCGTTGGCATCTTCTGCCTGATCTCGGTGCTGTGGGTGGTCTACGGCTACTCGGTGGCCTTCTCCAACGGCAACGCCTTCTTCGGCGGCTTCGACAAGCTGCTGCTCAAGGGTGTGGTCTACGACGCCAACGGCTTCTTCGTGCCGACTGCGACCTTCAGCAAGGGCGTGCTGATCCCGGAACTGGCTTTTGCCTTCTTCCAGCTCACCTTCGCCGCCATCACCGTGGCGCTGATCGCCGGCGGCTACGCCGAGCGCATGAAGTTCAAGGCCGTGCTGCTGTTCTCGGTGATCTTCTTCACCTTCGCCTATCTGCCGATGGCGCACATGGTCTGGTGGTGGCCCGGTCCGGACGCCTACACCTCTCCCGAGGTCGTGGCCGATCTGAATGCCACTGCGGGCTACCTCTGGCAGCTGGGCGCGCTGGACTTCGCCGGCGGCACCGTGGTGCACATCAATGCCGGTATCGCTGGCCTGGTCTGCGCCATCTTCCTGGGCAAGCGCACCGGTTACGGCAAGGTGCAGATGGCTCCGCACAGCCTGGTGATGACCACCATCGGCGCCTCGCTGCTGTGGTTCGGCTGGTTCGGCTTCAATGCCGGCTCCAACCTCGAAGCCAATGGCTACGCCGTGCTGGCCTTCGGCAACACCCTGTTCGCCACCGCGGTCGCGGCGCTGACCTGGTTCTTTGCCGAGTGGATCATCAAGGGCAAGCCGAGTCTGCTGGGCATCGTCTCCGGCGCCATCGCTGGCCTGGTCGCCATCACCCCGGCTTGCGGCTTCGTCGGCATCGAAGGCGCGCTGTGGATCGGTATCGGCGGCGGTCTGGGTTGCTTCCTGGCGGTGTCCTTCCTCAAGAAGGCGCTGGGCTATGACGACGCGCTCGATGCCTTCGGCGTCCATGCGGTGGGCGGCATCATCGGCGCCATCCTGACCGGTGTGTTCGTCGATCCCGCCAAGGGCGGCGCCGGCTACGTGACCGATGGCTGGGTTGGCCCCACCTTCGGCTACGACAGTGCCCAGATCATGATCCAGGTGAAGGCGGTGCTGGTTGCCATCGTCTGGAGCGCGGTGGTCTCCGCCATCGCCCTCTTGATCTGCAAGTTCACCGTCGGCCTGCGCGTCACCGAAGAGCAGGAATCCGAGGGTCTGGACATCGCCGAGCATGGCGAGCAGGCCTATCACGACTAAGGCTTTCGTGCCGGCACCTCGCGAGAGGCGCCGGATTCCATCTCCTCCAGGGGGTTGAAGCCTGGGGCCGGTTCGCTAGAACCGGCCCCTTTTTTGTGCCTGTCGCGCGTCGCCGCATTGGCTACGCTGGTCGCGAAATGCCCCCGTGGCTACAGGATTTACGGTTTAAACTGCGAACTCCAGCCCGACTTCGCCGAGATTCGTCATGAAAATGCTCATCGCCATCATCAAGCCGTTCAAGCTCGACGCCGTGCGCGAGGCGCTGGCCGATCTGGGCGTGCAGGGCATGACCGTGACCGAGGTGCGCGGCTTCGGCCGGCAGAAGGGACATACCGAGCTCTATCGCGGCGCCGAATACCAGGTCGACCTGCTGCCCAAGGTCAAGCTGGAAGTGGCGGTGGCGCCGGAGATGGTCGACAAGGTCGTGGACGCGATCCTGAAATCGGCCAAGACCGGCAACATCGGCGACGGCAAGATCTTCGTCTACGACCTCAACCAGACGGTGCGCATCCGCACCGGCGAAACCGGCGTCGAGGCGGTCTGAAGCAGATTGAGTCCCCTCCTGGTACAGCAAAAAGGCCGCTTCAGCGGCCTTTCTTGTTATGGCTGCCGTCGCAGAACGGCGCAGTTTTGGTGCGCCGGCAAGCGCACAGCCAGTGGGTTTCGACATTGCGCCGAGCCCGCAGGCTGAAGCGTACCGGCGTGCAGCCCTCGCGCTGATCGCAGAAGGGCGCGGTGGCGCTTTCGCCGCAGGCACACCAGGCGTAGTCGCCGGGTGCCAGCTGTAGCGGGCAGGGCCGCCCTGTCCACGCACTCACGGCGATGGCGGCGGCGCTTCGGCAGGCGGCAGCGCCAGCTCCAGGCCCAGCACCGCCGGCAGATCGGCCTCGGCATACAGCGGCAGATTGCGCAGCTGCAACCGACCCGGCGGCTCCAGTTGCAGGCGCAGCGCCTTGGGCTCGCGGATGAAGGTCTCCAGCACGGCGTAGTCGCCATCGCGCCAGCGCAGGCCCCGCTGCCGGGTTTCGCGATCCAGTCGCGCCAGCAAGGCCTGATCGAGGCCGCCGGCGCTGACCCGCCCGCGGAGCGCGAGCAGGGTTTTGAGCTTGCTCAGCAGGCCCAGATCCCGGTAGTCCAACTGCAAGCGGCTCAGTTCCAGCGTCTGGCTTTCGCCGCGGAAGATTTCCGGCCCGGTGCGCAGGCCGACCCGGCCCTGGAGTGCCAGCGCCGCCGGGTCGTGCAACGCGAAGCTCAGCTGCAGCGCGCGCTGCTCCAAGAGGTATTGCAGCCGCAGCTCGCCATCGACACGAAGCTCGCGATAGCCCAGCTCGCCGGCGCTGGGCAGTGGTTGCTCGGCTGGATCGATGATTTCGGCACCGGTGGTCGGCGTCTGCGCCAACGGCCAGTGCAGGCCGTGCAGGCGCAGCTGAAATTGCTCCGGAATCTGCGTGGCGGATTCGCGATAGCGGCTGACCTCGACGCGGTCGACCCGCAGCTCGCTGCCGATCGGCCGGCCCAGCCGGCGGGCGCCGTCCGCGCTCAGCAGCAAGCGCAGCTGCTCGGCGCTGCCCTGCCCCCAGGGGTGCGCGCGCAGATTCTGGTAGCTGAGCTGGCCCAGTGGCTCCAGCTGCGCCGCGAGCACCCGCAGCCGCAGCCGCGCTTCTTCGCGGGTCTGGTAGTCCCAGGCCCAGCCGCCGAGGGCGAGCAGGCTCAGGGAGCCCAGCAGTAGGGTGCTCAAGCGCATGCGAGGATTCTACCCAGGCTAGGCGCCTGCGCCCTGCGCTAGACTCGGGTCGTCACCTTCCGCTGAGACTGCTCATGGTCCGCAAGTTTCTGGTTCTGCCCTTGCTGCTGACGCTGCAACTGCTGCCCGCCGTGTACGCCAGCGAAGCCAAGACTTACCGCTGGATCGATGAAAAAGGCCGCGTGCATTACAGCGATGTGGCGGCGCCGAAGTCCGAGCAGGTGCTGGTGAAGCCGGGTAGCGGCGTGACCGGTGTCGCCAAACCGGATGCCGATGCGGACGCCAAGGCCGCGGAGTGCACCCGCCTGCGCGAGCGGCTGACTACCTACGAGTCAGCTTCCACGATTACTGAAACCGATGCCCTCGGCAAGCAGCGTACCTACACCGATACCGAACGCCAGAAATTGCTCACCCTGACCCGCGAGCAGGTGCAGGCTGCCTGCGAGGGCAGTTGATGCGGCGCGGCGCCTGCCTGCTGCTGGGCCTGGCGCTGCCGCTGGCCGCCAGCGCGGCCGGCAGTGTCTACAAATGGGTGGACGCGCAAGGCGTGGTGCACTTCGACGACCAGAGCCGCCTGGCCGAGCGACTGACCCGCCAGAGCATCGCCCGCCGCTTCATCGCTGGTGAGGCCACCGCCACCGCGCCGGCCGAACTGGTGGTGGAAGTGGAGCGCCGCTGCGCCGATCTGCGCGAACGCGCGGCCGGCATCGCCCAGGCCAGCGCATTCTATGGTCGCGACCCGGCCGGCAACGTCTATCGCTTATCCGAGCGGCAGATCGCACTGGAGCGGGCCGAAGCTGAACAGGCTCGCGATTACTACTGCCGCCACGACGCGCCGCGACTCATCTACGAGGAGCTGTTGGCCGTCGCACGTAGCGAAACCGCCAAGGCTCCTAACGTGCGCTAATGGCCGGCAGACGCCGCCTCAGAGAGCGGCGAGTGCTTTCTTGACGAAGGTCGGCAGCGCGAACGCCGCCTTGTGGGTCTCGCGGTTGTAGAACTGGGTGTCGAGCGCGTCGGCCTGATCCAGACGCTCGGCCAGCGGTGCCGCCTGCTTGAGCGCGATCGAGCCGCTCCACCAGCCACTGGGATAGATCACCTGCGGGAAGTGCAGCATGGTGGTTGCGGCGAAGCCCGCCTCCTTCATCGCCTTGTGCATCTCCTTGATCAGTTCGAGATGCAGCAAGGGTGATTCCGATTGCTGCACCAGCATGCCATTGGGCTTCAGAGCCTTGATGCAGTCGAGATAGAACTTCTTGCCGAACAGGCCTTCCGCCGGGCCGACCGGATCGGTGGAGTCGATGATGATGACGTCAATGGAGCCGGGCTCGGCGTCCTTCATCCACTGGATGCCGTCGCCGAAGAACAGCGTGGCGCGCGGGTCGCCGTTCTTGTCGCAGAGTTCGGGGAAATACTGCTCGGACAAGCGGGTCACCCGCTCGTCGATCTCCACCTGGGTGGCGGACTTCACCTCGCCGTGCTTCAGAACCTCGCGCAGCGTGCCGCAATCGCCGCCACCGACGATCACCACCGTCTCCGGGTTCGGGTGCGAATTGAGCGCCGGGTGCGACATCATCTCGTGGTAGAGGAAGTTGTCGCGGGTCGAGACCATGGTGCAGCCGTCGATGGTCATCAGGTAACCGAAGGTTTCGGTCTCGAAGATCTCGATCTTCTGGTACGGCGTCTGCTCCTCGTGCAGCTTCTTGCCCTTGAGCGCGAAGGCGGTGCCGGTGGCGTCGATGGCTTCGGTGACCCAGGTCTGGTCGAGGGACATGGCGGTGTTCCTTGCAGCGGAAATTGCGGGGCCGCGAGTATAGGGCCGACCGCCTGACAAGCCCATGACGGCCAGCCTTCAATAGTCCAGTGCGCCGCTCTCGCGCCATTGCCCGGCCAGCCAGCGGGCGCCGTCCGGCGTCAGATGGCCATAGTCGAATTGCAGGGGGCTGCCCTCCGGGCTCAGCAGGCGGCAGAGGCGGTCCGGGCAGGTGCGGGTGATGGCCGACAGATAGGGCAGATTCTCGGCGGCCAGCCGCCGGGCCAGCGCGGTATCCACCTCGAAAGGCGCCGGGCTCAGCTGCGTCAGCGGCAGTTGTGGCTGGCCGCGGTGCAGGCCCAGGGCCAGCAGTTGCGGCAAGGGCGCCCGGTACTCGTTGATCGGGCCGAGCACCAGCACCCGGGGGCTGTACTGCTGCAGATAGCGGACGGTCTGCACCAGCTCGTCGATGGCGGTACTGCGCCAGCGCGCCGACAACAGGATGGCGGCCGGCCGATGCGCCGGCAGATGGCGCTCGAAGATCTCCGCCATCAGCTCGGTGCAGCGCCGCTCGCCCTGACCGTGGCGCAGCGGCAGGCAGCCGGAGGCGGTGGCCTGCTGCAGATGGATGCCGGGCAGCTGCGTCGCCAGCCCCTGCCAGAGATGGGCGGCGTGGCTGTCGCCGATCAGCAGCACCTCCGGCTTGGTCGGGTCTTCCGCCAGGCAGGCCGCGTGGTCGTAGTCGCGCAGGCCGGTCTGGTAGGAGGTGAGAAAGCAGCGGCCACTGCGAAACTGCTCGCCCGGCTGGTATTCCAGCCAGGCGGCGATGGCCGGAACCGGCGGCTGGAAGCGTCCGGGCAGGCCGTTCCAGAGCAGGCCTGCGCCGATCAGGCTGGTGACCAGCAAGGCGAGCGCGGAGACGCTCAGCAACCGGCGCGCCGGCCAGCGCTGGCGGTCGAGCCGGCGGAACGGGGTCTCGACGTAGCGCCAGCTGAGCGTCGACAAGACCAGCGCCACCAGGAGCAAGGCCAGTTTCTGCGGGTAACCGAAATCGCCCAGCAGCCCCTGCTGGAAATAGACGATCAGCGGCCAGTGCCAGAGATAGAGCGAGTAGGAGATCAGCCCCAGGAACACCAGCGGCCGTAGCGACAGCAAGCGATAGGCGAGGCTGTCGCGCGCCGCGCCGCTGTGGATCAGCAGGGCGGTTCCCAGGCAGGGAGCCAGCGCCGAGAAGCCGGGGAAGGGCGTGCGCTCGCTGTAGAGCAGCGCGCTGCCAAGGATGCCGGCCAAGCCCAAGAGACCCAGCACCTCGCGCAGGCCGCGCGAGCTGACTGCGGGGACTGCGCCCAGCGCCAGCAGCGAGCCCAGCAGCAGCTCCCAGGCGCGCGCCGGCAGCAGGTAGAAGGCGCTGGCTGGCGCCTGCGCGCGCAGCCACTCGCTGTAGAGCAGCGAGGCCAGGGCCAGCAGCGCCAGCAGGCCGCGCAGTCTTGGGCGCAGATGCCGGTGCAGGGCCGCCAGCAGCAGCGGGAACAGCAGATAGAACTGCTCTTCCACCGCCAGCGACCAGGTGTGCAGCAGCGGCCGCGAATCGGCGGCGGCGGCGAAATAGCCGGTATCGATCCAGAAGTAGAAATTGGAGACGAACAGGGCGGTGCTGCCCAGGCTCAGGCCGAAGCTGCGCAGGGCCGGCGGCAGCAGTAGCCACAGCGCGGCGAGGCTGCTGCACAACAGCACCAGCAGCAGCGCCGGCAGAATGCGTCGGGCGCGGCGCTGGTAGAACTCCAGCAGCGAGTAGCGGCCGCGTTCCAGGTCGCCGTACAGGATGGAGGTGATGAGATAACCGGAGATGACGAAGAACACGTCTACGCCGACGAAGCCGCCGTGTACCGGCAGGCCGAGATGGAACAGCACCACCAGGCCTACGGCCAGGGCGCGCAGGCCGTCGATATCGCTACGGTGTTGAATCATCGCCGCCAGGCCGCGTTCATGGATTGGAAGAAAAGGCCGCGCCGGGGCGCGCGAAATACGTCTTCCTTGACGCGTGCTTGCAGTGGCGGCGCCAGCCGCTACCCTACGCACGCCGCAGCGATGCTCCAGAGCGCTGAACTGCTCCCACTTCCCCGCCGAATAGGCTATCAGGTTACCCCCATGAGTTGGCAGCCCAGTCAAGCGCGCGCTCTCTACAACATCCCGCAATGGTCCGAAGGCTATGTGGACGTGAACCCGGCCGGGAACCTGACCGTGCGGCCGTTCAAGACCGGTCCGGCGGTGGATCTCGCGACGCTGGCGGCACGGCTGCCGCGCGAGGGCCTGGAGCTGCCGGTGCTGGTGCGTTTCACCGACATCCTGCGTGACCGCGTCGATGCGCTGACCGGGGCGTTTGCCGAGGTGATCCACGAATACGAGTACCGCGGTCGCTACACCGCTGTATATCCGATCAAGGTCAACCAGCAGAAGTCGGTGGTCGAGGCCATCCTCGAACACGGCGGCGAGCGGGTCGGTATCGAGGCCGGCAGCAAGCCGGAACTGGCGGCGGTGCTGGGCCTGGCGCGGCCGGGCAGCGTCATCGTCTGCAATGGCTACAAGGACCGCGCCTACATCCGCCGCGCCCTGATCGGCCAGAAGCTCGGCCATAAGGTCTACATCGTGGTCGAGAAGCTCAGCGAACTGCCGCTGGTGATCGAGGAGTCGCAGCGGCTGGAAGTGGCGCCGCTGATCGGCCTGCGCGTGCGCCTGGCCAACATGAGCGAGTCCACCCAGCAGAACACTGGCGGCGAGAAGAGCAAGTTCGGCCTCACCACCCCGCAGATCCTGCAGGCGCTGGAGATGATGCGCGACGCCGGCCTGGAGTCGGCGGTGCGCATGATCCATTTCCATCTCGGCTCGCAGGTCGCCAATGTGCAGGACGTGGCGCGCGGCATGCGCGAGGCGGCGCGCTTCTATGTGGAGCTGCGCAAGCTCGGCGCACCGATCGCGGTGGTCGATGTCGGCGGCGGCCTGGGTGTCGACTACGAAGGCACCCGCTCGCGCTCGCATTGTTCGATGAACTACGGCCTGCGCGAGTACGCGCGCTCGATCGTCCGCACCTTGCAGGAAGTCTGCGCCGAAGCCGGCGAGCCCGAGCCCGATCTCATCAGCGAGTCCGGCCGCGCGCTCACCGCTCACCATGCGGTGCTGATCGCCAACGTGGTCGACAGCGAGGTGATCCCCGAAACCCGCCTGAGCGCGCCGGCCGCCGACGCGGCACCGGTGCTGCACGAGCTGTGGGACTGCCTGCACGAACTCGTCGAGCGCGGCCCACTGGAAAGCCTGCACGAGGCCGACGCGCTGCTGGGCGAGGCGCACGCCCAGTACGCCGAAGGCAAGCTCAGCCTCGCCGGCCGCGCCTGGGCCGAGCAGGCCACCCACGCCACCGCCCGCGCGGTGATTCCGCTGCTGGACGCCAGCGTGCGCGCCCACCGCGAGGCGCTGGAGCTGCTACGCGAGCGGCTCAGCGCCAAGTATTTCTGCAACTTCTCGGTGTTCCAGTCGGTGCCGGATGCCTGGGCGATCGACCAAGTGTTCCCGATCCTGCCGATCCACCGCCTCGACGAGGCGCCGGAACTGCGCGCGCGGCTCTGCGATCTCACCTGCGACTCCGACGGCCGGCTCGACAGCTATGTCGACCGCGAAGGGCTCACCCCGACCCTGGCCGTGCATGCCCTGCGCAGCGGCGAGCCCTATCTGCTGGGCTTCTTCATGGTCGGTGCCTACCAGGAAATCCTCGGCGATATGCACAACCTGTTCGGCGACACCAACGCCGTTAACGTGGTGCTGGATGCGGCGGCAGCCGACGGCTGGCGCTTCGACGACCCCGAGCAGGGCGACCGCACCGACGAGCTGCTGCGCTACGTGCATCTGGCGCCGGAGGAGCTGGCGCAAAGCTACCGCCGCAAGCTGGCGGCGACGGCCTTGCCGGAAGCAAGCCGCGACGCCCTGTTGGCGGAGCTGGAGGCCGGCTTGAGCGGCTACACCTACCTGGCCTGAGTAAAAATTTACCTCTCGCAAAATCGATGGGCGGCGTGGTGTAGTCGGATGAGCGGCGGCATACTCCACCCGAACCTTTCGTCAGGTACTCCTAATTATGGCCTGCCGTTCCCTCCTGCAAGCGCTACTCGCGCTCGGCCTGGCCGCCCCTTCCGGGCTGGCGCTGGCCAACGATGCCCTGCTGACGGTCGCGGCCAGCTTGCAGGCCGATGCGGTGCGCGGCCTGTTTGGCACCGCCCGCGCGCTGCGGGTGGCCTTGACCAGCGAAGAAGAGGTCAGTGGCTCGGCCGAGGTGCAGGCGCTGGGCGACGCCCGTTGCCGCAGCATCATCGAACTGGTCTATGACCGTCCCTACGAGCAGCGCGGGGTGCTCATCACCGGCGTCAAGCGGCGCTCGGTGCAGGAAGGTTCCTGTGCCCGGCTGGCGGCGCTGGTGACCCAGCAGGCCCAGCGCGAGGCTGCGGTCATCGAAGCCCAGGTGCGCGCCGCCGCGCGGCCGGTGCTCGCCACGCCGGTGGTGAACCGGCCGGCTGCTGCCGCGGTCGCCAGGCCGGTGGTGGTTCAGCCGGCGGTGGTCAGCAAGCCCGCGCCGGTCAAGCTGGCGGCGGCCGGCATCGCCACGACGCCGCGTGCGCAGCCCAGCTATCAGCTCACCGTGCTCAAGCGTGCGGTGCTGCGTGATGCGCCTACGTTCAAGGCTGCGCCCAGCGCGATGGTCCCGGCCGGTCAGGTTCGGCTAGGTCGACTGGTGCCTCAGCACCTGGGTTGGTACGAGGTGCTGGATCTCGCCAGCGGCAAGCCGGCCTACATCCACGAGTCGGTGGTGGCGCAGGGGCCGCCGGCCGGCCGCGTCTGAAATCCCGGCATTGGTCTTTCCTGACGGGTAAACCAGGTTACGGTTGAGCCGTTAATTCTCCGGTCCTAGTCCGGAGAGTTTCATGCGTCTGTTTCCACGTTCGTGCGCTGGCCCGCTTGCCGCCTCGCTCCTGCCCCTGCTCGTTGCCTGCGGCGCCGGTAGTGAAGATCCAGCAACCGCAGTCACTCCCGAGCCGCTCACCCCGCCTCCGGCGGACCTCGTCGCCAAGCAGTGCATCGACGCCAATACCGTGATGGAGCAGCGCCTGGCGCTGCTGGGACCGGCCGAGACCGCCGCGGTGATCGTCAGCTTCGAGGGCCGTGGGCCACTGGCGGCGCCACAGCTCAAGTTGCTGGAAGGCCTGGGCCTCGGCGGCGTGTTCATGCAGAAGCTGCCGATCGCCGGCTTGATCGCCACCAAGGCGCAGATCCAGGCGCTGCAAAAGCTGCCGGGCGTGCGCTCGGTGCGCTTCAACGACCGCCTCAGCTACGACGACGACGTCGCCCGCAGGCTCAGCTCGGTCGAGCAGGCGCAGGCCTCGCCGGACTTGCGGAACGCCGCCGGCGAGCCGATCACCGGCAAGGGCGTGACCATCCTGGTCAACGACTCCGGCGTCGATGGCCTGCATCCCGACCTCGCCTTCGGCACCAAGGTCATCGAGAACGTGCAGGGTCACACCAATCTGCAGGGCCTGCTCGACCTCGGCCTGGTCGATCGCAAGATGTTCCCGTTCACGCCCACCGAGGGGGTACCCAACACCGACCTCGGCGGTTCGCACGGCACCCATGTCGCCGGCATCGCCGCCGGCGACGGCACGGCCTCCGACGGCAAGTTCGCCGGTGCCGCCAAGGGCGCCAGCCTGATCGGCTATGGCTCCGGCGCGGTGCTGCTGGTGCTCGACACCATCGGCGGCTTCGACTACGCCATGCAGACGCTGGATACGCACCCGGAATACAACCTGCGCATCGTCACCAACTCCTTCGGCAACACCGGTGACGTCGACACCTGCTTCGATCCGGAAGACCCCACCAACATCGCTACCAAGGCGCTCGCTGACCGTGGTGTTCTGGTGGTGTTCTCGGCCGGCAACTCCGGCTCCGGCCACGGCACCATCACCGGCAACTTCAAGAAGGCGCCCTGGGTGCTCACCGCCGGCAACGGCGAGAAGACCGGCCTGCTGGCGCCGAGCAGCTCGCGCGGCCGGCTCAGCGGCGGCGTCTACGAAGTCGAGGTCGATGGCGAGAAGATGATCGTCGAGGACCGCCCGACCGTGGTGACCCCGGGCACCGACATCATCTCCGCCCGCGCCATTGCCGCCGATCCCTTCGCGCCGCTGGATACCGAGGCCGACATCGCCGCCGGTGACATCCCGCTGGAGCAGATCCCGTACTACACCCACAAGACCGGCACCAGCATGGCGGCGCCGCACCTCGCAGGCCTCACCGCGCTGTTGCTGGAAGCCAATCCGGCGCTGACCTGGCGCGAGATCAAGCCGATCTTCAAGGCCAGCGCCACCAACATGCCCGGCTACGCGGCCTGGGAGACCGGTGCCGGCTTCGCCAATGTCGAAGCCGCCCTGGCGATGGCGCTGAACCTGCGCAAGGACTACGGCGCCGCCAACAAGCTGCTGCGCGGTGCCTTTGCCTCCACCGGCTATGCCGGCAGTAAGAGCGAGACCTACTCGCTGATCTTCGAACCCACCGGTGCGCTCAGCACCGTGCAGGAATTCGAGGTGGGCGCCGATACTGCCCTGGTGGTCGCCAAGTACTCCATGCCGGATGCCCCGGTGTGCACCTGCGCGGTGCTGCTGACTGACCCCGCCGGCAACCGCTACGGCTCCGGCATCGCCCTGCCGGTGCTGGGCGCCAACGTCGCCGCCACCGCGCCAGGCATGGCCGGCACTTGGACCGTGCAGATGCGTGGCATCGGTTCGGTCTCCGGCGTGGCGCTGGACCCGACCGGCATGAGCAATGGCGTCGCGCCGCCGGCTACTGCTGAGGTGAAGGTCGAGCAGTTCCTGGCCGGTGCGCCAGTGGGCGTGGATGATGTGGCCGGCCATCCCCTGGAGCAGCAGGTACTGTTCGCGGTGTCGCGTCGCCTGGTCGATGGCGCCGGCGCCAAGTTCGAGCCGGATGCGCCGCTCACCCGTGGCCTGCTCGCCGAATACCTCATGCAATGGGGCCTGCGCCAGACCCGCGCCATCGCCGGCACCGCCAAGTTCGCCGATGCCGCCGACAATGCGCTGCTCTCACTGGCTTCCGAGGCGGTGACCCGCAAAGGTCAGTTGCTCATGGATCTCGGCCTGGAATCGGCGCCGCTGATGCTGCTGGACGGCGCCAGCTTCAACGCCGGTGCCGCCGCCAGCCGCGAACAGGTCGCCTACGCCCTGGTGCAGGCTACCGGCCACGAGGCCGCCGCCAAGGCCATCGACCCTTCCGCGGCGCTGAGCGTGACCGATGCCGACGGCAACACGGTGCCGGTGATGGACGCCGGCGAGATCGACCCGGCGCTGCGCGGCCACCTCGCCGTCGCCCTGCAACTCGGCATTCTCGACGCCGAGATTCGCGAGGTGGCGGGCGCCAAGCAGGCCTATCTGCGGCCCAAGGCCGGCCTGAGCCGGGCCGAGTACGCGGCCTTTGCGGCGCGCACCTACGCCAGCGTGCCGTTCCCGAGCTGAAGCGGGTTCGGGTCGGTGAAAGAGTCCCGGCAATGCCGGGGCTTTCTTTTTTTGGCGGCTCAGCCCAGCTTCAGTTCCTGCACCAGCAGCATGCGCACCACCTTGTCCTGCAGGCTGTGGGGCTGGGTGAGCTGCATGCGTTCCAGGTAGGGCCGCGCCGCATCCGGCACGTCCTTGAAGCGCAGCGCTTGCAGTGCCAGCAACCATTTGGGCGATTCGGCAGCCCGCTTCTTCACGCTGCGGAGAGCCTTGCCGAGCCGGATCTCCTCGGATGTCAGATCGGTGCCGAAGGGGAAGGCGGGGAACAGGCCCTGGCTGCGGAAGCGATCCAGCTTCTGCTCCAGCGCGGCCGGGGTGTTGTCGCGGAACTGTGGCGGAATCTGGTAGCCGGCCTCGATCTTGCCGGCGCGCTGCGCCTCCGCCAGCAGCGCCGGCTGGAAGCGCGAGTCGGCGAGGTTGAGCATCGCCTTGGCCACCTCGCTGTCGGTCTTGCTACGCAGGTCGGCGATGCCGTACTCGGTGATGACCAGGTCGCGCAGGTGGCGCGGAATGGTGCAGTGGCCGTAGTTGAAGACGACGTTGGAGGAGGGCTCGGAGGTCTTTCCCTCCTTGTCGCGCACCGCGCGCACCAGCAGGATCGAGCGGCCGCCGGCGGTCGGCGAGTTGAGCTGGTGCGCCATCGCCACGAAGTTGTACTGGCCGCCAACGCCGGAAATCACCTGGCCGTTGGCGAGGCCATCGCTGACCACCGCGCCGGAGAGTGTCGCCATCAGGCCGGTATTGATGAAGCGCGCGTGCTGGCGTTGCAGCCGGTACAGCCGCGGGTTGAGGTCGAGCTGGTTGACCTTGTTGACGCCGATCATGCAGATCTCCCGGCGCTCTGCCTCGCTCATGTCGTGCAGGCCTTGATAGAAGTCGCGCGGTCCCAGGAAGAAGCCGCCGTGCAGCACCACGCCATCGCGCAGCGCGTGGCCCAGGCCCTGGCTGGCGATCCGCTGCCGGATGGCGGCGTCGCCGAGATCGGCCGGCACCCGGCTGCCGTCCGGCAGCAGCAGCTCCGCCTGTTGCCAGCGCAAGGCGTCGGTGAACACGCCGTGCCGCTGCAGTAACGCGAACTCGGCTTGCTCCAGTTTGCCGACCCCCAGCGCCGCCAGTTGATCCAGCAGCGGCGGCCCGAGCTGCTCGGGCTGGCAGAGACCTTCGTTGACCAGCTGCTGCAGCGCCCAATGGTCGTAGACCTTGCGCTTGAGGATGCCGCTCTTGAGCAGTTGCCAGAAGCCGTCGACGAACATCTCGGTGGCGGCGTAGAGGCCCTGATCGAAGGGGGCCAGGCCGCCGCAGCGCTCGATCAGCGCGCCGTGCTCGGCGATCACGCCCAGGCTCTGCGCCGCCTCGCGGAACAGAGCGTTGCTGCCATGGCGTGCCTGCAAGACATGCACGATGGCATCGCCCAGCGCGCCGATGCCGATCTGCAGGGTGCCGCCGTCACGCACCAGGCTGGCGGCGTAGAGGCCGATGGCGTAGTCCGGCGTGGATACCGCCATCTTCGGTGTCGAGAACAGGGTGGTGGTGTAGCGCGGGTGGTCGACCAGAAAGTGGAACAGCTCCGGCCCGTGTTCGGCATCGCGGCCCATGAACGGCAGGTTCTGGTTGACCAGGCCGACCACCGCATGCGGCCGGCCGCTCTGGCGCAGGAGTTCGATCAGCTCCGGGCTGGTGTCGGGGTTGCAGGACAGCGAATAGCGGGTGCCTTCTGGCGTCTCCCGCTTGCAGACGATCTGCGCCGCCACATTGCAGCCCTGGTTGAAGACATCGCGCGCGGCGAAGCTGTAGTTGGTGCTGATGTAGTGCTGCTGGGCGTGGGCGTTGCCGAGATTGCTGCCGGGCTTGAAGAAGAACTCCTTGACCTGGACGTTGGCCGGCAGCCGGTTGGCACGCAGGTCGAGCATGTAGGTGAGGTCGGGGCAGTCGCCGAACACCCGGTCGATGAAGGGCTGCAGGAAGCGCGCCTCCAGCTCCGAGCCGGGCGCCGGCTTTTCCAGCGACAGCGCGGTAAGGATGGTCAGCGACAGCGTCGGGTCGGCCTTGGCGCGGGCGTAGAGCGCGTTGACCAGCTCGATCGGCTTGCCCAGCCCCAGCGGCAGGCCGATGCGGAGGTCCCTGCCCAGTCGGGCGATCAGGGCATCGACGGCGGCTTCGACGGTGTCGAGGATGACGGGCGCGGTGTGGGGACTGTTCATGGCGGGGCGGCGGGTGAGGTCTCGGTAGAATTGTGGCACGCACCCTCGGCACCATCCCTTTGCGGGCCAGGGGCCAAACGACAATCCCCATGCCCCTGACTGACCGCATCCCCGACCGCCTCGCCCAGCAGGCCGAGCGCGCCACACTGTGGCTGACGCATGCGGTGGAGCGCCTGAGCGACGCCAGCAGCTTCGTTGCCTCCGACCAGACTCCCTACGAGCTGATCCATCAACATGGCCTGCTGTCGGTGCGCCACTACCTGCCGCTAGCCGAGGAGCAGATCGAGATCGGCGGCCAGAGCATCCCGGTGCGGCAGAAGCCCTACCGCGTGCCGGTGGTGCTGGTGCCGCCGCTGGCCGCCGACCCGCTCAACTTCGACCTCTTGCCGCAGCGCAGCCTGGTGCGCTACCTGCTCGCCCAGGGCTACAAGGTGTATCTGGTCGACTTCGGCAGCCCGGAGCGTGACCACTCCGCCTATGGGCTGGCCCACTACACCACCCAGTTGCTGCCGGAAGCGCTGGCCGCGGTGCGCCGCCATGCTCGGCTGAAAAGCCTGTCGCTGCTCGGCTACTGCATGGGCGGCCTGTTCTGCCTGATCTACGCTGGCTGGTCGCACGACCGCCAGGTCAAGAACATCGTCACCATCGCCAGTCCCATCGACATGCACCAGATCGGCGTCGCCGGCCAGTTGCTGTCGGCGATGCGCGGGCCGATCAAGCTGGTGCGGCGCTACACGGCTTTTCGCATCCACAAGCTCGACCCGGCGCGGCTCAACGTGCCTGGCTGGGTGTCCTCGCTGGCGTTCAAGCTCACCAATCCGCTAGGCACGCTCACCAGCTATGTCGATCTGCTGATGAACCTCTGGGATCGCGACTACGTGGTGCAGCACCAGAGCATGGCGGCCTGGTTCAACCAGATGCACGCCTATCCGGGCGGCATCGTCCAGGACTTCGTGGTGCGGGTGGGCATGGACAACGCGCTTTCCAAGGGCCGGGTGGCGCTGGGCAAGGACCAGGAGTCCCTGCTCGACCGCATCGACGCCTCGCTGCTGGCCATCGCCGGTACCGGCGACAAGATCGTTACCGTCGAAGCGGCTCGCAAGGTGATGGACATCGTCGCCAGCGCCGACAAGCGCTTCGCCCTGGCTCCCGGTGGGCACGCCGGCGTGTTCGCCGGCAGCAAGGCGCCCGCCACCACCTGGAAGCTGGCCGCCGACTGGCTGCGCACGCGCTCGGCATGAGCACGCTGGGGCAGTGGCTGGACCTGATCGGCGTCGCCGCCAGCGCCATCGCCGGTGCCCTGGTCGCCGGCCGCCGGCAGTTCGACTGGCTGGGCGTGGCGGTGGTCGCCGGTGTCACCGCCATTGGCGGCGGCACCGTGCGTGATCTGCTGCTCGACCGCACGGTGTTCTGGATCGCCAACCCCTCCTACCTGCAGGCGGCCTTGGCCGCAACCGCCTTCACCCTGCTCTACGCCCGCAGCCGCCGCATCCCCGAGCGGGTGCTGGAGAGCGCCGACGCCCTCGGTCTGGCGCTGTTCGGCATCGCCGGTGCGCGCATCGCCCTGGGGCTGGGCCACGACGGCGTGATCGCGGTGGTGATGGGCGTCATCACCGGCAGCTTCGGCGGCCTGCTGCGCGACGTGCTGTGCAACGACATCCCGATGATCTTCCGCCAGGGCCAGTTCTACGCCACCGCGATCATCCTCGGCTGCTCGCTGTACGTGCTGCTGATCGGCCTGGGAATGGAGAGCAATCTGGCCGCCGGCGCCGGCATGCTGGCGATCCTCAGCTTGCGCATCGCCGCCATCGTCTGGAACCTGCGCTTGCCGGTCTTCCGGCTACCGCCGGAAGACAAGTGAGCTGATCCGGCTACCGCCGGAAGACAAATGAGCTGATCCGGCTCCCGCCGGAACACCAATGAACTGGCCCCGCCGCCGGGCTATAGCAGGCCCCCGGCGGCGGCAATCGAGCTGACCAACGGTCGGTGAAATGCTGTGAATCCCCGGGTTTTACCCGCCGCGGATTCGACAAGGCCCCTCGGAGCGCGCATGATCCACGCCGCTGTACGTCAAGCATTAGAGTCCTGCGTTAACACTTCCGTCCTCACGGTTGTCTTTACTTCACGAGCTTTCTTTCTTGAGTGCACAAGCCCAGCGGGCGGTTTTGCCCGTATCAAGTTAGGAAGAAACAACATGAGCGACGTCTCCATCGGTACCGTGAAGTGGTTTAACGACAGCAAGGGTTTCGGTTTCATCACCCCCTCGGCTGGCGGCGAAGATCTCTTTGCGCATTTCAAGGAAATCCAGGGCGAGGGCTTCAAGACCCTCACCGAAGGCCAGAAGGTTGAATACGTGGCCGCCCGCGGTATGAAGGGCATGCAGGCCACGCGCATCCGCGCCGTCTAAATCAGACGCTGCAACAAAAAACCGCGCCCTCGGGCGCGGTTTTTTTATGCCTGTTTCCCGGCGGCGCAGGCGCGAGCTAGTCGCCGGCGAATAGCTGGGCGTCGGCCAGCAGGCGCTGCTGCAACCAGTCGGCCACCACGCGGAAGCGGCGGATGCCGGCGGCGTCGCGGTGCGAGAGCAGCCAGAGTTCTCGACGCAGCTCCACGCCGCTGCTCAGGCGATGCAGCTCCGATGGTTCACCCAACAGGCAGGGCAGCAGCGCCAGTCCCAGGCCGGCTTCGCAGGCGCGGATCAAGCTGCTCAGGCTGCTGACCTGCAAGACCTGGCGCGGCTCGGGTTGCAGCTGCCGCAACCATTGCATCTCCGGGGTGCCAGCCAGCTCCTCGCCGTAGCCCAGCCAGGGTTGCTCGCCCCAGCGCTCGCGCGGCAGGCCGGCAAAGCGCGCCGCGCCATACACCGCGAAGCCGGGCGTGCCGACCTTGCGCATGCGCAGCGCCGCGTCTTCGGTGGGTTGCCCCAGGCGCAGCGCGAAGTCGGCCTCGCGGCGGGTGAAGGAAAGATTGTGGTTGTCGGCGAGCAGCTGCACCTGCAAGCCGGGGTGGGCTTGCAGCAACTCTGGCAGCCGCGCGATCAGCCAGTGGTCGAACAAGGCGTCCACCGAGGTCAGCCGCACCGGCCCCTGCACGCCCTCGGCCTCGGCGCGGGTTTCCAGCCGCAGCGCCTGCACCTCGCCCAGCACCCGCTCGGCGTGCGCGACGAACACGGCACCGGCATCGGTGGGTTCGTAGCCGCGGTTGCTGCGGATGAACAGCCGGGTGCCCATGCTCGCTTCCACCGCCGCGACACGGCGGCTGATGGTGGAGACATCCAGACCCAGCTCGCGCGCCGCCGCGCTCATGCTGCGGGCCTTGGCCAGCGCCAGCAGAAGCGGGATGTCGTTCCAGTCAAGGTCGGAGGCGCTCATGCGGCAGGTCCTGGCGGATTGGCTGGCGAGTCCGCGCAATCAGCTTGCCAGTTCGTGGTCGCCGCCGCAGCCAGTCTCCACCGCACGCCGACGCCGGGCGGATCCCTGCAAATCTGCAAAGTGAGCTTGCGCGGGCGCTGATTCCGCGCCGCGTGCTCGCCGCGCAAGCTGTCTCCAAGCCCGGCAGCCGCGCCAGGCACCACGCCTCGGAGATCGTCCCATGAGCAGCCCCACCACCCAGCCCGGCACCGCCCTCATCACCGGCGCCTCTTCCGGCATCGGTGCCGTTTACGCCGACCGCCTGGCCCGCCGCGGCCACGATCTGATCCTGGTCGCCCGCGACCGCGTCCGTCTGGAGGCGGTGGCACAGCGGCTGCGCGAGCAGACCGGCGTGCGTGTCGAGACCGTGATCGCCGATCTCGGCCAGCGCGCCGATCTCGCCGCCGTGGAGACCCAGCTGCGCGGCGACGAGCGCATCGGCATCCTGGTCAACAACGCCGGCGTGGCGGTGACCGGCGCGATGATCGCCGCCGACCCCGACCGGCTGGAGGCGATGCTCCAGCTCAACAGCATCGTGCCCACCCGCTTGGCGCTGGCTGCCGCCGAGGGCTTCATCGCCCAGCAGTCCGGCACCATCATCAACATCGCTTCGGTCACCGCCCTGCTGCCGGAGCGTTTCAACGGCGTCTACAGTGGCAGCAAGGCCTACCTCATCAACTTCAGCCAGGCCTTGCAGGAAGAACTCCGGCCGCACGGCGTGCGCGTGCAGGCGGTGCTGCCGGGCGCGACCCGCACCGCCATCTGGGGCGCGGCGGTCGATCACTTGCCCAAGGAGATGCTGATGGAGGTGGACGAAATGGTCGATGCCGCGCTCGCCGGTCTCGATCAGGGCGAGCTGATCAGCATTCCCTCGCTGCCCGATCCCGCCGACTGGCAGGCCTACACCGCGGCGCGCCTGCAGATGGCGCCACGGCTGTCACTCAGCCAGGCGGCTCCGCGCTACAAGCAGTGAAGCCAGCCCCTACGAATAGCGAAAGGAGTCCGCCATGTTCGACCTGCAAACCTACACGCTGATCCATGTGCTGATCAGCCTCGCCGCGCTGCTCACCGGCCTGCCCCTGTTGTTCGGCTGGAAAGCCGGCAAGACCCTGCCGGGCCTGGCCGGTGCCACCGTCGTGCTCTTGCTGCTGACCAGTGCCACCGGCTTCGGCTTTCCGTTCATCAAGTTCCTGCCCTCGCATGCCTTCGGCATCCTGTCGCTGCTGTTGCTGACGGTGACCGTCTACGCGCGCTGGGGCCGGCAGCTCGCCGGCGGCTGGCGCAGCGCCTACGGCGCGACGCTGGCGGCCGCGATCTACCTCGACGCCTTCGTCGCGCTGGTGCAGGCTTTCCTGAAGATTCCCGCGCTGCACGCGCTGGTGCCCAGCGACAAGTCGCCCGGCTTCGCGCTCGGCCAGGGCCTGCTGCTGGTCGTCTTCCTTGCCCTCGGCATCACCGCCGTGCGCGGCCTGCGCCGCGCCGCCTGATCCATCCCCTTCCGCCAGGAGTTCCCTCATGAGCACCGTTACCAAGCCGCAAGCCTGGATCGCCGCCGGCGTCCGCACTCCCTTCGCCAAGGTCGATGGCGCGCTGGCCGCGCACGACGCCATTGCCCTGTCGGTGCCGGTGGTGCAGGCCATGCTGGCGCGCCTCGATGGCGCGCAACTGGACTTCGCGGTCTGGGGCAGCGTCGTCCCCAACCTCACCTGGAGCAATCTTGCCCGCGAGGTGCTGATGGAAGCCGGTGCACCGCCGACCATCACCGCCTTCTCCACCATCATGGCCTGCTCGACCAGCATGATCGGCGCCATCGAGGCCGCCGGCATGCTCAACGACAGCAGCCGCCAGCTCGCCCTGGTCGGTGGTGTGGAGAGCATGAGCCGGGTGCAGATCGGCCTTGGCCAGACGCTGTCGGACTGGCTGCGCAAGTTCCAGAAGACCAAGACCATCGGCGACAAGCTGCAGCATATCGCCAGCCTCAAGCTCGCCGACGTCGGTCTCTTTATTCCGGCGGTGACCAACCGCACCACCGGCAAGAGCATGGGCGAGCACACCGAGATCACCGCGAAAGAGTGGAAGATCGGCCGTGCCGAGCAGGACCAGTCCGCCTACGAGAGCCACCGCAACGCGGTCGCCGCCTGGGAGCGCGGCTTCTTCGACGATCTGGTGATCCCGGTCGGTGACACGAAGCGCGACGGCATCCCGCGCAAGGACACTACGCTCGAAAAACTGGCCAAGCTGCCGCCTGCCTTCGACCGCAGCAGCGGCCAGGGCAGCTTAAGCGCCGGCAATTCCTCGCCGCTGACCGACGGCGCTGCCGCCATCTGGGTCGGCACCGAGGCCGGTCTCGCGAAGCTGCCGGCGAACACTCCCAAGGTGAAGCTGCTGGACTGGGAAATCGCCGCCATCGACTTCCGTCACGAGGGCCTGCTGATGGCCCCGGCCTTCGCCATCCCGCGCCTGCTGGCACGCCGTGGCCTGCGGTACAGCGATGTCGGCTTGTGGGAGATCCACGAGGCCTTCTCGGCGCAGGTGCTGTTCCATATCAAGGCGATGGAAGACCAGGCCTTTCTCAGGGATCGCGCCGGTGTCAGCGCCGAGCTGGGCGGCTTCCCGCGCGAACGGGTCAACCCCAATGGCGGCAGCGTCGCCATCGGCCATCCCTTCGGTGCCACGGGCGCACGCATCCTCAGTCAGGCGGTGAAGGAGCTTGCCAGCATGCCGAGCGGCACGCTGGCCATCGTCAGCATCTGTGCCGACGGCGGCCAGGGCAGCGTGGTGCTGCTGCAGGCGGCTTGAGCACAAGGGGACGCGCCCTCCCCGGTGGAGTGACAAGGGGCGGCAAGCTGTTAGGCTGCCGCCCCTAGTTCCTGCCCTCATCGAGCCCAGCCGATGCGCGTCCTGTTCACCGTATTGGCCTGGTTGCCGCTGACTGCCCTGCAAGCCCTGGGGCGTTTCATCGGCTGGCTGCTGTGGGTAAGCAATTCCGGCCGCAAGCGGGTGGGCCTGATCAACATCGCCCGCTGCCTGCCGGAGTTGAGTGCGGCCGAGCAGGCGCGCATCGTCCGCGCCTCGCTGGCGCAGGAATTCATGACCTATGTCGAGACCGCGCGGGTCTGGCTGGGGCCGGCGCGCGCGGTGCGCGAGGGCGTGCGCGAGTGGCGCAACATCGCGGTGCTGGACCGCGCCTTCGCCCAGGGCAAGGGCGTGATCCTGCTGACCCTGCACCAGGGTGCCTTCGAGGCGGTGGCAATCCCGATGTCGGCCAGCTATCCCTTCTACGGCCTCTACAAGCCGCAGAAGGGCGTGCTCAACGACTTGTCGCTGCGCGGCCGCTGTCGCTTTGGCGGCCGCATGGTCAAGGCCGAGGCCGGCGTGCGCCGCGCCGCGCTGCCGCTGCTGGCGCAGGGCCAGGGCGTGTACTACATGCCCGATCACGATCCGCCGGAAGGGCGTGGCGTGTTCGTGCCCTTTCTCGGTGTGCCGGCGCACACGCCGACGCTGATCGCCCGGCTGGTGGCCGAGTCCGGCGCGCCGGTGGTGTTCATGTGGGGCGAGCGCCTGCCTGGCGCGCGCGGCTACATCGGCCATTATCTGGAAGCGCCGGCGGGCATCTACGACCCCGACGTGCTGGTCTCCACCGCCGCGATGAATGCCGGCCTGGAGCAGTGCGTGCGTGCCTGCCCGGAGCAGTACTGGTGGGGTTACAAGCGCTTCCGCCGGCGCCCGGCCGGCGAGCCGGATTTCTACCGGCGCGGCTAGCCGCCGGCTAGCGCCGCCCGCGCCCTTGCGATCGCCGCCCTGACCTGCGCCGGCGCGGTGCCGCCATAGGTCGTGCGGGCGGCGACGCTGGCGTCCAGGCTGATGTGGGCGTAGACGTCTTCGCCGATCAGCGGGCTGAATTGCTGCAACTCCTGGAGAGACAGCTCGGGCAGATCCTTGCCCAGCTTGGCGGCGTAGCCGACGCTGTTGCCGACCACGTGGTGGGCGTCACGGAACGGCAGGCCCTTCTTCACCAGATAGTCGGCGAGATCGGTGGCGGTGGAGAAACCCTTGGCGGCAGCGGCGCGGCAGTTATCGCGCCTGACGACGATGTTGGGCGCCATGTCGGCGTACACCGCCAGGCAGTCGCGGGCGGTGTCCAAGGCGTCGAATAGCGGCTCCTTGTCTTCCTGGTTGTCGCGGTTGTAGGCCAGCGGCTGGCCCTTCATCAGCACCAGCAGGGCATTGAGATCGCCGACCACGCGGCCGGTCTTGCCGCGCACCAGCTCCGGAACGTCGGGGTTTTTCTTCTGCGGCATGATCGAGCTGCCGGTGCAGTAGCGATCGGGCAGGGCGACGAAGCCGAACATCGGCGTCGACCACAGGATCAGCTCCTCGCTCCAGCGCGACAGGTGCACCAGCAGCAGCGCGCAGGCGCTGACCGTCTCGATGGCGAAGTCGCGGTCGCTGACCGCGTCCAGCGAGTTCTCGGTGACGCCGTCAAAGCCCAGCTGCTCGGCGACGTAATGGCGGTCGAGCGGATACACGGTGCCGGCCAGCGCGGCGCTGCCCAGGGGCAGCACGTTGGCGCGCTTGCGGGCATCGAGCAGGCGCGCCTTGTCGCGCAGCACCTGCTCGCGCCAGGCCAGCATGTGGTGGCCGTAGGTCACCGGCTGGGCGACCTGGAGATGGGTGAATCCGGGCATGACGCTGTCGGCCTCACGCTCGGCGAGATCG
The DNA here is from genome assembly GCF_058782965.1 of Stagnimonas sp. FW305-C-60. Lineage (NCBI taxonomy): Bacteria > Pseudomonadati > Pseudomonadota > Gammaproteobacteria > Nevskiales > Nevskiaceae > Stagnimonas > Stagnimonas sp. FW305-C-60. The sequence continues at coordinate 833,583 of NZ_JBYSYF010000001.1, forward strand.
AGCAGGCCGGCGGCCAGGCGGTCGATCAGGCCGACCAGTTCGTCGATGCCGTCGCGCACGTACAGGCGCACGTCGGTGGCGACCTGATCGTTGCGGCTGCGGCCGGTGTGCAGGCGCTTGCCGGCGTCGCCGATGCGCTCGGTGAGCCGCGCCTCGATGTTCATGTGCACGTCTTCCAGTGCCTGACTCCACTCGAAGCGGCCGGCGGCGATCTCCGCGGCGATGGCGTCCAGGCCGGCGACGATGGCCTCGACATCGGCGGCGGCGAGCACGCCGACCCTGCCGAGCATGCGGGCGTGGGCCTGGGAGCCGGCGATGTCCTGCTTCCACAGCCGGCGGTCGAAGGACACCGACTCCGAGAAGCGCTCGACCAGGGCCGAGGTGGACTCGGTGAAGCGGCCGCTCCACATCGCATTCTTGGCCGCGGTTCCGGCGGCGGGTTGGCTGGCGTCCTGGCTCATGGTGTCTGCTGGCGGCTTCAAATGGGCGCCGCGACGGCGGCGGGCGCGGCATTATAGGTGCGCCGTCCCCTTGCCAGACCGACCATGAACAATGCGGCCATCCAGCCGGAGAGTCAGCACAACCTGATCCCCAACTTCTGTCGTGGCGAGGCGGTGTGGCTGCTGATGCTGGTGATGGAGATGGTGGCGGTGATCCTCACCCTGGTCGGCGCCGAGCGCGGTGGCGAGGCCTTGCAGCAGCTGATGCTGCTGTCGCTGTATCTGCAATGGCAGGGGCTGTCGAGCGCGGTGGTGTTGTGCATTGCCCGCCGCTGGTTGCGGCTGGCGCGCGTCGGCGTGGTGTTCTTCGTCTGCTGGGGCCTGCTGGTGCTGGTGACCCTGGTGATCTCCGATGTCAGCTGGTGGCTGCTCAAGTATGTCGCCTGGGCGCAGCCGCTGGGCGAAACCCGCGAGGAGTTCATCGTCCGCAACGTCGCCATCAGCGCCATCCTCTCCTTGCTGCTGCTGCGCTACTTCTGGGGGCGCGCGCAGTTGCAGGCACAGGTCAGGGCCGATTCCGAGGTGCGCTATCTGGCTTTGCAGGCACGTATCCGCCCGCATTTCCTATTCAACTCGCTCAATTCCATCGCCTCGCTGATCTCCACCAATCCGGCACAGGCCGAGGAGATGGTGATCGACCTCGCCGACCTGTTCCGCGCCAGCCTGGACAAGCGCAACCGCCTGGTGCGGGTCGCCGAGGAGGTGGAGTTCGTCAAGACCTATCTGCGCATCGAGCGGGCGCGCCTGGGCGACAAGCTGTGGATCAACTGGGAGATCGCGCCGGAGGCGCACGCCGCCCGGGTGCCGCTGCTGATCCTGCAACCGCTGGTGGAGAACGCCGTGCACCACGGCGTTTCGCGGCTGCGTGCCCGCGGCGGCATCACCGTGGCGATCCTGCGCGACGGCAACCGCCTGGTCATCGATGTGGAGAACCCGGTGCCGCCGGAAGACGCCCCCAAGCGCGAATCCACCGGCGTGGCATTGGAAAACATTGCCCAGCGGCTCAAGCTGATTTACGGTGATACTGCAACACTCGAGCAGGGGCCTGAGCGCACCAAGACCGGGCCGGTCTATCGGGCGCGTATCCAGGTGCCCTATACGACGGAAGACACTCAGGGCCTACAGAGCGCAACGCCAGGGGCCAGTGACGAGGGGGATTGACGATGCGGGTGGTGATCGTGGACGACGAACCGCTGGCGCGCGAGCGCTTGCGGCGACTGATGGCAGAATTTCCTGGCTACGAGGTCATCGGCGAAGCCGGTGACGGCGAGACCGCCCTCGACCTGATCGAGGACGAAGAGCCCGATCTGGTGCTGCTCGACGTGCGCATGGGCGGCGTCGATGGCATCACCGTGGCCCGGCAGCTGGCCCAGCTCGATACCCCGCCGGCGGTGATCTTCACCACCGCCTACGCCGAGCACGCGCTGTCGGCCTTCGATGCGCAGGCGGACGCCTATCTGCTCAAGCCGATCCGCAAGGAGAAGCTGCGCGACGCCCTGCTCAAGGTGCGCAAGCTCTCGCGCGCCCAGAAGCCGGCACCGCCGGCCCACGACCCCAATGCCAAGCCGGCGCGCGAGTTCATCCTCGCCACCACCCGCGAAGGCCTGGTGCGGGTGCCGGTGGACGACGTGCTGTACTTCCTCGCCGACCAGAAATACACCACCGTCTGCCATCTGCACGGCGAGGTGCTGATCGAGGAGTCGCTGAAGACGCTGGAGGAGGACCTGGCGCCCTTGTTCCTGCGCATCCACCGCAAGGCCCTGGTCGCCACCAAGTACATCGCCAGCCTGGAGCGCCGCCGCGGCGCCGAGGAAGACGACGATTCCGCCCACGGCCTGAGGGTGCGGCACTCCACCGCGCTGCTGCCGGTGTCGCGGCGGCGGCTGTCAGAGGTGCGTCGCTTCCTGACCCACGAGAGCGAGGTCTAGCGCAATCCTCAGGGCAGGCACATCGCCGGCTGCCAGTGGTAGCCAACAAAAAAGCCCGGCAGTGCCGGGCTTTTTTGTTGCGCGCCGGGCTACTCAGTAGCCGCGGGCAATGGTCAGGCCCTTGAGCAGGTTCAGCGCTTCGTAGAGCTGGTAGTCGGTCTCGGCCAGGCTCTGCTCGTCGGCGGCGATCTTGTCCGCGGCGGCCTTGGCTTCCGCCTTCTTGGCCTCGTCGGCCTTGGCGGCGTCGGTATTGTCGAGGCGCCCCTTGAGGTCGGCTTCCCTCTCGCGGATGCCTTCAAACGGGTCGCCATCGGCCTTGCTGATCTTCACCGGCTGAAAGCTGATGTCCGGCTCGATGCCCTCGGCCTGGATCGAGCGGCCGGAGGGGGTGTAGTAGCGGGCGGTGGTGATCTTGATGGCGCTGTCGTTGGCCAGCGGCAGGATGGTCTGCACCGAGCCCTTGCCGAAGGTCTTGCTGCCGACGATCACCGCGCGGTGGGTGTCCTGCAGGGCGCCGGCGACGATTTCCGCCGCCGAGGCGGAGCCACCGTTGACCAGCACCACGATCGGCCGGCCAGCGAGCTCGTCGCCGCTGGTGGCGTTGAACACCCGGTTGGAGTCGGGGTCGCGGCCCTTGATGCTGACCACCTGGCCCTTGTCGATGAAGGCGTCGGAGACATCCACCGCGGCATTCAGCACGCCGCCCGGATTGTTGCGCAGGTCCAGCACCAGGCCGCGCAGGTCGCCGTCCTTCTTGATCTTCTTGAGCTCCTCCTGCACCAGCTTGCCGGTGGTGGCGGTGAACTGGCTGACGCGCAGGTAGCCGTAGCCCGGCTCCAGCAGCTTGCCCTTGGCGGAGGCGACATTGATGGTGTCGCGCTTCATGTCGAACACCAGCGGCTTGTCGGCCGACTGGCGCACCACGGTGAGGCTGATCTTGCTGCCGGGATCGCCGCGCATCTTGTCCACCGCTTCTTTCAGCGACAGGCCGCGCACGGTGTCTTCGTTGATCTTGACGATGAAGTCGCCGGACTGGATGCCGGCCTTGGCTGCCGGGGTGTCGTCGATCGGGCTGACCACGAACACCAGGCCGTCTTTCATCTGCACTTCGATGCCCAGGCCACCGAACTTGCCGGTGGTGGTGGTGTTCATGTCCTTGAACTCGTCCTTGTCCAGATAGGACGAGTGCGGGTCGAGCCCGGCGAGCATGCCGCGCACCGCGTTTTCCAGCAGCTTGTCGTCACTGACCGGTTCGACGTAGTCGTTTTTCACCCGGTTGAGGATTTCGACGAAGGCCTGCAAGTCCTTCAACGGCAGCGTGTCGCTGCTGGGCGCCTGCTTCTCGGCGAACACGCCGTGGGTCAGGGTGACGCCGATGCCGAGGACCGCACCGGTGGCCAGGGCGAGGGTGAGACGGACTCTGGAAGACATGGAAATCAATGACGAAGGTAGGACGGAAACCGAGGGGTTGGACAATACCACAGCGTTTTCGTGCGGCCGCCGAAAGTGACAGACAGGCGGTTCGGTTGTGGTGGCGGCTGGTGCGCCGGACAGAAACCCGGATCAGGGCGCCAGCCAGAGTCGCGGGTCCAACGGCTCGGTGCCCTTGCGCACCTCGAAGTACAGGCCGGTGCGGTCGTGTCCGCCGGAATCACCGACGCTGCCCAGGTTGGCGCCGGCTGGGACATTGTCTCCGGCCTTCACCGCCGTGCCGTCGAGATGTCCGTAGAGCGTGAAGTGGCCGTCTTCGTGTTCGAGGATCACGATCAGGCCATAACGGTGCATGTAGCCGACATAGGCGACCCGGCCGCGCGCCGAGGCGGCTACCGGAGTGCCGCGCTCGGCGGCGATCCATAAACCCTTCCAGCTCAGCTTGCCGCCGACCTTGGGGTCGCCGTAGTTGGCCAGCAGCGGGCCGCGCACCGGCCAGCCCATGCGGCCGCGCGCCTGGCCGAAGGGGCGCGCCGGCTGGCCGTCGCGGTCGAGGGTCTTGGGCGTGGTCACCGGCGCGTCGGCAAGCACGTCGCGGACGGTGCTGAGCAGCTTCACCAGTTCCTGCTCGCCGCGCTGCAGGCGCTTGAGCTGGTCTTCCTCGTCGCCGATGCGCTCGTTGAGGCGCGCCAGCAATTGCTCGCGCTCGCGCTTCAGGCGCAGCTCTTCCTTCAGCGCCATTTCGTGCTGGGCCTTGGCCTCGGCCATGCGCGCGGTTTCACTGCGGATGCGCGCTTCTGCCTCGTCCAGGGTCTTGAGGTCGGCCTCGATGCCGCGCACCCGGTCGGCGCGGGCGCGGCCCAGGTAGTCGTGATAGGTCAGCAGCCGGCCCACCGGCAGCGCGCTGTCCTGCGACAGCAGCAGCTTGATCTGGTCGCGCTGGCCGCTGACGAAGGCGGCGCGCAGCTGCTGGGCCAGGGCCAGACGCTCGCTGCCCAGCCTTTGCTGGGCGAGGTCGCGGGCGGTCTGGGCGCGGGTCAGCTCGGCCTGACGAGCGGCCAACTCCTCGGTCAGCCGGTTCAGGGTCGCCTGGCTGGCGGCCAGGCTCTTCTCGGCGGATTCGATCTGGTCGTCCAGGGCGTCGCGCTGGCCGCGGTCCTTGTCCAGGGAGCGGCCCAGGGCCTCGATGCGGTTGCGCACCCGGTCCAGTTCCTTCTGGCTGGCGGCCGGCTTGGCCCCGGTTTTGCTGTCTCCAGCAGAGACCGGGCCGCTTGCCGAGACGGCCAGTCCGGCGGCAAACATCAGCAGGGCAAACGGAACACGCAAGTTGGCAGGCGCCTTTCGAGGCGGTATCAGCAGTGAGATAATCCAATCTACCTCAATTCCCGATGGATTCGATGCAAGAGCTCCTGCAGTTTGCCGCCGCCCACCCGCTGCTGATGGCCGCACTGGGCGCCGCCGTGCTGGCGATGATCGCCAATGAAGTCCACGGCTCGTTCACCGGGGGCAAGAAGCTGCCGCCCGCCGAGGCGGTGCGTCTGATCAACGACCGCGATGCCCGCGTCATCGACGTACGCCCGGTGGCCGACTTCAAGAAGGGCCATCTGCTGGGCGCGGTGAACATCCCGCACGACAAGCTCAAGGCCCGGCTCACCGAGCTGGAGAAGGACAAATCCAAGCCCCTGATCGTCTACTGCGCGCTGGGCGGCACCGCCCGCGAGTCGGTGCTGCTGCTCAAGCAGGCCGGCTTCGCCGAGGTCTATCCGCTGGCCGGCGGCCTCAACGCCTGGGTCGGCGCCAGCCTGCCGGTGACGGCCAAGTAACGATGAAACCGGTGCGGATGTACACCGCCGGCTACTGCCCGTATTGCACGCTGGCCAAGCGCCTGCTGGCCAGCAAGGGTGTGACGCCGGAGGAGGTACAGGTCGACCGCGACCCCACCGTCCGCCAGGAGATGATGGAACGTACCGGCCGTCGCACGGTGCCGCAGATCTACGTGGGCGATACCCACGTCGGCGGCTTCGACGATCTGGCCGCGCTGGAGCGCGCCGGCGGGCTGGACCCGCTGCTGAAAGACTAGTCCGGCGCCCAGACGCTAGACTGTGCGCCCTAGCGCGCCGCCCCTTTGGGCTGGCGCGCCGTTTGTTTTTCCACCTTTTGAATTCCCATGACCGATACCGCCGCTCCCCAGACCGCGCCCGCCACCGGACCGCAGGTGCTGCTGCAGAAGATCTACCTCAAGGACGCTTCCATCGAGATCCCCCAGGCGCCGGCGATCTTCGCCCGCACCGAGCAGCCGGCCATCGACATCGCGCTCAACACCAATGCGCAGAACGTCGGCAATGACAACTTCCAGGTGACGCTGTCGGTGACCGTCACCGCCAAGCTGCCGACCGGCGAAACCGCCTTTCTGATCGAGGCGCACCAGGCCGGCATTTTCACCATCCGCGGCTTCGAGAACCCGGCCGACGTCGAAGGCGTGCTGGGCGTGTTCTGCCCCAACACCATCTTCCCCTTCGCCCGCGAGAGCGTCGCCGACCTGATGCAGCGCGCCGGTTTCTCGCCGGTGCTGCTGCAGCCGGTGAACTTTGAAGCGCTGTTCCTCGAACACCGCAACCGCCGCGCCGCCGCCGCTCCCGCGCCGGCGGTGGTCGCCCACTAAGGGGCGACTCCGGTGCAGGCGCGGCTGGCAGTGCTCGGCGCCGGTTCGTTCGGAACCGCGTTGGCCATCCATCTTGCCCGCCGCGGCCACCCGACCCTGCTCTGGGGACGCAGCCACGGCAGCATGGCGGTGATGGAGTCGGCGCGCGAAAACGCCGACTACCTGCCCGGCCTGCCGTTCCCGGCCAAGCTGCGCGCGCTCTCCGACCTCCATTACACGGTGGCGGAATCCGAAGACCTGCTGATTGCCACGCCCAGCAGCGCCCTGGCCAGCACCGTGCGGGCGGTGGCGCCGCTGCTGCGGCCGGGGCAGGGCATCGTCTGCGCCTGCAAGGGCCTGGAGCCGGGCAGCGCGCGCATGGCCCACGAGGTGATCGCGGCCGGTCTGCCCGAGAGCCATCCGGTGGCCATCCTTTCCGGCCCGACCTTCGCCAAGGAGCTGGCCATGGGCCTGCCGACGGCGGTGGTGATCGCCTCCAGCGACAAGGCCTTTGCCGAGAAGATCGCGCACGAGTTCCATGGTGACGGCTTCCGCGCCTACCCCTCCGACGACGTGATCGGGGTCGAGATCGGCGGTGCCGCCAAGAACGTCATGGCGATCGGCGTCGGCATCGCCGACGGCCTGGGCCTGGGCGCCAACACCCGCGCCGGTTTCATCGCCCGCAGCCTGAGCGAGCTGATGCGCCTGGGCGTCGCCGCCGGCGCCAAGCCGGAGACCTTCATGGGGCTCGCCGGCCTCGGCGACCTGGTGCTGACCTGCACCGACAACCAGTCGCGCAACCGCCGTTTCGGCCTGCTGCTGGCCGAGGGCAAGACCCCGGCCGAGGCCGCCGCCACCATCGGCCAGGTGGTCGAGGGCGCCAAGGCCGCCGCCGAGGTCCTGCGGCTGGCCGACCGCCTGGGCGTCGATACGCCGATCACCCGCGAGATCGCCAAGGTGATCGCCGGCGAGATCAAGCCGGTGGAAGCGGTTTCCACCCTGGCGCAGCGGCCGCTGCGTTCCGAGCAGCACTGATCGACCGCCGCATCCGCTGCCGCTAAGCTGCCGCAGCGCAGGCACTGGGAAGTGGCTGCTGCCGCCGCATCATTCCAACCGATTCGAGGGAGAACCCAAATGAAACACTGGCTTCATCTGCCTATCGCGGGCTTTCTGGGCATGCAGCTGCTGGCCTGCGGTGGCGGCGGCGATTTGCAGGGCACGCCGGATGCCTCCACGCCCGTCACGCTCAAGTCCGCCGACGAGGTGGCGGCGGTGGTGGTGATCGCCGGCAGCCTGCCCGGCCTGAGCGGCAGCGGCAGCCTGGAAGCCAGCACCGCCAGCGCCAGTCCCGCCCTGATGGCCAGCGCGAAGGCCTTGAACGCGCGTCAGCAGAACGCTGGCCAGGCCAAGGCGGCGCAGCCCAAGGGCACCAGCACCCGCGCCTGCAATGGTGGCGGCAACGCCAGCTTCACCACCGACGACGGCACGCTGTATGCCGAGGACGGCACCACGCTCGCCAACCAGTGCGTGGACATCAGTCGCGACAACGCCAACCAGGAAATCAGCCGCACCACTGTCAACGGCCGTCTGCTCGAGCGCTGCACCGACACCGCCCAGACCGCCAGCAGCTGCGCGCGGTACGAGGGCGCCGTCGGTCAGGGCACGACGCCGTTCAGCCTGACCTACAAGGAAGCCGCGCAGGGCGGCGAAGACAGCACCAGCAGCGGGCTGTTCAACTTTCTCAGCATCAGCGACGCCAACGGCGACAGCGAAACCCTGGCGGGCACGCTGACGGTGGTCGACCACCGGGCGCAGCTCAGCGGCACCCTGCTGTTCGACCAGTTGCAGCAGCGAAGCAGCTTCAGCTCCGGAGTCGAGAGCCTGCGCCTGGATGGCGGCCTGGGTTTCGCCAGCAACACCCGCCGCTGCTTTGCCGGCAAGCTGAACCTGCAGACGCTGCAGCCGGTCACCATCAACGGCAGCGGCGTCAGCACCAGCGGCCGGGTGGCGATTACCGATGGCAGCAACACGCGCTACGAGGTGGAATTTCTCAGCGGCGGCGCGATCACGTTCAACTTCAAGGGCCAGCAGAGCACCTACACGCTGGAGCAGCTGGCGAGCTTCTGCCAGTAGCCCTCACCCTCTAGTTCGCGCCGGCAAAACCCAGCTGCCGCCAGGCCTCGTAGACCGCCACCGCCGCCGCATTGGCGAGGTTGAGCGAGCGCGAGCCGGGCAGCATGGGCAGGCGCAGGCATTGCTCGGCGGGCAGGCTGTCGAGCAGCGCCTGCGGCAGGCCGCGAGTCTCGCTGCCGAACAGCAGGGCGTCGCCGTCGAAGAAGCTGGCCTCGCTGTAGAGGCGTTCGGCGCGGGTGCTGAAGGCCCAGATGCGCGCCTGCGGCAGCGCGGCGCGGAAGGCGGCGAAGTCGGCGTGCTCCTGCACTCTGGCCCACTCGTGGTAATCGAGGCCGGCGCGCTGCAGATCCTTGTCGCGCAGGTAGAAGCCGAGCGGATGGATCAGGTGCAGCGCCACGCCGGTGTTGGCGGCGAGGCGGATGAGATTGCCGGTGTTGGGCGGGATTTCCGGCTGGTGCAGAACGAGATGGATCATGCCGCCATTGTCGCCGCTGGATTGACAGCGCCATAGGCCATTACTAGCCTGCCCTCACAGATCAACCCCCTGTGGAGTGCCCATGAACAAGCTCGCCCCGATGCTGCTCGCCGCCTTGCTCGCCGGTGGTGCTGCCCAGGCCTCCGACAGCAGCCTGAGCCAGGTCGACGAAGCGCCCTCGGCTGGCGCCATGGCTTTCGATCTGCTGTTGGTGCGGCCGCTGGGCCTGGTCACCACGGTGTTGGGCACCGGCATCTTCATCCTGCAGCTGCCGTTCGATCTCGGTAGCGAGAACAGCGGGAGCAAGGCCTTCGACACCCTGGTCGCCGAGCCGGCGCGCTACACCTTCGTGCGCGAGCTGGGCAGCACCGAGTAAGGCCGCCAGATTCGGTCCGGGGCCGAAGGCCGCGCCGCGTAGCAGCGCTCGTCCGCGGCCCCTCCGAAAGTCGCTGGGCACTCGCGCACCGAGTGGACGCGAGCCCTCGCCTTAGCGCAACACCGTCCCGTCCGCCGCCAGCACCGTCACCGGCGCCAGCTTCAGCGCCCGCACCGAGGCCTCGATCCTGGCGAGGTCGCCGACCACGAACCAGCTCAGCGCCTCCGGCCGCGCCAGCCGCCGCGCCGCCGCGGTCACCGCCTTCGCGTCCAGCGCCGAGAGCCGCGCCGCGTAGCCGCTGTAGTGATCCTCGGGCAGGCCGTAGACCAGCAGGCGCCGGTAGAGATCGAGCACACCGTCGGCGGTTTCCGCCGCGCCGGGCAGGGTGCGCACCAGGGATTTGCGCGCCGCGTCCAGCTCCTCGGCGCTGGGCGGGCGCGGTCCGCCGAGCGCGGCGATTTCCGCGCGCGCCTCGCGCAGGGCGTCGGCGCTGTGTTCGCGTTCCACCGCCGCCTGCACGTAGAACAGTGGCGGCCCCACCGCCTCGCCGAGTCCGCTGGAGGCGCCATAGCTCCAGTGCTTGTCCTCGCGCAGATTCATGTTCAGCCGCGAGGTGAACAGGCCGCCGAGCACCGCATTGGCCAGTTCCATCGCCTCGCGCTGGGGATCGTTCAGGGTCGGCGCCAGGTCGGCGGCGGCGATCAGGGTCTGCTCGGCGCCCGGCTTGTCGAACAGATAGATCCTGGGCGCCGGCGCGCTCACCGGCGGCAGGGCGCTGATCGCCGCCGCTACCGTGGAGTCGCCCTGCCAGCTGCCGAACTGCGCTTCCAGCAGTGGCTGCAGGCTGGCGACATCGACATCGCCGACCACCAGCAGACGCGCGCCCTCCGGACGCAGGAAGCGCGCCGCCAGGCTGCGCAGGCTGTCGGTGTTCAGCGCCAGGGTCGCCGCTTCCAGGCGCGGCAGGCTGTTGAAGCGGCCGTAGGGATGCTCGCCGTACATCAGCCGGTACTGGTTGAGGCCGAGGATGCCGCCGGGGCTGGCGGTATTGGCGCGCAGCCCGGCCAGCTTGCGCTGCTGGCGGCGCGCCAGGGCGTCGGCTGGGAAGCTCGGCTCGCGCAGATTGCGCAGGAACAGCTGCAAGGATTCCGGCAGGCGCGCGCGGGTGGCGCCGAGAGTGATCGCCACCGAGTCGGCATCGGTATCGACGCCGAAGCTGGCGCCGAGGTCGCCATAGGCTTCGGTGAGCCGCTCGGCGCTCAGGCCGGCCGCGCCCTCGCTGAGCATGCCCAGCAGCATCTCGACGTTGCCGGCCTCCGGCTGCGCCGCCGTGCCCCAGGGGAACAGCAGCGCCAGCCGCACCAGCGGCACCTCGTGGCGCTCGGCGAGCAGCACCTCGATGCCATTGCTCAGGCGAAAGCGCGACAAGGGCGGCAGCTTGATGCCGGCCGGCTCGCCCACCGCCGGTAGCTGCCGACGGTCGAGGTCGCCGCCGCTACCGGCCGCAAGGGCCGGTGACGGCAACACCGCGAGGCGGATCTGCCCCGGGGTCAGCCAGCGCTGCACGGCGGCGCGCACCGCTTCGGGCGTGGCTTCGCGCTGGGTCTGCCACTGCCGCTCGCAGGCTTCCGGCGAGCCCAGGAATACCTGGCAGGAGGCCAGCTCGGAGGCCTTGGAAGCGACACTCTCGCGGCCGGCCAGGCGCATCACGTAGAGCCGGGTCTTGATCCGCTCCAGCTCGCTGGCGGGAAAGGCCTGCTGCGCGAACTTCGCCAGCTCCTCGTCCAGCGCAGCCTCGGCGGCGACGCGGTCGGCGTCCGGCTTGAGGCTGACGGTGATGACGAACTGCGAGCTCAGCTCGCCGGGGTCGATGTCGGCCGACACCGCGGTGGCCAGGCCGTCGCGGGTGACCAGGCGCCGGTACAGGCGGCTGGCCTTGTCGCCGGCCAGCAGGTCGCCGGCAAAGCCGAGCATCAGGCTGTCGGCGCTGCCGCGACGGGCGACGTTCCAGGCACGGTACAGGCGCGGCTGGGTGACCTGGTCGGGCAGGGTCAGCCGGCGCTCCTCGGTCAGTGGCGCCACCCATTCGTCCTGGCGGGTCACCGCCGGTCCGGGCGGGATGCTGCCGAAGGCCTGCTCCACCCGCGCTACCGCGTCGTCGAAGCCGATGTCGCCGGCCAGCACCAGCGTCGCGTTGTTGGGGCCGTAGTAGCGGCGGAACCAGTCGTGGACGTCTGCCAGCGAGGCGCGGTCGAGATCCTCCATCGAACCGATGGTGGTCCAGGAATAGGGATGGCCGACCGGATAGAGCGCCTGGGTCAGCAGCTCGTCGACCTTGCCGTAGGGCTGGTTCTCGCGCTGGCGCTTTTCGTTTTTCACCACGCCGCGCTGTTCGTCGAGCTTGGCCTGGGTGACCGCCGGCAGCAGCTGGCCCATGCGGTCGGATTCCAGCCACAGCGCCAGGTCCAGCGCCTCGGTGGGCACGGTCTCGTAGAAATTGGTGCGGTCGCTATTGGTGGTGCCATTGATCAGGCTGGCGCCGGCGGCCTCCAGAGGCCGGAAGAACTCGTCGTCGTGATGCGCCGAGCCGTTGAACATCAGGTGCTCGAACAGGTGCGCGAAGCCGGTCTTGCCGGGCTTCTCGTCCTTGCTGCCGACGTGGTACCAGACCTGCACCGACACCAGCGGCGCCTTGTGGTCCTCGTGCACCAGCAGCGTCAGGCCGTTCGCCAAGATATGCTTGCGGTAGCTCAGCGGCGCATCCGGCAGCGGGGCGGCAACCGGAGCGCCGATTGGCGCCGGTGGAGATGGCGTAGGCGTTTGCGGCTGGGCCAGTGCGGCACAACCGCTGAGGACGAGCAGCGTGGCGCCGACGGCGCCACGGAAGGACCATTGCTTCAGGCGCGGAAACACAGGAATCGGATAGGGCATGACTGCCGTCGAAGAGAGTGTCGTGAAAGGTGCGCAGCATACGTGGGATGCCCGGCGCGTCGCCGGCCGCACTGCTCCGCTATGAACATCGCCCGCCCGGCAAGTTCCGGTCCGCCGCCGGAGATGCTGCTGCCGCTGCCGGCGCTCGATCCGGCCACCGGCCGCTGGTCGCACACCCTGCAATGGCCGTCGCCGCATTGCGATGCGCGGCCCGAGGGCGAGCTGGTGAGCCTGTTGGTGGTGCACCACATCTCGCTGCCGCCGGGCGAGTACGGCGGCGCCTACATCGACCAGTTCTTCGCCGGCACCCTGGAACCGACGGCGCATCCCTACTTCGCCAGCATCGCCGGGCTCAAGGTCTCGGCCCACGCCTGCGTGTTCCGCGACGGCCGGGTGCATCAGTACGTGCCGACCACGCAGCGCGCCTGGCATGCCGGCGAGAGCTGCTTCGACGGCCGCGAGCGCTGCAATGATTTTTCCATCGGCATCGAGCTGGAAGGCGACGAGCAGGGGCCGTTCACCGACGCCCAGTACGTGGCGCTGGCGCGGCTGGTGGTGGCGGCCATGCGCGCTTACCCGGCGCTGAAGCCCGAACGCATCGTCGGCCACAGCGACATCGCGCCGGGGCGCAAGACCGACCCCGGCCCCTGGTTCGACTGGCCGCGCCTGCTGGCGCTGGTGGAGTTCCCGCGATGAATTTCCTCGCGGTGCTGCTGGCGCTCGCCGCCGAGCGGCTGGTGCCGCACGGCCTGGGTTTTGGTCAGCCGGTGCTGCTGCGGGCGATCCTGCGCACGCTGGATAAGGTCCGCCTCGGTGCCCTGCTGGCGCGCAGCGCCGCGCTACCCTGGCTCTTGACCGCGCTGGCGGTGGCAGCCACCGCCTTGGTGCAAAGCCTGCTGCCGGGGCTGTTCCTGCAGGGCTTGTTCGGCGGGCTGGTGCTGTTCCTCTGCCTGGGGCCACGCGATCTCGCCGACGACGTGCAGGCCTTGCTGGCGGCGCGCGCCGCCGGCGATCAGCCCGAGGTGGCGCGGCTGGCGCGGCGGCTGCAGCACGGCCCGGAGCCGGAGGCCAGCCACCGCAGTCTGCTGGGTGCGCTGTTCATCCAGAGTCACGAGCGGCTGTTCGGCGTGCTGCTCTGGTTTGTCGCGGTGGGGCCGGCGGGCGCGGTGTTCTACCGTGTTGCCAGCCGCCTGCCGGCGCAGGTCGAGGCGCTGGAGCCGCAGACCGCCGCCGCCAACGCGGCGGCGCAGCTGCACGGTCTCGCCGCCTGGCTGCCGGTGCGCCTGTGCGCGGCGCTGTTCGCCCTGGCCGGCAGCATGGATGACGCCCTCACCGCCTGGCGGCGGGTCGGCGAGCTGGACTACCAGCACGGCTGGCGCAGTCACAGCTGGGCGGTGCTGGCCGAAGTCGCTTCCGGCGCGCTGGCGGCGGAGGAGGCCGACGGCAGCCGCGTGGTGGCGCCCAATCTGGAGTCCGCCTTGCGCGAGGTGCTGCGCATGCAGACCCGCGCGCTGTTGATCCTGCTGGCCGGCTTCGCGGTATTCACCACCGGCACCCTGCTGTGAGGTCGGTGGTGCGGCGCGCCGCGCTGGCGCTGGGGTTGCTGCTGTCTGCCGGTGTTGCCAGCGCCGGCGAGCGGGTGGTGGCCCTGGGGCCGCATCTGGCCGAACTGGTTTGCGCGGTTGGCGGCTGCGAGCAACTGGTGGGCGTGATCGCCTACAGCGATTTCCCGGAAGCCGTGCGCCGGCTGCCGGTGGTCGGCGACGCCAGCCAGGTCAATCTGGAAGTGCTGCTGGGCCTGCGTCCCAGCCTGGTGCTGGCCTGGGACGGCGGCACTTCGCCGACCACCATTGCCCGCCTGCGCCGGCTGGGCTTGCGGGTGGAGCCGGTGCGGGTTGAGAGCCTCACGCAAGTGGCGGACGCGCTGGAGCGCATCGGCGCCTGGCTGGGTCGCGGTGCCGAGGCTGAAGCCGCGGCGGCCGACTACCGGCGCCGGCTGGCGCGCCTGCAACAGCGCTACGCCGAGGCCCCGCCGCTGCGGGTGTTCTTCCAGATCGAAACCGCGCCGCCCTACACGGTCAACCGCGCCAGCCCGATCAGCCAGGCAATCACGCTCTGCGGCGGCATCAACGTCTTTGCCGGTCTGCCGACCCTGGCGGCGCCGGTCAGCGACGAGGCGGTGCTGGCGGCTCGGCCGGAGGTGGTGATCCACGGCGAGCGCGATGTGGCGGCGGTGCGGGCCTATTGGGCGCGCTTTCCGCAGGCGCCGGTGCAGGCGCAGGGGCGGATCTACGCGGTCAACGCCGACCTGCTGACCCGTGCCGGGCCGCGCCTGATCGATGGCGCCGAGCAGCTTTGTGCGGCCTTGGACCGCGCTCGCCCAGCGCGCCAATAAAAACGGCCCACCTTGCGGTGGGCCGGGTGACTCGTCCCTGAGTCGACCCTCCCCGCGGGGAGGGTTGTGCACGCTGTGCGCCGCGAGGGGCGATGGCTGATACCGTAAGCGCGGCCGCTGCCGCAGGCAATCCAAATAATGACCGTTCGTCGGGAGAAATATCTTCTGAATCTGACGCTTATCGTGGTTTTACGTGAATTGTCAGTCAGGTTTGCGGGTGCTTGCCGGGCACAAAAAAGCCGCCCTGGCGGCGGCCGGGGCGGCGGGTTTGGCGGTGTGGCGTTCTAGGGCGAGCCGACGATGCCGGTCAGGGTGTAGCTGACCGGGTAGGGCGACTGGGTGTCGTAATGGATGGTGAGCTTGGTGGCCTTGTACTGGATCGGGATGTCTCCCTGCAGGCGCGGTCCGATCGGGATGACCGGCAGCGGCGGCACCGAGGGCAGGGTCAGCCAAGGCGGCGGGATCGGCGGCAGCGGCGGGATCGTGACGCTGGGCAGCGGCAGCAGCGGCTGCAGCGCATGCGGCAACTCCAGGCTGGTCTGCGCGTAGGCGCCAGAAGCGAGGCTCAGCGCCACCAGGGCCGGCAGCTTGCGGAGGATGGACATGACCGACTCCAGATAATGGGACCGCATTCGACAGACGAATGATGACACCATATTCACGAATCAGTATGGCCGCAATGGCCGCACAGACAGTCTCCGCGCGCTCAGGTCTCAGGAGCCATCGTTCTTGTAGACCAGCACGGCGCTGGAGGCGGTATGGCTGCCCAGCGCGGCATACACCTGGCCGCTGTAGTCGACGTTGGCGGTGCTGATCTCGCCGGCCGAATCGCCGGAGCCATTGACCGTCAGCAGGTTGCTGTCGGAGCTGCTCCAGACCACATGCCGCGATACCGGCCGCTCGATGCCGTCCTCGAACAGCGCCAGCGCGCTGACCAAGCCGGTGGCCGGATAGACCAGGCGCTGCGAGTCCGGAGTCAGACGCAGATCGCTAGGTTCCAGGTCCTCGGTGCCATAGCTCGGCAGCGTCAGGCTCAGCGCGCTGCCGTTATCCGGCTCGAAGCGGGCGCTGGCACCGCTGCTGCCGGTATCCAGCGCCGTCACCAGCAGGTAGTCGCTGCCCAGCGACAGCCCGATGATCTCGTCGTCGTCGGCCTCATAGCTCAGCTGCGCGGTGAGGTTCTGCGGCGGGCTGCCTGCGTCGGCGAAGTGGGCGTACACCTTGAGCAGATCGCTATAGCCCACCGGCAGCAGCGCCTCCGGCTGTTCGCGGCTATAGCTCAGGTGGTCGATGGCGCTCACCTTCAGGCTCATGCTGGCGCTGCGATCACAACCGACTGGCTGCGCGCGCAGGGTGAAGTGTGCATCGCCTGCGGCATTGGCGGTGAGCTTGCCGCCGCTATCGACATTGGCATTGGTCACCGCCTGGTCAATCGACCAGCCGATGCCCTCCGCCGCGCCCACCACCAGGCCACTGCTGGAGGTCAGCTTCAGCTCAAAGCTCTGGCTGCTGCGTTCGGCAATCTCGCTCAGCTGCGGTTCCAGCGTCATCAGCACCGGCTGCACCTCGACGGTCATGGTCGAGGTGAAGTCCAGGTACTTGGCGGTGACCTGGGCTATGCCGGTGCGCCGGGGCAGCAACACCCCGGCGGCGTAATAGCCGCTGCCGCCGGCCGCCGGCAGCTCGCCATTGCTGACCGCCACCACACCGGGATCGCTGGAAGTCCACACCGCCCGCGCGCTGAAGTCGCCGCTGCTCAGGCCCAGGTTGCCGTCGAAGTACAGCGTCGCGGTCGCCTGGCTGAGGATGCACTCGCTGACCGCGACCGTGCCGGTGGCCCCGGCCAGGTTCACGGTCAGCGCCACCGGTTGCGTGCCCTCGCTGACGCTGGTGCCATCACAGGCCGCCAACAGCAGAGCGGCGACTAGCGCCGCGAGGCCTGGTCTCACGGCTGGAACTCCAGCACCCGGTGGTTGTTGCGGTCGGTGATGTAGAGCGTGCCGCTGACTACCGCGACGCCGGTCGGCGTCGACAGGGTTTCCCTGCTGGGCGCGCTGTCGACATCGCCGTCGTGGTCGGTGTCATTGGCCAGGCGGGTGGTGTAGGTGTCGCTGTCCTGGCCGTAGACCGCGCTGTAGGCGGCGCCGTTGGCGATCGGGAAGCTGTCCAGCTTCACCACCCGGTTGTTGCTGGCGTCGGCGATGTAGATGCGGGTGCTGTCGGAGGCGACGCCGGTGGGCGCGTTCAGCGAGGTCTGGCTGATGCCGGCGACGGTGCGCGAGAAATCGCTCTGGCCGATGACATAGGTCGCCGCCGCACCGCTGCTGCGCGGCAGCTGCGAGTAATAGAGCACGCGGTTGTTGCTGGTGTCGGCGACTAGCAGGCGGTAACCGTCGGTCCAGACATCGGTGGGCTTGTTGAGGCCGGTGTCTTCGTCGTCGCTGGCGTTGGTGACGAAGCTGCTCTGGCCGATCACCACGTCGGCGGCGGTGTTGCTGGCGGTGGGCAGGCTGTTCCAGATCAGCACCCGGTTGTTGCCCTGGTCGACCACGATCAGTTTGCCGTTGGCGATCGCCACGCTGGTCGGGTTGTTGAGCGCGGTCGCACTCAGGCCCGGGTCGTCGCTGCTGAAGTCGGCCTGGCCGATCACCACATCGGCCGGGGTGGCGGCGGTGGGCAGGCTGTTCCAGATCAGCACCCGGTTGTTGCCGGAGTCGGCCACCGCCAGCTTGCCGTCGCCGACCGCGGCCTTGGACGGCAACGCCAGCCGGTTGTTGGCGGCCGGCGAAGGCAGCGAGGTGACGGCGTCCGGTTGCCCGAGCACGAAGCCGGCGTCGGTCGCCGGGCTGGTCGGCACCGTGCTGTAGCCGAGCACGCGGCTGTTGCCGTAGTCGGCGATGTAGAGCAGCGTGCCATTGCTGGCCACGCCGCCGAGCGGCTGCGCCAGCGACTTGGCGCTGGCGGTGCTGCCGCGATTGGCGCTGCCGCTGACGTAGTCGGCCTGGCCGATCACGCCGAACGCGCTGTAGGCGCTGTAATCGCTGCTGCTGTCGTCGCCACTGCCGCCGCAGGCGGTCAGCAGGGAGGTGGCCAGCAGGCCTAGGGGGATCAGGGACGCGCGCATGAGCAAGCCTTGCCGTGGTGGAGGTCTTACCCGGATGCAGGGCGCAAACAAAGCGTCGCGGCCGGCGGCAACTTTTTGCTGGCAGGGGGGCTTGCCGCGCTGACGCGATCGCCCCGGACCCGGCTAAGGCAGTGCTTGGCCCTGGCCGGCGAGGTAGCGCCGACGGATCTCGTTCTTGTCGATCTTGCCGGTGCCGGTCTTGGGCAGGGCGGGCAGGAACTGGAACCAGCGCGGCAGCTTGTAGGCGGCCAGCTGCCGGCGCAGTTCGCGACGCAGTGACTCGCCGTCCTCAAGCTGGCCGTCTTTCAGTACCACCGCCGCCAGGCCGGACTCGCCCCAGAGCGGATCGGGCAGGCCCAGCACCGCGCAGTCGGCGACTCCGGTGCAGCGAAAGAGTGCTGCCTCGACCTCGCTCGGATAGACGTTCTCGCCACCGCTCAGATACATCTCCTTGCGGCGGCCGACGATGCGGAAGCGGCCGGCGGAGTCGACGCGCGCCAGATCGCCGGTCCACAACCAGCCCGCGCGCAGCGCCTGCGCGGTTTCTGCAGGCTGCTGCCAGTAGCCGCTAAACACCTGCGGTCCGGCCAGCGTCAGCTCGCCGACCTCATCGGTTTGCCGCGGCTGGCCGTCGGCGCTGCGTACCACCGCCTCCAGGCCCGGCATCGGCCGGCCGACGCAGTCGGGCCAGCGCTCGGCTTCGTCAAGGTCGATGGTGAAGCAGTTCACCCCCGCCTCGGTCAGGCCATAGCCCTGCTTGAAGCGCAGCCCGCGCGCGACAAAGGCCGCGCGCACCGGCTCCGGGCAGGGCGCGCCGCCGCTGATTGCCCAGCGCACCGAGCCGAAGTCGGTGGTCGCGAAGGTCGGATGGTCGATGAGCATCTGGTACATGGTCGGCACCATGAACAGCAGCGTTGCCCGCTGCCGGGCGATCTGCTCCAGATATTCGCCAGGCTCGAACACCGGCATCAGCACCACCCGGCCGCCGCAAGCCAGCAGCGGCAGCGACAGGACCTGAATCGCGGCATGAAAGCAGGGCGTGCACTGCAGCGCGCAATCCTCGGCGCTCAAGCCCCAGGCCGCGACTGTGGCGCGGGCATTGCCGAGCGTCTGCCGGTAGGGCAGCTGTGCCGCCTTCGGCAGGCCGGTGCTGCCGCCGGTGTACAGCAGCATGTGGATGTCTTCCGGCGTCAGCGCGGGCGCGTCGGGGCGCGTCGGGTCGCCGCCGGCCAGCCAGCCCTCGTAGTCGGCCAGCGGACGCAGGGGGGCTCCCAGGGTTTCCGCCAGCGGCCACAGCGGAAGGTCGGCAAACAGCCAGCGGGGCTGCACCTGCGCCACCAGGGGTGCCAGCTCGGCGGCCGGCAGCCGGTAGTTGTAGGCGGTATAGATAAAGCCCAGCTTGGGCGCCGCCAGCATCAGATCGAAATGGGCGAGATGGTTGTGGGCGAGGATGCCCACCCGCTCCCCGGGCCGCACGCCCAGCTCGCGCAGGCGCTGGGCCAGACGGTTGGCGCGCTGTTCGAGGTCCCGGTAGCAGTACCAGCGGCCGGCGAAGAACAGCGCCGGGGCGTCTGGGCTCTGCAGGCTGCGCCAGTGAATCAGGTCAAGGATCAAGGGTCTGGAAGTCGGCGGTCTTGCGGCAGCCGATAGCATTCCAGACATAGCCGATTCCCGCACCCGCCAGCACCACCGTCTCGCCCGCGGCGAACCGCCGCCGGTCGCAGGCCAGTTGCAGCGACAGCAAGGGGTCGAGCTGCCCCATGTGGCCGTGGTGGGAAAGATGCAGCGAGCGCTCGGGCGAGAGCCCCAGGCGGTCCAGCACCGCCCGGTGCGCGGCCGGCTTGAAATGCGGCAGCGCCAGATGCGCGACGCCGTCCAGGGCGAAGCCGGAGCGTGCGCAGGCCTGGCGGATCACCCGCTCGAAGTGATCCATCGAGCGCGCTTCCAGGCGCCGCTTGAGATCCGCGTAGTCGGCCACCCGGAAGCGGACGTTGTGCAGGTTCTCCGGCGTCGCCGGCTCGCGGGTGCCGCCCACCGGGATGCGCACGTCGCCGGCAAAGGAGCCGTCCACCTCGATGGCCGAGCCCAGGATTTCGAAGCCGGCGCCCTCGCGGGTCACCAGTGCCGCCGCGCCACCGGCCGAGAGGTTGAACAGGAAGCGGGTGGAGTGATCCTGGTAGTCGACCAGATCGCCATTGCGATAGCCGCCGAGGATCAGCACGGTGTTGACCTCGGGATCGGTGACCAGCAGCTCGCGCGCCTGCTTGAGGGCCAGCACCGCGGCGCCGCATTTCTGGCCGAGGTCGTAAGCCCAGGCGCGATGGCAGCCCAGGGCATGGGCGGCGGCGATGCCGGCCGATTGCAGCAGATAGTCCTGGTATTCCTCGGTGATGCTGATGACCACATCGACCGACTCAGGCGTCATTCCGGCGCGCGACAAAGCCACGCGGGCGGCGCGCAAGGCCATCTCGTTGGGGTGATCGTCGGGACCAGGGACGGGCTTCTCGACGATGCCCATCTTGTCGCGGATCACGGCTTCGGGCAGCCCCGAAGCCGTGGCGATCTCCGCAGCCGTCTGGCGTGGCGCGGGGACGTACAGCCCCAGCGTCCGGAGCACGGCCATGGTCGTGCTCTTACTTGCCGAGCTTCGGATGTGGCGCGATGCCGTCGGCGACGAAGCGCATGATCTCGTCGAGCAGGGCCTTGTCCGGCGCCTTGCCCTGCCAGAGGCAGTGCTTGAGGCCGAGCATGTGACCGACGCCCATGATCGCCCAGGCACGCACTTCGGCATCACCCGGCGAGAGCTCGCCCTGCGCCGAGGCGGCGGTCAGGCCGGAGCTGTAGCCCTTGGCCAGACGCTCGTAGTAGTCACGGAACACCGGCTCATCGACGAACTGGGCTTCCTGCACGATGCGGTACAGGCCGGGGTGGGCCTGGGCAAAGGCGAAGAAGGCTTCCAGGCCGCGGCGCTCGGCATCCAGCCGGTTGCTGCCGGCGGCTACCGCCACGCCCATCTCCTTGCGCAGATTGCGGCCGATTTCCTTCACCAGGGTGGAGAAGATCTCTTCCTTGGTGCGGAAGTACAGATAGAAGGTGCCCTGACCGACGCCAGCGCGCTGGGTGATCGAACTGACCGAGGCGGTGTGGAAACCCTTGCCGCCGAATTCCGCTTCGGCGGAGTCGAGCAGCTTGCGGCGAGTGGCTTCACCACGGGCGGTCGCCGGGATGAGTTCTTTCAGGGGCTCTTTACGGAGTGCGTCTTTGTCCATTGCGCTTGTTCGAGAGTGTGAGTGGAAAGGGGCGTCCATGCCGCCATGAGGGGTAAATCAGCCATCTGATTTTCTTCGCTAGCTATGCGTCCGCGCACTGATTTCCAGTTCGGCGGTCGTTCTGGCGGGCTGAACGGACTTGATGCGGGGACGCAGCTTCGCGAGCTGGCGTTCCTCGGCCCGGTCCTTCAGCCATTGCAGGCAGTCTTCGAAGGCGCGCGAGATGCGGGTCTGCATCCGCACCCGCTCGATTTTCGGCCAAGTCGCGCGTTCGCCAGCCTGGATGTACTGGCGGATGTCCTCGGCGCTGGGGTTGGAGAGCATCCGCATCAACTGCCTTGGCGTATGCGCTGGGAAGATGGTGACGTCCCCCGAATAGCGCTGCTGGAGGATGTCGTTGAGCTTGTCCACCACCCGCCCGGCGGCATAGGAGTTGAGATGCTCGCGCGCCACCTTCACCACGTCGCGGCCGGCGACCTTCACCAGTTCGGTGGTGAGGTTGGACAGACCGCGCCGGCGGCCGACGTTGTCGCGCAGGAAGGGCACCACATGCGGATTGGTCTGGCTGACGATGTAGTGATTGACGTTGTGCAGGCGCGCCAGCCGCAGCAGCGGCAGGTCGTTGGCGAGGCTGCCGTCGATCCACAGCTTGGAGCGCATATAGGGCACCGCCTCGCCGTTGAAGTCGCGTGCCAGCAGGGTCACCGGGTCGAACACGCCGGGGATCGCGCAGCTGGCCTGCACCGCCTTGCGCACCAGCACATTGGGCGCGGTGAGGTAGTTGAGCAGGCGCGGTTGCTGGTGCAGCTCGGCCGGCGAGACGGTCACCCCGAGGATGCGGCGGGTGCGCTCGAAGGCCTGCACGAAGCTCTCCTCGCCGATGTTGGCGGTGAGGCAGTCTTCCAGCCGCTCCGAGTCCATCAGCGTCGAGCCGTGGCGGAACATCTTCACGAAGCTGACCCGCTGGAAGGCGGCGAGATTGAGGCCGTGCGGGTCGAAGATCGCCGGCAGCTGGGCGTCGCTGCGGGTGGCGACCATGGCGGCGATGATCGAGCCCGCCGAGGAGCCGGACAGCACCCTGGGCAACAGGCCGTTTTCCCACAGCGCCTTGATCACGCCCAGGTGGAACATGCCCAGGGTGGCGCCACCCGACAAGAGCAGCGCCGAGCGCCCGAAGGAGGCGCCGGTGCGCTTGAAGAACAGAACCTTTTCGTCGTCGCTGAAGTTGGGGAAGTCGCCGACGCAGATGTAGTCCAGGCAGCGCGCGGCCTCCTCGACGTACTCCTCGATCAGCCGCTTGCTGCCGATGCGCGCATAGCCGTAGAGCAGCGGGTTGGAAGTGTTGCCGAGGTTGCCGTGCAGGCCTTCGGCGAGATGGAAGGTCAGCTCGCGGACATCGCCGCGCCGGCGCAGTTCGCGCATCAGCCCCAGGCGTTCGCGGATCAGCAGGTAGTCGTAGTCGTCGCTGGTTTCGTCCTGCTTCCAGGCGTCCGCGCCTTCCAGGCGGTCCAGCTCCAGCGCGATCTCGCGCCATTGCCCATAGCTTTCGGCCCGGTCGAGATCCTTCAGGCGGCTGGCGATGAGTTTTTTTGACATGCCGTTCGCGGGCTCTGGCTTATGCTGGCGGCCGCTCGCGGGCATTGCGCCCGGGCCGAGTAACTTGAACGAGCATTTGATTCACAGCCCGCAGACTACACGAAATCCGGGCATTCCCTAGAGTCACTAAGACCAACGGCCTATGTCCCCGCGCTTGAAATCCCGCTTGCTTGCCGCCCTGAGTCTGGCGGTTTTCGGCTTCGCCCTCTGGGTGCTGAGCGACAGCCTGGGTCAGGTGCGCTGGGCCGAGGTGCGGGCTCATCTGTTGGGCCTGCCCGGCTGGCGACTGGCCGCCGCCCTGGCCTGTGTCGCCGGCAGCTACTGGATGCTCAGCTATTACGACCTCCTGGCGGTGCGCCTGGTCGGCAGCCGGCTGCCCTATGCCCAGGTCGGGCCGATTTCGGTCAGCGCCTATGCGGTGGGCCACAACCTGGGCTTTTCGGCGCTCTCCGGCGGCGCCTTGCGGCTGCGCGCCTATTCCCGGCTGGGCCTCTCGGCTGCCCAGATCGCCGGCATTGCCGCCTTGTGCGCCATCACCTTCGCCCTGGGAGTGAATCTGGTGCTGGATGCCGCGCTGCTGCTGCAGACCGCCCAGGCGGCGCGGATCCTGCACCTCGCCGAACCCTGGGTGCGCGCCATCGCCGTGGTCAATCTGGCGCTGCTGCTGGGCTATCTGTGGCTGACCGCCGGCCGCGCCGGCCGGCCGTTTCGGCTCGGCGGCGCCAGCCTGGTGGCCCCGGGCTGGTCGCAGGCCGCCGGCCAGCTGGCGGTGAGCGTCGCCGATCTCGCCTGCTCGGCGGCCGCGCTCTACCTGCTGATGCCGGCCTTGCCGGACGTCGGGTACATCGCCTTTCTGGGCCTCTATGCCCTGGCGATGGCGGCGGCGATCGCCAGCAGCGTGCCTGGCGGCCTGGGCGTGTTCGAGTCGGTGCTGTTGCTGGCGCTGCCGGCGGCGCCCAAGTCCGAGCTGTTGGGTGCGGCGCTGGCCTTTCGCGCCCTCTACTACCTGCTGCCTTTGACGCTGGCGCTGGCCTGGTTGGCGATGGCGGAGCTGCGCCGCTGGCGCGGGCTGTCGGCGACGTAGAATCTCGCTCCCGCTGCCGCCGCCGCCCTACATGCTGACTCGCCTCAAGGCCCTCCTGACCGCCCTGCGCCCCTGGCTTTCGACGCTGCTGGTGCTCGGTTTGCTGGCCCTGGCGTTCTTCGCCCTGCAGCGGCTGACCCAGGAAATCCGCTATGCCGACGTGCTGGCGGAGATTCATCGGACGCCGGCCAGCGCGCTCTGGGCCGCCGGCCTGTTCACGCTGTTGTCCTTCGTCGCGCTGGCGGGCTACGACGCCTCGGGCCTCGCCTATCTGGGCGTGCGCCTGCCGCTGCGCACCCTGGCGCTGGGCTCGTTCGCCGGCTATGCCCTGGGCAATACCGTCGGCCTGGGCGTGCTCACCGGCGGCGCGGTGCGCCTGCGGGTCTACGGTGCCGCCGGCATGGAGCCCGGTCAGGTGGCGCGGCTGATGGCCTTTGTCGCGGGGGGCTTCGGCCTGGGTATCACCGCGATCGGCGCCCTGGGTCTGCTCTGGGGCGCGGAGGCCGCCTACAGCCTGCTGCCACTGCCGGCCGGGCTGCTGCGGGCGTTGGCGCTGCTGGTGCTGATCGGCATCGGCGCGCTGCTGCTGCTTTGCGCGCGCGGAGAGCCGCTGCGGCTGGCCGGCCGCAGTCTGGTGCTGCCGTCCTGGCGCCTGGCCGCCGCCCAGTTGCTGGTCTCGGCGCTGGACATCCTCTGCACCGCCGCCGTGCTCTGGCTGCTGCTGCCGGCCTCCAGCGTCAGCTTCGGAGTGTTCCTGGCCTTCTTCGCCCTGGCCATCGCTCTGGGCGTGATCTCGCATGTGCCGGGCGGCATCGGCGTGTTCGAGGCGGTGATGCTGCTCGCCTTCCGCGGTGCCCTGCCGGCCGAGCAGATCGCCGGTGCCCTGGTGCTGTATCGCGCCATCTACTACGGCGCGCCGCTGGCGCTGGCGGTGCTGCTCCTGGTGATCCGCGAATGGCGCACCATCAGCCAGAGCCGGGTGCGCCAGCAGGCGGCGGAGCTGTCGCCGCTGTTCCTGTCGGTGGCCACCTTCACGGTCGGCGTGATGCTGCTGGTGTCGGGAGTGACGCCGTCTACCGACGAAGCCACCGAGCTCCTGGCGCTGCGCATCCCGCTGGTGTTTGTCGAAGGCGCGCATTTTCTCGGCAGCATTGCCGGCCTGGGCCTGCTGTTTGTCGCCCGTGGCCTGCTGCTGCGCCTGGATGCCGCCTGGTGGGCGGCGGTGGTGCTGGCCATGGTCAGTGCGGTGTTCGCCCTGCCCAAGGGCGTGGCACTCGGTGAGCTGGGTGCGCTGTCGGTGCTGGTGCTGCTCCTGGTCGCCGGTCGCCAGGAGTTCGACCGCCGCGCCTCGCTGTTCGCGCAGCCGTTCTCGCTCAACTGGCTGCTGATGGTCGGCGCGGTGCTCGGCGCCATCGTCTGGCTGATGTTCTTCGTCTACCGCGATGTCGACTACACCAACGACCTCTGGTGGCAGTTCGCCTTCGACGCCCATGCGCCGCGCAGCCTGCGCGCGATCCTGAGCGTGGTGCTGCTCGGCTTCGCCTTTGCGCTCTGGCAGGCGTTCCGTCCGGCCAGCGGCGAGGTCGAGGAGGCCGGGCCGGAAGATCTGGAGCGCGCCGCCGCCATCATCCGCGGCCAGGGCCGGGCCGACGCCATGCTGGCGCTGATGGGCGACAAGAGCCTGCTGTTCTCCGAGTCCGGCAAGAGCTTCCTGATGTACGGCAAGCGCGCCCGCACCTGGGCGGCGCTGTACGACCCGGTGGGTCTCGAAAGCGAGGCGGTGGAGCTGATCTGGCGCTTCGTCGAGCTGGCTCACCAGCACGGCGGCCGCGCCTGCTTCTACCAGGCCAGCGGCCGCAATCTGGCGCTCTATGTCGATGTCGGCATGTCGGCCTACAAGCTGGGCGAATACGCCTTCGTGCCGCTCAAGGACTTCAGCCTCAAGGGCTCCAAGCGTGCCCATCTGCGCCAGGCGATCAGCAAGGGCGAGCGCGACGGCCTGAGCTTCCAGGTGATTCCCGCCGCCGAGGTGGAGCCGCTGCTGCCGCAGTTGCGGGCGATCTCCGACGCCTGGCTGGCTCAGCATGCGACCCGCGAGAAGGCATTCTCGCTGGGCTCCTTCGAGCCCGCCTACCTGAGCCGCACGCCGGTGGCGATCGCCAGCAAAAACGGCAAGCCGGTGGCCTTCGCCAACGTGATGACCACCGAGCTCAAGACCGAGGCGACCATCGACCTGATGCGCTACACCCCGGAGGCGCCGCGCGGGGTGATGGACTATCTGTTCGTGCAGCTGATGCTGCACTGCCAGGCCAAGGGCTACGCGCAGTTTGGCCTGGGCATGGCGCCGATGTCGGGCATGTCCGAGCATTACAACGCGCCACGCTGGCAGCGCTTGGCGCGGCTGATCTACCGCCACGGCGAGAACTTCTACAACTTCCAGGGCCTGCGCAGCTTCAAGGAAAAATTCGACCCGACCTGGGAGGCGCGCTATCTCTGCGCCGAGGGCGGCTTGAAGCCGATCCTGGCCTTTACCGACATCGCCGCCCTGGTCAGCGGCGGCCTCAAGGGAGTGCTGACGAAATGAGCCTGGATCGCCGCCACGTCTTGTGTGGCGCCCTTCTGACTGTTGTGCTGGCCCTGTTCGCGCCGGGTCTGCTGGCCGCGGCTCCGGCCAAGCCGGCCGTCGCCAAGCCGGTGCTCGCCGCGAACGAGCAAGTGCTCGACCACGGCCGCTTCCGGCAGGTGCATGTGTTTAGCCCTGCGGGCAGCCCGAAGAGCTTTGCCTTGCTGCTGTCCGGCGACGGCGGCTGGCAGCCGGCGATGAGCCAGCTGGCGCAGACCCTGGTCGCCGAGGGCGCGCTGGTGGCGGGTATCGACAGCGCCCAGTTCATGGCCGATCTCGAAGCCGATGGTGGTGACTGCGTATTCCCCGACGGCGACCTGGAAAACCTCTCGCACTTCGTCCAGGCCTATGCCAAGGCGCCGGGTTACCGGCCGCCGGTGCTGGTCGGCTACTCGGCCGGGGCCACCCTCGGCTATGCCACCCTGGCGCAGGCGCCGGCCGAGACCTTCGCCGCCGGCCTGCTGCTGGGCTTCTGCCCCGACCTCGAACTGAAGAAGGCGGTCTGTCCCGGCGAGGGCCTGCGCTTCCAGCGCCGCAAGGACGGCAAGGGCGTGGACTTCCTGCCCGCGCCGAAGCTGGCGGTGCCGCTGTTGAACCTGCTCGGCAGCGCCGATCCGGTCTGCGACGCGCCGGCCACCGGCCGGTTCCTCGCGCAGATTCCCGCTGCCCGCCAGGTGCTGCTGGCCGGCGTCGGTCACGACTACGCCGCCAGTCCCCGCGCGCGCGCCGCCTTCGTCGCCGCCTACCACCGCCTGGCGCATCGCCAGGGCAGCGTCGCCGCCGCGCCTACCGATCTCGGCGACTTGCCGGTGATCGAGGAGCCCGCCGCCAGCGGCAAGGACAACCCGCGCTTCGCGGTGCTCTGGAGCGGCGACGGCGGCTGGGCCGGGCTCGACAAGGAGGTCTCGGCGGCCTTGCAGGCGCAGGGCATCTCGGTGGTTGGCGTTGACTCCCTGCGCTACTTCTGGACTTCGCGCACCCCGGCCGGCATCGCCGCCGATGTCGACAAGATTATCCGCCACTACCTGGCCGCCTGGAACAAGCGCGAGGTGATCCTGATCGGCTACTCGCAGGGCGCCGACGTGCTGCCCTTTGCCGTTAACGGCCTGCCGGCCGAGACCCGCGCCAAGGTGCTGCTGGCGGCCGGCATGGGCCTGTCCGACCACGCGGTGTTCGAGTTCCAGCTCAGCAACTGGGTGGCCGACAACAACAACGGTCCTGAGACCCTGCCGGAGGTGCGGCGCATGCGCGGTGTGCGCTTCCTGTGCATCTACGGCGCCGAAGAGGACGACAGCATCTGTCCGCAGTTGCAGGGCTCCAACGCGCTGGTCGCCAAGCTGCCGGGCGGGCATCACTTCGATGGCGACTACGACAAGCTGGCGGCGACCATCCTGGGAGCGCTGCCTGCGCCCGCGCAGTGAGGTCGGCCCACTGCGTGGGCCTGTGAGGGCGCGCGGCTGGCTGCGCCGCCCGCTGTGAGGGCACTCGCTACGCTCGTTGTGAGGGGCAACAGCCGCCAGGCGCAGGCTCGCTGGCCGCAAAGTCTTTGCGACGCTTTTCCCTCACAGGCGGCGCAGCCGCCGACCTCACAGCGAGCCGCGCAGCGGCAGCGCCCTCACAGGCCCGCGCAGCGGGCCGCCCTCACCGCTCAGAGCGCCCGGGCCGCGGGCATCGCGCCCAGCACCTTGCCGGTGGGCAGACCAGTGGGCGAGCCGCCCTTGGGCTCTTCGCTGACCGCCAGGGTGATGGTCATGGCGCTCAGCTCGGAGCGGGGCATGTCCGGCATCGGCAGCTCCAGCGGCACACCGGCAGCAGTGGGCAGCAGGCCCAGGGCGTGCGGCTGGCCCTGGCTGTCGAGCATCCAGAGCTCCAGATCGCGCTGGGCGACATCGACCGGCAGGCTGCCCGGAGCGATGGTGATGCGCATCAGCTTCTTGTCCGGGTGCAGCGACACCGCCCAGCGCGCCTCGCTGCCGTCGAAGTGGATGGCGGCGACGTAGGGCATGGGCTGGTTCTGGGCGACTTCCAGCAGCGCCAGCAGGCTGCTGTTGCGAGCCTGCTCGCGCCAGAGCGCCACGCCCATCAGCACGGTCACCACCGTCGCCACCAGCGCCCAGCTGCGGTACAGGCCGATGGGTTCGCGGGCCGCCGGTGGGGCGGCTCTCTTTGGCGCCACCAGGGGCTGAATCTTGTTCTGGTCCTTAAGGATTTCCTGCGCCAGCGACGTCCAGACCAGTTCGCGCGGTGGCACCGGCTTGAGGCTGGCGGGGATCTCGGCGAAGCGCTCGTTCCAGAACCGCAGTTCCTCGCGCAACTCTGGCTCGCGGGCGAGCTGGCGCTCGAAACGGCGGCGCGCTCGCCCCACCAGCAGGCCGAGCGCGTACTCGGCGGCGAGCTGGGAGCGGAGTTCGGGGGTGCGGTAGCGCATGGCCCTTAGCCCTCCAGGCAGCTGCGCAGCTTGGCCAGGCCGCGTCGCACCCAGCTCTTCACCGTGCCCAGGGGGGCGCCCAGCGTGCTCGCCAGCTCGGGATGCGTATAGCCCTCGTAGTAGGCCAGCATCACGCTCTTGCGCTCCGGCTCCAGCAGGCCCTTCATGCAGCGCTCCAACTGCCCGACGCCCTCGCTTTCCACCGCGCGGGCCTCCGGGTTCTCGCTTTCGTCGGCGACATCCATGGTGATGGTCGCGCCGTCCTCGTCTTCGCCCATCTCCAGACTGTCCTCCGGCCGCTGCGCGCGCAGCAGATCGAGCGCGCGGTGACGGGCGATGGTGTACAGCCAGGTGGCAGGCGAACCCTTGTCGGGGGAATAGGATTCCGACTTGCGCCAGACTTTCAGCAGACTGTCCTGCAACGCCTCTTCGGCCCAGTCCCGACGCTTGAGCATACGCAGCAGCAGTGCGAACAGATGCGAGCTGCTGGCCTCATAGAGTTCGCGGAACGCCCGCGCGTCGCCGCCGGCGGTGGCCAGGATCAGGGCTTCGAGTCGGGCGGCGTCTTGCATGTGGCCGGCATGGTATCGGAAGCCGGGGCGCCGTCGTCAGCCCGGAACGGCAGCCGCAACAGCCGCAGCAGGCCGGAGGCCCCCGGCGGTTCGCTGGCGAGACCGATGCGCAGGGCCGCCTCGCCGCCTTCCGGCTCCGCCTGATAGCTGCCAAAGGCACGATCCCACCAGGGTGAGAAGAAGCCGTAGTTGCGCTGCTGTTCGTCCATCCGCTGGGAATGGTGGATGCGGTGCATGCCCGGCGTCACCAGCAGCCAGCGCAGGCGCCGCTCGGCGCCGGCCGGCAGTCGCAGGTTGGCGTGGCTGAACAGGGCGCCGAGATTGAGCGCCAGGGTGAAGGCCAGTACCGCCGCCGGCGAAGCGCCCAGCAGCGCCGTCACCGCCGCCTTGTAGGCGGCCGAGACCAGGGCTTCAGCGGGGTGGAAGCGCAGGCCACTGGTCACGTCCAGCGCCGGGTCGGCGTGGTGGACCTGGTGCAGGCGCCAGAGCAGCGGCCAGTGGTGCATGGCGCGGTGCTGGGCGTAGACGGCGGCGTCCAGGGCCAGGAAGGCCAGCGGCAGCGCCAGCCAGGCCGGCAACCGCAGCCAGTGCAGCAAGCCGAAGTGCTGGCTGGCCGCCCATCCGGCGGCGACCAGCGCCGACAGCAAAGGCAGCAGCGCCACCAGGCCGGCGCTGAGCGCGGCGAGTCCCAGATTGGGCCCCCAGCGACCAGACGGCAGCACCTGGAATGGCCAGCGCCGCTCGGCCAGCAGCAACAGGGCCAGACTCAGCAGGGCGGCAAGCAGGCGCAGCAGGGCGGCATCGGGCATGCGTGGACGCTACTCCGCGCGCGAGTTGGCCGCCAGCGCCTAGACCAGGCCCAGCGCCGGATCGCTGATCGTGTGCCGGCCGGTTTCCACCCGGCCCGCGAAACGGCGCAGAAAGCCGTTGTCGGCGCTGACCGTGAAGTCGTACCAGCCGCCCACGGCCTTCAGCACCCAATGCCGCTCGGCGCTGGCGCCGGCAGGCACCTCGACGGTCTCCGGCTGGGAGCTGAAATAGGCATTGGCCGCCAACTGGTAGCTCAGCGTCGCCGAGCCCGAGTTGTGCAGCTTCACGTAGACATCGCCGTTGGCGCTGTCGTAGCAGACGTCGATCTCCGGCGCGCCGCCGGTGGGCAGATTCAGCGCGCTGCCCTGGAAGTGGCGGTGGAAGCCGTTCGGCCCCAGCACCCAGAGGTCGTAGCTGCCGAGCGCCACCCAGGTGCCGGTCAGCGACTTGCCGGCCTCCACCGCGTAGCGGCGCGGGGTCGCCAGCAGATTGGTCTTGTCGTAGACGTGGAACACCGCGCCCTGCGCGCCGGTGTTGTCGAAGCGCAGTTCGACGGTGCCGGTGCCGACGCTCGCAGTGACGAACAACTCGTAGGGCAGGGCTCGCGAAGGCCGCGCACCCGGCTCCTGCACCGGCAGTGTGGTGGCCTCGTTGCTGAGCTGGGCGAGCTGCTCCTGCGCGGCGCGCAGGGCGTCGGCCTCGGCCTTGCTGATCTCCGGCAGGGCCGGGAAGGGTTCGTCGTTGGGGTTGGCGAAGTTGAAGGCGCTGGTCAGATCGCCGCAGATGGCACGCCGGTAGGCGCTGATGTTGGGTTCCATCACCCCGAAGCGCTTCTCCAGGAACTGGATCACCGAGGTGTGATCGAACACCTGCGAGCACACCCAGCCGCCGCGGCTCCAGGGCGAGACCACGTAGCAGGGCACGCGAATGCCGGGGCCGTAGACCCAGTTGGCGTCGTAGAGATAGCCGATGCCGCGGCGCTCGCTGCTGTCGTCCATGGTCGAGCCGCCGATCGGCTGGCCATCGAGGCCGATGGAGGGCGCGCAGGGCGGCGGCAGGTGGTCGAACATGCCGTCGTTCTCGTCGAAATTGACGATCAGCACGGTCTTGCTCCAGACCTCGGGGTTGGCGGTCAATGCCTCGATCACCTGCTGGGTGTAGTGGCCGCCCTGCACCGGGCTCGACGGCCCGGTGTGTTCGGAGTACGCCGCTGGCGCCACCACCCAGGACACCTGCGGCAGCTTGCCGGCGAGTACGTCGGCGCGCAGCGAGGCGAGCAGGTCCGGGCTGTCCGGGCCGCCGTCGGGCAGGGTGTTCGAGCAGCCTTTGAGCAAGGGGTATTGCGCGTCCAGTGCCGGGTCGTAGGCGGGGAAATAGGTCGAGCCGTCCGGCTTGCTGCGCGAGCCGTCGCTGTTGTTGCCGGCCGCCTCGTTCTGTAGGCGGTAGTTGACGAAGCCGTGCAGGGAGTTGTCGGTGAAGTTGTCGGGCAGGAACTGGTAGACCTTCCAGCTCACGCCGGCTTCCTGCAGGCGCTCCGGATAGGTGGTCCAGCTATATCCTTCGCTGGACGGGCCCAGTGCGTCGTACTGGTTGCTGGTCACCGGCCCGCCGTGCTCGCCGGCCGGATCATTCATGCCGGTCCACAGGAACAAGCGATTGGGATTGGTGCTGGTCAGCATTGCGCAGTGGTAGTGATCGCAGAGCGTGAAGGCATTGGCCAGCGCGAACTGGAACGGCAGCTCGGCCTCCTTGTAGTAGCTCATCGACTGCGATTCCTTGATCGCCGGCCAGAGCCCGTAGCGGCCGTCGTTCCAGGCGAAGTGGCCGTCCTCCCAGCCGTGCGGCGTGCCGCTGACCCGCTGGGCGTTGCCCTTGCTGGAGTCGAGGTAGTAGGGCAGCACCTCCTTGAGCTGGCTGTCGCGCTGGTACCAGACCGGCTTGCCGCCAGCGAGCGGAATCGGGAAGCGGTCGCCGAAGCCGCGCACGCCCTTCATGGTTCCGAAGTAGTGGTCGAAGCTGCGGTTCTCCTGCATCAGGATCACTACATGCTCGACGTCCTTGATCGTGCCGGTGCGGTTGTTGGCAGGGATTGCCAGGGCCTTCTGGATCGACAGCGGCAAGGCGGCGCCCGCCGCCGCCACGCCGGCCAGCCGCAGGAACTGGCGCCGGTCGAGTTCGCTCATGACCGGCCCCCGGTGGTGCTTGCGCAGTCGTCGGCCTGGGCCAGCGTCGTGGTCGTGCTGACTCCGGGCGCGCAGCGCATCTTCGGCGGCAGCGGCAGATCGGGATCGACCGGCGGATTCCCCGGCGCTTCGGTCAGGGTCGGCGGCAGGCTTTGGCCGCAGGCGGCGAGCAGGGCGGCCAGGGCCAGCAGGCCGGCGCGCAAGGTGTTTGGGGTCATCGACTTTACGGGGCGGGTTGGCTTCGAGCCGATCAATGTATTGCGTGCAGGCGACAGGCGGATGACGCCTCGGAGCCTGTTAACGCCGCAGCGATCCCCGTAGCGTTAACAGGCCCTACGTGCGCATGGCCGGCTCCGGGGCGCGGCGCACCTATAATTGCGCGCCGCAAGCCTTGCGGCGCCCTGTTTTTGAGGAGTCTTCCGCCGTGAGTCTGGGCCGCTTTCCCACCACCCGCCTGCGCCGCACCCGCCAGTCGACTTTCATTCGTGACCTGGTGCGCGAGACGCAGCTTGCTCCGGAGCATCTGATCCAGCCGCTGTTCGTCGCCGAAGGCGAGCTGATCGGGCCGATAGCCTCCATGCCCGGCATCAGCCGCCTGAGCCTGGAACAACTGGTGGCCGAGTGCCGCGAACTCTACGCCCTGGGC
Source organism: Stagnimonas sp. FW305-C-60 (assembly GCF_058782965.1). Taxonomy (NCBI): domain Bacteria; kingdom Pseudomonadati; phylum Pseudomonadota; class Gammaproteobacteria; order Nevskiales; family Nevskiaceae; genus Stagnimonas; species Stagnimonas sp. FW305-C-60. The sequence goes on from NZ_JBYSYF010000001.1 coordinate 866,728, forward strand.
ATTCGCCTGGTGGCGCTGTTCCCGGTGATTCCGGCGGCGCTGAAGACCGACGACGGTCGCGAGGCGCTCAACCCCGAAGGCCTGGTGCCGCGCGCGGTGAAGGCGATCAAGCAGGCGGTGCCGGAGCTGGGCGTGATGTGCGATGTCGCGCTCGACCCCTACACCACCCACGGGCACGACGGCCTGCTCGACGAGCGCGGCAATGTCGACAACGATTCCACCAGCGGCATCCTGCGCCGCATGGCCCTGGTCTATGCCCGCGCCGGCTGCGACGTGATCGCGCCCAGCGACATGATGGATGGCCGCATCGGCGACATCCGCCAGGTGCTGGAACGCGATGGCTACAAGAACACCCTGATCCTCAGCTACGCCGCCAAGTACGCCAGCGCTTTCTACGGCCCGTTCCGCGACGCGGTGGGCTCCAGCGGCGCGCTCAAGGGCGACAAGCGCAACTACCAGATGGACCCGGCAAACAGCGACGAGGCGATCCGCGAAGTCGCCTTCGATCTGGAAGAAGGCGCCGACCTGGTGATGGTCAAGCCGGGCATGCCCTACCTCGACATCGTGCGCCGGGTGAAGGACGAGTTCCGGGTGCCGACCGCCGCCTACCAAGTGAGTGGCGAGTACGCGATGCTGAAAGCCGCCATCGCCAACGGCTGGCTGGACGAGAAGAAGGCACTGATGGAGGCGCTGTTCTGCTTCCGCCGCGCTGGCGCCGATCTGGTGCTGAGCTACTACGCCAAGCAGGCGGCGGTCTGGCTGGCCGAGTAGCCGGACCATGGCGCTGACCCTCTACCAGTTTCCGCAGACCGGACGACTGCCTAACGACAGTCCGTTCTGTCTCAAGGTACAGGCCTATCTGCGCCTCGCGGGTCTGGAGTACCGCTGCCTCGGCGTGCCGCCGTTCAAGAGTCCCACCGGCAAGCTGCCGATGCTGGATGACGACGGCCAGCGCATCCCCGATTCCAGCGCCATCCTCGCCCACCTGGAAGCCAGCCTGGGCGAGCGGGCGCTCGATGCCGGCCTGAGCGAAAGCGAGCGCGCCCAGGGTCTCGCCATCCAGCGGCTGGTCGAGGAGCACCTCTACTGGGCTCTGCTGTGGATGCGCTGGATCGACCCCGCCGGCTGGCCGGCGACGCTGAAGGCCTTCTTCGGGGCCCTGCCGCCGGGGCCGCGTCAGCTGGTGGGCGGGCTGATCCGACGCAAGCTGCGCCGGGACGCGCGCGGGCATGGTCTGGGGCTGTTGTCGCGCGAGCAGATCCTGCACCGCGCCGAGCAGGATCTCGCCACGCTGGCTGCGCTACTCGGCGGGCAGGCGTATTTCCTGGGTGCCGCGCCGCGCACGGTCGATGCCTGCGTCTACGGCCTGCTGGGCAACATCCTGGGCTCCGAACTGCGCACGCCGCTGACCGAACTGGCCGAGCGTCACGCCAACCTCAAGGCCTATTGCACGCGCTTGCAGGCGCGCTGCTTTCCCGAACTGAACCGAGCATAAAAAACCACGCATGGATCGCTACGCCGTTATCGGCCACCCCGTCGCCCACTCGAAGTCGCCCTTCATCCACGCCGCCTTCGCGCGCCAGACCGGCCAGAAGCTCAGCTATGACGCGGTGGAAGTGGCGCCGGAGCTGCTCGCCGAGGTGCTGGGGCAGTTGCACGCCGAGCCCTATCAGGGCCTCAACGTCACCCTGCCGCACAAGCTGGCGGTGGCGGCGCTGTGCGAATCGGTGAGCGAGCGCGCGAAGCTCGCCGGCGCGGTCAACACCCTGGTGCGCACCGCCGGCGGCTGGACCGGCGACAACACCGACGGCGTCGGCTTCATCCGCGATCTGACGGTGAACCTCGGGGTCGCGCTCGCCGGCAAGCGCGTGCTGCTGCTGGGTGCCGGCGGCGCCGCGCGCGGCTTGATCGCCCCGATCCTGGCCGAACGGCCGGCCGAGCTGGCGGTGTCCAACCGCAATCCCTGGAAGCCCGAAGAGCTGGCCGAGCAGTTCAAGGCGCTCGGCCCCATCGTGCCGCGCACCCATCTGTCGCTGAAGGGTGATCGCTACGATCTGGTCATCAATGCCACCAGCGCCGGCCACGCCGGAACGCTGCCGCGCCTGCCGGGGCAGATCGTCGCCGAGGGTGGTGTCTGCTACGACCTTTCCTATGGTGCCGCCGCCGAGCCGTTCGGCGCCTGGGCGCGGGCGCAGGGTGCGGCGCTCAGCGCCGACGGCCTGGGCATGCTGGTCGAGCAGGCCGCCGCCGCCTTCGAGATCTGGCGCGGCCTGCGCCCGGAAACCGCGCCGGTACTGGCGGCCCTGCGCACGCCGGAACCTTGCGGCAGTGGTGCGACCCATCGCCATCCGCACCCGCGCACCACGGCGCAGGACTGAGCGGCGCCTACGGGTTGCAAGTGCCTAGTAGCTAAAGCGAATCCGTACCACATCTTCGCCGCTGGCCCGGTCGATCAGGCGCAGTTGATCGATGCGTCCCTGCAGCATGGTCTGCGCGCCGGAATAGCAGTGCCGACTCTGGGTGGCTCGCACCTCGTTGCCATCGATGTGCTCGACGCCGCTCAGTGAGGCCAGCCGGATCCGGGTTTCCAGGCGGCCGGCCAGCGCCTTGGCCTGCTCCAGGCGGCTGTCGAAGGCCAGCTCCGACAGGGCCGACTGAAAGCTCCAGCTTGGGCTGCTGCCCGGGGTCCGGTACTGATCGTCGACGAAGTAGCGCGCCCCACGGGGCGACTCCACAAACAGCCCGTAGCCGGTGCGCCGCGAATACTGGCGGCAGGCGCGGCCGTCGGTAGCGGTCTCGCCCCGGGCGGGACGGGTGAAGTCGGAGGTCCAGTAGTTCCAGGGGGTATCTGCCAGCATCTGCCCATAGGCGAGGGCGTTGCCGGTAGAGAACTCAAGCCGCAGGCGACCGTCCTGATAGCGGAGCGGCCACAAGCCCTGGCCTGCGCCATTGCGATCCATGACCCGGGGCGGCGCCGGGATGCGCAACTCCTGCCCGGCGTAGCTGGCGAGAAGATTCTGTCGTCTCGCGGCCTGCAGCTCCGGATCGAAGGGGTCGCCACCCAGATTCGACAGCTTCGTCCCCAGTTGCTCTGCAAAGGCATCGATGTTCGGCAGCGTGTCTGCCATTGCGCTGGAGCCGGCGCCGAGCAGCAACAGCAGCGCCAATGCCGCCCCAGGCGCGCCACTACCCCCACCAACCCGGAGCATCATTCCGCCAGCGGCAGATGATGCACCTGAGCGCCACGGCTTTCGCGGGCGGCGAGCGCGATCATCGCCGCCGCCACCGCTTCCACCGGCACCGCCCGATAGCGCTCGAGTTTGCCGCTGAGCAGAGGGTTGAGCAGCGGGGCCGCCTGCATCGCCAGCCACTCGGCCGGGCGTAGATCGTCCCGCTGGGCGATCAGCAGGGAGGGCCGGACAATGTGCAGGGTCTCGAAGCCGACTTCGCGCAGCGCCTGTTCCATGCGCCCCTTCACCCGCGAATAGAACGAAGGCGAGCGCAGCGAGGCGCCGACCGCCGATACCACCAGGAACTTCTCCGCGCCCTGGGCCTTGGCGGCGCGGGCCACGGCCAGCACCAGGTGGTAGTCGACGCGCTCGAAGGCGGCCTTGCTGCCGGCCTGCTTCTGGGTGGTGCCGAGACAGCAGTACACCTCGTCGGCGGCCAGTGCGCTGTCCAGGCCGGCGAGGCTTTCGCCGTCGAAACGCAGTTCTTCCAGCTTGGGGTGTTGCAGCGGCAGCGGCCGGCGGCTCAGTGCCTTGACCCGGGCATAGCGCGGGTTGGCCAGGAGCTGGGCCAGCAGGGCCTGGCCGACGGCGCCGGTGGGCCCGGCTACCAGGGCGGTGAGTGAGGTGTCGCGCGGCATGAGTGCGGCGTCAGTTCTGATGTGGGGCCGAGTTTAGCCGAGCAATTCGCGTGCCGCGTTACGATGCCCGCCCTAGCAAAACCACCCTAACGAGGAAGAAGAGCGGCATGAGTATCTGGAAGTGGCAGACGACCCCGGAGCAGATGCAACAGATGGCAGCCAACTCGATGAGTGGGCACATCGGGCTCAAGATCACCGAGATCGGCCCGGACTATGTGCGCGGCACCATGCCCGTGGACCAGCGCACCAAGCAGCCCTATGGACGCCTGCATGGTGGTGCCAATGTGGTGCTGGCGGAGGAGCTGGGCAGCTTCGGCGCCAACATGTGCCTGGACCCCAACGAGGCCTTCGCGGTGGGGCTGGAGATCAATGCCAATCACCTGCGTGGCGTCACCAGTGGCACGGTCACCGGCACCGCGCGGCCAGTGCACATTGGCCGCAGCACCCAGGTCTGGGAAATCCGCATCGAGAACGAGGCTGGCGAGCTGGCCTGCATCTCGCGGCTGACCATTGCGGTGGTGAGCAAGACCAAGGTCTAAGGCCGTAGGTTTCGGTTCCGACTCGAATCGGGTCGCAGTTGGCGGACCTTTTGCTAGCCGCCACTCCCCGGTTTGTAACTCGCCGCGAGCCGCTCTACTCTCCGGACATACAAGGGTGGCGGTCGTCATCGACTTGGACGGCCGATTTCGCAATCAGTGCCATAGGCAGCGCCGGATGTGTTGCCGCCAGCAGGGAGACATGAATGTCGCAGAAGCTCGTTGTCGCGCTTTTTTCCCTCGTGCTCAGTGCCAGCGCCGCTGCGGCGGCGGTACAGAGTGACCCCTCCAGTCGGCTCGCCGGGATCGACCTTGCCCGCTCTGCCGGAGTGCTGAGTCCACAGGCGCTCGGACGAAAACTGGCGGAGCCACAGACCTCCGGTCGTTACAGCGCCAGCATCAAGCTGCCTGCCAAGACCTTGCCTTCGCTCGGGGGTTACCGCTCCCAACGCGACGCCCGGCAGGGGGCTACCACCTTCCTCTGGGCCGAGCCTGGCCTTGCGGGCGCGACACTGGCCCCGCTGAAGTCGGAACTAATGGCGAAGTCGGCGGCGCTGGACTATCTCGGTCGCCAGGCTGACCAGCTCAACCTCGGAAAGCGCGACCTTGAGAACGCGCAACTGCTTGACCTCCAGGACAACGGCAAGGGGCCGATCATTGCCCGCTACCAGCAGCGTCTGCAGGGCGTGCCGGTGTTTGGCAAGCAGGTCAATGTGCTGATGGACCGCGGCATGAAGCTGGTCGCGACCTCGGGCAACTTCGCTGCCGTCGATTCCGCCAGTGCCAGCAAGCTCTCCGCCAAGGGCTTCCGCCTGCAGCCGGAGCAGGCGCTCGCCATCGCGTTCGCCGATTTCAGTGGCGAGCCGGCATCCTCGCTCATCCTGGCCCGCAAGGGCAGCAAGGGTGACTACAGCCTGTTCAGCGCGGGCCCCTCGTTCGGCGAGATTCGCCCCTCCGGTGATCTGCGCGCCCGCAAGTATTGGTACCCGCTGGAAGGCAAGCTGGTGCCGGCCTACTACGCCGAGGTGCAGGCCCACAGCGTCGACTTCGCCGACCAGTATGCCTACGGCTACCTGATCTCCGCGGACGATGGCCGCGTGCTGTTCCGCAAGAGCCTGATCGAATACGAAGCCTTCAGTTACCGCGTCTACGCCGATGCCAGCGGCATCAATCAGCCCTTCGATGGCCCGCTGGGTAACGGTTACGCGCCCTTCGTGGGCACGCCGGGCAACGGCAGCGCGGCGCGGGTTCCGGTGGCGACCAGTCTGATCACGCTGGATCATGGTCCGATCTCCACCAATGATCCCTGGATGGCGGCGGGTGCGACCGAGACCACCGGCAACAACGTCGATGCCTATCTCGATCTGTTCGGCACCGCCCTGCCGGACGGCACCGTGACCTCGGGCCAGGGCTTTGACGAAGGCACCACCGACCTGCGCGCCAGCACCAGCGGTGCCAACAGTTTCGACTACGCCTATACCCCGGATACCGATCCGACCACCGCCAGCCAGCGGCAGTTCGCGGTGGTGGATCTGTTCTACCTCAACAACTGGCTGCACGACTGGTGGTATGACTCCGGCTTCGATGAAGCCGCCGGCAACGCCCAGGCCAGCAACTACGGCCGTGGTGGCGAGGAAGGCGATGTGCTGCTGGCCGAGGCGCAGGACTTCAGCGGCCGCAACAACGCCAACATGAGCACGCCGCCGGATGGTGGCAGCCCGCGCATGCAGCAGTACCTGTTCGATGGCACCGCGGGAGCTCTGACGCTGAGCCCGACCGGCGGGTCTCCCTACTCGGTGGGTGTCAACACTGCGGCTTTCGGGCCCAGCACGTTCGATGTGACTGCCGATGTGGTTGCAAGTGATCCGCTGAATGGCTGCATTCCTTTCAACAACGCGGCTGCGGTCAGCGGCAAGATCGTGCTCGTCGATCGCGGTGCCTGTAGCTTCAAGACCAAGACGCTCAATGCGCAGAATGCCGGTGCGGTGGGCGTGATCCTCGCCAACAACCAGCCCGGCGTGGCGCCGGGCCTGGGCGACGATGCCAGCATCACCGACGCCATCACCATCGGCACGCTGTCGGTGTCGGTGACCGATGGGCAGACCATCCATACCGACGTCGGCAGCACGACGGTGAGCGCGCATCTGGTGCGCGAGCCGGCGGCCGATGTCGATAGCGCCGTCGATGCCCAGATTGTCGCCCACGAATGGTTCCACTACACCAGCAATCGTCTGGTCGGCAACGCGTTGGGCCTGTCCGGGCAGCAGGGTCGCGGCATGGGCGAGGGCTGGAGCGACTTCAGCGGCATGCTGCTGACGGTGCGTCCGGAAGACCGCTCGGTGGCGGGCAACGAGGCCTACCAGGGCGCCTACCCGCAGTCGATCTACTCCACCAGCGATGCCTACTTCGGCATCCGCCGCGCGCCGTACTCGACCGACTTCGCGATCTTCCCGCTGACCTTCCAGCACATCGAGGACGGTGTGCCTTTGCCCACCACGGCGCCGATCGCCTTCGGCGCCAACGGCGCCAGTAACTCCGAGGTGCATAACGCGGGCGAGGTCTGGGCCAACGTGCTCTGGGAGGTCTACGCCAGCCTGCTCAACGTGCCGGGACGCAGCTTCCTGGATGCGCAGAGCCGGATGAAGGCCTATGTCATCGCCGGGCTGAAGATGACGCCCAACATGCCGACCATGTTGGAAGCGCGTGACGGCCTGCTGGCTGCGATCTACGCCAGCGATGCCGACGACTTCACGCTGGCCGCCCAGGCCTTTGCCAAGCGCGGCATGGGTGTCGGCGCGGTGGCTCCGGATCGCAATGACAGCACCAACAGCGGCGTGGTCGAGAGCTATGTCGCCGAGGCCGGCAGCTTCGAGGTGGTTGATGCCTCGCTGGACTTTGGTTACTTCAGCGGTGCTGAAGGCTATCTCGACAACGATGGCGAACTCGATCCGGGTGAAACTGCGCTGCTGACGCTGAAGATCCGTAGCAACGGCACCAAGGATCTGACCACTCCGGTGGTTGCCAAGCTGACTTCCGACGGCGACGTGACTTTCGGCAATGGCGGCGATATCAGCTTCCCGGCCTCCGCTTCGGCGCCGATTGGCTATGGCGACGTCGCCACCGGCACCATCACCGTCAAGCTCAACGCGTCGACCACGACCGCCGAGGTGCTGACGCTGACCATCGACTTCCCGCAGGTCGGTGACACTGCCGGCGAGGTGCTGGAAGCGGGTTCCGAGCAGATCCAGATCGTCGTCAACTACGATTTGGCGGCTGGTCAGCGAACCGGCGACAACATGGAGCAGCCGCTGGCGGCCGTTAAGGACTGGGGTACGGAGCTGATCGGTAGCGGGCAGGGTTGGACCGTTGTCGATGGTGAGCCGGCGCCGTTCCTGTTCGCTTCCGGCTTGCTGTGGTTCACGCCCAACAACAGCGGCTTTGCCGATGTCCGTCTGACCACGCCGCCGTTGGTGGTGGCGAGCAGTGCGTTCTCGATTAATTTCGAGCACTACTTCCAGTTCGAGTTCGCTGGTTTCGACGGCGAAACCCCGGTGGGGTACGACGGCGGCATTATCGAGATCAGCGAAGACGGCGGTGCGACCTGGACCGACGTGGTTGATGCCGGTGGAACCTTCACCATTGGCAACGGCTACAACGGCTACTTCATCGCCATGGCACCGGACGGCACACCGACTCCGGACGACAGCGGTGCGCATGTCGGCTTCGTGGGCGACAACTACGCTGCCAACGACGGCTTCCTTGAGCCGGTGACGCTCAGCTTCGGCACCGCCTACGCCGGCAAGACCGTGCAGCTACGCTTCCGCCAGGTCAGCGACAGCGGGGTTGGCGACTTTGGTTGGGCGGTGGACAACGTCAGCTTTGCCGGCATCACCAACCTGCCGTTCAGTGACGTCGTGGAAGAAGATGGCATCCCCGACAATCGCGCCCCGGTTGCCAATGCCGGTGCCGATGGCCTGATCCTGCTCGGTGCGACCGCCACGCTCAACGGCGCCGCGTCCAACGATCCGGATGGCGATGCGCTGACCTATGCCTGGACGCAGACCTCGGGTCCGGCGGCCAGCGCCATCACCAATGCGAATCAGGCGACCGCGACGGTGACTCCAACGGTGGCCGGTACTTATGTCTATACGCTGACGGTCACCGATGTGCGCGAGGTGAGTAGCACCGACACCGTGACCCTGGTGGTCAACCAGCCGCCGGTGGCAAATGCCGGTGCTGACGGCTTGGTCCTGCTTGGCGCGACAGGCAGTCTCAACGGCACCGCGTCCAGTGATCCGGATGGCGATGCGCTGACCTACGTCTGGGTCCAGACCTCGGGTCCGGCGGCCAGTACCATCACCAATGCCAGCCAGGCGACGGCGACTGTGACGCCGACGGTGATTGGTGCCTACGTCTATACGCTGACGGTCACCGATGCCCGGGGAGCGAGCAGCACCGATACCGTCATGGTTACGGTGAAGCCGGTAGAGGTGGCTTCCAGCGGCGGCGGTGGTGCCCTCGGAATCTGGCTGCTGCTGCCGGCACTGGGCCTTGGTCTGCTGCGCCGCAAGCGGCAGCACTGAGTCCGGGCATTGAGCTCCGTGTCCCGGAGCGGCGGATGCCGCTCCGGGACTTTTTGTTCGTATCTCCGCCACCAAGGAGGCCGCCATGTTCCAGACCGCCGCAGGCCGTGTACTGCCACCTTTACTTGCCCTGGTGCTGAGCGCCTGTGCCGCCGCGGAACCGCCGCCGGCGCTGACCGTGACGGTGCCTGAGCCCAAGTCGACGCCGATGTCCGCGACGCCCGACCCCACGCCGACGATGACGAGCCACTACGACATCCGCCTACAGCGCGGCGCCTGCTTTGGCCGCTGCCCGCAATACCGGCTGCGCATCGCCGATGGGCTGGTGGAGTTCGTCGGCGAGCGCAATGTCGCGGTGCTGGAAACCGTGCAGGGTCCGGTGGATGCGCCGGCCTTGGCGCAGTTGCTGGAGCGCCTGCGCTCACCCGTCATTGCCGGACTCAAGGACATCTACCGCCCTGGCCAGCCCGGCTGCGGCGCGGTGGCTACCGACATGCCTAGCAGCCGCATCGACTGGACCCTGGACGGCCAGAGCCATCACCTGAATTTCTACCACGGCTGCCAGGCCGCACCTGCCGAGCTGCGCGCACTGCCGACGGCGATCGACGCCGCCGCCAACAGTCAGCGCTGGATTCGCGAAGCGCTGGATCGCTAGGCAGCCGCGTCGCGGGCGGTCTGCCAGCTGCGGTAGTGGTCGGCCAGAGTCTCACGCAGCGGGCGGTAGCGGATGCCCAGCTCTTCGATGCCGCGCCGGTTGTCGACCTGGAAGCGGATGCCGACGTGGTTGTCCTGGTATTTGCGCGACAGGCCAAACAGCGGCCCGAGCAGACGCAGCAGCCAGCCGGGGATTCGCGTCCTCGGCAGCAGCCAGGGGCGTCTGTGGTACTCGCGGCACATCCTCGCGATGTCCAGGAAGTGCGCCATCTCCCGCTCCGCCACGATGTAGCGGCCGTGGGCGGCGGGATTGCGGGCCGCCGCCAGATGCGCGGCGGCCACCTCGCGCACGTCCACCGTCGCGACGCTGATGTCGGGCACGCCGAAGAACAGCTTGCCGCCGAGGATCTCGTCGAGCAGGAACAAGCTGCCGGAATCCGAGGCCGTGGACAGGCTGGGCCCTAAGACCAGGCCAGGGTTGATGCACACCAGATCCCAGCGCGACTGCTCGGCACACATCGCCCAGGCCAGCTTCTCGGCCTGCACTTTCGAGTAGTGGTAGGGGTTGTAGTCCACCGTGCTGCTTTCGTTGAAGTAGCGCTCCGACAGCACCTGGTCTTCCATCGCCAGCACGTCGCTGTAGTCGCCGAAGATCGCGCCCACTGTCGAGGTCATCACCACCCGCCGCACCGAGGGGCAGCGATTGACGCTGTCGAGCACATTGCGGGTGCCGTTCAGCGCCGGCTCCAGCATCTGCCTGCGACCGTCGCGGATCTTCTCCGGCATCAGGAACGGCGAGGCGACGTGATGCACCACCTCGCAGCCGGCCATCGCGGCGTCGAAGCTGCCGGGTTTGAGCAGGTCGGCCTCGAACAGCCGCAGCATCCCCGGATACTGGGCTTGCAGCGCCAGCAGCGGCGCCAGCTTGTCCTGCCGGCGCAGGTCGCGGACGCTGGCATGCACCTGCTCTCCCGCCGCGAGCAGATGGGCGATCACATGGCTGGCGATAAAGCCGCTGCCGCCGGTGACCAACGAGGTTGTCATGCCTGCTCCTGTCTGGCGATTTTCGAGAGCAGGATCGTAGCCGCGCCGCCCTGGGTTGCCGCTAAGAATATCATCCTTGAACGCCGGACGCGGCCTGCGATCCGCGGCCGTGACTGGATGGCTCGGCACCCAATTGGCGACTCGTGCTGGCCTCGGCGGCGGCGCTTTCCGGCGCGACATGGACGGCCTGTCATCGACCTGTTCCAAGCCGCACAATAGCCAGCATGACCTGGACCCTGCATTCCCAACTTGCCGCCGACACCCTGCTGGTTGGCGACTTTCCGCTTTGCCGACTGCTGCTGATGAACGAGTCGCGCTATCCCTGGTGCATCCTGGTTCCGCGCCGAAGCGGCGCCAAGGAGCTGCACCGGCTCGACGACGCCGACCAGTTGCAGCTGCTGCGCGAGTCCACCGCCCTGGCGCGGGCGATGGAAGCGGCGTTCACGCCGCACAAGATGAACGTCGCCGCGCTCGGCAACATGGTGCCGCAGCTGCACGTGCACCACATCGCGCGCTATCGCGGTGACCCGGCCTGGCCGGCGCCGGTCTGGGGCAAGTTTCCGGCGCAGGCCTACGAGCCAGCGGCGGCGGCCGAGCGCATCTCCCGGCTGCGGCAGCTGCTGCCGGGCCTGCTGTACGAGGCCTAACCCGCAGGGACGTGGCTGGTAGTGACCTCGGCGATCAGCCGGCCGTCGCTGCCGACCACGGTGGTGCGCACCACGCTCAGGCGCTTGCCCTTCTTCACGTAGACCGCGGTGGCCTCGAAGTGGCCGCTGGTCTGGTTGCCGAGCAAACTTGCGTTGAGGTTGATCGCCAGCGGAAAGCCGGCCTGCCCGGTCTGGATCTCGCTGCCACCGAAGGCCAGCACGGTGGCGCAGACATCGGCGAACCACAGGGTGGCGCCGGCGTGCACGGTGCCAAAGGGGTTGAGGATGCCGGCCTGCACCGGCATGCGTCCCACCACCTTGTTGGCGCTCTGCTCCAGCAGCTCGAATTCGATCCTGCCTTCCACCTTCATGCGCTCTTCTCCAAGGCGGTGCGCCAGCGCGGCTCAGTCGACGCTCAGGACCGCGTCCAGCGCCCGCAGCAGCTGCTGCAGATCGGCGGCGCTGGTGTAGTGCACAAACGACAGCCGCACCACGCCGCGCGCCGGGTCCAGGCCTAGAGCCTGGAGCAGGCGCAGCGCGTAGAAATGACCGCTGGCGGCCATCACCCCGCGCGCCGCCAGCGCGCGCACCAGCGCGTCCGGCTCCTGCTTGAGCGGCACGAAGGAGACGGTAGCGGCGCGCTCGCCGGCAACGCTGGGCCCGATCAGGCGCAGGTTCTTGCGCTGCGCCAGGTAGTCGAGCAGCTGCTCCAGCAGCGCCAGCTCGGCGCCACGCAGCAGCTGCCGCACCCGGCCCGGCCGGCTGCTCAGCGTGGCACCGGCATGATGATGGGCGTCCAGCGCGTCGAAGTACTCGGCGATGCCGCGCGCCGCCGCGATCTGCGCGTGGTCGGGGCCGGCCGGCAGCAGGCGCTTGCGCAGCACGCCCTCGTTGAAGAAATGGCCCTCGTTGGGCAGACGCTGCACCAGCGCCGGGTTCAGCGCCATCAGGCCCAGGTGCGGGCCGAAGGTCTTGTACAACGAGAACAGGTAGATGTCGGCGCCGAGTGAGCCCAACTCAGGGAAGCCGTGCGGCGCGTAGGAGACGCCATCCACCACGCTGAGCACGCCGGCCGCGCGTAGCCGCGCGGTGATTGCCGCCACCGGATTGATCGCGCCGACGATGTTGGAGCAGTGCGTGAACGCCACCAGCCGGGTGCGCTCGTTGAGCAGCGGCCAGAGCTGCTCGGGATGCAGGGCGCCGCTGTCCGGGTCCACCTGCCACTCGCGCACTTTCACGCCCAGCGCCGCCAGCCGCCGCCAGACGCCGCTGTTGGCCTCGTGATCCTGGTCGGTGACGATGATCTCGTCACCGGCCTGCAACCATTTGCCAAAGGCCTGCGCCAGCACATAGCTGTTCTGCGAGGTGGACGGGCCCAGGTGCAGCCAGTCTGCCGGCACGCCCAGGTACTCGGCCAGGCGCGCATAGCTGGCGTCCATCCACTCGCCGGCCTCGGTGGAGGCGGCGGTGGGGTAGTAGGGTTGCAGCTTGAGCCGCCGGTAGTACTCGGTAAGGCGCGCGATCACCGGCGCGCAGGCATAGGAGCCACCGGCATTCTCGAAGAAAGCCTGGCCTTGCAGGCTGGGCTCGGCGAAGGCGGGGAACTGGGCGCGGACGAAGTCCAGATCAATCGCGGTGGTCAAGGCGGTCTCCGACGGCACGGGGCTGGTAGTAGCCACTGTAGCGACAGTCGCCGCGATTTTGGCGCCTCCTGGACTTCAAGCCCTTTCGCTGCCGGAGCGCGGCCCTCAGCGCGCCAGGCGCAGCACCAGCTTGTCGTTGACGAACAGCGGGCCGATCAGCAGGAACAGCAGGTCGCCGAAAAAGGACGGCTTGTGACCTTCCAGCTTGTGGCCGTAGAGCTGCACCGCCCAAGCGATGAGCCAGGCCGTGGCGCAGAGACCCAGCAGCGGCCAGCCGGCCGCCTGCATCGCCAGGATGCCGGCGACGGTGGCGGCGAACCAAAGGGCCATCAGCAGCGCGCCCTTGAGCGACAGGCGCAGATAGAACGCGAAGATCGGTAGTGCCGCCAGGGTGCTGGCGTTGACATAGGGCGCGATCGCTTCCGGCAGACCCAGCCAGCGGCCCACCGGCACCAGCCAGAGCATGGCCAGCGTGGTGAAGGTGATCAGTGGCACGCAGATGAAATGGATCAGCTCGTTCACCGGATTGCTGTGGTGGGAACGGTACTCGTCGAGATAGCTTTGCAGGCTGCGCATGGCGGACTCCGGTCGGTTAAGGTGCGGCCATTGTTGCCAGCCCCGGCTCCTGACTCTGTCAACTTGCCGACATTCTTCCGCCGCCCATGAGTACACCCGAGCTGCACCAGGCCATCGCCGCCAGCGAATGGTTCCGCGAGCTGCCGGCGGAGCTGGTGAGCCAGTTGGCGGCGCTGGCGCAGCGGCGTCAGCTCGCCGACGGCGCCTTGCTGTTCGCCAAGGGCGATGCCGCCGACGGTCTGTACGGTCTGCTCTCCGGCCGCATCCGCATCAGCGCCACCACCAGCGATGGTCGCGATCTGGTGGTGAACCTGTTCGAGCCCGGCGACTGGTTCGGCGAGATTTCGATGTTCGACGGCCTGCCGCGCACCCACAACGCCCGCGCGGTCGGCGCCAGCGAGCTGCTGCTGATTCCGCGTGCGCGTTTCCACGCTCTGCTGGCGGCGCAGCCGGTGCTGTATCCGCACTTCATGCGCATGCTTTGCCGCAAGCTGCGGCGCAGCTTTGCCTGGATCGAGTACGCCGCCTTTCTGCCGATGTCGGCACGGCTGGCCGCGCGCCTGCTGGAGCTGGCGCAGGACTACGGCGAAACCCAGGCCGATGGCAGTGTGCTGATCGCCCTGCACCTGCCGCAGGAGGAGCTGGGCCGCATGCTCAGCACCTCGCGGCAGACGGTGAGCAAGGAGCTCAACGCCCTGGAGGCGCGCGGCTGGATCCGCCTCGACTACGGCCGGGTGCTGATCCGCCAGCCGGAGGCGCTGGACGCCCTGGTGCGCGGCGCTGCTTAGCGGCGCCGTCTCAGGCCTGGAGTCCCCTCCCCCGCTTGCGGGGGAGGGCTAGGGTGGGGGCGTTCCCGCCACGGCCGACGCCCCCATCCCGGCCTTCCCCCGCTACGCAGGGAAGGAGACCAGCCAGCCGCTCCGCAGAGTCGCGCAGTACCGCTTCCGCGCGCGGAGTCTCAGACCCCGAACACCGTGCGCAGATGGCCGTTCAGGAACTTGCCCTGCGGGTCCAGCGCCGCGCGCACCTCGGTGAACTCCTTCCAGCGCGGATACAGCGCCGACAACTGGCGCGCGCCGAGGTTGTGCAGCTTGCCCCAGTGCGGGCGGCCGCCGTGCTTCCAGAAGATCGGCTCCACCGCCGCGAAGTAGTTGTGGTGGTCCATCGTGTAGTGCTGGTGGACGGAGATCGCGCAACGCGGCCCACCCTCGAACATGCTCAGCGGGATCGCCTCCTCGTGGACGTAGCGGTACTCGATGGGGAACCAGGTCGGCAGCTGCTTGTCGTGGATCAGCTTCAGGATCTCGCGCAGGCAGGCCGGGCCCTGCTCGGCCGGCACCGAGTACTCCATCTCGTTGAAGCGGATGTTGCGGACGTTGGCGAAGATTTCATAAGAGTCGCCGACGCGGTCCTCGAAGCTGGCGGTCTTGCCGATCAGGTTGAGGATGGCGCTGCGCGCCGCCGGCCAGTCGCTGCCGTACTTGTCGAGCTTCTCGATGGCCTTGACGTACTCGTTGCCGCCCTCCTCGGCCGGGTCCAGCGGCGGCGTCAGCGGATCGGTGGTCTCGTTGAGCGCGATGGCCGCCGCGTAGTCGGAGTGGGTGATGACCTGCATCTCCCAGTGCTGGTTGTCGCGGGTGAGCTGCGGCACCTGCTCCAGCAACTCCTCGGTCTTGGCGATCCACATCTTCTCGCGCAGGCGGAAGGCCTTGCGGTTTTGCATCCGCACCCGGCTGATGACGCCCAGCGCGCCCAGCGAGACCTGCGCGGCGCGGAAGATTTCCGGGCTGTGCTCGGCGTCGCAGTCGATTACCTCGCCCTTGGCGGTGACCAGGCGCAGGCCGATCACCTGGCCCGAGTAGGAGCCGAAATTGACGCCGGTGCCGTGGGTGGCGGTGGAGATCGCGCCGGCCAGAGTCTGGTAGTCGATGTCGGCCATGTTGGACAGCGCCAGGCCCGCGGCCTTGAGCGGCGCGCCCATCTGCGTCATCGGCGTGCCGGCGGCCCATTCCGACTGCAGCTTGCCGGCGTCGTGGCCGAGCATGCCGTGCAGATGCGCCAGCGACACCAGGGTGCCGTCGGTGGGCACCAGGCCGCTGAAGGAATGCGAGGAGCCGACCGGCCGAATTGCCGAGGGCGCGTTGCGGATGATCTGCGCGAGTTCGTCCTCGCTCTTCGGCGCCAGCCGCGCGAGCGGGATGCAGGACTGACCGCCGGACCAGTTGCGCCAGGGGATGATGCGCGGCGCGGCGGCGCGGGCAATGGCGGAAAAGCCGCCGCCGGCGCCGGCGAGGCCGGCCACGGCGAGCTGCTGGATGAGCTGACGTCGGGTGAGTTTCATGGGTTCGTTCTCGCGGAGGCGATCAGTTGAGCTTGGCGCCGGACATGAACTCGATCAGCGCCTGGAATTCTTCTTCCGAGCACTGGATGCACATGCCCATCGGCGGCATGCCCAGATAGCCGTTGATGGTGTGGTCGAGCAGGGTGTCCTTGCCTTGGGCGATGCGCGGCGCCCAGGCCTCGGCGTTGCCGGACAGTGGCGCGCCGGAGGCGGGGCTGGTGTGGCAGCTCTTGCAGCTGGTGTCGTAGATCTGCGCCAGCGCCGGGTCGGCCGGCGCGATCGTGGCGGCGCTGCTGGCGGCCGCGTTGGCGGCGGCCACCTTCTCGCTCTTGTCGCTGCCGCAGGCGGCGAGGCCCAGGCTGAAGGCCAGCGCCAGGGCGCCGATCAGGGTTCCGGTGGTGTTCTGCATGAGGTTCTCTTTGAGGCGGTACGGATGGGGAAGGGTTGGGGAAAGGGTTCTTCAGGGCAGGCTGCCGCCCTCGGCAGCCAGCCGCTTCAGCAGGCTTTGCACCTTGCTGCGCTGGCTGCGGGTGTAGGGGCTGGCGCCGACCAGCTCCAGCAGCCAGAGTCCTTCGGTGGCCAGGTACACCAGCGCCGCGCGCTCGAAGGGCACGCCCTCGCTCAGCGCCGGCATGCGCTCCTTGAAGTAGGCGCGCACCGGCTCCAGCAGTTGCGGATCGCCCGGCACCACCGCCAGCAGTGCGCTGCTGAACGGGTCCAGGTCCGGGCGCTCGGCGGTGGAGGCCTGCACATAGGCGCGCAGACCGCGGCCGGGCCGATCGGGCAGACGCTGCTGCGCCTGCTCCCAGCTTTGCTGGGTGTGCTCGATGGCGCGCGTCACCAGCGCCTGCAACAGGCTTTCCTTGGTCGGGAAGTGGTACATCAGCCCGCCCTTGCTCACTTTCGCGGCGCGCGCCACCGCGTCCAGCGTCAGCCGCGCCGCGCCCTGCTCGGTGACCACCGCAATGGCGGCCTCGAGCATGGCATCGCGGGAACTGGGGCGGCCTCGGGTGGCGGGTTTGGCGGGCATGGCGGTGGCTGGCGGAAGCGGCCGGCGGCGCGGGGAAGCGCGCCGCGCCGGCTTAGGATGCAGTAGCAATTAGTGTACCGGCTGGTCGGCTAATTAAGTGGCAGTCGCCGACCGCTGTCGCCGGCGCCGGCGAGGAGGGACAATGTCGGCATGCACGAGATCACCGGCATCGACCATCTCTACATCGCCGTCCGCGACCTGGACCGCTCCTGCGTCTGGTACGACCGGGCGATGACCGCCCTGGGCTTTCGCCGCAACGAGTTCCTGATCGGCGAGGAACGGCATGTGCAGTACTACAACCGCCACTTCGGCTATGTGCTGCGGCCGGCGCGTGGCGGGCCGGAGCACGATCCCTACGCGCCCGGCCTGCACCATCTCTGCCTGCGCCTCGATACGGTGCACGAGCTGCGCGCGGCAGTGGACGCGTTGCTCGCCGCCGGCATCGAGGCCAGCGAGCCGGTCTGCTACCCCGACTACGCGCCGGACTACTGGGCCAGCCATCTCCACGACCCCGATGGTCTGCATCTGGAGCTGACCAACTACCGGCAGGAGCGGCGCGAGCGCCACGACCATTGGCAGACTCTGGAGGAGCCGGTGCTGCCGCTCAGCCGCGCCTTCGCCGAGCACTTCGCGGCGGAGTGGATCGCCGCCTGGAACAGCCACGACCTGTCACGCATCCTCAGCCACTATCACGAGGACTTCGAGATGAGTTCGCCGCGCATCGTCGATCTCGCCGGCGAGCCCAGCGGTCGTCTGCGCGGCAAGGCGGCGGTGGGCGCCTACTGGGCCAAGGCGCTGGCGCTGATGCCGGAGCTGCACTTCACGCTGATCGACTGCTACCTCGGTGCCGACAGCGTAAGCCTGCACTACCAGGGCGCGCGCGGCCCGGCGGTGGAAACCTTCCACTTCGACGCCCAGGGCCTGGTGGTGCGCGCGGCGGCGCACTACCGCTAGCTTCGCCGCCCTGACGGAACGCGGCCTTCCGCCGCTCAGGGCTTGGCCAGCACCGCCGCCATCGCCACCAGCCGCTGCGCCTGGGCGCGCACCTCGGTGGCGTACAGCGCCGGGTCCACGTCCACGCCATTGCGCTCGATGCTGGTCGTGCTGGTGCTGATGCCGGAGAGCGCCATGGCACCCGCCAGCACGTTGGCGCCGATCTCGCCGGCCTTGCTGCCCCGGCTCTGGATGTCACGCACCGCCAGCACCGCGTTGCTATTGGCCAGCAGCGGCTTGACGGTGGTGAAGCGCACGAACTGGTCGCCATCGATCAGCACCTTGCCGCCGGCGTAGGTCTTGAGCTTGTCGTGGGGGGTCATCCGCACGAAGCCGGAGACGCTGAGCTGCAACAGGGTCTCGACCTTGGCGCTGTCGTTGCCGGTGATCTTGCCGAGAAAGCCCTTCACCTTGTTCGATTTCTGCTTGGCGAAGTCCACCATCACGTTGATGCGCGCGCCCGAGGCACCCAGCTCGCTCAGCAGCACGCCCTCGTCGGCCTCGCTGCCGCCGCCGCTGGCGATGGTCTTGGCGATGGAGCCGAACATCGCCAGCGCGCCGGCTGCCGTGTCGGTGGAGTTCTGGTACATCAGGTCGACGATCGACTGGCCGGCCGGCGCATAGACCGCGTACTTGGCATCCGCGCGCTGCAAGGCGAAGGGGGTGGGCTTGCCGCCCGCGTGCAGGCGTTGAAAGGCCGGGTGCGCCGCCAGCTCGGCGGCGGGGATCACCGGGTAGCGGGCCGCCAACTGCGCCTCGGCGTCGGCGCAGATCGCCTCGGTCATCGTCTGCAGGGCGTTGGCATCCACACCCAGCAGCTCGTAGGTGCTGGACACGAAGGCGTCGACCCGGCCCTGGCTGGGCTCGCCGAAGCCGGCCTGCGTTTCCGAGTTGGCGCTGGTCTCGGTGCCGAACAGCACGTTGCAACTGGTGATGGCGAGCTTGCCGATGCTGGCCGCCGAACCGGCGTTGGTGGGCTTGAGAACCTCCTTGGCCTCGGCGGCCGAGACTGCCGGCGGCGGAGTGGGGGCGGTCTCCTGCGCCGAGGCGCTGAACGCAAGGGCGAGACCGGCGAGGCAGAGCGAATGGGCTTTGTTCATGGCGGCAAGCGGGCGGCGGGGTGAGGAGCGCAGTGTCCCGGCCGGCCGCGCCGCCGCGTATCCCACGGACATGGGGGGGGTCCGCCGCCGGACGCCGAGTAGCAGCAGCGGCAGCAGCAGTGCCAGGTTGAGCGCGCCACCCTGGCTGGTGGTGACCACCACCGGCGTGGTCGGTGTCGGCGCCGAGGTCACGACGCCGAAGGGGTCGCTGATCTGCCCCGGCGTCGGGTCGGCATCACCGGCGCCGTTGTCCACCAGGGTGAATTGCAGCGTCTGACCATTCACGGTGGCCGGGAAGATCGCGCAGGTGCCGGCCACACACTTCACCAGTCCGCTCGCCGCCGTGCCGCTGGGCAGCGTGACGGTAACGGTGAGGCTGCCTCCGGGCGTGACCGCGCTGGCCTCGAAGGCGAAGAAGCCCAGGCCGTAGCTCGCCACCGGCGCGCTGCCCGGCGTGCTCACCGCCCGCAGGTTCTCCAGGCGGCCGGCGCTCAACTGCACCGCCACGCTGCGGCCGCTGGGGTCGGTGACGGTGCCGCCGCTGCCGGTATTGCCGCCGCCGGCATTGATGGTGGTGGTCTGGGTCTGCGTGTTGTTGTCTGGCACCGGGTCGCGCGGCTCGATCACCGTGGCCGTCAGGCTGATGCTGCCGGCCTGCGCCGGCGCGGTGAGCAGCACGCTGAGGAAGGCCTGCTCGCCACCGCTGAAGCCTGCCGCCTTCACGCAGCGGATTTCCTGCGAGTCGCCCGAGCAAACAAAGCCGTCCGCCGAGGCGCGGAAATCGCTGGCGGCGCTGCTCAGTCGCAGCTCCACCACCGTGTCCGGCGCCGAGGCGGTCTGCGCCGAGGCATTGCGCAGCCGCACCGCATAGCTCAGCAGCGTGCTGGCGGTGACCGGATCGGGGTCGTCGGTGACGCTGAGGCTCAGGTCCGCCGCCGCGCCTTGCTGGTCTTCCCGGGTCACGGTCGTAAAGGTGTCGCTGATGCCGCCGATGCTCAGCGTGGTGTCGGTGCGGGTGCGCCCGCTGCCCGCCGTGGTGTGGCGCACGCAGACCGTCGCGCCGTTGCCGATGCTGCCAGCGGCGCTGGTGAAGTTGCCGCCGCAGCCAATCGAGTACTCACCGCCCAGCACGCTGATCGGCGCCAGGGCATTGATGCCGGCCACGGTGATGCTGTTGGAGCGCGACTCGGTATTGAGCGCCGCGTCGCTGACATCGGTGAAGGTGAAGGCCTCCGGCGTGGTGTCGGCGACCGGCGCGCCGCCCTCCAGCGCCACCCGCCGCGCGTAGACGCCGAGGTCGCTGCCGTCCTGGCCCTCGCTGCGCCAGACCACAAAGCCATTGCCGCTGGCATCGAGCCCGAGGCTGGGCAGATCCTGCACGTCGTTGATGTAGCTGTTGAGTTGCACCTCCGGCCCAACCGCAACCAGGGCGCTGCTGAACTCGCGCAGGTACACGCCTTCCGGCGCGCGCATCTGCTGAAACGGGTTGCTGCTGCTGCTCGTGCCGCCATCGAGCGGGCAGTGGTAGGCGGTCAGCAGCCGGCCGTCGGCGAGGCGGGCCAGGCGCAACTCGCCCTCGCCATACAGCGGCCCGCAGGCCGAGACCTCGACACGCTCGCCGATCAGCACGCCATCGCTGCCATAGCGGCCGAGGGTGAAGTGCGGTGCCGTGGTGTTGCCCTGGCCGGTCGGGTCCTGCCGGTATTCGCCGTAGAGATATTCGTTGTCGCTGAGCCAGAGCGGGTTGTTGCCATTGACCACGCCCGTCAGCGTCACCCGCTCGCCCACCGGCGCGCCCTCCGCCGAGTACCGCTGCAGGCTCGACTGGCCGCTGCTCGACGAGCTGAACACCACGCCAAAGCCACCGCCGGGCTGGTGGCTCAAGCCCGCCAGATTGCTGTCGTCGCTGGCACTCACCGTCACCTCGCCGCCCTGCGGCAGGCCCTCGGCATTGAAGCGCTGGAAGCGCACCGTTGGCGACAGCGTGCTGTCGGCGCTGCGGCTGTTGGCGGTGTAGGCCACCACCAGATTGCCGTCGGCATCGCTGCTCACCCGCGCATTGGCAAAGCCGAAGTTGCCGCCGTTGGCGGTGTTGACGTTGATGGCGTCGGTGAGCGCCGCGCCATCCGCCGCGAACAGCCGCAGATACACGCCCGCCTGCCGTCCGCTCAGGCCGAGCTTCTGGCCGTTCCAGGCCATCGCGAAGCCGCCGGGCGTGGGCGCCAGGCTCGACTGCGGCGTCTGCAAGCTGGCCGCGCTGTTGCCGGTATCCAGCCGAAAGGCGTTACCGATGGCCGTGCCGTCGTTGGCATAGCGCTGCCCGTAGAGCCCGGTGCCGCTCGGGCTGCCGGAGGTCCAGGCCACCACCGCGCCGCCATCCGCCGCCACCGCCACGCCGATGGGGCTCTGAGCATTGGTGGTGTCGGTATTCACCCGGAACTCCGCCCCCGTCGTCGTCGCCGCCATCCCCAACGGAGCCGCAACAACCGCCGCCGCCAGCGCGGCCAGCCGCAACTGTCGATGGAAGGAGACGAGACGGGGACTGAGGCTGAGGTTGAGGTTCATGCGCACTCCGGGTGAGGCTCTTGGGGTGCGTGCAGGGTGGGGCGCTTCGCTAGTGGGGCCTATCCCATGAACGTGGTGGATGGGGGGCGATTGGCGCTTTCTGTGAGGGACGGCTCAGTGCCAGAAGCGGACGGCCGGAACACCGTCGCCCACCGGCGGCACTGCCGGAGCGGCAAAGCCGCGGAGGCTGGGACGTCGGGTGCAGGTTGTTTGGCGTCATTGGCGCCTACCCAAAAGGCCTACGATAGGCCTCGGATCCTTCGAATTTCACCTCGGCTTTTCGCTCAGGGTCGGCGAGCGGATGTCCGACCGACAGTTCTTGCATGTTGAGCCAGTGGCTCAGTTCAGCTAGACGCTTGATGTAGTCGGCCATCTCCGCGTACGTGACGGAATACGCGTGGAACCGAATGCCGTCTGCGTCGCACGCGATGAAAATTCCGTCGCCCCGATCAGTGCTTCCCTCCGGCTTGACGTATCGGCCGAGTTCCTGGTCGATGTGCTGCACTGCATGGCGAATTTCGCGAATCGGTGTCTGCTCGTCCACCGTGAACCGAGCGGCCTTGTTGATCCGGAGATTGTGATCCTCCGGTGCCCATCGGCCTAGTTGCGTGCGAAACGTCTCAGCGATGAGCATGCATCGATGCAATGCCTCGATGCAGCCCTCCCAGTGCGTCGACACCAAGATGAGACCGATTGGGGATCCATCTTTTACCGCCTGTTTGTGCAGTGAGATCGCTGCCTCGTATTCATCTGCTGCTCTTACGAGCAGGCGGACCATGTTGCGGAGCAAGCCAACTGCGGGCATCGAGCCGATGCCGCCTCCGATCAGCGAAGCCATGCTCAAACTTGCGAAAGTGTCTCGTGCGTTCTTCCGCAGCGCGGAAACGCTCGGCGCCTTCGGAAGCGGATGCCAAGGCTGGGCTGGTCGCATTGGGGACCTTCGGAAAATCCGGTCGAAGATGTGAACGAAGCCTCTCATGACGCCAAACGCCCGCCTTCAGCCGCGGATTTGACGACGCGAGGCGGCGGCAAATACGTCGGCTGGAAGACATGGTTGGGCGACATTCGTGCTCTCACGGGAAAGCTAGTCTTGAATCAACCATCGCGGTGGCAATTCGAGATCGAAAAGCATGTGCCCGTCTCGACATTCAAACGGGAGAAAAGCGTCGTGGTCCTCTGTGCCGTTTTGGTCTCTGCATCCAGCGTAGAAATCGGACATGAAGGTTATCGATGCGCCCCCACCGTTGCTATCGATTTCTATATCAGTCACTTCGAGCGACCCTTCGATATATGTGTAGCGTGCATCCTCCTGAATGTGACGATCTAGGAATGGACGAAAATCGGACTCGTGCTTCTGAATGAGCCTAATGGAAAGTGCCTGAAGATCTTCGTCGTCGCTCGGCGCAAACGGAATCCGCACCAATAAACGTTCTGGCTGACTAGACATCGTGACGCTCCCGTGTCGCCCAACAATAATTAGACCGCCGAAGTGCGGCGATTGATTGCTGCAAAGCTGTTGGCGAAAAAGAATTCTTCATTGGCATCAGTCCGTTTGAGCGAGCCGGCATCGAGGGCTCGCCGAGTTATGCCGCAGACCCCTCCGCGGATGATCAAGACTTCACACCCGCCTCATTTTTGCCGTCAAGAGCCAAGCAACGGCGATCGGTCGCTTTGGGCTGGTCATCGACCGACACAATGTGCCGCTTGCACTCAGCTCCTTCAGATCAACCTTGCTGTAGCGGACTTGGACTTCTCAGGGCTATCGGATCGCAATACTAGGTAGGCGAAGATTTGCAACAGATTGCTTCGAAGATGTATCCAGTCATCATTGATGAAAGGTGCATACAGCGCATCACCAAACCTGCTGCGGGGGTGGAAACTCATAATTCTCTTTTCGTAATCCTGCTCAAAATATCTCCAAGGCTCGGTAGGCTGGCCTAGAGTTTCGTTGAAGGTCCGATCAACCCAATCGCCGGCATCGTGTGTCGTCGGGCTCTTGATTCCTTCCTGTTTCAATACATCGAGCACCAAGCTGTGAGAAGCATCCAGCGCGATGAACATGACGAGCCCTGCCTCTTCACAGAACTCTCGGTGAGAGGCGAGCATGCCAGCCTTGATCAAACAGGCCATGCCGCGGAGTAGGCAATGATTATTTAGATCGATTGCGCTCCAAAAGGCCGGCTGTCGTTCGACGCTGTAGTCCGCATAGAACAGACTGTATTCGTCCGTGCGGTAAGCCTTAACGTCAGCGCCCCAGAACGGGGTTGCTTCATTGAACAATTCCTCGACTAGAGTCGAAATCTGCGCCAATGACTCTGGGCTGCTCAGGTCGAGCCAAACCGCATCAAGCACATAGAACTGTGAAGACGGATATAGCGATAGCTGCGGACCAAACTGGACCTCGCATAAAAGTATTGAGGCCCAGAAGCGCAGCTCATCAGGAGCTGCCCAATCCATCTCGGAATGCGGGAAATCCGAGTCCAGCTGATCGAACGGCTGACATCTCACTACCGTGAAGGCGATGTTCGTGTTCGCCGAATAAAGACAATCTTGCGAACTGATATTTCCACCCAGGTAATGGCCACGTGGGTTGAGAAAACGGAGTCGATATGCCGCCCGTTTGTAACTTCGGCAGGCCTCTTGCGGATCTACAAAGTGCATTCGTGTGATTTCTTCCCCAAGTTGCTGCGTTGCGCGGAGGTTGGTGACCATCTGCTGCATTGGTGCCCGACATCTTGAAGCTGGGATGTATTCACGAGCATTGACCGTTCGCCATGAGCTGCCTGTCGGCGTAGGCACTCTCTTTGTGAAAGCTTAAGAGGGTTCATGAAATCGCATCGCATCCGAATGACCGCAATGGGCTGGTACGCGACTGTCATGCTGGGACTACAAGCCCCCTCAAGCCAACCCCAAATCCCTAGCCGCAATCGCCGCCTCCGCGCGGCTGGCAATCGCCAGCTTGCGGTAGATGGCGCGCACGTGGTCGTGGGCGGTGTGGTGGCTCATCTCCAGGGCGCTCGCGGCCTGGGCCACCGAGTAGCCCTTGCCGATCAGCGACAGCACCTCGCGTTCGCGAGGGCTCAGCGGGTTGTCGGGGGCGGGGGCCTTGGTGGCGGCCGGTGGCGCGCTGAACTGCCGCAGCAGGCGCCGCGCGATCGCCGGTGACAGCGGCGGCTGGCCGCCGACCATGGCGCGCAGCATGTCGGCAAGCTGGTCCCGGGACTGCTCCTTCAGCACATAGCCCTGGGCGCCGCGCTTGAGGGCGGCGAACAGGTTCTCGTCGTCGTCGTAGATGGTGGCCACCACGCACAGGGCCGGTTCGGGCTGGGCTTGCAGCGGCGCCAGCAGCTCCAGGCCGCTGCCATCCGGCAGCTTCAGGTCGAGCAGGGCCAGGTCAAAGCGCCGGGCGGCGACCTCGGCGCGTGCCTCGGCGACGCTGGCGCAGGCGACCACGCTGGCGCTGGGGAAGGCCTCGGTCACGGCGGCGGTCAGCCAGGCGCGGGCGCCGGCATGGTCGTCCATGACCAGGGCCAATCGGGGGATGGCGATCGGGTGTTCCATCGCCGCAGGCTAGCCGAATCCCGCCCGGCACCGGAAACTGCCGCGCCACCCCACCGCCAGCCGCCGCGTCCCCATGTCCACCGATACCGCCTTGCCCGAGCAGATCGGCCCCTACCGCGTGCAGCGCCTGCTGGGCGAGGGCGCGATGGGCCGGGTGGTGCTGGCGCAGCAGCAGCAGCCGGAGCGCGCGGTGGCGCTCAAGCTGCTGCGCGGCGCGTTGGCGCTGCCGGACGTGCGCGCCCGCTTTGCCCGCGAGGCGCGCCTGCTGGCGCTGCTGGAGCACCCCAACATCGCGCGCCTGTACGCCGCCGATGTCGCCGACACTCCGCTGGGGCCGCAGCCGTACCTGGCGATGGAGTACGTGCCGGGCGCCGACCTGCTCAGCCACGCCCGCGCGCTGCCGCTGCGCGACAAGCTGGCGCTGCTGGTGACGGTTTGCAGGGCGGTGCACTTTGCGCACACACGCGGCGTGATCCACCGCGACCTCAAGCCCGCCAACCTGCTGGTGGATGCCCACGGCCAGCCCAAGGTGCTGGACTTCGGCATTGCCCACGTCATGGATAGCGAAGGCCAGACCTCGCTGACCCGCGCCGGCGAGGTGCTGGGCACGCTGCCCTACATGAGCTGGGAGCAGCTCGGCGGCGAGGCGGCGGCGCTGGACCCGCGCAGCGACGTGTTCGCGCTCGGCGTGATCGGCTACGAGCTGGTGGCCGGCACGCGCCCCTACCCGATGCCGGCGCTGCCCTCGCTGACGGCGGTGCTGGAGCAGCGCCGCAAGAGCGCGCCGCAGCGGCTGTCCAGCCATCTGCCGGAGGCGCGCGGCGATCTCGAAACCATCCTGCACAAGGCCATGGCCTTCGAGGCGCGCGACCGCTACGAGTCGGCCGCCGATCTCGCCGGCGATCTGCAACGCTATCTCGACTTCCGCCCCATCGAGGCGCGGCCGCCGACCGCGACCTATGTGATGTCGCGCTTCATGCGCCGGCATCGCGGCCTGTCCGCCGCCCTGGGCGTGGCGCTGCTGTCGCTGGTGGCGGCGAGCGTGGTCAGCACCCGCTTTGCCTTCAGCGAGCAGGCGGCGCGCCTGCAGGAGGCCGAGGCGCGCAGCCAGGCCGAGAGCCGCTCCGCCGAGCTGCGTGCGGTCAACCAGTTTCTGGAAGACGCGCTCGCCACGCCCGACCCGATGCTCGCCAGCCCGGGCGCGCCGCGCACGCTGGAAGGCTTTCTCGCCAACACCGAAAAGGTGCTGGCGACCGACCTCAGCGTGCCGCCGCTGGTGGCCGCGCAGCTCTACAAGACCCTGGGCAGCACCCAGCATTCGCTGGAGCGCTACCCGCAGGCGCTGGCGCTGTTCGAGAAGGCGCGCGAGCGTCTGGCCGCCGCGCCGCGGGGCAGCGCGCAGGAGCCGCTGCTGGGCATCGAGATCGAGGCGCTGTATGCCATCGCCAAGGGCGAGACCGGCGACCGCGACGAGGCCCTGCAAACCCTGCTCAAGCTGCGCGCCCAGTTGCCACCGGCCACCGGCGAGGCGCAGCGCCTGCGCATGGTGCTGGCCGGCCACATCGCCGATCAGCAACTGGCGCGCAGCGACTACCCGGCGGTGATCGCCCTGCTGCGCGAGGCGGTGGCGGAGAGCGAGACGACGCTGGCGAAGGACGATCTCTACACCCTGTTCAATCTCTACCGGCTGGCCTACGCCCTGCGCCTGGCCGGAAACAACGACGAGGCGGTGCGCCTGCAGCAGGGCCTGCTGGCGCGTGCGCGCGGCAGCCTCGGCCCGCGCCACCCGTTGACCGCCGCCACCCTCAACGAGATCGCGCTGCTGCAACTCAGCGCCGGCAACTTCGCCGAGGCGGAGACGGTGCTGCGAGAGCTGGGCGAGATCAATGTCGGCATCTACGGACCGCAGGGGCTGAGCACGCTGGCGGCGCAGGGCAATCTGGTCAACGCCCTGCTCAACCAGAAGAAGTGGGACGAGGCCACGGCCCTTGGCACGCTCAATCTGGAAGGCGCGCGCGCCGCGCAGGGCGTGGAGAGCCGGGTGGCGCTGATGGCCGAGCGCAACCTCGCGCGCGGCCTGGCGCAGACCGGCCAGGCGGCAGAGGCCGAGCGGCTGTTCCGGCACGCCATCGCCGGCCTGCCGAAGGTGATGGGCGACAAGCACCCGGAGCCGTTCAAGGCGCGCCACGACCTCGGCCAATTCCTGCTCGACCAGCGACGCAGCGCCGAGGCCCTGGCGCTGTACCGCCGGCTGCACGCCGACAGCGTCGCGGTGTTCGGGCCGGACAATTTCAATGTCGCGGTGTTCGAGACCGGCCATGCCCAGGCGCTCTACGACCTCGGTCAGCCGGAGGAGGCGCGCCAGCGCCTGGAACGCGCGCGGCCGATCCTGCTGAGCCTGCTCAAACCCACGCATCCGCGCGTGCAGAAGGCCGACGCCCTGCTTGCCAAGCTCGGCGCGCCGGCGACCGGGGCCGTGCCATGAGGCTGTGGAGGCCGCGCCCGGCCGCCACCGCGACCACCGCGACTGCGGGCGAAGACGCGGGTGCTGCCGAGGCGCGGGCGCTGCTGCGCGAGCGTCAGCGCATCTATCAGAACCTGCACGACGATCTCGGCGCCAAGCTGCTCGATCTGGTCTACGGCGCCGAGACGCCGGTGCAGGCCGACCGTGCGCGCGAGGCGCTGCAGATCCTGCGCGAGGTGGTCTCGCAGTCGAGCCGCGTCGCCGGCCCGCTGCCGGAGCTGCTGGATGTCATCCGTGCCGAGGTCGCGCAGCGTCTGGGCGCGCTGGGTGTGGCGCTGGATTGGCAGCAGGCGGCGCCCCTGCCCACGGTGGTGCTCGATCAGGCGCGGGTGCTGCACCTGTCGCGCATCGTCCGCGAGGCGGTGAGCAATGCCCTGCGCCACGGCCAGACCCGGGCGCTGCGGGTGCGCGTCAGCGAGCTGGCCGGCGAGCTGGTGCTGGAGATCACCGACTTCGGCCTCTACGACCCGCAACGGATCGGTGCCGGCCAGGGCACCGCGGGCATGCGCGAGCGCGCCGCCGAATTGCAGGGCGACATCCAGTGGGACGAAGCCACCCAGGGCGGCACCAAGGTGCTGCTGCGCTTCCCGCTGCACGCCTGAGCGGTCCGCCGGTGTCGGGGCACCGGCCCGCCACCTGACGATCCGCCTCTGGCGCGCGCCACCCGGCTGCGTTTCAATGCCGGCTGAATCGGTAGGCACGATTGTTGGGAGTCCAACCCGAGCCCGGCCCTCGGCCGGCATGGAACGCAGGCGGTGACCATGATGCAGCGCAGGAGCTTTCTTCAACTCGCCGCCTACTCGGCGCTCTACGGCGGCCTGCTGGCGGACCTCGGCCGCAGCGCCCTGGCGATGGAGCCCGGCGAGATCGCCGGCCCCGATCTCGACCTGCACCTGCTGCGGCGGATCAGCTTCGGCCCGACCCCGGCCAGCCTGGCGCGGGTGCGCGACCTCGGCCGCGCCGCCTACATCGAGGAGCAGCTCGGCGCCAGCGATCTGCTCGCCGAAACCCTCACCGCCGCGCTCTATCCGCTGATCAACACCACCGGCTCGGCCATCTACCTGAGCACCGGCGCCGGTTTTGTGGTGAACATCCACCAACTGGAGCTGCAGAGCGCGATGCTGCACCGCGCGCTGCTGTCCAGCGCCCAGCTGCACGAGGTGATGGTCGATTTCTGGAACGACCACTTCAACACCTATATCCGCAAGAACCCGGTGCCGATGAAGATCGACTTCGATCGCAACGTCATCCGCGCCAATGCCCTCGGCAACTTCAAGACCCTGCTGAAGGCCTCGGTGCGCAGCGCCGAGATGCTGCACTACCTCGACAACTGGCTGAACCGCAGCGGCCAGATCAACGAGAACTACGCCCGCGAGCTGCTGGAGCTGCACACGCTGGGCAAGGGCGGCGGCTACAGCGAGGCCGACATGAAGGCGCTGTCGCTGATCCTGAGCGGGCTGGGCTTCGTCACCGACCTGCCGCTCAGCGCGCTCGCCTACGGTACGGTGCAGTTCAACGCCAGCCAGCACGACGGCAGCGCCAAGAGCTTCCTGGGCGTGGAGTTCCCCGCCGGTGGCGGCGAGGCCGAGATCGACCGCGCGCTGGATCTGATCCTCGCCCACCCCGGCACCGCCCATTTCATCGCTACCAAGCTCTGCCGCCGCTTCGTCGCCGACACGCCGCCGCCGGCGCTGGTGGAGCGCGTCGCCACCAGCTTCACCGCCACCGGCGGCGACATCAAGGCGATGCTGCGGCTGATCCTCAACTCGGCGGAATTCGAGGCCAGCGCCGGCGCCAAGCTGAAGCGCCCGCTGGAGGCGATGGTCGGCGCGCTGCGCGCCTGCGGCATCAACCAGGTCGATCAGCTTGCCAACACCAATCTGTTCGGCATTCCGGTCGCGGCGCCCAATGGCCTGCTGTTCAATTCACTGGTGCAGGCCGGCCACGAGCCCTTCGGCTGGGTGCCGCCCAACGGCTACCCGGACAGCGCCGACTACTGGGCCAACAGCAACACCATGCTCTACCAGCAGAAGTTTCTGGTCGGGCTGGTGGAAGGGATCAGCTACAGCTATCTGCTTGCCGACCCGATCAGCTTCCTGACCCTGGGCAACAGCGTCGCCACCGGCGTCACCCGCGCCAAGACGCCGCGGCAGGCGGTCAGCAACGCGGTCGCCAATCTGCTGTTCACCCCGCTGCCGGAGGCCGCCAGCGCCGCCGCGCTGGCCTTCGTCGCCCAGGACGCCGATCCCGACGCCGAGATGACCAACACCGAGCTGGAGAAGCGGGTGAAGGGTCTGGTGTTCGTGCTGCTGGCCTCGCCCTGGTTTCTGCTGAGGTAGCCCTGATGCTCTCCCGACGCGCCCTGCTCACCCTGCTGGCCGCCAGCGGCACCGCGGCCTGCGGTTCCCGTCCCGGCGAAACCACGGCCCCCACCGCCGCGCCCCAGGCCGCCACCGGCGGTGGCACTGCGACCTCCTCCGGTGTTACCTCGACCACCTCCACAGGGGGCGCGACCACGGTCGGCAGCGCTGCCAGCGCCAGTCCGCACACCCTGGTGGTGGTGTTCCAGCGCTTCGCCGCCGACTGGCTCAATCTGCTGGTGCCCTACGGCGATCCCGACTACGCCGCGCTGCGCCCCAACATCAAGGTCGGCAGCCCGCTCGATCTCGACGGCTACTTCGGCCTCAATCCCGGCCTCGCCGCGCTCAAGCCGCTGTACGACAGCGGTCGCCTGGGCTTTGTCGCTGCCACCGGCTGGGTGCCGCAGGAGGCGCGCGACCGCTCGCACTTCTTCGCCCAGTCGATCGCCGAGGCCGGCGCCCGTAGTGGCGCCTACGGCGGCTGGCTGGCGCGGGTGATGCTGCGTGACAGCCACGACAGTACCTGGGCGGCGCTGGCCGCCGAGAGCGCGGTGCCGGCCAGTTTCCAGGGCTATGCCGGCGCCATCGCGGTGCGCAACTTCGCCGACTACCAGCACGGCTCGGTGATGGGCGATGCCGCCACCGCGCTGATCGAAACCATGGCCGGCCTGGCCGGCGCGCCGGGCGAGCGCATCCGCCAGCTCGCCGAGGGCATGCGCCTGCTGCAGGCCTCGCCGCCGCCGGAGCCGACGGTGAGCTATCCCGCCACCAGCCTGGGGCAGGGGCTGAAAGTCGCCGCGCAGGCGATCCGGGGTGGTCTGGCGCCGAGGGTGATCTCGGTGAGTTCCGAGGACGACTGGGATACCCACGTCAACCAGGTCAGCCGGCACGCGGCGGCGCTGCCGAACTTCGCCGGCGCGCTGCGCGCCTTCCACGACGATCTCGGCGAATTGATGGACGGCGTGACCCTGGTGACCATGACCGAGTTCGGCCGCAAGGCCAGGGAGAACCTCGGCGGCACCGACCACGGCACCGCTTCTTCCATGCTGCTGATGGGTGCCGGCGTGCTCGGCGGCCGTGTGCATGGCCAGTGGCCGGGGCTGTCGGCCGGCGCGCTCTATCAAGGCGAGGATCTGGAGCCGACCACCGACTTCCGCTCGGTGCTCGGCGAGCTGCTCGCCGGGCGCATGGGCCTGAGCAGCGAGCTGCTGGAGGAAATCTTCCCCGGTGGCTACGCCGCGCCGGCCAACTGGCGGGGCATCCTGCGCTGAGGCTGGGGCTCGGCTAACCTCCGGCATCGCCTGATTCCGGAGCCTTTGCCGCCATGACCACGCCCGCCTCGCTGACCACGCTCGCCGAACGATCCGGCTACCGGCTGACCGGCCGCTACGACGAGGTCGGCGCGCTGTGCCGCGCCTTTGCGCAGTGCTGGCCGCAGGCCGCGCGCGCCTTCAACTTTGGCCATACGCCGGAAGGTCGCGAGCTGCACGCGCTGGCGGTCTCCACCAGCGGCGCGCTGACGCCGGAAGCCGCCCGCGAGCGCGGCCTGCCGGTGCTGCTGGTGCAGGGCGGCATCCACCCCGGTGAGTGCGACGGCAAGGACGCCGGCTTCGCCGAACTGCGCGAGCTGCTCCAGACCGACAGCCCGCTGCTGCGCGACTTCCTGCTGCTGTTCGTGCCGGTGCTCAATGCCGACGGCCACGAGCGCTTCAAGGCCTGGAACCGCCCCAACCAGAACGGCCCGGAGGAGATGGGCTGGCGCACCACCGCGCACAACCTCAATCTCAACCGCGACTACACCAAGGCGGCGGCGCCGGAGATGCAGGCCCTGCTGCGCCTGCTCAATCACTGGGACCCTTTGGTGTACATGGACCTGCACGCCACCAATGGCGCGCAGTTCGAGCACGATATTTCGATCCAGGTCGAGCCCATCCATGTCGGCGAGCCCGGCCTGCACGCCGCTGGCGTGGCGCTGCGCGATGGCATCCTCGACCGGCTGGCCGCCAAGGGTTCGCTGCCGCTGCCGTTCTACCCCTCGCTGGTGGAGGCCGACGACCCCGCCTCCGGTTTCGTGGTCGACGCCTACGCGCCGCGCTTTTCCACCGGTTACTGGGCCTGGCGCAACCGCTGGACGGTGCTGGTGGAAACCCATTCCTGGAAGGACTACGCCACCCGCGTGCAGATCACCCGCAACAGCATCCGCGCGCTCTGCGAGCTGGCGGCGGTGGAAGGCCGCGACTGGCTGGCGCGCGCGCAGGCCGCCGATGCCGCCGCCAGCCGGCTGGGCGGCGAGCGGGTGGCGCTGGACTACCAGAACGGTGCGCGCACGACGCTGATCGACTTTCGCGGCTACGCCTACACGCGCACGCCCTCGGCGATCTCCGGCGCGCTCGCCACCCGCTACGACGACCAGCAGCCGGCGATCTGGCGGGTGCCGCTGAAGGATGTGGTCGAGCCACGGCTGATCGAACGCGCGCCCAATGGCGGCTATCTGGTGCCGGCCGCCTATGCCGACTGGCTGGCGACCCAGCTGGAGCTGCACGGCCTAGCCTACCGGCGGCTGAGCGAGGCGCGCGCGGAGCTGGCGCTGGAAACCTTCCGCGCTAGCCGCCACACGCTGTCGGCGAAGACCTACGAGGGACGCACCAAGCTGGAGCTGGAAGGCGTCTGGCAGGCCGAGATCCGCGAGCTACCGGCCGGCTCGCTGTTCGTGCCCATCGCCCAGCCCGGCGCGCGCCTGCTGATGAGCCTGCTGGAGCCGATGAGCCCGGACTCCTACGCCGCCTGGGGCTATTTCAACGGCTGCTACGAGCAGGTCGAGTACATGGAGGGCTATGTCGCCGAACAGGTGGCCGAGCAGATGCTCGACGAGGATCCGCTGCTGGGCGCGGAGTTCAAGCGCCGCCTGGATTCCGACCCGGCCTTCGCCGCCGATCCCGAGGCGCGGCTGGAGTTCTTCTACCGCCGGCACCCGTCCTGGGACGAGCGCTACGGGCTCTACCCGATCTACCGCTGCGCGCAGACGCTGAGCTGAACGACGGGCAAAAAAATCCCCGGCGCACAGGCCGGGGATCGGTGTGTCGCTGGCTGTCGGACTAGCCCAGCCGTCGCCGCCGGAACAGGCCCGTCAGCAGCAGGGGTAGCAACAGCAGCAGGTTGAGCGAGCCGCCGCCGAAGCGGCCAGTCTGACTGCCGCCACCGGAGCCGCCACCGCCGCTGGTTCCACCGGAGCTGGAGCCGCCGCCCGGGTTGTCCACCTTGCAGACGAACTCGCTGTAGTCCTCGATCACGCCGATGTGATCGGTGCTGGCGCGTGCCGGCGACACCGCGTTGAGGCCGGCGCCGCGCTTGGCAAAGCCCTTCGAGCATTCCTGGTAGTCCTGGAAGTCGTTGGCCAGCGCCACGCTCAGGATCGCGTCGCGTGCCTCGGTGTAGGTCGCGTCGGCCGGCGTCATCTTGAAGCCGCCGATGATGTAGTCCTGCATCCGCTTCTGCGCCTCGGCGAAGCTGTGGCGAGGATCGTTGAGCAGGCCCACGTAGCACTCCCAGACCATGTTCGCCCAGATCTCGCCGGCGTTGTGCACCTCCGAGTTGATCGAGCCGTCGCCGCCGTCCGGGGTCGGTTCACCATCGGCGATGTGCTTGAAGGTGAAGGCGTTCTTGGCGAAGTCGGTGGAGTAGGGCGCGCGCCGGATGCCGTAGAAGTAGCTCTGCGTCACATAGGTCGCGCCCGGGTAGGCGCCCTGGTACTGGTCATTGCCAGCCACCGCGCGGTCGTTCTCCCGGGTCGAGAGCATGAAGGCGTTAATGTCGCCCCAGCCCTCGCTCATGCTGTCCGCCTGGTTGTTGCTGGAATCGGTCAGGCGGTGGTGCACGTAGTGGAAGTACTCGTGCGCGATGATCAGGTTGTCGAGCGTGCCATCGAGGTCGATGGTCGGCTCGCGGACCATATGCACGCTGACCTCCTGGCCGGCGGCGATGGCGTCCATGATCTTCTGCCCGTCGTCGCGCTTGATGACCGCGATCGGCACTTGGTAGACGTAATTGGTGGGCTGCACCGGCGCGTCGATGGGGATGTCGCCATTGGCGAGATAGGGCGGCGGGCCGTCGCCGTTGTGGACCAGCAGCACCGCCGAGGCGCCGGACTCCACGGCCCAGCGCACCTTGTAGGAGCCGGGGCAGCCGCCGCCGCGCACGATCACCGCGATCTTGCCGAGCAGGTTGGGATCGGGTTGCGGTACCGGCACCGCCACCGTCGGCGAGCCCACTACCGGCAGCGCCGGACCGGCGGGTGTGGCCAGCCCGGTGCAGCCGTCGTTGGTCGGGTCGAACTGGTCGTTGCCGACCGCCGCCACGCCGCTGTAGTCGTAGGTCTGCGGGCCGTATTCGACGGCGTTGAAGGCGATCTTGCCGATGCTCGGATCGGAAGTGACTTCCACGCTGCCCTTGATCAGGCCGTTGAACAGGTACTGCTGCATCACCGGCGAGCTGCCGTCCGACGGTGTGGCCATGTTGGCGTTGTTGCGGCCAGAGCCATCCTGGCCCTGCGCCAGCAGCGGGTCGCCTTCGACGCCGCCGCGACCGTAGTTGCTGGTCTGGGCGTTGCCAGCCACCTCGTCGAAGCCGTGGTCGTACCACCAGTCGTGCAGCCAGTTGACGGTATAGAACATGCTCACCACCGCCGCGTTCTTCGCGTTGTCGGTGCTGGGGTCATCGAAGGCGGCGATGGGGTAGTCGAAGCTGTTGGCCCCGGTGGTCGGCGCGCGC
Source organism: Stagnimonas sp. FW305-C-60 (assembly GCF_058782965.1). NCBI lineage: Bacteria > Pseudomonadati > Pseudomonadota > Gammaproteobacteria > Nevskiales > Nevskiaceae > Stagnimonas > Stagnimonas sp. FW305-C-60. Next base: position 901,520 of record NZ_JBYSYF010000001.1, read on the forward strand.
GGCTCCAGGCCTTCGACACAGGAATTCACTGGCGGCGGCACGGCAATTGGCACGCCCTGCAGGTCGTACTGGTCGATGCAGGCGTCGCTGTGGTTGCCGGTGGTCTGGGTGGCGCCGTCCGGCAGCCAGGGATCGCCGTTGGCAATCGGCCCGCTGACCAGGGTGATCAGGTTGGCGCTGGCACTGACGGCATTGACCGGCGCGTTCGGGTCGCTGAACGGGAAGGGGATCAGATCGTTGCCGGTCGGCTCGTCGTAAGGCTGGTGGATGCCCTCAGGATCGGCGAACACGCGATAGCTGTAGGCACTGGCGTTGGCGCTCAGGTTGTCGCGGTGCAGGATCGTGCCGTCCAGGCCGGAGACCACCAGCGAGTAGGCCAGCAGGCCGCCGCCGGCGGCGCGGTGACGTACGAACAGCTCCACCTCGTAGGCCGGTTCCAGACGACCCGCGCGCGGGTAGTAGACCGGCTTGGCGCGCGGCGCGCGCTCGAACACGAAGCGGCTGCCCAGGCTGGGGGTGGTGTAGAGATCGAAGCCGGCTTTGCTGCCGGTGCGCAGCAACTGCCCGACCGGCAACTGGCCGCCGAAGCTGGCCCAGGCGGCGGCGATGGCCTGGGCGGCGCTGCGCTGGTAGCGCAGCGACTCGCTGGCGGCGGCGTCGTAGTCGGTGGCGAAGTAGCCGGAGCTGGCAATCGGCTGGCCCTGCCTGTCGAGCAGCACATTCAGGCCGCGGTGATAGACCTCGGTGCCCTTGACTCGCTGGCGGAAGCGCACCACGGCCGGGCCGTCGCCGTTGTAGCGGGCGTCGTAGGCCTCGGCCTCGTCGATCATCGCTGCGCTGAGCTTGAGCAGCTTGGCCTCGCTGCGCAGGTGCGCGCGGGCACGGGCGATCAGCAGTTCGCGTGGGGCGAGCGCGCCGACCGCTGCGACCGGCGCGTCCTTGCGTGCCCAGAGGAAGCTGGGCAGGCCGAGGTCCAGATCAAAGATCGGCGACTGATGGCGGCCGCCGAGGCCGCTGGCCGGTGGCGCGCTGCGGCGTGCGCTGGCCTCGTGCAGGAACTGGTCGAAGTTGGGCAGCCGGTACTGGTCCGCGGCGTCGAATCCGCCGACCGCGCCGGCCGAAGGCACCGTGGAATTGGCCAGCGCCTTGCTCGACGGCGCCAGGCATTCGGCGGCCTTCAGCACCTTGACGGTGAGCGTCGCGTGGTAGTCGGTGGGCGCGCTGGCGGTGAAGGGGCAGACCACCGCGGTCAGGGTGCCGCTGGCCGGATCGTTGAGGCCGACGGTTTCCTGCGGATCACCGCCGTCGCTGGAGCCCAGCGCGGTGGTGCCGCTGTACACCGACAGCGCCAGGTCAGGATCGCTGACCAGGCCGCCGGGCACCGGCGCGCCGGGTGTCCAGGTGATCTGGAAATCAGCGGTGACGTGGTTGCTCTCGTAGAGGCCGTCGGGGATCACCAGGTTGATGTCGTGGCTGTCGTCCGGGCCGGCCGGCAGGCAGGCGGTGCCCACGCCACCGAGGCTACCGACGCTGCCGGCGCCGGAGACCCCCGGCAGGGCGGTGCCGGTCCATTCCACGACGATGGTCTCGCCAGGAGTGCCGGTCACCGTCACGTCCTGAGACGCGGGTTCGGAGGCGAGGGCGCTGCCGAGGACGCCAGCCAGACCGAGGCTCAAGGCGGCGCGTAGGAACAATTGGCGGAAATGCATGAACTCACCCGACGAAAGTTGGACGGCGCCAAACAAAGCCCGGCATTCGCCGGCTTTGTCGATGGCGCGTCAATATTTGGTTTTGCCGATGTCCACGATGGCCGAGGTCGCCTGTGAAGCGCCACGGCAGCCGCGCCGGAACTGGTGCAGCGGACCCCTCAACAACGCAGCAGCGGCGGTCCTGATGACAGGATCGTCATGTCATTTGACGCGGATTTCGGAATCCGGCGGCCAGGTCCAGTCCGGGGCGGTATCGGCTGGCGCTTCCGGGGGAGCTTAGGCCTGGGAGGTTTCCGGCGCCTGGGCCTGCAGACCCTGCCACATCAGCCGCACCATCAGCTCCACCACCACCTCCTTGGGCAACTGCGGCTGCGTCAGCCACCACTTGGCCAACTGCTCGCCGGCTCCGGACAGGGCGTGGGCGTAGGCGAGCAACGCGGTGCGGTCGTTGTTGCGGGTGACGCCAGTGAACAACTGGGCGATGCCGTCGACAGTGGAAAAGCGCAGCCTCGCGGCTTCCTCGGCCGCCGGCCCGGCGACAGCCACGCCGCCGGCGAACAGCAGTCGCCAGGACAGGCGGTTTTGCTCGACGAAATTGAAGTAGCCGTTCACACCAGCGCGCAGGCGGTCTTCCAGCCGGCTGTAGTTGCCGGCATGGGCCAGCTGACGGTCGAGGTCGGCGCGCGCGCGCCGCAGGCAGGCCAGGTAGATGCCGTCCTTGGAGCCGAAGTGGTTGTAGACGATCGGGCGGGTGACGCCGGCGGCGCTGGCGATGTCCTCCATCGAGGTGCCCTGGTAGCCGTGGGCGATGAACAGCTCCAGCGCCACGTTCAAGAGCTGCTCGACGCGATGCGCCTTGGGCAGGCGCACCAGGCGGCCGGCCTTCTTCTCTGGCGCTTTTTGCGGGGTATCGGACATGAGCTAGGGGAGATGCAGCGAGGGAAGTGGTAGGCAGTTAGCGCACGCGTGGCATCCCGGTTGACCCGCGGCGTTGCTCTCTAATCCTGGAGCGTACGTCAGGTTTTGGCCTGCTGTCTTGGCCGCTGTCCGGCAGGCGGTGCCGGCCCGACGAGCGCTTGTCGGCCGCCGGAGCGGGCGCCTAGACTCGCTGTAAATACAAATATCAACAGCCCTTCTTAGGGGAGAACCCATGCGTTTAGCGCTTAGTGCCGGCCTCGTAGCCGCCAGCCTGGTGGCGTTTGCCGCCGTGACCCGACCGGGCGGTCATGTGACGGCCGGCGACTATGTGGCGGTGCCGGAGAACTACTGGCCGGCCGCCGGTCAATACCCGGTTCCGGCGACGCCCTACCGCCACACCCTGCGCTCGGTGACGCTGGAAGACCTCGACGCCCGTCAGTTGCTGCCGCTGGGTATCTACAAGGGCACGCCAGAGCTCAACGCCAATCGCGCCTGGTACGAGCAGAACTTCTACGCGACGTTGGCCGCCAAGAAGGTCTGGCCGGACGGCGGCCAGCACTGGTTCGCGAAATGGCAGGGCGAGCGGCCCTGGGGCTTCGCGCCGATCCCGCAGGCGGCACCCCCGCCCTGCGACCAGCCGCAGCCGACCGGCTACGACGCCGAGTCCTGCCGCTACGTGAACTCGCTGTTCACCGAGCTGGCCGCCAGCGATCCGGCCAAGGCGCAGGCGGCGCGCGAGCGCGTGCGCCGTGGCCGCGATGTCTGGTTCAAGGGCACCTTCGGCAATCAGGACGAGATCTACCTGCACTTCTCGCGCACCACGCCGAACGGCATCAAGGACATCTGGTACCCCTGGCTGGACACCCGCGAGCGCAAGCAGCGCTTCACGAAGTACGGCGTCATCAACGACCCCGACTGCACCGAGGGCGATGCCTCCACCAACTATTGGGACAAGTGCCCGGACCCGCACTCCTCCGGCGTGCTCGGCTATCGCAAGTACTACGCCGACCCGCTCAAGGACGAGAGCGGCAAGGTCGTGTTCGACCCGCAGACCGCGCCCTACGAGGCCGATGAGCTCAAGCACAACAAGCGCTTCGTGATCGGCCATCCCTGCGTGCAGTGCCACGTCGGCTTCGACCCGACCCATCCGCCGGCGAATCCCAACGAACCGAAGTGGGAGAACTTGAGCGCCACCATCGGCAACCAGCACATCAACCAGCCGACCATGTTCTTCCAGGGCGCACCGGAGGATTCGCTGGCGCGCATCGCGCTGCAGGCCGGCCGGCCCGGAACCATCGACACCTCGCTGGTGGCGAACGACTTCCAGAACAATCCGGGCACGCAGAACAACATCATGGATTTCCAGAACCGGCGGGTGTTCAAGAACCGGATGAAGGATCCGGTGACCGGCGAGATCCGCGAAGGCCTGACCCAGCACGTGCTCAAGGGTGGCGAGGACTCGGTGGGCGATCACCTCGCGCTGATCCGCGTCTACGTCAACATCGGCATGTGCACGGAAGAATGCTGGACGCCGAACTTCCCGACCCCGGGCAGTTTCTTCGGCGACAAGGCCAAGCAGAAACCTTTCCGCATCGCCCAGTGCGCCAAGGACTGCGAGCCCTGGAACTACGCCGACGCCAAGATGGACGATCTCGCCGCGTTTCTCGTCACCGGCGGCCCGACCTATCTGCTGCAGGCGCAGGAGGTCGATGGCAAGCCGGGCAGCCAGTTTGTCGATCTCGCCCAGGTGCCGGCCGGCCGCAAGGTCTTTGCCCGCGAATGCGCGGCCTGCCACTCGACCAAGGTCGCACCCGAGAACGTGCGCGGCGACCGCGAGGCGCTGGCCCGTTTCTACCAGGGCCATGTGTTCGGCAAGGAGGACTACTGGCAGTACGAGTTCAGCGAGGCCGAGCGCAACAGCCCCGAGTTCGTCGCCCAGTATCTGGTCAAGGACGCCAAGACTGGCGCCCTGCGCCCCAAGCAGTTCACGGCCGAGGCCAGCAATGGCGGCGGCGTGTTCGGCCAGGACTGGCTCGGCAACGACGAGCCGACGCCGTTCAACATCGTCGGCACCAATGCCTGCCGCGCGCTGCACGACAACCACAACGAGGGCCACATCTGGGAGGAGTTCTCCTCGCTGGACTACAAGGAGCGGCCCTCGCCGGGCAGCATGCCCAGGGTGGTCAATCGCATGATTCCGCTGCTGGGCGGCATGAAGTTCGGCGAGCAGGAGATCAGCGGCGGCCCCGGCTATCTGCGCAACATCTCGCTGCTGTCGGTCTGGGCGACCGCGCCCTTCCTGCACAACAACGCCATCGGCGAGATGCCGCGCCTGCCGGACGGCACGCCCGATCCCTCGGTGGCGGCGCGCATCCAGGCCTTCGAGCAGGCCTTCGACGAACTGCTGCGTTCCGACAATCCGAATGATCCCAACGCCCGGCCGCAGAAGATCAGCGTCACGCCCATCGACTTCTGGCTGGCGCCGCGCGAGGACGGCCAAGGGCTCATCAAGCTGCCGGTCTCGAAAGGCACGCCGATTGCCAACTTCGCCAGCGCCAATCCGCACGCCCCGCTGTTCATGAAGTGCGACGACCCGGTGGAGAACAAGGGCCACCAGTTCGGTGTCTCGCTGTCGGCCGAGGACAAGCTGGCGCTGCGCGAATTCTTGAAGCTGATGTGATGCGGCCAGCATCCGGCGCGCCCTTTTCCTCCCCCCGCGAGCGGGGGGGCCATTGGCCGGGGCGAGGACTGACATTGGTCAGTCCTCGTTTAGCCAATCGCGAGAGGGGGGCGGTTCCGCGAGTCGATAGCGAACGCCCCCACCCCAGCCCTCCCCCGCAGGCGGGGGAGGGAGCCTTCGTTCGAGGCTAGGTCGCGATGCGGTGGATACTGTTTGCAGCGCTGGCTTTGGCCGCCCTCGCCTTGGCTGTCTACGGCTGGTCGCAAGCACATCGCGACGGCCCCGCCATCGCCGAGCTGGCCAAGCACGCGCCGGTCACCGATCCGACCGCCACCTCCTCGCGAGTGCTGTCGCGCGCCGACCTGCCGCCTGTCGTCGTTGGCGGCGACGGTGTTGCCCGTGGAACGCGCTCGCTGTTCGATCATCTGGTGGCGCAGGCCGACGGCGTGCCCTGGCCGTTCGAGAAGCTGGTGGCGCTGCTCGCCAAGCAAGACCCCAGCGGTGGTGCGCCGCTGAGCCTGCTGATTCCCGACGGCCGCTCCCTGCTCAAGGGCCAGGCCGACTACGCGCACCCGCGCGTGCTGGTCGCGGCCGACTTCCAGGCGCCGGGCACACCGGCGAGCCTGGGCCTGGCGCCGCGCGGTCAGCTGTTCCTCGGCTTTACCGAGCAGGCCAACGAGATCGAGGTCATCAGCTACAACGAGGCGGCTGGCCGCTACGAGTTCCAGCTGGTGCAGGACTACCGGGCCAACGGCGCGCGCCGGCTGGTCTACGCCCAGCGCGCGATCTGCGAGTCCTGCCACCAGGGCGGCACGCCGATCTTCTCGGTGCGGCCCTGGAACGAGACCAACGGCCAGCCGGAGACCGCCGCGAAGATCGCCGCGGCCGTCGGCGGCGAGCGCTACCTCGGCCTGCCCACGGCGGCGCCGCTGGCGGCGCCGGAGCGCTACGACGAGCTGACCGATGTCGGCGCCTATCTGATCGCGGCGCAGAAGCTCTGGCTAGATCGCTGCGCGGATGCCGCCTGCCGCCGGCAGTTGCTCAAGCTGGCGCTGGACTACGCGCGTGCGCCTGGCGACTTCCAGGCCGACAGCCCTGGCGTCGCCGAGCTGCGTCGCCTGCAGGCGGCGAGCGGCGAGCGTGACATCGCGGTGCCGCAGTCCGATCTGCCCAACCGTGATCCCATCGGCGAAGGTCGCGGCATCAAGGGCTATTTCCGCAGCCTGTTCAAGCCGGCCGTGAAGCTCGGCGATGGGGCCAAGACCAATGCCGATCTCGAAGCCTTTGACCGCCTGCCCAAGCTGCCCCCCACGCAGGACCCGCTGACGCCGCGTGCGCCCAAGCGCCTGCTGGGCGCGGCCGACATCGACGGCGTCTACGCGTTGGCCAGCCTGTTCACGCCGGACGACCTGCGCCGCCTGCAAGCCGCCGCCGCTTACGACTGGAGCGCGGTCGAGCAGGCGGTGGATCGCCTGCCGGAGGCGTTGTTCGCCGAGACGCCGGTCGCGCGGGTGCCGTTGATGCAGGCACTGCTGGTGCCGGGCCTGATTCGCGGTGGCAGTGCGGGCGCGATGCCCGGCTACTGCTGCCTGGAGACCGCCGAGATGTCGCCGCCGATCAGCAGCGGCGAGCCGCCGGTGCAACTGGCGGCGGGTTCGCCGATAGAGCCGTTCGCGCACTACTGCTTCGCCTGCCATCGCGGCAATCCCAGCAAGCGGCTCAACTTCATGTCCGGCGCGAGCGAGGCCGAGGTGACGGCCAACATCAAGGCCAAGTCGGAGATCCGCGATGCGCTCGACTGGCAGCGCTATCGCGGCACCGACAAGGCAGCCAAGCTGATGCCGCCCGCCGACGCACCCCAGCACGCGGCGCTGGAAGAGGCTATGCAGCAGAATCCGCAACTGCTGGAACAGATGCGGGCGCTGGTGCCCGGGCTGTTTGATTTCTAAGGATGTCGCTCATGGATTCGCAGCAGCACCCACTCTTCAAGCTCACGACCGCCCGGCGAGCCGGCGTGCTGCTACTGCTGGCGTGCGCGCTGCCTGCCCATGCCGAACCCGCCTTCGCCCGGCTCTACAAGCAGCAGTTTGGCTACACGCCCTCCTGCAACGCCTGCCACAAGGACGGTGGCGGCACGCCCAACAACGCCTATGGACAGCAGTTCAAGGACGCTGGCGAGAGCCTGGCGGCCTTCGCCAAGATCGCCGCGCTCGACGCCGATGGTGATGGCGCCAGGAATGCCGACGAGGCCGCCGCCAAGGCCAATCCGGGCGACGCCAAGTCCACGCCGGCCAGCAAGGGCGAATGGCTGGATACCGCCAGCCTGATCCCGCGCGAGGTGCAGGCGCTGTTCCCCGGCGTGCGCGAATACCTGCCGCGCGATGCCGTGCTCACCGACGCCGATCTGGCGCGCGCCAAGGCGCTGGGTGCTGTGCTGGCCAAGGCCGACGAGAACACCATCTACATCCCGCTGGTGGACAAGAAGCCGGCTGGCACGGCGCTGATCTTCCCGGCCGAGTACCAGGGCAAGCTGTTCTTCCTGCTGCTTGCCACCGACCGCCAGCTCAAGGTCACCGTCGTGCAGCCGCTCAACACCACCCACGTGCCGGCGGCGGCCAAGAGCGCGGTGTACGCCAGCTTCAAGGGCCTGGCGGTCGATCAGTTGCCGGCCAGCGGCGGGCAGGGCGTTGATGCGGCGATCACCGCGGCGGTGAAGAAGGCAGGGACGCTGCTCTATGTGAGGCTCAAGAATGCGTAACTGGCTGCCGACGCTGCTGCTGATGCTGGTCTGCGGCCTGGGCCTGTTCGGCGCGCGCGCCATCGCCCAGGCCGCCGCCGAGGCCGATGGTGGCGCGGTGCCGGTCCCCGCCAGCGCGGCCGAGGTTCCCGCCGACAACTTCGACTTCTTCAGCGACACCCCGGTGCAGAGCGCCGAGATCGTCGAGCTGCCGCCGGAGAAGTCGCGCTGGCTCAGCCTCGGCGGCCCGCTGGCGCTGTTCGCCTTCTTCTTCCTGGTGCTGGCGATCATCTGGTGGCTGGTGCCGTTCTCCAGTCACAGCGTCGACATCAACCTGCGCAACTTCCCGCCGGCGGCCAAGCGCGGCATCGCGCTGGCGGTGGCGATGTTCGGCATCGCCTTCTGCTTCGGCGCCTCCGAGATCTGGTACCAGTTGCGCCTGCACGGCTCGGCCGAGGCCTATTTCGCGCAGATGTCGCTGGGCAAGCTCATCGCCTTTACCCACGCCCACCTGTTCGGCTTTACCACCAGCTTCTTCATCATCGGCATCCCGTTTTCGATGCAGTTCAACCAGCTCCAGCTCTACCAGTGGGTGTTTCCGGCGGGGCTGGCCGCCTCGCTGACCGATGTCATGTCCTGGTGGGGCATCAAGTTTCTGTCGCCCAACTTCGAGTGGGTATCGATGTTCTGCGGCATCGTCTTCTCGGTCAGCTATCTGTGGATGCTGATCGGCCTGCTGCGGGTGCTGCTGTTCCCGGAAGTGATCTGGGCCTCGGACAAGGACCGCGCGCCCCGGCTTGCGGCCAAGGCCGAGCAGCGGCAGGCTGCGCGTCATGGCGAGGGGGATTATTGACCCGCCGCCCGGGTTACGCGGTCACCGAACGGTCGCGCAGTCCCGCTAGGCTGACCGGCCGCTGGCACGCTAAATGTGTCGTGTTCCGCAACGTCCGGGCGACGCCCTGACCCGGTGAGTCCGGAATAGAAGTCCAAAGAAATTTCAGAGAGGGAAGTCGATGAACCAAGCCACTATCGCCGCACGCCTGCTGCTGGGCTTCTGCGCCGGCGCCCTGCTGTCCAGTTGCTCCTCGGGGCCGCTCCGCAAGGAGCCCGGCAACGAGAGCGGCAGCATCCACACCGCCGCCATCGGCAAGGCGCCGCCGGCCGAGCCGCCCAGCTTCGGCTCCAAGCCGCTGTCGGAGCTGAACACGCCCGACGCCATCGCCGCCCGCGAGGCCCAAGCGCGCCTGGGCGGCAGCGCGCCGCTGGCGCCGGCCTATCCCGCTTATCCCGCCGCGCCGACTCCGCCGCCGCCAGCCCTGCCGCCGGCTTCGGCACCGGTGATCGCGCCGGCGTATGCACCGCCACCACCGCCGCCGCCGGCCTCCCCGCCGCCGGCGGTCAGCGCGCGTGGCGAGCCGGCCGCGACGCATGCCCAGGTCGCTGCCTTCAGCAAGGGCGTGAAGGTCAGCGCCCGTCCGGGTTCGGCGCTGCGGCTGCGCCCCAGCTCGTCCAGTGAGGCGATCCAGTCGCTGCTGCTGGATACCCCGGTGGTGCTCGACTCGCGGGTCTATAACGCCGAGGGCTATTGGTGGTACGTCACCGTCGGTGCCGACGATGGCTGGGTGGCGCAGAGCGATCTGCTGATCCCGTGAAGCCGGCGGCGCTGGTCTGCGCGCTGGCGCTGCTGCTGCTGGGCGCCTGCGTGCGTCAGGCGCCGCTGCCGCCGCCCTCGGCACGCACACCGGTATTGCTTGCGCCGGAAGAGAAGGTCGGCATGGAGTCGCTGGAAGCCGCGCCCGTCCCGGCGCCGCTCGCCAGCGCACTGCTCGCCGCCGGCCTGCCGGCGCGTCTGCGCGAGGCCCTGCCGCTGCGCGCACAGCCGCTGAACAGCGCCGCGGTGCTGACCGAGTTGCCGGCCGGTAGCGCGGTCAGCATCCTCGGCGAGATCGACAATGCCTCTGGCCACTGGAGCAGTGTGCGGGCCGGGGACACGGTCGGCTGGCTGCCGAGCGGCGGGCTGGACTCCAGCCACTAGAAGCCGGCCATTGCGGCGGCCGGTGCTAGCCTAGAGGGGTCTTCCCGATCTTCGCCGCTGTGCTCCGCCGTTCCTTGGCGCGGGCCGGCCGCCACCCGTATGACTTTCGCCAGCCCCGTTTCCGCCACCTTGCCCGGCCCTGTCGGCGCGCCCTTTCTGACCGCCGTCGCCGGCCCTGGCCGGCTGCCGCCGGATGCGCTCGCCTGCCTGCACCACGGTGGCCCGCTGCCGGACGCCGACCCGCGCCGCCTGCGCCTGCCGCTGCCCTTGCTGCACGGCCACGCCGCCGAGCTGTGGAGCGCCGGCCGGCCGGTGCTGGAGGCTAGCAGCGAGCAGGGCCTGCACTGGGCCCACGACGGCCAGTATCTGTTCGCCCACCTGAGCCTGTCGGCCGAAGACGTGATCGCCGCCAGCGAGGACGCCTACTGGCGGCTGGAGCGGCTGGTGGTGCACCACGGCTTTCCCTACTGGCTGCGCACCTGGAATTTCCTCTCCGGTATCAACGCCGGCGAAGGCGACGGCGAGCGCTACCGGCAGTTCTGCCTAGGGCGCGGTCAGGCGCTGGCGGCGCGCAGCGATTTTGAGCGCCACCTGCCGGCGGCCACCGCCATCGGCAGTGCCGAGCCCGGTCTGGTGGTGGCGGTGCTGGCCGGGCGTAAGCCGGGCATCGCGCTGGAGAACCCGCGCCAGGTCTCCGCCTTCCGCTATCCGCGCCAGTACGGTCCGCGCAGCCCCAGCTTCACCCGCGCCATGCTGCTGCGCGAAGACGCCGGCGCCGGCACCGCCGCGCGCCTGCTGGTATCCGGCACCGCCAGCATCGTCGGCCACGCCACCCGCCATGCCGGCGATGTGCTGGCCCAGCTGGAAGAGGCGGCGGTGAATGTCGAGGCGCTGCTGCGCCACGCGGCGGTGAGCCACTTCCCCGATGTCGGCGAGCCGATGTGGGCGCCGGAGAGCTTCAAGGTGTATCTGCGCCACCCGGAGCACGCAGAAGCGGTGCGCGCGGCCTTCGAGCGCCGGCTGGCCCACGGCCTGCCCTGGGCGCTGTTGCAGGGCGACATCTGTAGGCAGGATCTCTTGGTGGAGCTGGAGGCGGTGTACCGCTGGGACGGGCCAGGCTAGGAACTCGCCGGCTCCTATAGACTTCCTCCATCACGCCCCGAGAACGGCGGTCCATTGGAGAGAGGAAGAGTCCATGAATTACTTCGTCACCGGCGCCACCGGCTTCATCGGCAAGTTCCTGCTGGAAAAGCTGCTCGCCCGCGAGGGCGCCAAGGTGCACGTGCTGGTGCGCCCGTCCTCGGTCGCCAAGTTCGAGGAGCTGAAGGAGCGTTACGGCGAAGCCGGCAAGAAGCTGGTGATGGTGCCGGGTGACATCACCGAGCCGGGACTGATCTCGCCAGCGGACTTCAAGAAGCTGGCCGGCAAGATCGACCACGTCTTCCATCTCGCCGCGGTCTACGACATGACCATGAGCGACGAGCAGGGCGACCGCATCAACAACGAGGGCACCCGCAACCTGGTCGCCTTCGTCAACGATCTCGGCGGTCCCGTGCGCCTGCACCACGTCTCCAGCGTCGCGGTCGCCGGCAGCGACTACGTCGGCATCTTCAAGGAGACCATGTTCGACGAGGGGCAGACCACCAACCACCCCTATTACCGCACCAAGTTCCAGAGCGAGGCCATCGTCCGCAATGAGTGCGCCGCGCCCTGGCGCATCTACCGTCCGGGCGTGGTCGTCGGCCACAGCGAGACCGGCGAGATGGACAAGATCGACGGCCCCTACTACTTCGCCAAGGCGATCCAGAAGATCAGCTACCGGGTACCGAAGTGGCTGCCGCTCTTGGGCATCGAGGGCGGCAAGGTGGCGATCGCGCCGGTGGACTACGTGGCGGCGGCGATGGATGCCATCGCCCACCTGCCTAAGCTCGACGGTCAGTGCTTCCACCTGATGCAGTCGCAGTCGCCGACGGTTGGCGATCTGCTGCAGTGCTTCCTGGAAGCCGCCCACGGGCCGGAGTTCGGTGGCCGCCTCGACATTCCGGCACTGCCGCCTTCGGTGAAGAAGTTCATGGGCCGGATCGGCAAGTCGATCTCCAGCCGCAACGAGCAGAAGATCGCCGAGGCGCTGGGCGTGCCGCTGTCGGTGCTCGGCTACGCCTTCAACCAGGCGGTGTTCGACGACCGCGAGGCGCGCCGCGCGCTCAAGGGCACCGGCATCGTCTGCCCGGACATCAAGCACTACGCCGACAAGCTCTGGCAGTACTGGGAGCTGCAGCTCGACCTCAAGGTGAAGATCCCGCCGCGCCTGCGCCAGAAGTTGTCGGGCAAGGTGGTGCTGATCACCGGCGCCTCCTCCGGCATCGGCTTCGCAGCGGCCAAGAAGATCGCTGCCGCCGGCGCCAAGGTGATCCTGGTGGCGCGTACCCGCGAGAAGCTGGAGGAGACCAAGCTGATCCTGGAGAAGGCCGGCGGCGAGGCGCATGTCTATCCCTGCGACCTCAACAGTCTCACCGACATCGACCGCATGTCCGCCGAGGTGCTGCGCGACTTCGGCCATGTCGATGTGCTGATCAACAATGCCGGCCGCTCGATCCGCCGCGCGGTGTTCGAGAGCTTCGACCGCTTCCACGACTTCGAACGCACCATGCAGCTCAACTACTTCGGCGCGGTGCGGCTGATCATGAATCTGCTGCCGGCGATGGCCAAGCAGAAGAGCGGCCACATCATCAACATCAGCTCCATCGGCGTGCTCGCCAACGCCGCGCGCTTCTCCGCCTATGTCGCCAGCAAGGCCGCGCTCGACGCCTATACCCGCTGCCTGTCGGCGGAGGTGAAGGCGCGCAACATCCACACCACGGCGATCTACATGCCGCTGGTGCGCACGCCGATGATCGCGCCGACCAAGATGTACGACTACATCCCGACCTGGAGCCCGGAGGACGCCGCCGACACGGTGGTGAAGGCCATTCTCGATCGGCCCAAGAGCATCGCCACCACGGTCGGCACCGCCGCCGCGGTGAGCTACGCGATCTGGCCCAAGGCCAATGACTGGGTGCTGTCCAAGGGCTTCCAGCTGTTCCCCTCGTCGAGCGCCGCCAAGGGCAAGAAGGACGGCGGCGAGAAGCTCACCCTCGAGCAGACCGTGTTCGCCAATATCTTCAAGGGCGAGCACTGGTGAGTCCGCTCGGCCAGCTGGCAACAAGAAGGGGGCCGTTGGCCCCCTTCTTGTTGCGGTAAGGGCAGGCGCGGCTCGCGCTGCCAAGCTGCTAGGCGCCCTTCTACAATCCCGCCATGCCGTCAAAAAACTCCCGCCGTCTGCGCTGGGCGCTGCTGATCGCGCTGGCCCTGCACGCGCTGCTGGCCTGGCGGTACGCGGGCGATCTGCGTGCGCGGGTGGTGGCGGCGCTGCAGACCGAGACGGTGAGCGAGGCGGTGGTCGAACTCGCGCCGGAGCCACCACCACCGCCACCGCGCAATCGCTGGACGCTGGCGACCAAGCTCAGCAGCGGCTCGCCGGAAGACCTGCCGCCGCCCTTGCCCGACGACTTCTTCCCCAAGCCGGCGCCGCCGGGGCGCGGCTTCCTGAGCTTGAGTACCAGTCTGTCCGGCAGCTCGCTGACCGCGGCGCTCACCGCCGCCCTGGTGCCCGAGGTGGTGCGGCTGCCGGACATCGAGGCGAGGGGCGTGCAGCCGCGCACGGCGCGGCCGGCACGCCCGCCACGGCCAGCGGCCAGTCCGCCGCTCACCGCCGCCGCGCCGCCGGAACCGGCGCCCGAGCTGCCGCCGCTGCCCGAACCGCAGGCGCCGCTGCGCCTGCCTTCGGCGCAGGACGAGGCGGCGCTGGAACTGGCGATCCGCCGCGCCGCCGAGTCGGCGGGGCGCAGCGCCCGGGTGGAGCCGAGCCCGCGTGCCAGCACCGATCTTCGCGCGCTGTTGCCGCAGGGGCCGCTGGCGCCGACGCAGCCATCGCCGAGCCGCAGCAGCAAGCCCTTGATCGAGCTCAGGCCAGTGCCGCCGGCGCCGCCCTCGGGCATCACCACCTATCCCCTGGACGCGCCGCTGGCGCCCGACGCCAGCCGGGCCGGCGCCGATGCCGGCAGCGGCGACTACACCCGCAACCGCGCCGAGTATTTCGCGCGCCTCACCGCGCAGCTCAAGGCCACCAACCAGCGCGCCCTCGCCGAGGCGGTGAAGGCGACGCCAAGGATGACGGTGCGGATGAAGTTCGTGGTTGATCGCCGTGGCGCGGTGCTCGATGTCTACGCCGCCGAGACGGTGCCCGTAGAGGCGGCCCGCCGCGCCACCGAGATCATCCGTGCCGCCGCGCCGTTTCCGCGCATCCCCGAGGCCATGATCCAGCCGCGGCTGGAGCTGAGCTATCCGGTGGAGGTTTACCGCTAGCCAGGGTGGCGCAGCAGCGCGGCGTCTAGCCGCGCCGCTTGCTGACGCCCTCGGCGAGCGTCGCCAGCAGGGCTTCGGTGTCGTCCCAGTCTATGCAGGCGTCGGTGATGCTCTGGCCGTAGTTGAGGCTGACGCCCGGCTTGATGTCCTGCCGGCCGGCGACCAGATGGCTCTCGATCATCACGCCGGTGACGCGGCGCTCGCCGGCCGCCATGCGCGTGGCGATGTCGTGGCCGACCTCGATCTGCTTCTGGTGCTGCTTCTGGCTGTTGGCGTGACTGAAGTCGATCATCACCTGCTCGCGCAGGCCGGCCTTCTTCAGCTCGGCGCAGGCGGCATCGACGCTGGCGGCGTCGAAGTTGGGGCCGCGATTGCCGCCGCGCAGGATCAGGTGGCAGTCCGGGTTGCCGCGGGTCTGGAAGATCGCCACTTGGCCGGTCTGGGTCAGCGACAGGAAGCGGTGCGGATGGCTGGCCGACAGGCAGGCATCGACGGCGATCTTGACGCTGCCATCGGTGCCGTTCTTGAAGCCCACCGGGCAGGACAGGCCGCTGGCCATCTCGCGGTGCAGCTGGCTTTCGGTGGTGCGCGCGCCGATGGCGCCCCAGCTGACCAGGTCGGCCAGGTACTGCGGCGTGAGGATGTCGAGGAATTCCACGCCGGCCGGCATGCCGCGGGTGTTGAGTGTCAGCAGCAGCTCGCGCGCGGTGCGCAGGCCGCGGTCGATCTGGAAGCTGTCGTCGAGGCCGGGGTCGTTGATCAGGCCTTTCCAGCCCACCGTGGTGCGCGGCTTTTCGAAGTACACGCGCATCACGATCAGCAGTTCGCCGGCGTAGCGGTTGCGCGCCGCCGCCAGCTTGCCGGCGTAGTCGAGCGCGGCCTGGGTGTCGTGGATCGAGCAGGGGCCGACGATCACCAGCAGGCGGTCGTCCTCGCCGGACAGCACGCCCTGGATGGCGGCGCGGGTGCGGGCGACGGTATTGGCGGCGGCTTCCAGCAGCGGCAGCTCGGCCTGCACCTGGGCAGGGGTGGAGACGGGGCTGACGGAGGCGATCCGCAGATTTTCAGTGACCAGCTTCATTGCAGCGAGAGTTCGTGGCGCCGTTGTGGACAAATGGCGCGCGATGATAGCGGATGGCGGTCGGCCCGGGCTTCGTCCGGCTGATAGGCTCTAGGGTGTGTTGACACTAAATACCTCGCTGTGGCGGAAGGCGGTTTTGGGGCAGTGCAAGGAAGCAAGAGTGCGCAATAGCGGGCCTATTGAAACTCTTGCTGACGCGGCAATGCCCCAAAACCGTCCCGCCCCGAAGGGTTGCTGGTCAAAAGCGCGTCATGCCGCGTTGCCCGCCTCGCGAAGGCAACCAGCCTTCGCGTCAGCAGGCGCCTTGCCTGACGCGCTTTTGACCGGCAACGCAGCGAGGTATTTAGTGTCAACACACCCTAGTTCCGCCCCCGATTTGGAATTTCGATCCATGCGCGCTGCCTTGTTCGCCGCTTCGCTGCTTGCCGCCGGTGCCGCCCAGGCCGAGGGCTATGCGCTGTTCAACCAGTCCAGCTTTGCGCGCGCGGCGGCGCTGCCGGCGCTGAACGCCGCGCCGGTGCTGGCGGCCGGCGAATCACAGGGGCAGGTCGCGCTGGACTGGTCCAGCGAGTACTACGAGGCGCAGTCCGGCACCGAGAGCCTGAGCCTGGACGCCGAAACCCAGCGCTACGCGCTGCGCTACCGGCGCGGCTTCGGCGGCAGCGTGGTGTCGGTGAACGGTTGGGAGTGGGGTGTGGAGCTGCCCCTGCTCAGCAGTGGCGGCGGCAGCCTGGACTCGCTGATCGAGAACTGGCACGACACCTTCGGCCTGCCCAATGGTGGCCGCGAGAACGCGCCGCGCGACCGCTACCTGATCCGCTACCAGCGTGACGGCCAGACGCTGCTGGATTTGAGCGAGGGCGAGAGCGGCCTGGGCGACGCCCGCCTGAGCCTGGCAGCGGCGCTGGGCGAGCGCTGGGTCGTGCGCGCCCTGCTGCAACTGCCCACCGGTGACGCCGACCGCCTGAGCGGCGGGCATGCCGGCGGCGCGCTCTGGGCCGACTACAGCTTCGGCCTGGGCGAAACCGAGCGCTACCGGCTCAGTCTTTCCGGCGGCCTGTCCGCCAGCGCCACCGACGGTCCCCTGGGCGAGCTGCAACAGCCGCTGGTGGCGGTGGCGGGCGCCAGCTTCAGCGGGCCCCTGTGGCCGGCACTGCTGGGAGCGACCGAGGGCGTGCTGCAACTCGACGCACACAGCGCCCTGTACCAGGACTCCGAGCTGGAGCCCCTAGGCGGCGACAGTCTGCAGGTCGCATTCGGCCTGCGGCTGCCCACCGCGCTGGGCCGACTGGAGCTGGCGATCCAGGAAGATCTCGCGGTCTACACCGCGCCCGACTTCAGCCTGCATTTTGCGCTGGGGTTTGGCGGCGGCCACTGAAAACCCGGCTGGCGTGCGCCAGCCGGGTCGCGTAACCGCGCGGCGACGTGCTCAGGGCAGGTCGAACAGCAGCAGTTCGGAATCCGTCTCGGCAACCAGGTCCAGCGCCGCCTCGCCCTCGATCAAGGCTGCGTCGCCGGACGACAGCGTCTGCTCGCCCAGCCGCACTTCGCCGCGTGCCAGGTGCAGGTAGTGACGGCGGCCGGCCCGCAGCGGCTGGTGAACCGAGCCGCCAGCTTTCGGCCAGGCCAGTGACAGGCCGGCGTCGGCGTTGATGTGGAACGGTGCCGACTCAGCACCCGGCTCCGCGACCGGTGCCACCACCCGGGCAAAGCCCTGGTGCAGGGTCTCGGCGTCCAGCACCGACTGCTCGTAGCCCGGCTTGACGCCCAACTGGTTGGGTTCGATCCAGATCTGCAAGAGGTGCAGGGGCTCGCTGTAGCTGCCGTTCATCTCGCTGTGGCGGATGCCGTTGCCGGCGTGCATCACCTGCAACTCGCCGTGGTGGATCAGGCCGGAACCGCCGGCGGAGTCCTGATGGCGCACGGTGCCGGACAGCGGGTAGGTGATGATCTCCATGTCGCGATGACCGTGGGTCGCGAAGCCAGTGCCGGGGGCGACACGGTCTTCGTTGATGACGCGCAGATTGGAGTAGCCCATCCAGCGGCGGTCGTAGTATTCGGAAAACGAGAAGCTGTGGCGGGCCTCCAGCCAGCCGTGTTCGGCATGGCCTCGGTCGGCGGAGCGGCGGAGCTGGATCATGGTAGTTCTCCAAAAGTTTTGAATCTGCCAAAGCAATATAGGCTTGACCTAGGCCGCTCTAAAGCGGAAGGTTTTGAGTCAATCATTCAAGACCGTTGAACCTGCGGAGATTCGCCATGCGCCTGACCCTGGACGCCCTGCTCGCCCTCGACGCCATCGCCACCGAGGGCAGCTTCGCCAAGGCCGCCGAGGCCCTGCACAAGGTGCCCTCGGCGCTGACCTACACCATGCAGAAGCTGGAGTCGGACCTCGACGTGCAGCTGTTCGACCGCAGCGGCAAGCGGGCGGTGCTGACGCCGATCGGCCGCATGCTGCTGGAGCAGGGCCGCGACCTGCTGCGCCAGGCCGAGGGCGTGGAGCGGCGCATCAAGCGTCTGGGCGAGGGCTGGGAACCGCAGTTGAGCATCGCCGTCGACAACGTCGTGCCGATGCAGTGGCTGTTTCCGATCATCCGCGAGTTCGACGCGCTGGGCTGCACCACGCGCCTGAAGCTGACCCAGGAAATCCTGGGCGGCGGCTGGGATGCGCTGATCGACCGTCGCGCCGATTTGGCCATCGGGGTGCCGAGCGACCCGCCCAGCGGCTTCGGGCTGGTCAGCCGCGAATGGATCCAGATCGAGGCCTTCATCTTCGTGATGGCTCCCGGGCATCCGCTGGCGGCCTTGCCGGAGCCGCTGCGCTCCAGCGACATCGCCCGCCATCGGGCCATCGTGGTGTCCGATTCTTCCCGCCGCATCGAGGCGCGGACGGTGAACCTGCAGCCGGCACAGGAAACCCTGCATGTGCCCAATCTGGAGACCAAGATCGGTGCCCTGCTGGCGGGCCTGGGTGTGGGCTTCGTGCCCTCCCACCTGGCCGCGGAGCACCTGCGGGCGGGGCGGCTGGTCAGCCGCGGAGTCGAGGATAATCGCTCGGCCAGCGCACTGCGGGTGGCCTGGCGCGCCGCCGAGGACGGGAGGGCGCTGGCCTGGTTCCGGGATCGCATCCTGTCCGCTGGCCAGGGTCCGCAGGCGCCGTTCCGGGCTTAGTGGCGCTCCGGCGGACCTGCGCCGAGGGGCGCCTGCGAGGCTGTTGTCCCGGACTGTTCCGACCTAGTTCAGCAGCATGCCCGCCTCGCCGAGGCGGCGCTCGAAGTCATCGGCCAGCTTGGGGAACGCCGCCAGCAGCTTGGCCGAGCGCGGCACCTCGGATTGCAGCCGGTCGAGCGCGCTGTCGACACTGACGAATAGTTCGCGAATCGCGGCGGCGGTGGGCGCGCCAGGCTGCATCACCGCGGCGGGAAGCTGTGCGCTGCCGGCCTTGGCATTGGTGCTCAGCGCGGCGTTGATGGCGTCCATCGCGCGGGTTTGCGCGGAAAGGCGTTCCAGCACCCGCTGTTCCAGCGCGTCGATGGGGGCGTGCAGACGCGTGCGGCGTTGCTCGATCTCGGCGCGCGCTGCCGGAATCAGGTCCATGGCCAGCGCCGGGTCCGCCGGTCTGGCGCCGGCCTTGCCGCGCTTGCGGTTGTTCTTGAGCACCTGCTTGACCTCGGGTCTGGTCGCAAGGTTGTCGAGGAATACCGGCGTCCAGACGCTGTCGATGAAGTGATCGGCGGTCGCCCGCTTGGCGCGGAACAGTGACTGCACCAGGGCGGTCTGGGTTTGCCCGACCGACTGGATGCGTGCGGCGAGCACATCGTTCAGGGGCGGCGTCGGCATCTCGGCGGTTGGCGTCAGCGCACAGGCGGACAGGGTACTCGCGGCGGCGAGCAACAGGCCGCGGCGGAGCAGGGTGCTGCTGTACATCGGGATGTTCTCCAAGTGATTGCCCCGAGCTTAAGCCATGCGCAGGCCTGGCTGGCCGGCTCAGCGCCGCCAAGCCGCGTGTGCCGCCTTGAACAGAGCGAGCAGCAGCAAGGCGGCGCCGAGCGGCGTGGCGAGGATCGCCAGCGAAGGATCGCTTTCGCTGTTGCCGATGCCTCCAAACAGGAAGCCCGCGGGGACCAGGGCGGCACCCCAGCGCAGTGCCCAGCCGGCACTGGCCGCCGCCGGCAGCCGCGGCAGCACGGCGGCCCAGGCCAGGTTGAGCAGGGCCAGCAGTGCGCCGTGGGCATGGCCCAGCACCCAGAGTTCCCGCCTTAGATGGTGGTCCAGATACCAGGGGGCCTTGATCAAATGCAGGAATTCCAGCGATAGGCCGCCGACCAGGAACAGCAGCAGGGCACTGGTCCCGTAGCGCAGATGAGCCCGGATCGCGGGTTCCAGCGCGGTTTCGGCGGCGGGCGCCGAGGGGTAAGGTTTCTGGGCCATGCGATTACTCTCCGATATTGATGGCGCGGCCGTCGGCCTGGGCGCGCAGGCTGGCGATCAGCTCGGCATCGACGCTGCCGTCGTCGCGCAACAGGCCGCCCTGTAGGTCGGCGACCGCGACCGGACGGAACTGCTGGCGGATGCGGATCAGGGCCTCGGCGCGCAGCGGCGCATCAGCGATGAAGTCGAAGCCGGCCAGGGTCTGCAGCAGGCGGGCGTCGCCAAGCACGGTCGCCGTCTGCCGGGCCGATAGCCAGGCGAAGCGGCGCACGGCGGGATAGCGGTCCTCCATGGCAGCGAACAGCAGGGGCAACTGGGCGCGGCGTGCGACCGGCCCTAGCGCGCTGTCCTCGGCGCCGGCCAAGCGCGCGGCCACCGCGCGCTGCACCGGATCGCCCGCGAACAACTGCCGCAGGTTCTCTGGCAGCGCGGTTGGCGACGATGGCTCGGTGGGCTCGCCACGCCACTGCCGCAGGGCGGTTTCGGCCCAGCCGGCGCTGCGGTCGCCATGGCAGCCGGTACAGGCATCCGGGCGCTGGCCCGAGGCGTTGACGGCGGGCGCGGGCTTCTCGATGCGATGGCTGCGATGGATCTCCATCACCCCGTAGGCGAGCTTGGGCATGTGGCAGTCCACGCAATCTGTGTTGGCGCCAGTCGCGGCGTGTTGCCGGTGCGCGGGCAGAGTCTGCGCGATGCCCTGGTGGCAGCCCTCGCAGGCGGCGCCCTCGCGGTTCTCGGCGCTGATCATGCCGGCGGGATCGCCGTCGTGAGCGGAGTGGCAGCCGATACAACTCGCGCCGCCTCGGGTGTAGCAGCTTGATTGCATCAAGCCTTGCAGTTCGTAGGCCGACAGTCGCGGCGTGCCGTCGGACCAGAAGCGTAGCCTGAAGGTATCGGGGTCGCCGGCCGGCACCGGAGTATCGCGGGTCACCAGTCGCACATGGGCCTGGAGGTCATCTCCGGCCCGGTAGGTCGGGCCGCGGCTCAGCCAGCGATCCACCAAGTCCGGCCTGGCCGGCAGGCGCTGGCCGTGGCATTGCCCACAGACCTGGGCGGCGCGTTCCGGCGTCAGTCGCCGGGGATTGACGATGCTCGGGTCGGCGTGGCCGGACAGGTGCAGCCAGTAGCGGCGTACCGGGTTGCGGTTGGCGGCGGCGTGCTGGGCGCCGGGGCCGTGGCAGGCCTCGCAGGCGATGCCCAGTTCCGCGACCTGGCTGTCCCAATGCGCCTCGCTCAGGTAATTGAAGCGTTCTCCCCGCTTGAGGCGTTGGAACAGCTCTTCGGCGTTGGTGATGCGCGGTTCCGGGCCGGTGTTGTGGCAGTAGATGCAGTTGGGGTTCCAGGTCGCGGCGTGCTGGTCGTAGCGCTGGTTGTCGTCGTAGAGGAAGGCGCCGTTGTAGTGGATCCAGCGCTGCTCGCCGTTGTGCCAGATCAGCGGCAGCCGCTGGTAGCGGCCGCCCGGCGCCTCGGCCAGGTACTGCTGATAGCGGTGAGAGCCGACGGTGCGCGCCACTGGCACGCTGCCGAGGACCGAGAGATCGCGCGGGTCCAGGTACTCGAACAGGAAGCGCCCGTCCTTCTGCGTCGGCCGCACCGGCTGGCCCCAATAGCGCACCACCTGACCGTCGAAGGCGCCCTGCACGGACTTGGCGCTGGCCTCCTGGGTCATGGTCCGATGGTAGGTGCGGCTCCAGCTCGCATGGTGGTCTGCGTGACAGGATTTGCAGCTAGTGGACCCGGCGTAGGCGAACTCGTCACGCGGCTCCGGGGCTTCCAGACCCTGCTTCGCGCTCCAGCCCCAGGCGCCGACCAGCACCAGCGCCGACAGGCTCAGCAGGACCAGCGAGAGGTTGGCGGCAAGGCGGCGGGACATGGCGTGAAGACTAAAGAAAAAGCCCGGCTCCAAGCCGGGCTTGATCGGTTTCGAGCCGGGTTCAGGTTAAGGCGCGGTGGCCAGACTTGAGCACCTTCTCGAAGTAGGGGATGGCCCTGGTCAGGCCTTCACGCAGTGACACCTTGGGTTCCCAGCCGAGCTTTTCCTTGGCCAGACTAATGTCCGGGCGGCGCTGCTTGGGGTCGTCTGGCGGCAGCGGTTGGTGGGCCAGAGTGCTCTTGGAGTTGGTGAGCTCGATGACCAACTGCGCCAGTTCAATCATGGTGAATTCGCCAGGATTGCCGAGATTGACCGGCCCGGTGACGCCGGCGGGGGAGTCCATCAGGCGGATGAAGCCTTCGACCAGATCATCGACATAGCAGAACGAGCGGGTCTGCAGGCCTTCCCCGTAGATCGTGATCGGCCGGCCGAGCAGGGCCTGCATGATGAAGTTGCTGACCACCCGGCCGTCGTTGGGGTGCATCTTCGGGCCATAGGTGTTGAAGATGCGGGCGACTTTGATGTCCAGCTTGTGCTGGCGGTGGTAGTCGAAGAACAGGGTTTCGGCGCAGCGCTTGCCCTCGTCGTAGCAGGAGCGGTAGCCGATCGGATTGACGTGGCCCCAGTAGCCCTCTGGCTGCGGGTGCACCTCGGGGTCGCCGTAAACCTCGCTGGTGGAGGCCTGGAAGATCCGGCACTTCATGCGTTTTGCCAGCCCTAGCATGTTGATTGCGCCGTGTACCGAGGTCTTGGTGGTCTGCACCGGGTCGAACTGGTAATGGATCGGGCTTGCTGGACAGGCCAGGTTGTAGATCTGGTCCACTTCCACGTACAGCGGCATGGTGATGTCATGCCGCATCAGCTCGAAGCGCGGATTGCTCAGCAGGGTTTCGATGTTGGCGCGGCTGCCGGTGTAGAAGTTGTCCACGCACAGCACCTCGTCGCCGCGCTCCAGCAGCCGCTCGCAGAGATGGGAGCCGATGAAACCGGCGCCGCCGGTGACCATGATCCGCTGCGGACCGAATTCGCGCTGAGTACGCACTACTGTTTTCCCCTGATTGAAATTGGAGTTTCGACGGCTAATTGTAGTGCGCGCCTTGCCACCATCGTCCGCCTCTGGGGACAATAGCGAAGAAAGTGGTATTCCCCGCCGTCCGCCGAGCCCGCGCATGACCTCCCGTTTCGAACTTGCCAACGCCATCCGCGCGCTGGCCATGGATGCTGTCCAGAAGGCCAATTCCGGCCACCCCGGAATGCCGATGGGCATGGCGGACATCGCCGAGGTGCTGTGGAACGACGTCCTGAACCACAACCCGGCCGATCCGCACTGGTTCAACCGTGACCGCTTCGTGGTCAGCAATGGCCATGGTTCGATGCTGCTGTACGCGCTGCTGCACCTGTCCGGCTACGACCTGCCGCTGGCCGAGCTGCAAAACTTCCGGCAGCTGCATTCCAAGACCCCGGGCCACCCGGAATACGGCATGACTCCGGGGGTCGAGACCACCACCGGCCCGCTCGGCCAGGGCATTGCCATGGCGGTGGGCATGGCCATCGCCGAGGCCAATCTGGCGGCGCAGTACAACCGTGACGGCCTGACCTTGGTTGATCACCACACCTATGTGTTCGCCGGCGACGGCTGCATGATGGAAGGGGTGAGTCACGAAGCCTGCTCGCTGGCCGGGGCCCTGGGGCTGGGCAAGCTGGTGGTGTTCTACGACGACAACAGCATCTCCATCGATGGCGAGGTGCATGGCTGGTTCCGCGACGACACTCCGGCCCGCTTCGAGGCCTACGGCTGGCAGGTGGTGCGCAACGTCAACGGCCACGATGCCCACGAGATCAAGCTGGCGCTGGAGACCGCGCGCAAGTCCGCGGGCCGGCCGACCCTGATCTGCTGCAAGACCATCATCGGCTTCGGCTCGCCCGCCAAGCAGGGCAAGGAATCCAGCCACGGCGCGCCGCTGGGCGCGGAAGAAATCACCAAGACCCGCGAGCAGCTGGGCTGGAAGCACGGCCCGTTCGAGATTCCGGCCGAGGTTTATGCCGCCTACGACGCCCGTGCCAAGGGTGCTGCCAAGCAGCAGGCCTGGAACGGCGTGTTCGACGCCTATGCCAAGAAATTCCCCAGCGAAGCCGCGGAGTTCCAGCGTCGTATCCAGGGCGCGCTGCCGGCCGACTGGCGCGGGTTCGCCGAAGCCCTGATTGCCGAACAGGCCAAGGCCGACAAGCCCAACGCCACCCGCAAGTCCAGCAAGGCGGTGATCGAGGCCCTCGCCGCCAAGCTGCCGGAGCTGTTCGGCGGCTCCGCCGACCTGTCGGAATCCAACGGCACCGACTTCAAGGGCCATGTCTCGCTGCGTCAGGGCAAGCTGGGCGGCAACTACGTCAATTACGGCGTGCGCGAATTCGCCATGTCGGCGGCGATGAACGGCCAGTACCTGCATGGCGGCCTGCGCCCCTTCGGTGGCACCTTCCTGGTGTTCTCCGACTACGCACGCAATGCGCTGCGGCTGTCGGCGCTGATGAAGCTGGGCGTGATCTACGTCTACACCCACGACTCGGTCGCGCTCGGGGAAGACGGCCCCACCCACCAGCCGGTGGAGCATCTGGCGACGCTGCGGCTGATCCCCAATGTCCAGCTCTGGCGCCCGGCTGACGCTTTCGAGACGGCGGTGGCCTGGACCTCCGCCCTGGAGCACAAGACCGGCCCCTCGCTCTTGATCCTGACCCGCCAGAACCTGCCGCCGCAGGCGCACGCCGCCGATCACGCAGCCATGGCAGCGCGCGGCGGCTATGTGTTGTGGGAGCCGTCCGAGGCGCCACAGGCGGTGATCCTGGCAACTGGTTCGGAAGTGGCGCTGGCGGTCGATGCCGCCAAGGCCCTGGCGGCCAAGGGCAAGCCGGTGCGAGTGGTGTCGCTGCCCTGCGTCGAGCGCTTCCTGGCCCAGGATGCCGCCTACCAGCAGACGGTGCTGCCGGTCGGCCTCAAGCGGCTGGCGGTGGAAGCCGGGGTCAGCCATTACTGGCGCGGCCTCGCCGACGCGGTGCTGGGCATCGACAGTTTTGGCGAATCGGCACCGATGGCGGCGGTGCTCAAGCACTTCGGATTTACCGTGGAGAATGTCGAGGCGCGTGTCCTCTCGTTACTGGCATAGGCGTTGCTTGTAGGGCTGGACCCGGCGCCCGTCGGTTGCTGCCTGCTCGCGAAGCCCATACCATCGCGGCCTACGCACCAATTTGGCGCATCGCGCCCACGCGCCTTTTCGGCGCTTTCTTGAAACCTCTTTATCGGGAGTGTCTCTCGTGGATCCGACCACCGCTGCTGCTGCTGTTACCAATATGTCCTTCACCCACCTGTTCATGCAGTCGACGCCGCTGGTCAAGGGCGTGATGCTGCTGCTGGTGGTGTTCTCGGTCTGGAGTTGGGCCGTGGCCTTCATCAAGTGGTTCGACTTCAAGAAGTCGAAGGCCGCCCTGGATCGGCTGGAGACCACGCTGGAGGACAACAACCTCGACAGCATGATCAACTACAGCGACGCCAAGGATCACCCGATCGCCGACGTCTTCAAGGCCGGCGTTGCCGAGTGGAAGGACGGTTCCGGCGAGCACGAGCACGAAGGTCTGCACGAAGTGCGCGACCGCATCGCCACCGCCATGCGTCAGGAAGCCAGCAATGAAGCCCGGCGCATGCAGTTCATGCTGCCGTTCCTGGCCTCGGTGGGTTCGTCCTCGCCCTTCATCGGTCTGTTCGGCACCGTCTGGGGCATCATGAACACCTTCACCCAGATCGGCGCGATGAAGGACACCTCGCTGTCCACCGTCGCCCCCGGTATCGCTGAAGCCTTGTTCGCCACCGGCATCGGTCTGGCTGCCGCCATTCCGGCCATTCTGGCCTACAACAAGTTCACCACCGACCTCTCCCGCTACAACGGCCGCCTCGCCACCGCCATCGGCGTGTTCTCGGGCAAGCTGTCCAAGCGCAAGCCGGCCTGAAGCGGCGTCAAGCCGCTTCCCTTTGAGTTTCCGGGAGACCCGTCATGGGCATGAACGTCAAATCCTCCGAGGATGATGACGACGGCAGCGTGATGTCCGAAATCAACGTAACGCCCCTCGTGGACGTCATGTTGGTACTGCTGATCATCTTCATCGTCACCGCGCCGCTGGCGCTGTCCACCGTTCCGGTCAAGCTGCCCAAGGCTGACCTGGACGAAATGGGCAAGCCAGTGGACCCCTTGGTCCTGTCGCTGGATCTGCAGGGCCAGTATTACTTCGAAGAAAACCACCACACCTCCACCTTCACCGAGGCCGAGTTGCCAGCCCGGCTGCAGGACGTGTTCTCGCGCTACAAGCACTTTTCCGGCAAGGACCGCTTCCCCGTGGTCTACGTCCGGGCCGACAACGCGGCGGAATACGGCAAGGTCTACTCGATCATCAAAAAGCTCGCCGAGACCGGGTTCTATCGGGTGTCGCTGATGTCGGAGGCGCCGCAGTAATGCGCCTGCCGAAATCGGAGAAACCATGAGCAGAAAACGTCCCTTATTGAGCAAGCAGGCGCTGAGCTTCGGCATCGGCGCTACGGTGGTGATCCACATCCTGATTGCCGTGATCCTGATCAAGGGCATGGTGAGTCAGGGCGTGTTCGAGGACAAAAAGCCGCGCAAGATTCCGGTCGCCATCCAGCTGCCGCCTCCGCCGCCGCCACCCCCTCCGCCGCCGCCACCGCCGAAGCCGCCACCGCCGCCGCCGCCGAAGGAGCCGCCGCCGCCGATGCCGAACACGCCGCCACCGCCCGCGCCTGATATCGCGGTCGAGGCGCCGGTGACGCCCAGCGAGCCGACGGTGTCCGCCACGCCGGCACCGCCGGCCCCGCCCGCGCCGCCGGCACCGGAGGCGCCGCGCGTTGCGACCTCGGTCAGTGCTGACTATTACGCCAAGATCGGTGCTCTGCTTGGCAAGAATGTTCAGTATCCGCCGAAGGCGGCACAGGACGGTACGGAGGGTGAATGCCAAGTGCAGATCACCTTCGATCGTTCTGGTGAGATCAGCAACTCGGTGTTGGTGCGGAAGACAGGGGCGGCCATTCTTGACCGCGCTTGCTTGGACGCAGTCACGCGGACACGTCGGTTCCCGCCCGTTTCCGCGACTGAAGCGCCTGGCACCCAGTATTTCTCGGTGGTACTGCCGGTCAGCTTCAAGCTCGACGACGAGGGCTGGTAGTAGCCCGCCGTGCTGCAGGTGTTGCAGAAAGGGCCCTTAGCAGGGCCCTTTTTGTTGGGCGTGCGCCAGCCCCTGTCGGGGGCTAAAATATTGGGCTACCGGCGCACGTCGCGCCTGTTTTCACGCACCAGGGAAGCTTCCATGACCGTCAAAGTAGGTATCAATGGCTTCGGCCGTATCGGCCGTAACGTGCTGCGCGCTGCCGTGCAGAACTTCGGTGGCGACATCGAAATCGTTGCGATCAATGACCTGCTGGACCCGGACTACCTGGCCTACATGCTGCAGTACGACTCGGTGCACGGACACTTCAAGGGCGAGGTCGCCGTTGACGGCGGCGCGCTGCTGGTCAACGGCAAGAAGATCCGCCTGACCCAGGAACGCGACCCGGCCAACCTGAAGTGGAGCGAAGTCGGCGCCAATGTCGTCATCGAGTCCACTGGCCTGTTCCTCGACAAGGTGACCGCGCAGAAGCATCTCGACGCCGGTGCCAAGAAGGTGATCCTGTCGGCGCCGTCGAAGG
The DNA here is from genome assembly GCF_058782965.1 of Stagnimonas sp. FW305-C-60. Classification (NCBI taxonomy): domain Bacteria; kingdom Pseudomonadati; phylum Pseudomonadota; class Gammaproteobacteria; order Nevskiales; family Nevskiaceae; genus Stagnimonas; species Stagnimonas sp. FW305-C-60. The sequence goes on from NZ_JBYSYF010000001.1 coordinate 929,122, forward strand.
ACGACACCCCGATGTTCGTCTATGGCGTCAACCACAAGACCTACGCCGGTCAAGCGATCATCTCCAACGCCTCCTGCACCACCAACTGCCTGGCGCCGCTGGCCAAGGTGCTGCACGACAAGTGGGGCATCAAGCGCGGCCTGATGACCACGGTGCATGCCACCACCGCCACCCAGAAGACTGTGGATGGTCCCAGCCACAAGGACTGGCGCGGCGGCCGCGGCATCCTGGAAAACATCATTCCGTCGTCAACCGGCGCGGCCAAGGCGGTCGGCGTGGTGATTCCGGAGTTGAACAAGAAGCTGACCGGCATGTCCTTCCGCGTGCCGACCTCCGACGTGTCGGTGGTGGATCTCACCGCCGAGCTGGAGAAGGAAGCCACCTACGAAGAGATCAAGGCCGAGATGAAGGCCCAGAGCCAGGGCGCGCTGAAGGGCATCCTCGGCTACACCGAGGACAAGGTGGTTGCCACCGATTTCCGTGGCGACGCCCGTACCTCGATCTTCGACGCCGATGCCGGCATCGCGCTCGACAAGACCTTCGTCAAGCTGGTGAGCTGGTACGACAACGAGTGGGGCTACTCCAACAAGTGCCTGGAGATGGTCCGCGTCGTCGCCGCGCGCTAAGCGCGCATGAGGTGGAAGGCGGGAGGCGTGAGGCGAAACAGCCCTCAAGCCCCCGCCTTCTGCTTTTGCGCCTCCCCCCTCCCTCCTCCCGCCTCACGAGAAATGCAATGACCGTCCTCCGCATGACCGACCTGGATCTCGCCGGCAAGCGCCTGCTGATTCGCCAGGATCTGAATGTGCCCATCGCCAACGGCAAGATCAGCTCCGACGCCCGCCTGCGCGCCTCGCTGCCCACGCTCAAGCTGGCACTGGAGCGCGGTGCCTCGGTGATCGTGATCAGTCATCTAGGGCGGCCCAAGGCCGGCAAGTTCGATCCGGATAGCTCGCTGACGCCGGTCGCCGGCTGGCTGTCCGAGCATCTCGGCCGCAACGTGCCCATCGTCACCAACTGGATCGACGGCATTGCGCTGGAGCCCGGGCAGATCGTGCTCGGCGAGAACACGCGCTTTCTCAAGGGCGAGAAGGAAGATGACGAGGCCTTGTCGAAGAAGATGGCCGCGCTCTGCGACATCTACGTCATGGATGCCTTCGGTACCGCACATCGCGCCGAGTGCTCGACCCATGGCGTCGGCATGTACGCGCCGGTGGCCTGCGCCGGCCCCTTGCTGGCGGCGGAGCTGGATGCTCTAGGCGCCGCGCTCGCCACGCCCAAGCGCCCGCTGGCGGTGATCGTCGGCGGCAGCAAGGTTTCGACCAAGCTGGATCTGCTTAACAGCCTGGCCGATGTCGCCGACCAGCTGATCGTCGGCGGTGGCATCGCCAATACCTTTCTGGCCGCCATCGGCAAACCGGTGGGCAAGTCGCTGTACGAGAAGGACATGATCGAGATGGCGAAGTCCATCCTCGCCAAGATCCGCGCCCGCGGTGGCGACATTCCGCTGCCGGTCGATGTGGTGACCGCGACGGAATTCTCCGCCGAGGCGCATGCCCACACCCGCCTGGTGGACGAGGTCGAAGCCGACGAGCTGATTCTCGACATCGGGCCCAAGACCGCGGCCATGCTGGCCGAGAAGCTCAAGGCCTGCGGCACTATCGTCTGGAACGGCCCGGTCGGCGTGTTCGAGTTCGATAGCTTCGCTGCCGGCACCCGCACCCTGGCCAAGGCCATCGCCGAGTCCTCGGCATTCTCGCTCGCCGGCGGCGGCGACACGCTGGCGGCCATGGACAAGTTCGGGGTTTACGACCAGCTCAGCTATGTCTCCACCGGTGGCGGCGCCTTCCTGGAGTTCCTGGAAGGCAAGAAGCTGCCGGCGGTGGCGATGCTGGAAGCGCGCGCTAAGGGCTGAAGATCAACCAAGCAAAAGGCCGGTCGGGCAAAACCCGACCGGCCTTTTGTGTGCCGCTACGCTTTACTCGCCGGTTTTTTCGCGCGCCGCGAGGTTGGCATTCAGCTCGGTGACGTAGGCGTTGAATTCGGTCTGCGCCGCTACCGCCGCGTCGGCATGTGCCTTGGCGATCGCGTTGTGCTCGTCCACCACCGCCTTGCGGGCGCCGACATAGGCCTTCACGCAGTCCTGAAAGCTCTTGTTGTCGGCATTGAGCTTCTCGGATTCCTTCTTGCTCATGGCCTTGGTCGGCGGCAGCAGAACCGGTCTAGGGCAGCTCATTGGCGCGATGGTGGCCGGTGCCGGAGCGGTGGCTGCGGCAGGCGCCGGAGCCTGGGCAGAGACCACGGAAGAAGACAGCAGCAGGCCCAGGGCGAACAGCTTTTTCATGAGGGATTCCTTTGGGGATGACCAAGTAACGATACCACCGCCTCCGGGCTCCGGCGATGGCTGCTCCCGGCGCCTGCGCTAGACTGCACGGGCCGCCCTTTACCGAGACTTGCCCGTGCGCTTTACCGGCTCCGAGAACTATGTCGCCACCGCCGATCTGATGCTGGCGGTCAACGCCGCCGTGACCCTGGAGCGGCCGCTGCTGGTCAAGGGCGAACCGGGCACCGGCAAGACCCAGCTGGCGCGCGAGATCGCCAACGCCCTGGGTGCGCCCTTCCTGGAATGGGGCATCAAGTCCACCACCAAGGCCCAGCACGGGCTCTACGAGTACGACGCGGTGGCGCGCCTGCGCGACGCCCAGCTGGGCGAGGCCAAGGCCCAGAGCATTTCCAACTACATCGTCAAGGGCAAGCTCTGGGAGTGCTTCGAGAGCGAGCGGCGGCCAGTGCTGCTGATCGACGAGATCGACAAGGCCGACATCGAGTTCCCCAACGACCTGCTGCGCGAACTCGACCAGATGGAGTTCTACGTCCACGAGACGCGGCAGACCATCAAGGCCGCGCAGCGACCGATCATCCTGATCACTTCCAACAACGAGAAGGAACTGCCGGACGCCTTCCTGCGCCGCTGCTTCTTCCACTACATCCGCTTCCCCGACGCCGAGACCATGGGGAAGATAGTCGATGTGCACTTCCCGAATCTGAAGAAGAACCTGATCAACGACGCGCTGGCGGTGTTCTTCGGCCTGCGCGAGATTCCGGGCCTGAAGAAGAAGCCCTCGACCTCGGAGTTGCTGGACTGGCTGAAGCTCCTGGTTGCGGAGGACATCCCGGCCGATGCGCTGCGCGAGACCGCCAGCAAGAAGACCCTGCCGCCACTCTACGGTGCCTTGCTCAAGAACGAGGCCGACGTGCATCTGTTCGAGCGCGTGGCGTTCATGGCGCGGCGCTCCAACTAGAGCGGTGAGGGCGGCGGCTGTGCCGCCTGTGAGGGCGCGGGGCTCGCGCCCACGCTGTGAGGGAACGGTGCGCGGCCTGCTTCGTCTGATGGTTTTCCCTCACAGGGGCGCGACGCGCCCCGACCTCTCAGCCAGCCCGCGTAGCGGGCGCTGCGCCTCAGGCCCAGGCCTGCACCGTGGCGTCGATCTGCCGCCACAGATACCAGCTGGCCACCGAGCGGTATGGCGCCCAGGGCGCGGTGATCTTCAGCGTCTTCTTGTCGTCGAGCGGCTTGAACTTGCCGTCGCGGCCGCGGCGTGAATACAGCGCGTTGATGCTGTTGCGCAGGCCGACGTCGCCCAGCGAGAACACGTCCAGACGGTCGAAGGCGAAGATCAGCATCATTTCCGCCGTCCAGGGGCCGATGCCGGGCAGGGCGTCCAGTTCCGCTGCCAGCGCGGCATCTTCCAGCCTCGCCAGCGCGCGGGCGTCAAAGCGGCCGTCGCCGGCGCGCGCCGCCAGTTCCAGCAGCCATCTGGCCTTGGCATTGGAGAGCCCGCAGGCCCGCAGCGCTTCCTGCTCGACCCGGCTGAAGTGATGGTGGGCGAAGCCCGAGGCTGGCGCGCCCAAGAGGCTGGCGACCCGGGTCTGGATGGTGTCCGCCGCCTTGGTCGACAGCTGCTGGCTGATGATCGAGGTGCACAGCACATGAAAGGGCTCGCGCCGCTGGCGGCCGAGCGTGCTCGGGCCGTGCTGTTCGATCAGGCGCGCCATCACCGGATCGGCGGCGGCAAGGTGCGCTTCGGCGGCGCGCAGGGTTTTGGCGGCGATCATCGGCGGAGGGCGGGCGTAGAATTCAGCCCATGCTATTCACATTCTTCGCCGCCGTCCGCGCCGCCGGGGTCAAGGCCTCGCTGTCGGAGTTCCTGACCCTGCTGGATGCCATGTCGCGGCATCTGGCGATGTTTTCGCTGGACGAGTTCTACGTGCTGTCGCGTACCACGCTGGTGAAGGACGAGGCGCACTACGACCGTTTCGACCGTGCCTTCTCCGCCTACTTCAAGGGCGTCGAGGCAGTCACCGGCGAGTTGTTCGGCAGCGTGCCCGAGGACTGGCTGAAGAAGCAGTTCGAGCGCAGCTTGAGCGAGGAGGAGCGCGCCGCGATCCAGAAGCTGGGCGGGCTCGACGAGCTGATGAAGACGCTCAAGGATCGTCTGGCCGAGCAGAAGGAAGCCCATCACGGCGGCAGCAAGTGGGTGGGCACCGGCGGCACCTCGCCGTTCGGCAACTCCGGCGTCAATCCGGAAGGCATCCGCATGGGCGGCAAGGGTGGCGGTGGCAGCGCGGTGAAGGTCTGGGAGAAGCGCGAGTTCAAGAATCTCGACGACTCGCTGGAACTGGGCACCCGCAACATCAAGGTGGCGCTGCGTCGGCTGCGCAAGTTCGCCCGCGAGGGCGCGCCCGACATCCTCGACCTCGACGGCACCATCGAGGGCACCGCCAAGAACGCCGGCTGGCTGGAGCTGCACATGCAGCCCGAGCGCCGCAACACCGTGAAGGTGCTGCTGTTCCTCGACATCGGCGGCTCCATGGACCCGCATGTGAAAGTCTGCGAGGAGCTGTTCTCGGCGGCCAAGGGCGAGTTCAAGCACTTCGAACATTTCTACTTCCACAATTTCGTCTACGAGAGCGTGTGGAAGGACAACCTGCGCCGGCACAGCGAGCGCATTCCGCTCTACGACGTGATCCGCAAGCACACGCCGGACACCAAGCTGGTGTTCGTCGGCGACGCCACCATGAGCCCCTACGAGATCGGTCAGTCCGGCGGCAGCGTCGAGCACTGGAACGAGGAATCCGGCGCCACCTGGTTCGAGCGCCTCACCAAGCAGTTCCCGCACACGGTGTGGATCAATCCCACCCCGGCGGAATACTGGGGCCACACCTCCTCGATCAACATGGTCAACCAGCTTTTGGGCGAAAACCGCATGTTCCCGATGACCCTCAAGGGCCTGGAAGCGGCGATGAAGAGGCTATCCAGCAAGTAAACTCGGCGCTCCAAACCTAAGGAGGAGACGCACGATGGCTGCTTATCACGCCCTGTTGGGCTTTACCGGCTGGACCCTGTTGCTGGTGGCGCTGGTGTTTGCCTACCGTGGCTTCCGCCTGCTGACCGGCACGCCGATCAACAGCTGGAGCCGCGGTGCTAAGTCGGTGGAAGATCCGGTGTTCATGAAGCGGGTCGAGGACGCCCACGCCAATGCCCTGGAGAACCTGCCGATCTTCGCCGTGCTGGTGCTGAGCGCGGCGGCCATGGGCAAGCTGGAAGCCATCAACACCCTGGCCCCGTACGTCCTGTACGCCCGCGTTGGTCAGAGCCTGGTGCATCTCTCCGGCACCAACCAGCTGCAGGTTCTGATCCGCGCCAGTTTCTGGTCGGTGCAGCTGGTTCTGTTCTTCCTGATGCTGGTGAAGCTGTTCGCGTGATTTCCCGGCGGTGGCGGCGCGGCTTGCGGGGCCTGTTGCTGGCAATCCAGGCGCTGCTGGTGCTCGCTGCGCTGCTGCTGGTGCTCGGCAATCTCTGGGTGGTCAACAACAGCAAGGCCTATGTGTTCAGCAACTGGGCGGCGCTGCCGGAGAACGAGGTGGGGCTGGTGTTTGGCACCAGCCCCTATACGCGCGAGGGTCGTGGCAACCCGCATTTCAAGGGCCGTATCGCCGCCGCCGCCGAGCTCTACCAGCTGGGCAAGATCAAGCACCTGATCGTTTCCGGCGCCAACCCCGATGCCAGCTACAACGAGCCGCGCAAGATGTGGCAGGCGCTCACCGCGGCTGGTGTGCCGCCCGAGGCCATCACCATGGACTTCGCCGGTTTCCGCACCTTTGATTCGATGGCGCGCGCCCAGCATGTGTTCGGGCTCGACCGGCTCACGCTCATCACGCAGGAGTACCACGCCTATCGCGCAGTCTTCATCGGCAAGAAGCTGAAGATGCACCCAGTGGCCTATGCCGTGCCCGGAGAGGGTTCCGGCCCGGCCTTCCAGCCCTATCTGCGCGAGGTGCTGGCACGCATCCAAGCGATTCTGGATCTGTTCCTGCTCGAAACCCGGCCGAAGTTCCTAGGCGAACCCCAGCCCTTGCCGCTGGCTCCAGCGGCGGAGCCGGAGCCTGTTGTGCAGCAACGGCCTTGAGGTCGTTTATTGCGCATTCTCTGCATCCCAGCCCGCTGATCTTCGACGTATGAAAGGAGTGCGTTTGGCGCGCTTAGGGACGAGGCGAGGCAGGACTAGCCCCGACCAGCTTCGCCCTGCCTCGCCGCCGATGGATGTCAGGCTATCTGCAGTTGAAGTGAGGTGAGCGCGTTAGTTGGGGCCGGCTCTGCCGGCTTTTTTTTGTGGCGGATTGCGGCATGATCGCGGCCTGCCTTTGCGAGACCTCCATGTCGCTACCCGCTGCCACCGAACTTGAAGCCTGGGCCGTCCGCGCCCTGGAAGCCGCCCGCCGGGCCGGCGCCACGCAGGCGGAAGTGAGTGTTTCCACCAGCCGCGCGCTCACCGTCAACGTGCGCATGCGCGAACTGGAGTCGGTGGAGTTCCAGCGCGACCGCGATCTCAACCTGACTGTCTACTTCGGCCATCGCATGGGCGCGGCGAGCACCGCCGATCTTTCCGATGCCGGCCTGCGCGACAGCGTGCAGGCGGCCTGCGACATCGCCCGCGCCGCCGGCGAAGACCCCTGCCTGGGCCTGGCCGACGCCGCGCTGATGGCCGATCCCGCGCAGCTGCCGGAGCTCGATCTCTACCACCCCTGGGCACTGAGCCCGGAGCAGGCCAGCGAGCTGGCGCTGCGCTGCGAGGCTGCGGCCTTCGCCGCCGACCCGCGCGTCAGCCAGAGCGAGGGCGCCGGCGTCGACAGCCGCGAGGGCGTGGGCGTCTACGCCAATACCCACGGCTTCATCGGCCACCGCCGCTCCAGCGATCACTCGGTCTCCTGCGGCGTGATCGCCCGCGCCGGCGAGGACATGCAGACCGGCCACCACTACACCAGCGCTCGCGCGCCCGGCGATCTCTGGAGCCCGGAAGTGGTCGGCGCCGAAGCCGGCCGCCGTGCCGCCGCCCGCCTGGGCGCGCGGCCCCTGTCCACCCGCACCGCGCCGGTGCTGTTCGCGCCGGAGATGGCGCGTGGATTGATCGGCCACGCGCTCAGCGCGATGAGCGGTGGCGCGCTCTACCGCAAGACCAGCTTCCTGCTCGGCAAGCTCGATAGCCCGGTGTTCTCGCCGGCGGTGAGCCTGCTGCAGCGCCCCTTCATCCCGCGCGGCGCCGGCTCGGCGCGCTTCGACGGCGAGGGCGTCGCCGCCCGCGAGCGCAGCCTGGTCGAAGACGGCGTGCTGCGCGGCTGGCTGCTGGGCAGCTATGCCGCCCGCAAGCTTGGCCTCACCAGCACCGGCAACGCCAGCGGCGCCTACAACGTGCTGGTACCGCCCGGCCCGCTGGGCTTCGAGGCGCTGCTCAAGGAGATGGGCACCGGTCTTCTGGTCACCGGCCTGATGGGCCAGGGCGTCAACGCCGTCACCGGCGACTATTCACGCGGCGCCGAGGGCTACTGGGTGGAGGGCGGCGAGATTCTGCATCCGGTCGACGAGGTGACGGTGGCCGGCAATCTGCTGAGCATGTACCGGCAGATCGTGGCGGTGGGCAGCGATGTCGACAGCCGCGGTGGCGTGCGGGTGGGCAGCCTGCTGGTGGACGGGATGACCATCGCCGGCACTTGACCGCCGTGTGCATTCTTCCGCTCGCGAGCGGCTAAACAGCGCAGCAAATTAGCGCCCGATCGCCTCGATCAGGGCCTGCTGCTCCTCGACATCGGCCGAGGCCAGCATGCGCAGCGCCTTGGCGTGCAGCTCGCGCAGGTCGGCATCGAGCACCGCGCGCTTGACCTCCAGCACATTGGCCGGATGCATGGAAAACTCCTGCAGGCCCAGGCCCAGCAGCAACCGCGTATAGCGCACGTCGCCGGCCATTTCGCCGCACATGGTCACCGGGATTCCGGCGCGCAGGCCGGCGTCGATGGTGCGGTGGATCAGCTGCAGCACCGCCGGGTGCAAGGGGTCATAGAGGTAGTTCACCTCGTCATCGACGCGGTCGATGGCCAGGGTGTACTGGATCAGGTCGTTGGTGCCGATCGAGAAGAAGCGCGCCACCCGCGCCAGCATTGGTGCGGCGAGGGCGGCGGCGGGCACCTCGATCATCGCGCCCACCGGCACGTCATCGGCCAGCACCTGGCCCTCGCGCAGCAGCTGTTCGCGCGCCAGCTCGATCACCGCCAGCGCCTGCCGGAACTCGCCGACGCTGGAGATCATCGGCAGCATGATCTTCATCTGCCCGAAGCGGCTGGCGCGCAGCAGCGCGCGCACCTGGGTGCGGAACAGCTCCGGCTCCTTCAGGCAGAGGCGGATCGCACGCAGGCCCAGCGCCGGATTGTTGGGCGTAGGGCCGACGCGGGCGCCGGAGTCGACCTGCTTGTCGGCGCCGAGGTCCAGCGTGCGGATGGTGATCGGCCCCTGCACCGCGCTGACCACCTTGGCGTAGGCGTCGTACTGCTCCTCCTCGCCGGGCAGGTCCTTGCGGTTCATGTACAGGAATTCGGTGCGGTACAGGCCGACCCCTTCGGCGCCCATCCCGGCGGCGTGGGCGGCGTCTTCCGGCAACTCGATGTTGGCGAGCAGGCGGATCTTCACGCCATCGCGCGACACCGCCGGCTGGTCGCGGATCAGGTCGAGCTGGGCGCGGTCCTCGGCCAGTCGCCGCTGCTTGGCGCGGAAGAAGGCGAGCGCCTGGGCATCGGGATCGGCGAGGGCATGGCCCTGCTCGCCGTCGACGATGACTTTCTCGCCCTCGCGCAGCCAGCGGCGCGCATCGCGGAGGCCGACGATGGCGGGGATGCCCAGGCTGCGGGCAAGAATCGCGGTATGCGAGAGCGGGCCGCCGAACTCGGTGATGAAGGCAACCACCTGCTGCTGGCTGAGCAGGATGATGTCGGCCGGGGTGATGTCGTCGGCGACGATCACGGTCGGCTCGGCGATGTCGAACTTCGGCGCGCCCTCGACCGGCGCGCTGGGCTGCGCCTGTTTCATCAGCACCCGCTGGATGCGCGCGACGACGTGTTCGACATCGTCCTTGCGGGTCTTCAGATAGGGATCGTCCATCTGCTCGAACACCGCCACCAGCACATCGCGGCTCTTCTTCAGCGCCGCTTCGGCGTTGATCTGGTGGCTGCGGATGTTGGCAACGGTGGTATCGACGATGGAGCGGTCGTCCATCATCAGCAGATGGGTGTCGATGAAGGCGGCGATGTCGCCCGGCGTGCCGGCCGGAATCTGCTCGCGCACCGCCCGCAGCTCGTCGCGGGCCCGGCGCTGGGCGCCGTAGAAGCGGGTGATCTCGTGCTCGATGTCGCCAGCCGCCAGCTTGCGTTCGAGGATCTCGAGATCGTTGGCATGCAGGCGCTGCACGCGGCCGATGGCGACCCCGCGCGAGACTCCCAGGCCATTGAGCCAGATGCTCATGCCGGGCTCCGCCAACCGCGCGGCCGAAATTGCTTCACTCAGGCCTCCTCGCCAAAGCGCTCGGCGATCAGCTGTGCCAGCTCGTCCAGCGCCTGCTGGGCATCCTCACCTTCAGCGACCAGGGTCACCGAGCTGCCCTTGGCGGCGGCCAGCATCATCACCCCCATGATCGACTTCGCGGAGACTTCGCGGCCGTCCTTGCGTAGGCGAACATCGGCGGTGAACTTGCTGGCCAGCGTCACCAGTTTGGCCGAGGCACGCGCGTGCAGGCCGAGGCGGTTGACGATTTCGACCGTGCGTTCGAGGGTGGGCATGGGTGGAGTTCTCCTTAAGGGGGGGCGGGCCGCGGACAGAGGGTGACGCCGCGCTGGCCGCCTTCGATGGCGGCGGCGGCGAGCTTGTCCAGTGGCAGCTGCGGGTAGTTGAAGACTTTCATCAGCATCGGCAGGTTGACGCCGGCCACCACCAGGCTGCGCTCGCTGCGCAGCGCGCCAAGCTTGTTGGCGATGTTGCTGGGGGTGGAGCCGTAGGCGTCGGTGAGCAACAGCACGCCCTCGCCGCTGTCGAGATTGTCGAGCATGCGCTGGCCCTGCAGCAGCAGCGCCTCGTGCGCCTGCACTCGCCGTACTTCCAGCACGTCGGCCTTGCAGGGCAGTTCGCCCATCATGTCGCGCAGGGTGTCGAGCAGGAAGTGCCCGAGCTTGCCGTGTGTGACCAGGAGTACGCCGACGGCCATCAACTGAGATCCCGGTGTTTGACGATGATCTGATCAAACCGTTCCCTGAAGAAGCGGCCGAGCATTTCAACCAGATAGACGCTGCGATGTTGGCCGCCGGTGCAGCCGATGGCCACTGTTATGTATGCGCGGTCCTGTTCTTGGTAGCGAGGGAGCCAGGACTCCATGAACACGCGGATGTCCCGCTGAAACTTGATCACGTCTGGCTGGCGCTCCAGCCAACGCGCGACGGCAGCATCCCGTCCGTCGAGTTCGCGTAGAGCCATTTCCCAATGGGGGTTAGGCAGGCAGCGGGCATCGAACTGGAAGTCTGCGCCATTTGGTGCGCCATTCTTGAATCCAAACGAAAGGAACAGTACCGACATGCGCCCGTTTCTGTGCTCCGGAAGGCGCTGAAGAATGGCCTCTCGGAGCTGATGCAAGTTGAGAGCGCTGGTGTCGAGAATGGCGTTCGCCGCATGCGATACCGGTTTCAGTAACTCGCGCTCGCGCTTGATGGCCTCGAACAACGGCGTCTCGGCATCGGATAAGGGGTGCTTGCGGCGAGTGTCGGTGTAACGCTTAAGGAGAACCTGATCGTCACACTGTAGAAACAGCACGTCGATCTCAATGTCCCTCAGGCGTAGTTCCTCCAAGCTTCGCGTGAAGCCCTCAATCTCGGCAGGCGCGGCGCGGGCATCGACACCGACTGCCACCCGGTTGTAGCGGGCATCGCCACTGTGCAGGGCGTGCACCAGCAAGGGCTCGATCAGCCCCAGCGGAATGTTGTCGATGCAGAACCAGCCGAGGTCTTCGTATTGCCGAAGCGCCACCGTCTTGCCGGCCCCGGACAGGCCGCTGACGATGGTGAGCTTCATGCGCGCGGGCGTCTCGCTCATGGCGGGGGCGGGTCGAGGATCTGCAGTTGTTGCCGAGCCTCGAAGGCGTCGGCGGCGTGATATCCGGTGAGCCGCAGCCAGTGGTCGCGGCAGGCGGTTTCCACCATCGGGGCCAGATTATGCCCGAGCCCGCGCGCCAGGAAGATTTCCGGCACCGCGACCTCCAGCAGTCGGCGGCAGTCGCGGCGGCCGCGCAGCCGCTCCTCGCCGGAGAACAGCGGTCGCGGCGCGTCGTCGAGGCGGATGATGAGGTCCAGGCGCTCGCGCCGTTTCACCGCCTGCGGACCGTGGCAGCGGGCGATGTTGAGCACGCCCAGGCCGCGCGCCTCCATGAAGCCGGCCAACAGCGGACTGCTGGAGCCAACCAGCACGCCCTCGGCGAGTCGGCGCAGCTCCACCGCGTCGTCGGCCACCAGCGGGTGGCCGCGCGAGATCAGGTCCAGCGCCAGCTCGCTCTTGCCGACGCCGGAAGGCCCCATGATCAGCACGCCCAGTCCGAGCACGCTCAGGAACACGCCGTGCAGGGTGGTGGCCGGGGCTTCCTCGGAGAGCTGCGTACGCAGCTGCGCCAGCCGCTCGTGGGCGGCGGTCTCGCTGGCTTCGATGAGGGCGATGCCGACCTGGTTCCAGGCGGCCTCGTCCAGCTCTGGGGCGCCGCGGCTGCGGATCAGCTGGCGCACCCCGGCGTCGGCCAGACGGGCCGGCAGAGTGGCTCGGGTTGGGGCGTCGGCCTTCTGCCACCAGGCGGCCGCCGCTTCACCCAGCACCAAGCTGCGGGCCGGGTGTACCGGATCGAAAAGGCCGACGGCCGCTTGCGCAGCCGTCATGGTCGTCGTGGCGGCTTAGCCGCGGCTGGTGACCAGCGCATACAGCGCGGCATCGTCGGCTGCCGCCCGCGCCTGCTTGCAGAAGGCCTCGTCGGAGAACAGTTCGGCGATGGCGGCCAGGTGCTTGAGATGAGTTTCGGTGGCCTGCTGCGGCACCACCAGACCAAACAGCAGATCGACGGTCTGGCCGTCGTGGGCGTCGTAGTCCACCGGGTGCTTGAGGCGGATCAGGGCGCCGATGCTGTTCTCGACGCCGCTCATGCGACCGTGCGGAATGGCGACACCATGGCCGAGCCCGGTGGAGCCCAGCTTTTCGCGGGCGGTGAGGCTGGTGAAGATCTCGGCATCGGTGACGGTGCCCGCGCCCTTGGCCAAGAGCTTGCTCATTTCTTCCAGCGCGCGCTTCTTGCTGGTGACGGTAACGCCGGCGACGACGCGGCTGGCGGAGAGGATTTCGGCGAGTTTCATCTTGGGGTCTTCCAGAAAGGCTTGTGGCAGGGCTCTAATGGCTCAGGTGCACATGATAGCGGCGCCGCCAACAAAAACGGGACGCCTGAGCGTCCCGTCCTTGGTCTAAGCGCTGGGCCTAGAGGCTGGCCTGGTGGTGATCCACCTCGCTGGCGTGGTGGTCGCGGCGCTTGTCCTTGTGCTTGCGGGTCTGCTGGTCGAGCTTGTCGGCCAAGAGATCGATGGCCGCGTAGAGGTCGCTGTGGATGGCCTCCGCATGCAGGGTCGCTCCGGAACAACGAACCGTCGCCTCCGCCTTCTGCCGTTCTTTGTCCACCGAGAGAATCACCTGCGCATCTATGAAGTGATCGAAATGGCGTTCGAGTCGCTTCATCTTTTCCTTGGTATACGCGCGGATCGGCTCGGTCAGGTCGAGATGGTGGCCGGAGATGGTGAGATTCATCGTTCACTCCTTCAGGTGGGTGCCCTATAAACCGGAGCCCCTGACGGTTCCTGCGCTTACGGCGCAAAAGCGGTTCGTCAGTCGCCGCTGTTACAGCGGCTCACGAATCGGTTCTGCTATCTCGCTATAGCGGCCTCCTTTCGTGCGAGGGCGGGATGCCCAGGGCTTCCCGGTATTTGGCGACGGTACGCCGCGCAACCTGGATACCCTCCTTCTGCAAGAGTTCGGCCAGGGTGGCGTCGGACAGCGGCTGATTGGGCTGCTCGCCGGAGATCAGCCGCTTGAGCATGGCCTGGATGGCGGTGGCCGAGGCGACACCGCCGCCGACGGTCTGCACATGGCTGGAGAAAAAATGCTTGAGCTCGAACAGCCCACGGGGCGTGAGCAGGTACTTGTTGGCAGTGGCGCGCGATACGGTTGATTCGTGTATCCCCAGCTGACTGGCCACATCCCGTAAGACCAGCGGGCGCATGGCTTCGTGCCCATATTCCAGAAAAGCGCGCTGTTCTTCAACTATGCACTGGGCGACCCGAAGTAGCGTATCGTTTCGGGATTGCAGGCTGTGCAGGAAGTAGCGGGCCTCCTGCAGATGGGTTTTCAGCGTCACCTGGTCGCGCGAGCTGTCGGCGCGCTTGACCATCGCCAGGTAGTGCGGATTGATCCGCACCGAGGGCGAAGCCTCGCGGTTGAGGCTTACCTTCCAGCGTCCCTGGTGCTTGGTGACGAACACGTCCGGCTCGATGTAGTCGCTCTCGTGCGCCGCGTACGGCCGGCCCGGGTGCGGTTGCAGGCTGCGGATCAGGGCCAGCGCCACCTTCAGCTCGGCCTCGTCGTAGCCGGAGGCGCGGCGCAGGGCACCGAGGTCGCGGCGGGCGATCAGCATCAGGTGTTTGGCGACCAGGGCCAGCGCCGCGGCCCGCCCCGGCGTGTTGGCCGGCAGCAGATTGAGCTGCAGCGTCAGGCACTCGCCTAGATCGCGGGCGGCCACGCCCGGCGGATCGAAGTCCTGCACCACCCGCAGCACCTTTTCGATGCGGCGCGGGTCCAGGCCCATGGTCTCGCGGAAATGCACGCAGGCCTCGTCCCAGCCTTCCAGGTAGCCGTCTTCGTTGACGGCGTCGATCAGGTAGGCGGCGACCTCGGCCTCCCATTCGCTGAACGGCGCCAGCCGGGCCTGCCAGCGCAGATGCTCCTGCAGACTCTCGCTCTCGCGCAGGTTGGCTCGGCGGAATTCGGCCAGATCCTCCTCGTCCTCGCCGCCGCTCTCGCGGCTGGGGGCGGTGTCGTAGATGTCGCTCCAGTCGGCGTCGACCGGCATTTCCTCGGGGATGCTGTCCTCGCTGCCCCGGAGGTCGGAGACTTCGCCGGAGTCGTGATCCTCGCCGCCGCCGCTGTCCTGCGACTGCATCTCCGGCGCAAGATCGTCCGGCGACTCGCCGGCGGCGTCTTCGTCGAGCTCCAGCATCACATTGGATTCGATGGCCTGCTGGATCTCCTGCTTCAGATCCAGCGTCGAGAGCTGCAGCATGCGGATCGCCTGCTGCAATGCCGGCGTCATGGTCAGCGCCTGACCGGTGCGCAGTCCTAGCGCCTGCCTCATGGGTTGTCCCTGTCCATCGTCATAGCCGCATTGTAACGGCGGTACAGGTTTTGCATGTCAAGCTCTGTGGGGCAGGATTCCAGGCTGCTACAGCTTGAAGCCTTCGCCCAGATAGACCCGCCGGACGGTGGTGTCTTCCAGAAGCTCGGCCGGCGAGCCACCGGCAATCACCCGACCCTCGGCCAGGATGTAGGCGCGCTCGCAGAGCGCGAGGGTCTCGCGCACGTTGTGGTCGGTGATCAGCACGCCGATGCCGCGCGCTTTCAGGTGATGGACGATGGCCTGGATGTCGTGCACGGCGATCGGATCGACGCCGGCGAAGGGTTCGTCGAGCAGGATGAAGCGCGGATTGGCCGCCAGCGCCCGGGCGATCTCCACCCGCCGCCGTTCGCCGCCGGACAGGCTCATGCCCAGGCCGTCGCGGATGTGCTCGATGTGCAGCTCGCCGAGCAGGCGCTCCAGCTCGCGCTGGCGGCCCTGGGCGTCGAGGTCCGCACGGGTTTCTAGGATCGCCAGGATGTTGTCGGCGGTGGACAGCTTGCGGAACACGCTGGCTTCCTGCGGCAGATAGCCGATGCCGCGCTTGGCGCGGGCATGCATGGGCAGGTGGGTGATGTCCTCGCCGTCCAGCTCGACGCTGCCGCCATCGGCGGGCACCAGGCCCACCACCATGTAGAAGGAGGTGGTCTTGCCGGCGCCATTCGGGCCGAGCAGGCCGACGATCTCGCCGGCGGCGACTTCCAGCGACACGTCGCGCACCACCGTGCGCTTCTTGTATTGCTTGACCAGGTTGCGCGCGACCAGGCGCGCCGGCGGCTGGGCGCTCATGGCTGCGGCACCGGTGCTGGCTTCTCTTGCGGCGCAGGGGCGACGGCGGGCGGCGTCAGGGGCGCGCCGTCTTCCGGCACGTCGATGACGATGCGCACCTGGCCGGTGTCGCCGCCATCGGCCTGCACCCGCCGGCTGGGCACGTTGTAGCGCACCTTCTCGCCATTGATCTCGTCCTTGCCGCGCAACAGCTGGGCGCTGCCGGATAGCTCCACGTCCTGGCTGGCCGAGCGGTAGACGATGCGGCTGGCGCGCGCCTCCACCGGCAGCTCGGCCGGGGTTTCGCCGGCGTGCATCAGGGTCGCCGGCTCGCCGGTGAGGGTGATCTCGTAGGGCGCGCGATTGCCGCCGGGCTGGCGCAGTTCCAGCCGCGCGCCGCGCAGTTCCAGGGTCTTGGACTTCATCAGCACATCGCCGCTGTAGATCATCACCCCGTCCTGCCATTCGCCGCTCTTGGCGGTGATGGTGATCGGGCCGCTGGGCCGCGACGGGCTCTGGGCCTGCGCCAGGCCGGCGGCGAGCGCCAGCAGCAGGAAACTAATCGCGTAGCGCATAGCGCATCTCCACCGAGTTCAGTTGCAGTGTGGCGGCATCGAAGGGGGCGTTGAAGCTCTGCGCCTTGGCCGACCGCGACTCGCTTTCTATGGCGATCGGTTGCGCCGATTCAATGCGCTTGTGCTGATCGTCGATCCAGACCTCGGCGGCAGTCAGCCGCAGCGGCTCGCCGTCCGGCCAGCGGCCCAGGCCGGTCACCGGCGCCAGCAATTGCAGGCGCTGCTCACCCACCGGCACCAGACCGCGCGGCGACTGCAGCTGCCAGGGGGCCGCCATCCCGCTCAGGCCCAGGGCGACGATGGTCTTGAGCTCCGCCGAGCCGTCGTCGAAATAGTCGGCATGACTGGCGCGCACCGCCAGTGTCGGCCGGCCCTGTTCGTCGGTGCGCAGCAGGTCCAGTCCGTCCAGGCTGTAGCGCGGGGCAAAGCCCTGGGCGGCCTCGGCGACCGGATCGACCGGCGCGTGGAATTCGCCGAACAGCAGCCAGGCCGCCAGCGCGACCGCCAGCAGGCCCAGCAGCAGGCGCGAAAGCACGCCGGACTAGTCCTTGCCCTGGCAGGCGAGGATGAAATCCACCGCCTCGCGAATCGCGCCATCGCCGCCGCGCGCCTGGCTCACCCAATGCGCCGCCGCCTTGGCCTTGGGGTGGGCATCGCCCGGCGCCAGTGCCAGGCCGACGCGCAGGAACAGCGGCAGGTCGGGCACGTCGTCGCCCATGTGGGCGCACTGGGCATCGCTGATGCCCAGGGTGTCGAGCAACTTGCGGTAGGCCGGCAGCTTGTCCTCGGTGTTGAGCCAGATGTGCTTCACGCCGAGGAATTTCAGGCGCTTCTGCATGGCCACGCTGGGCCGCCCGGAGATCACCGCCACCTCGATGCCGTTCTTCATGAGCAGCTTAATGCCGAGACCGTCGCGGACGTTGACCGCCTTGATCTCCTCGCCGTCATGCGTGAGGTAGAGCTTGCAGTCGGTCATCACCCCGTCGATGTCGAAGATCACGCAACGGATCTGGCGCGCGCGCTCCTCGGCGCTCGGTGGCAGTGCGGTGGTGCTCATCAGACCACCCCGGCGCGCAGCAGGTCCTGCAAATGGATCACGCCGATCAGCTTGCCGGCCGCGTCGGTGACCATCAGCGAGGTGATCTTCGCGGCCTCCATCTTCTGCACCGCCTCGGCGGCCAGGGCCTCGGCGGCGATGCGCTTGCCGCCCGGCGTCATCACCCGGGCGATGGGCACGGTGCGCACGTCGACGCCGCTGTCCAGCACCCGGCGCAGATCGCCGTCGGTGAACACGCCCTGGACCACGCCGTCGGCGTCGATCACCGCCGTCATGCCCAGGCCCTTGCGGGTCATCTCCAGCAGGGCGGCGGTGAGCGGCACGTCGCGGCTCACCTGCGGCAGGCGCTCGCCCTTCTGCATGAGGTTTTCCACCGTCAGCAGCAGGCGCCGGCCGAGTGCGCCGCCGGGGTGCGAAAAGGCGAAGTCCTCGGGGGTGAAGCCGCGTGCTTCCAGTAGGGCGACCGCCAGGGCATCGCCCATCGCCAGGGTGGCGGTGGTGCTGGCGGTGGGAGCGAGGTTGAGCGGGCAGGCTTCCTGCGTCACCGACACGTCGAGGTGGGCATCGCCGGCCTTGGCCAGGGTGGAGCCGGGCCTGCCGGTCATGGCGATCAGCGGCACGCCCAGGCGCTTGATCAGCGGCAGGATGGTCAGCACCTCGGCGGTCTCGCCGGAGTTGCTGATGGCGATCACCACGTCCTGGCGGGTGATCATGCCGAGATCGCCGTGACTGGCTTCGCCGGGATGCACGAAGAAGCTGGGCGTGCCGGTGGAGGCCAGGGTGGCGGCGATCTTGCCGCCGATATGGCCGCTCTTGCCCATGCCGGTCACCACCACCCGGCCCTTGCAGGCGAGGACGGCGGCGCAGGCGCGGGCGAAATCCTCGCCGATGCGGGGGGCGAGGGCGGCGACGGCGTCGCGTTCGATCTCCAGCGTCCGGCGGGCGCTGGCGAATAGGGTTTCTGAGTTCATGGGATGGCTATTGTAGGCGCTCGCCCAGGCCGACCTAGTCGGCCCGGCGCCGCAGCGGCGCGGCGAAGAAGCCGTCGCTGCCGTGGCGCTGTGGCAGCAGCCGCAGCCGGAGGTCGGGGCCGAGCAGCTTGGCGAGCGGCGGCCAGTGCTGGCCGGCGGCGGGGTCGGCTGCGTAGTCGGGGTGTCGGGCGAGAAAGGCATCGACCACCGCCTCGTTCTCGGCGGCCAGCAGGCTGCAGGTGGCATAGATCAGTCGCCCACCGGGGCGGACCAGCCGCGCCGCGCGTTCGAGGATGGCCAGTTGTTGCTCGGCGAGCGCCGCCGTATCGACCGACCGCAGGCGCAGCTCCGGATTGCGCCGCCAGGTGCCGGTGCCGGAGCAGGGGGCATCGACCAGTACCGCGTCGGCCTGCCCGGCCAGATCGGGGAAGGGCTCCGGGTCGTCGGCTACCAGTGGCCGGGTTTCCACGCAGGCGACGCCGGCCCGTTCCAGCCGGGGTGCAAGCCGCGCCAGCCGGCCGGCGGAGCTGTCGGCGGCGATCAGCCGGCCGCGGTCGCGCATCGTCGCCGCCAGCGCCAGCGTCTTACCGCCGGCGCCGGCGCAGAAGTCGATCACCGTCTCGCCCGGTTGTGCGGCCACCAGCAGGGCCAGCAACTGGCTGCCCTCGTCCTGCGGCTCGGCCAGACCTTCGGTAAAGGCGCGCGCGCCGCTGGCGATGCGCTTGCCCAGGCGGATGCCCCAAGGCGAATAGGGCGTGGCACTGGCGGCGATGCCGTCTTCGGCTAGCTGGGCGAGCAGGGCGTCGCGGCCGATCTTCAGGCTGTTGGCGCGCAGGTCGGCAGGCGCCTCCTGATTGAGCGCGCGGGCCAGCGCCAGGGTTTCGGCCTCGCCGTACTGCGCGCTCAGCGCGGCGTAGATGGCCTCCGGCAGATTGGCGGCGGCGGCGGCGGAGACCGGCGCCAGCGCGGCGGCCGGCGGCAGCTCGTAGTCGGCCGGGTCGCCGCCGAGGTCGGCGAGGTGGCGCGCCAGCCAGGCGGCGGGCTCGGGGCCGGCCAGGGCCTGCAGGCGCAGCACATCGCGCAGCACGCCATAGACCAGCGCGCTGACCTGGGCGCGGTCGCGCTTGCCCATCTCGCGGTGGCTGCGGAACAGGGCGTCGAGGATCTGGTCGGCCGGCCGGCTGCCGGCGGCGATGCCTTCCAGCGCCGCGCGGGCACGGGCGACGTGGGCGCGGCGAGGCTTGGGGGATTCGGTCATTGCCACAGTCTAAAGGGCGGGCCAAGCTGGTCCGCAGGACTCAAGCCCTGAATCGCCATGGACGCCATCGATCTGTCCGCCCACCGCGCGCCCTTGTTCTTCCTTGGCGCCGGCATGAGCGCCGAGTCCGGCGTGCCCACCTACCGGGGGCGCGGCGGTATCTGGGAGCAATACGACTACCAGGACTACGCCTGCCAGCGGGCTTTCGAGCGCGATCCGGAAAAGGTGCTGGATTTTCACCAGTTGCGGCGGGCGACGGTGCTGGCCTGCCAGCCGCACGCCGGTCACCAGCATCTGGCCCGATTGCAGTCGGCCTGGCCGGCGCTGCGGGTGG
Source organism: Stagnimonas sp. FW305-C-60 (assembly GCF_058782965.1). NCBI lineage: Bacteria > Pseudomonadati > Pseudomonadota > Gammaproteobacteria > Nevskiales > Nevskiaceae > Stagnimonas > Stagnimonas sp. FW305-C-60. Next base: position 948,919 of record NZ_JBYSYF010000001.1, read on the forward strand.
TGACCCAGAACATCGACGGCCTGCTGCAACGCGCCGGCATCCGGGTTGACGCCGAACTGCACGGCTCGCTCTGGCGGCTGCGCTGCGCCTGCGGGGCGCGGGAGGCCCCGGCCCCGGCCGAGTACCCGCGGCGGCGTTGCGCCGACTGCGGGCAATGGCTGCGGCCGGACATCACCTGGTTCGAAGACGCGGTGGACGCCGCCTGTTTCGAGCGGGTGGCGGACTGGGTGCGCCGCGCCGATCTGTTCGTCTCGGTCGGGACTTCCGGCGCGGTCTGGCCGGCGGCCGGCTTCGCGCAACTGGCTCGGCGCAGCGGCGCCGACATGGTCGAGATCAACCCCGAGGACAACGAGGCCTCGCCGCTGTACGCCCGCCAAGTGCGGATGCGGGCCAGCGAGGCCCTACCCGCACTCTTTCCGCTCACCACGGCCACAGCCGCCAACGCGCTCTCCGCCCCATGAACCTCCTCCGCTAATACGGCGTCGCCCTGGTCAGCCTCGTCGTCTCGCTCGGCAGCCTTGGCTACGCCACCTGGCGCAACGAAACCAGCGAGCAGCAGCGCAAGCTGCGTTACGCAAGTACGGCGCCCGTCCGGCCGCCTGCAAGGCGAGGCCGCTGAAAGCCAGCGCCGGTCCACAGCCGGCTATGCTCTGCCACCCGTTCTTCACTGGTGCTGGCCATGGCTCGCTACAACAACATCCTGGAGACGATCGGCAACACGCCGGTCGTGCGCATCAACCGCCTCGCGCCGGAAGGCGTGAACCTGTACGCGAAGCTCGAAGCCTTCAACCCGCTGGGCTCGGTCAAGGACCGCCTGGCGCTGGGCGTGATCGAGGCGGCCGAGAAGTCCGGCGCGCTCAAGCCCGGCCAGACGGTGATCGAGGCCACCAGCGGCAACACCGGCATTGGCCTCGCCATGGTCTGCGCCGCCAAGGGCTACCCGCTGGTGGTGACGATGGCCGAGCAGTTCAGCGTCGAGCGCCGCCGGCTGATGCGCTTTCTCGGTGCCAAGGTCGTGCTCACGCCGGCTGCCGGCCGTGGCTACGGCATGGTGCAGAAGGCCATCGAGCTGGCCGAGGCGCACGGCTGGTTCCTGACGCGCCAGTTTGAAAACGAAGCCAACCCGGCCATGCACGAGCGCACCACGGCGCGCGAGATCGTTGCCGACTTCGCTGGCGAAAAGCTCGACTACTGGGTGACCGGCTACGGCACCGGCGGCACGCTCAATGGTGTTTCCCGCGTGCTGGCCCGCGAAAAGCCCGAGACCCGCATCGTCGTCTGCGAGCCCGCCGACGCGCCCTTGCTCGCCAGCGGCCAGGAACAGGCCCGCAACGCCGATGGTTCGCCGTCCTCGCCGCACGGCGCCTTTAAGCCACACCCCATCCAGGGCTGGACGCCGGACTTCATCCCCAAGATCACCGCCGAAGTCATGGCCACCGGCCGCGTCGACCGCGTGCTGGCCATCCCGGGCCCGGAAGCCATCAAGGCCTCGCAGGAGCTGGCGCAGAAGGAGGGCATCTTTACCGGCATCAGCGGCGGCGCGACGTTTGTCGGCGCGCTGCGCGTGGCCGCTGAAGCCGCGAAGGGCGCCAACATTCTCTGCATGCTGCCGGATACCGGTGAGCGTTATCTCAGCACGCCACTGTTCGCGGATGTGGCGGTGGATATGACCCCTGACGAACTGGCGCTTTCGAAGTCGACGCCGGGTTTGCAGTTTCCGTGTTAGAGAGCTGCCGGGCTTTCCGGATTCAGCCCAGAACTGCCATTTGCAGTAGAGCAATCGTAGCTGCGAAAGCGGACTCTGGACTTGGCGCGGATGACGCATTGAACATTGTAGGCGGGCACGTTCGCGAACCGATCAGACCGCTAACTGCCTGCATGCGAAGGCAGCGTTTCTCTCCGCCGTACCCGGTCTACAAAATTGCGATTTAGCAAAGGATGCGGTCGTATGAAAAAAGGTCCACGCACTTTAAGTCCAGCGAATGCAGGCACCAAGCCATGACGTGGTTATCGGCGATAGCCGCGTCCCTGTTCGCGATTGTTGCTGTCGTTCTGTGGGCGGCAATGATCTGGACATACCGAAGGCCCCCGTGGCGGCTCACATCCCGAAGCACATCATCGAGGGGATGGCAGGAGGTCGCATTCAGCATAGTCGTCCACAACCTTGGTTGGCGGACCATCTACCTCCCAAGAGAAGGACATTCAGTCGTTTTCCACATGAAGAGTGGCTCTCCGACTGTAAGGGTGATTTCGATCACCGATCTAGACAAGCCCAGCTCGACGCCGATTGCGGTCCCTCCATTCAGAATGGTCGAGATTGGGACTGACGTGATCAGACCTGCCGTATCCATGGTTGCCGGTCGAGGTGCTTCGAACCAGCCGCACTTTGATATCTGCTTGGTAGACGAGTGGGGGCGGCAGGCTCGCGCACGCTACAGGCTGCCCGACACGATCACAAAGGCCGTTCCCAATGCAACGACAGGAGAATGGGAGTACCCGAAGGAAACTCTGACGTTGAGCTATACCAACGCCCCTGATGAAACTCCTCTGATGAAATGGTTACAGGCGAGAGCAGGCAGCCACTTGAGGCAACGCACGCGAGCGAATGCCTGGCCGAACTTTCCGGAAACGCGGGACCCACCACCCGCGCCCGAATATGTCATTCAGACCGAAACGGTCGAACGGGATTGCGTTGTCGCCTTCATCGACATACTCGGCTTCAAGGAGGTCATGAAGTCAGACGACTTGGAAATCCGCAGGAAGGCCATTCATCTGTTGGAACAACTGACCGGCCATTCGAGTACGCACGGAATCAAGATTCGTGACATGGGGATCGGGGCCCAGATTGTTGTCAATCCGGAAGTATCGACATTTTCGGACAACGTCGTTCTCTCTATTCCTATCAGGGGAGTGTCGTATCCAACGCCAGTGGGTCAGGTGACGGAACCGGCAGAATCCTTCATGACCAACCTGATCACCCTCTGCATCAGCACATTCTGGCAAGGGCTTCATTTGGGCCTTTTGTTCCGGGGCGGGATTGCGCGTGGTCGCCTGTATCACGCCTCGAATGTCGTCGCGGGGGCGGGCATGGTGGATGCCGTTGAGTTGGAAAAGCTCACAAGATGGCCTCGCATAGCCATCAGTCCGGATGTTCTGGGCATTGTGGACCAGAACGGTCGGCCAATAATCCGACATGACGTTCGTGAACTCATCATTCAGGACGAGGAAGACGGTACGCATTACCTCGATGTGTTCAGCTTCCACCAGGGAGTTTGGTGTGACTATTTCCACTTTCGAGGGATAGAGAACGGAACCAATAGTCAGGTGCGCTCCGCCCTCCAAAAAATCAAGAAGCACACGTCGAACACCATATCGCGCCTTGAAGCCGAAGCTGACAACGCTGACCCAAAGCGAGCCAATGCACTTAGAGAGGCTGCGGACAAATGGCGTTGGTTCCAGACGCGGTTTGAAGCGGCACAGCAGAAAGGTGTTTGGGAGAACATCTGGAATCCACCAGAAGAGCCGCCCGTCACCACTACTGTGCACGAATGATCGAAAGCAAACGCGCGTTGGCGGAATCTTCGGCAAGCTTAGATTGCCCGAGGCAAGGCGTTGCGGAAGGGTGTCGCCGGGTCGTGTCAGGCATTGGGATTTCCCCTCCCACTGACAAGAGCTGGCAGTCAGCCGGCCTGGTAGCGGTCAGTCGCGACAGGCCCCTTTTGGCACTTTTTTGCCCTTGGTCGATGCGGTTCGAGCGATTTCTTTTCTCGCAGTAAGCAGAAAGCCGCCCGTTGCTGAGCCACGGGCGACCTCCGAAGGGCCGATCATCTGGCCGAACCGCGTTTTACCCCAGCGCCCTGAAATCCGGCTTCTCCCTCGCCGCGAACTGCGGGCACTGCCCGCTTTCGGGGAGTTGCGCCCAGCGAGTGCCGGCGGGAAAACCCTCGTGTTCGCAGCCGACCGCTTCGTCGTAGACGTAGCCGCAGTTCGGGCACTGGTGGTGTGTGATGGCCGGGGCCTTGGGGACGATGCTGGTGAAGACCAGCGCGTCGGTCGTCGTCGTGGCCTCAGCCGCATCGACCGGCAGCGGGTAGCGAGCCTGGAGCCTGGCGCGGGCCGAGGGGTGCAGGCTGGCCTGGCTCAGTTCGCCGCCTTGATGCGTTCGTAGGCGGCCAGGGCCCGGTCGCGTGAGCGGGCGAGGTCGACGATCGGCTTCGCGTAGACGCTGTCGAGCCCGACGCCGGCGGCGCGGCGAGTCTCGGAGGGAGCCTCCCAGGGCCGATGCAGGAACTTGTCCGGCAGCTTGGCAAGCTCCGGCACCCAGCGCCGCGTGTAGGCGCCGTCGCCGTCGAACTTCTCGCCCTGCAGCACGGGATTGAAGATGCGGAAGTAGGGCGCGGCGTCGGCGCCGCAGCCGGCGGTCCACTGCCAGCCCAGGCTGTTCTGCGGCAGCGAGGCATCGACCAAGGTGTCCCAGAACCAGCGCGCGCCCTCCTGCCAGGGGATCAGCAGGTTCTTGGTCAGCAGGCTGGCGCAGATCATCCGCACGCGGTTGTGCATCCAGCCGGTGTCCCAGAGCTCACGCAGGCCGGCATCGACGATGGGGATGCCGGTACGGCCGCGCTGCCAGGCGGCGAGATCGGCCGCGTAGTCCTCCGGCGCGCGCCAGGGGAAGGCGGCGAAACGCTCGTGCATCGGCGCGTCCGCCGTGTGCGGATAGTGGAACAGCAGGTGGTGCGAGAACTCGCGCCAGCCCAGTTCGCGGACAAAGTGCTCGGCGCTGGCCAGCCAGCCGGGGCTGGCGGCGCGGGCGGCCTCGCGGGCCGCCGCCAGGGCGCTGCGCGGGCTCAGTTCGCCGAAGTGCAGGTGCGGAGACAGGCCTGAGGTGGCGCTCGCGGCCGGCTGGTCGCGCTGCGTCGTGTAGCGGGCGATGGCGCCAGCGGCGAACTGCTCCAGGCGTCGCCGGGCGTCGGGCTCGCCGGGCGTCCAGAGCGGGTGGAAGCCCTGGTCCCAGGGGATGCGCGGCAGTAGCTCCAGCTCGGCGAGCGCCAGGCCGCGCAGGCGGGTTGCCGGCGGGCGCAGGTGCTCCGGCGCCGGCAGCGGAGCAGACAGATGGTCCAGCCGGGCCTCGGCATTGCGCCAGAACGGCGTGAATACGCGGTAGGGCTCCCCGGCCCCGGTCTTCAGTTCCCAGGGCTCGTGCAGCAGCGCGGCGTTGAAGCTCTCGGCCAGCAGGCCGTCGGCGCGCAGGGCCTCCTTCACCGCCCGGTCGCGGGCGAGGGCGGCGGGCTCGTAGAGGCGGGTCCAGTACACCGCCCCGGCGCCGGTTTCGCGGACCAGCGTCCGCAGCGCCTCCAGGCTGGGTCCGCGGCGGATCAGCAACGGGCTGCCCAGCGCCGCCAGCCGCTCGCCCAGGCAGCTCAGGGAGTGGTGCAGCCACCAGCGGCTGGCCGCGCCGGGTTCCCAGGGCGCCTCCTCCTCCGGGGCGTGCAGATACAGCGGCAGCACCCGGGCGTGGCGCTGGGCGGCGGCGTGGAGGGCGGGCTGGTCGGCCAGCCGCAGGTCGCGGCGCAGCCAGACGATGGCGGTATCGGTTGCGGTCATAGGGACGGTCTACGCAAGCTTAAAAGGTCTGGATGCGCCGCGAGTCCCGGACCCCGGCCCCGTATAATCCGCGCCGAAATGAATACCCCCTCCCCGGACGCGCTCGTCATCGACGAGGTCCGCAAATCCTATGGTTCGCTGCAGGCGCTCAAGGGCGTCAGCTTCAGCATCCGGCGCGGCGAGTTCTTCGGCCTGCTCGGCCCCAACGGCGCTGGCAAGTCGACGCTGATCAGCATCATCGCCGGCCTCACCCGCGCCAGTTCCGGCCGGGTCACAGTGCTGGGCCACGACACCGTGGCGGACTTCCGCACCGCCCGCCGGCAGCTCGGCGTGGTGCCGCAGGAGCTGGTGTTCGACCCCTTCTTCAACGTTGTCGACATGTTGCGCATCCAGGCCGGCTATTACGGCTGTGGCGAGGAGGTCTGGCCCTGGATCGACGAGATGCTGGAGCGGCTCGACCTCAAGGCCAAGCGCGGCGCCTCGATGCGCGCGCTGTCCGGTGGCATGAAGCGCCGCGTGCTGATCGCCCAGGCGCTGGTGCACAAGCCGCCGGTGGTGATCCTCGACGAGCCCACCGCCGGCGTCGATGTCGAGCTGCGCCGCACCCTGTGGAGCTTCATGCGCGACCTGCACTCGCAGGGCACGACCGTGGTGCTGACCACCCACTATCTCGAAGAGGCGCAGGAGATGTGCAGCCGCATCGCCATCCTCGACAAGGGCGAGGTCAAGGCGCTGGAGCCCACCGCGCAGTTGCTGGCGCGCCATCCCTTCCGCTTCCTAAGGCTCAAGCTCGCCAACGGTGGCCTGCTGCCAGAGAGCCTGCGTGGCCTCGTCGCCAGCGAGGCCGGGGGCGTGGTCGAGTTGAAGCTGGACGTGAAGGCCAACCCCATCGGCGGCGTGTTCGATGCCCTGCGCAATGCCGGCCTCGCCATCGAGGATGTGCACACCCGCGAGCCGGATCTGGAAGACATCTTCATCGAATTGACGCGTGGTGACGCGTCGCCGGAGCCGACTAGGTGAGCCCTGACCAGCGTGGCTTCAGCACCCTGCTGAAGAAGGAAATCATGCGCTTCTGGGCGGTGCTGGCGCAGACCGTCACCGCGCCGGTGATCACCGCGCTGCTCTACCTGCTGGTGTTCGCGCAGGCGCTGCAGGGGCGCAGCGTCAACGGCTACGACGGCTTGAGCTACACGGAATTTTTGGTGCCGGGCCTGGTGATGATGACGGTGATCCAGAACGCCTTCGCCAACACCTCCTCCTCGCTGATCCAGAGCAAGGTGATGGGCAACATCGTGTTCACCCTGATGGCGCCGCTGGGGCCGCTGGACTGGTTCGGTGCCTACGTGATCGCCGCGCTGGTGCGCTCGGTGCTGGTGGCGCTGGCGATGCTGGCGGTGACCTGGTTCTTCGTGCCCCTGCCGGTGCGCGAGCCGGGCGCGCTGCTGGCGGTGTTCACGCTGTCCGCCGCCACCCTGGCGGCGCTGGGCCTGATCGCCGGCATCCTGGCGCAGAAGTTCGACCACATCGCCGCCTTCACCAATTTCTTCATCACGCCGCTGTCCTTCCTTTCCGGCGTGTTCTACTCGGTGCATTCGCTGCCGCCGTTCTGGTTCACGGCCAGCCATTTCAATCCCTTTTTCTACATGATCGACGGCTTCCGCTACGGCTTCTTCGGCCAGGCCGACGTGCCCATCTTCCAGAGCCTGCTGTGGATCACCGGCGCCTTCGTGGCGGTGTCCTCGGTGGCGTTGTGGATGCTGGTGACCGGCTACAAGATGCGTCGCTGAGAGTCCGCCGGGAGCCCTAACCAACCATGATGACCAAAGAACAGATTCAGGCGCTGATCCAGGCCGGCCTGCCGGACGCGCAGGTGGCGGTGAGCGGCGACGACGGCCAGCACTTCGAGGCCGAAGTGGTCTCTGCCCAGTTCGCCGGCAAGATGCCGGTGGCGCAGCACCGCCTGGTCTACGCCGCGCTCGGCGACAAGATGGGTCGCGAGATCCACGCCCTCAAGCTCAAGACCCGGACGCCCTGATGGACAAGTTCATTGTTGCCGGCAACGGCCCCTTGATGGGCGAAGTTGCCGCCAGCGGCGCCAAGAACGCCGCCCTGCCCATCCTCTGCGCGGCCCTGCTGTCGGACGCGCCGCTGCACTTGAGCAACGTGCCCAAGCTCTGGGACATCAACACCACCAAGAAGCTGCTGTCGCAGATGGGGGTGAAAGTGGAACAGACCGGCGAGCACGAGATCAGTCTCGATGCCAAGCCGATCACTACCCACATCGCGCCCTACGAGCTGGTGCGCACCATGCGCGCCTCCATCCTGGTGCTGGGGCCGCTGGTGGCGGCGCGCGGCGAGGCGCACGTCTCGCTGCCCGGCGGCTGCGCCATCGGCGCGCGGCCGGTGGATCTGCACCTGATGGGTTTGAAGGCCATGGGCGCCGAAATCACCCTGGAAGGTGGCTTCGTGCACGCCAAGGCGGCGAAGCTCAAGGGCGCCCGCATCGTCTTCGACACCGTTACCGTTACCGGCACCGAAAACCTGATGATGGCCGCCACCCTCGCCGACGGCGAGACGGTGCTGGAGAACGCCGCCCGCGAGCCGGAAGTGGTCGATCTCGCCAAGTGCCTGCGCGCCATGGGCGCGAAGATCGAGGGCGAGGGCACCACCACCATCCGCATCCAGGGCGTGAAGGCGCTGCACGAAGCGAGTCACGCGGTGCTGCCCGACCGCATCGAGACCGGCACCTTCCTGGTCGCCGGTGCGGCGACGCGGGGCAAGGTGCGGGTCACGCGCACCGATCCGGCGATGCTCGACGCCGTGCTGGTCAAGCTGCAGCAGGCCGGTGCCGTGGTGCGCACCGGCACCGACTTCATCGAGGTCGACATGCAGGGGCGGCGTCCGCAGGCGGTCAACATCCACACCATGCCGCACCCGGGCTTTCCTACCGACATGCAGGCGCAGTTCATGGCGCTCAACTGCCTGGCCGAAGGCGTCGGCGTGATCAAGGAAACCATCTTCGAGAACCGCTTCATGCACGCGCAGGAGCTGATCCGCCTCGGCGCCGAGATCCGCATTGACGGGCACACCGCGATCACCACCGGCAAGGACCGTCTCGCCGCCGCGCCGATCATGGCCACCGACCTGCGTGCCTCGGCGGCGCTGGTCATCGCCGCGATGATGGCCGACGGTGAAACCGTGATCGACCGCGTTTACCACATGGACCGCGGCTACGAGGACATCGAGGGCAAGTTCAGCGCCCTGGGCGCCAAGATCAAGCGGGTCGGCAAGCAGTTCTAGGCTGCCGAGCGGGCCATGTCCGACCTCGCCCAGCCCCGCCCTCGTGTCGAGATCGAGTACTGCACCCAGTGCCGCTGGCTGCTGCGCGCCGGCTGGGTCGCGCAGGAGCTGCTGACCACCTTCGCCGAGGATCTGGGCGAGGTGGCGCTGAAACCCGGGCAGGGCGGGGTGTTCCGCGTGCGGCTGGATGGCGAGCTGCTTTGCGACCGCAAGGCCGATGGCGGTTTCCCTGATCTGGCGGTGCTCAAGCAGCGCCTGCGCGACCGCATCGCGCCGGAACGCGATCTGGGTCATAGCGAGCGCAAGCCGGCCGCTGAAATCTGAGCGCGCGCCCCCAGCTTGGGTTAGTCCGATCCCGAGGAAGCCTTATGTCCCAGTCCGCCGCCATCATGCCCGCGCTGTTCATCGGCCACGGTTCGCCGATGAATGCCCTGGAGCGCAATGCCTACACCGAAGCCTGGCGGGCGCTGGGTGAATCGCTGCCGCGACCGAAGGCGGTGCTGTGCATTTCCGCCCATTGGCTGACCCGAGGGCTGGCGGTCACCGCCATGCCGCAGCCGCGCACCATCCACGACTTCGGCGGCTTCCCGCGCGAACTGTTCGCGGTGCAGTACCCGGCACCGGGCGCGCCGGCACTGGCGGCCCGCGTGGCCGAACTGCTGGCACCGCTGCCCGTGGCGCAGGATCAGTCCTGGGGACTGGACCACGGCGCTTGGTCGGTACTGGTGCACCTGTTCCCGGATGCCGAGGTGCCAGTGCTGCAACTGAGCCTCGACGCCAGCCAGCCGGAAGCCTTCCACTACGCGCTGGGCCAGAAGCTGGCTGCGCTGCGCGAAGAAGGCGTGCTGATCCTTGGCAGCGGCAACGTTGTGCACAACCTGCGCACGCTCAACTGGCAGGGCGGTGCGGCCTACGGCTGGGCCGCGCAGTTCAACGACTGGGCGCGGGCAGGGATCGTGTCAGGGGACCACCCGGCGCTGATCGACTGGCGCAGTCAGGGCGAGGCCGGCCGGCTATCGGTGCCCACCACCGAGCACTACTGGCCGCTGCTGCCGGTGCTGGGCGCACAGCGCCCCGGCGAGACGGCGGAGATCGTCGTCGATGGCATCGAGATGGGCTCGATCAGCATGCTGGCGGTGCGCGTGGGCGCGCGGGCCGCGCCTCAGGCGTAGGGTTCGCTGGCCTCGATGCGCTCGGTTTCCTGCAGCGCGGCGGTGTACCACTCCTGCAAGGCCGGCAGGCTGCGCATGGTTTCCACGTACTCGTCGCTGACTTCGGAGAGCGGCACCTGGTAGGTGACAAAGCGCGTCACCACCGGCGCAAAAAAGGCGTCGGCGGCGCTGAACTCGCCGAACAGATACGGGCCTTCCAGCCCATGGCGCCGGCGGCAGTCCTCCCAGATTTCATCGATGCGGGCGATGTCGGCGAGCACCGCTGGCGTCTGGCCCTTGCCGGGATGCGAGGCGCGGCAGTTCATCGGCATGTGGCTGCGCAGGGCGGTGAAGCCGGAGTGCATTTCGGCGCAGACGCTGCGCGCATGGGCGCGCGCCTCGGTGTCTCGCGGCCAGACCGCGACGCCCGGGTACTGCTCGGCGAGGTATTCGATGATCGCCAGGGAGTCCCATACCACTAGCTCGCCGTCGTGCAGCACCGGCACCCGGCCGGAGGGGGCGTGCTGCAGCAGCCGGGATTTGGAGTCTTCCCGGTAGAGCGGGACCAGCTCCTCCTCAAAGGGGAGATCCAGCGCCCGCATCAGCAGCCAGGGGCGCAGCGACCAGGACGAGTAGTTCTTGTTGCCGATCACCAGTTTCATGCCGGACTCCAGACTCTGCCGTGGCCTCAGTGTAAGGACCGCAAGGGCCGTGCCGAGGGTTTATAGGCGGAGTTTATGACGGCGACGTCGCAGGGTGATGAGACTTTCCGGGGCCAGCTACCTAAAATGCGCGCGCCATGAACTCCGCCAACGTCGTCACCATCGCCCTCTCCAAGGGCCGCATCCTCGAGGAATCGCTGCCGCTGCTGTCGGCCCTGGGCCTGGAGCCGGCCGGCGACATCGACCGCCTGCTGCGGGTGCCGAGCAAGGCGGCGGACGTGCAGTTCCTGATCATCCGCCCCACTGATGTGCCCACCTATGTGGAATACGGCGCGGCCGACATGGGCATCGTCGGCAAGGACATCCTGATGGAGCACGGCGGCGCCGCGCTCTACGAGCCGCTGGATCTCAACATCGCCCGCTGCCGGCTCTCGGTGGCCGCGCCCAAGGGCTATGTGCCGCAGCCGGGCAAGCGCCTCAGGGTGGCGACCAAGTATCCGGAAATCACCAAACGCCACTACGCCGCGCGCGGCGAGCAGGTGGAGATCATCAAGCTCTACGGCTCGATGGAGCTGGCGCCGTTGGTGGGCCTGTCGGACGTGATCGTCGATCTGGTCGCCACCGGCAAGACCCTGCTCGCCAATGGCCTGGTCGAGATCGAGCAGATCGGCCCGGTGACCTCGCGGCTGGTGGTCAACAAGGCCTCGATGAAGATGAAGCACGCGCGCATCCGCGAGCTGCTGGCGCAGTTCGAGGCCGCGGTCCGTGGCTGAAGCGGTCGCCATCCGCCGGCTCGACAGCGCCGAGGCGGGTTTCGAGGCGGCGTTCACGGCGTTGCTCGACCGCGCGCCCGAGTCCGCGCCGGACGTCGCTGCGCGCACTGCCGAGATCGTCGAGGCGATCCGCCTGCGTGGTGATGCCGCACTGGTGGAATACACCTCCCGCTTTGACCGCCGCGCGCTGGCCGGCGCCGCCGAGCTGGAGCTGCCGAAGGCGGCGCTGCAGGCGGCCTGGGAGGGCCTGGCGCCGACGTTGAAGCAGGCGCTGGAAGCCGCCGCCGCGCGCATCCGCGCCTATGCCGAGCGGCAGAAGATCGCCGAGTGGAGCTTCGAGGACGAGCACGGCAATACCCTCGGCCAGCGGGTCACCGCGCTGGACCGCGCCGGGCTCTACGTGCCGGGCGGCAAGGCGGCATATCCCTCCAGCGTGCTGATGAACGCCATCCCGGCCAAGGTCGCCGGCGTCGGCGAGCTGGTGATGGTCACCCCCACGCCGGGCGGCGAAGCCAATGCCACGGTGCTGGCGGCGGCGCATCTCGCTGGCGTGGACCGCGTCTTCACCATCGGCGGCGCGCAGGCCGTGGCCGCCCTGGCCTACGGCACCGATACGGTGCCTGCGGTGGACAAGATCTTTGGCCCCGGCAACGCCTATGTCGCTGCCGCCAAGCGCCTGGTGTTCGGCCGCGTCGGCATCGACGCCATCGCCGGGCCCTCGGAGATCCTAGTGATCTGCGACGGGGCGACCGATCCGGCCTGGATCGCCATGGACCTGTTCAGTCAGGCCGAGCACGACGAGGACGCGCAGTCCATCCTGCTGTCGCCGGACGCCGCTTTCCTCGACGCCGTGCAGGCGGCGCTGGATGCGCGCATTGCCGAGTTGCCGCGCGCCGAGATTGCCCGCGCCGCCCTGCGCGAGCGCGGCGCCCTGGTGCGGGTGCGCGATCTCGCCGAGGCGGCCTCGCTGGCCAACCGCGTCGCCGCCGAGCATCTGGAGCTCTCGGTGGCCGAGCCCGAGGCGCTGCTGCCGCTGATCCGCCACGCCGGCGCGATCTTCCTGGGCCGGCACACGCCGGAAGCCTTCGGCGATTACTGCGCCGGCCCCAACCACGTGCTGCCGACCAGCCGCGCCGCGCGCTTTTCCAATCCGCTGGGCGTGTACGAGTTCCAGAAGCGCACCAGCCTGATCCGCTGCACGCCCGCGGGTGCCAAGCCGCTGGCGCGCATCGCTGGCGCGCTCGCCGATGCCGAGGGCCTGCAGGCGCACGCCGCCAGCGCCCGCGACCGCGGCTAGATCCTAGAGCAGACAGAGCGGCGGCTGGCGGCCGTCTTCCTGCTGCGCCAGCAGGATCGCCAGCACAGTGCCCGGGTCGACCAGCGGTGGCTGGGTGAGTGCGCCCAGCAGATCTCCCACTTCGCGCGACAGCGTCCAGCAGGCCTGGGCGATGCGGACTTGCCCCAGCGTCGCGTACAGCTCGGTCTCCAGCACCGGCCGCTCGGCGAAGTGCTTGCTCAGGAAGGCCTGCACCGCCGCCGAGCGCTGGCCGCGGGTCTGCCAGAGCTGCTCGGGGACTTTCACCGCCGCGCGGTAATAGCGTGGGTAGAGGTCCAGGCCGCGCGCCCGGCGTTCCTGGCGCAGGCCATCGGTGCTGTGCAGTTCCAGGTCCACCGCTTCGCCGGCGACATCCACGCGCAGCCTGGCCGGTGAGCAATAGGGGTTGAAGTCGAGCAGTTCGGCGGAATAGCCGTCGAGACTGCCCTGATACTGATAGTCCTCCGCCTTGCCACGATGTGGTTGCGGCAGGGGCAGCAGGCGCCCTTGCAGGGGTTCGCCGGTGGCGACGAAGCGCCAGGCGCGGGCTTCGGTATCGGCCAGGTCCTTCTCCCAGTAGCCGCTGTTGCCGGCGGCATCCAGGCCTTCGACGCGCATCAGGCGATGCTCGCTGCCGGGCGGCAGCTTGCGCAGGCTGATGCGGTCGGTGATACGCCCCGGCACCCGCGGATGCTGTACCCAGCCGGGCGGCGGCAACTGGATCTTCGGCTGTGCCAGCTCGCGCTGATCCTGCCAACTGTAGTCGAGGAAGACGGCGTTGCCGCCGGAAACGTCGAACTCGTAGAGGCGGGTGTAAATCTCGCCGTCGGCGGCGACCACCATCGCGGTCGAACCGCTGCCGCTTAGGCCCGCCATCACCGTGGTGCCGCGCTCGGGGCCGCAGACCTCGCGGCTTTCGTCCATCGGCAGCCAGGGGTCGAGATAGGTGATGCGGAGTCTATCGCCGCGCAGCAGGAAGACATTGAGGATCCCGGCCGGCGCCTGCTGGTAACCGCCGCCGTCGATGAAGTACTCGTCGCTGCCGGTGAAATGGCTGGTGGCCCAGTCGCGTACGTCGTCGAAGATCCAGCCGCCGAGATCGGTCCAGAAGAACGGTCCCCAGCGCCGGGTCCAGCCACCGGCGCCGATGGCGCCATTGGCGTAGTCGAGGGTGTAGATCTGCCGCGCCTGATTCAGCGCCAGCAGCACGCTGCCGTCGGCGGAGATCTCGCTCACCTGGCCGTCCAGGCAGCGCGGCAGCAGCAAGGCCCGCCAGGGTTCGCTGATACCGGTGGTCTCGCGGTTGGCCTTGAGATAGATGCGGCCTTCGTGCACGGCGTAGTAGTGCTCGCCGTCGTAGGACTGCTGGCGGCCGCGCAGATGCACCAGCTCAGGCAGTTCGCGGGCGACTTCCGGTGTGGCTTCGTCGCCACCTTCTAGCGGGCTGTACTGCTCCGCGTCGAGTAGCGAGGGGGTCAGTAGGCCGGTGGTGCCGGCGTACTCCTCCAGGCAGAGCGGGTCGGGGATGGTGCGGACGCCGGGAACGCGGGCTTCCAGCGTCGGCTCCGCGCGTTCGGCGAGTTCGGCGGGGCCCTCGCCAGCGGCGCCGCCGTTGCCGGAGTCGCAGGCGACCAGCCAGAGGCTGGAGGCCAGCAGCAGCGGACCCAGATGCCGATGCCAGCTCAGGGGCGAAGCCATGGACGCGAAGCCGGCCCCAGGGTGCTTGGGAATAGTCATGATTTCGGGAGTTACTGGATGTATTGCTCGATCAGGCGGCGCAGCGCGTGGTAGCCCTGGACGAGACGCGGCCCGGGGCGGCCGAGGAATTCCTCGCTGATGGCGTGGATCTGTCCGTCGCGCACCGCCGGCACGGCCTGCCAGCCCGGGCGTCGCCGCACCAGCTCGGCGCGATAGTTCTCCACCTTCACGCCGCACCAGCTCATCACCACCAGCTCTGGCGCCGCCTCGAGGATTTCCGCCTCGCTCAGCGGGCTGCTCTTGCCGGGGCGCTGGCCCCAGGGATTGTCACCGCCGGCGAGTTCGATCAGCTCGGTCGCCCAGGAGTCGCGCGTCGGCGCGATCACCGGCTTCGGCCACCATTCCAGCAGCACGCGCGGGCGGCGGCCGCGCGGCGGGTGGGGCTTCAGCTCCTCGTGCATACGTGCCACCAAGCGGCGGCCGTCGTCGGCGCGGCCGATAGCCTCGGCGATGCGGCCGATGTCGGCATAGACATCGGCGAGGCGCAGGGGCTCGCAGACCAGGGTGCGTAGCCCGGCGGCCTCCAGGGCCTGCACCAGCGGGTCGTGGCCGGGCAGGGTGCGCGAGGTCAGCACCAAATCGGGTTTCAGCGCCACGGTGGCGGCGATGTCCAGCGACAGGTCGCGACCCAGCTTCGGCAAGTCGGCGACAACTTTGCTGGGATGGTCGGAGTCGGCGTCGACGCCCACCAGCAGTTCCGCCGCCCCCAGGGCGCAGACGATCTCGGTGTTCGAGCAGGTGTGCGAGACGATCCGCACGACAGCGTTCAGAGCGCGCCGAACTCGTTCTCGATGCGGTTGAGGCCGCCGGAGATCAGGCTGTGCAGCAGCAGGGCGAGGGCGCCGCCGGTGCCGGGGATGCGCGGTTCGAAGCGGATCGTGTAGTCCACCTGGGTGCCGCCCGGCACGTCGCGGAACTCGATCTGGCCGAGGTGGTTCTTCAGCGGGCTGCCGCGGCTGATGCGGTATTCGATCCGCTTGCCGGGCTCGAAGCCGACGATGGTTTCCTCGAAGGCACTGGGGCCGAAGCCAAGGCGGCGCACCGAGCCGACACCATCGGGGTTGCCGGGCTCGGTGCTGGTCTTGATCCGGCGCAGGGCGCCGAGCTTGACGCCGGTGGGGCCGCCCATTGCGGCGCCGAAGCGTTCGTGACTGGCGAACAGCGCGAACACCTTGCTGCGCGGCGCCGAGAATTGACGGCTGAAGCGCAGGCTGCGCTGGGATTTCTTCTGCCCCATGTGGATCTCCTCCGGATCGTTGTCGGCCCTTGGTCTGCGCCAATGGGCGATAATGCTTGCGGGAGCCGGTCAGACAACCGCCGCCGTGATGTACACGGGGGAGGAAAGTCCGGGCTCCGCAGGGCAGTGTGCCAGTTAACGGCTGGGCGGCGCGAGCCGACGGAAAGTGCAACAGAGAGCAAACCGCCGATGGCCTCGCAAGAGGATCAGGCAAGGGTGAAACGGTGCGGTAAGAGCGCACCGCGAGTCTGGCAACAGACCGGCACGGCAAACCCCACACGGAGCAAGGCCAAATAGGGAAGGAGCTGCCGCAAGGCAGCAGGCGTGGCCCACGTCCCTTCCGGGTAGGCTGCTGGAACCCACCGGTGACGGTGGGTCTAGAGGAATGGTTGTCCCGGCCGTCGTCGCGCAAGCGGCGGCGGTTATGACAGAACCCGGCTTATAGACCGGCTCCCACTTTTTTCTGGCTGCCCTGGTGCGCCGACCCCTGCCGGGGTCGGCTCCAGGCTGGTCATTTGCGCAAAAAGCGCCCAGCTGCGGCTGGGCTGCGTGGCTCGATCGGGAGCGATGGCGGGCGGCTACCGCCGGTCGCCAAAATCCAAATTAAGTCCGCTCAGCCGGCGTTCAGATTCCGATTTGTTTTTAATCTTTAACATTAAGAATGCATTGCAAGTAATTGATTTAAAACAAGACTGAAAAACAAATGATGAGCTTGAGCTAAGTCATTGCCGGCAAACAAAATTTTGCTGTAAATCGCTTGCGGAAGTGGTTGAAAGTGGGATAATCGCCCATGAAAGGGAGTGAAATGGAGCTACCGGGGCTCCACTCTCCGCCGGGGCGATGACGATGTTTTCGGGCAACCACGCGGTGACGATCGACGACAAGGGGCGCATGGCCGTCCCGGCTCGTTTTCGTGCGCCGCTGCTGTCCGAGGCGCAGGGCCAGCTGACCATCACCCGCACGCCCGAAGGCGTAAGGCTGTACCCGCAGCCGGTGTTCGAGCACATCGCCAAGAACGTCATCCCCGCCCATCCCGACCTGAAGCAGCGCGCCGCCCTGCGCCTGCGCTTCGTCGGCGAGGCGATGGCGATCGAGATGGATGCCCAGGGCCGCGTGCTGGTGCCGGGCCAGTACCGCGCCGAGCTGGGCTCCTCGGCGGTGCTGGTGGGCCAGGTCGATTACTTCGTGCTGTACAGCGAAGCCGACTGGGCGGCGCGCAAGAGCGCGGTCGCCGATGACTACTCTGCCGCGTTCGCGGCGCTCGACGTCTGATGCGCGCGCGCCATGGACGGAGCCAGCTTTCCCCACGCGACCACGCCGGGGGCCAATAGCGATATGTACGCGCACCGGCCGGTGATGCTCGACGAGGCGCTCACCGGCCTCGGTGTCGCTGCGCGTCCGCAAGGCCTTTATGTGGACGGCACCTTCGGCCGCGGCGGCCACTCCGGCGCCATCCTCGATGCGCTGCGCGGCGGCAGCCTGCATGCCTTTGACCAGGATCCGGAGGCCGAGGCCTGCGCGCGTGCCGACTTCGCCGGGCGTCCCGGCTTTCATTTCCACGCCCGCAATTTTTCCGCCCTGGCCGAGGTCGCGGCGGCGGAAGGCTTTGTCGGCAAGGTCGACGGCATCCTGCTCGACCTGGGTGTCTCCAGTCCGCAGTTCGACGATGCCGAGCGCGGCTTCTCGTTTTCCCACGACGGCCCGCTGGACATGCGCATGAATCCGCGCGCCGGCTTGTCGGCCGCCGAATGGCTGGCGCGCGCGAAGGAAGAGGAGATCGCCGACGTGCTGTTTCTCTACGGCGAGGAGCGCAACAGCCGGCGCATTGCCAAGAAGCTGGTGGAAACCCGCGTAGAGACGCCGATCACCCGCACCGCCCAGTTGGCAGCGCTGATCGCCTCGGTGCCGGGCCCGCGCAGCCACAAGATCAATCCGGCGACGCGCAGCTTCCAGGCCATCCGCATCTACATCAACGGCGAGCTGGAGGTGTTGCAGCAGGTGCTCCAGGCCAGCCTCGCGGTGCTGGCACCCGGCGGCCGGCTGGCGGTGATCAGCTTCCACTCGCTGGAAGACCGCATCGTCAAGCAGTTCATCCGCGACCACGCCGGCCCGCGCCTGGCGCGCGACAAGTACGCCCATTTGAAGGAAGCGCCGGCGGCTTCCAGCGCGCCGCTGCGCGAGCTGGAGCGGGTGTTCCCCAGCGCCGCCGAGTGCGCCCGCAACCCTCGCGCGCGCAGCGCCGTGCTGCGCTTGGCCGAGCGCACCGAGGTGCCGGCATGAGCGCGCCGATGACCCGGCGGCTGCCGCCGCGCAATGCCCCGGCCGGCGGCGGCCTGATGCTGCCGCTGCTGCTGACCATCGCTGCCCTGGTGTCGGCGGTCTGGGTGGTGCAGATCAAGCACGGCAATCGCGCGCTGACCACCGAACAGAGCCGCCTGCGCGACGAGGCCGACCGGCTGGAAGTGGAGTGGTCGCAGCTGCAGCTGGAGGAAGCCGCGCACAGCAGCCACGCGCGCATCGAGCAGATCGCCCGCGAGCAGCTGAAGATGATCGAGCCGCGCGAGACGGTGATGGTGCCGGCGCGTGCCTCGGCCGCCGGAGTCGCGCCGTGAGCACCACCACCAGTCGGCGCTCGACTCCGCCCGGAGTGCAGCCGGTCTCGCCCTGGCGCCGTCAGGCGGTGCTCGGCCTGCTCGCTGTCGCCTCGCTGGCGGTGCTCGGTCGCGCCTTCTATTTGCAGGTGCTGGACCGCGAGTTCCTGGTCACCGAGGGCGACAAGCGCCACATCCGCACGGTCGAGCTGATTGGCCACCGCGGCGCCATCCTCGACCGCAATGGCCAGCCGCTGGCGCTGTCGGCGCCGGTGGATTCGCTGTGGGCGGTGCCTTCGGAGCTACTGACGCCGGAGGCCGCGCCCTACCGCGAGGCGCTGGCGCAGCTCCTGGAGCGCAAGCCCAGGGAGTTCGAGAAGTTCCTCAAGGCGCAGGGCGAGAAGAAGTTCGTCTACCTGCTCAAGAACCAGAACCCGGAAGTGGTCGCCCGCCTGCTGAAGATCAAGGCGCCGGGCGTGTTCGCCGAGCGCGGCTATTCGCGCTATTACCCGGCAGGCGAGGTGGTAGGCCAGGTGGTCGGCTTCTGCGGCACCGAGGGCCATGGTCTGGAGGGTCTGGAGAAGGCCCACGACGGCATGCTGGAAGGCGAGAAGGGCTTCCGTCGGGTGATCCGCTCGCGCGACGGCCGCATCGTCGAGGACGGCGGCAGCGAGAAGGCCGCGCGCGCCGGTGCCGATCTGCAACTGACCCTGGACCTGCGCCTGCAATACCTCGCCTACCGCGAGCTGGCGGCGGCGGTGGAGCGCAACAAGGCCAGCGGCGGCATGATCGTGGTCGCCGATGTGCAGACCGGCGACATCCTGGCGGTCGCCGCCCAGCCGGCCTACAACCCCAACAATCCGGAAGACCGCAAGGTCGGCCTGCGCAACCGCGCGATCACCGACCGCCTGGAGCCGGGCTCCACCATCAAGCCACTGATGGTGGCGCAGGCGCTGGAGACCGGCGCCTACACCGCCAGCAGCCTGATCGACACCGGCAACGGCGAACTGGCGGTCGGCCCCTGGACCGTGCACGACGTGCACGCCGAGGGCGTGGTCGATCTCGCCAAGCTGCTCGCCAAGTCCAGCAATGTCGGCGCCGCGATCATGGGTCTGAAGATGGGGCCGGAGGCGCTGTGGACCGGCTACCAGAACTTCGGCATCGGCGAGCCGATCCAGCTCGGCTTCCCCGGCGAGGTCACCGGCACCCTGCGCCTGCCGCAGAAATGGCGGCAGTCCGATACCGCCGCCGCCGCCTATGGCTATGGCGTGTCGATGAGCGCCCTGCATCTGGTGCGCGCCTATGCTGGCCTCGCCAATGGCGGTCTGCTGCCGCAGCTCTCGCTGCTCAAGCGCGACCACCTGCCGCCGCCGCGCCGGGCGGTCAGCGCCCGCAGCGCCGATCAGGTGCTGGCGATGCTGCGCGGCGTGGTCAGCATCGACGGCACCGCCATCAAGGCGGCGGTGCCCGGTTACAGCGTCGCCGGCAAGACCGGCACCGTGCGCAAGCTCAAGGCCAGCGGCGGCTACGAAGACCGCCGGCACTGGTCGGCCTTCGTCGGAATGCTGCCGGCGCAGTCGCCGCGGCTGGTCGGCCTGGTGTTCGTCGACGAGCCCACCGCCGGCCAGTACTACGGCGGCAAGGTGGCCGCGCCGGTGTTCTCGGCGGTGATGGGCGGTGCTGCCCGCCTGCTGCAAATCCCCCAGGACCAGCCGGCGACCGATGTCCCGGCGCAGACCGTGGCCCTGCCGCCGCCGGTCGCGGCGACGCCCGAGCCGCGCGCCGAAGGCGCTGCGGACGCTGGCCAGAGCGCTGCATTGGGGGCGCGCGCATGAGCCGCCTGCTGAAGGACCTGCTGGTCGGCCTGGCACCGGCGCCTAGCGACAATCCGGAGCTGGAAGTCACCGGCGTCGAGACCGACTCCCGTCGCGTCGAGCCGGGCGATGCCTTCCTGGCGGTGAAGGGTGTCGCCGGCCACGGGCTGGCGCATGTTGAGACCGCGCTGGCGCGCGGCGCCACGGCGGTGGTCTGGGAGCCGGCGCCCGGCATCGCCGAACCGGCCGAGCTGCCGGTGCCGCAGGTGGCGGTGCCCGGCCTGTCGCGCCGCGTTGGCGAGATCGCCGCGCGCTTCTACCGCGAGCCGGCACGCCGGCTGTTCACCGTCGGCGTCACCGGCACCGACGGCAAGACCTCCAGCGCCTATCTGGTCGCGCAGGGTCTGGAAGCCCTGGCTGACAGCTGCGCCTACCTGGGCACGATTGGTTTTGGCCGCCTGGGCGCGCTGCGCGAGGCCAGCCACACCACGCCCGACCCGATCCGCCTGCAGGAACTGCTGGCCGGCTTCGTCGCCGAGGGTGTCCAGGCCTGCGCGATGGAAGTTTCCAGCCACGCGCTGGATCAGGCGCGCGTCTCCGGCATCGGCTACGACGTCGCCATCCTCACCAATGTCACTCGCGACCATCTCGACTACCACGGCACCGTCGAGGCCTACGCGACGGCCAAGCGCCGGCTGTTCAGCGACTACTGCCGCGGCATGGCCGTACTCAACCGCGACGACGCCAGCGGCGCCGCCTGGGCGGCCGAACTGCTCGCCGAGGGTCGTGCGGTGATGGTCTATGGGCTGGAAGGCGAGACACCCAAGGCGGGCCATTACCTGCTCGGCCGCGCGCTGCAGCTGTCCAGCCAGGGGCTGGCGATGGACATCGATAGCAGCTGGGGCAAAGGCCGGCTGGAGACGCGCCTGCTCGGCCGCTTCAATGCCTACAACCTGCTGGCCGCGCTCGCCGCGCTGCTGCATCGCGGCGCGAGCCTGCCGGATGCGCTGAAGGCGATGGCGAAGGTGCACACCGTGCCCGGCCGCATCGAGGGCTATCGCGGCCCGGCCGCCAAGCCGCTGGTGGTGGTCGACTACGCCCACACGCCGGAAGCGCTGGAACAGATCCTCAAGGCGGTACGCGCCCACACTGCCGGCCGGCTGATCTGCGTGTTCGGCTGCGGCGGCGACCGTGATCGCGGCAAGCGGCCGTTGATGGGTGCCGCCGCCGTGCGTGGCGCCGACCTCGTGATCGTCACCGACGACAATCCGCGCAGCGAGGACCCGGCGGCCATCGTCGAAGACATCCTCGCCGGCACTCGCCTTACGCCTTACGCCGCACGCCTCAGGGCGGTGATCCACGACCGCGCCGACGCAATCCGCGCCGCCGTTGCCGAAGCCGGCGCCGAAGACGTGGTGGTGGTCGCCGGCAAGGGCCACGAGACCACCCAGACCTACGGCCGGGACGTGCGCGTGTTCAGCGACCGCGCCTTCGTCGCGCAACTTGTCGGGGTGGCGCCATGAGCATGGAGCGCCTCTCCGACGCCGCCCGCCGCCTCGGCGTGCCCTTGCAGGGCGAAGACGCGCTGTTCTCCCGCGTGGTCACCGATACCCGCGCGCTCAAGCCGGGCGATCTGTTCGTGGCCCTGGTCGGCGAACATCACGATGCCCATGACTTCCTCGCCGAAGCCGCCGCCAAGGGCGCGGTCGGCGCGTTGGTGTCGCGGCCGGTCGATGTGCCCATCGCGCAACTGCTGGTGCCCGACACCCTGGCGGCGCTGCAGCGCTATGCCGCCAGCTGGCGGCGGCACTTCGGTGGGCCAGTGATCGGCGTCACCGGCAGCAATGGCAAGACCACCACCAAGCAGCTGCTGGCGGCGGTGTTCGCGGCACGCGGCCCGGTGCTCTACACCGAGGGCAATCTCAACAACCACATCGGCGTGCCGCTGACGCTGTGCCGGCTAAGCCGCGAGCACCGCACGGCGGTGATCGAGATGGGCGCCAACCACGCCGGCGAGATCGCCGCGCTGGCCAAGCTCGCGCGTCCTGGCGTCGGCATCGTCACCCAGGCTGGCGACGCCCATCTGGAAGGTTTTGGCTCCCGCGAGGGGGTGGCGCGCGCCAAGGGCGAGATGTTCGCCGCGCTCAATGCCGGCATCGCCATCATCAACGCCGACGATGCCTACGCGCAGCTCTGGGGCCGGATGGCGGGCGACAACCGCATCGTCAGCTTCGGCTTTGCCGGCCACGCCGATGTACGCGCCGAGGACCTGGTCGCCGGCCCCGAAGGCAGCCGCTTCACCCTGCTGACGCCCGCCGGCGCGGCGCCGGTGACACTGCCCTTGCCCGGTCGCCACAACGTCGCCAACGCGCTGGCCGCCGCCGCCGCTGGCTACGCGCTGGGCCTCGAGCCGGCGGTCATCGCCGCCGGGCTGGCCGGGGTCGAGGCGCCGAAGGGCCGGGTGGTGATCAAGCGCCACGCCAGTGGCGCCCGGCTGATCGACGACACCTACAACGCCAACCCCACCTCGCTGAACGCGGCGATGGAGCTGCTGGCGCGCGAGCCGGGCGAGCGCCTGCTGGTGCTGGGCGACATGGCCGAGCTGGGCCCGGAGGCCGCGCGCCTGCATGCCGAGGCGGGTCGCCGCGCCCGTGCGCTGGGCCTGGACGGCCTGCTGACGCTGGGGCCGCTGTCGGCCGAGGCGGCCAAGGCCTATGGCACCGGCGCGCAGGCCTACAACGACCTCGACGCTCTCATTGCCGCGCTGCGCGGCCGGCTTGGCGCCGGCAGCACCGCCCTGATCAAAGGCTCCCGCTCAGCCCGCATGGAGCGGGTGGTCGCCGCCCTCTTGGAACAAGACAACAGCGGCGCCAAGAACGCCGCGGAGACGCACTAAATGCTCTATCACCTCGCGCAATGGCTGCAGGCGGACTACTCCTTCCTGCGGCTGTTCAACTACCTCACCGTGCGGGCGGTGCTGGGCATCCTCACCGCGCTGATCTTCAGCTTCGTGTTCGGGCCGCTGTTGATCGAGCGGCTCTACCAGTTCAAGTTCGGCCAGCCGATCCGCGACGATGGCCCGGCCTCGCATCTGAAAAAGACCGGCACGCCGACCATGGGTGGCCTCTTGATCCTGGCGGCGATCACGGTGGCGACCCTGCTCTGGGCCAATCTGACCAACAAGTTCGTCTGGTTCGCGCTGGCGGTGACCCTGGCCTTCGGCGCGGTGGGCTTCGCCGACGACTACATCAAGATCAAGCACAAGAACCCCAAGGGCCTGATCGCGCGCAAGAAGTACTTCTGGCTGTCGCTGACCGGCTTCTCGGTGTCGCTGGCGATCTACCTCACCGCCAAGACGCCGGTCGAGACCGCGCTGATCGTGCCCTTTTTGAAGGACGTGTCGATCCCGCTCGGGGTGTTCTTCGTGGTCTGGACCTATCTGGTCATCGTCGGCAGCTCCAATGCCGTCAACCTCACCGACGGCCTCGATGGCCTGGCGATCATGCCGACCGTGCTGGTCGCCTCGGCGCTGGCGGTGTTCGCCTACTGCACCGGCAATGTGAAGTTCGCGCAGTACCTGGGCATCCCCTACATCGCCGGCGTCGGCGAGCTGGCGGTGTTCTGCACCGCGATCGCCGGTGCCGGCCTGGGCTTTCTGTGGTTCAACGCCTACCCGGCGCAGGTGTTCATGGGCGATGTCGGCGCGCTGGCGCTGGGCGCGGCGCTGGGCGTGGTGGCGGTGTTGGTCCGCCAGGAGCTGGTGCTGGCGATCATGGGCGGCGTGTTCGTGGTCGAGACCGTCTCGGTCGCGCTGCAGGTCGGCTACTTCAAGTACTCGGGCGGCAAGCGCATCTTCCGCATGGCGCCGCTGCACCACCACTACGAACTGAAAGGCTGGGCCGAGCCGAAGATCATCGTTCGCTTCTGGATCATCACGCTGATTCTCGTGCTGATCGGCCTTTCCACCTTGAAGATCCGCTGATGAGCGCGCTCTTCGGGGTGAGGGCGGGCGCTACGCGCCCTGTGAGGGCGCTCGCGCTTCGCACTCGCTGTGAGGGCGCTCGCGCTGACGCGCTCGCTGTGAGGGAGAAGCGCGATGTCGCCGCCGGCACTTTCGACGCTTCTCCCTCACAGCGCCGCAGGCGCGCCCTCACAGGGCGCGTAGCGCACGCCCTCACAGCGACCGGAGGGAGCGACCAATGAGTCGCTACTCTGGCAAGCGCATGCTGGTGGTGGGGTTGGGGCTCTCCGGAGTCTCGGCGCTGCGCTACCTCGCGCGCGAGGGTGCGGATCTGGTCATCACCGATTCGCGCGCCGAGCCGGCCGGACACGCGCAGCTCACCGCCGAGTTCAACCGCTACGAGTTCCGCCTCGGCGGCTTTTCCGCGCCCGAGCCCTATAGCCAGTTCAGCGAGGCGGTGGTCTCGCCCGGCGTCTCTCTCGACGAGCCCCTGGTGCAGGCGCTGCGCGCGGTCGGGATTCCGATCATCGGCGACATCGAGCTGTTCGCCCGCCACGCCAAGGCGCCGGTGATCGGCATCACCGGCAGCAACGGCAAGTCCACCGTGACCACCCTGGTCGGCGAGATGGCGAAGGCGGCTGGCCTCAAGGTCGGCGTTGGCGGTAATCTGGCGCCGCCGGCGCTGGACGTGCTGTCCGACAGCGCCCAGCTCTACGTGCTGGAGCTGTCGAGCTTCCAGCTGGAGACCACCCACACGCTGCGCTGCCGCGCGGCGGCGGTGCTCAATCTGTCGGAAGACCACCTCGACCGCCATGGCAGCATGGCCGCCTACGGCGCCGCCAAGGCGCGCATCTTCAATGGCTGCCAGGTGGCGGTGGTCAACCGCGACGATGTCGCCACCCGTCTCAACAGCGATGCCGCCCGCCGCCGCCTGAGCTTTGGTCTGGACGCGCCGCGCGCGCCCGGCGAGTACGGTCTGATCGAGCAGCGCGGCGAGCTCTGGCTGGCCACCGCCCGCGACCGCATCCTGCCGCTGTCGGCGCTGAAGATCGCCGGCCTGCACAACGCCGCCAATGTGCTGGCGGCGCTGGCGCTGGTGGAGGCCGCCGACATCCCGCGCGCCACCGTGCTGCGCGCCTTGCAGGACTTCCGCGGTCTGCCGCACCGCTGCGCCTTCGTCGCCGAGATCGACAGCGCGCGCTACTACAACGACAGCAAGGGCACCAACGTCGGCTCGACGCTGGCGGCGGTGCGCGGCCTGCCTTCACCGCTGATCTGGCTGGGCGGCGGCCAGGGCAAGGGCCAGGATTTCTCGCCGCTGGCCGCCGCACTCGCCGCCAAGGGCAGCGCCGCGGTGCTGTTCGGCGAAGACGCCGACAAGATCGAGACCGCCATCGACGGCGCCCTGCCGGTGTATCGCGAGGCCGATCTGCAAGCCGCGTTGCGGCGCGCGCGCGCGCTGAGCCTGCCCGGCGCCTCAGTGCTGCTGTCGCCGGCCTGCGCCAGCTTCGATCAGTTCAAGAGCTATGTGGATCGCGGCCAGCAGTTCGAGGCGGCGGTGCGCGAACTGGCGGCGGGAGCGAGTCCGTGAACCTCGAACTGCCCAATCCCAGGTACGGCCTCGACGGCCTGTTCTGCGGCGCCGTCGCGGCGCTCTTGGCCTGGGGCCTGGTGATGGTGGCCTCGGCAAGCGTCGCGGTGGGCGAGAAGCTGGGCGGTTCCTCGATGTACTTCTTCTGGCGCCAGCTGGTGTTCATCGGCGTCGGCCTGGTCGCCTGCTGGGGCATGTTCTGCGTGCCCACCGGCTTCTGGGAAAAGCAGCGCTGGTGGCTGCTGCTGGGCGCCATGCTGCTGCTGCTGACCGTGCTGCTCGCCGGCGTGCGGGTGAACGGCGCCAAGCGCTGGCTGGACATTGCCGGCTTCTTCCGCCTGCAGGCTTCCGAGCCGGTGCGTCTGGCCTTCATCGTCTGGCTGGCCGGCTACATCGTGAAGCGGCAGCTGGAACTGCAGACCTCGCTGGCCGGCTTCCTGAATCCGCTGGTGTTCCTGTTCCCGATCCTGGTGCTGTTCCTGCTGGAGCCGGACCTCGGAGCGACGGTGATCCTGCTCGCGGTCACCTTCCTGATGCTGTTCCTGGGCGGCGCCCGGCTGCTCTATGTCGCCGGCCTGGGACTGCTTGCCGCCGGCGTGCTGAGCCTGCTGGTGATGACGGTCAGCTATCGCATGAAGCGGGTGCTGTCATTCACCAATCCCTGGGAAGACGCGCTGGGCTCGGGCTTTCAGCTCACCCAGTCGCTGATCGCCGTCGGCCGGGGCGAGTGGTTCGGCGTCGGCCTGGGCAACAGCGTACAGAAGCTCATGTACCTGCCGGAAATGCACACCGACTTCATCTTCGCGATCCTCGCCGAGGAGTTTGGTCTGCTTGGCGTGCTGAGCCTGATCGCCCTGTTCGGCGTGGTGGTCTGGCGTGGCTTCAAGATCGGCCAGCAGGCCGAGCAGCTCGACCGCCGCTTCGCCGCCTACCTCTGCTACGGCCTGGCCGGATGGCTGGGCCTGCAGGCGCTGATCAACATGGCGGTGAACATGGGCGCCCTGCCGACCAAGGGGCTGACCCTGCCGCTGATCAGCTACGGCGGCAGCTCGCTGGTGACGGTGAGCCTGATGCTGGGCCTGATCCTGCGCGTCGACTACGAGAACCGCGCGGCGCTGGCGATGCTGCCCAAGCCGCGCGGCCGCACCCTGTCCGGCAAGGCGGTGCAGACCGCGCCGCTGGGCCTGCGCGACTGGCTGGCCGGCCTGCGCCGCAGCCTGGGTGCCGGGAGGGCAGGCGCATGAAGATCCTAGTGATGGCGGGGCGCGACGGAAACAGGACGATTGCCTTGAATGGCAATCGGCCCCGGCGCGTGGGCGCACACGGATGTGCGCCCAGGGCTCTCCAACAAGTGCGAAGTCGCGCCACGGACGGCGAGGGCGCGCTATGAAGATTCTGATCATGGCGGGCGGAACAGGCGGCCACGTCTACCCCGGCCTCGCCGTCGCCCATGCGCTGCGCGCGCGCGGCCACGAGGTGGTCTGGCTGGGCGCGCCGGAGAGTTTTGAGTCGCGCACGGTGCCGGCGCAGGGCATCGCCATGGAATACGTGCAGGTCAGCGGCCTGCGCGGCAAGGGTCTGCGCAAGCTGCTGACGGCGCCGCTGCTGATCCTGCGGGCGATCCGCCAGGCGCTGGGCGTGCTGTCACGGGTGCGGCCGGACGCGGTGCTGGGCATGGGCGGCTTTGCCGCCGGCCCGGGTGGCGTCGCCGCTTGGCTGAAGCGCATCCCGCTGTTCGTGCACGAGCAGAACGCCACTGCCGGCTTCACCAACCGCCAGCTTGCGAAGCTGGCGCGGCAGGCCCTGCAGGGCTTCGACGGCGCACTGGCCGGCGGCATCACCGTCGGCAATCCGGTGCGGGCGGAAGTCGCCGCGCTACCGCCGCCGGCGCAGCGTTACGCCGCGCGCCACGGTGCGCTGAATCTGCTGGTGGTCGGTGGTAGCCAGGGTGCGAAGGCGCTCAACGAGAAGCTGCCGGCGGCGCTGGCGCTGATTCCGGTGGAACAGCGCCCGAACGTCCGCCACCAGGGCGGTCGCACCGTCGAGGTGGCTCAGGCCGCCTACGCCCGGCACGGCGTGCAGGCCGAGGTGACGACTTTCATCCAGGACATGGCCGACGCCTACGCCTGGGCCGATCTGGTGGTCTGCCGCGCCGGCGCCTCCACCGTCGCCGAACTCGCGACCGCCGGTGTCGCCAGCCTGCTGGTGCCCTTCCCCTACGCGGTGGACGACCACCAGACCGCCAATGCCGGCGCGCTGGTGAAGGTCGGCGCCGCCGAGCTGATCCAGGAGCGCGAACTCAGCGCCGAGCGACTGGCCGCGGTGCTGCGTGGTGCCACCCGCGCCGACTGCCTGGCCCGGGCCGAACGCGCGCGTGCGGCGGCGCATCCGCGCGCCACCGAAGACATCGTCGAGCGCCTGCTCGCCGCAGGAGCGCGCTCATGATGAATCCCGGCGAAATGGCCAAGGCGCCCATGCACCGTGTGCGCCGCATCCACATGCTGGGCATCGGCGGCTCCGGCATGTCCGGCATCGCCGAGGTTCTGATCAACCTCGGCTACCAGGTGAGCGGCACCGATCTCAAGCCTTCGGCGGCGACCCAGCGCCTGGAGCAGCTCGGCGCCAAGCTCTACTTCGGCCACCAGGCCGAAAACGCCCAGGGTGCAGACGCCATCGTGGTGTCGACGGCGGTGAAGGCCGACAACCCGGAGCTGGTCTACGCGCAGGCGCACCGCATTCCGGTAGTGCGCCGCGCCGAGATGCTGGCCGAGCTGATGCGCTTCCGCTTCGGTCTCGCCATCGCCGGCACCCACGGCAAGACCACCACCACCAGCCTGGTCGCCAGCGTGCTCGCCGAAGGCGGGCTGGACCCGACCTTCGTGGTCGGTGGCAAGGTGAAGGGCGCGGGTGCCAATGCCCGGCTCGGCGCCGGCCAGTACTTGGTGGCCGAGGCCGACGAGTCCGATGCCAGCTTCCTGCACCTGTCGCCGATGATGGCGGCGGTCACCAATATCGACGCCGACCATCTGGAAACCTACGGCGGCGATTTCCAGGTGCTCAAACGCACCTTCGTCGAGTTCCTGCACCGGCTGCCGTTCTATGGCCTGGCCGTGCTCTGCGCCGACGATCCGGTGGTGCGCGAGATCCTGCCCGCGGTCGGCCGGCCGCTGCTGACCTATGGCTTTGCCGAAGACGCCGACGTGCGCGCCGTGGACGTGGTGCCGGAGCGTGGCGGCAGCCGCTTCACCGTGCAGATCGGCTTGGCTCGCGAAGAGCTGCACCTGAACCTGCCGGGCCGCCACAACGTGCAGAACGCGCTGGTGGCGGTGGCGATCGCCCGCGAGCTGGGGGTTTCCTTCGACGCCATCCGCAAGGCCTTCGCCGAGTTCGCCGGCGTCGGCCGCCGCTGCGAGTCGCACGGCGAGGTGCTGGTCGAGGGCAGGCGCCTGAAGCTGATCGACGACTACGGTCACCACCCGCGCGAGCTGGCGGCGACCTTCGAGGCGGTGCGCACCGCGCATCCCGGCCGGCGCGTCGTGGTGGCCTTCCAGCCGCACCGCTATAGCCGCACGCGGGATCTGTTTGACGAGTTCTGCGAGGTGCTTTCGCACTGCGATGCCCTGCTGCTGCTGGAGGTCTATGCCGCCGGCGAGACCGCCATCGCCGGCTACGACGGCAAAGCGCTTGCGCGCGGCATCCGTGCCCGTGGCCGCGTCGAGCCGGTGTACGTCAAGGCGGTCGCCGAGTTACCGGAAGCTCTGCGCGGCCTGGTGCAGGACGGCGACGTCCTGCTCACGGTCGGGGCTGGCGACATCGGCACAGCGCCGGCGCTGATGCTCCAGACCTTCGGGAGCGCGCCATGAGCGCCGCGCTGAAGCTGCCCGCCGTGCGTGGCCTGCTGCGCCACCAGGAGCGCCTGGCGTCGCGTACCAGCTGGCGCGTCGGTGGCCCGGCCGACACCTATTTCGAGCCGGCCGACCGCGAGGATCTGCTCCGCTTCATCCGCGCCCTGCCGGCCGAAGAGCCAGTGCTGTGGATCGGCCTGGGCAGCAATCTGCTGGTGCGTGACGGCGGTTTCCGCGGCACCGTGATCTGCCTGCATGGCGCGCTCGAGGCGATCCGCCTGGAAGCCGAGGATAGTATCTATGCCGAGGCCGGCGCCCACTGCGCGCGCCTCGCCAAGTTCGCCGGCGCCCAGAAGAAGGCCGGCCTGGGCTTCATGGCCGGCATCCCCGGCACGGTCGGTGGCGCCTTGGCGATGAACGCCGGCGCCTGGGGCGGCGAGACCTGGCCGGTGGTCCGCGAGGTGGAGGTGGTGCTGCGCGACGGCACGACCCACTGGCTGACGCCGGCCGCCTTCGTCACCGGCTACCGGCATGTCGAGGCGCCGGCGCAGCTGCTCGGCTATCTCGCCGCTCGCTTCGCGGTCACCGTCGACACCGACGGCAGCTATGCCCGTGCCACCAAGGACAGTCTGGCCCAGCGCAAGGCCAGCCAGCCGGTGGGCAAGCCCTCGGCCGGCAGCACCTTCCGCAATCCGCCCGGCGATCACGCCGCGCGGCTGATCGAGGCCTGCGGCCTCAAGGGCCATCGCATCGGCGGCGCCTACGTGTCGCAGCTGCACGCCAACTTCCTGATCACCGAAGACGGCGCCACCGCCGCCGATGTCGAGGCGCTGATCGCCCACATCCGCGCCACCGTCAAGCAGCAGACCGGTGTGGATCTGCATCCCGAAGTGAAGATGGTCGGAGAGCCGCTGTGAACGCTTTACCCCTCACCCCTCACGCCTCCCGGCCAGAAGACTTCGGCAAGGTTGCCGTGCTGATGGGCGGCTGGAGCGCCGAGCGCCAGGTCTCGCTGTGGAGCGGCGAGGGCATCGTCAAGGCCTTGCAGTCGCGTGGCGTCGATGCCCACGGCGTGGATGTCTCCTCGCCCGAGCAGCTGTTCACGCTCAAGGCCGAAGGCTATGCGCGGGTGTTCAACATCCTGCACGGCACCGGCGGCGAAGACGGCACCGTGCAGGCCCTGCTCGATCTCCAGGGCCTGCGCTATCCGGGCTCCGGCGTGCTGGCCTCGGCGCTGGCGATGGACAAGCTCACCACCAAGCGGGTGTGGAAGGCCGAGGGCCTGCCGACGCCCGACTTCCGGGTGCTGGAATCGCTGGCCGACGCCCAGGCCGCCGCCGCCGCCTTCGGCTATCCCTGCATCATCAAGCCGGCGGCGGATGGTTCCAGCGTCGGTGTCAGCAAGGTCAAGAGCGCCGATCAGGTCGAGGCCGCCTGGCAGCTGGCGCGCGGCGATGACGACGAGCGGGTGGTGATGGCCGAGCAGTTCATCGGCCGCGCCGGCAAGAACGACGAATTCACCTGCCCGATCCTGCTCGGTCGCGCGCTGCCGGTGATCCGCATCGAGCCGCCCGGCGAGTTCTACGACTACCACGCCAAGTATCTGAGCGACGACACCCGCTACCACTGCCCGGCCGGGCTGGACGCCGGTTTCGAGGCCGAGGTGCAGGCGCTCTGCCTGAAGGCCTTCGCGCTCGCCGGCTGCCGGCACTGGGGCCGGGTGGACTTCCTGATGGGTGAGGACGGCCGGCCGCAGCTCCTGGAACTCAACACCCTGCCGGGCATGACCTCGCACTCGCTGGTGCCGATGGCGGCCAAGGCGGTGGGCATCGATTACGCCGAGCTGTGCTGGCGGCTATTGGAAGCGACGCTGTGAGCGCGCTCGCCCTGCCCATGTCCGCTCCCTATACCAAGCGCCTCGATCCCAGCCCGGGCAGCGGCGCCGGCCTGCCGCCGCTGCTGCGCAATGCCTTGCTGAGCCTGGGCGCGCTGGCCGCGACCCTGGTCGCCGGCCGCCTGCTGCTGGCGCGGGTCGATGCGCCCGCCCGTGAGCTGGCGGTGCAGGGCCTGTTGCAGCATGTGCGCGCCGACGAAGTCCGCGCCGCCGCCGCCAGCGCCATCGACGGCCAGCTGTTCGAAGTGGATCTCGATGCCGTGCGTCTGGCCGTCGAGCGCCTGCCCTGGGTGGCGCATGCCCGCGTCGATCGCCAGTGGCCGGCGCGGCTGGTGGTGCGCATCTGGGAGCGCGTGCCGTTCGCGCGCTGGGGCGAGGCCGAGGCCTTGTCCACCGAGGGCATCGTCTTCGCGCCCGGCAGCGAGACACTGCCCGAGAGCCTGCCGCGCCTGTCCGGCGCGCCCGGTCGCGAGCGCGAGGTGATGGAGATGTACCGCCAGCTCGCCGACCGCCTGGCGGAAACTCCGTTCGCGCTGGCCAGCCTGAGCCAGGACGCGCGCGGTGACTGGGTGGCCAGCAGCCACGGCGGCGTCAATCTGCGTTTTGGCCGTGCCTCGCCGCTGGATTCGGTCGAGCGCCTGAAAACCACGGTGCTGCCGACCCTGGCCAGCCGCCTCAGCGAGGTCCACACCGTGGACCTGCGCTATCTCAATGGCTTCGCGGTCAGCTGGCGCCCCGCGCCCGATGCCGCGCCTGCGAAGTCCACGGTCGGCGCCATGTCGACCGCAACCGCTGTTCCCGGAGTTTTGCCATGAGTCGCCGTCCCGAACCCAGTTATCTCTTTGCGTTGGACGTCGGCACCTCCAAGGTGGCGGCGCTGGTGGGCGAGGTGAGCCCCGAGGGCAAGCTGCAGGTGGTCGGCATCGGCCAGCAGGCGGCGCGCGGCCTGAAGAAGGGCGTGGTCACCAATATCGACGCCACCGTGCAGGCGATCCAGCGCGCGGTGGAGAACGCCGAGCACATGGCCAACTGCCGCGCGCGCATGGCGCACGTGGCGATCACCGGCGCCCACATCAAGAGCCAGACCAAGTCCGGCGTGGTGGCGATCAAGCACCGCGAGGTCAGCCACAAGGATGTCGATTCGGTGATCGAGAACGGCTCGGCGGTGCCGGTGCCGGCCGACCAGCAGATCCTGCATGTGCTGCCGCAGGAGTTCATCGTCGATGGCCAGGAGGGCATCCAGGATCCGGTCGGCATGTCGGCGGTGCGACTGGACGTCAACGTGCACATCATCACCGGCTCGGTGTCGGCGGCGCAGAACCTGCAGAAGTGCGTGGAGAAGTGCGGCCTGGGTGTCGAGAAGCTGGTGATCAGCCATCTCGCCAGCGCCGACGCGGTGCTCACCGAGGACGAGAAGGATCTCGGCATCTGCTGCATC
The DNA here is from genome assembly GCF_058782965.1 of Stagnimonas sp. FW305-C-60. NCBI lineage: Bacteria > Pseudomonadati > Pseudomonadota > Gammaproteobacteria > Nevskiales > Nevskiaceae > Stagnimonas > Stagnimonas sp. FW305-C-60. Next base: position 981,853 of record NZ_JBYSYF010000001.1, read on the forward strand.
GACATCGGCGGCGGCACCAGCGACATCGCCGTCTACCAGGGCGGCGCGATCCGCCATACCGCGGTGCTGCCGATCGCCGGCGACCAGGTGACCAACGACATCGCGGTGGCCTTCCGCACGCCGACCCAGAACGCCGAGGACATCAAGGTCCACTACGGCTGCGCGCAGCCCTGGATGGTGCAGGCCGAGGAAGTGATCGAGGCGCCGAGCGTGGGCGACAACCCGCCGCGCGCCTTCTCACGGCACATGCTGGCCGAGGTGATCCGGCCGCGCTACGAGGAGCTGTTCCGCTACGTCGCCAAGGAGCTGCACCGCGCCGACATGTTCGGCCGCATTCCCGGCGGCGTGGTCATCACCGGCGGCTCGGCGCAGATGCCGGGCGTGGTCGAGCTGGCGGAGGAAGTGCTGGAGGTGCCGGTGCGACTGGGCCTGCCGCACGGCGTCGAAGGAATCGAGGCGGCGTCCCGTGATCCGGGGCTGGCCACCGGCGTGGGCTTGTTGCTCTACGCCAAGCGGATGAAGCCGGAGTTGGCGCGCGGCGCTGTCGGCAGTGGCGACGGCAGCGATGTGCTGTCGCGGGTGAAGGCCTGGTTCAAGGGCAGTTTTTGAGTCTCAAAGGTTTCTGGTTTGCGGGTTTGGTTTCAGGGCGACGGCACGAGGCCGTCATGAACAGCAGTAGGGCAATACGAGGAGGTCGTCATGGCAGGGGTAATGCAAGAAACGTTTGAACTGGTGGATGGTCTGCGAACCACGGCAGTGATTCGCGTCATGGGCGTCGGCGGCGGTGGTTGCAATACCGTCAACCAGATGTCCCAGAGCGGGATCAACGGCGTGGAGTTCATCTGCGCCAATACCGATCGCGACCATCTGGAGAAGTGCATCCCCAACAACCAGCTGCAGCTGGGCTTGGAGATCACCCGCGGCCTCGGTGCCGGCAGCAATCCGGAAATCGGTCGCCAGGCGGCGGAAGAGGACCGCGAGCGCATCGCCGAGATGCTGGAAGGCACCGATCTGCTGTTCATCACCAGCGGCATGGGTGGTGGCACCGGCACCGGCGCGGCACCGGTGATCGCCGAGGTGGCGAAGGAGCTGAAGATCCTCACCGTCGCGGTGGTGACCAAGCCCTTCCCCAGCGAAGGCAAGAAGCGCATGGCGCAGGCCATGCACGGCATCACCCAGCTGCAGCAGCACGTCGACTCGCTGATCGTGATTCCCAACGAAAAGCTCAAGCTCGTGCTCGGCGGCTCGGTGAGCCTGATGAACGCCTTCAAGGCCGCCAACGACGTGCTGCAGAACGCGGTGCTGGGCATCAGCGACCTCATCACCCGGCCGGGCGAGATCAACCTCGACTTCGCCGACGTGCGCACGGTCATGGGCGCCCGCGGCATGGCGATGATGGGTATCGGCAAGGCCACCGGTGAAGACCGCGCCAAGAAGGCGGTGGAAGCGGCGCTGTCCAGCCCGCTGCTCGACGACATCGAGATCCGCGGCGCCCGCGGCATCCTGGTCAACATCACCTGCGACGAGTCGCTGACCTTGGACGAGCACGACTACATCATGCAGCACGTCGGCGATGTGGCGAGCGAGGAGGCCGACATCAAGTGCGGCACCTCCATCGACCCCAGCCTCAACGGCGAGCTGCGGGTGACGGTGGTGGCCACCGGTCTCAACAGCAGCAAGCGCGAAGAGCTGCCGCCGCATGTCGCGCGCTTTGAGCCGCGCCGGGTGGCGACGCCGTCCTACGCCGCCAGCTCCTACGGCGCGCCGACCAATCACCACGCGTCGCCGCAGATGAACCTGCCGCCGCGGGTGCCGGGTCTGCGGCCGATGCCGGAGATGGGCAGCTACAGCCGTCCCGCCGCGGCCGCGGCCGGTGCCGCCAGTGGCGCGCATTGGCTGCAGGAGTTGTCCGACGATGTGATCGACATCCCGGCCTTCCTGCGCGCGCAGGCGGACTAGAAGATCGGATGGCGGGTCCATGGCGGGCTGGCAAGCAGCCCCGCCCTAGGCTGTGCTGCCAGCGTCTTGCCCTGGACGCTGGCGGTCGCCGACCGCCGCCCGGACCCGCGGAGGGCTTAGGGGCAGCGTGATAAACTGCCCCTATCCTTCCGATTCAGACTGCGTACAGCGCGCGACTCTTGAATGAGCGCGCGCCACTCGCAACTAGTCCCCATGATCCGTCAACGCAGCCTCAAGTCCCCGATACGTGCCAGCGGCATCGGCTTGCACGGCGGACGCAAGGTCTACATCTCGATCCTGCCGGCGCCGGTCAATCACGGCATCGTCTTCCGGCGTGTCGATCTCTCGCCGGCGGTGGACATCCCCGCCAGCGCCCTGCTGATCGGCGAGACCACGCTGTGCAGCACCCTGGTGCGCGATGGAGTGAAGGTGGCGACGGTCGAACACATCATGTCGGCCTTGGCCGGCATGGGCATCGACAACGTGCTGGTGGAACTCTCCAGCCCGGAAATTCCGATCATGGACGGCTCCGCAGCGCCGTTCATGTACCTGCTGCAATCGGCCGGCGTGGTCGAACAGAACGCCGCCCGCAAGTTCATCCGCATCCTGCAACCGGTACAGGTCGGCGAGGGCGACAAGTACGCGCGCCTGGAGCCCTACGAGGGCTTCCGCCTGTCGTTCGGCATCGAGTTCAAGCATCCGGCGTTCAAGACCTCGGCGCAGACCGCGACGCTGGAATTCACCACCGCCAACTACATCAAGGAAGTCTCGCGCGCGCGCACCTTCGGCTTCATGCGCGAGTTCGAGCTGATGCGCTCCCGCAATCTGGCGCTGGGCGCCTCGCTGGACAATGCCGTGGCGCTGGACGACTACCGGGTGGTCAATCCCGACGGCCTGCGCTACGACGACGAGTTCGTGCGCCACAAGATTCTCGACGCGGTGGGCGATCTCTACCTCGCCGGCCACCCGCTGCTGGGCGCCTACAGCGCCTACAAATCAGGGCATGCGCTGAACAATCAGTTGGCTTGCGCGCTGCTCAATGATCGCAAGGCCTGGGAATTCGCGAGCTTTGAAGACGCTACCGCTGCCGCCCCCGCAGTTACGTCGATGCGCGCCCTCGCGGCCTGAAACTTGCTGGTCTTCGGTTACTGAAATGTGACCGACTAGTCTTGATTTTTTGGCCCGACGAACGGTCGTTTGCTTGCCACGGCCCAAAATTTGCTTTTACACTCCAAGCCGTCCGGTTGTCGCTGACGATCGGACGGTGATGTTCAGCCGGGTGCAAGACGTGCCGGTGCGTTCGCTGAACCAGGCCAGCAGTTCCGCCTGGCGGTAGCGCAAGGGTGTCAGGGCCGCTGCGGAAGTGACCATCAAGGCCACCCGCTCGCCCTCCAGGTTGGCCAAGCGGACCTGCCGGGCCCAGGGGCCCAGCGGGGACAGCCATTGTCGGAAGGCGCGATCCAGGTCCGCCAGCCGGGCGGCGCGGGCAAGTAGCCCCCGCTGCAGCACGGCAGAACGATGCAGATGGGCGTCTAGGCGCTCGGCGCTCACGAAGGTTTTTAAGGATTGCGGTAGTCGATGGACATCATACTAGTCAGTCACAAGCGGGGCCGGACCTGGCGGATACGCCTGGGTCTGACCCAGGTGTTTTCCTGGCTGCCGGCGCTGGCGGTGGTGCTGGCCCTGCTCGGTCTGGGGTTCGGTGCCGGTTACCTGGCCAACGGGCACACCGGCCTGATGCCGACCTCGCTGGCCAAGACCTGGAGCCAGGAGATTCAGACCCAGCGCAGCGAGCTGGCCGCCGCCCGCAACGCTGCCGAGGAAAACACCCGCGCGCTGGCGCGCCGCATCGCCCAGCTCAATGCCCAGATGATGCGCCTGGACGCTGCCGGCGAACGCATGGTCAAGGTTGCCGATCTCGACGCCGACGAATTCAATTTTGGTCAGTTGCCGGCGGTTGGCGGCCCGGAGACCGAGGAGATCGAGAGCGCTACCGCGGGCGATCCCCTGCTGCTGGCCCTGGACCGTTTCGAGGCCAAGCTCAGCGACCGCGAGCGCCAGCTGCGCGTACTCGAAGACCTGCTGCTCGCCGGCCGTCTGCAGCAGGAAGTGCGCCCCTCCGGCTGGCCGGTGGCCTCCGGCTTCATCAGCTCGCTGTTCGGCTACCGCACCGATCCTTTCACCGGCCGCGCCGCCTATCACGAGGGCATGGACTTCGCCGGCCGCGAGGGCTCGCCGGTGCTGGCGGTGGCGGCGGGCATTGTCAGCTATGCCGACGAGCGCGCCGGCTACGGCACCCTGGTCGAGGTCAATCACGGCAATGGCTATGTCACCCGCTACGGCCACAACCAGCGGGTGCTGGTGAAGCCGGGCGAAACCGTGCGCAAGGGTCAGCGTCTGGCGCTGATGGGCAGTTCCGGCCGCTCCACCGGCCCACATGTGCATTTCGAGGTGCTGCTGAACGGCTCGGTGGTCAACCCCCAGCAGTACATCCAGGCGGCCCGCTGAAGGCGCGCGCCGCCAGGCGGCGCTGCCCAGGCCGCGGTCCTTGAAATAGGGTCGCAGCCGCCCCATCAGTCATAATGGACCCCCATTTTTGACACGATGCGCCGCCACCCATCGGGCGGCGTTTTCGCATCAGAGCCCTCAGGCCATGATCAACAAGCTGCTCACCTCCGTCTTCGGCAGTCGCAACCAGCGTCTCGTCACCTCGTTCCGCAAGGGGGTGGTCGACAGCGTCAACGCGCTGGAAGCCAAGTACGCCGCGCTCTCCGACGCCGAGCTCACCGCGCAAACCACTGTGCTGCGCGAGCGGCTGGCCAAGGGCGAGAGCCTGGATGCGATCCGCTCGGAGGCTTTCGCGGTTTGCCGCGAGGCTGGCAAGCGGGTGATGAACATGCGCCACTTCGACGTGCAGCTGATCGGCGGCGCGGTGCTGCACGCCGGCAAGATCGCGGAAATGCGCACCGGCGAGGGCAAGACCCTGGTCGCCACCCTGCCGACCTATCTGAACGCCCTGGAAGGCAAGGGCGTGCACGTCATCACTGTCAACGACTACCTGGCGCGCCGTGACGCCGAGTGGATGGGGCGGCTGTACAACTTCCTGGGCCTGTCGGTGGGCGTGGTGGTCTCCGGCCAGAGCCAGGAAGAAAAGCGCGCCGCCTACCAGGCCGACATCACCTACGGCACCAACAACGAATTCGGCTTCGACTACCTGCGCGACAACATGGCCTTCTCGCTGGCCGACAAGGTGCAGCGTGGCCAGCACTACGCCATCGTCGACGAGGTGGACTCGATCCTGATCGACGAGGCGCGTACGCCGCTGATCATCTCCGGCCCGGCCGACGACGATCCGGAGATGTGGCGCAAGATCAACACCGTCATTCCACGGCTCAAGCCGCAGAAGGAAGAAGAAGGCGAGGGCGATTTCTTCGCCGACGAGAAGGGCAAGCAGGTGCACCTCTCGGAGTCCGGCCACGAAAAGGCCGAGGACCTGTTGCGCGAGATCGGTCTGTTGGGCGAGGAGGACTCGCTCTACGACGCCAGCCACATCATCCTGGTGCACCACCTCAACGCCCTGCTGCGCGCGCACCATCTGTACAAGAAGGACGTCGAGTACATCGTCCGCAATGGCCAGGTGATCATCGTCGACGAGTTCACCGGCCGCCTGATGGCGGGCCGGCGCTGGTCCGACGGCCTGCACCAAGCGGTGGAAGCCAAGGAAGGGGTGAAGATCCAGCAGGAAAACCAGACGCTGGCTTCGATCACCTTCCAGAACTACTTCCGTCTCTACAAGAAGCTGGCCGGCATGACCGGCACCGCCGACACCGAGGCCTTCGAGTTCCAGAACATCTACAACCTGGAGGTGGTGGTGATCCCCACCAACCGGCCGATGGTCCGCCAGGACCGTGGCGACCAGGTGTTCATGAACGCCAAGGACAAGTTCAACGCCGTCATCAAGGACATCGTCGAGGCCAACGGCAAGCAGCAGCCGGTGCTGGTCGGTACCGCGAGCATCGAGACCAGCGAGTTGCTGTCGAACCTGCTGACGCAGCGGAACATCCCCCACGAGGTGCTCAACGCCAAGCAGCACGAGCGTGAGGCGGAGATCGTCGCCAACGCCGGCCGTCCCGGCAAGGTAACCATCGCCACCAACATGGCCGGCCGCGGCACCGACATCGTGCTCGGTGGCTCGTTGGAAGCCGAGCTGCACGCGATTCCGGAAGACGACCTCGCCGCCCGCGAAGCCGCGCGCTCGGACTGGCAGAAGCGCCACGCCCAGGTGAAGGAGGCCGGCGGCCTGCTGGTGATCGGCAGCGAGCGTCACGAGTCGCGGCGCATCGACAACCAGCTGCGTGGCCGCTCCGGCCGCCAGGGCGACCCGGGCGCGACCCGTTTCTACCTCTCGCTCGACGACACCCTGATGCGCATCTTCACCCCGCCGTCGATGCGGGCGATGCTGCAGAAGCTGGGCATGGAGGAAGGCGAGGCCATCGAGCACCGCTGGGTGACGCGCGCCATCGAGACCGCGCAGCGCAAGGTCGAGGCGCACAACTTCGACATCCGCAAAAACCTGCTCGAATACGACAACGTCGCTAACGACCAGCGCAAGGCGATCTACGAGCTGCGCGACGAGCTGATGGGCGCCGACCAGGTCAGCAGCATGGTCGAGGACATCCGCCCCGACGTGGTCAACGCGGTGATCGACGCCTACATCCCGCCGCAGACGGTGGAGTCGATGTGGAATCCGGACGGCCTGGAAGCGGCGCTGAAGAAGGACTTCGCGCTCGACTTCCCGGTCAAGAAGCTGCTCGATGAGGATTCAAGCCTGGACGAGAAGGGGCTGCGCGCCCGCATCCTGGCGGCGCTGGTCGCGGCTTATCAGGACAAGAAGGCCAAGGTCGGCGCGGCGGTGCTGGAGCATTTCGAGAAGGCCATCCTGCTGCAGGTGATCGATCAGTTCTGGCGCGAGCATCTGGCGGCGGTGGACTATCTGCGCCAGGGCATCCATCTGCGTGGCTACGCGCAGAAGGATCCCAAGCAGGAGTACAAGCGCGAGGCCTTCAACATGTTCAACGACATGCTGGCGCGCTTCAAGCACGAGGTCATCAGTGTGCTGTCGCGGGTGCAGATCCAGACCGAGGCCGAGGTCGAGCGGGTCGAGGCCGAGCGCCGCGCCGCCGCCGAGGCCGCCGAGCAGCGCATGCAGTTCCAGCACGCCAATGCGCCCGACATGCTGCACGGCAGCGCCGAGCCGGCGGCTGCAGCCGAAGCTGGTGTGGCCGCCACTGCCCTCAACAATCTGCGCGCGGTGCCGCCAGAGGCAAGGCTGGCGCCGACCCGCTCCGCGCCCAAGGTTGGCCGCAACGATCCCTGCCCCTGCGGCTCCGGCAAGAAGTACAAGCTCTGCCACGGCAAGCTGGAATGAGCGCCTGAGGGCCGAGGCGACTCGGCCCGAGAAGGCGTTCGGTTTTGCTGCCCCCTTCTTTCTTTCGCTTTCGCACCCATGCCCGTCAACTACCGCGAACCCACCGAACTGCTGCCGGTTGCCGGCGTCCGCCTGGGGGTGGCCGAGGCGGCGATCAAGAAGCCGGGGCGCAAGGATCTGCTGGTGATTGCGCTGGCCGAAGGCAGCCGCGTCGGCGGCGTGTTCACCCAGAACGCCTTCGCCGCCGCGCCGGTGCAGGTCTGCCGCCAGCGCCTCGGCGCCGGCGCGATCCGCGCCCTGCTGGTCAACAGCGGCAACGCCAATGCCGCGACCGGTGAACAAGGCCTGCAGTCGGCGCGCGAAACCACCGCCGCCGTCGCCGCCGCCCTGAAGCTGAATGCCGAGGCGGTGCTGCCGTTCTCCACCGGGGTGATCGGCCAGCAGCTGCCGGTGGCGCGCATGGTCGCCGCCGCGCCCGCCGCCGTCGCCGATCTGCGCGAGGCCGGCTGGCTGGACGCGATGCGGGCGATCATGACCACCGACACCGTCGGCAAGGGCGCCAGCCGTCGCGTCGCCACCAGTCAGGGCGAGGTGACCGTCACCGGCATCGCCAAGGGCGTGGGCATGATCCACCCGAACATGGCGACCATGCTGGCCTACATCGGCACCGACGCGCGCCTCACCCCGGCCGCGACCCAGGCGCTGATCGCCGAGGTCGCCGAGCGCAGCTTCAACTGCGTGACCGTCGATGGCGACACCTCCACCAACGACGCCTGCGTGCTGTTCGCCACCGCCCAGGTGGGTAGCGCGGAAGTGGATGCCGGCCATCCCGACTATCCGCTGATCGCCGCCGCCGTCGAGGCGGTCTGCCTGGAACTGGCGCATGCCATCGTCCGCGACGGCGAGGGCGCCACCAAGTTCGTGAGCATCGAAGTGGGCGGCGCCCGCAGCCGCGCCGAGGCGCGCGCGGTGGCGCTGTCCATCGCCCATTCGCCGCTGGTGAAGACCGCCCTGTTCGCCAGCGATGCCAACTGGGGCCGCATCGCCATGGCGATCGGCAAGGCCGGCGTCGAGGGCCTGGACGTCAGCCGCGTCGACATCTCGCTCGACGCGGTGCCGGTGATCGTCGGCGGTCAGCCGCATCCTGATTACGTCGAGGCCAAGGGCGCGGCGGTGGTGGCGCAGGACGAATTCTGTATTCGCGTCGGGCTCGCGCGCGGTGCCGCCAGCGCCACGGTCTGGACCTGCGACTTCAGTTACGACTACGTGAAGATCAACGCCGAGTACAGAACGTGAGGTGTAAGGGGTGAGGCGGGAGGCGAAACAGGAGGGCGCTTCTGCGCCTCACTCCTCCCCCCACACGCCTCCCGAGAGGCCCAGCATCCACGTCGCCTGCGGTGTGCTCTGTCGCCCGGATGGCCAGGTGCTGATGGCGCAGCGACCGGCGGGCAAGATCGCCGCCGGCTGGTGGGAGTTCCCCGGCGGCAAGATCGAAGTCGGCGAAACGCCCTTGCAGGCGCTCAAGCGCGAGCTGCACGAGGAACTGGGCGTGGAGCTGCGCGCGGCGCGGCCGCTGATCCGCTTCGCCCACGACTACAGCAACCGGCGGGTGCTGCTCGATACCTGGCTGGTCACCGCCTTCGACGGCCAACCGCAGTCGCGCGAGCAACAGGCTTTCGCCTGGTTGCCGCCGGCGCGGCTGGCGGCGCAGGAGCCGGCGCTGCCGACGGTGGCGCCGATCGCCAGCGCGTTGCGCCTGGCGCCGCACTACGTCTTCACGCCGCCGACGACCGAACCGCGCCAGCTGCTGCCGCGGCTGGCGCGGCTGCCGGCCGGCGCGCTGCTGCGTCTGCGCTGGCCGGGCTTGAGCGATGGTGACTATGCCCGCCACGCCGCCGAGTGGATCGCCGCCACTCGCAGCTCCGGCTTGCAGTTGTTGCTGGACCGCGATCCCGCCATGGCGGTGGCGCTGGGTGCTGCCGGCTGGCATGCCGACAGCCGAGCGCTGATGCAGCTGCAAGCCAGGCCGCCGGGTCTGGAACTGTGTATCGCCTCGGTGCACGACGCCGCCGAGCTGGAGCGCGCGGCGGCGCTGGGCTTTGATGCCGCGGTCCTCGGGTCGGTGCAAGCCACCGCCAGTCACCCGGGAGCCCCGGCGCTGGGCTGGAGCGGATTCGCCGAGCGGCGTGGGCTGGTGCCGATCCCGGTCTATGCGCTGGGCGGCCTGGGGCCGGCCGAGCTTGAACAGGCACAGGCGCATTACGCCCAGGGGGTTGCCGGAATCAGCGCCTACTGGTCGTCCTGAGGCGGACGCGGTTCGTCCTCATCGTTTTCCACCGCCGGGATCGAATAGCGGCCGCTGGCCCAGGCGCCGAGGTCGATCAGCTTGCAACGCTCGCTGCAAAACGGTCGCCAGGGATTGCTGGGCTCCAGCGAGGAGGATTTGCGGCAGGTCGGGCAGGCGCCGATGCGGGGCGGATTCATGGGATCAGCAGCGAGCAGCACTGCAGGCGAAAGGGGACGTCGCGGCTGGCCTGCTGCGCGCGGGTATCGACATCGCTCTGCTGCATGAAGCGCAGGCTGTAGCGATGGCGGCCAGCGCTGATCTCGGGATACAGCGCGCCGTCGGCGACCACAGACACCCGCAGCAGCTGGTGCGCGCTCTGCGGCATGTGCAGGTGCACGCCGCCCTGGGCGGTGAGATTCTGGGTGCGGCCGGAGTGACGCAGCACCTTCAGGCAGACTTCGATGGCAGTCTCGTAGGGTGCGAAGTGCGCAAACCAGCGACTCAAGTCCTCGCGCACCCGCAGCGGCGGCTCCGCCAGCCAGCGGTGCACCGCCGGCAGGTCGAAAGGCGCCGCACCGCCGGGGATGGCACTGCGCTTGGCCACCGCGTCGAGGAATTCATGGCTGCGCAGCACCGAGCCGGCGAAATGGGTGGACAGCCGCTGCACCCCGCGCAGAGCGTCGTGCAGCTGTTGCAGCGCCGCCTGTGCCTCGAAGCCGATCAGCACGCCGGGCAGGCGGCCCAGCGCGGTCTGCTGGTCCTGGATCTCCTTGATGACCTCGCTCTTCAGATCGGAGCGGGCGGTCAGGGCGATGATGTCGAGCAGCGCCTGCAGGCTGGCGCGCAGACTCCAGGGCGAGGAGTCGAGCGTGTGGTGACGGCGCTGCTGGAACAGGAATTCCAGGCGCAGCAGGGTGCGTACCCGCTCGCTCAGGGGCTGCTCGAAAACAATGGCGTCGGTGAACTCGGACACGCGTGCGCTACTGAGAACCAGTTCGCATTCTGGCCGATGCGCGCCCTCGCGCCAACCGCTTTTCGGCCTTGGCCGCGGATAGTTTTCCGGCGCTCACCGCGCCAGATCCAGATAGCGCCGGTGCAGGGCCTGCACGACGGCGCTCAGATCGCGCGGCGGCTCCGGGTTGTCGATCACGTCGTCGGCGCGTGCCAGGCGCTCGGCGCGGCTCCATTGCCGCGCCAGCATGGCGCGCGCCAAAGGTTCGGCGATGCCGTCGCGGCGCATCAGCCGGCTCAGCTGATCCTGCTCGGGGGCGTCCACCACCAAGACCCGCGAGACCAGGGCGGACATGCCACTCTCCAACAGGATGGCCGCCGAAAGCAGGCAATAGGGCGCGGTCTGGGCGTCACGCCAGGCCTTGAGCCGGGCGCGGATGTGGGGATGGGTGATCGCTTCGAGCTGACGCAGCGCGGCGGCGTCCTGAAACACCTTTTCACGCATGCGCGGGCGGTTCAGGCCGCCATCTGGCAGCAGCATTTCGGCGCCGAACTGGGCAGCGATCTCGGCCAGCGCCGGCTCGCCCGGCTGCACCACGGCACGGCCAACGTCATCGGCCTCGATGATCGGCACGCCCAGCGCCGCGAACAGGCCCTGCACATAACTCTTGCCGCTGGCGACGCCACCGGTCAGGCCGATGGCCAGGCTCATGGCGTAAACAGCGAGAGCACGTCGACGCCGATCAGCGCCAGCCAGCCGGCAGCGGCCAGATAGGGGCCGAAGGGCATGGGCGCGCTGCGCTGCTGGCGCTTGAGCGCGATCATGGCGATGCCAGTTACCGCGCCCACCAGCGAAGACAGCAGGATGATCTGCGGCAGCGCCTGCCAGCCCAGCCAGGCGCCGAGCGCGGCCAGGAGCTTGAAATCGCCATAGCCCAGGCCTTCCTTGCCGGTGATGAGCTTGAAAGCCCAGAACACCGACCAGAGCACCAGATAGCCGGCGATGGCGCCGATCACCGCGGAGGGGAGGTCGACGCTTGCCACCGGCACCCCAGCCAGTACCAGCAGCAGACCCAGCCAGAGCAGCGGCAGGGTGAGGTCGTCCGGCAGCAGCTGGGTGTCGAGATCGATGAAGGCGAGAGCGATCAACGCCCAGCTCAGCAGCAGCGCGCCGGGCAGGGCGGCACCGTAGCCGAAGTGCCAGGCGCAGATGCCGCTGATGAGGCCGCTGAGCAGCTCCACCAGTGGGTAGCGCAGGGCGATCGGCGCGCCGCAGCAGCCGGCCTTGCCACGCAGCAGCAGCCAGGACAGCACCGGGACGTTCTGCCAGGCGCGGATCGGGGTGCCGCAGGCGCCACAACGGGAGGCCGGCCTAGCCAGGCTCAGGCTGGGTAACTCAGCGGTCGGCTCCAGGCCCAGAATCTCGCGGCTCTCGCGCTGCCAGCGGCGCTCCATCATCACCGGCAGGCGGTAGATCACCACGTTGAGAAAGCTGCCGACCAGCAGGCCGAGCACGGCGCAGAGGCCGATCAACAGCGACGGCTGTGCCGCCAGGACCGCGAGCATGGACGAGGAACCCCTACTTAGATGGCTTGGCCGAGCTTGAAGATGGGCAGGTACATGGCCACCACCAGGCCACCGACTAGGACACCCAGGATCGCCATGATCATCGGCTCCATCAGGCTGGAGAGGTTGTCGACCATGTTGTCGACCTCCTCCTCGTAGAAGTCGGCGACCTTGGCGCACATCGCGTCCAGCGAGCCGGACTCCTCGCCGATGCCGATCATCTGGATCGCCATCGCCGGAAACAGGTTGGACTGCGCCATGGTCAGCTGCAGCTGGGTGCCGGTGGACACCTGGTCCTTCATGCGCTGGATGCCCTCGGTGTAGACGATATTGCCTGCGGCCTTGGCCACCGAGTCCATGGCGTCCACCAGCGGCACGCCGGCGGCGAACATGGTCGAGAGCGTGCGGGCGAAGCGCGCCACCGCCGACTTGTAGAGGATGTCGCCGAACAGCGGCGCCTTCAGGAAGGCGCGGTCGAGGAAGCGCCGGAAGTTCTCGGAGCGCAGATGCGCCTGCTTGAAGGCGATGACCACGCCGGCGACCACGCCGATCACCACCCACCAGTAGGCCTGCACGAACTTCGACAGCTGCACCACCATCTGGGTGAACGCCGGCAGATCGGCGCCGAAGCCCTTGAACAGGTCTTCGAACTGCGGAATCACAAAGTACAGCAGGATGCCGGTGACCACGAAGGCCACCACCACCACCGCCGCCGGGTAGGTGAGCGCCTTCTTGACCTTCTTCTTGATCTGCTCGGTTTTTTCCTTGTAGGTGGCGATCTTGTCGAGCAGCGACTCCAGCGCGCCCGATTTTTCACCGGCCTCGACCAGGTTGACGAACAGGTCGTCGAAGTGGGCCGGGAACTTCGCCAGGCTTTCCGACAAGGACAGGCCGCCCTCGATGCCGGCCTTGACCTGCATGATCATCTCGGCCATCGACTTGTTCTCATTGCCGCGGCCGACCAGTTCCAGTGCCTGCACCAGCGGCACGCCGGCCTTCATCATGGTCGCCATCTGGCGGCTGAAGATGGCGATGTCCTGGCCGGTGATCGGCTTCTTGCCGCTGCCGAAAAACTCCAGCCTCTTGTTGACCCGGATCGGGTTGATGCCCTGCTTGCGCAGCTGGAATTTCACATAGCCATCTGTAGGGCCGACCATCTGGCCCTTCAGCTTGTTGCCTTTGCGGTCGGTGCCCTCCCAGGTAAAGATGTGGTCCTTGACTGCCGGCTTGATGCTTGCTTTGGCGGGATTCGCTGCGGTTGCCATGAGCCTGTTCCGAATGGGGTGTGCTGACTGTGCCTACAGCTTATTCCGAAACCGTGCAGCGGTTGGCCTCGAGCAGGTCGATCTGGCCATCGAGCACCTTTTTCAGGGCCGATTCGCGCAGATCCTTGATGCCTTCCTTGCGGGCCTGGTCAGCGATGTCCATGGCGTTGCCGCCCTCCATCACGATGCGACCCATGGCGTCCGAGAAGGGCATCACCTGGTAGATGCCGGTGCGGCCCTTGTAGCCGCGGTCGCACTGGTCGCAGCCCACCGCCTCCATGATCTGCGCGCCGGGCGAATCCAGCTGCTCCGGCTTGAAGCCATTGCGGATCAGCTCGGCACGCGGAATGTTGGCCGGCCGCTTGCAGCTCTTGCATAGCCGCCGCGCCAGACGCTGGGCGATCACCAGTGACAGCGTGCTGGCGATGTTGTAGCCAGGCACGCCCATGTTCATCAGGCGGACGATGGTCTGGGGCGCGTCATTGGTGTGCAGGGTGGAGAGCACCAAGTGGCCGGTCTGCGCCGCCTTGATGGCGATTTCCGCCGTTTCCAGGTCGCGGATTTCGCCGACCATGATCACGTCCGGATCCTGGCGCAGGAAGGCTTTCAGCGCCGCCGCGAAGGTCAGTCCGGTCTTCGGGTTGACGTTGACCTGGTTGATGCCGGGCAGATTGATTTCCGCCGGATCCTCGGCGGTGGAGATGTTGATGTCGTCGGTGTTGAGGATGTTCAAGCCGGTGTAGAGCGACACAGTCTTGCCGGAGCCGGTGGGGCCGGTGACCAGGATCATGCCCTGCGGCTGCTCCAGCGCCTTCATGTAGGCGGCCTTCTGCTCCGCCTCGTAGCCCAGCACGTCAATGCCCAGCATGGCGCTGGAGGCGTCGAGGATGCGGGCGCAGATCTTCTCGCCCCAGAGTGTCGGGCAGCTGTTGACGCGGAAGTCGATGGATTTCGACTTGGATAGGTTGAGCTTGATGCGGCCGTCCTGCGGCACCCGGCGTTCGGCCAGGTCCATGCGGCTCATCACCTTGACGCGGGCGGCGATGCGGCTGCCCTGGCTCACCGGCGGCTGGGCGATGGTCTTCAGCTCGCCGTCCTGACGGTAGCGGATGCGGTAGAACTTTTCGTAGGGCTCGAAGTGGATGTCCGAGGCGCCGCGGCTGATGGCATCGACCAGGATCTTGTTCACGTAGCGGACGATGGGGGCGTCGTCGGCGTCGGAGCGGGAAATGTCCGGCTCCTTGCCATCGTCCTCGTCGGCGACCTCCAGATTTTCGAGGTCGCTGTCCTCGCTGCCCATCATCATCGAGGTATCCGCCGCGCTGGCGGCGATCTCAATGGCCTTGGCCAGCTTGTCGTCCTCGACCAGGATCGCCTCGGTGACGAAGCCTGTGGCGAACTTGAACTCATCCAGAGCCTGGACGTTCATCGGGTCGGAGATCGCCACGAACAGCTTCTTGCCGCGCTTGAACAGCGGTAGAGCGCGGTGCTTGCGCAACAGCTTCTCGCCGACATCCTTGGCGGCCTGGCTGTCGAGTTCGATGGCGCTCAGGTCGAGCAGGGGGGAGCCGAATTCGGCACTCGCCACCTCGGCGACTTGCACCGCGGTGAGCTGTTTGCTCTCCACCAGCAGTTCCACGAACGAGCGGCTCTGTTTCACCGCCTTCTGCTGAAGGTCACGAGCGAGATCATCGCTGATCAGCTTGTCGTTGAGCAGCCGCCGGGCCAGACCACCGAGATAGGGCTGCGGTGCCACCGGGGCACCGGGATTGATTGCGGACACGGGCATTCCCCAGCGGGCTTGATCTATCGACAGGAGACAACGGAACCGATACTAGCTGGACTCCGCCCTGTTGTGAGCACACAGCCGCATGTCCGCCCGCGCCGTCCTGATGGTAACCCGCAACCTGCCGCCACTGGTTGGGGGCATGGAGAGCCTGTTGATGCGGGCGCTGACGGCGATTTCCCAACGGGTGCCAGTCGAACTCATCGGCCCCCAGGGCATTGCCGAACGGGCGCCGCCGGGCTGCAAGGTGTTGGCGGAACTGCCTTTCGGTGCCGGCCGTTTCCTGCCGGCTGCCAGTCTGCTGACCTGTCGGTTCGCTGATCCGGCGCGACACCAGCTCTGCTTCGGCGGCAGCGGCCTGATGGCGCCTGCTTTGCAGGCAGCGCGCTGGCGTGGACTGCCCACCGGGGTATATCTGCACGGCCTGGACTTGCTGTATCCGGCGGCCTTGTACCAAGGCCTGTTCGTCAGCCGGCTGTCGGCAGTGGACCGCATTCTCGTCAACAGCGCTTATACCAGGCGACAGGCGCTGGCCAAGGGCTTGCCCGAGCAGGCCATCCGGGTGGTCAATCCGGCGGTGGAGATGCCGTTGGCAGACCCTGCTGTCGAAGCGGCAGCGCTACAGCTACGGCGGGAGTTGGGTGGCGGCCCAATCCTGCTGTCGGTAGGTCGGCTGGTGGCGCGCAAAGGCGTGGTCGAGTTCATCGAGCAGGCCCTGCCGGAGCTGGTGCGGCGTCAGCCCGGCCTGCGCCTGCTGGTGGTCGGTGGTGAGCCGCCGGGCGGTGGTGGCCGGCAGTTGCAGCGCCTGCGGGCGGCGGTCGCGCATACCGGTCTGGAGACCACGGTGTCTCTGCTGGGCAGTGTCAGCAATGAGCGCCTGGCTGTGCTCTATGCCTGCGCCGACCTGCATGTGCTGCCTTTGGTCGAGATTCCTGGTGACGTGGAAGGTTTTGGCATGGTGGTTCTGGAGGCCGCGGCGCGCGGCGTACCGACAGTGGCTTTTGACCTGGGTGGTGTTGCCGATGCGCTCAGCGACACGGCCGGAGGGCAGTTGGTGCCGGCCGGGCAATACCTGCGTTTGGTGGATGCGATCTGCCAGGTTCTGGCAGTGGCAGACCCCGCCGCGCGAGCAGGTCTGATCGAGGAAACCCGCCTGCGATCCTGGCCGCGTTTTGGGGAGCAACTGGTCGCGGCCCTGCGTCTGGAGTGCTGACCGGGGCTGTGGACTCGGCCGTTGTGTTCAGAGACCGTCGAGCAGGGCTCGTTCAAGAAGGTCGGCCGACGCGTTCCAGTCCGACAGTGGTGCCACCGGCAATGGCGAGCGCAGCTGGGCGATCAATGCCTCGGCGAGAGATTGAGCATCTCCCGGCTGATAGTAGCGGGCGCGCGCGCCCGCGATCCAGCGCAAATTGGGTAAGTCGGCGCAGACCATCGGGATGCCACAGGCAATCGCCTCGTAGAGCTTGGAGGGATAGCTGCCAAGGCCGAATCGCCCCGGCGCTGCGGTGACCACCGCCAGATCCAGGCTGGAAAGCAATAGCGGCACCTCGGCGTCAGCGAGATAGCCACGGTGCTCGACATTGGCTGGCGTTGGTAGGCTGCGTCGGCCGCTGACCAGCCAGCGAGTTTGCGGCAGCGCTGCCTGCACGGTCGGTAGCGCCGCCCACAGAGTCTCCACATCACGTCCACGAGCCAGCGAGCCCAGGTAACCTGCCAGCAGTTGCTGCTGGGGTAGGCCTATGCGCTCACGGGCCTGCGCGCGCTCGACCCGCTGGAATGCCGGATCGGCGGCCATCGGTACCACTAGTGCCGGAGCCGCCCCGGAGAGGTACTGCAGATGCGCCGCCAACTGAGGCCCGGCGGCCAGACGCAGATCGGCTTTACGCAGCGCACGACGCCAGAGGCGGTGCAAAGGCCAGGCCCAGGGCATGTAGGCCTCGAAGTCGTCATAGCTGTCGATGGCCGAGCGTGCGCCGAGTTCGGCGGCGAGGCGGGTTGCAGCAAGGCCGTAGTAGATGTCCGAGCAACCGATGATCCAGTCAGGGCGCTGCTGTCGGCTCATCTGCCGAAGGCCGCGCCAGACTGGCAGTGGCCCCTGACTGCGGATATCGAATGCGCATACCTGGACTCCATCCCTGTGCAGTTCGGCAGGCGGGTCGCAGCGGTGCCCGAGCAACGCCAGGGTGACTTGGTGACCGCGCGCCGCGAGTGCCGTGGGCAGGTAGTGAAAGCGCCCGTAGGGGCGCTCCAGAAGGCTGCGGCCTTGGGGGTGGCGCTTGGCGAGGAACAGCAGACGCATCAGGCGCGTAGCAGCTGGCCAAAAGCCGCGGCTAGGCCGATTCCGGCTAGCCGGGAAGCCCAGCGTCGCAGCACAGGCACCGTAGCTCGGCGCTGGCTGGTGGCTTGGGGCGCAAGTCCGCGTGCCTTTAGCTCGGCCTCAGCACTGGTTAGCGCCCGCAGATAGGGTCGGTATACCGTCGCGCGCAGCTCCGGCGTTAGCTGCGCCCGGTAGGGCAGCAAATTGACGTCGTACCAGCCACCGCCCACCGCCTTGAGCCCCTGGTAGTGGAAGAACAGCAGTGGCTGGCCATCGACCTGCGGGCCATCGGTACCTAGGCTGAGCCGGTGGCCGTCGACATTCCAGGGCGCGAGGTTGGCCCCATGGTGGCTCAGTACCACCACGCCGGGGAAGCGTGGTGCAAAACCTTCGAGATACTTCTGGTCTGCGTAGCGCGCCGGCTCGTAGCGATCATGGCACCACTCCAAGCAGCGCTCGCGCCACCAGTCGAGGCAAGCCAGTCCCTCTTCGCTGCGGCGGAAGCTTAGCCAGGCGACGTTGTAGACGCCGCTGCGTTGAAAGCGTGCCGGTACGCGCGGCGCAAAGCGGTGCGGGACGATGGCTACATGGCCGGCACCGAGTTCCTCAAACAGGGGCTCCGGCGAGGCAAAGAAGGCGAGGTCGGCATCAAGGTAGGTGACGATGTCGGCATCCGGTGCCAGCGCCAGCACGCGTCGCGGCCAGCAGGGTGAGCAAGTGAAGTAGTACTCCACACGGCTCCGCCCCGACTTGACCGCGACCAGCTTGGGGTCTGCGGCCTCCAGCGCCTCCAGCGTGTGCACTTCCAGGTGCGGTAACGCCAGTGCGCGTAGAGCTTCTGCGCAGGCTGGTGTCAGTGCCAGAACCCATAGTCGGAATGGCTCGCCCAGTGCGCACAGCGAGCGATGCAGCACCAAACCGCGGCTGAGGTAGCCCTCGTCAAAATAGGTGCAGTAGTGGCGCATTAGCCGCGGGCAAAAAAATCGCACACTGCCTGAGCCACGCGTTCGGCTGCCTCAGGCGGCAGTTCCGGGTACATGGGCAGGCTCAGCGTCTCGCGCGCGATGCGCTCGGTTTCGGTTAGGCCGCCGACAGCTATCTGCACGGCGTCTCGGTAGCCAGGCTGCAGATGCACTGGGTGCGGGTAATGAACCCCGGTGCTGATGCCGTGCCCAGACAGCCAAGTGCGCAGGGTTTCGCGCTCTGGGGTCTGGCAGACGTATTGGTGGTACACCGGCTGCGCACGCTTATCGGGTGGTAGGCGCCGGAGGCTTGCCGTCGGTAGCGCGGCCAGGCGGGTGTCGTAGATCGCGGCGAGCATGCGACGGCGGGCGTTATCGACCTCCAGAGCTGGCAGGCGCACCCGCAGGATTGCTGCTTGCAGCTCATCGAGTCGGCTGTTCATGCCCGCTTCCTCTGCCCACTGCGGCGCGCTCCAGCCGTACTGGCGCAGCCGTCGCAAGCGGGCGGCGAGGGCGTCGTCGTTGGTCAGCACGGCGCCGCCGTCGCCGACGGCGCCGAGGTTCTTGGTTGGGTAGAAGGAGAACGCGGCCAGTCGGCCGAAGCCGCCGACGCGGCGGCCTTCATATTCAGCGCCGTGTGCCTGGGCGCAGTCCTCCACCAAGGCGGCATTACATTCCGCGGCGATCTGCGCCAGTTCATCCATGGCGCAAGGTTGTCCATACAGGTGTACCGGCAGGATCACTCGGGGCCGTGGCAGCCTGGCCGGCCACCGCGCCAACGCCTCTGCCACCCGCTGTGGATCCATGAGCGCCGAGTCTGGGTGTACGTCTACCAGAACCGGGGTGGCGCCGACTGCGCGTATCGCCGCAACCGTTGCGGTGGCCGTCATCGACACCGTCAACACGGTATCGCCTGGTCCGACATCGAGTACGCGCAACGCCAGAACCAGGGCATCCATACCGTTGGCAACGCCAACGGTATGGCGGAGACCACACCAGGCGGCGAACTCGGCCTCGAAGGATTCCACTTCGGGGCCCAGGATGTATCGGTTGGATTCCAGTACTCGCCGCAGCGCCGCCTCAATGGCGTCGCGCCGGCTGAGGATGCCGGCTGAGGGGTCGCAGACCGGTATGGAGTTCACCGGTAATGCTCCAGATGGCGCGCGAAGTAGGTAAGGGTTCGCGACAGGCCCTCAGCTAGTGGA
Organism: Stagnimonas sp. FW305-C-60; assembly: GCF_058782965.1. NCBI lineage: Bacteria > Pseudomonadati > Pseudomonadota > Gammaproteobacteria > Nevskiales > Nevskiaceae > Stagnimonas > Stagnimonas sp. FW305-C-60. The sequence continues at coordinate 1,001,579 of NZ_JBYSYF010000001.1, forward strand.
ATCTGTGGCTGCCAGCCGAGCGCAGCAAAGGCGCTGTAGTCGCTGTAGTAGTCGCCGATATCTATCTTTTTGCGCTCGGCCGGAAATTCCCGAATGTGGTACTCGCCGTCACCATTGGCGCATAGCAGCAGCTCGGCCAGTTGTCTCAAAGAGACGACCTCGGGACTGCCCAGATTGAACACGCGGCCGATTGCTTCGGGGTGGCTCACCGAAAGCAGCAGCGCGTCCACAACATCATCGACGTAGTTGAAATCACGGAGCTGCTCTCCGCCCCAGACTTCGAAGTCCTGCCCTTCGAGCAGTCGACGCACCCAGATCCCAAGAAATGTCTGGCGTGCATCTTTGATGCGCATCGCTGGGCCATAAGTATTGGTCAGGCGCAGTGCCGAGGTGGCGATGCCATACACCTGTTGGTAGAGAAGGTGATAGTTCTCACCGGCCAACTTGTTAATCCCGTTGACATCTACAGGACGCAGAGGATGACTCTCATCAACAGGTAGGTAGTCGGGGCGGCCATAGATCTGTCTGGTACTGGCGAACACGATACGCACAGATGGGTTGTAGCGGCGACAGGCTTCCAGAATCGACAATTGTGCTGCGGCATTGATGTCCAGGTCGATGAACGGGTTATCCATCGAATCCTGGTGGCTGGTCTGCCCGGCCAGGTTGAACAAGTACTCTTGTCCATCGAGCATGTTGCGGAAGCTGTGTGGGTCGCGCACATCGGAGATATTGATCCGGATTCTGTTGGCAACTTCCAAGAGGTTGTACAGATTGCCGCCATATTCGGGGATCAGGCTATCGACCACAGTCACGATCGCCCCCGCCGCTAACAGCCGACGAGTCAGGTGTGAGCCGATAAAGCCGAGGCCGCCAGTAACTAGGACACGACGGTTGCGGAAATCCCCATGAGCCTGTGCTGTCATCAGCTATTTCCTCGTGCATGTGCTGACTTCTGCCAGAGCTGAACATGGTCCAAGTAAAGACTGCTATCGCTGGGTGAAAATGGGGCCAACAGCAGTCCCAACAGCATTAGTGGGGGTAAGATGAAAATCCGGAGGAGGAATCGTGCCGGGTTCGGCCATTGGCGCAGGCTGGTCCAAAGGCTGCACGCAGCCAGTTGAGTCAATGCGCTCCCCCCAGTGGTTAGTCGCTTCTCAACAAGAATGTTGAAGCCGGATTCCATAGCCAACTGCCGCAAGCCATACCGGGTATAGCGAAAATAGTCGTACGGCGCCTCGTGCTCATCCCACACGAATGGCACCGACAAAAGCAGCTTTCCGTCAGGCTTCAGGACTCTGGCGCACTCATCAAGAAACTGAATCGGGTCAGGTACGTGCTCCAAAACCTGATTGCACAGAAGCGAGTCGAAACTTCCGTCCGCGAAAGGGAACGCGCTGCCGCCATAAAAGACGTCTGCCCCACCACGCGCACGCGCCATCGGAGTATCCAATTCCAGTCCGATGTAATGGGTGTGCCTAAAAAGGGCAGCATAGGGACGGGTGCCGCAGCCGACATCCAGCAAGTTGCCGCTAAGTTCGGATGCCAGTTCCGACAGGCCGCTTAGCAGGGACCGGCGAGCTAGCCAGAACGGATTCACCAGCCAACCGAAGGCTCCGGGGTTGAAGCTCTGCTCATGCAGCCATTTACGAATAATCACCGGGTGGACTCCTGCCGGCGCAAGATCAGGCCGCGATATTGGATGTGACGACTGCCCGCTTGGAATTGGCCATCACTCCCTGTCCAGTTCAAAACCGGTCGATAGCCCGCTGCTCGTGCTGTGGCAATGAGGGCTTCTTCGGAGAAAAGCCAGCAGGGGTAACGGTGTCCACCTATGTTGCGCGGATTTTTCTGGACCACAATCAGATCCTGCATGCCGTCTATAAAAGGCATGCGGTCGACGACCACAAATTGGGCGCCAACGGATAACAACTCCGAAAGACAATCGTGCGGATTCTGCAGATAGGGCAATACTGCGGAAGCCAATACAGCATTGATCTCTACCCCGGCACGGCAAACGGCGTTCACGGAGTCATGGAAGTGCAGATCAGCGCTACCCGCAAAAAGCTCCCGCCCTGCCGCCGCGAAACTGGCCTGTTCTACTACATGCCACGAGTAGGCTGGCAGTAGCCCCAGCCAAGCCTGCCAAGCAAGCCAGTGGCTACCTAGCGCACCGCCAAAGTCGAGAACGCTGAGGCTACCATGCTCTGCTGCCGCCGCCATCATTATGGCTGCCAATGCAGGGCTGACTGACTCCTCGATCGGGCGCACAGAACCGTCCTGTTCTCGCTGTCCTGTATGTAAGGCGAGCGTGGTTGCTTCGAGGACACGGGCCAGGATGCTTGCCTCATCGTAGCTCCCTTCGCGGGCCGCCTCAGCCCAGTCAGCATAGGGGCCGGAGAATCGCATGGTTTGGCCTGACAGGCGATTAAGGAGATTCCGCACCGCGGGTGGTAGCCAATACCTGGCAAGAGTCATCTTGCTCAAGGCTTTGTCCTCACGGTAGCAACGCGGCAGGGGTTGTGGCGCGGTAGGGGTGCAGGTTGCCCCTTCGGTACGCAGCAAAAATTGCCGCAGCATCTCCGATCGCAACCATACCGTTACGCACTAAGGGCCATGAGTGTCGACGATCTAGATTCACCATGCTAAATCGAGCCACCTCAATCTCCACAGTCCTTATGCCAAGGCTGTGCAAAGCCGCCAGCCGGTGATTGCCATCTGTCACCAGATAAGTGCTGCCAGCGCCATCGCGTAGTTCGATGCACCGTATATAGCCGTATTGGTGTGGGCGATAGCCGATTTCGGACATCCGTTCGTGGCCCTGCTCAAGCCAAAGGAATTCTTGCTCGATTCTCTGCATTGGAATTCCGGCCTCGCAAAAATGGGTGAGTAGGTCCGGTATCTGCTCCACGTTGGAGCACCAACCATCTTGTCCGAGAACGGAGCTAGGGCGTCGCCAAGGTAACCGCCAAAGAGGGATATGGCGCGCGAGCTTTGCTCCGAGAGCGGTGCCTAGGTCCCTGGGGCGATAGTGGCGCAGAAAGTCAATGAATGCAGCGCGTAGTTCTGTGCGTTTCACATGTTGAGAAATGCCGACTGCGTATTGCTCGTATGGATGAAATTCGTCCCGGCCATACCGGAAGCCGCAGTAGTGCACACAGGCGGCAATATCGACTCGACGGCGCTGGTAAAGCGCGGCCCCTAGAAATTTCGACGGACGCGACTCAGGCACGTTCAAGAGAGTAGGCCCAGCAATCAAAGTCCCAACTGGCGAATAAACGCGTCTGGCTTCGAATCTGCAGGCCGCTTGCGACAAAGCTGGCGTGCAACTTGGATTGCGAATGCAGAAATGAACGGATATGAGCCCAGGCCGCCGTGGTTGGTGTTGCGCGCCGACCTGTTAGATGAGTAGAGAAGAAGCGCAACAATCGGCCGCTAAATCGCCTCCAATTTGATCGTGGATGATAGGCCTGCACAACGAGCAAGCCATCTGCAGTCAAACAGCCAGTAAGTGAGCGCAGCGCAGGCGTCAGTAATTCCGGATCCAAGAGGTGTAGGAATCGCCAAGAAATGACCAGCTGCGCCGGTGGCAGGCCGGAAAGGTCTAGCAGGTCGGCCTGTATTAGTTCGATCTGCGGCGCGTCTGCCTGCTGTATGGGTAGTCGCTGTCGAGCCTGTTCCAGCATCGCTACCGAAAGGTCAACCCCAGTCACTTGCAGTGCTTTTTTGGGGTATAGCGAAAAAAAACGGCCAGTGCCTACTGGAGCATCCAACAAGTGTGGAACTTTGGGGTGCTCGTGTAGAAGTTGGGCAACGTAGCGATGCTCAATATTCCACGCGTCCTCTCGTTGCCGTACTTCGTCGTACTGCTCGGCGTCGGCTTTGCCGTAGTGGGCGTATTGCACAGAATTCTCTATACGTTCAGCGGAGAAGGTGGCTTTGATCGGAACGGACGAAGGATGTTCCTGATCTGCAGCCAAAACAGGGGGCGAGTTTGCCTCCAAATCGCGTTGCCGATTATTGCTGAAAAACAATAAGTCACTACGGTGGTGAGTGCAGCCCCGGCCGCGCCGAAAGTGGGGATCAGGCTAAGTGACAAGATCAGATTGAGCGCGGCGGTCAGCATAGTTTTGCGCAGCACGTAGGACTGTAGATTGTTATTGACATACCAGGGGTCGGCAGCAGCGCTAATAAAAACCAGCCAACTGGACAGCACATGCAATTGCAGTAGAGGCGCGCTCATGGAGTAGGCCCTGCCGAAGACTACGGTCACCAATTGATGGGCGACTAACCAAGTCAGCAGCACGCAGATCAGCCCGGCCCAGCTCATCGCGCGGATCAGCCGCGCCAGCTGTTGCTCGAAATGGGCTGTGTCCTTGGCATGGCTGCGGGCAAGGCGGGGAGCTGCTGCTGCCATGACAGCCACTGGGATCGCGTACCAAGCCTCCGATAGCGAAAACGCGGCGGCGTAGATACCCGCGCTCTCGGCGCCATGGAAATGGGTCAGCACCAGTGTAGTTAGCCGTGAGTAGAGCGCTACCGCCACCCCGCTCAAGATGAGAGGGCTCAGTTGAGAGAGCAGCTTTCTAAAGTATGGGCTGGACCAGTGCAGCGGGAAGACCTGAGCGTCGATCTGCTTACTGCCCCTGATGAACAGTAGTGCACACAGGCCCGCCTCGAAGATGCCGGCCAAACCCAGCCCCAGGAAGGGTGAGTTGCTTTGTAGTGCTACTAGCTTCAGGCTCAGTCCAGACAGTAAGCAGACGCTGCGTGCTACGGCCGCGCGGGCGATTTGCAGCCGCGACAGGAGCAGCTGCTCTACGACCCAGATTGACTGAACGCAAGCAGTAACCCCAAGACAGAGCAGTAGTGGGGCGGAGTTTTCGTGGCCGGGGGACCAAAGCAACGCCGCTATGGCGCAGAGCGACAGTACGGCCAGCCCGGCCAACAGGCGTAGAGCTATGCCGGTGCCGAGCACGGTTGCCGCGGGAGTTTCACCACGCACGAACTCCCTTAGTAAGATGCCATCAGTGCCGGCGCCAGCAAGTGGGATGAACAGCGCGGCAAGCGCAATTGCACCCGCGTATTCGCCGTACTGTATTGGGCCTAGGGTGCGGGCGATTAAAAGCGTGGTTGCAAAGCCGACGATAAGGCGTAAAGCCCTCTCAGTGGAGGTGATCGCGGTGTCCCGCGCCAAAGAATGCTTCATGGCGCTCGGGTGGTGCTTGGTTGACTGCGAGTTGACCGCTGGTCGACTAATGCTGGGCAAGCCCTGCAAGCATGCATCTGTGACCACCAATTTGCTGGCTCTGAACTCTCGTTCTCGTAGCGGGCGGCTGGCATGCCGACCGAAGTTCGCTGTGGTACTCGAAATGCTTGGCCGACCGCAGTTGGTGCCGAGCCGAGACAATCGGTTGCGCTACTAGCGCGCAATTTGCGGAGATGCGCTGGTTCGAGCGCGAATGGCGGGCATCCGGAAATAATCTTTTCTCTCGTTTGCAGGGCGAAGCTTGCCTGGGATTCAATCTTTGCCACGGTGGGATTAGGTCTGCAGCAGTGGCGGCCCATCGGCAACGAGATCTCGCAAATACTGTCCGTAGGCTGTGCCTTGCAGTTGTTGTGCGTGGGCATTTACCTGCTCTACGTCAATCCACTGATTGCGTAATGCGATTTCCTCAAGGCAGGCAATCTTTAGCCCCTGACGCTTCTCTATCGACTGCACGAACTGACTAGCTTCCAGCAGGCTGTCGGCGGTGCCGGCGTCGAGCCAGGCGAAGCCACGACCCAAGCGCACGACGTCGAGTGTTCCGGCGTCAAGGAAGCGCTGGTTAAGAGCCGTGATCTCCAGTTCGCCCCGCGCGGAAGGACGAAGTGCGCCGGCTGCGGCCACTGCCTCGTTGCCGTAGAAGTAGAGGCCGGTGACTGCGAACGCTGATTGCGGCGAGACCGGCTTCTCCTCCAAGGTGACCGGGCAGTGGCTGGCATCAAGCGTGACTACGCCGAAGCGCTGTGGATCTTTTACTGGATAGGCGAACACGCAAGCGCCGTGGCGGCGCTGTGCCTGCTCTTGCAGCAGGGGCACGAAGTTCTGCCCGAAGAAGAGGTTGTCGCCAAGGATCAAACACAAGCTGTCTTTGCCGACGAAGTCGGCCGCGATCAGCAGGGCCTCGGCTACGCCGGCCGGCCTGGCCTGCTCGGCGTACTGCAGGGCGATGCCGAACTGCGAGCCATCGCCCAGTAGGCGGCGGAAGCTGGGCAGGTCCTCGGGTGTGCTGATGACTAGAATCTCGCGCAGGCCAGCCAGCATGAGTACCGACAGCGGGTAGTAGATCATCGGCTTGTCGTACACCGGCAGGAGGTGCTTGGAGGCCCCCAGGGTGGTCGGCATTAATCGGGTGCCACGGCCCCCGGCAAGCAGTATCCCCTTCATGCCGCCACTCCCAGGCGCTGCCCGGCGTACCTCTCGGCGGCGGCGGTGCGCCAGCGCGTTTCGGTGAGATACCAAGTGACGGTCTCCTCCAGGCCTTCGTCGAAGTCCACTGCCGGTTGCCACCCGAGCGCTGTGCGGCTGGCGCGGTCGTCGAGCGCGTAGCAGCGGTCGTGGCCGGGCCGGTCGGTGACGTGGCGGATCAGTTCGGCATGACGGCGCAGACCCGCCGGTGGCGCGCGGCGCTGATCGAGTAGGGCGCAGAGGCGGTGCACAAATGCGAGGTTGTCGAGATGGTCATCGCCAGCCAACAGGTACTCGTGGCCGGGCTCGCCACGCTGTAGCGCCGCCAGTACGCCGTCGGCATGGTCGTCAACGTGGATCCAGTCGCGTCGTTGCTGTCCATCGCCGTAGATCGGCAGCGACTGCCCAGTGAGCGCGCGGCTGAGCGTCAATGGCAGCAGCTTTTCTGGAAATTGCCAGGGACCGTAGTTGTTGCTGCAGTGAGTGATCAGCACAGGCAGGCCGTGGGTGCGGGACCAGGCCAGCACTAGGTGGTCGCCAGCTGCTTTGGCAGCGGCATAGGGCGAGCTGGGGCGCCAAGCGCTCTCGGTGGTCGCCGGCCGCAGCCCCTCACGGTCGCCATAGACCTCGTCGGTTGATACCTGCAGGTAGCGGAAGGCTACACGCGCCGGTTCGGGCAGCTGCCGCCAGTGCCCGGTGGCAACGTCCAATAGGCTGTGGGTGCCAAGCACGTTGGTATGCAGGAACGGCTGGGCCGCATCGATGGAGCGGTCGACGTGAGTTTCGGCGGCAAAATTCACCACCGCATCGGGGCGGAATTCGGCGAACGCGACCCGAAGGGCCTCGGCATCGGCGATGTCGGCGCGCACGAAGCGGTAGCGCGGGTCGTTCTCCAAGGCCGCCACCGCCGCCGGGTTGGCGGCGTAGGTCAGCAAATCGAGGTTGAGCACCTCCACCGCAGCTTCGGCGCGTGCCAGCAGACGGCGCAGGAAGGCCGAGCCGGCAAACCCGCAACCGCCGGTGACCAGTAGCTTCATGGCTGCTCCCGGCTGCCTCGGCCCGCTACCGAGACGTAGAGCAACTGGGTGATCTGCTCCGATACTAGGCCGATCAGGAAGGCCAAGATCGAAGTGGTGAACAGCAGCGCGCCAGCGTTGGTGAAGCGTCCCTCGGTGACATAGGTGTAGGCGTAATACCAAGCGCTGGTGGCGAATAGCGAGGCGGCCACGGTTCCGAAAATCTTCAGTGGCGAGTACAGCGTGGCGATCTTCAGGATGATGATGAAGAAGCGTCCTCCGTCCTTGAGCGGTCGGATGTGGCTGCTCGTCCCCGCGGTGCGGGATAGCACGGTGACGGGCTCGAAATGTACGCCGTAGCCTGCGCGGATCAGGCACATGGTGCTGGTGGTCGGGTAGGAGAAATGGTTCGGCAGTAGCGGCAGAAACTGCAGGAAAGCGGAGCGGCGCACGGCCCGAAATCCAGAAGTGAGATCCAGAATCGGCTGCCCAGTCAGCCAACTGGCGAGCCGGTTGTAGAGGCCGTTGGCGAGCCGCCGCGGCAGGCTGGCATGGGCCTGTGCTGAGCGGGTGCCAACCACTAGGTCGTGGCCTTCGGCCAAGCGGGCCAGCAGCAGCGGCACGTCTTCGGCCCGATGTTGGCCGTCGGCGTCCATCATCACCAGCCACTCGCAGTTCGCCGCGCGCGCGCCGGACTTGATTGCGGCGCCGTTGCCGCGCGAAACCGGGTGGCGGATGACGCGGGCACCCGCCGTCGTGGCGCGTGCTCCGGTGTCGTCGCTGGAACCATCATCAACCACGATTACCTCCCTGATGGTGGGCAGGCGTAGCAGGGCGGCAACCAGCGGCGTGATGCTGGCGGACTCATTGCGGGCGGGGATGATGACGCTAGTTTCTGCGGTCATGGATTCGGAGTGGGTTTCGGTCTTGTGCGCAGCTCGCGGATCCAGTCATCCAGTTCCGCGCGTCGGGGGGAATCGTCTATAAACCAGCGGCCGAGACCGCGCCGAGGATCGCAGTCACGGGCGGCTTCCAGCGCCATTATGGCGCCAGGAATATCACCCAGCCCTTCGCGCAGGCCAGCGGCGGCTCGCCATAGGGTATCGGAGCATTCGTGTTCGAGGGCCAGCTCCAGCGCCGCAAGTGCTTCGGAGGGCTTGTTCTGTGCGGCGAACAGCTGCGCGATCTGGTTGTAGATCAGGCGGCCGTCCTTACTTGCATAGGTGCTGTTTTCGGATAGCGCGTCCAGTGTTGCAATGACTTCGTCAATGCCAACTTGGATGCAGCGGCCGGCCTCGATGTTGGTGACTAGCTTTTCCAGGGTAGGTACCACGGCGGAATCGTAGCCGTAGGCATTGTTGGCGATCCCCTGCTGTATGCGTGCCCAGTGCTCGGTGGACTCCTGCCCTAGCCGGCACTCCATGTAATAGCTGGCGAGGTCGGCCGTGAGCTGTCCGGGGTCGATGGCGAGCAAGGCCTGCAATTCCGCTAGTGCCTGGTCCTCGTGCCCTCGCAAGCCCCAGTAATTGGCATTGGAAAGCCGAGCGCGCGCCGAACCGGGATTCTCCAGCGCCCAAACGTTGTACAACCGCCCCTCGTCTCCCCAGGTTCCCGAGGCTGTATGGGTCAGGGTGTACAGCAGCAGCAAGCTCAGCCCGGCTAGTGCTGGGGGGAGTGCCCGCAGGCGAGCCTGTGATCGCAGCAGGCCATCGATGCTGGCGGCCAAGCCCAGCAACAGCCCGAACATTGGCAGGTAGTTTCGGTGCAGGAAGTACAGCTCCAGCGGGACCGGGCTGGCTTCCAGCGCGTGGCCGGCGAGGAAGAACAGCACCGCCATGGCGAGCCAGGGCGCACGCCGCCGCCCCTGCCACCAGGCCAGCAGTGTGGTGCCCAGCAGCATCAGCCAGGGCCACAGAACCACCAGACCCTCGCGGGTTACGCTGCGCACCGGGTAGTTGTCGTAGTACAACGAAATGCGCAGGCCCGGTTGCAAGATCAAGCCTAGGTAGTTCAGCAGTACATGGCCTTCGGTGACCAGACGCTCCGCCGGGCTGAAGCCGCGCCAGGCAATGGGCTGTAGAAAGTCCACCAGGGAGGTGATGTACGCCAGGATGGCGGCGCTGGGCAGCCAGAGCAGCAGCCAGCGCGCCCGCCGGCCGGCGACCGTCTGCGGCAGTGGGGCGACGGTTCGCTCCAGGGCGGCAGCCAGCAGCGGCAGCACCGCCGCGCTTTCCTTGCAGAGCGCTGCCAGCAGTGCCGGGACGGCGGCGAGCGCGCACAGGCGCAAGGCGCTGGCAGGGCGGCCATCCAGCAGGCGCTGCCTTGCGGTGAGCAGTGCCATAAGACCGAGCATGACGAAGGCGGTGCACAGGATGGTCATGCGCTGCACCACCAGGAACACTGTGGCGGTTTGCAGCGGATGCAGCAGCCAGAGTCCGGCGGCGGTCAGCGCCAGCCAATCGCCGCGCTCAGAAGACAACTGGGCGGCGCGCAACAATTGCCGTGCTAGCAGAAAGGCGATCAGGCCGGTCAGCAGGTGCAGCAGCAGATTGGTGCGTTTGAATGGATATGCTTCGGTTGGCCAGTTGAGGCCATCGAGCAGGAAGCTGGCCTGCGAGAGCGGGCGGCCGCCAGGGCCAGCGGAGCTGCTGAAGATGAACTGTAAGGCGCCTTCGCTGGAGTCGACTGCCTGCTCCCCCAGAGTGGAAAGGTTGGGGATATCGTCGAACAGGAAGGGACCGCTGAGCCCGGGGCGGAAGGCGAAAAAGCTGGCGGCGATCAGGAATGCTAGGGCCAGAACAATACGTAGTGAATGTGCGGCTGGCCTCATAGGATGGGGCATCGTTCTGGTGGAGTTGGGCAGTGCGTTTGGCTGGATTCAATAGTCAATACGACTAAGCGCTTCGCACTTCATTTTTGAATCCTGGAAGCAACAAAAAAAGGCCCGCTTGCGCGGGCCTTTTGCCATCTTGCCGACTATTAGCGGCAGGAAGACGGGCGGTACTTGCCGGCCAGAGTGGCGGTAGCGCTCGTGCAATTCCACTTCACCGCGCCGTCCGGAGTGGAAGGGGTGAGGAAGAGGGTCTTGCCGTTGAGGGCGGTCTCGCCGCTGTAGGTGATGGTGATCAGGCCATTCGAAATGGCAACGCTCTTCACATTGTTGCCGGTGATGGACGCGGCGGAAACGACGCCAGCAGTGGCGTTGTCGGCAGGCAGACTGCCCTTGGTCTGGAAGTACTCGGCGACCGCGGTCTTGGAGGCGGAAGCGAGGTTGAGACCTTCGGTCACCTTGGAGCGGATGATGTAGTCCTGATAAGCCGGGATGGCGATGGCGGCGAGGATGCCGATGATGGCAACCACGATCATCAGTTCGATCAGGGTAAAGCCTTGCTGCTTCTTCATGAGAGGTCTCCTGGGAAAGTTGGTGCGCGGGGCGCAGGAATAAGTAGCAATAGTTGGGCCGCCCTCAAATGCCGGCATTCACGGGCTTCAGTCCGCGACAGGATGGCCAAGGTCTGTCGTAAAATGACAAATTGCGGCAGATTGGGCTGTGGATGTGCGTCTGCCAATTCTGCTCATGGCTTTCGTGTTTGCCGCGCTTGCCGCCAGCGAGGCCGACCCACATCCGGCGTTGTTCCTGGCGCTGCATAACGGCCCTTCAAGCTTCCCGATTAGTGGCGAAGCTCAGCTACGCGGTCATGCGCGCGCACGCGCGGCATCCGGATATTGCCTCTGCTTGGCGAGGCGCGCCGCCTGGAATCCCGTGCCTGCCCCAAAGTTTTGTGGAGGGCATTCCGATTTATTGAATGACGTGGTCTTAGTTCGGGGGGGCTGACTGAGGCTAGTCACGGGCCGGCGAGGTCTTGTTATCTGCCTGTTGAGATGCGGCGCCTATTGCCCAGATTGGCCGCATTTCGACGCGATGCGACCAGTCGATGCCGGACCTTGAAGTCGTGCTGAGTGTCAGGCTAATTGCGGCAGGAGGAGGGCTTGTATTTGTTGGCAATCGTCGAGTCGCTGCCGGTGCAGGACCACTGCACCGAGCCGGCAATCGTGGTCGGCGCGAATACCAGGGTCTTGCCAGTGATTTCTGGTTGCCCGCTGTAGGTGATAACCACCTCGCCGTTGCTCACCGTAACCCGGCTGACGTTGTTTCCGACGATGCTGGTCGGCGAGGCGATCTGGGCTTCGGTGTTGTCTGCGGGCATGACGCCATGGGTATGAAAGTGATCCACCACGGCAGCTTTTGCCGCGGACGCGAGGTGTATGCCTTCCAGAATGCGGGCGCGCAGGATGTAGTCGCGATAGGCCGGGATGGCAATCGCCGACAAGATGCCGATGATGCTCACCACGATCATCAGCTCCAGCAGGGTAAAGCCGCGCTGCGTATTCATAGCTATTCTCCCGCGGCCAATTGGCCGCTCCTCGGGCAGAAGGGGGCATAAGCCGTGCCAGCACTTGCCTCGGGCTGAAACTACGGTTCTGTAAGTCGGCCGGTGCTGGAGCGCCTCGACCGCAATGGGCGTGGATGGCCGCTAGGCGCGGACCACGGTGCCGCCAAACTTGCGCATCTTGCCGCGGGTGTCGATGACCAGCCGGCTGTGCTCGGCGATCAACGCGTAGTCGAAGGCGCTGTGCGCGGTGGTCAGGATCGCCACATCGCTGGCCGCCAGGGTCTCGGCGCTCAGCGGCAGGGCGCTGTGCGGGTAGTGGCCGCGTCGCAGCGGCGGGATGCTGGGAATGTAGGGGTCGCAGTAGCTCACCTCCGCGCCGCGGGCCTCCAGGCCTTCCAGCAGCTCCAGTGCCGGCGACTCGCGCAGGTCGTCGACATCGCTCTTGTAGGCGATGCCCAGCAGCAGCACCTTGCAGCCCTTCAGCGACTTGCCCTGCTGGTTCAGGGCCTCGACAGTGCGGGCGATCACGTAGTCCGGCATGCCATGGTTGATCTCGCCGGCCAGCTCAATGAAGCGGGTGTGCAGGCCGTACTCGCGTGCCTTCCAGGTCAGATAGAAGGGGTCGATGGGGATGCAGTGGCCGCCCAGGCCGGGGCCGGGGTAGTAGGGCGTGAAGCCGAAGGGCTTGGTGGCGGCGGCGTCGATCACCTCGAAGATGTCGATGCCCATCTTCTCGGCCACCAGCTTCATCTCGTTGACCAGGCCGATGTTCACCGCGCGGTGGATGTTCTCCAGCAGCTTGGCCATTTCGGCGACTCGGGTGGACGACACCGGCACCACTTGGTCGATCACCCGCGAGTACAGCGCCACCCCGGCATTCAGGCAGGCGGCGCTGATGCCGCCGACCAGCTTGGGGATGTTGTGGGTGCCGTAGCGGGCGTTGCCGGGGTCTTGCCGTTCCGGCGAGAACACCAGGCCGAAGTCGATGCCGGCCTTGAGCCCGCCGCGTTCCAGGATCGGCTGCACCACCTCGTCGGTGGTGCCGGGGTAGGTGGTGCTCTCCAGCGAGACCAGCTGGCCCGGCCGCAGGCAACGGGCGATGGCCTCGGCGGTGTTTTCCACATAGCTCAGGTCGGGCTCGCGGTGCTTGCCCAGCGGTGTCGGCACGCAGATCACCAGGGCATCGCACTCGCCCAGGCGCGAAAAGTCGGTGGTGGCACTGAAGCCGGCTTGGGTAGCGGCGCGCAGGCTCTCGGCCGGGATGTAGTTGATGTAGCTCTCGCCCGCGGCCAGCTTGGCCGGCTTGGCGGGGTCGACGTCGAAGCCGGTCACCTTCAGCCCCACCTCGGCAAAGCGCAGCGCCAGCGGCAGGCCGACATAGCCCAGGCCGATGATGCCGATGTGCGGCTGGGGGGCGAGCAGGGCGGATTCGAACGGCGTCATGGCGCGGGCGGGCAGGGGAGCCCGGGAATCATGCCGCAAAGGGCGTGGGAAAGGCGCGCGCCCTGGCGGGCGGGTAAACTCTCGCCCCCGCAAAGTGCCACCTGTGTCGTCGCCATGCTGCCCGAATACCGCCCCGCCGAAACCGAACGTCAGGCCCAGGACTACTGGGCTGCGAACGACAGCTTCCGCGCCCGCGAGGACGCCGGCCGGGAGAAGTTCTACTGCCTCTCGATGTTCCCCTACCCGAGCGGCCGTCTGCACATGGGGCACGTGCGCAACTACACCATCAGCGATGTGATCGCCCGCTACCAGCGCATGCGCGGCAAGGCGGTACTGCACCCGATGGGCTTCGATGCCTTCGGCCTGCCGGCCGAGAACGCGGCGATCAAGTCGGGCGTGCCGCCGGCGGAGTGGACCTACGCCAACATGAGCTACATGAAGCGCCAGCTCACCCAGCTGGGCTTCGCCTTTGACTGGTCGCGCGAGATCGCCACCTGCCGGCCGGAGTACTACCGCTGGGAGCAGTGGCTGTTCCTGCAGCTCTACAAGAAGGGCCTGGTGTACCGGAAGAACTCGGTGGTCAACTGGGACCCGGTGGACAACACCGTGCTCGCCAACGAGCAGGTGATCGACGGCCGCGGCTGGCGCTCCGGCGCCCTGGTCGAGCAGCGCGAGATCGCGCAGTGGTTTTTGAAGATCACCGACTACGCCGACCAACTGGTCGATGACCTGCAAACCCTGGACGGCTGGCCGGATGCAGTGCGGACCATGCAGGCCAACTGGATCGGGCGCAGTCAGGGTGTCGAGATCGACTTCGCGCTTGCCGACAGCAGCGGCGAGAAGCTGGCCCCCGCCGATTTCGGCGGGAAACTGACTGTTTACACGACCCGCCCGGACACCCTGTTCGGCGTCAGCTTTGTGAGCGTCGCCGCCCAGCACCCGCTGGCGCTGGCTGCCGCGCAGCGCGATGCCAAGGTTGCCGCCTTCGTCGAAGAAGCCAAGCAGTCCAGCGTCGCCGAAGCGGCGCTGGCGACGCAGGAGAAGAAGGGCGTGGCCCTGGGCGTGGACGTGATCCATCCTCTCACCGGCGAGAAGCTGCCGGTCTGGGCCGCCAACTTCGTGCTGATGGGCTATGGCACCGGCGCGGTGATGGCGGTGCCGGCGCACGACCAGCGCGACTGGGAGTTCGCCAGTGCTTACGGCCTGCCCAAGAAGATCGTCATCGCCGGCCCGCAGGGCCTGCCGGACATCACGGCCGCCGCCTACACCGAGTACGGCAGCCTGGTGAACTCCGGAGCTTTCGAAGGCAAGGATTTCGACGCCGCCTTCGAGGCTATCGCCACCGCCCTGGAGCAGAAAGGCGCCGGCCGCCGCCGCACCAACTACCGCCTGCGCGACTGGGGCGTTTCTCGCCAGCGCTACTGGGGTTGCCCGATCCCGATCATCTACTGCGCCGACTGCGGCGCGGTGCCGGTGCCGGATGCGCAGCTCCCCGTGGTGCTGCCGGAAAACCTGCAACCCGATGGCGCCGCCAGCCCGCTGACCCGCACGCCCAGCTTCTACGAGTGCACCTGCCCAAGCTGCGGCAAGCCGGCGCGGCGCGAGACCGACACCTTCGACACCTTCTTCGAGTCGAGCTGGTACTACGCCCGCTACGCCTGCCCGGACTTTGACCAGGGCATGCTCGACGAGCGCGCCAAGTACTGGCTGCCGGTCGACCAGTACGTCGGCGGCATCGAGCACGCGGTGCTGCACCTGCTCTATGCCCGCTTCTTCCACAAGCTGATGCGCGACTCCGGCCTGCCGGTGGCGGGCAACGAGCCCTTCACCCGCCTGCTCTGCCAGGGCATGGTGGTGGCCGGCACCTATTACCGCGAGCTGCCCGGCGGCAAGAAGGACTGGATCAACCCCGCCGACGTCGATGTGCAGTACGACGAGCGCGGCGCACCGCTGAGCGCCACCCTGCGCGCCGACGGCGGCCCGGTGCTGATCGGCGGCCGCGAGAAGATGTCGAAGTCGAAGAACAACGGCGTCGATCCCGAGACCATCATCAACAGCCACGGCGCCGACGCCGTGCGCCTGTTCATGATGTTCACCTCGCCGCCGGAGCAGAGCCTGGAGTGGAGCGATGCCGGCATCGACGGCGCTGCGCGCTTCCTGAAGCGCCTGTGGCGCATGGTCTCCGAGCACGTCGCCGGCGGCCCGGCGCCGGCCCTGGAAGCGGCGGCGCTGAGCGCGGTGCAGAAGGATCTGCGCCGCAAGACCCACCAGACCATCGCCAAGTTCGGCGACGACGTCGGCCGTCGCTACCAGTTCAACACCGCCATCGCCGCGGCGATGGAGCTGGTCAACGCCCTGCAGAAGTTCGAGGGCAGCGCGGACCAGGATCGCGCCGTGCGCCAGGAGGCGCTGAACGCCCTGGTGGCCTGCTTGGCGCCGATCACCCCGCACATCAGCCACACGCTATGGACCGCGCTGGGCAATGCCGGCGCCGTCATCGACGCCGCCTGGCCGGAGGCCGATCCGGCCGCCCTGGTCAGCGACGCCATCAAGCTGGTGGTGCAGGTCAACGGCAAGCTGCGCGGCCAGATCGAGGTGCCGGTCGGCAGTTCCAACGAGGCCATACTGGCGGCGGCCAAGTCGGAGGAGAATGTCGTCAAATTCCTCGCCGGCAGCGCGATCAAGAAGGAGATCGTGGTGGCCGGAAAACTCGTCAACTTCGTGATCTGACCAACATGCGCATCGCACTGGCGGGACTGTTGCTGGCAACACTGCTGAGCGGCTGTGGCTTCCAGTTCGCCGGCAGCCGGCCGCTGCCCGCGGTGCTGGACCGCGTTTATGTCGATGTCGAAGTGCCCTACCGGGTTTCCGAGCCGCCGCTGGAGACCGCGCTGCGGGCGCGGCTGAGCCAGCGTGGCGCCACCGTCGCGACCCGCGCCGAACAGGCCGAGACGCAGCTGCGTCTCTGGGATCTGGTCGAGCGCCGCGAGACCCTGTCGCTGGGCCCCGACGGCAAGGCGCTGGAATACCGGCTGGTGATCTCGGTGCGCTACGAGGTGCGCCGCGCCGGCAAGCTGCTGCTGCCGGCGGACACCCTGTCGGCCTCGCGCGACTACAGCTTCCAGCCCAACCGCATCCTCGCCAAGGAGGCCGAAGAGGCGCAGTTGCGCGAGTTTCTGCAGGGCGAGATGGCGGAGCTGCTGCTGCTGCGCCTGGAAGTGGGCTTGCGCGAGATGCCGCCCGAGCCCGCTAACGTGGTGCCGCTGGAGCCAGCGCCCGCGCCAGCAGGCTGAGCGGGTGTAGCACTTCGACCTCCAGCCCACGCCCACGCAGCCCGGCGGCGAGATGCAGGGCGCAACCGATGTTGGCGGAGACGATCAGCTGCGGTTTCAGCGCAGCGGCCGCGTCCAGCTTCGGCGCCAGCAGGCGGTCGGCCTGGTCGGGTGCGCTGAGAAAGCCGGTGCCGGCGGCGCCGCAGCAGCCGCTCTCGTTGGCGAGATCCACCAGTTCCAGTTCCGGTATCGCGCTTAGCAGTCGGCGGATCGCGTCGCCGGCCGCAAACACATTGCTCTGCGTGCAGGCGCTGTGGATCGCCACCCGCAGCGGTAGCGGGCGCAGTGGCAGGGGCTTGGCCTCCAGGCGGGCTGCGAGAAAGGCGCAGAGATCCTGCACTTTTGGTGTGAGGGCGGGAGCCTTGTCGGTTGCGGCGCCGAGATCACGCAGGCTGGCGCCGCAGCCGCTGGCGAGCGCCAGCACGGTTTCGCAGCCGGCAAAGGCCTGGGCATTGCGCGCGGCTTGGCGCGCAGCGTCGGTGGCAAGGCCGGCATGCTGGTTGAGCGCGCCACAGCAACCCTGGTCTGGCGGGACGGCGGCCACAATACCCAGAGCGCTCAGCAGCCGCAGGGCATCGGCCAGCACCGCGCGCTCCAGCACATCGCCGACACAGCCGACGAACAGCCCGACCTTGGCGCTGGTCGGCGCCGGTACCGCGCGCAACCGCTGTGGCGCCGGGAGGTAGCGCAGCCAGCGAGGCAGGCGCGCCGCGCCGCTTGGCGCGCCCAGTAGGCTCTGCAACAACCAGAGGCCGGTGCGCAGCAGCGCCCGGGCGGGAGCGTAGTCCAGCAGCGCGGCCAGCAGGCGGGTTGCGCGGCTGCGCCTGGGTGTGACCAGCAGCGCGCGGGTGGCGTCGGCGATGCGGCCGTAGGGCACTTTGGCCGGGCACACCGCCTCGCAGGCGCGGCAGGACAGGCAGCTGTCGATGTGCGCCGCGAGCGTCGCCGAGGCCTGCAGCTGGCCGCCGACCAGGCCTTGCGCCAGCGCGATGCGGCCACGCGGGCTCTCGGCCTCGTTGCGGCTGAGGCGATAAGTGGGGCAATGGGGGAGGCAGAGACCGCACTTTACGCAGCGGTCTGCGTCGGCGAGCAGGTTTGCGGCATCCATGCGGCATCGTATCGCGAGTGGATGGTTACGGCTGGCATACTCGCGCCCTTTCAAAATCCGCCGAGGACCCGTAATGACGCTACGCATCTGCTCCACCGCCCTATTGTTTGCGCTGGTCGCGCCCGGCCTGTGGGCCGCAGAGGCGGGGCCGGATGGCTACAGCGGCGAGGCGGCGCTGGGCGTGCTCAGCACCTCCGGCAATACCGATACCCGCTCCGCCAATGGCAAGCTGCGGCTGGGTTATCACGATGGCCGCTGGAATCACGAGGGCAAGGCGGCGGCGGTCAGCGCCCAGCAGGACAATCTCACCACCGACGAGCGCTACAGCCTGGGCTACAAGCTCAGCCGCGATTTCGATGCCCACAACTACGTCTTCCTGACGCTGGACTACGACAACGACCGCTTCGCCGGCATCGCCGAGCGCACCACCGAGGCGCTGGGCTATGGCCGGCGGTTGCTGACCTTGGAAAAGCACAGCCTCGATGCCGAGATCGGCGCCGGTGCCACCCAGATCAAGCTGGCCGAACCGGCCGGCCGCGAGAGCTCGGCGGTGGCCTTGTTCAACGCCAAATATGTCTGGGAGATCAGTGCCACCAGCAAGTTTTCGCAGGCACTCAAGGTGGAGCGCTCGCGCACCACCACCTACGTCAATCCGGTGTCGGAGCTGAAGCTGACCGTCGCCGGCAATCTGTTCGCCAGCCTGGGCTACGAGCTGCGCTTTAACTCCGAGGTGCCGGCCGGCACCCGCAAGACCGATACTCTGACTTCGGTGAGCCTGGGCTACGGCTTTGGCGCCAAGAAATAGCCACTGACCGCAGGCCCCCATGAGCACGCCCGAGCCTTACTTCCAGCGCCACATCTTCTTCTGCTGCAACCAGCGCGACGACGGTCGCGAATGTTGCGCCGACAAGGGCGCGGTGGAATTGCGCGACTACTGCAAGCAGCAGGTGAAGAAGCGCGGCTTGGCCGGCACCGGACGGGTGCGGGTGAACATGGCCGGTTGCCTGGACCGCTGTGCGCTGGGACCGGTGGCGGTGGTGTATCCGGAAGGCGTCTGGTACCGCTACCAGAACCGCGAAGACGTCGACGAGATCGTCGAGCGCCACCTCGCCAATGGCGAGCCGGTGCAGCGGCTGAAGATTTAGCGCAACTTCATTGTCTCCCCTGCATCGCAAGGGGAGACAGGGGCTTAAGCGCCCTTACTGGGTGTAGGCGCGGATCAAGGCCTGCGCCGCCTTGGCCATGCTGGCGGTGGGGCCGCCGGGGCCTAAGCTGAGACGGCTGAAGTAGCCGCCGTCCATCAGCAGCAAGAGGCCGTCGGCCAGGCCTTCGGGGTCGCGGGCATTCATCGCCACGCACAACTCGCGCAGGCGCCGGCGCTTCTCGCGGCTGTAGCCCTCGACCACATGGCGACCGGGGTGATCGACCTCGGTGAGTTCCACCGAGGCATTGCCGATCGCGCAGCCGCGCTTCTCGCAGGTCTTGGCCTTGGCGCTCATGCTCTTGAACAGCGCCAGTACCGCGGCCTCCGGATGCTTCGCGTGCGGCGCGATGGTTTCGTCCCACCAGATCCAGAACTCGCGCTCGGACTGCTTCAGGCACTCGGCCACCAGCTCGTCCTTGGACGGGAAGGCGCGGTACAGGCTCATCTTGGTGGCGCCGGCCTCCTGGGCGATGGACTCGACGCCCACCGCGCGGATGCCTTGGCGGTAAAACAAGTCGCGGGCGGCCGCAAAAATGCGGTCGCGAGCGCTGGGCTTGGCCGTGGCGCAGCCGCCATTCGCCGCTGCTTTGGCGGCAAATTCCTTTTCGGCTGAAACACTTGGGCTAGACATTGGAGCCTCCTCGCACAACTTGCTTGAAATGATACTGACCGGTCACTAACATCAATTCCAGATGTTACCGAACGGTACTGTCACATCCGCATCATTGGGCTGTGACGGCGCAGTGTCAAGCCGCAGCAGATGCACGGCAAGGCCCGCTCCGCCAACGGTGACGACCATCACCCGCCTTACCAGGGAGTCCGCCATGCCCAGTACCCTCATTTTCCCCACAGCGCGCAAGGCCGCCCTGCTGGGTCTGTTCTCCCTCAGCCTGTTCACCCTGGCCGCCTGCGGCGCCTCCGAAGCCAAGGAAAGCCCGGCGCCCACCGCGCCCCAGGTGAGTGTCGCGGAAGTGCCGTTCAAGACGCTCAAGGACTGGCGCGAACTGACCGGCCGCATCGAGGCGGTGCAGCAGGTGGAGATTCGTCCGCGGGTCTCCGGCTTCATCGAGTCGGCGCCCTTGCAGGAAGGCGCGCTGGTGAAGAAAGGCCAGCTGCTGTTCCAGATCGACCCGCGTCCCTTCGCCGCCCAGGTCGAGCGCCTGGAGGCGGAACTCGACCGCGCCCAGGCCCAGTACCGGCTGGCCCAGGCCAACCGCGCGCGCTCGGCGCTGCTGATCGAGCAGGGCGCGATCTCGCGAGAGGAGCACGACCGGCTGGGCTCCGGCGAGGCGGTGGCCGCCGCCGAGGTCGCCTCGGTGCAGGCGGCGCTGCGGGCGGCGCGGCTGGATCTCTCCTACACCCGGGTCACCGCGCCGCTCGACGGCCGCGTCTCCCGTGCGCTGATCACCGCCGGCAACCTGGTCAGCGCCCAGAGCGTACTGACCACGGTGGTCAGCGTCGATCCGGTCTACGTCTCCTTCGACCTCGACGAGCAGAGCTACCTCGCCACGCTGGCGCGCGACGACGCGGCTCAGGTGTACGTCGGCCTGATGGACGAGGCCGGCACGCCGCACGCGGCGCGACTCGACTTCGTCGACAACGCCAGCCACGACGGCCTGATCCGCGTCCGCGCCACCCTCGATGACGCCAGCGGACGCTTCACGCCCGGCTTGTTCGCCCGGGTGAAGTTGGTCGCCGGCCAGAGCTTCGAGGCGGCGCTGGTCGATGACCGCGCCATCGGTACCGATCTCGACCGCAAGTTCGTGCTCACCGTCGGCGCCGACAAGCTGGCGCAGTACCGACAGGTCAGCACCGGCCCGCGCGTCGATGGCCTGCGGGTGATCCGTAGCGGCTTGAAGCCCGGCGAGTCCATCGTCGTCAACGGCCTGCAGCGGGTGAAGCCGGGCACGGCGGTGGCGCCGCAGCTGGTGGCGATGGGCGAGGGCCGTAGCGGCACCGGCGTCGCCCAGGTTTCCGCCCACGACGAGTCGGTGAAGCTGGCGGTGGCCGGCAGCAGCGCGCGCGCCGCGCAGTAAGCCGGAGACCGACATGAACTTCTCCCAATTCTTCGTCAACCGGCCGATCTTCGCCGCGGTGCTGTCGGCCATCGTCTTCATTGCCGGCGCGCTGTCGCTGAGCCAGTTGCCGATCAGCGAGTACCCGGAGGTAGTGCCGCCAACCGTGGTGGTGCGCGCCGCCTACCCGGGCGCCAATCCCAAGGTCATCGCCGAGACCGTGGCCAGCCCGCTGGAGCAGAGCATCAACGGCGTCGAGGGCATGCAGTACCTGTTCTCGCAGGCCACCTCCGACGGCGCGATGACGCTGACCATCACCTTCGCTATCGGCTCCGACATCGACAAGGCGCAGGTGCTGGTGCAGAACCGCGTCGCCCAGGCGCTGCCGCAGCTGCCGCAGGAAGTGCAGCGCCTCGGCGTCACCACCCAGAAGGCCTCGCCCGATCTGACCATGGTCGTGCATCTGCTTTCGCCCGATGGCCGCTACGACGATCTTTACGTCGCCAACTACGGCCGCCTGCGGGTCAAGGACGAGCTGGCGCGCATCGAAGGCGTCGGCGACGTGCAGGTGTTCGGCGCCGGCGCCTATTCGATGCGGGTCTGGCTCGACCCCGAGAAGGTCGCCAGCCGTGGGCTGTCGGCCAGCGAGGTGATCGCCGCCATCCGCGAGCAGAACCAGCAGGTGGCCGCCGGCCAGCTCGGTGCGCCGCCGGCGCCCAATGCCGCGCACGCGCCTAGTGGCGCGTATCCAACAGATTTTCAGCTCAACATCAATGCCGCCGGCCGCCTGACCACCGAGGAAGAGTTCGGCGACATCGTCGTCCGCGTCGGTGCCGACGGCGCCATTACCCGGCTCAAGGACGTGGCCCGCGTCGAGCTGGGCTCCTCCAACTACGCGCTGCGCTCCCTGCTCAACAACAAGTCGGCGGTGGCGTTGCCGATCTTCCAGCGGCCGGGCAGCAATGCCATCGAGATCAGCAATGACGTCCGCGCCAAGATGGAGGAACTGAAGAAGGACTTCCCGCAGGGCATCGACTACGAAATCGTCTACGACCCGACGGTGTTCGTGCGCGGCTCCATCGAGGCGGTGGTGCACACGCTGTTCGAGGCGCTGCTGCTGGTGGTGCTGGTGGTGATCCTGTTCCTGCAGACCTGGCGCGCCAGCATCATTCCGCTGGCGGCGGTGCCGGTTTCGCTGGTGGGCACCTTCGCGGTGATGCACGCCGCCGGCTTCTCGCTCAATGCGCTTTCGCTGTTCGGTCTGGTGCTGGCGATCGGCATCGTCGTCGACGACGCCATCGTCGTGGTCGAAAACGTCGAGCGCAACATCGAGCTGGGCAAGACGCCGCTGGAGGCGACGCGGCAGGCCATGCGCGAAGTCACCGGCCCCATCGTCGCCACGGCGCTGGTGCTGTGCGCGGTGTTCATCCCCACCGCCTTCATCAGTGGGCTGACCGGCCAGTTCTACAAGCAGTTCGCGCTGACCATCGCCATCTCGACGGTGATCTCCGCCTTCAACTCGCTGACCCTGTCGCCGGCGCTGGCGGCAGTGCTGCTCAAGGGCCACGACGCGCCCAAGGATCGCTTCCAGCGCGGCATCGACGCCGCCTTCGGCTGGCTGTTCCGGCCGTTCAATCGCTTCTTCGCCAGCGCCGGCCGTGGTTATGTCAGTGGCGTGCAGCGCCTGCTGCGTGGTGCGGCGGTGGTGCTGATGGTCTACGGCGGCCTGCTGGGCCTGACCGCGCTGGGCTTCAAGACGGTACCGGAAGGCTTCGTGCCGCAGCAGGACAAGCAGTACCTGGTGGCCTTCGCCAACCTGCCGGACGCTGCGACGCTGGACCGCAGCGAACAGGTGATCCGCGAGATGAGCCGGATCATGATGGAGCAGCCAGGCGTGGCCTCGGCGGTCGCCTTCCCGGGCCTGTCGATCAATGGCTTCACCAATGCGCCCAATGCCGGCATCGTCTTCGCCTCGCTGAAAGGTTTCGACGAGCGCAAGGGGCCGGGGCTGTCGGCGGCGGAGATCGCGTCTTCGCTCAACGAGAAGTTCGGCGGCATCCAGGAGGCCTTCATCGCGGTGTTCCCGCCGCCGCCGGTACAGGGCTTGGGCACCATCGGTGGCTTTAAGCTCCAGTTGGAAGACCGCGCCGGCCTGGGCTTTGACGAGCTGTACACGGTGACCCAGAACATCCTGCACAAGGCGCGGCAGACGCCGGGCTTGAGCAGCGTGTTCAGCAGCTACCAGGTCAACGTGCCGCAGATCTACGCCGACATCGACCGCGAAAAGGCCAAGGCCCAGGGCGTGAGCCTGCAGGCGATCAACGAAACCTTGCAGATCTACCTAGGCTCGCTCTACGTCAACGACTTCAACCGCTTCGGCCGCACCTACCAGGTCAACGCCCAGGCCGACCTGCGCTTCCGCCTGCAACCGGAGGACGTGACCCGTCTCCAGGTGCGCAACAGCGCCGGCGAGATGGTGCCGCTGGGCGCCTTCCTGAAGGTCAACGAGACCGCCGGGCCGGACCGGGTGATGCACTACAACGGCTATGTCACCGCCGAGATCAACGGCGCGCCCGCGGCCGGCTATTCCAGCGGCCAGGCGCAGAAGATCATCGAGGAGGTGGTGAAGTCCGAGCTGCCCAATGGCATGGCCTACGAGTGGACCGAGCTGACCTATCAGCAGATTCTCGCCGGCAACACCGCGCTGCTGATCTTCCCGCTCTGCGTGCTGCTGGCCTTTCTGGTGCTGGCTGCGCAGTACGAGAGCTGGAGTCTGCCGCTGGTGGTGATCCTGATCGTGCCGATGTGCCTGTTCTCGGCGATCACCGGCGTCTGGCTCTCGGGTGGCGACAACAACATCTTCACGCAGATCGGTCTGATCGTGCTGGTGGGCCTCGCCTGCAAGAACGCGATCCTGATCGTCGAGTTCGCCAAGGAGCGGGAAGAGGCGGGTGTGAGCACCTGGGACGCGGTGCTGGAAGCCTGCCGCCTGCGTCTGCGGCCGATCCTGATGACCTCGCTGGCCTTCGTCATGGGCGTGCTGCCGCTGGTCTATTCCAGCGGCGCCGGCGCCGAGATGCGCCACGCCATGGGCGTGGCGGTGTTTGCCGGCATGATCGGCGTCACCTTCTTCGGTCTGCTGATGACGCCGGTGTTCTATCTGGTCATCCGCAAGCTCGCTCAGCGCAAGCCCAAGCCGGTCACCGCCTATTCCCTGGCCGGCCTCGAAGCCCACTAAACCCAAGAATCAAGGAAATCCGATGAGCAATTCCAAACCCATCAGCCTTATCACCGGCGCCAACAAGGGCATCGGCCTGGAAACCGCCAGGCAGCTCGCGGCCCTGGGCCATCACGTCATCCTCGCCGCCCGTGATCGCGGCAAGGCGGTGGAAGCCGCCAACTCGCTGGGCGGCGAGGTCGAGCCCTTGCAGCTGGATGTGACCGATGCCGGCTCCATCGCCGCCGCGGTCGCGGTGATCGCCCAGAAGCACGGCCGTATCGACGTGTTGGTCAACAATGCCGGCGTGTTGCTCGATGCCGGCGACAAGAAGCCCTCGGAGCAGTCGCTGGACACCTGGCGCAAGACCTTCGACACCAATGTCTTCGGTCTGGTCGCCGTCACCCAGGCCTTTCTGCCGCTGCTGAAGAAGTCCAGCGGCGCGCGCATCGTCAATCTGTCGAGCATCCTCGCCAGCAACACCCTGCATCAGACCCCCGGCTCGCCGATCTACGACTACAAGGTGCCGGCCTACAACGTCAGCAAGAGCGCGGTGAATGCCTGGACCGTGCATCTCGCCTACGAGCTGCGCGATACCCCGCACAAGGTCAATGCCGCGCATCCCGGCCATGTACAGACCGACATGGGCGGCGCGGCCGCGCCGATGAGCATTTCCGACGGCGCCAAGACCAGCGTCTGGCTGGCGACACTGCCCGCCGACGGCCCGAATGGCGGTTACTTCCATCAGGGCGAGGCGCTGCCGTGGTAAGCCGGCTCGCTCCACTTGCTGCCGCGCTGTCGGCCTTCGCACTCGCCGCCTGCGCGGTGGGCACCGACTACCAGGCGCCGGAGACCGCGCCAGCGAGCTTTACCCGCGCCGGGGCCGACACCGTGGTCGGCGCTAGCCTGGAAGCGCGCTGGTGGACGCAGCTCGGCGATCCGGCGCTGAGCGGTCTGGTCGATCAGGCACTGCTCGCCAACCGCGACCTGGCCCTCGCCTTGAGCCGGGTCGAGGAAGCGCGCGCCCTGTTCCGCGACCAGCGCAACGACGCCTATCCGCAGGTCACCGCCAGCGGCAGCGCGCAGAAGGGCGAGGCGGCGCAGCTCGGTGCCAACAGCACCGGCCCACGCGGCCAGACCGAGAGCCTGCGGCTGGGCTTTGACGCCGCCTGGGAGTTGGATCTGTTCGGCAGGGTGCGGCGCGGCACTGAAGCCGCGCGCGCCGACGCCGAAGCGGCCCAGGCCAGCCTGCACGAAGCGCAGGTGCTGGTGGCCTCCGAGGTCGCGCGCAACTACTTCGAGTGGCGCGGCAGCGCCCAGCAGCTGGATGTCGCCGAGCGCAATCGCGACAGCCAGAAGGAGACGCTGCGCCTGACCCAGGTGCGCTACGACGCCGGTCGTGGCACCGAGCTGGATGTCGCCAGCGCCCGTGCCCGTCTGGCCGCCACCGAGGCGGACATGCCCTTGCTGGAAACCCAGCGTCGTCGCGCCGAGCATCGGCTGGCGGTGCTGCTCGGGCAGCGTCCCGGCGTCTGGCAGCCGCCGGCCGCGGCCACCGTCGCCGCGCTCAACCGGCCGCTGCCGGTAGGCGAGGCGGGCGAGCTGCTGCGCCGCCGGCCGGACGTCGCCCGCGCCGCCGCCGAGCTGCACGCCGCCACCGCCCGTGTCGGCGTGGCGACCGCCGACTACTTCCCGCGCCTGAGCCTGAGCGGCTTTGCCGGCTTCAGCGCCGGCAGCTTTGGCGACCTCGGCGCCGCCAGCCGCGCCTGGAGCGCCGGGCCGACGTTGTCCTGGGCCGCTTTCGACCTCGGCAGCGTCGCCGCCCGCGTCGATGCCGCCGATGCCCGCAGCCGCGGCGCGGTGGCTCGCTATGAGCAGACCGTGCTGACTGCGCTGGAAGAGACCGAGAACGCCTTCGTGGCGGTGAGCCAGTCGCGCCAGCGCCTGCTGCACACGCTGGACCAGGCCGCCGCCGCGCGCCGTGCCGCCGAGCTGGCGCGCATCCAGTACAAGGCGGGGGTGATCGACTTCCTGGTGCTGCTCGACGCCGAGCGCAGCCTGCTGGCCGCCGAAGACGCCGTCGCCGCCAGCGAGACCGCGGTCAATACCTCGGCGGTGGCGCTGTACAAGGCGCTGGGTGGTGGCTGGGGCCTTGAACCGGGTCAGGGAGCGCCGACATGAGCGATTCGCAACGCCTGTTCCAAGCCCTTTATGCCGCGATGCCTGGCATCCTCGCTGAACCCGCGATTCCCTCGGCGTCGGTCGCTGACCGAGCCGGTAGCCAAATAAAACCGAAAGGAGTTCCCATGTCCCTCGATCTCTTCAGTCCGCTCAAGCTCGGCGCGCTCGAGTTGCCCAACCGCATCCTGATGGCGCCGCTCACCCGTACCCGCGCCGGGACGACCCACATTCCCAACGATCTGATGGTGGAGTACTACCGCCAGCGCGCCGGTGCCGGCCTGATCTTCACCGAGTGCGCGCTGATCAGCCCGGATGCCAGCGCCTATCTGGGTGAGGGCGGCTTGTTTGACGAGGCGACGCAGGCCGGCTGGAAGCGCGTCACCGACGCCGTCCGCGCCGCCGGCGGGCGCATCGCCATCCAGCTCTGGCACGCTGGCCGCGCCGCGCATTCCGACATCAACGGCGTGCAGCCGATCAGCTCCAGCAACAAGCCGATCCGCAACGACCTCACCCACACGCCCAAGGGCAAGGTGCCCTACGAGACGCCGCGACCGCTGCGTACCGAGGAGATCCCCGGCATCGTCGAGCTGTTCCGCAAGGCTGCCGAGCGTGCCAAGGCCGCCGGCTTCGATGCAGTGCAGATCCACGGCGCGCATGGCTATCTGATCGACCAGTTCCTGCGCGATTCGGTCAACGACCGCACTGATCTGTACGGTGGCTCCATCGAGAACCGCGCGCGCTTGCTGCTGGAGGTCGTCGACGCCTGCATCTCGGTGCTCGGCGCCGGTCGGGTCGGCGTGCGCATCTCGCCGCTGGTGGCCTTCAACGACATGGCGGAGTCGCAGCCGCAGGCGCTGGTGGAATACGTCGCCAAGGAGCTGCAGAAGCGCGGCGTCGGCCATCTGGAGCTGCGCCACGAGCAGTGGGACCTGCCCGCCGAGCAGGAGCTGGCGCGGATCGCCCGCGCGCACTTCAAGGGCCCCCTGCTACTCAACGGCGGCTTCGACGCCGACAGCGGCAACGCCGCGATCCGCGAGGGTCGTGCCGATGCCATCGTCTACGGCAAGGCCTTTCTGGCCAATCCCGATCTGGTACAGCGCTTCGCCAGCAAGGCGCCGCTCAACGCGGTGGACTTCGCCACGCTCTACACGCCGGGGCCCAAGGGTTACACCGACTACCCGGCCCTCGCCGCCTGAGCCTGGCCGCACCCTGACTTGGCCGGCAACCGCCGGCCAGGTCAGGCGCGGTTTCAATTCGGGATGAGAGTCTCTATCTTCATCGGACGCTAGGCGCGGGCCTGAGGTGATGGGTTCCGGTCTCGCCGGCGGTGGTGGCGGAGGAGAATCCGGATGAAAACCCGCATCGCGCTGCTGAGTGTGTTGCTGCTGGTTGGCTGCGCCAGTCAGCCCGGGCTGCCCGCCCCCGACTCGATCTTCATCGACGCCCGCTTCCCGCCACCGGCCGAGCCGGTGCGCGCCGAGGCGATATTCGCGCTCAGCCCAGAGATGCAGCGCTATCTGGACGAGCGGATCACGCCGAAAGTGCAGGCCCGCGGGCCGCGGCACGGCTTGTTCGAGGCGCTGCGCGACCAGCTGCGGCTGGAATACGACGCGACCATGACCCGCAATGCCGAGCAGGCTTTCGAGGCGCGGGCCGGCAATTGCCTGTCGCTGGTGATCATGACCGCCGCGTTCGCCAAGCAGCTGGGTATCCCGGTGCGCTACCAGAGCGTGTACGGCTACGACACCTGGAGCCGCGGCGGCGGCATGCTGTTTCTCAGCGGTCACATCAACCTCAGCCTGGGTGCCAGCGGCCGCGACCGGCTGCGCGGCGGCGACGAGGCGGAGATGACCATCGACTTCCTGCCGCCGGAGGAGATGCGCGGGCAATACACGCACACGGTGTCGGAGGCGACCGTGCTGGCGATGTATCTGAACAACCGCGCCGCCGAAACCCTGGCCGAGCAGCGGCCCGAGCAGGCCTATTGGTGGGCGCGCGCGGCCATCGCCGCCGCCCCCGACTATCTCAATGCCTACAACACGCTGGGGGTGATCTACCTGCGCCACGGCGATACCGGCCAGGCCGAGCAGACCCTGCGCTATGCGCTGGCGCGCGAGCCGGACAATGCCCAGGTGCTGTCGAATCTCGCCGACCTGCTTACCGACCAGGGTCGGCAGGCGGAGGCCGCGCCACTACTGGCGCGGTTGGCGCGGGTCAGCCCGGAGCCGCCGTTCCATTTCTTCGACCTGGGTTTGGCCGCGCTGCAGCGCCAGGACTACCGGCAGGCGCGGGAGCTGTTCCGCAAGGAGCTCGCGCGCATGCCCTACGCACACGAGGTGCATTTCGCGTTGGGCATGACCTACCTGCAGCTCGGCGAGGCGCGCCTGGCGCGCAAGGAACTGCGGCTGGCGCTGGATAGCAGCACCACCCGCGGCAGTCGCGACCTCTACGCCGCCAAGCTGGACCACCTCAAGGCGCTGCAACTCAACTGAAGCCCGTGTTGCGGCGTTCAGTTGCTGGCGATGCGCACCAGGGTGCGGCCGGTGACCCGGCCGGCGATCAGGTCTTCACAGGCGGCGGGCAGCTCGTCGAGGGTGATGGTGCGGGCGACGATGTGTTCCATCAGCCCGGCCGGCCGCCAGTCGGCGCGCAGCTTGTCCCAGAGCGCCAGCCGCCAGGCGCGCGGGCATTCCACCGAATGGATGCCCAGTAGCGACACGCCGCGCAGGATGAAAGGCATCACCGTGGTTTCCAGCGTATGCGACTGTGCCAGCCCGATACTGGCGATGTTGCCCCAGGGTTTCACCGTGCGGGTCAGCCAGTTGAGCGTGGGTCCGCCGAGGTTGTCGATGGCGCCGCCCCAAAGCGCGGTCTCCAGCGGCTTGCTGCCCATGGCCTGGCTGTTGCGATCAAGGATCACGTCGGCGCCGAGCGAGTTCAGGTAGTCGCGCGCGGCCTCCGGCTTGCCGGTGAGCGCGGTGACGTGAAAACCCTCACGCTTGAGCAGGGCGATGGCGATGCTGCCGACGCCGCCGGTGGGGCCGGTGACCAGGATGCTGCCCATCGCCGGCGTTTGATGATTCTCCAGCATCCGCCGCAGCGCCAAGGCGGCGGTGAAGCCGGCGGTGCCGATGGCCATGGCCTCGGCCAGGCTCAGGCCCTCGGGTAGCGGCACGATGGCCTCGGCGGGCAGGCGGGCGTACTCGCTGTAGCCGCCGTCCAGCTGCTCGCCGATGTTGCAGCCGGTGACCAGCACCTTGGTGCCGGGTGGATAGCGCGGGTCGCTGCTCTGCGCGACCACGCCGGAAAGATCGATGCCCGGTGTGCGCGGCGAGCCGCGCAGGATCTTGCCCTTGCCGGTCACCGCCAGGGCATCCTTGTAGTTGATGCTGGAGTACGCGACCCGCACTACGACCTCGCCGGCGCTGAGATCCTCGATGCCCAGCGTTTCAAAGCGCGCGCTATGTCCACCCTCGCTGCGCACGCGCAGGGCACGGAAGCTGGCGGGGACGTTCGACATGCGGATTTCCTGAGAAAATGGCGGGGACCGAGAGTTTACGGCCGAACCTGCCAGAGGAGCCCCATGGCCCAGTACACCAAGAATCCGCCGTTGATCGAGACGACGGTGCAGCCCGATCCCGTCCAGCAGTTCGAGCGCTGGTTCGCCGACGCCGAGGGCGCCGACATCCTGGAGCCGACCGCGATGGTGCTGGCCACCGTCGATGCCGGCGGCCAGCCTTCGGCGCGGGTGGTGCTGTTCAAGGGTTGGTACGAGGGCGGCTTGTGCTTCTACACCAACTACGCTTCACGCAAGGGCGAGGCGCTGGCGGCCAACCCGCTGGCGGCGGCGACCTTCTGGTGGGATCGCATCGAGCGCAGCGTGCGCTTCGAGGGGCGGGTGCAGAAGCTGCCGGAGTCGCTGTCCGAGCAGTACTTCCACACGCGTCCGCGCGGTTCACAGATCGGCGCCTGGACTTCGCAGCAGTCTCAGGTGGTGGACAGCCGCGAGAGCCTTGATGCCCGGCTGGCCGAAAACGAGCGCCGCTACGCAGACGCGGAGGTGCCGCTGCCGCCGCATTGGGGCGGCTATGCGCTGGTGCCGGAACGGGTGGAGTTCTGGCAGGGCCGGCTCAATCGTCTGCACGATCGCCTGCGCTATCGGCGCCAGGGCGGCGCCTGGCTCCTGGAGCGGCTGGAGCCCTAGGCGCGGGGCTCAGCGCAGGCTGATCACCGACCAGCCCTTGCGGCCGGCATGTTCGCGCAGGGTTGGGTCGGGGTCGACCGCGACGGCGGTGTCGGCGAGTTCCAGCAGCGGAATGTCGTTGCGGGAGTCGGAATAGGCGGTGATCGACCTGGGCGCGATGGCGCGTTCCGCCAGCCAGGCTTGCAAGCCGCTGACTTTCGCGGCCTGGAAGTTGGCGCGCCGGAGCCGGCCGGTGAAGCGGCCATCCTCGATTTCGGGCTCGGAAGCCAGCAGGTGCTCGACGCCCAGCAACTCGGCAATCGGCTCGGTGATGAAGCGCTGGGTGGCGGTAGTGATCAGCAGCAGGTCGCCCCGATCGCGGTGGCGGGCCAGCAGCTCCGGCGCCTGCCGGGCCACCCGGGGGCGGATTTGCTCTGCCACGAAGCGCTGCCGTAGCGGTTCCCACTCGGCGAGGCTTTTCAGCATCAGCGGGGCCAGCGAGAACTGGTAGAAGGCGTCCACGTCGAGCTCCCCGGCGGCATAGTCGGCGTAGAACTGGCGGTTGCGGGTTTCGTAGTGCTCGCGGTCGACCAGGCCCTGGTCGCAGAGGAACTGGCCCCAGAGGTAGTCGCTGTCGGCGGCCAGCAGGGTGTGGTCGAGGTCGAAAACCGCAAGGTGCATGGGTGGGCGCGGGGTGGCGGGGTGAAGCCAAGCAGGATACCAGCGCCCTGGCGACTCACCGCCGCCTGTGATTGCCCGCCGCCGAGGGCCTGTGAAAAGATGCAGTCAATCTACAGGGACGTGCACGTGATCGACTCCGATGGCTTCCGCCCCAATGTCGGCATCATCGTGCTCGGCATGCCGGCTGATGGCCGGGCGCGGGTACTCTGGGCGAAGCGTATCGGCCAGCAGGCCTGGCAGTTCCCGCAGGGCGGGATCAAGCGTGGCGAAACTCCCGAACAGGCCTGCTTCCGCGAATTGCAGGAAGAACTCGGCCTGCTGCCCGAGCACGTCGAGGTGTTGGGGGTGACTGGCGACTGGCTGCGCTACCGCCTGCCCAAGCATCTGGTGCGCCGCGGCCGGCGGCCGGTCTGCATCGGCCAGAAGCAGCGCTGGTTCGTGCTGCGCCTGCTGGCCGAGGAGACGCAGGTGCGCCTGGATGCCGGTGAGCGGCCGGAATTCGACGCCTGGTGCTGGGTGGACTACTGGCAGCCGGTGCGCGATGTGGTGTTCTTCAAGCGCGAGGTTTACCAGCGGGCTCTGGAAGAACTGGCGCTCGTCGCTGGCGCGCGGGCTACCGGCGACGCCAGCGGCTGAGTCGGGAAGAGGCCGACGCAGTGCGTCGCGTTCTCGATTGACAACCATTCTCATTGGCAATAATCTGCGACTCGCAGTGCGGTTCCGCTGCGTCCAGCAAGTCGAGTCGGTTGGTTCCCATGTACGTCTGCGTCTGCAAAGCCGTCAGCCACAAGCACATTCACCGCGCGGTGAATGAGGGGGCCGTGTCGCTGCGCGACCTTAAGAACCTGACTGGTTTGGGGACCTGCTGCGGCAAGTGCGTGCCGGACGCGCGCCGGACCTTGGTCGAGGCGACTGCTCGCCGCGCCGCTGCCGAGCAGCCCTTGTTCAGCGGCTCGGGCCTGGTTGCGGCCTGAGACGCGCTGGCTGGTCGGTAACTGAGAATCGCCTGTAAAGGCGAATAAATATCAAAATAAAACAATAGCTTGCTCGCGTACTTGAACGGGGTGTAACCTGCCGTTCCAGCCCCAAGCGGAGTACGGCCATGCGCGGCGACGCGAAAGTTCTCGAATATCTCAATCTCGCGCTCAAGAACGAGCTGACGGCCATCAACCAGTACTTCCTGCATGCGCGCATGCTGGAAAACTGGGGGCTCAGGAAGCTCGGCAAGTACGAGTACCACGAGTCCATCGACGAGATGAAGCATGCGGACCGGCTGATTGCCCGCATCCTGTTCCTCGAAGGCCTCCCCAATCTCCAGGATCTCGGTAAGCTCTACATCGGCGAGGACGTCAAGGAGATCCTGGAATGTGATCTCAAGCTGGAGCTGGAGGCGCATCCGCTCTATGCCGCCGCGATCACTCACTGTGAGGGCGTCAAGGACTACGTGACCCGCGAGCTACTGGTGCATATCCAGAAGAGCGAGGAGGAGCACATCGACTTCATCGAGGAGCAGCTCAAGTTGATCGAGACGGTGGGCCTGCAGAACTATTGCCAGAGCCAGATGGAGCCGCCGAGCGGCTCCTAGCTTGGGTTGGGTACAAAAAAGGCCGCGATAGCGGCCTTTTTTTGTGTCCAGATGACCGATCAGAACGGCTTGACCGCCACCAAGATCACGATCACCACCATCAGCACCGCCGGCACTTCGTTGGCGATGCGGTAATAGCGGGCGCTGTGGGTGTTCTTGCGGTTGGCGAAGGCCTGCAGCCGGCCCTTCAGCCAGCCGTGATAGCCGGATAAGGCCAGCACCAGCGCCAGTTTGGCGTGCAACCAGCCCATGCCCCAGTAGGTCGCCTTGGCATAGGCGGCGTCGGCCGACAGCAGCGTGGCGATGCCGAACAGCCAGGTGCCGATCATGGCGATCAGGCTGAGCGCGTAAAGGCGCTTCTCCATCACGCAGAAGCGCTGGTGGCCGACCTCGTCGGTCGCCTCCGTGTGGTAGACGAACAGCCTGGGCAGATACAGCAGGCCGGCCATCCACGAGATGACGAAGACGATGTGCAGGGCTTTGAGCCAGAGCATGGTGCGCACGAAGCGGAAGTGAACACGTATCATCGCCGCTCGCACGGCCGCGCCTCAAGGCAGCCGGGGATAGTCAAGGCGGAAGGATCATGGCGGAAGGCATCAAGATTGGCATCGTTGGTGGCACCGGCTACACCGGGGCCGAGCTGTTGCGCCTGCTGGCGCGGCACCCGCGCGCGGACCTGCGGGTCCTGACCTCGCGGCAGGAGGCTGGCAAGCGCGCCGACGCCCTGTTCCCGGCCCTGCGTGGGCATTGCGAAGCGGTGTTCGAGGCTCCCGAGTTGGAGCGCTTGGCCGCCTGCGATGCGGTGTTCTTCGCCACCCCGCACGGCACCGCCATGCAGATGGCGCCGGCGCTGATCGAGCGCGGCGTGAAGGTGCTTGATCTGTCGGCCGACTTCCGTCTGAAGGACGCCGCCGAGTTCCAGCGCTGGTACAAGCTTGAGCACAGTGCCCCGGCGGCGCTGGCCGAAGCGGTGTACGGCCTGCCGGAGCTGCACCGCGAGGCAATCCGCAAGGCGCGGCTGGTAGCCTGCCCCGGCTGCTATCCCACCTCGGTGCAACTGGGTTTGGCGCCGCTGCTGGAGGCTGGGTTGATCGAGACCCGTGGCCTGGTCGCCGACTGCAAGTCCGGTACTTCCGGCGCCGGTCGCGAGGCCAAGATCGCCTCGCTTTACTGCGAGGTTACCGAGAGCTTCAAGGCCTACGGCGTGCCGGGGCATCGGCACCTGCCGGAGATCACCCAAGGCTTGTCCGGCTGCGCTGGCGAGACTGTGGGCATCACCTTCGTGCCGCATCTGGTGCCTATGAGCCGCGGCATCCACGCCACTCTCTACGCCCGCCTGCGCAGGCCGGTGGCGGACTTGCGGGGCCTGTACGCCCAGCGGTACGCCGGCGAGGCCTTCGTCGATGTGCTGCCGGTGGGCGATCACCCGGAGACCCGCAGCGTGCGCGGCGCCAACGTTTGCCGGTTGAGCCCGCATCTGGCGCCCGATGGCGAGACGGTGGTGGTGCTGTCGGTCATCGACAATCTGGTGAAAGGCGCCTCTGGTCAGGCTCTGCAATGCTTCAACCTCATGTTCGGCCTGCCCGAAACGATGGGGCTGGACGCGCCGGCCCTGGCGCCCTGAGACGACGGGCGAACGGGCATGCGGCACACCATCATCATCCGGCGGCACCGGCCGCGCATGCGGTTATTGCTGACTGCGGCCATCGCCATGCTGCTGGCGCTGTCCGGCTGGGGCCTGTATCGCTACACCAAGAAAAGCGCGGTTGCCGACTTCGAGAAAGCCACCAGCGAGCGTGACCGCCTGCTGGACGAGCGCCGGACGCTGACCCAGCAACTGCGCGTCGCAAAGAAGGAGATCGGTGATCT
The DNA here is from genome assembly GCF_058782965.1 of Stagnimonas sp. FW305-C-60. Classification (NCBI taxonomy): domain Bacteria; kingdom Pseudomonadati; phylum Pseudomonadota; class Gammaproteobacteria; order Nevskiales; family Nevskiaceae; genus Stagnimonas; species Stagnimonas sp. FW305-C-60. The sequence goes on from NZ_JBYSYF010000001.1 coordinate 1,036,258, forward strand.
GCGCGACGCCTTGGCCTATGCCGAGCAGTCCAAGACCATCGACGGCGACGCCTGCAAGACGGTGAAGGACTCCTTGGCCAAGCTGGAGGCGGAGTCGGCCTCGCTGCGCGAGCAGCTGGCCTTCTATCGCGGCATTGTTTCGCCCAAGGAGGCGCGCGCCGGCGTGCGGGTGCAAGACCTCAAGATGCGCAAGACCGCGACCGGCTGGAAGTACGAGCTGGTGCTGATCCAGTCGGTGCGCGAGGAGAGCCGCATCGCCGGCAATGTCGAGCTGAGCATCGAGGGGTTGCAGGGGGCGAAGAGCACACAGATTCCGCTTGCCGAGCTGGTGACGAGCGGTGACAAGAATCTGGTATTTTCCTTCAAGTATTTCGAGGAGTTCAGCGGCGAGTTCCGGCTGCCGGCGGGCTTCAAGCCCACCCGCGTGCTGGTCACCCTCAAGCCCGCGAACGACCGGCCCAGCGTGGTGGACCAATACGACTGGGCCAACATCGAATCCCTACAGGAGCGCAGTAATGATTAGAGGACTCGGCGGCGCCAAGCCGGCCGCCATGGAAACCCTCATCGGCCGTCAGACCGAGATACTCGGTGACGTACGCTTTGCCGGCGGTCTGCATGTGGACGGTCGCATCAAGGGCGGCGTGCAGTCCGCGGGCGACAAGGCGGCGGCGCTGTCGCTGTCGGAAACCGGCGTCATCGAGGGCGACGTGCGGGTGCCCAACGTATTGGTCAACGGCCGCATCGTCGGCGAGGTCCGCGCCTCGGAGCGTCTCACCCTGGGGGCCAAGGCCCGCATCGTCGGCGACGTGCGTTACCGGGTGCTGCAGATGGAGGCCGGCGCGCTGGTCAACGGTCAGCTGATCTACGAGGGCAACGAGGTGATGTCCGCGCTCACGCACGTCAAAGGTGAGGCTGGGCAGGACGAGGGCAAGGCGGGTTCCGGCGTGGCTGGCCTGTCACGGGTGGCCTGATAGGATTGAATGTCGGCGGCTCGCCCCGATCTAGGCAGCATCTGTAAGGAGTACTTCCATGGACCTCAATGATTCCGCTGCCGTAGTGCTTGCTTCGACCAACCTGGTGTTCACCGACTCCGCAGCCTACAAGGTCAAGGAACTGCTGGCGGAGGAAGACAATCCCGAGCAGGTGCTGCGGGTCTTCGTGACCGGTGGCGGCTGCTCCGGCTTCAAGTACGGTTTCAACTTCGATGAAAAGCCGGCCGAGGACGACTACTGCGTCGCCAATGCCGGTGTGACCCTGGTGGTCGATCCGATGAGCCTGCAGTACCTCGAAGGCGCGGAAATCGACTACAAGGAGACCGCCGAAGGGGCGCAGTTCGTAATTCGCAACCCCAACGCCTCCAGCACCTGCGGCTGCGGTTCGTCGTTCTCGGTCTAGCCGCTAGATTCAGGGCATGGCGCAGAGCGCGCTGGCCGCAACCTGAAATATCGCGCCCAGCGGCGTCGCGCACTGGGCGCCGGTGACCGCCGGCAGATTGCCGGGCTCGTTGTTGAGCCGGCGCCGTGCCAGCCAGGCGAATGCAGCGGCTTCCACCCATTCCGGCGGCAGGCCATGGGCCGCGGTGCTTTCAAAACGTACCGCCGGGGCCAGCGTTTGCAGGCGATCCATCAGATAGAGATTGCGCGCGCCGCCACCACAGACCAGTGCCCGCCGGCTGCCAGGCGCTAGCGCATCGACGATGCTGCGCGCGGTCAGCTCGCAGAGGCTGGTCTGCACGTCGGCGGCGCTCAGGCGCTCCAGGGAGTCGCCCGCCAGGCGCCTGGCCCAGTCCAAATTGAATTGCGCGCGGCCGGTACTCTTGGGCGGCGGTGCACTGAAATAGGCGTCACTCAGCCAGGCCTGCATCAGCTTGTCGTTGACACAGCCGCTGGCGGCCAGTCGACCGTCCTCGTCGTAGGGGCGCCCCTGCACGCGCAGGATCCATTCGTCCATCAGGCCATTGCCGGGGCCGCAGTCGAAACCGCGCACCGCGCCGCTGTCGGCTCCGGGCAGCCAGGTGACATTGGCGATGCCGCCGATATTCACCACCGTGCGTGGTTCGGCGGCGGCAAACACCGCGTGGTGGAAGGCCGGAACCAGGGGGGCGCCTTCGCCGCCCAGGGCGATGTCGGCGCGGCGGAAGTCAGCCACCACGGGCCGGCCGGTGCGTGCGGAGATATGGTGCGGGTCGCCGATCTGCAGGCTGCTGTGCACGCCGCGAGGATCGTGGAACACGGTTTGGCCGTGGCTGCCGATCGCGACGATGTCCGCCGCGGCCAAGCCGGCGCTGCGTAGTACGCCCAAGGCCGCCTCGGCAAACACCTCGCCCACCGCCACGTCCAGGCGGGCATATTCCCGCAGGGCGAGGGTAGCGTTGGCGGCGCGTCCCAGCGCGATCAGGCTGTCGCGCAGGGCGGGCGGATAATCAAGGTGGTAAGCGCCTTGCAGCCCCGAATAGCGGCCGTTTTCGAACACCGCGACTACCGCGTCGACGCCGTCGGCACTGGTGCCGGACATCAGGCCGATATAGCGCTCGCGCTGGGGCATGGACGACGGTGTGTGGCTAACCGCCTACTTCCTGCTGGCGGGCGTCAGGCTGGCGAGACGCGTATCGGCTCGTTCCAGTGCTGCCACCTGGGTGGCTGAGTCGGCGCGGAAACGCGCCATGTAACGTGGGTCCACCGGATTGGCGCGTGGCAGCGACACGGTCATCGGGTTCTGATGGATGCCATCGATGCGGAATTCATAGTGCAGATGCGGCGCGGTGGCCAAGCCGGAATTGCCGACGTAGCCGACCACCTGCCCCTGTCGCACGCGGCTGCCGACCGAGAGGCCGGCGCGGAAGCGTGACATGTGGGCGTAGAGGGTCTCGACGCCGGAGCCGTGCTTGATCATTACCACGTTGCCGTAACCGCTCTTCTTGCCCTGGAAACTGATCTTGCCGTCGCCGGTGGCCTTGATCGGCGTGCCGGTGCCAGCCGCGTAGTCGGTGCCCTTGTGGGCGCGGATGGTGTGCAGGATCGGATGCAGGCGGCGGAGGTTGAACGGCGAGGAGATGCGCGCGAAATCCACCGGGGTGCGGATGAAGGCCTTGCGCAATGACTGACCTTGCGGCGTGTAGTACGCGGTGTTGCCGTCCGGCGTGGTGAAGCGCACCGCCCGCAGTTTGCGGCCCTGATTGGTGAACTCGGCGGCGAGGATGTCGCCGTCGCGCAGCTTCTTGTTGCCCTTGTACAGCTGGTCGTAGACCACGGCGAAGCGGTCTCCGGGGTGCAGATCCTGCGCGAAGTCGATGTCGTAGCCGAAGATGTCGGCCAGTTCCATGATCAGGCGGTCCGAGAGCTGGGCGCGGCGGCCGTCCAGGAACAGCGAGTCGCGGATCTCGCCGGCAACCTCGGTGCTGTGGCGTTCGATTTCCGCCGTCAGCGTCACCGCCTCCAGGCCGCGGTCGCCACGGCGGACTTCCAGCGTGCGGCGCTCGTCCAGCGCGTAGGTGAGGCCCTCCAGGCGGTCGTCGGCTACGCGGATGTGCAGCTCGTCGCCGGCATTGAGCTTTTTCAGGCGCTGAACCTCGCCTCCCAGTGACAGCAGGCTGAAGACTTCGTCGTGAGCCAGGCCTAGGGCGTCGAAGATGACCGACAGGCTTTGTCCAGACTTGACCGAAACGGTCGTCCACTGGCTGGCCTCGGGGACGGTGAGGGCGTCTTTCACCGCGGTTTGAATGATGCCGTCGAAGTCGCCGCCCT